>NZ_OZ035533.1:4001250-5335000 GCF_964033635.1 Chitinophaga sp. MM2321
AAATTCATCGAGTACCAGCGTTTCGATAGCGGCCACAGTAATATTACCACGGCGAATATGATCCCCTAAACGGCCGGGGGTACCTACAATCACAGCTGGTGGCTGAACGAGATTATTTTCTTCAGTTTCTCTCAGATGTCCGCCATAACAGGCAGTGATCTTATAGCCTGTTCCCATCAGCTTGAACACCTTTTCTATTTGCAGGGCCAGCTCGCGGGAAGGCACAACAATCAGGGCCTGGGTGCTTTTATTGGCAGGGTCCAGCTGTGACAATACCGGCAACATGAAGGCCAGCGTTTTGCCGGAACCGGTAGCAGACAACAGGATCACGTCCTGGTGTTGCTTGTTTGCTTCTACCGATGCCAGCTGCATTTCATTGAGTGAATCGATCTTGAGATTGGAAAGAATATTTCCTAATGAGTATTTTTCTTTATGCATTTGACGCGAAAATACGGAAATTAAATTTGGGCTATCCAACAGGGTTTGGACCGGATTAGATTTACGAATTTTGAGATTTTGGGATTTTGAGATTTGTAAATGCAGTGGAGATCAACCTTTACCTAAATAAAGACCATTACCTCCGCTGCATTTACAAATCTCAAAATCCCAAAATCTCAAAATCTAATTTAACTGTTCATTTCTCCTGATTTCTTTAAACAATGCTTTAAATGTATCTGCATTATCCTGTACCCCTTTACGCACACCTGGGCGGTTATAATAGGCATCAATAAACTCGCGGGTATTTACCCACATGGTTTCAAATACACCTGGCATGCGTTCAGATAAAGTAAGAGAGAAATCCGCGCGGGCAGCATTCTTACGGGCGGCATATACCTGCTCCAGTTGGGCCAGTGCTACTTCTTCCTTGGCACAGGCAGATGGTAGCACGTTAAACCCTTTGATAGCAAAATAGGCCGGTGTGGGCGGTGCATCTTCATACTTCCAGTCACAGATCATGATATCCTTCGGTATCAGGTCGATGGCTCTGGCGGTATTATTCATGCTGGCCTGCCATCCCAGCAGGTTAGTTTCCTTACCATCTATCAGCCGGTCGCTCCACATCCACATCCGGCACTTTTTCTCTTTCAGATGATTGTGTAATGCAGTTATATAGCCGGCCAATATTTCCGCCTTATCCCTGCCACCGCAACGTGGGCATTTATCATAGCCGAGAATCCATGCTTCGTCCAGTCCTACATGGAAAGCATCTGCACCACATACATCAATCAGTTCATCCATTAAAGGAAATATGATCTTAAACAGATCAGGATGTAAAGGACAGATACTTTTACTGTAGAAGTCAAACATCCCCCCATCTTTCCAGGGTACCGGCGGATTAAAATCCGGTGATTCATCCAGCTGTGGATATTTTTTCAACAGGGGTAACATCTCTGTTTGTTCGGATTGATGCGCCAGCAGGTTCATAGTAGGTATAAGCCGTATGCCCGCCTCCTTACAGGCTTTCGCAATCTGCTTCAGTTCCTTTTCTGAAATGGCATTATTATCTGCCAGCTCAGGGTCCGATTTAAATTTGTATACGTACTCAATCCTTAATGCCAGTGTATTCACTCCTTCCGCCACCAGTGCTTCTTTTATAAAACGGCATAACAATGGTACATCCTGCGATTTCGGTACACTCAGCAACAACCCCTTTACCGGCAGTACATTCCATTTGAAATCCTTATTATGTTGTGCCATCGTTGCGGTACTTACCAGCAACAGCAGCATGCATACAGCTGCCCGGCCTATTAAATATTTCATGAGAAAAATAAATTTTGTTTGATGTCCAGCGTTATTGTTCCTATTCCGATGTGATCATCCTGATACGGTTATTAACCCTATCCACTACGTATACGGTGTTGTTTTTGTCTACCGCTACACCGGTGGGTACGTTAAAAAGCCCTGCTGCTCCGGTGCCATCAGCAAAGCCGGCAGTGGTGCCACCAATATAGGTGCTTACATTCCAGGTATTGGCAGTGATAAAGCGGATACATTGATTACTGTTTGAAGAAGGCGCATCTTTACTGCCATTACCGGCAATAAACAGGTTGTTTTGCGCATCTATAGCAATTCCCCATGGATATTCAAACCGCGCCGCACTACCCACTCCATTCACCAGACCGGTGCCACTGGCATCCCCGGCAATAACAGCCGGCTCCCAGGTTCCTGCTGTAAATTTTTTGATAAGGGAACTGCCGGATTCTGTTACAAATAAATTTCCCTGGTCATCTACTGCCACATCTGCAGGATTATTGAGGCCGGAGATAATCTCCTGTGGGCTTCCTCCCGGCGGCACCTGGTAGATTTTACCGCTTGTTGAATTTACACAGTATAATGTACCGTTCCTTTTGTCCACCCCCAGTCCCCAGGCCTGTACCCAGTCAATCAGTGTGGTAGTACCATCCGGTGAAATTTTCCGGAGCGCCCATGAAAAAGGATCTGATACAAATACATTTCCATCTTTATCTACGGCAACATCTGTTGGCAACTGGAACCTTGCGGCATCTCCCTTTCCTTCCTGGTAGCCAAATTCTCCGTTGCCGGCCAAAGTGGTGACGGTTCCATCAGGTGTTATTTTTCTCACACTATAATTTTTGCTGTCTGCTACATACAGGTTTCCTTCATCATCTACATCCAACCCACATCTGTCTTCAAAATTAAACAACGCCTTTGTGCCTATACCATCGGCAAAACCCGCAGTACCATTACCTGCCAGGGTGGTTACCTTATAAGAGGCCTGGTATTGGAAATCTTTTGCGCCCTCCGCTGTTTTCCCGTTGATGGACACCATTACTTTACCGGTACCTGCTTTTACCGGTATCACTACCAGTATATGATCACTGATGATACCCGTGATCAGTGCCTTTACACCATTCACCGTTACCGTAACGCCCGTGGTATCGGTACTGAAATTACTGCCATAGATCAACACTTCCGTGCCGGCAGCACCGGCTTCCGGTGTAAATTTGTCAATAACAACCGGCGCATTATTATCATGCACAAAGCCTTTATCTTTTTTACAACCCATCGCTGCGAACAAGAGCAATGAAAGTTGCAGACTATATATGATAGTTTTCATTTGTTTTTATTTATGCCCATATGGGGTTTGTAATACTTTTACCAGCCAATATTCTGTGTAAACCCTTCATTCTGGCTGCTTACCTTATCCATCTCGCTTTGTGGTATTGGTAACCAGTAGTTTCTTTTCGGATCAAATGCCCGCTTTTCAATTACCGGATAGGTATAGGTAACATTTCCGGTACCAGATACTGTTACTCCATGTACCTCTTTGTTGTCCACTATTTCAGCTGTTTTCCAGCGACGTACATCCCAGAAACGGTAGCCTTCCAGCGCCAGTTCAATCCTCCTTTCATGACGGATCTTTGCGCGCAGGACTTCGGGTGATCCACCGCTGATATCAGGCATGGCAGCCCTTTTACGAATAGCATTCACTGCACTGATCACGCCGGCATCATCGCCGCCAGCTTCATTTTGTGCTTCTGCATAATTGAGATATAATTCTGCTGTTCTGATCAGTATCCATTTACGATCTGTTGCGCCACTGGAGGCAAACAGGTCAACAGAAGGTAACAGGAATTTGCGCGGCCAGTAGTTGGTAGATATTTGTCCGGATCGTGGTGCATCCGCACCATTGGGATCTAATACTTTTCCTTTCCAGCTGGCACCGGGATACAGGATGGTAGCATAAAAGCGCGGATCTCTTCCTTTATAGGGCTGATCAGTAATATACCCGGATGCAGGATCGGTAACAGGCAAACCTGTGCTTTGCATTTCATAATCATCTACCAGTTCCTGCAGTGGTGTTATGTTTCCGTAACCGTTGGCGCTGCGGGGATTCATTTCCCGGTCTATACCACCATCACCAAAAGCACCGGGGGCCGGGCGGCTCCAGATGACTTCCCGGTTAAAGTATTGCGTAAATATATCACCGTAATTATCATTCAACGTATATCCGTTGGCGATAGCAGTGTCTAATGCTGCCTTACAAGCCACAGCTGCCGTTTGCCACCGGCTTTTATCGTTGGCTGTATTAAAAAGCGGGCTGGCATTGTACAACAGCAGTCTTCCTTTCAATGCCATAGCAATCATTTTGGTAGCCCTGCCCCAGTTGGCCGGGCGGTCGCTGTAATTAACGGGCAACAGGGTTGACGCTTCGTCCAGATCGCTCAGGATACTGGCTACTACTTCCTCAATGGTGTTACGTTTAAAATAGATGCCCGCAGGATCATCGAAAGGATTTTTTTCTGTGAGCACCAATGGCACGCCACCCCAGGTACGCAGCAATTCAAAATAGTAATAGGCGCGCAATGTCAATACTTCCCCTTTCAACCGGGTGCGACGCGCCGGATAGTTAGGATCTTCCTTTATCATATCATAGTTGCCCAGGAATTTATTGCAGGAGCGGATCTTGCCATAATAATCTGTCCACAGGCTTTGCATAGGGAAGTTAGACGGGCTCATAGAACCCGTATTAAAATTACCCGCATCAGGGTAAGCTGCCGAGTTATCAGCTGCCTGGTTAGATTCATCTGTTGCACTGCTCAGCATCCACCCCGAACCGGGTTGGAACATGTTGGGCAAACTCTGGTAAATAACGTTGACAAATTTCTCTGCATTTTCAATTTTGCCAAATACTTCTTTATCTGTTATCAGATCACTGGGCTGCCTGTCCAGGTAGTTTTTTTTGCAGGCAGTTGCACACAAGATCAGTAATGCTGCCGTACCTGTCCTTAAAAAGAAAGTTCTCATTTTTATATTTTATGACAGATGATTAAAGATTGATAGTAATACCGACGTTATACACGCGCATAATAGGATAAGGCTGCCAACCCCAACGGCCACCGGTATTTGACTCAGGATCTATCCCCAGCTCTTTTACATTATCCCAGCTGATGAGGTTCATCGCATTTACATAAATACGGGCATTCTTTATCTTCAGCGGTTTAAGCAGGGATACCGGTAAACGATAACCTATTTCAGCATTCTTTAATTTTACGTAATCTGTTTTCCTGATCCAGTAACTGGAGCTGACAGCATTGTTACCCATATTACTTTCCGAGAGATGCAGTACCGGATACTTCGCATTCGCAGCATTTTCCGGTGTCCACCTGTCCTGCATAAACGGACGATAGCTCTCCCTGTAATTGGCGGTTAGCTGGGAAGAAAAGATCTGACGTCCGCCGCCGGCACCCTGAAACAATACACTTACATCTATTCCTTTATAGTCAAGCCCGAAGGTGGCGCCAAAATAACTGGTAGGTACATTCAACATCGGTAACCTGACCCTGTCTACTTCATCTATCAGCCCATCCCCGTTGATATCTTTATATTTGATATCTCCCGGTATCGTCGGCGAAAAAGTTTGCTTCGCACTCTTATTGATTTCATCCTGGCTCTGGAAAAGTCCCAATGACTCATATCCCAGGTAGTAGCCAATAGGATATCCAACAGCACTCTGATACTGGTAGGCCAGCTCAGGTTCATCCATTTCCAGTATTTTATTCTTTACATACTGATAGTTCATTTTTGTAAATACGCCTACTGCACCTACATTGGTATTCACGTTCAGTTCCAGTTCCACACCCCTGTTGCGGATGCTACCCAGGTTCCTGTTGAGCGACGCTGTTATACCCAGGTACGCAGGTATGGTGCCCGCAGCCGTAAGAATGTTGGTACGCAGTTCATTGAACACATCCAGGTTAAATTTTATCTTGTCTTTCAGGAAGCCGGTTTCAATCCCCAGGTTGGTTTTGGCAGCCTTCTCCCAGGTGATAGCGGTATTACCTACCCTGTTTTCGGAGTAACCACCAACGCTTGCGCCTACACTACCAAATACAAAACCATCACCTTTGGAGTAATCGGACAAATACAACCAACGGTTACCACCAATCTGATCATTTCCTACATAACCGTGAGAGAAACGTAGTTTCAGGAAGCTGAACAAGGCTTGTTTTTTCATAAAGTCCTCATTGCTGACCATCCATGCAGCAGACAATGCCGGGAAAAATCCATAACGTCTGCCCGGAGGAAAGTTTTCTGAACCATTAAAACCTGCATTAAATTCCAGGTAATATTTAGCGGCATAATTATAGGCTACGCGTCCTACATAACCTTCGTATACCCGTGGCAGATAGCCCGACTGGGAACGGTAGTTGCGGTTAAAGAGGAATAAGCCGCTCACGGCATGTTTACCAAAATCGCGGTCATACATTAATTTCACATCATAGTAATAATATCTTTCTCCGCTGTTGGAGCCTGAGTATTGTAAGCTGGTGGCTGCCCTGTGTTGTGTATAGGTACCTTCACCGCCCGGTACGGATTTGTAACGGTAAGAATCAAAATCCTGGTCTTCTGCAACATTGATAGCACCATAGTTTTCAAAAGTAAACAGTCCCTTTACTTTTAACCCCGGTGTAATAAAATCCAGTTTACGGGAAAGGGCCACACTACCGTTGGTACTGTGCCAATAGGCATCCAGGAAACCATTCTGTGTAAGTACACCGTACAGGTTATAAAAATCTTCCCGCATATTCCCGGAAGCGATGCTGCCATCAGGATTTTTTACAGGTGTAAGATGGTTATTCATCTGCGACAACAGTACCCAGAAAAATTCACCACCTGCCCTGTCCAGAGAAGGACTGGTACGGTCTTCCAGCCTGGAAGCCAGATCTACCTGCAGGTCTGTATTTTTATCTAAAGTAATATCCACATTGGAGCGGAAATTATAACGGTCATACTTATACTTTATTCCATACACATTGTCATTGGCATGATTATATACCGGCTCCTGCCGCAGGTAAGAACCGGATACAAAGTATCGCATGAATTTGGAACCGCCACTGATATTGATGTTCGCCGTTTTCTGCGGTGAATTTTTCCTGATGGACTCTTTATACCAATCGGTGTTGGGGTAATCATATGGTTTAAGTCCTGTTTTGTAATATTCCAGTTCCTGATCGGTAAATACAACCGGGAGACCGTCATTCCTGGCGGCTTCATTTTCCAGCAGTCCTGACTGGTAAGAATCCAGGAAACGTGGAAAATTGGTTGGCTGCTGCAAGGCATACTGCATATTTACCTGGATATTTGGCGGGCCATTTCTACCACGGCGAGTGGTTACCAGTACAATACCATTGGCGCCCTGGATCCCGTATAATGCAGCAGAAGAAGCATCTTTCAGAATGGTCACCGATTCAATTTCGTTGGCATCCAACTGCCCGAGATTAGCATTTCCACGGGGCAAGCCATCAATAACAATCAATGGATCGGAATACCCGGTGGTATTCAATCCCCGGATAAATAACTGCGAATAGTCATCACCCGGCCGGCCGGAATACTGCGCGGTGATAAGCCCTGGCAGCCTTCCTGCGAGCGCATTGGTCAGGTTACCTACAGGACTCTGTTTCAGCTCTTTCGTCTGAATACTGGATACAGCACCGGTAATACTCTGTTTCGTCTGCTTCTGTCCATATCCTAATACAACTACTTCATTCAAACCGGCATCAGACGGTTTCAGTTTGATAACAGGCAGCTGGCCGTTACCTTTCACGGGTACTTCCTGTGCTTCATATCCCAGATAGGAAATAATCAGCACCCCGTTTTCAGGTACCGTGATCTTAAAGTTGCCATCAACATCGGTGGTAGTTCCCCTGCTGGTACCTTTGAGTTGTATACTCACCCCCAGCAGTTCCAGGTCGTTCTCACCGGTTACCTTACCCGTAACGGGGATATCGGCGGACCTTTCGGAGATAGCCACCAGACCGTCATCCAGGATCTTATACTTAAAACCTTTATCCAGTACTTTGTCCAGGATTTCCGGCAGGGTAGCATCATGGAAATTAACATCTACCCTTTCCTCTTTCGGAAAGGTTTTGTCGTTATACAGGAACCTGTAGTCGCTTTTTGTTTCCACCCACGAAAGCAGCTTATGCAGGGCTATCTGCTTGCTGGTAAGCGTAAATTTGCTTTGTGAATAGACGTCAGCACGCACCTGTAAAATTGAAGCAGCAATAAGAATTAAACAGAGCTTCATACACATGAATGTTTTTCTCAGGAAATCGTTGGAAAGGGCTGTTTTTAAACACAGCTTTTTTTTCATACTTTTGGTATTGAACGTTAGACATTTGAAACAAAGGAAATCCCGCACGGACTACTTGTTTCGTTCCATGTTTGGCTTTAAAGGGGAGTGTTGCCGCACTTCCCTTTTTTTATTAGCGGAAAGTGTGGTTATACGGGTTCAGTGATAACCCTGGTAAACTTCTTCATAATTATTAGCTTTTGACTTGGTTGATTAATTGTGTATGTAAATAGTATCTCCTTTGATCGTGTATTTGAAATCGGCAGTTAACTGCATCACTTTCAGCACTTCTTCCACAGTTTCCCGTTTGAAAGTACCGGTGAAGATGTTATCATTCAGGGTGCTATCCTGCAAAACTATTTTTTTGCCATACCAGCGGCTCATGAGCTTTACCAGCTCCTGGAAGGATTTATCCTTAAATTCCAACCTGTTGTCCATCCATACGGTTTCGGCGGGCACCTGCGGTTTTACGGGTTGTACAATAGCCAGGAATTCGCCCCAATCGATGATCCGCCCCGCTGTAGCCGGATCAGTTGCAGTCTTGTCTTTTCTTTTGAGTGTGAGTTTTTCGCCGGGTGCCAGCAATAGATTTTTATCGGGCTGTTTGTTCATGCCCACTGCTACCTTACCTTCCAACAAAGTTGTTTCGATGGTTGCATCGCCCTGGTAAGCCTTCACATTGAAGCGGGTGCCCAGCACCTTTACGCTCATGTCGGCAGTATGTATAATGAAGGGGTGGGCATCTTTCTTCGCTACTTCAAAATAAGCTTCCCCTTTCAGATATACTTCCCGCTTGCGGGTAGCAATATCAGCAGGATAGGTCAGCTCGCTGCTCACATTCAGCCATACCCGGGTGCCGTCTTCCAGCAGGATCTTTTTCCTGACACCACTTGGGGTATCCAGCACCAACTGTTTGGCCGGACGGGCCAGCATCATCCACACACCGGCGCCTGTTAGCAGTATAACTATAGCAGCGGCGGCGCGCCACCAGCCTCTCTTTATGTTATGTACAACCGGCTCCCCTGGCGCTTCCTGCCACTCCCCTTCTTTTTTCAGTTTATCGGTAATATCGTTATATACCTGCATCAGGTCAGGCAACTGAGCCCCCTCGTCCGATGCTTTCGAAGATTTAAATCTATCATACCAGGATTCCATCGCTGCTCTTTCTTCCGCCGTACAATCGCCTTCCAGGTATTTTTCCAGTAACCGAATCAGTTGTTGGTCGCTCATTTTACTATTTGTCTGATACTAAGACACACCAATTTTCTTTAACCCTACCCCCACCTGTAAATTTATTTTTCGCCCGGTTTATGAGAAAAGTCGGTTTTTACCTATCTTATGGGTTTAAAGCAAGGCGGAAATCAACCAGCGCCGCCATAAGTGGATAGCATGACTGAGTATACCGCACTAGAGGATCAGGCTCTGATAAAATTGATGGCGAACAATGATAACAAGGCCTTTGAAACCTTGTACCAGCGGCATGCACCTGCGCTGTATGGCAGCGCATACAAAAAATTTCCGGTCCCCCACCTGCTGGAAGATATGCTACAGGAGATATTTATTGCGCTTTATAAAAAACGTTCTACCCTCACAGACATACAAAACATCAAAGCATATCTCCATAGTGCACTCCGGAACAGGATCCTGAATGAACTGAGAAATTCACTGATCCATGAACAACACCATAAACAGCTCCCCGTAGCGCAAATATCCGAAACCGAAAATGGCTACGACTTCAAATTACTGGAGAAAAGATTTGCGGCAGCCCTCGACAGACTAACAGCACGCAGCAGGGAGGTTTTTCTGCTCAGCCGGCGGGATAACCTTTCCAACAAGGAAATTGCCCATCGTTTAGGCATCTCCGTTAAAGCAGTGGAAAAACATATGGGTAAGTCGTTGCAGGTAATGCGCCAGGAGTTTAAGGATTATGGGCTAATTGTTGCCCTGACAGCCGTTTTCTGGCATTAAAAAAATGCAGCCCCAAAGGAGCTGCATTTTATGGGGCATCATCCGAGCTATTCAGGAATCAGCCAACGAACTTTATATATCTTCCAGCCTTTTTGCTTAAATATACGCTTCCCGTTTCCATCCAGTATTTCGTCTGTCCACCACGATTCATTGGGCTTTGCTACGATGGTAGGATAACCCGCAGGGCCGGAAGACACACTTTTGATGTTATCCTGTATAATTCCTGCCGGTTTGAGTTGCAGGGTATTTATATCAAATTTATAAACATGGGTAGTATTGGTAAGCCACAATGTTTTTTCACCATACACGGGGTACAGGTCATGCGCTTCCTCACCCGGTAAAGTAAAGGAGGTATCCACGATCAGATCGGGCGCTTCGCGGTTGAAATTGTATTTGAAAGACCACATTTTATGTCTGTCGGCAGACCACAACCGCTGATGATCCGCATCCCATACCACGTTATGCCCAAAATCTACCGGTACCGTTTTCGTATATACGTTACCGGGAAAGGCTGTGGTGTCCGTTCTGAACAAGGTCAGGTGATTGCCGGTACTGGAGGCACTCACAATATTACCATCCGGCAGGATCTCGGCGGAATGCGTATTCCCGCCCGCATAGGCATAAAACACTACTTTCTTGTCAGCAATACGAATGAGTGCTACCGCCCCACCGGAGGCAGTCATCAGTATAAATTTATTATGATATACCGGCTTCACATCGCTGGGATTATTAAACCATTTTATATGCGCAGTATCCACATTGGATGCAGACGGTTTCCACTCCCATATGACAGCGCCGGAAGAGAGGTCTGCAATGGTAATGCGGTGTTGCGACTGTTCCGCTACCACCACGCAACGGTTACAGGCGGCTACTGTAGGTGTATCGGGCTTTTCAACGGGTTGTGATATCGCTATGCCAGCTTTACCTGAACAGGCTGTTGTATATAACAACAGGCCCGTTAATACAATCAATGGGAACTTCATCCTGGAAATTTTTATCAATTTAATCCTTATACCGGCTGCCGTATTTACCGCTTTTCGTTATATTCAGTATATGAAAACACTACACCTGCTCTCATCACTCACTGTTTTTGCTGTTATGTCCTGCAACCAGACGGGCACCCAAACTAATAAAAATACTGACACTATAAAAACCGTCAGTACAAATACCAACGCCTGTTATATAAAAGTTACCGGCAAAGACTCTGTCAGCCTGCATGTAAACATACAGGACACCACCGTTAGCGGTAAATTAATATATAATTATTTTGAGAAAGATAAAAATACGGGAGAGATCAACGGCAGCATCCACGATGGTATTCTACGTGCCGCTTACCAGTTTATGAGTGAAGGCACCCTCAGCACACGACCAGTGGTATTCAGGATTTCCGGCAACCAGGCATTTGAAGCACTAACAGATAGTGTAAATAGCGAAGGAATCCCGGTATTTAACAGTGACGACAAGGCTCTTAAATTTGATACGACACCGTTGGTAGAAGGGGAATGTATTTAGAGATGTGCTATTAAATTGCCCCCTCCCCGCCTCCCCCGAAGGGGGAGGAGAAAGGAAGCGAGGGCTTATTTTCGTCGTAGAGGTGGCTATCTAATGTAGGTAGGTAATATTATGTCAATCTGGTCAAATAAGATACTCCCGTATTATCCGAAAAATGATTGTAATCAAAGGTCAAAATAAGACCAATTTCCTTTCTCCTCCCCCTTCGGGGGAGGCTGGGAGGGGGCAATTTAAATCCTAAAATTTATACGATACCGTGCCTACAAACTGTGTAGGAGGAATCGGGTTTACGCTGTAGTTTTCATGCACATAATAACTGTATGTGTTGGTGATGTTGGAAACTTTACCCAATACAGCAAAACGTTTGAAAGCATATCCTGCGGAGAAATCCAGGGTGGAATAACCAGGAATAGAAATCATTCTGTCGTAGGTCTGTGTCTGACCAATCGTATTGTTCCAACCGGAGAAACGCTGACCAATGTAATAGAAACCGGCGCCCAGTTTCAGCCCTTTCACTTTCGTTTCCTGGAAAGTATAGAATACGCTGGCATTAGCAGTATGGTTAGGGTTTCCTACCAAACGCTGACCCGCAATGGTCGCACCTTTTACATCAGGTGTATTTTCAATGGTCATGCTGTTATAGCTGTAGCCTGCAATCACATCCAGTCCTGGTAACGGATGACCGGCGATATCCACTTCCACACCCTGGCTGAGGGTTTCACCTATCAATGCTTTCAGGCTGGTGTTATTGTTCTGTGATCCGTCTTTTGCAAACGGTGCAGTCTGAGAAAAGTTATTATTCCTGATACGGTATAAGGTCAGGTTAGCTGACAACAGTCCGTGGAAGAAATCATTCTTAACACCTACTTCATATTGCTCAATAATAGAAGGCTTCAGTGCCTGGCTATCGATATCAAATCCTGTATTCGGCGTAAAGGAGTTGGAATAGCTGGCGAAGATGGCGGTTGAAGCAATCGGCTTGTATACCAGTCCTACGCGGGGAGAAAATGCGTGGTCATATTTGGCAACACTGTTTGCTTTACTGGTTCCTGACGCAAAATCATATGCCATCGGTGATGCTGTTTCCAGGTAAGAGAAACGAACACCCGCCAGTAATTTCAGTTTTTCAGAGATGCTTACCAGGTCCTGTATGTAGGCGCCAAAACGGTTAATAGGAGCGTTGGTCCTGGTTTTCAGGGTATCAACAGGCATATCTGTACGACGGGGTAATTTATCCAGGTCATATACGTTTACGATATCGTAGATACCGGCAGTTTTGTTGATAGAAGGAAGACCGTAAGCATAGCTGCCTGTCAGGTACCTGTCGGCATCAACACCAGCCAGCACAGTATGTTCCAGGGAACCGGTCCTGAATTTACCGGTCAGGTCGATCTGTGCTGCATAATAATCTTCGTTGGTAGCATTTCTTCCCAAAGGGCGCTGCCAGGTGCTATCGCCTTTAGCCTGGATTCTTTCCAGGGAATAGTAGTCCCTGTCATATTTTGAATAGGAAACGATACCATTGATGCTCCAGTTGTCATTCAGTTTATGTTTGATATTGGCAGAAGCGGTCGTTTGCTGTGTATGAGCATACTGCCAGGGCGCGCCAAAGAATGTATTGCGGGGCACCTTGATAATACTGGTATCTGCGATAGAGCCAATGCCAAAATCAGGGGTAAAATCATGTTTCAGGTAATCCGCTTGCAACAGTATTTCGGTACGATCGCTCGGTTTGAACAACAGGGAAGGATTTACATAATAACGTTTTGAATGCACCTGATCGCGGTAGCTGTCAGCTGTTTCAAAAGTACCGTTTACGCGGTAAGCTATTTTTGAAGAGAGAGGACCGTAGAAATCTACCGCAGGCTTTAAAAGACCATAGCTACCTGCTCTCAGGTTTACTTCCCCACCGGAAGTAAACTTAGGCTGTTTGGTCACCATATTCAGCACTGCACCGGGAGCTACGTTACCATATAAAATAGCGGCGCTGCCTTTCAGTACTTCTACCCTTTCCAGTGAGCTCATTTCCGGCATGGCGCCAGAGTTAACACGAACACCGTTTTTAAACATATTGGTGCTGGAGAACCCGTAACCACGTGCGTTAAAGGTTTCCTGTGTACCTGCCCGCTGAGAGGCCATGTACACGCCATTGATATTTTTCACCACATCGCTCATGCGCTGTGCCTGCTGATCTTCCAGTACTTCATGACCAATGATAGCCACGCTTTGCGGTAAGTCCATCACCGGTACCGGCATTTTGCCTATGGTAACCGGTTTCCTGTTAATGGTCCTTGTTCTGGTACCATCCACTACTACTTCATTCAGCTGGCTGGAAGTAGCCTGCAGGGAAAAAGCAACGTCTGTTGCGTGATCCGCTGTTACAGACACCTCTTTATTGATAGTCTGGGTACCTGTATATGATATTACCAGTGTATATGAACCGGGTTTTACATTCTTCAAGGTAAAAACACCGTCTTCGTTTGTTAATGTTCCTTTCTTTGTGTCTTTCAGACCGATGGTCACAAATGCTGCGGGCTCGCCGTCAGCCGTACTGATCTTACCTTTGATGGCACCATTTTGTGCCATTACCGAAAGATTTACCAAGACCAGACTGATGATTAAGTATATATGTTTCAACCCTATAAATTTTACGCAAAGGAACACCGGGCTGAACTTTAAATGCGCGCGGATCGGGAAAACGATTTGCGAAATCGGGAAAATTTTAACAGGAATTTAATTCCCACCAGGGGGGATATAGGCTGAAACCCGCTACCAGTATTATGTGCCGGGGTTAAAACCCCGGCTTACCAAGGTGCGGTCCCTCCGGGACCGATTGCAGCAATGAATATGTTTTATTAATAATATTTCGCTTTACTTCATCTCGTCAATCCATCTTTTGATCAGGGTCACACCTTCTTTATGGATGAGGGTGCGGGCCAGTTCCGGCATCGCGGTGCCGGGTTCGGTGCTGTTCATCCGGTAAAACAGGATGGAATGGATGGCATCGCCGGGGATAATGTCGTAGTCGAGACCACCGGCGCCACCACCTGCGGAAACAGGCGATTTCATGATACCGATATGGTCCCTGTTGGTTTGTTCGTATTCCAGGAACAGACCCGTATTAAAGGCATCGCCCCCTTTGGTATGACAATGGGCGCAGTTGACATCCAGGTAAGCCCGGGCGCGTTCTGCCACATTATAATGGGTGCTGTCCCGCCAATCCGGTAGCCGCGGTACCTTTTCAATAACCGGCAACCCATGCAGGATGCCGCTGGTAGCCCACTGCATCAACTGGTTTTCAGACTGGCCGGCGCGCACAAAATTCAGGTTGCGCGCTTTGGGGCCGATAGGTGTCAGGACACTGTTATTGATGTGACAGCGTTTGCAGTCGTTTGTATTGGGCACCTGGTAAACGGTGGATACCTCTTCTCCGTGGTCGTCCAGTAAGGTGACAGGTATTTTCTTTCCCATGATCCACTTCACGGCTTCCGTTTGCTGCTCATTCCAGAGGTAGTTCATTACTTTCCAGGTCTGATCCGCCGGATCTTTAAAGAGCAACCGGGTTTCGATCATCACTTTCTGATGAGCAGGATTGGTATAGGCGAAGTTTTTAATGATGAATGTCGAATCCGGAAAATCCAGCGAACCATGCTCCGTATAATTAATGACCTTACCTTCCGGCAACGCAATGAAGCGGTCTTTTACTGCATAGTCGGTGAATAAGGGAGTAGTCAACTCATAGTTGACTACTCCTTTCCGGGGTAACAATTCTTTTAATACCCCTGTAAAAAACCCATAAGCAGATAATTTATCTTTAAACTGAAAAGCTGTTTGCTGGCTGGTTTTCGCTGGTTTCTGTTTGCAGCTGTGCATACCGGCAATAAAAAGAACAACCAACACTAATATTAAACAAGACTTCCTCATCTCTCTAAAAAATTAAAAAAAACTTACTTACAAACAAAAGGTGTGATATCCGTATTTGGACGCCAGTCTTTTGACATCATGTGCAATGCATCTGCATTTACAAACAGGTTGGTGCCCTGTTGCTGAATACAGATGGAATCCGGGTTGGCAGTAGTACCTTTAGTCAGGATGTTGGTAGAAATACCATCATAGATGATAGCCGGCAGCCGTTCGTTTTTGCGGGAGGGGTCCAGCGCATTTAATTTTTGCTGGATTCCTGCCAGTAATTTACCGGTATGATGTTCATACATCACTTCCGGGAAGGCGCTACCCACTTCCAGTATATTGTCGTGGATATGAACATTTTTAGGTATAGGGAAATAATGTTCATTCATTTTGGCGCCGGCATTCTCATCTATAAAAAATCCTGATACAATAGAAATTGCGCTTGAGTTATTGTTGGTGATCTTGTTATTATATATCTCGATATCCGATGCTGCCAGGATCACTACACCGCTGCCAGGTGCGGCATTGCCCACTCCCCACGTAGATCCGAAGCTGCCGGACTTGGCAAAATTCTTTTCATTGTTGTCATGAAAGTTGTTGTTATATGCTTTTACATGTCCCCCACGTTTTGACAGGTCCGGCAGATCGAAGATCAGGAAGCCGGCCGTATTGCCATAAAATTCGTTGTCATACACTTCTGCATTGGAGGTATTTTCAATTTCGCAGCCGGCCACATTTTTATAGGCTTTGCATTTTCTGACGATGGCGCTGTCTGATTGTCCTACGTAAATACCGGCATCAGAAGCTCCCTGTGCGTAGCAGTTTTCTACCAGCACATTTTTGCACAGCACGGGATAGATCGCATAACCGCCGCTGGTAGAATCAGATACCGTCCAGATAGCATGGAGATTGGTGATCACCACATTTTCACTTTTATTGATCTTGATCAGGTCACCTTTGGAGTCGCGCAGGGTCATGCCATCAATACTGAAACCCTTTACATCTGTTACCCGGATACCTTCACCACCCTGACTTTGAGCGGAAAAATCCAGGATAGTTTTATCAGCACCTTCTCCCTGGATCAGGATATGTTTTACCTGTGCTATACTGAGATTATCGAACTTATAGGTACCTGCTTTTAAGGAAATACTGCTGCTGTCTGTCAGCGACAGAAAGGCTTCGGCTATTTTGGTTTCATCGCCGGGGCCAAAGGTCAGCTTTGTTTTATATCCCCCACTGTTTTCTTCCACCGGCGTATAACAAGCCGCCAGTGAGCATCCCAGGCCGATCAGGAGCAGATAAAAATAATTTCTGCCAAGTACTTTCATATACATGTTTTTTTTGTTTGACAAATTAAAATACGTTGTAGGCATAGGTTACGTAATACATACCGCCAATAGCCGGGCTTCCGAAGCCGGTCCTGTAATACTTATTGGTGATATTGGTAGCGCCTAGTTTTATTGTTGAATGCGCCTGAAGGAGGCGGTAACTAACCTGTGCATCGATGACAGCAGAAGCCGGCACTGTGCCGCTGCCGAAGCCTATCTGGTAATAATAACCCGGTCTGTAGCGGAAAGTTGTGTTAAATGAATATCGTTCTTTTTTTCCAAATCCGCTGTTACCAAAATCGATATTAAACTTATAGTTCGGCGTGTTGAAATTATTCACCTGACTGTTGTTCCTGTTCTTCAGAAAGTCAGAAGAGAAATTGACCTTTGCCAGGAAATTATGCGACAGATCTACGCTCACGCTGGCAGCATACCCGTAGGTATTTACTTTTTCCGCCCCATTGTAAGCGATGTTATAGGCCACATAAGTGCTGTGATCTTTGAAAGCCGTTACGTCATCCGTACCGGGGGTATTAGCCACATTTACATAGCCGATAAAATTTTTCCAGGTAGAATAATATCCCAATACATCGATGAGTACACATTTGGCGATCAGGGAAGAGTAACCTAACTCGAACGCATCTACGGATTGTGGTTTGATATCGTTCAGGGTAAATTTTTCCAGGTCAGCAGGGTTATTACTTTGCTGGTATTTATTTACGCTGTTGAGTGTATACGCGGGGTACTGATTAAAATGATAGACCCCGTCCAGCAAACGCGCAGAGCCTCCGGAAGCGTAGCTGTTATAGTCTATCGGCGTGCTTTGCAGCGACTGGATATTAGACGGGAAGCTGTAAGCATTCTGATAAGAGAAGCGGATAAAACTTTCCTTGTTCACCTCCGCTACTGCCGATACCCGGGTAGTGATGCGGGCTTTTTCGAACAGGGTATTTTTATCATAACGAAAAGCTGCACTCAGGGATAGTTTATCACTGATAATTTTTTTAGAGAGATGGGCATACGCACTATATTCAGCTACATCGATAGGGCCGTCCGTATCCGGGAAAAGGGTCCCTTTTGAATCCAGCCGGTACAGGCGATAGTTCAGCCCCGCAATCAGTTCTGCAAATTTGATAAGATGAGAGAAGTTGTATTGTCCTTCTACATTATACAGTTTGCTTTTATCCAGGAATAGCGTACCTCCCTGCGAGGTGGGACGGGAAGCGATACTATCTTTCAGGTGCAGGAAAAGCGGACTACCAGCTTCCGGCCTGCCCTGGTCGGCAAAACCGCGGGCCATAACGCTGGCCTCCTGATAGCTTTTACCGGCAGCCATTGCCTCCAGCAGTGCGCCAGTATATTGCGGATACCAGCCATCCTGGGTATTGGCATTGTAGCTTTCCTTCCAGGCTTCGTTGAGCAGTTGCGCAGTAGGACTGGCGATAATGGTGTTACCGGAATTCTCCTGGCTGGTATAAGCGCGGACAAACCAATGCTCCGCTTTCAGTTCGGCGCGGTATTGCCCAAGCCGGAAACCTGTTAAGGCGTAGCGTGTATCATTACTGTATACAGCATTTCCTTTGCCGAAAGTACCTGAGAGGATCGCTTCCAGCCTGGGCCTTATCTTATACCGCAACTCTATGTTGGCTTTAAAGAGTTTGGCATCGCTGCTTAAATACCCATATTCGGGGTAGCCGGTGCGAGCCACATAGTTGCTGCCGTTTTCCAGTAATGGATCGATGATCGGTGCCAGCTCAGGCACCATTGCCAGTGCGCCCTGCAGGAAAGGATTTATGTCTACCGAAGTTTTGCTGCCATAAAGATTTACCCCGTTGTAGTTGGGGTCCGTGAGGGGGCCACCCGGGCCATTGGTATTGGAAGTGTCTGTAGCAATCCAGTCTTTTGCCTGGGTGTACTGTACATTTATTTTGAAGGCGAATTTCTCATTTACTTTCTTAGCCCAGCGCACAGTCCAGTCGTAATAAGGTGAAGGTCCCAACGGGTCATTGGACACACCCTTGCTGACGTGGTTCACTCCCTGGGTGATCTGTGCACTTAGTCCCTGGTATTTAAAAGGGTCCTTGCCGGTCATTACCAGGGTGCCATTGAGGCCACGGGAACCATACAAGGCGGAAGATGCACCCGATAGCACTTCCAGGTTATCTACATCCAGCTCTGTTAGTCCGATAGCCGAGCCCAGGGGGAAGTTAAGACCGGGCGCCTGGTTGTCCATCCCATCCACGATCTGTGTGAAATTGGTGTTGCCGCTGGTATTGAAACCGCGGGTAGTGACTGTGGTAAAAGTGAGACTGGAAGTAGTAATGTCCACCCCTTTCAGCCCCTGCAACATATTGTAATAACTGGGTTGGGGTGAATTGATGATGTCTTTGGTGCTGATTCTTTCAATGGTAACAGGGGATTCAATTTTTTTCTGTACGCTGCGGCTGGCGGATACCACCACCTCCCGACCCAGTACAGAAGCGGGTAACAGCTCTATCCGCTGAAATCCGGCAGCCGTAACGGTGAGCTCTTTTGTTTCAAATCCAAGGGATGAAAAGATCAGGATAACAGGATAACTTTTTTTTGTGGAGAATTTAAAATTCCCCTGGTCATTGGTATAGTCACCATTGGGTGCTTCTTTCATGGTCACCGATACAGCAGGTACCACTTCTTTGGTCACGCTGTTACGGACATTCCCGGAAAGGATACTTTGTGCCTGCAGGGTATGCATAGCAACAACACATAATGCACTTAAAAGGATGGTTCTGATCATCGGCAGCAAAAATTTTAGACTGGTTGATGGTTGTTTTACACCGTGAAATTGTGCTAAGTACTACGGCGATATTAACAAAAACCAACCAGCTACATGTGCGATGACAGCGTATTTGGGGTGAAAACAGGGTTATGAGGGGCGAAAGTCAGAAGAATTAACGGAAGTGTTCCTGGAAAACAGGTAAACAGGTATTGGATACCGGCACCACTACATCATCCAATCCTTCAATGTGCAGGTAATGTCCTTTTGCATTTTTCTTAAAAAGTACCACTTTGGAGATATTGACCAGGTAGGAACGATGTGCACGGGTGAAGCCGGAAGCAGCTAACTGTGCTTCCAGTTTTTTCAGGGAAGTGCGTACCAGTTCTTTGCTGACTGTACTACCCGACATATAAAATATGTGCACATAATTATCTTCTGCTTTGATGAGCAATAATCTTGCGGGGTGCAGGGTAAGCACCGGCTTATCATGTTCATCCCGGATCAGCAGACAGGTATCTTTGCCGGTGCCGGTTTTATCGGCAGACTGCTGTACTTCTTCCAGTGTTTTCAGCAGGGCACATTTCTCCCGGGTATAAAACCAGAGCAGGGCAATAAAATAAGGAAGGGGTATAATAAGGGCGGTATAACGGAGTGTACTGACAAACTCGGCCCAGGAGAGGAAAAGGGTATCTGTTACCATCACATCTACTATCGTCACAATAGTGGTAATCAGCACAATTTCCCCCAGGAACCAGAACAGGTAGGTGGCGTTGGTCAGCTTTTCCCGCCATTTTATCCGGACCAGCAGGAACTGTGAGATACACATAGCCACAACGCCGCATAAGGTAAAGATCCCGAATAATTGCGCCAGTGCTATCTGCTGACCTTCATACCACATGTTAATATTAAACGGCAGAAAAATATACATGAACAGAAAACTGAAAGCACTACAGAATGCTATCAAGGTGATCCTGTTCTTTACAGAGTCCAGCAAACTAAACCGGGGTTGTTCCGAAGTATATTTTAATATAAGTGGCAACGTATGTAAGCTTTTCATACCATCGGTAATTTTCCTCATTTAAGGTAAGCAAAAAGCCGGAATATTAAAACCGGGGGATCTCTCCTGCCTTCAGTTCTTTTCCGCGCAGTTTCTCAGCCGCAGCAAAGGCCTCATCAGCCAATGCCCTGAATCCTTTAGGCGCCTTATTTACCGGGCCGGTATAGATGCCAATAAAAGGTTTATTATAGCTCCGGCGGCTAACGGGGTCGGTTATACGAAAATACTGTGTGTACCAGCCCTGCACATGTCGCGTATCGGGTGGTGCTTTCTTAGCCGCTTTATCCCGGTTGGCCTGAATTTTCTCCCGTGTTATTTTCTCTATACCGGCAGGTGAAAAGAAATATACCTTTCTTCCCTGGAAAGACTGGCCATCGCCCCGCTTGAACACACCGGCATGATGCCATTCCGTTGCAAATACTTCCAGCTCCTTTGCCGTAATCTTCATTCCCAATTGCTTTGACAATAACGTAGCTACTGCCCCTGCCTTCAGCAGCCCTTTCTCTTCTGCATCCTGATAGTTTTCGGATTTCCCCTGTCGCAGGTAGTGACTCATTTTCATACCGGGAAGATACAAATTATCAATAAATCACTACCTGCCCGGGTAATTACATGCTGATCTGTACGGGCGTACCCGGTTTGCGGGTGACAGACTTATGTAGTTTACCATTCACATATACATTGGTCTGAATATTTTTACCCGCTCTTTCAATAAGTATATCAATAGATTTACCACCAAATGCCACCATGTTTTTGAGCGACATCCCCTTCCACTCTTCCGGCAAATGTGGAGTTACAGAAAACTGCGAAAGCCCTTCCGGCTCAAAGCCAAACAACCCTTCTGTGATGGTTCTGCAATAGAGCGCACTTTCAGCAGACAAATGCCGCTGATTCCCTTCCGGCCAGGCTTCTACCGCATATGGTACATGCGCTCCCAACAACCGCCGGTTGGAATATTTCGTTAAAAACAAAAGGGCTTTCTCCGTGGCGCCTGCCGCAAAGGCTCCCCGTAAACCATAAAGCGTGGATCGATCCCAGAAAGTATTATCACCGGATTGTGTGAGCAATCCGTCATCCGTCCATAATAAAGGAGAAAACAAAGCATCAAGTGTTCCTTTGGCACGGTCAAAAATATTCATTGTCAGCGGTACACAAATCCAGGAGCGGAGTTTGGTATTGCCGGCGTAATACCGGTAGGTATCAAAGCCCTCTACATTTGCTGAAAAGAAAGTGTTGATATGCTGTTTTAACTGTGCAGCGGTATGTTCATATTCAAGCAATTGTTTTTTATCAACCCCCAGATCCCTTCCTAACTTCGCAGCATGGATCAGGGCATCGTAGTACAGGGAAGAGGTACTCAGATTGGCCTTCCCCGCAGGAAAGCGACCTTCCAGTTCATCACTGTCGGAAGTTACCACACCATCTTTATTGATCTGTCTTTTACAATATTCCAGGCACCAGGCTATCAGGGGCCATATTTCCTTTGCTTTGGCTTTATCGCCAAGCGCCAGGGCAAACCGGGAGGCACCATAAGCTATCATAGCCTGATCGCCCCGGTCGCCGGCGCCGTTCCAGTAACCATCGCCTTCGGCAATAATAGAACTGGGAATGGGCTTATAAGCGGGGTTCATCCATTTTGAAAACCACCTCCAGGAAGTCAACCCACTTTCAATAGCTGTTTCGTAGCCGGAATACGCAAAAAAGGGATTGGCATATTCTGCCTGATCATTTGCCCAGATAGCCGCATAATAGCTGCCACCGCCAGGACTATGTACCAGTCCTCCCTTGGTGGCAAAGATACTTTCCATCGCCCGGATCTTGGCGAAATCAAACATCCTGTTAATTACAGGATCGGGGCTGCTAAAACGCAGGTTGCCAAACATCTTTTCAACAAATGCCTGTCGCTTTCCGATTTCAGCAGTAACATCCACCTCACCAAATGCGGGCGCTGTTATTTTTCTGCCGGAATAAACCATCGAAAACTTAATGGAATCACCGGACGCTAGTTTATACACACCGCTGTGCTGTGATCCGGCCTTCAGTTCATATACACCGTACACACTTTTCTCTGCACTGCTTCTGGAATTCTTTTCAAAGTCCTCTACTTCTACTGCTATCTCCTTTTCCCCGTTGTTGGTTAATATAAATTGCTCAACAGCAAATGCCTGGTCAACGGAAGGCGCAAATATCCGGGAGATCTGTACTTTATTACCGGCATCGGAATCCATGCGCAGCCATCCTTTCAGATAGCACTCCTTTACTTTCTCCTTTATTATCCTGCCGTTAATTTTTATTATCGGGCTTATTTCTGTCCCGAACGTGTACATGGTGTGTGCATGTGTATTATTGGGGATCGTTCTGAGCATAGGGAAGATCAGTTGTTTACTACTGACCAGCATCCCATCTTTATCTGTACCATAAGTAAGAATGACGGAGACCTGTTTTCCGCTCATTTCTATATGATCGGTATGCACATCATTATTTCCAACTTTCCAGGAAATACCACGATCCAGTACCAGCTCCCACCGGTTCTGGGCAGATAAATGGCTTTGTACCAAAAGTAATAAGAGCAGTGAAGCGATTAAATAAGTTCTTCCCATTTTTTTATTTTGATAAAGCGTAGATCTTTTAAAACTACGGTTTTCCCCTTTTAAATTATCATTTAATTCAACGGGAATGACTACACTATCACGCATTGCGGAAATTGGTCTGAAAAGAATTTTCCGGGTAAAATGTTGGCAAATAAATAAAATCCTTCTTACATTTGAATAGCTACTAAAAGAATCGGGATGTAGCGCAGCCCGGTAGCGCGCGTCGTTCGGGACGACGAGGCCGCAGGTTCGAATCCTGTCATCCCGACTATTTTTAGCTCATTTTTTAAAACCCGCTCTAGTAGCGGTTTTTTTAATTCGATCCTACTTGTGTTTTTTGGTAATTTCTAAAATATGTTATTCTCCCCAACCTCTGCCTCCGCTGGTTAAAAAAGTAGTCAACTCTTTTAATTTAACAACTTTTAGTTTTGCTCTATTGGTAATAGGGTTATCAAAGAAGTTAGAGAAACTGCTTTTCAAAAATTCATCGAGCAATCGGATGCTCTCCTTACGTTGGATTATCAGGTTTTCGGCTTTGCTTAAGAGATTGGCAATGCGGAGTTGGTCATTATATTCAGGAATAGGAACGAGTATTTTTTAATCCCTGTGTTTGAAATTGCTGATTGAATTGCACCGGTGCATAATTTGTTCTTTTGCCTTTGAAATTCTTCATGCTTAAGGAATTGCAAAAAATAATCTCCATTCACAACCGACAGGTTTATAAGCAGCTCCGCATTGCTGAGTAAAAAAGATATCGAGGGAAAGATATACAGAAAAACACAACATGACGTAAGACGCAATACGGCCGCTCTCAGGAAGCGGCCGTATTGCGTCTTACGTCATGTTATGGTAAATATATTTATACCATCAGGATTGAAATTACATCGCAAGGAAATAGATTATCTACGCTCATTTTAAAAAAGTAGAGGGCATAGTTTATGGGAATTTCATTAGAAAAAACAATTCAGCTTTTACTTCTTCACCACCTTCCTGGTTTCATTTCTCTCCGGCCCGCTCAGCTGCAGGAAGTACAAGCCTGCCGGCAGCTGCTGAAGATTGATCTCGAACTGCTGACTACCATCTAATATTTCCAGTTTTACTACACGTCCGGAAACGTCTCTCAATTCCGCTTTATTGTACACGCGATCCGTTTGTACCCGCACAAAATTTCCTGCCGGAACGGGGAATACTTTTGTGCCCTGGTAAATTGTTTCTTTGGATATTGCCGACTGCATCCTGAGCTGAAGAGGAGGACTGGAAGTGTATACCAGCGAAGGCCGCCTGTCCGTCTCGGTGGTTTCTCTTGAACTGAAGTTTGCGTCCGTCAAAGCGCCGGTACCATTGGAAACGACCTTGAGGGTAAGTATCCCGTCCGCCGATTGCTGGGCTATCGCGATATCGGTCACGTCCCATTCTGCATAGTTGCCTGCGGCCAATGCCTGTATGGTATCGAGGTTGGAAGTAACGGCGGGCATATTGTTCCAGGTGATGCCGGTTTCCGTCCAGCTGTCGTCGCTTACGTACTGGGCTATCCACGGCACGGTAGTGATGTCGGTGTTTGCATAGTTCACACGCAGCCGCAATTTCACCTGTTGTGTATTGGAAGGTAAGCTGGATACATTAAACTTGAAGAAGGTTTCGCGCGTATAACCTACCCCGTCTTTTTTGACCATCAGTGAGGTGACGGTGCCGAAGTTCGCATTTTCGTAAGTAGCGCCGTCGCGCACATATGAGTCCGCAATCGCGGGTATCGAACCGCTCGTTCCGTGTATCGGTGTCGAAAGATTGACGTTATAAACGACCGAAGAGCCGGCTGAGTTACCTGAAGGCATGGTGCAGTTGAGAAGCCTTGTCTGCGGAATGTTCGGAAGATCAAGATATACCTTTACCGCGGTGGAGGACTGCGAAGGACTTGCTATGTGCATGGTCACATTGGTAGTTCCCACGCCTTTCAGCATAATGGCGCAAGCCCTGTCCACCGTAATGGTTACGGAGTCTTTGGTGAAAGTACCGGCTGTGTAAAACATCATCTGCCAGACATTCAGACCCACATGGCGCACTGCCTGTATACCGCTGGTATTGTATTGTATGCGCACCTGCGAGGTGTCGTAAGTGGCCATATCCTGCCCGGGCACCACATAGTATGCATAACTGTCGTTCGTGGGGGCAGTGCCATGGTCGAACCAGAGCTTGAATACGTTCATGGTTTGTGTGGCGGTGGAGCCGCCGTTGTTGTTGATGCTATTCCAGGTGCCGGACTGGGCCTGGTTGGTCAGGCGTATGTTGCCACCCGAAGGGAAATAATACCCGACACCGTCGTGCGATGCCCATTTCAGCGTATTGTTATAAGTGTACGAGCCGGTAGCCAGTGTGCTTTGCGAGCCACCCTCGAATACGGTCACATTGCCGTTGAGCAGGCACTGGTTCACGGTGGTATTGATGGCTTGCGAGGCGGTGGACTTTATGTTCCCGCCAAGGCAAACCACTTCGTTGTCAAAAAAGAACCAGGATTTGCGTGCCTGTGTGTTGTAGTCGTTAAAAGCCAACGCTATTGCGCCGTATACAGAATCGGAAACGCCGCCGGAATAGGATGCCTTGCCGCGATTATCAATATCATCGCCCCATTCCGCGCGAAGCGGGAACGTAGTGATAACAGGTACTGTAGTACCGGGTATCCGCGCCCAGTCCCACACGGGGAAAATATTATAGTATTCCGGGCCATTCACCTGGATGCTGGTTGCGCCTTCAGAGAGATAATACCCTTTCAGGTTTTCCTTGTTACCGTTCTCGGACTTGGCGGTACGCGTGGATACGTTCCGCAGACCAAAGAAATAACCCGGGCGGTGATGCACCGTATAATCGGAATGCCAGTAATGTCTATGCAGGGGCGTTATCATGTAAGAGGGCGGCTGGCTGCCGCCGTGGCGGGCAATGGCTGCATCGTATTCTGCCGCATGTGTGGTATCCAGCGCCTTCATCTTCGTAATCGTGCCGGTGTTTGGCTGGGAGAGATGATTGACCTTGCTTATGCTGCGGCCGCTTACGCTGAAATCGATATACCTGCCGCGCAGGACCTTCAAAAATCCATTGCGCACAAAATTGCTGAGGAGGGTGAGCTTGGTGCTGGACAATGCCCAGGTTGTACCGCGCAGATAGGTGGCAACTTTTACCTCGCCGGCTAAAAATCCCTGGCCATAACCGGACATATACAGCTGGGGGCCATGCTGCTGGAAGGTCATGTCTGGCTGGATGCCCTCTCCGGTAGTGATGACGATGGGTTGGAACGCTTGTGTGACCCCCGTGTTCATGAGCGTGGCGTTTGCGGTGAGGCAGGCGCGGTAAATGAAATGTGTGGCAACGTCCAGTTTGTTCGCGCCTGTTTGGTTGGCGGGATTGCCCCGGTTCATCTGCGATATCAGGTTGCTCCGCAGGGTGGAGGGCAGGGAGAGAGGCGCGGTTTCCAGCGTGATGAGTATTTCCCCGATCCGCTGCGGGTTGGATATCTCGTTGTGAAACCAGTTCGAGCTTATCGGATCGCGGGTGTCCCAGTAGTCCAGCGAACGGGTAATGGCGTCAAAAAGGGTGTCGTTGTGATAGTAGGCACTGCTGGGGTGCATATATCCAAGCGCAAAAGTTTTCACCCGGTTGATGTGGGTGGCCGCCTGGTAGTTGGAGACATTGCTATAGATGATGTCCGGCCAGGAGCCATTCGTTTTAAGGGTGGCCAGCGTAGCCGCCACATTGCTATTCAGCGTGGTAATCGACCCCGCCGAGGATAGCTGTTCCTCGCGGACGCGATCCATCACCAGCGTGTAATCCGTTTGGGCGATGGATGCCAGCGAACAGGTACAGAAAAAAATAAAGAGTAACAGTCTGCATTTCATATGCGTATGATTTTGGTAGAATTAGGTGAAAAATTTTCATAGTCTATGTATAAACAAATCTAAGCGAGCACTCCGGAGGTGGGGGGTGAATTTTATAACTAAAAGGGGGGAAATTTATAAATCCGGCTCGCCTGCATAGGCTGTAGGGGTCTTGCCGAACTGTTTTTTGAACTCCCGGCTGAAATATTTCCGGTCGTTATACCCAACCATATACGCCACTTCGTACACCGTATGCTGTTTTTTCCGGAGCAGCTCGGCCGCTTTTCTGAGGCGGAGGGATTTTACGAAATCGTTTACGGACATATTGGTGAGGGCTTTCAGTTTTTTGTACAATACTGGCTGGCTCATAGCTACCTTGCGGGCCAGCATGTCTACACCGAATTCCGGGTCGTCCATATGCTCGTGTACGAGCTCCACCAGCTTTTCGAGGAAGGCGTTGTCCAGCGAATTGGGAAGCGCGGCAGCGGGAACGTCCGGCCGTTCGGCCTTTAGCTGCCGTCCGTATTTCTGCTGCATCTTTTCCCTGGAAGCCAGCAGGTTACGCACGTTCAACTCCAGCACGCGGGTGCTGAATGGTTTGGTAAGATACAAGTCTGCACCGGTTTCCAGGCCGCTCAACTGGTCTTCCTGCGAGCTTTTGGCAGTGAGCAGTATCACGGGGATGTGACTGGTGCGTTCATCGGTTTTTAACAGATAGCAGAAGCGCAGGCCGTCCATTTCAGGCATCATCACATCGCTGATCACGATGTCTGGTATTTGCGAGGTGGCGAGCGCAAGCCCTTCGGCGCCGTTCTCACTCTCCAGCACGAGGTATTGTCCGCTGAAGGTCTCCCTTACCAGTTCGCGCAGTTTCGGGTTGTCTTCCACGATATGCACCGTGAGCGGGTGGTTTTCTTCCGGCTGCGCCGGTTGGATGTCTTCTTCCATCACGCGGACAGGAGGTATTTCCATCGCTTCATGCTTGCCGATCACATGTTGCGTGCCTTCAAAATGCGCGCTGCCCAGTTGCAGGGTAACGGTAAAGCACGTTCTGCCTTCCCTTCCATCTGCCAGCGGCGCGCTTTCCACGGTCAGCGTGCCTTTGTGCAGCTCCACAATATTTCTGGACAGCGCCAGCCCAATGCCGTAACCGGTGTTCTGGAACCCGTGATCGGCCACCTGGAAAAAATTGGTGAACAGCTTGCCCAGGTATTCCGGGGCTATGCCGCGACCATTATCCGTGACCGTTATGATGTACGTGTTTTTATGCTGCGCCACATGCAGGCTGATGCAACCGCCATCTGGCGT
The DNA here is from genome assembly GCF_964033635.1 of Chitinophaga sp. MM2321. NCBI lineage: Bacteria > Pseudomonadati > Bacteroidota > Chitinophagia > Chitinophagales > Chitinophagaceae > Chitinophaga > Chitinophaga sp. MM2321. The sequence continues at coordinate 4,029,640 of NZ_OZ035533.1, forward strand.
GAACTTGAACGCATTGCTTAACAGGTTAAAGAACACCTTGTCCAGCTGCTCGCGGTCGAAATACGCGGGAGCTTGTTGTATATCATAACTGAAAGCCGTTTTGATCCGCCTGCGCCGCGACAATTCCCTGAAATTACCGCCGATGTTTTCCAGGAAAGGAATAAGGTCTTGCTCCGCCACATGCAGTTTGAGGTGATTGGTTTCCGCTTTGCGGAAGTCCATCAGTTCGCTGACGAGCTTCAGTAGCCTGTCCGCATTGTTGCGCACGGTGGACAGCTGCGGCCGCATCGGGTCATCATGTTTAAGTGTATGGATCATCTTTTCCACCGGCGCCATCAGCAGCGTAAGGTGGGTGCGAATTTCGTGGGATACATGGGTGAAGAAGTTGAGTTTTACCTGGTGCAGGTCTTCTTCCTTCAGCAGCAATGCCCGCATGAAAAAGTACCGGGTAACGACGAAGAACAGCAGCGCCAGCAACACCGCATACAGGCAATATGCCCACCAGGTGCGCCAGAACGGCGGCTGAACGGTAATGTCCATAAACACAGGCGTACTCCATACGCCATCGTTATTGGCGCCTTTCACCCAAAGTGTGTAGCTGCCGGACGACAGGTTGGCATAGGTCACAGACGGGGTGCTGGTTTCTATCCAGTCGCGGTCTGCGTCTTCCAGCTTGTATGCATAGCGGTTTTTGCCGCTTTTGATGTAGTTGAGTAAGGCGAATTCGATGGTGAACACTTCCTGGTCGTGCCGGAAACTGAGCTTGCGCAGATAACCGATATCTTTTTTCAGAAGGCCATTTTTCCCGCCGATGTTCACCGGTTGGTTGAACAGCTGCAGGCCGGTGAAAAGTACGGGAGCGGAGTAGGTATTCGCCGCTATCCTGCCAGGGAAGAAACTGGTGATGCCGTTGAACCCGCCGAAGTACATTTCGCCCCGGCTGTCTTTCAGGAAGGCATTGTAATTAAAAGTGTTGGCCGCTATGCCATCGCTGATGGTGTATGTCTGGAAGGATTTTTTCTCCGGGTCGAACTTCACAAGGCCATTGCCTGTGCTGATCCAGAACTGGTGATGCTCGTCTTCCAGCAGGCCCATCACATTGTTGTGCGGGAGCCCGTCTTTTTCCGTGTACATGGTATGTTGCCGCAAATCCGGACTGTATCGCACCAGGCCGCCGTAATACAGGCTCACCCAGATGTTGCCCCGCGAATCTTCCTGCACGGCATTGATGTATTTCTTGAGGACAGCCTTCATCTTCCCACCCTGGCTCATGTACAACCCCCTGGTAGCGCCTGCCCAGTATCTGCCGCGCGAATCCTGGAAAAGATAACGGATAGACTGTTTGGCGGTTGGCCCGGTAAGCGCGGAATCGTTCAGGGGAAACAATTCAGTTCCTTTGCGCTGCATAATGTGCAGGCCGGTGTTTGAACCGATCCAGAAGCGGCCCTCGTTGTCCTCCATCAGCGAAGTGATTTCGCGCGGGAAAGCGTTCGGGTCCTGCTGATCGTAGAAATATCTTTTAAAACGCCCTGTGCCTTTTGCCATTACGTCCAACCCGCCGCCATGTGTGCCGGTCCAGATGTTATGATCGGCGTCTTCGTATACGATCTTCACAAGATTGGAACCAATGGAGCCGGGATCATCGGGAGCATGCTTATAATAAGTATAGGCGCCGGTTTTACGGTTGTAGTAATTCAGGCCGCCACCTTCGGTACAGATCCAAAGGTTCTGCTGCCTGTCTTCAAGGATGTAGCTTACCACATCATCGCTGATGCCGGGCTGTACCTTACTGTTCTGCCAGGTAGTGAAGAAGGTACTGTAGGAATGCACCATGTTCACCCCGCCAAAATAAGTGCCGATCCAAACGGTGCCGTTGTTGTCCTCAAAAAGGGAATGGATGGAATTTTGGGAAAGGCTGTTTTTGTTGCCGGGATCGTAGCGGTAGGTAGCCGCTTCCAGCTTAACGGGATCGATCACGTTGAGTCCTTCCTGCGTGCCCACCCACATTTTGCCCGCTTTATCGCTAATGATGCTGCGCACGAAATTGTGCGCCAACCCTGGCTCGGTGAGGTGGGTGAAGGTACTGGTGATCGGATCGTAAATGTCAATCCCGGCATATTGCGTACCTATCCAGATGCGACCGGCCGGGTCTTCCGCAAGCGAGGTGATGTAGTTCATACCGAGGCTGGCGGCGTTGCCTTCTTCGTGCCGGAAGGTCTCGAAGCGGAATTGACCACCAGTTCCGCGGATGCGGTTGAGGCCGTTATTGGTACCCACCCAGATGTCGCCCCGTTTGTCCTGGCAGATGCTACGCGCCCTATATCCGGCCAGTTGGCCCTGTGCGTGCGTGAATTTCCGGAAGTGGAAGAGCGAATCGGTTTCCAGATACAATCCGCTGTTGGTCGCTACCCATAGCCGCCCTTTACGGTCTTCGAAAATGGTGTTCACATTTTCATGCATCCCGGGTGTGAGTGGGATGCGTTCGAACGAGTCCTTTTCGGGGTCGTACCGGCAGAGGCCCACGGAGGTGCCTATCCAAAGGACTTTCCGGGAATCAGCGTAAATGGCGGGGATAGTGTTTCCCGGAAGGCCGGTGGAATCTCCCTCGCGCTGTTGGTAAATTTTGAACCGCAGACCATCGTAACGATTGAGACCGTAACGGGTGCCATACCAGATAAAACCTCTTGCATCCTGCGCAATGGAGATTACAGAATTATGGGACAGGCCGTTTTCCACTGTCAGGTGGTTAAATGCAATATTCTGTCCTTTGGTTGACGTAAAAGCAAGTAAAATTACCAGGTATAAGCACACCACCTGCCTGAAAATCATACATACATATAAGCACTCGGATATTTTATTTCCGGAAATAAGAGAGGAATTTTCAGAATATCTTTTTTTCATCTGATCGGTAATCAAATCATTAATACGGGATTAGGATATTTCCCTATCCGTTTACGATTTTAATTATATCAAAAACCTACTACTTCCCAACAACCGGTTTTCCGTCTTTATCACCCGGCGTCGGATAAACTTCTTTCAGGCCCGGAACATATTCCCACTCACACGAATCCGTAACCACTTTGCTACCCCATTTCGCTGAAACTGCTATCGTGTTTTTTCCCGGGGCGAGATTAACCTCTTGCCATTCCGCAATGCGGATGTCGTTGGTTTTCCGCGCGCCGATTGACTTGCCGTTTACCTTTAACTCCACCAAAGAAGCATTGGAATATACCCGCACCGGCGTAATGGCCTGTCCACGGCGAACATGCCGCCTGCTGGTGATATAGACCATCGGCTCCGGGTTCCAGTTTGCCTTGTAGAAAAAGTAGGTGTCTTTTTTCCGTTGGCGGTCATAGGTCATCAGCCCCTTATCGTTGATACCATCACGGTCGCCCTCCCTGCGGTTCCAGGTGCAGGATTCGAACATCTGCCAAAGAAAGGAGCCCCATATATAACGCCTGTCGGCAATGTCTTTCCAGATGCGTTCATGGGCGTACGATTGCCACTCCTCGGGATGCCACCTGCCGGCTGTGGCTACCGGCTTGTCTTTAAGCGTAAGGTGCTGCTGGTGTTGTATCATGCTGGCGCCGGCGCCGTATTCGCTGATGCAAAATGCGGGTATCAGCGGGATAGGGCGGCGGGCGTCAAAACTTTTTCCTGCTTCGTTGCCGGTGTACCAGAAAGGATAAGTGTTAAAGCCTACCCAGTCTGAGATGCGATTTAACTCGGGCCACCAGTTATGCGATGCGGCAACGATGGTAGGCCGGGTAGGATCTTCGCCATGTGCCTGCATATTGAGGTCGCGGATGTCACGATGCGGATCTTTGCCGCCGGGCTGCACTTCGTTAAAAAGGCACCAGGTAAAGATGCTGGCGTGATTGATATTCTGCCGGATCAAATCGCGGAGCTGTTCGGTGGTAGTTTGTGCGAAAGAAAGGCCGGGGTCAGTACCGGGAAGGCTTACCTGGTTAACGACGGGAAGTTCCGCCCACACCAGGATGCCAGCTTTATCGCAGATGGTATAGAAGTTATCGCTATGCTGGTAGTGTACGGCGCGAATAGCGTTCCCCCCCATTTCAGCAATAAGGTCTACATCCTGCTGTTCATCTTCCGCCGTAACGGCCCAGCCTTTGTGGTCCTGCCCCTGGTGAAGACAAACCCCCTGAAGTTTGAGGTATTGATCATTCAGGAAAAAACCTTTTTCAGGATCGACGCGGAAATTGCGAAGGCCAACGGACTGCGTTACACAATCGGTAACGGTTCCCTCATTTTTTAATTCGATTACAGCACGGTATAGATAAGGGTCGGACTGGCCCTGCCATAAATGTGGGCGCCTGACCGTAACGTGTTGTGTATACATCGGCGTCACTAAACGCTGGATGACGATAGGCCGTTCATCTGATACCACGATATTTCCTTCAGCGTCAAAAAGCGTAAAGCTGAGCGTGCGTTTGGCCGAATTCGGCGCGGCATCCGTGATGGCTTCCAGTATTCCGATATCCGGCCGGGGAGTGCGCAGGTCTGTTCTCGCAGCCAGGTATGAAACCTGTGTGGAAATATCAAGCACCGCTTCGTTCTTTGTTACTTTTGTCTGAAGGATGGAAACGCCCGGCGAACCGTGATCGAGCGGTGTGATGCAGGCTTCATCAGTAATGATAAGATGTACGGGACGGTATAAACCTCCAAAGATCGTGAAGTCGCCGGCAAGCGGCGCAACGTCAGGCTTGGGCGCATTGTCGGTGCGGACTTCCAGTTTATTTTCTTCCCCCGGCTTTACAAAATTGGAGATCTCGAAAGTGAAAGCACTAAAGCCGCCACGATGTTGCCCAAGATATTTTCCATTTATCCAGACATCCGCAACGAGTGAAGCCGCTTCAAATTTTACGAAGATGCGTTTGCCCTTTATGTCCTTCGGGATGTCGATCATCTTCCGGTACCATGCCGGCCCGCGAAAATTTTCCTTTCCCGCCTCCGCCTCCAGATAGCCGTAGTTATGCGGAATGCTGATCATTTCCCAAGCCGCGGAATCCCCAGGCGCTTTGTCTTTTGGATAGTCTTTATCGACCGTCACAAAACTCCACTTACCGCCAAGGAGCACTTCCGTGCGCGGCCCCTCTTTTGATTGAAAAGGCGTAAATGAGAAAGAGATAAAAGCAAGCAATAAAATAATTGCAACGGATGCCGTTTTATTTTTATGTGGTATTTCGAAATTTAATTTCATTCAATTGTTTTTAAATTGATCAGAAGGAAGTTGCCCCTTATTTATGAATGCTGTAAGTGACCGACCCGCTGGCAGCAGGCGATTTAGCCGTGAGCAGCACACGCCATACGGGCCGGCCTTTCCAGGATGTTTTCAGGGTCTGATCTTCAGGAGCGGTGAGCGATACTGTTTCCTTGTTTGCATCCCACAACTTTTTATTATAATCGAGGTGTACTGTACCCTGGTTGGGCAAGCTGAAAATTATTTTCCCGGGAATGGAAATATCGATGTCACACACCGACATGAACGATTGCACGATACTGGCAGGTTTTGCATTCATTGCATACGTATCGTTGATACTGATAGCACCGCTTCGTTTATTCATTTCCACTTTGCGCCGCCAGCTTTTTATGCCGCTTTCTGCGGGGTACGCGTCCGCGATGTTCATCGTCAGTTGCGCGGAATTCGCAGTTTTGCGGTAGTCCACCTCCCTGGCGGTAAAGGCTGTGCCGCCCTTTTGCTCCTGCCCGTTTACGGTGGGCAGGTTGTGGTAGGGAGAAGTATTGAACCATAACGTATATCGGTCTTTTGAGAAAGTCTTTGAGGTATAGGTACCTGGGCCCACATCTATGATCACGGGGAAACCATCGGCATACACGATAAAATCGCCTACATCGTTGTGGTTATGGCTTTCGCCGTTGTGACCGGCGTGCGTGGCCAGGAACATGCCATTTTCCGAGCGGGCTGCCATCAGTTGAACATCGCTGTACCATACGTCGGGGGAGGTGTTTTCGTGGTAAGCATACGCCGCGCAATCTTTTATGGCCAAAAGATTATAGACCCGCCGCATGCTGTGAAAAACACCTACGCCATCGGTTTGGCCATACGAATTATACATCAGGCTGCCGAAATTCGTCATGGGTTCGTAGCCGGCATTTTTACCAAACCGGTAGATCATCAGACCATCCGGCGTTATTTCAGGATGCGCGTCGGCTACGTTGATGAAATACTTTCCGGCAATATGGGTTTTCTGGATATAAGCGCCCATTTTTCGGATGAAGGGATCCTTATACACATTCACTTTTCCGCCCGTAGCATCGTACAACAGGTTTAAGGCGTCGAATACACAGCCCCCGGCAGCACTCCAGTAACCGGGGCCTTCGTCGCAACCTGCATCAGCCCCCAGCCCATTGATGTAGCGGTCAATAATTTTAATGGCAATATGTAACGCCTCCACCCGCTTAGTTTCATCTTTTTCGATCAGTAAATTCGCCAGTATATAGTTGGAAGCGATCCAGGGAGCCCAGTTATTGAGTTTGGCATTGGGCTTACCTGCACCCATCCAGCCGTATTGCGCGGTTGTCATGGGCGCCAGCATTCTCCTGTTGATTTCATACCGGATGCGGCGGCGGATCAGTTTGGACGTTTTATCGAGTTCAGCGCCGATGAAATAATCGGTTAATGCCAGTAAGCCTCCCGTTTCTGCCTCAAAAAGATCAACTATGGGATCTTCCACATCCGGCAAGCCCGCGCCGGCTTTCTGATAACGAACGTGCGCGCTGATACCCCAAAAAGTTTCCTCGCATATCGCCCATATCCCATCAAGGATATGATCTGTAAACCGGCCCTTGCCCTCCATGGTTTCGGCTAACACCATATTCCATAACTGCCTGCGGTTCGCAAAGGAAATTTCCTCGTAATCCGTACGGTTGCCGTTGCGCACATATTCCAAAGCGATCGTCGCGGGAATGTTCCTGAAATTTTTTTTCAGCTCGGCTCTCCCGGCGCTGATGATCGAGGAGATGACAGAATCCGGCAGCAACTGTTTCCACTCGCCGGGTGTCTGTGGGAACGGCTTGAACTGCCCCTGGGGAATAAGCGAGCCAGGAAGCTCCTGCTGCGTGGCTTTTCGCAGGATATCACGTTGAACGATCTGCGCGTCCGCGCAAAAAGAATGCAGGATGCTGAGAGAAGAAAGCAGGAGAACAACTGAGCGATTCAATAAATTCCGCATATGTATTTTTTTAACAAATAAGCTATGATGGCTACCGCACAAAAAAATATGGAACAGGCTTGTAGGATCACTCCGGCGCGCCTGTCCCATATTTTATCTTCAATAAGGTGTCCAATCGTTATTGGACGGTAATATTTATTTCTTTGGCAGCATCTACCTGTTTGGTGCCTGCCGCATTAAAAGCTGCGAAAACCGCCTTATAAACGCCCGGATCGGGATAGATGTAAAAATATCTGTCCAGCCTTTGGCTAATGTCTTTAATAGCGACGCCTCTGTCGGGATCAGGCACCCTGTCCTTAAAGGTATAGTCGGCTCCCGCTTGGCCGGAATAAAAAGTGATGATGTCCGGGTTGCCGGATAAGGTAAAGAAAACAGTATCCCCGGCGTGATACGTATTGCCCGTGGTGGCGACGTCGAAAGAGATCGGTTTTGGCTTTAGCTCCTTTTCGCAGGACGCCAGCATAGCCGATACTGCTAATATGGTAATGAAAGATAAAATTCGCATAGTGACTATCTTAATTAATTGAAACATTGTATGAATTAGTACCCAGGATTCTGGATGATCGCCTTGTTCACCGATATTTCGGAGGAAGGTATCGGGTATAATAAATATTTCGGGGATGATGCGGCGTTTATGGGGCCGAGTAACGCATATTTCAAGGAAGACTGATTGGCGAGATCGGTTTGCATCTGCGCGGCCAGGGCTGCCATGGTCTGCGTCCATTTACCCCACCTTATCAGGTCAGGTCTGCGCAGGGTTTCATAACACAATTCACGCGCCCGTTCGTCTTCAATGGCCAACTGGAATTGCTCCCGGTTGAGCCCGGGCGTTAAGTCCGCCGTAGCATTGGGAATGTCCACCGGCAAGCCATATGCCCTTCTCCTTACGCGGTTGATCGCATCATACGCCGCGTTGGAAGGCGCCTGACCGTTTACCTGGTTATCCGCTTCTGCCAGCATCAGCAGCACGTCGGCATACCTGAGTATCGGGAAATTCTCAGGCGTGTAGTTGAGATTCTTGGGGGTATGCGCTTCTTCGGTCCTTCTCCATTTACCGCAGTTACGGTCGTATATGAGCGAGCCCCGGAGTTGCCTTTGAGTGCCTGAATACCTATAAGGTGAGATAGCCCAATCCCTTCTCAGATCGCCTTCTCCATACAGGTTATACAATTTGGCGGTAGCATTGATAAAACCATAGCTGTAACCGGTATCAGGATGGTTGGAGGCAGAATATGCGATACCATTGGTATTGCCTACCCTTCCTTCTTCTTTGTAAATATCCAGCCCGTTCCCGGAGAAATCGGCTTCCCACATCGATTCTTTGATATCATAGATATCACTGGACTGATTGATGAATATCTGGCTGTAGCTGGGGTTCAATGAATGCAGGCCGGAGTTTTTCACTTCGTTGGCCCAATGAAGTGCTTCCTCGTATTTTGATTTATCCAGCAAAGGATATCCTGCCATCGTTAAAGTTACCCTTGCCAGTATGCCCTGCACGGTAGTTTTGGATACCCGGCTGGAATAATTGAAAAAGTCGGCGGTCCGGCATTTATCAATGGCCTCCGTCATATCCTTCAATACCTGGGCGTACACTTCTTTCGCGGGCGTAGCCGGAACGTTGATGCTGGATGCGCCCGTAACCGTAGTCGGCTCAAGCCGCAGCGGCACGTCGCCCCACCTGCTCACCAGCGTAAAATAGAAGAACCCGCGAAGAAACATCGCTTCCCCTAATATCGCCTGCCTTTCTGCATCGTCCATGTTGGCTGGAACATTGATATTCGCAATCAGGTTGTTGGCTCTTTCAATACCGCGATAGCAGCTTGCCCAAAGGGAGGCGATCTCGGGGTCAGTGTAATCGAAGTTGTACACCTGCGGGCCACTTACCTTGGAAGCCCTGGCATAAAACCCTTCGTCGGTGCAGGCGCCTAGCTGGTCGTATAACTTGTCTGCGTACATGTCGCGCGTGTCCGCACCCAGCACATCGTACACGCCGGCCAGCGCATTGAGCAACTGTTTCGGAGTGGAATAATTGGCAACAGGCGTTGCGAAATCAGCAGGTGTGGTGGTTAAGAACTTCTTGCACGAGAATAAGCCTACGGCAAGAAGGAATAGTATGGAAAAGTAATGTATGCGTTTCATATAGAACAAAATTTTAGCAATTAAAAAGTAACATTCGCGCCGAACGTGATCGTTCTCGCCCTGGGATAAGCGGAGTAGTCAACACCGGGGGTCAATACACTGTTATAAATACTAACTTCAGGGTCCATGCCTGAATACTTCGTCCAGGTGATGAGGTTCTGGCCAGACGTATATATTCTCAAAGAGCTGATCTTTAATTTCTTTATGATGCTGGCCGGCAGCGTATAACCCAATGCGGCTGTTTTTAACCTGAGATAAGAGCCGTCTTCGATAATCCTCGTAGAATACTCGTTCGCAACAGGGCCTTCTCCTTTTGTGCGGTGAAGCGTGTTGCTGGCATTTTCAGGCGTCCATCTGTCCGCAAAGTTGGCAAATTGATTCAACCCGTTTTTGGTGCCCGATTCAAACACAAGCCTGTTAATGTTTAAAATATCGTTGCCATAGGACCACTGAAAGAAGATATTCAGATCAAATCCTTTGTACACGAGATTGTTGCCGAAACCGCCGGTATGAACAGGGATTCCCCTGCCGGTAATGACAAAATCGCGGCTGTCCACGATACCATCACCGTTGATATCCTTGTATTTAATATCACCGGGCTGAATGGAGGTGCGGACGTTGCCATTCGTCGGCATTGAGTTCTTTAAGACATAATTACCGGACACTTCATTGAAATCGCCGACCTGGAAAATGCCGTCCCATACTGGCCCGTACATCAGGCCCAGCGGGCTGCCGACTTTAGCGATAAACGCCGGTACTGTTTTGGAACCGTTATCATACGGTGCATAGAGGTTGGTAATTGATTCCTGGTTTTCAGTCAATGCCAGCACTTTGTTGGCGTTAAAGGATATGTTGAAGCTGCTGCCCCAGGTGAAATCTGGTGTTTTGACATTTACCGTATTGATTGAAAATTCCAATCCCTGGTTCTGCACACTGCCAATGTTTTTATAGATCGTGGTGTACCCGTAAGAGGCCGGTATCGTTGAGTTCAGGATCAGGTCGATCGTTTTTTTGCGGTATGCATCTGCTGTGAAGCTGATGCGGCCGTTGAACAATTCCAGGTCCAATCCTATATCCACCTGGGAGGTGGTTTCCCATTTCAGGCTGGGGTTGCCCAGCGTAGAGGGAATGGTGCCCGGCACGTTTTCGTTGTTAAACGTGTATCCCTGACTGATCGGGGAGGTACTGAACTGTGACAGGTAAGGGAAATCTCCTACCCTGTTGTTCCCGGTTACGCCATAACTTACGCGGAGCTTCGCATCGGACACGACCCGGATATTTTTCATGAATTTTTCCTCGGTGATTCTCCAGGCTATTGCGCCTGAGGGGAAGTAGCTCCAATGGTTCTCCGGGGCGAATTTTGATGATCCGTCTGCCCTGAAACTGGCTGTAAGCAAGTATTTTGACCGGAAGTTGTAATTGGCGCGCCATAAAAATGAAGCCAGCGTATTGGATGAGCTGCGCGCGGTAATCGATGAGGGTGTGCCGTTATCCAACCAGTTGATATCCGTAGCCTGCTCCGGAAGAATGCTGGCCGATCCGCCATAGGCCGAAGTTTTGACGGCCTGTTCGGTAAAGCCGGCCAGTAAGATGAGGGAATGGTCCCGGTTAAACCGCTTGTTGTACGTCAGCGTGTTTTCATTCACCCAGGAGTTGTCATGGTAATATACAACGGACCCGTTTATCCCGCCTTGCCGCAGCTTCGGGTTGCCCATATAAGTGTGCTCGTTGTTGAACTGAACGGCTTGTCTTTGATTATTGGTGATGCCGCCGGTAACCCTGAACTTCAATTCCGGCGTGAAATTGTACTCTGCGTAAGCGTTGGCGGTAAGATTGTTGAAATTATTGTTCCTTACCGTATTTTGCTGGTTAACTACGGGGTTATACCGGAAGTCCACACTGGGATCAACATCTTCATCCCGTTCGTCTATATCCAGGCCGTCGCCGAAGGGGCGGTATCCCCATATGCTGTACATCATGGCGCTGGACACGCTGCCCCCGGACACTGCGGAAGCAGAAGGGGAAACACCGCTTTGTTGCATGTAGCTGTAATTGGTGTTGATGCCGACCTTCATGTGTTTGCCGATCAACTGATCCAATACAATCCGGCCCTGGTATCTTTTATACCCCGAATTGATAACAACGCCGTCCTGGTTGAGAATAGAACCGGAGATGGCATATTTTGTAACAGCCGTACCGCCGGTGATGGATATGCTGTAGTTCTGCATGGGCGCTACCCGGAACATTTTGGACTGCCAGTCTATCACCCCTGTATCCCTATAGGTATCCAGCGTATTGCCATCACGCAGGTAGCGGTAAGCGGCGGTGTTTTCCGTAGTTGTATCGCCGGGAGACCGCTCCAACTGCAGTTTCACGAATTCGTAAGGACTTAACAGCGCAGGGGTTTCGGGTATTTGCTGGAAACCGTACCAGGCATTCAACGTTACGACTGGCGCGCCCTCTTTTCCTTTTTTTGTCGTGATCAGGATGACGCCGTTCGCGCCGCGCGCGCCATAGATAGCGGTTGCAGAGGCATCTTTTAATACCACCAGTGATTCGATATCTTCCGGGTTGATCACGTTATTGTCGGGGTCTTCGATAGGAAAGCCGTCTACAACGTACAAGGGAGAGTTTTCCTGCGTGATGGAATTATTACCTCTTACCACGATGCTGATGGCGGACCCGGGCTGGCCATCGGTGGAAGAAACGGTAACACCTGCCACCCTGCCTGCGAGAGCTTCGTCAAAAGAGCGTACGGGCGCTTTTTTCAGATCGTTCACGGATACCTGTCCTACGGCGCCGGTCAGGTCCTGCTTTCTGGCCTGTCCGTAACCTACCGTAACCACTTCCCCGAGCGACTTGATCTCGATTTCCATTTTCACGACGAGGTTGCTCCTGCCCGTTATTTTCTGTTCCTGCGTTTTCATGCCGATAAAAGAAAATACCAGGGTAGCGTCCGGGGGTATGTTCTGGAGTGTAAAGGTCCCGTCGCCTGCTGTCGTCGTGGAAACCGCGCTTCCTTTTACTGATACGGAAACGCCGGGAAGCGGCGCGCCTTTTTCATCGGTCACCTTTCCATTTATGGGAGGAGGCATAAACAATGAATCCAGCAACAAGAACTGTTTGCCTGGAGCAGGCGGTTCGTCGCTGACCTTGCGGGTCAGGAGAATTGTTTTCGACGCTAGCGTGTATTTGATGGGCTGGCCTTTCAGGACCATATTCAGGAATTGCTCCAGGGAAATGCCTCTCGCTTCCACGGATACGGGCCGTGTATCGTTAAAGATGTTGGCCTGATAGGTGATGCCATAGCCGGTTTGTTTTTTGATGGCGGTAAACACTTTTTCCAGCGGCACATTTTTCCCGGAAAAACTGATTTTTTCTTGTGAAAAGCCTTTGGCGCTCACATTCAGAATGGCAGCAGTCAATAATACGAAAGTTAACTTCATGGCTAGCCAGATTACTCCTCTGCTGCAGCCATGGCGCCTTTTGTTAATAGCAGCCTTAGCTGGCAGAAAATTAGTGATGCAGGAGTCGCTCCCCCGAGCCTGGCTCCCACAAATTGCTGTTTTTAGCATACTTTTGCGATGTTTGGTTGAGTAATAAGAAGTCTTCCCAGACCTTGTTTACAATTAAACAGATACTCGGCCAGGGATGTACCACCATCCCTGGCTTTTTTCTGAATGCCTTATAGTGTTTGCCTAATGTTTTTTCTATTGTACTATCACCGTTCTTCCTTCAAGTCTAAGCTTAATGCCGCTTTCTGACAGGAACTTCAGCACTTCCGAGAGGTTCACGCCCCTGTCCATATCCCCTGTAAACCGTATTGCCGGTATCTTTCCTTCATACCTGACATCGATATCGTACCACCGTTCCAGTTGTTTCATTACTTCACCCAGGCTTTTGTTCTCCAGGTTAAAGAAGCCGTTTTTCCAGGCCATTACTTCGTCCATATCAACAGACTTATCGATCACGATATGCTCGTCTACCACGGCCTGCTGGCCGGGTCGCAGCAATTTTATATCCTTGCCACGGCTTACTTTTATGCTTCCTTCGAGAAGGGTAGTGCGCACGCTTCCTTCATTTGGATAGTTATTCACGTTAAAATGTGTTCCCAGCACTTCCACCTCGCATTCTCCGTTCAGGTCCACCAGGAAAGGGTGCTGCACATTGCTGGCTACTTCAAAATAGGCTTCGCCACTCACCTGCACTTTGCGATGTTTCCCTGTGAACAATGTTGGGAAGCGGAGGGACGAAGCTGCGTTTAACCATACCCTGGTACCGTCAGACAGTGTAACCTCGTATTGCCCTCCCCTTGGCGTGCTCACCGTATTATAGCCGGCAGGGGCTTCGCCAACTCCCTCGTAAGAAAGTTTGCCCGCATCCGGTTTTGATATCTTTGCGCCGCCCTGCTGCGCGATCGTTCCGTTTTGCGCACTGTCCAACATGATCACGGAGCCATCGGCAAGCGTGAGCATGGCCTTGTTTCCGCCTGGCGGTATGTCTTCCAACTTGGCCAGATGAGGCTTGCCGGGCAGGTTTTGGTTTTGTGACAGGTTATAAAAATAGTAGCCTGCCGCTCCGGCTATCAGTAAAAAGGCTGCCGCGTAACGAAACCAGGCAGTTGCAAAAAAACGGCGCCGGTATAGAGGTATAGGGATAATCTCCGTTTCGGGAGCAGGTTTAATAATCTGATTGAACGCTTCATCCCAATCAAGCCCCTCTGGCAGTTCGTCAGGGTTCACCTGTTTCCACTCCTGCAAAAACGCTTCATTCAGTTGCGCATCCTGTTTTGCCAGGCGAATATATTCGAACAGCTCTTCCATTTCCTCCCTGGTGCAGGTATCATTACCATAACGCTGCAGCAGAAAGCGGAGCCGGGCCTGATCAATTTTCATTTAATAGCCGTTTTAAATTAAAGGTTAGCCCAATTCTGTATAAGAGGGACGTTTGAAATTGAAGGAAGGACTACCTACAGGAAAAAAATATCTGATGCAGATATAATGAGGGAGAAAATGACGGGGGTAATGTCATGCTGCATCAAAAAAAGCCTGATGTGGCGGAGGGTTTTCACCAGGTGGTTCTTGACGGTATTTTTTGAGAGCGCGCATTTTTCCGCGATCTCATGATGACTAAGCCCTTCGAAACGGCTCAGGTAAAAAATCTTCTGCTTTTGGGGGGATAACTGGCCTACAGCCTTTTCTATCAGGCGTATGCTGTCTTTGACATCGAGGTGCCCGGGCGCTTCCTGCCGTTCGCTGATAGTATGCCATACTTTCTCGAACAACCGGCCTTCGTTGGCTATTTTCCTGAGATGATCCAGCGTGCGGTTTTTCACCAGCACAAAAATGTAGGTCCCGATGCTCTGTATTTCGGGCAGTTGCACCCGGTTGGTCCACAGTTTCAGGAACACCTCCTGCACGATTTCCTCTGCCACATACCGGCTCTTGGACAACCTGAGCGCATACACTATCACCCGTCCCTTATAGAGATCGAAAAGGGATCTGAATGCATGCTCGTCCCCTCCGGCTATGCGAGAGAGTAAATGCGTTTCTTCATATTGTGGTATTTCTTTCAAGTTAGCTGCTTCATACAAACCGGAGTTAAAAATAATATTTTTCTGATAACATAGGTTTTTTTGAAGTGTGTAGTGTGTACGCAAAGTTAATTCGGTATACGTGATCGCTTTGGTTCAATTTCTACAACGGGCATTTTTTGATGCTTATAAGTAAGGCGCTTACAGCTAACCGGTCTTACCTCAAAACTCGTTTGTAGTTCTCCGGAGTCTCTTCTGTTGTACCAAAAGCACTTTATAATATCCCGTAGCTCTTCAGGGGACTCAAATTCTTGGTGCTGCATTTTGCAAGATAGCATATTTGGGGTGTAATGGATACTAGTATGAAGTACCGGTAAGAAAATGAAGAAAAAATAGAAATTTTAGGAGATAATGGAAAGGTCATTGATTACAGTTTTCTCTGTCTATTTAACTTCTTCTTTAGCAAATGTCCCTTCCACATCCAAAGACCACTTAATACCACCACCGGCAAAAATACCCAGCGTACTGTATTTGCGGCAGGAGGATTGGCCGCTACCGGCCCATAGATATATCCCAGGATGGGGATGCTGAGTATAATGTGTAACCAGCGGATTATCTTACGTTCTGTAGCTGCTTTCATAAAAATGTTTGTTACACAAAAATAACCCGCAACCCATAGCCATTTATTGAAAGTAGACATGTCGGGAAAATGTGCCGATAAAACGGGCAATGTATATTCACCGTACAAAAAGTCTATGAGCTAAATGATAAGCAGCTAACTTATTTTTTCGAGAATGAAGAAATAAATGATGAAGATCAAACTTACCAATCATTCAATCCCTTTCCATTGAGAATTTGCTGCATACATTTTTCAATCCTCGAATCCCGGGTTTTGGATTGTTTGGGGGCAGAAAAATAAAGATTATATGCTCTTTGCCGTCCTGGTGTTAATGCATGGAAAGCTCTTTTAAAGGCAGGGTTTTCATCTAATTTACGTTGAAGTTCTTCCGGAAATATGAGTGCTGTTTTCTCTTTAAAATCCACTTTCAAACCGGCCTTCTCCACTTCAATGGCTTCAAAAATATAGGCTTTCAGGATAGGTTCCATCTCAACTATTTCCCGAACTTTGGTGAACGGGATCACGCGTGCTGACTGCGTATTATCTCCGGGTTTGACCAGTATACCATTGGCATCATTTAACAAGGCGCCTTTGAAAAAACTAAGTACGCAGTATTCTTTTAATCCACCGATGATAGCGATGTTACTTTTCCGAAACGTGTAACAAGGGGCACCCCATTTCAATTCTTCGGTCAGCATACAGTCAAGCAGGATCATTCTCAATTTCTCCAGCTCTTTCTGCCACTTCTCGACTTTACTAAAATATGCATCCACCTTCGGATTCATGCTATTCATTTATTGATTAACTGAAATGATTTCTCTATTGGCACAAACCTATTCCTTTAATCATCTAATCCCTTTCCGTCGAGAATTTGCGGTATATATTTCTCAACCCTCGACTCGCGGGTTTTGGATTGTTTGGCTGCAGAAAAATAAAGGATGTATCCTCTTTGCCGCCCCGGTGTCAATGCATGGAATGCCGTTTTCAAGGCTGTGTTTTTATCCAGTTTGTTTTTAAATTCTTCAGGGATGTTGTATTCCGGTGTCTTTTTAAAATCCACTTTCAGACCAGCTTCTTTCACTTCAACGGCTTCATAAATATAGGCCTTCAAAATAGGCTCCACCTCAACTATTTCCTGCACACTGGTGAACCGGACCTGGCGCGCCGACTGCACATTCTCCGTTTGTTGGATCAGAATACCTTTGTCATCTTTCAACAAAGATCCTTTAATAAATAAAAGCGCACAGTATTCCTTAAACGCATGTATTAAAACGATGTTGCTACCCTCAAACGTGTAACAAGGAACGCCCCATTTCAATTCTTCAGCCAGGTGACAGTCAAGAATGATCCTTCTCAATTTCTCTAATTCTTTCTGCCACTTTTCGGCTTTCTTAAAATAGAAATCAACCTTAGGGTTCATGTTATTCATTTATTTTTTGACTAAAATAACTTTTCTTTCCGCAGGCCTGAAATACCACGATATCATAGTCAGGACAAGCAATAACAACGGCGGAGCTATTTCTTTAATGGTATTCCCCGATGCGATATGCGAAAATATCGCTCCTGACATGGCAAAGAAAAAGCCTGCATACACCCATTCCTTTAGTAAAGGAAATTTAGGAACCAGCAATGCTATAACTCCCAGAATTTTCCAGATACCCAGTATTTTCAGAATATAGACAGGATAGCCCAAATTTATAATAAAATCTGTTTCCTCCTTCATTTTGAGTAACTGTACTATTCCAGTTGACAGCATTCCTAATGCAAGCCAGAGCGTAGCAATCCAATAGATGATTTTATTTCTCTTTGTCATAAAGTGTTATTTTAATTTGCTTACGATGTCCTGCAACCGGTTATGTGCCATATTAATGCCTTGGGCAAAGGGTAGTTTTAATACCTGGTCTCTGAGTTCGACCGACCTGTATACTATATGCATATTGAGTTTGCTGGTGTCGTCAGTGAGTTTTTCAAATTCCAGGAACTCCAGCTGGACGTCAAAAGGCGCATTCCCCATTTCAAATGTCCGCGTGATTTTCTGATCCGGAACAAACTCATGGATCACCCCATTGGCCTGAAACACTACGTTTCCATTAGCATCTGTTGTTTCAAATTGCCAGCCGCCGTGTTTTTTATTTTCAAGTTTCAGCACTTTCGTCCCCATCCATTGCTCAACAATTTCGGGCTCTACATAGGCTTTAAAAAGTAATTCCAATGGCAAATCAAACTCCCTTGTAATCACTAATTCCTGTTTGCCGTCTTCGGCACTGACTTTTGTTTTTCGTTCCATGTTATTTGTTTTTATATTTTTTCATAATGGTTTCCAATTTATTGAACCTGTCATCCCACATTTCGCGGAATGGCTCAATGAAATCGGCTATCGCTTTCATTTTTTTTGCATTGATGTGATAGTGAATTTCCCTGCCGTTTTGCTTTTGTTCAAGCAATTCGCACTCGGTAAGTATTTGCAGGTGTTTTGAAACTGTTGGTCTTGCTGTATCAAAGTTTGAGGCTATTGCGCCTGCTGTCATGGATTGCGAAGCAACCAACAGCAGTATAGCCCTTCTGGTGGGGTCTGCTATAGCTTGAAATACATCTCGTCTTAAATTCATTGCGTAGCTATTTGACTACAAATATAAATGTAGTTATTTAACTACGCAAAAAAATTTACGTATTCTATTTTTCCAAGAGGGCGGTTGCATTGCTGAAACCGATATGAAATACATGCCCGCCGGTTTCCACTTTCCAACCGAGGGCGAGGCCTTTTAGCATTTCATTTTTACGCCCATGATGATTTAACCTTTAATTGCGGAATGGCCAGCACTGCTTTCTTAAAGCTATATACAAGGCAACACTCCTATTCAGAGAGAATACGGAATGAAAACACGAAATGTTGCTTTGGTATATTTTTCTTCTGAAGAAATTAATGCAGAATTAGGTCGTGTAGAAGCCGCCGGCAGTAAAATAATCCGTCCGAAACCTGGTATAGGTGACTTTGGTTTTATGGCGCTGATAGAAGATACGGAAGGAAATATGATTGGCTTGTATTCAATAAAATAATTTTCTTATTTTGATAAAATAAGCCAGTCAAATATAACATGGAACAAAATAAAAAAACTGTGGAACCCGACAATACTGCTGTACGCGTAGCTTTATGGAGAGCTATGCATGTGCAGACTGATTCAGCACCTTATATAATTGAAGATGAAGTTGGGTTGAAACTTATAGCACCAGATAGTGAATGGCGACAACGTCCTGACATGAGCCCTGATTTCACCAAACGTCTTCGGGCATCCATTGTGGCCCGTGCCCGTTTCATTGAAGATGTAGTGATAGAACAACATGAACATGGGATCGATCAATATGTGATACTCGGTGCGGGACTTGATACTTTTGCTCAACGCAGACCAGAGATTGCTTCTCAATTACAGCTATTTGAAATTGACCAACCTGATACCCAGGCCTGGAAACAACAACGATTAACTGAACTTGGCTTTGGCGTTCCAAAGTGGCTGCATTTTGTTGCCGTTAATTTTGAAGTTTCTTCGTGGTGGGAGCAATTAATAAAAGCAGGTTTCGATACCAGCAAACCTGCCGTTGTGGCTTGTACAGGCGTTAGCTTATATCTTACAAAAGACGCAGTATTCGCTACGCTACGCCAGATTGCCACGCTGGCACCAGGTTCAAAACTTGCTATGACATTTTATTTACCATTGGACCTGCAGGATGAAGAAGACAAACCTTTACAACTGATAGCAGAGAAAGGCGCCCGGGCAGCTGGCACACCTTTTATCAGCTTTTTCACCCCGGAAGATATGTTGGCGCTGGCACGTGAAGCTGGTTTTAAAGCTGTAGAGATTGTATCGACAGCCAATCTTGCCAAACGCTATTTTGCTGACAGAACAGATAACCTAACTCCTGCAAGCGGAGAAGAATTTTTAGTAGCGACTACATAGTTTTCCTTACAGAAGTACCTTATCAATAAAAATTATTTGCAGTTTGTTTCATATTTTCTATATTTGCATAACTGATTATGTAATTGATTATACATATGAAACTATTTGAAAAAACAGGGAAAATGGCTTTAGGCAGTCGTCTTAGATTACTGACCTCAAAGGTGACGGAAGACGCCGCCCAGATTTATGCGTTATATAAGGTAGCATTCTCTCCAAAATGGTTCCCGGTGTTCTTTGTCCTTTCAGAAGAAGGCGAAAAGACCATAACGGAAATCGCCAATGAGATTGGACATTCCCAACCCTCGGTAAGCAAAATAATCCAGGAAATGACGGTAGCCGGATTGGTGCAGGAAAACCGGAATTCGCAGGATAAACGCAGAAATATGGTTGCATTAACTACAAAGGGAACAGCACTTTCGGCGAAAATAAAAGTACAAGCCGCTGATGTGGATGCTGCCATCGAAAGCGTTATTTCGGAAGCCAGGCATAACCTTTGGGAAGCGATTGAAGAGTGGGAGTTTCTGCTGGAACAAAAGTCGCTGCTCAGAAGGGTGCAGGAACAAAAGAAGCTGCGCGAAAGTAAAGACGTGCAGATTGTGGCGTATGAAGACCAATATCAAACGGCCTTCAGATCGCTCAACGAGGAATGGATCTCTACCTATTTCCAAATGGAAGAAGCGGATTACAAGGCTTTGGACAATCCTAAAGCATACATTCTGGACACAGGCGGAAAGATATTTGTTGCACTATACAACAACGAACCTGTTGGTGTTTGTGCACTGATCAAAATGAACGACCCTGATTACGACTTTGAACTGGCAAAAATGGCGGTCTCGCCCAAGATCCAGGGTAAAAGTATTGGCTGGTTGCTTGGCCAGGCTGCTGTAAATGCTGCAAAAGCGTTAGGGGCATCCAAAGTGTACCTGGAAAGCAATACCGCTTTGAAACCCGCCATCAACCTGTATCACAAGTTAGGATTCAAAAAAGTGGTAGGCAGATCCACACCGTATGCACGGTGCAATATTCAAATGGAACTGGAACTGAAGTAATCCTATTCCTTTATTTGATGCACCGCGGCTACACCATAAAAAATCGCCCGGTGCATATGCCATTCTCATCTCTTCTTTGTCTCATTTTTATGCAAAAAAAGTTGCTCATCAATTCTTTTCTGTTGTCTGAAATGATGCCTCATGTGCATTTCTGCAAACTGAAGCCAATTCAGGGCGCTAAAAAATCGTAAGCCCGGATGTTCAGTTTTACCCGTTGATGTTGAAAAATCAGTAGTCGTATATAGCTTATTTACTTCCTCCTTTATGCATGACAAGCCTTGTGATAATTCATCTTTACTTTGTGGCTGCCTTAAATTGGGGTCATTAGAAGGGTTAGCAAGCAACATATCCGGAAATGCATTCTTCTCAAACATAGCTTTTGCATCTTCGTGCATCTCTTTTTCGCTGTTAATATTATCTAACAATAGCGCAGCTTTCATTTGTTCAACAAAATAGGTGGTATCGGCTATAATATGCACATACACCTGCCCCAATGACCAGGAGCCTGGGTGAGGTTGCTGACAAAGCATTGCTAACGTGTAGCCATCCAGGTTAGTGATCCATTTCTCAATGGTTTCATTGAATTGTTGCAGTAAAGTATCTGCGTTGCTTGTTTCCATCGGTACGCTTTTTATACTACCTCAAAGGTAATAGTTAACATATTCAAATCCAGATGTAAATATACCGGCGTTATTCATTCAGAATTTGTTTAAACTTGTATAGAAATTCCGGAAAATACCTCATCATCATAACTCAAAAAAATCATGATCTACATTACCCAGCTCATTTATATCAACCAGGGGCAGGAAGCGCAGTTTGATCAATTTGAAAGCGTTGCCATTCCCATCATCAGCAGGTACAATGGCCGGCTTCTCTTCCGTTTGCGGCCTGCACCGGACCACTACATTGAGGCCACCATTGACCACCCTTATGAAATACACCTGGTAACTTTTGACAACGAAGCTGATTTCGAAGCCTTTAAAGCCGATAAAGAACGGGATCAGGTGCTGCACCTGAAAAATGCATCGGTTAAAAAGATAGTATTAGTAAAGGGTGTAGCATTGTAAAGAAATGCGAATACTTCAGAAAATATTTTGGGAATGATGTCCAATTTCTTCCGTCTCATTTGTTATAGATGTAGATAATATATTCAATAACAATTAAAATCAGGCAAGATGAACGAGTTCATATTATTATTCCGTTTAGACATCATCACAAAAGAAGCGCAACCTTCTCCTGAACAAATGCAGGCGTATATGAAAGAATGGCAAAAATGGGTAAATGGTATCGATGCGCAGCATAAATTGTCATCCGGAGGCAATCACCTCTCCAGTGAAGGCAGGGTGGTTAAGTCGGGCAATGTGGTAACAGATGGCCCTTATGCCGAACTTAAGGAATCAGTTGCCGGCTATATTATTATAAAAACAACGGACTTTGAAGATGCTGTCAGCATCGCAAAAACTTGTCCGATCCTCGCGGGAGCAGGCAACAGTGTAGAAGTAAGGCAAGTGGATCCAATGTAATTATAAATGCTGCCATACCTTTGGCGGACCTCTTCTTTATGGAAAATAAGGAGTTAATACCACATTTATTCAGGACGGAATACAGAAAAATAGTTTCCGTCCTGTGCCGGCATTTTGGACTCCGGCAAATAGCAATTGCGGAAGATATTGCCAGCGATACCTTTCTCACAGCAACAGAAACCTGGGGACTGAAAGGTATTCCGCAAAACCCGGTAGCATGGCTGTACAATGCGGCAAAGAACAAAGCAAAAAATCATTTACAGCGGGATCATTTCTTCGAAAATAAAATAGCACCGGAATTAAAAAACAACTCTTCGGACAGTTACCCTGACGATATTGATCTGTCTCCACAAAATATCAGTGATAGTCAGTTACAGATGATGTTTGCCATTTGTCATCCTGCTATTCCTCCTGAAGCGCAAATCGGTTTATCACTCCGTATCCTCTGTAGTTTTAGTATTGAAGAAATTGCAGCTGCTTTTCTTACCAACAAAGAAACCATCAATAAACGATTATTCAGGGCCAGGGAAAAACTGCGGCAGCAAAAAAATATCATCAGTCTGCCGGACCCGTCGGAAATAGATGAGCGGTTAGCGCCCGTACTAACGACCATCTATTTATTATTCAATGAAGGATATTATTCTGTCAGCCAAAACAAAACGCTTCGGGAGGAGCTTTGTCTTGAAGCCATGCGGTTATGCACGATGCTTGTTGAAAATAAAAGCACCAATCAACCACAGGTCAATGCCCTCCTTTCGCTGATGTGTTTTCATGCATCACGATTTGAAGCACGCCTCCATGAAAATGGTGAACTTATTTTGTACGAAGAACAAGATATCAGTCGCTGGAACGCAGACCTTATTGGCAAAGGAGGATATTTCCTGCATTGTTCGGCCAACGGGAATATCATTTCAAAATATCATATAGAAGCAGCCATTGCTTATTGGCATACCCAGCCATCTGATGAGAATGAGAAATGGGAAAACATCTTACAACTCTATAACCGGTTATTACAGATAGCCTATTCCCCCATAGCCATTCTCAACAAAATGTACGCACTTTCAAAAGTAAACGGAAAACAGGCAGCGATAACAGCAGCGGAAGAATTAAGCCTGACAGACAATCATTTTTACTTTGCACTCCTTGGTCTGCTTTATACAGATATTGATCATGAAAAGGCAAAAACAAATTACAGGAAAGCATTTTCATTGGCGAAGACAGCATCTCAAAAGCAGGCTATTCAAAAGAAGATGGCTATTCTCTGATCACACATTAAAATATATCAATATTCATTTTCTCCTATTTTTAGCTTAAAATTGAATAATAATTAAACAAGTAGCTACCCCAAAAAACAAGCTAAAAATGAAGATCACCATTACCCTGCTATTCGTCCTTATAGCTAATTGCGCCATTGCACAAAGCATCACGATTGCCACCTATCAATATGCAGATAACCCCCGGATAAAGAACCTGGAGCCTTTAGCCAACCATCTGCAGGAGAGAATGGGTATAAAAACACAGGTAAAAAGCTATCCGACGATCCAGTTGTTTATTGAAGCGATCCAGCAGGGTGAAGTAGATGTAGCTTTTATTAATACTTTTGGTTACCTGCTTTTAGAAACCAGCCATAAAAAACATGTCATGGTTCCTTCCCTGGTCATGCAAGGGCCCGACACCGTAAAGGCGGATTATAAAACAGCTTTTGTGGCCGCTGCTACTTCTCCTGTTAAAACCTGGAAGGATGTAAAAACTTATGCCGGACAAACACACCTTGCACTGGTGTTTACCGGGTCAACAGCGGGAAACCTGGTGCCACGGCTCGGATTGACAGCCCTGAACATTAATGATGCAGAACAATATTTTAAAAAGGTATCTTATGCCGGCACACACGCCAATGCACTGCAATATTTATTAAAGGATTCTGCCGACCTGGCCGCCATGGGAAGCGCCGAACTGGAGAAGCTTTCACCGCAGGAAAAAAGCCAGCTGCGTGTGATCTGGACATCGCCGGAAATTCCTTTGGGACCTGCCCTGATCAATACCAAACTCAATAAGGAGCTGCAACGGAAGATCACGGAAGAACTGATCAACCTGGATAAAACAAACAACCTTGCTTTCAGTGGTTTAAAATCTGCCTGGAGCGAGGCTAAAACAACCACTCACTTTATTGCTATTTCAAAAAATTATTATCAGCCCTTTCTGCAACACTTTGGCGCAACAAAATATGTAAATGCGATTTTACAACAATTCGCTAATTAACTATTTTCAGTTTCCAGGAAAAAAAGTTGAGCAACTTCCTGTCAGGTCAATTTTAAATCTACTTTTTGTCCTGTTTTAGCTGCCAGGTAAATCGCATCGATAATCTTTAAATCTTTCAACGCCTCTTCCCCGTTTACCGGTACTATAGGTTGCTTCCCTTCTAAAATGATGCCTGCCATTTCTTCCATTTGAACGGTTTGGTGGGTGACGTGGGGCTGGGTTAATTCTCCCTTACTGGTACGCCCTTTAATAGGGCCATAGCCAGTAGAAGGCTGCAATTCGGCAAATCCTTTTTCGCCATTTAAGAAAAAGCGATCCAGGTTATTCATGCTGTAGGTTGATAAACAGGAAGCCACTGCCCCGCTTGGAAAGCCAAATTGAAATTGAATGGTTTCATCAACGCCGTCTTTAAATTTAACAGGGTCTGTTTTGGTTTCCTGGGCAGTAACCCATGTCGGTTCTTCCCCTACCATATAACGGGCGCCATTGATGGCGTATATACCAATATCCATGAGAGAGCCGCCGCCAGCCAGTTGCTTATTTAACCGCCACTGTGTAGGATCGCCTATTTTAAAACCACATAATCCCTGGAAGAACAAAATTTTCCCGAAATCATCATTTTTCCGCATGCGGATGATCTCCAGTGTTTTGGGTTCAAAATGCATCCGGTATCCCACCAATAACGTCACGTTCGCCTTTTTGCAGGCATCGATCATCTCCTGCCCTTCTTTAGCGTTCAATGCCATCGGCTTTTCGCAGATAACATGTTTGCCTGCTGCGGCTACCCGTATCACCTGGTCATGATGCAACCCGTTTGGTGTGGTGATATATACCACATCAATGTCCTTGTTATCTTTTATGCGGTCGAAGTTTTCATAATTGTAGCAGTTCTTTTCGGGGATGGAAAACCTGCCCTGCCAGTCCGTTATTTTTGCTGGCGTGCCGCTGATTACACCCACCAGCTTTGCTTTCTTACAGGCTTGCATGGCTTCCGCTACGCGGGTGCCATAACCACCCAGGCCCATGATGGCTACACGCAATACCGGCCCTTCATAGTTGCTGCTGTTTGCCCATCCGGCAAGTGGCAGCAGGGGCAAAGCGATCGCCGAAGCGGCTATTTTCTGTAAAAAATCACGACGTGAATTCATAACTAAGGATTTCGGGTTTTACTGGCATATACTTATTTAATACTACGAAATTTTATGCAGGTTTTCTCATTTTTGCACCGTTTTTATCAAAACGACCGCACCCGCTACGTGAGCGGGTGCGGTCGTTCTGATAAAGAAATTTTTCTGATCTGTTTTATTCCTTAGTGATTGCGATCTCCTGTTGTTTTTCCATCGTATTCAATGGAGTGTCTTTATACAGGCGAAGCGCAGGTGTATCACCAATATTGTTGATGACCAGGCTGTAAGTGCCAGTCAGGGACGTATTCAGCTCAATAATGGCGCGGTTGCCATCTACCGTAATCTTTTTTATTACCTGATCCTGGAGCCTGGCTTCTTTCATCAGTTTATAATTTGCCAGGTTGCTACCGCTCGTTTCATCGATCCGCTTGCTGAAGGAAACAATCACTGAATCATTCCCCTGTTGCACTGCTTTCAATGGCACAGGCGCACCGGCATAAATATAGCCACCCAGATGATACTCATAGGTTGTCCAGGTAGCGTAGCCATACTTAGGCACGGCTTCATTAAACTGATGTACCCAGGCTGCTGATTTTATCATATCCTTGCCTGATCCTTGATCTGCCTGGAAACCTAAAGGCAGGTCGGGGAATGGCGCATGCACCGGCCCGGTAAAGATGTTGTATGCTTTCATATAATCCGGTGGCAGTTGCTTTTCTGTCTTTATCCAGTCGGGCCAATGTGTCTGAAAAAAGTGTGCATCAGGTTTTACCTTGCCTACAATTTCCACCACATCCAGTCCATGATCTTCTCTAACCTTTTCAACGGAATTGAGTCCTGCATCCACTACCAGGCTCCAGGTGGCCACCAGTACATTTGGATGAGTTGCTCTTACACCACCGGCGCCATTATAAATTTCATCCAGGAAATCAGTCACGCCGTCTACCCTGAACTGCATCCACTTCTTATAAATCTCTGGTATTTTAGTGTAGAAGTTGGCAGCGGAAGCGTTATTAAATTCCGGTATTCCCAGGTTATATTTTTCCTTAAAGGCCGCCTGCGCCACCGGGCCCACATCTCCATACCTCCCGGTACGGATAGCATCCCATTCCGGGAAATAAGTTTCCGCCATTTCTACGCCATCAAAGGGATAATCCGTCAGGAGTTTCACCAATGACTGCTTTTTCCAGGCAGCAAAATCTTTATTAAACAAAGAGAAAAAGGTAAATCCTTCCCCGTTCTTTTCTCTCGTCATTTCCATCTTCCATTGTTCCCATCCTGCCGGCAATCCTTTAGTAGAATACGTTCCGTTTCCTACTACCATCAGCCATACAGGCATCCCACGTTTATGAAATGCGGCTATTAACGGACCATTTACTTCCTGCTCATTCACAACAAAGTAATGCACGCCTGTATAACCGGCGAGCGCAATTTCATCCACGATACTTTCATTGGAGCGGTGCTGATAATAAGGGAAGGAAGGATCTATTTGTATGGTGGCGCCATGAAGCGCCCGGTATTTAAGGGAGGTGCTGTCCTGAGCGCCTATACTATCTGCAGGATGCTCCTTGCCCGGCGTATCAGGTGTGGCTGTATGCCTGCTACATGACAGTAGGCCGGCCATGATGGTGATACAGATACCAGATAAAAAAATCTTCTTCATAATAGTTTAAAATAAGGAATTGCAGGGAGATCCTGCAATTCCTGTATAATTTTTTTAAGGATTGAATTTCATCTTGTAAGCCATCACACCTGCTGTAGTGGCGTCATTGGTAGCCATGGTGGCATAAACAGTGATGTCGTTACCTTTTACATCTACGGCAACATCGCCATACCTGTTGTAGTTGGTACCACCGTACATGGGTGACGTGAATAACATGAAATCATCGTATCCTGCACTTCCCGGTACCAGTTTCATCTTTGCAGGATCTGTGATATCATATACTTTTATGTGCGTAGCATCCCAGGCAAAATAACCCTGTGTCAGTGCAGCCATAAATACGGTACCGCCTATATTAAATACTTCAAAATCAAGAATTTTATAATAGTGATTCTGTGTATTCATTTCAGTTACATCCATATCAGGTGTAAAAGAGGCAAAGCGGCTTCCTTTTTCCAGGTTTGCATCCGGTGATACGTAGTTACAGTAGGTGATGTAATGATCGGAGTTGGCATCCAGCGATTTCCTTTTTATGGTGGCAAAGTTCCATGGCGTTGCATTGGTATACTTTATAACAGTAGGCAACACATCAACAGGAACACCATCATTAAATTCCCAATAGTAACAGTTATTATTGTTAGCCGTGGTGGCATACACATACGCCTTACCTTGTTTGAGGTTACCTATTACGCTCATCTTTTTACCCAGATCAGCCGGGCAACCCGCTGCATTTGTATAGTTCAGGATGAGCTGTGGCGCACTGTCTACATCTTCATAGTAGTATACCATAAATCCGGCGCCGTAAACGTTGTACCTGTTCATCACAAAATGACCGGCATCATCCGCTACTACTTGCATACAGAAAGTAGTTGGCGGGGCAATGATCTTTTTATAATCACCGGTTACTTTGTCAAATACCCGCACACCTGCATCAGCACCCATATTTCCGCCATTATAATCTGCTACCAGCAGGTTATCACCCGCTACGGTCAGACCAGAAATATTGGTTCTTAATACACCCAGTGTGGAGGCGGTTTTGAACCACAGGCTCTTGAATACTGTTCTTGGTAGGGTAGGCACCACTTTTACAATATAGCGTTTCGTGTTGCCTGATCCATCCACCACGCTTATCTCCATTGGATTGGTGAAATCTGCCAAACCGGGCAAACCGGGTTTAATTTCACTGTTATTTTCCAGGCTGGCCAAAGGTTTCAGCTTTGTTACATCCAGCGGGTCTTCATCTGTGGTAGGTACTTTTATATAAATAGTATCTCCATCGTTATACGGGCCTGCTACCGTGGCATTGTATTGCGCAGGCTGACCCGGAACTTCTATCTGGAAGTTCAATAACCCTTTCTCAAAGGTAATCCCTTCGTGCAGGTTCACTTTTTCACAGGAAGAAGCCAGGAACAAAGTGAACAGCATTGGTAAACTATATAAAAAAATATTTTTCTTCATTGTAGTTAGTTTTAAACTATTTCCATTCATCAAATTGTTCCATTAACGGATTCTTCTGAATTTCGTCGACAGGAATAGGGAAACGATTATATTTTTCAGGATAAACACGCTTCTTGCCATTATCACTGTCTACTTCTACATAGCTGAAAGTACCGTCTCCATTTTTAGTGACCTTGGTGCCGGTAACATTTGTGCCATTTAATACGGTAGTAGCCAGTCCCCAGCGGCGCAGATCCCAGTAGCGGTGTCCTTCAAAAGCCAGTTCC
Organism: Chitinophaga sp. MM2321; assembly: GCF_964033635.1. NCBI lineage: Bacteria > Pseudomonadati > Bacteroidota > Chitinophagia > Chitinophagales > Chitinophagaceae > Chitinophaga > Chitinophaga sp. MM2321. Next base: position 4,058,443 of record NZ_OZ035533.1, read on the forward strand.
ACCATCCTTTCATGACGCAACAGTTTCATAAACTCATCTTTACTACCAGCGGATACGTCTGTAGTAAAACCTGCTCTTGCACGCACTTTATTTAATGCTTTCAATGCCTCTCCTAACTGTTGCTGCTCAGCCATCGCTTCCGCATAGATCAGCAATACTTCTGCATACCGCATGAAATAGAAAGTCAGTTCACCTGCGCGGAATCCTTCGGTTTGTGTTTTGATGCTACCGTCAAACAGTTTCTTCATATAATAGCCGGTGCAGGTAGTACCACCACCGATGGCATATCCATCAACGCCGCCTACAAAAGTTTCCACGGTTCTTCCTTTCCAGGATGCACCATTATATAAAATGGAAGCATAGAAACGGGGTTCGCGGTTTTCGTATGGGGAGGCGGCCTGTGTGGCATTGCTCCAGCTGAATTTGCTACCATCGGCCATTTCATATTCAGACACCAGGTTTTCCGTTGGGCTCACCTGTGCATAGCCTTTATCACCGGGAGGGCAAAAGAAGTAATCAAAGGAATAGCCGAAGTTTGGTGAGCTATAGCCGAATTCCAGGATGCTTTCTTTATTCTCTCCACCACCGGACCGTTTCAGGTTAAACAGCTTTTCATAGTCGGGGTACAGATCGTACAGTTGCAGCTTATCCAGGTTTACCACTGCGTCAGAAGCGTCTTTCCATCTTTTTGCGTAGAGCATGGCCCTTGCTTTGAGGCCAAATGCAGCGCCTTTGGTGAGCTTCCCTCTTTTATTGGCAGGCACTTCTGTAGGAAGATTGCCGGCAGCAAAATCAAGGTCTTCTGCAATAAAGTTCCATACTTCATCCGGTGTGCTCCTTGCATAAAATTTTTCTGTAGGAAGATCTTTTAAGAGGATCACACTACCGCCATATCTTTTGGCGAGTTCAAAATAAACGTAGGCCCTGAAAAACCGTACTTCCGCTTCAGCTCTTGCGGTGGTTTCGGCCGACAGTTTTGTACCAAACTGTTTTAATCCATCCAGGAACTGGTTGCAGCTCTTCACCCAGGTATATCCCCAGGCCCAGTTATCCATGGCATTGGCGCCGGGTGTGATGGCAGAGGAACCTAATACCAGCAGGTTCACTTCATCACCGGGTGTATTCATTTTCAATACATCTGCATAAGCATCCTGCGTTACGTGTGAACTATAGTAGGTTTGTCCGATCAGCGGGTAAAACTTATTCAGTGAAAGTTCCAGGTTTGCCTCGCTTGTCCACGCCACTTCACTGGTGTACACGTCCGTTAGTTCCGGATCAATGCTACAACCCGTGGTGAATAAGAACCCGGACAATAATAAAGTATATGTAAGTCTTTTAATTTTCATGTCGTAATGGATTAAAGCGTGATATTCAGTCCAAATTCAAACAAGCGTTGCTGCGGATAATATCCCTGATTTACGCTTGGCATTTCCGGATCCAGAAAACCCAGCGCGCTCACCGTAAATAAGTTACTGCCGGATACGTGTATACGTGCACGTTGTATATTGATCCTGTTTGTTACGGTAGCAGGCAAGGTGTAACCGATCTGGGCACTTTTCAGGCGCAGATAATCACCTTTCCTGATCCAGAAGGAAGAGAACTTTCCACCGCTTTGCGCAGGAGTGGTACTGAGACGCGGATATTTTGCATTTGGATTCTCCGGCGTCCAGGCGCCTTCCACGAGGTAATTGGGTGCATTACCATCCTGGTAAAAAGGCATGGTATAAAAGGTGTTATCATAAATACCGGAGCTGGAATACAAACCAGACAGCGCGACGTCTGATACTGCAGCGCCCTGGAAGAACATGTTGAAATCAAATCCTTTGTAGTCTGCACTCACATTAAATCCGAACATTACTTCCGGGAGATCACCTCTTCCGATCATGGTCCAGTCCTGATCCCAGGTAATACGTCCATCACCATTCAGGTCTTTCAGTTTCACTTCCCCTACACGGGTTGGTCCGAACAATGCGCTGTTGTCAATTTCTTCCTGTGACTGAAATAATCCGTCTGCCACAAAACCGTACTTCATACCAATCGGCTTGCCTGTTTTGCGTAAATAATCAGGAACATTCGGATCTTCTGTTGTTTGAATCACTTTATTTCTGGCCCAGGATACATTTCCTCTCACCTGGTAATTGAGTTGACCGATATGATTCCTGTGTTGTAATGTCAATTCAAATCCCCTGTTGTCCACTATCCCTGAATTGACATAAGCAGGAAAATATCCACCCAAAGATGATGGCATCAGGTTGGATTGACCCTGGAGAATATCTTTGGTTACTTTATAGAACACGTCTGCTTCCACACCCAGTAAGCCATTCCACAAGCTACCTTCTATACCACCGTTATATACCATGGTGGTTTCCCATTTAATATCCAGGTTAGGTATGCTGCCGGGAGACAAAGGACGCGACAATTTATCACCGATCATCACTACAGGATCCGGTCCCAGGCTCATTGTTGTTAAATACTGATAGTCCGCTATCCTGTCATTACCCAGCTTACTGGCAGAGGCACGCAATTTCAGGTTGTCTACGAATGACACATTGTTTTTGAAAAAATCTTCTTCAGATATACGCCATCCCAATGAAGCACCCGGGAAAATCCCCCACCTGGTTTGACTTGGAAGCATTGGAGAGCCATCTACTCTTCCGGTAAATTCAAACAGGTACTTACCGGCAAAATCATAATTCAGCCTGGTAACATAGCCCGCTCTGTGAAACATGCCATGGCCGCCTTTTACAAGATCATCTATTACTTCTTCACCAAAATTCAGGTCCATGATATCGGTAATCGGATAACCTCTTCTTCCACCCGACAAAGACGAATTATCATTGCGCATATACTCGTACAGGAATAAGCCGCTTACGGAGTGCTTACCAAAGCTGCGGTCATAATTCACCGAAGGTTGTAAGGTTGTCTGCCAGGAATCTGCAAACCACTGGTTAAGGGTGGCATCACCGGTAAGGGCATGACGGGCATAGGTTTCAGTAAATGCTCTGGAAGCAGGATTATATACGGACAATAAATAAGGGAGCAGGTATGATTTCTTCATACTATACCCCTTATCAAAAGCAGTATTCATTTTCAAACTTAACCCTTCTACACCAGGTACATCATATTTCAATGCGATGCTTCCCTGGAATTTGCTGGATCTCGTATTCTGTTCTCCGGAAAGATCTCTTGCAGCGATAGCATTCTGATTCCCGTTACCAGGGTTCTGGCTGCCTACCGGCATTCCTGCCGCATTATACGGCTGCAGAAATGGATATGACAACATCGCCTGGCTGAAAATAGACGCATAGGAGTTACCGATACCGGCGCTTAATCCGGGTTGTTTGGTATTATCATCTCTCAGGGCCAGGTTTACAGCGGCGCTTAATCTTTTTGTGATAGTAGCGTCCAGGTTTGCTCTTACATTATAACGTTTGTAAGAAGTGCGGTCAATAATACCGTCCTGGCTATAGCTGCCTATAGACACAAAATATTTATACCTGTCTGTTCCGCCGGAGATGGACAGATTATTAGTGTATATCGGGGCGCTGCTTTTAAACAGCAGATCAAACCAATCCGTGTTTCCAAATACGCCCTGGGGATCGCCATTCTTTATCCGGTCCATTTCGTCCGCGGTAAATCTGCGCGCATTTTCGCCGATACCATCCAGTTCCTGCGCCCTGTTGTACCAGTAAGCATAGTCCTGGCCGTTGAGGAATTTCGGGAAATTAGTATTTGTACTTAAAGCGAGGGATGAATTAAAATTGATGGTTGGTTTCTGATTGTTATTCCCTCTTTTGGATGTTACCATAATTACGCCGTTGGCAGCGCGTACACCATATACTGCGGCAGCCGCGTCTTTCAACACTGTTACGGATTCAATTTCATCAGGATTCAAGGAAGGGAAATCACGTTCCACCCCATCTACAATGATCAGCGGGCTGCTATTTCCCAGCGTACTGTATCCCCTTACAAGCAAAGAAGCACCATCAGAACCGGGCTGTCCGCTGGACTGCCTGGTTACCAATCCTGGCAGCCGTCCCTGTAGCATAGCAGACAAGTTGGAGGTAGGCGCCGTACTCAATTCTTTGGAACTTACCTGTACAATGGAACCTGTTACACTGCTCTTCTTCTGTGTACCATAACCAACTACCATCACCTGGTCTAACTGCGTGGTGTTTTCTTCCAGCCTGATCATAACCGCACTGTTTACATTCGTTACGGCTATTTCTTTCGGATTATATCCAATATAAGAAACGAGCAGTACGATGTTGCCGGGGGCAGGGCGGAGTATAAAATTTCCATCAGCATCTGTGGAAATACCTTTATTCTGGTCTTTTACTTTTACTGTAACACCGGGCAAAGGGTTGCCATTGGGATCGGTGACCCTGCCACGTAAGGTGATCACAGAATCCTGGAACAGGTCTGCTTTCTTATCCTTCGGACTGATAACAATGGTTTTGCCTACAACCGCATACGTGAGTGGCTGATCAACAAAACACAGGTCCAGCGCCTTTTCCAGGGGAATGCTTTTCACATTCATACTTACCGGATGGGTATCCGATAACCAGGAATAATCATAGAAGAAAACGTAGCCGGTTTGTTTTCTGATAGACTGAAAGATCTTTTCCAGTGGAGCGTTCTTTTCTGCCAGCGTTACCGGCTGCGAATAACCGCTGGCACTTACGTGCAGGCTGGCTATGATGATGATCGCAATAGCCAGCTTCATCTTCAGGAGGATGCCGACTGGCATACCAGGATAACCCCTGCGTTTAAAGGCAAGTAATTTTTTGTACATTAGAGTTGGTTTAGGAAATACTAAATAGTGCCGATTATTTACTTTTTTTAAGCCTGTACTGATCAGGATTCCGTTTAAGCCGGAATCCTGTTTTTTTTATTCCAGGCATACCATTCTACTATGAAGGATGTAAATCTTTCTTCATACAATTTTGATTTCGTTAGGAATAAATTATTGTCACATGATAATGATCTGTTTCCCTTTCACCCTAAATTGTATCCGGCTCAGTTCCAGGATCTTTAGAATCTCCGGCAGGCCGGCATTGCGGGGTATTTCACCGCTGAATTCCCTGGCAGGGATCTTTCTTTCATAACGGATGTCTACATCATACCATCTTGAAAGTTGCCGCATCACCGCTTCGAGGCTGGTACGCCTGAAAAGGAAAAATCCGTTTTTCCAGGCCAATGCCTGATCCATATCTGCATTAACCACCCGTATATTGGCAGCATCTGCGTTTATAACAGCCTGTTCACCTGGCTTAATCTGTTTACTGGCAGCGCCATTGCTCACTTTTACGGCGCCTTCAAAAAGCGTGGTTTTAACCGCTGCTTCATCATGATAAGCATTGATATTAAAATGCGTTCCCAGTACCGCTACTTCCATGTCATCCACCTTTACAAAAAAAGGTTGGTTGTCATTCCTGGCTACTTCAAAATAGCCTTCGCCGGAGAGCGTCACGGTGCGCTCTTTACCGGTGAATGATACAGGATATTTCAGTGAACTGGCGGCATTCAGCCATACGCCGGTGCCGTCCGGCAGTACCACTTTATATTGTCCTCCTCTCGGAATGGATAGTGTGTTATAAGAGATGGCGGTTGCGGCGTCGCCGGTAGCTGCCTGGTATGCCAGCTCTCCGTCTTTTGATTTTGATACCTGTGTATTGCCTTGTAAGGCCAGTACACCATTGCCGGTACTGTCCAGCGTTACCTGTGAACCGTCTGCCAGGGTTAGTACTGCTTTATTCCCCCCCGGTTCAGGCGTCTCATTTTTTTCTATGGGCGCGGCTAGCTTCTTTGCTGCATATGGTGTGGTGTTGTGTTCAAATAACAGATACGCACCTACGCTCAGTAATACCGTAATGGCCGCTGCTGCTGCCAGTTTCGGCCACAGCCTCCGTTTCATTTGTACAACGGGGGTAGTAGCTGATTGTAAGGCCCGCAGCAACATAGCGTCGCTTTGCTCCGGCGAAAAAACGGGATCGGTTGCATTAAATGACTGCCATGCTTCTTCCATGAGCGCCTGTACTTCTTCTTCATTATTATTCTCATACAGCAACGCCATCAACTCAGCCTGTTCCTCAGGGGTAGCCGTGTTGTCGAAATAACGATGGAATAACCAGGTAATCCTTTTATCAGCCATTAAATGTTTTTATTTTCCGGTTATAAGACACCGGAGATCAGAGAAAGGGTCAATGCCGGAAGATTATTTTTTTAAATCTTCAAAAAGAATGACAAATACCGGGATCATCTTGCCGGCATGTGCCTGTACATAGCGGGTGATAGCACCTATCGCCAGGCTGATATGTCTTTTTACAGTTTCCCGTGAAAGGAGCAGCCGGGAGGCTATCTCTTCATGTTTTAATCCTTCCCTGCGACTCAGCAGCCATACTTTTTGCTGCTGGGGAGGGAGTTTTTTCACGGCTTCTTCTATTAAAGTATAATATCTTTCCATGTCTTCACCGGCAGCATGGTCTGACCCCTGCGCGGTATCCGAAGCCCAGGTTTGCTGCTTCATGGCCTCACGGGCCTGTTGCCGGAGCACATTGTAGGTATGATTACGGGAAGCGATAAATAAATAAGACCGGAAATTATTCACTTCCTGCAACTGTGTGCGCTTTGTCCAGATCTTGATAAACACCTCCTGCACCACTTCTTCCGCAAGTGCTACTGACTTTGTAACACGTAATACATAAGCGCCCAGCTCCTGATGATAAGCCCGGAACAACTGCTCAAAGGCTCGCTCATCACCTTCCGCGGTTTGCTTCAGCAATAACTTCTCATCCAATACGGGAATACGGTGCATACGTCAATAATACAAAATTTAAAAGATTATTATCCCCGCTTTATTTTAGCCGGTATTGGCCATCATATATAATTACAATGTTGTAAAATACAACACAGCCGCCAGGCAATCATCATTAATAAATTGTTATCCCGCAATAAGGAGGCGGGTCACTCCTGTTCTTCCCTCTTATTCTATGGTTGATAATGATACCCCCGAACCATCACCGGTTCGGTGTATTCCGGTCAGCAAGATATTATACTGCCGTCCCTTCTACAAAACTATAGCAAAATATTTATAAATTAAAAGGGGAAGATGAACAGGTGATGTCGAAGTGAGCGTTTTTTTTATGGAAGTCCGGGATTATTTTTCATCGTATGCTTCCTGTAAAGTTTTAATATCAATTTTATCCATTTTCATCATCGCCTTCATCACTCTTCCTGCTTTCACGGGATCTTTATCATTCATCAACTCCATTAAAGTAGCGGGAATGATCTGCCACGACAGGCCATATTTATCCTCCAGCCAACCACAGCGACTTTTAGCTCCACCCTCAGAAAGCGTTTCCCACAACTCATCTACTTCTTCCTGTGTTATGCAGTTTACAAAAAGCGATATGGCCGGGGTAAAAGTGTAATGCGGGCCGCCGTTTAAAGCCACAAAATCTTCTCCTTCCAGTTGGAAGCTGACCGTTAGTACACTTCCTGCGGGCGCAGGGCCTCCTTCTCCATAACGGTTTATAGCTGTGATTTTTGAATTTTTAAAAACAGAGACATAGTAATTCACGGCTTCTTCGGCGTTATCATTAAACCAGAGGAATGGTGTGATCTTTTTCATAAAATGTTTTTTGGGTTTACGCTGAATACAATTACCTCTTTGCAAAAGTACCTCCGGCCGGTTGAACATATTGTCCATCCATTTACCGGAGGTTGATAAACCAAATTTACTTGCAGAAATTCACTTCCAGGAGGTGGAGAAGCGACAATTTAAGGGGTTAATTGCGACAACCACCAATTTCCGCTACCGCACCACATTCAGTACCCCGTTCATAATCCGCCAATGCCCCGGATAAGAGCAGATATAAGGGTATGCGCCCGGTTCTGCCGGTACCCTGAACCTCAGGCTGTATTTTTCTGCCGGATTCACCAGCGGCGTGGCATGCAGTACTTCCGGGATGCGCGGCACATATTGCCGGCTTGCGCCATCCAGTGTTTCTGCCAACTGATCAGCCGCTTCCCCTACCCTGGCAAGACTACCAGGTTTCAGGATCAGCAGGTTGTGCTGCATGAAGTCTACATTATCAAAAACGATTTCCAGGATGGTGCCTGCCTTTGCATGTAGCACGGTCTTATCATATTTCATTTCATGCGGCAGTGTTTTAAGTACGATCACCTGGTCGGGCTTTCCAAGTTCGGCGATCTCTACTTTTTCACTGATCCCGCTTTCCTTAGAGGCCGCAGCAATACCTGCATGATGTTTCACTGCTGCGATAGACAATGCTTTGCGTATCCATTTATCTTCCACCACACGTCCTTTCTGGTTGGCCATCTCAAATAATTGATGCCCAATTTCATTAGAGGTGGGCAGATCAATTACTTTCAGTACGGCAGCCAGCACCACCCGCAGATCTTTGTCTTCAAATACTTTTGATGCCAACAATGCCTTACCGGTGGCTTCTATGGGCGGCAGCACCTGGATAGCGGCGCGGCGCACACCGGCGGCAGGATGATGGAGCGCACCTGTAACTACGTCGATTGCTTTTTTATCCTGGCCATCCAATAATTTCAGTCCCTGCAATGTCCAGAGTGCATGCACTGCAGGTGCATTGATACCCACTTCATCTACATGTGTATCCTGGATAATTTTATACAGCTGATCCGCTACTTTGCGATTACCGGATTCTACCAGCAAACGTTGTGCGGTAGTACGCCAGAACATATTGGTGCTGCGCATCGCTGCTACAAGATCATCCGGTTTATCTTTACTGAGGGATAATATTTTATCATCCTTTGCTTCTTTATATTTGATGCGGTAGATACGGCCTCTCAGTGTATCCCTGAGCGGGTTTACATAAGCGTTGCCTTTACCTGTTTCAAATCCTTCCGGCGTAGGATTATGCTGGATGATGAAGTTATACCAGTCCAGCATCCAGAGCGCGCCGTCAGGCCCTACTTCTGCCTGTACCGGACCAAACCATTCATCCGCACTGGCCACAAAATTCCATCCATCCTGTTCTTTGAAGGAAGAACCATGGGGGGTCAGGATAGCGCGATGAATGACGCGCCCGGTTGGCTCACAAACAAAAGCGATCCTGTTCCAGTATTCTTTCGGAAACTTGCGGGCAGTATACAAATTGTGCCCTGCCGCTGCGGTAAAGCCTCCATGTACATCTACCTGCCGCAGGTTTTTGGTCACTACGTGCATCCCGTAATGCCCATCGATCTTTTCTATTCCCGGCTCCGTTTCGCCGGATACCATATCCAGATATCGTTTGGGTATGGCGTAATGCGCACTGTGGGTATTGTTGGCAGTAGATAAGAACACATCAAAGTCTTCGGAAAATCCCAGGCCCCAGGTGTTATTACTGGTGCTGCCCAGGAAGTTCAGTTCTTTCCCATCCGGCGTAAATTCATATAATCCCTGGCTAAACCTCATCGTATCCAAAGAGCCGCCAATAGTACCTTTGAAGCCCGAATAGCCTACCGTTCCCCATATCTTGTTATCGGGGCCATAACGCAGGTTAGAAGGTCCCGCATGGGTGTCAAACGTACCCCAGCCTGTGATAATTACTTTTCTTTCGTCGGCAATATCATCTCCATTGGTATCTTTCAGAAAAAGAAAATGCGGTGGTTGTGCCAGCACAACACCTCCGTTTATAAAAGTGAAGCCGGTAGGGATATTTAATTTATCTGCAAAGACAGTAAACTTATCCGCTTTCCCATCGCCATCTGTATCTTCCAGAATCTTAATCCTGTCTCTGCCTTCAGCTTTATTCTCCCGCACCATATTCGGATAATCCACGGTTTCCACAATCCATAAACGACCACGTTCATCCCAGTTCATGCAGATAGGTTTACTGATTTCAGGTTCGGAAGCAAACAACTGCATTTCAAATCCGGGAGGCAGCTGCGTCAACGCTACAGAGGCCGCAGGCGTAAGCGGTTGTTGCAACTGAGGCGCCGGATCACGATGCTCGTAATTAGGAATTTTAGCGGGAGTATAGGTTGGTACCGGTAAATGCAGGCTATCATGCAAAGCTTTTACATGGTCTCCTACCGCCCATAATATACCATTACGTACCAGGTTCAGGAAATCAGGATTGTTCCATGTTTTTTCATCGTGTCCGTAAGCTGTATAAAAAACGCGGCCTTTACCATAAGGGCGCACCCAGGTATAAGGCTCATGATGATCCCCTTCCACCCGCTCTGTCAGCACTTCAATATCTTTGCTGATCTTGTCATGCACATAGGTTTCATCTTCCGTACGGAAAGCCGGAATCCCTTTCATAACAGGATGTTCCGGTTTCACGATCACAGCAGGAAAGGAATCATATTGATGTGTTTTAAACTGTCCGCCTATCATCTCTACTACTTCCGGCGAATTACGGAAACAATAAGAAGCACAGTGCAGCGGGATAAAACCTTTACCGGAACGGACAAATTCCAGCAATCCTTTTTCCTGTGCAGGTGTAATACTATCGTAATTGGCATATACGATCAGGCCATCATATAATTTAAGATCCTCCCCGGCAAGATCATCAGGATTGGCAGAATAGGTAATGTTGATACCCTGCTTAAAATATTCCTGTGAGAGCATCTCCGCCAGTCTTTCGGAATTATGATGCTTGCTTTGATGTCCCAGGAAAAAAATCTCCAGTTTGCGGGGGGCTTTATCGTGTCCCATATTACATGCAGAGAAAAGGGCACCCGTCAATGCCAATACAAAGAGATATAACCAATTATTTTTTTTCATTAGGCAAATGTGATTAGCATTACTATCAAAAAAAATTCTTTACATTATTTATATCGTGGTGACTTACAGCATTGTAAAAGCGGGCAACGGTACAATAGCCCCGCCCTGTTGCGCCGACTCATGTGCCAGGATGCCCACACAGGTGATATTGGCCGACTGCCGCGCATTGGGAAATGGCTCCCGCCGCCCTGTCAGCGCACTTACAAACTCGTGTACCAGGTGTGGATGCGAACCACCATGACCAGCGCCCTGCGTAAATGAAAGATGTTGCGACCCATCACTATCATACACGCCTCTTGTTGTAAAAAGCTGTATCGGCTCCGGCAACAGGTGCGCATAATCCGGTGACACCACTTCTTCCGGTATTTCCGGCTCCGGGCGTTTGGCCGTATGCAGTACCAGTGGCCTTCCTTCTATCAGTGGCCACTCAACAGATTTCTCTGAACCATATACTTCAAAGCTTTCCCGGTATTGCCTGGCTGTATCAAACAAAGAACGGTATACATGCGCACTCAGGTCTGAATTTCTGAATTTAATATGTGTGCTCTCCACCGCATATGATGAATGATAAAACGGATGCAGTTCTTCACGGATAGTACCGGAACCGAAACAGGAAACATATTCCGCTTCTGCTTTTGTTAATCCCAGTACCGGCCCTACGCAATGCGTGGCATAATACATAGGCGGCAGTCCCGGCCAGTAGTTGGGCCATCCGTCCATATCCTGCTGGTGACTGGCTTTCAGAAACTGGATCTTGCCCAGTGCCCCTTTTTCATACAGTTCTTTCATAAACAGAAACTCCCTGGCATATACCACTGTTTCCATCATCATGTAAGTAAGCCCGGTTTCCTTTACCGCCTCAACAATCTGTCTGCACTCTTCCACCGTAGTAGCCATCGGCACGGTGCAGGCCACGTGTTTGCCTGCTCTCAGGGCTTTCAGTGATTGGGCAGCGTGATCAGGGATCGGTGTATTAATATGTACCGCATCGATGGTGCTGTCTTTCAACAGCTCATCATAGTCTGTATATCTTTTCGCTATCCCGAAAGCATCTCCTACCTGGTCCAGTTTCTCTTTATTGCGCTGACAGATAGCAAACATCTCCGCCTGGGGATGGCGTTGGTAGATAGGAATGAATTCCGCTCCGAAACCCAATCCAACGATGGCGATGTTAACTTTATTTGCTTGCATAGCTAAAGATTTTATTTGTTATCCCTGTGCCCATTGTTTAAGAAATGCCAACCCTTCTCTTGCAAAAGTATCCTGATCTTCTGCCAGCTTACGCCATATACATACGGCGCCTGCCAGCTCTTTATTATCGGGTGTAAAGCTTTCAATGGAAACGGCGCCTTTATAATTTATTTCCTTTAATCCTTTCAGATAGGCGTTCCAGTTAGTTTGCCCGCTACCCGGTGTGCCGCGGTAATTTTCCGATACCTGGAAGTGGATCAGTTTCTCCCCCGCATCCACAATCGCCTGGGTTGCATCCCGTTCTTCAATATTCATATGAAAGCCATCCAGTCCTATTCTGGCGGCAGGATGGTCAATATCTTTAATCAGTTGCAGCAGATCCTGTACATTATTGATGAGATCCGATTCAAAGCGGTTCAGCGGCTCCAGCGCCAGCTGCAGCCCTTTGTCTGCAGCCATGCCGCTAACGATGCGCAGGTTCTTTACCGCCCGCTCCCACTCTGTTTTACGTTGCTCTGCAGCTACCATCCGCGCCTTTCCTACTGCAGCATACATTGGACCGGCAAAAAAAGAAGCCCCCAATTGTTGTGCAATATCCAGGCACGTAGCTATATATTGTAACCCGTTTTTTTGTAGGGCCACATCATCACTGCTCAGGTCGCGGGTACTGCCAAATGCGCCGCAGATAGCTACCTGTAGGTTATTCCGGAATAGTTCTTCTTTGATAATAGCCGTGTCTATCAGCTGAGGATCTTCCACAGCAATTTCTACCATGTCATAGCCCATACCGCTGATCTTTGCAAAAAGATCCCGCGCATTTGATGTACTAAAAGGAGAAGTCCACAACCAGGTACTAACGCCAAAGCTAACTTGTAAAGACATAAGTATTGACTTGACTTAACGTGAAATAATAACACAAAATAGCCGCTCTCCGGTAGTATCTTTTAGCGGATTATGTCAGAAACCGACTGTATTATATCTCAAAAAGCACAAAATTGATTATTTGATGAAAAAAGAGTGGGGGTAAGAGGCTTTATAAGGAAAGGAATGCTTGTCTGTATTCTTTGGGGGGCATTTTCATGAATGTTTTAAACTGCCTGTTAAAATTTGACAAAGTGTTAAAGCCACATTCATAACAGATCTCATGAATGCTTTTACCGTCTTCTTCTGAAAGCAGTTTGCAGGCATGGCGGATACGCAACTCCGACAGGAAACCTGTAAATGATTTACTGGTTTTAATGCGGAAATATCTGCTGAAAGAAGTGGGTGTCATGTGTAATAATGCCGCTACCTGTTCCAGTGCGATGGGCTCTTTGAAGTGTTGTAAAACATAATTATAAACCAGGTTGATACGATGCGTTTCTGTTTCTTTCAGGGTATTGACGTAATCAGCATTGTGTAAAAGGCGGAAATCCTTTGAATGGGCGAAACTATCCAGCAATGAGAGCAGCAGGATCACGCTTTCCATACCATGAGCCGCCAGGATATTGTTTATCTGCCGGCTCCCCAGATCCCTGATCTTTCCATAATACTCAATACCACGCTGTGCTTTGACAAAAAGCGTTTTGATATGTGTCATCTCATCTTTTTCCAGCAGTTCTCCCAGAAAATCTTCTTTAAAATAAATCACTAACCCGTGGGTATACTCGTTATTCTGTTTATCAAAATAAAGATCATCGCTCCGCCACAAATGAGGAACATGAGGGCCCAGCAAAGTAAAATCACCGGGAGAAAAAGAGGTCACCGTATTGCCAATGAACCGTGTGCCGGTGCCTTTCAGCACCAGGAAAATCTGGTATTCCTCATGCGCATGCCAGGTAGGATCAAAATGCTTCTCGCGCAGGTCATGCGCTACAAATATCCGCGACGCGGGAATCGTGCTTTTCTGTACGACGGACCTCATACTTGCCTGATATACAATTTTAGTTCTCTCAAATATATCAAAATACTGACAGCACCGTTCATCTGAATTGCATAAATTTGCAAAACAGCTACCAGCATGAAAATCGAGCAATATCTTCCATCCAGCCTTCTAAAACCGTTTATCAAAACTTTCATGATCATTGAAAGCGAAAATGGTATGGAAAGCACGATATTGCCAGGCACCTCACTTGTAATAGCCCTACGCTTAAAAGGAGGAATAACTTATTCAGAACAGGGCATCGAAGAAAAGCTACCCCCATCCGTTATTACAGGACTGCGGAAATCCCCCCGCTTATTACATTATACCAGGGAAACCGCCACCCTACTTGTCGTTTTCCGGGAAGGTGGTGCAGCAACGCTTTTTAAAGAACCACTGCATGAACTATTCGGCATCAGCCTGCCACTGGATTACCTGATTGGCCGTCAGCAATTAAATGATATAGAAGCCCGGTTGGCCGAAGCAGAGAGTCATCTTCAAAGGATAGCGGTTATTGAAAAATACCTGCTTTCAATCATACCAGCATACCAGTCAGACCAGCTTATCACCCATGCAATTGAAAAAATACACCAGGCCAAAGGAAATCTCCGCATAAAAGACCTTGCAACCGATCTGCATATTAGTCAGGACCCTTTTGAAAAAAGGTTCAGACGGGTAACAGGTGCTTCTCCCAAACAATTTGCCTCCATCCTGCGGTTAAGAAACCTGATCGATACCTATTCACCTACGGAAAGTCTTGCTGCAACGGCTTATACGGCAGGCTATTTTGACCAGGCACACTTTATTAAAGACTTCAAATCATTTACAGGACAAACACCACATCTCTTTTTTGCATCCGCTTCCTATTGGTAAATAAATGATTTTTTACAATTACGGCTTACTTCATCCCACTAATTTTGTGTTCTTTAAAAAGATTAAAAGACACAAAAATGAAAGCACATATCTTAATTGACAAATTCATCGTTCCTTCCGCTGCTAAAGAAGAATTCTATAACCAGGTGCGGGTAAGACGGGCCTTTATCAAAAGCCTGCCAGGCTTTATAGCAGACCATGCCTATGAACAACTCACAACGGAAGCTCAATTCAGCTTTGTAACCGTGGTTATATGGGAAAATGAGGAGGCTTTTATCAATGCCAGACAAGCCGCAACAGCCGCATATGAAAAACAGGGTTTCGATTTGGCCGGCATGCTTAAAAGATTAAACATTCAAATAGACAGGGCATCTTATCAGGAAATAGATCAATAATGTTTTTTGCTGACTGCTGCATCATGGGGGCTTCCCGGGCCGCCTTTTTCACTTATCTTCGTACTGATCAATAGTCAGCTGCTTCATGCCGGAAAATATTCATACTGAAAAATTAAGAGAGAAAGTATCAGGCATCTCCTCGTTATCTGAGGAGTCATTTACACTTTTATTGCAGCATGGAAAGATAAAACAATGGCCGAAAGGCGCTCTCCTGCTGAAAGAAGGAGCAAAGTGCAGCGAGATTTATTTTATTGAAAAAGGCGCTATCAAGGCTTTTCAGGATAAAGATGGGAAGATGATCAATCTCTGTTTTTATTTTGAAGATACCTTTGTAACCAATCTCAAAAGTCTACGGTCAGAAGCCGCGTCCGCATACAATCTACAGGCGATGGAGCCATTGCAGACGTATAGTTTTGAAAAGCAGAATCTTCTTAGTTTGTATACACTTTCCGCTGAGATAGAGCTTTTTGGCAGAAGCCTGCTGGAATCATTGTTGATAGAACAGGAAGAACATGCCAACTTCTTCAAACTGTATTCCCCCGAAGAGCGATACAGTTACCTGCTTACGCATGCTCCCTTCTTTATTCAACGGATCCCCGTGAGCCAGTTAGCTTCTTACCTGGGCATCACCCGGGAATCGTTGAGCCGCATCCGGAAAAGAATAAAATAAACCAACCCCGCTTTTTTGTGACGTTCGTCACAGGTGAATATACTGCTGCCGGTCTACTTTTGTGGTTATAAAAATATATTTATGACCGCACCAATCGTATTGAAATTTATAGAAGAAGTATGGAACCAACAAGCCATACACTTAACGGAATCTTATCTGCATCCTGATTTTATTGATCATTCGCTTCCCGATACTTTCCCCGCCGGCGCCGAAGGGGTAAAAAAATGGATCAGGGTTACTTCCGCATCTTTTGCTCACCACACCATTGTGGAGGATCAGGTAACAGAGGGAGATAAAAGCATAATAAAAATTACCATGCGCATGAAACATATCGGTACCTGGAGAGGGATACCTGCAACCGGAAAAGAAGTATCCACAAAAGGTTACCGCTTCTTCCGGCTGAAAGATGGTAAGATCATTGAGCAATGGGCTATGATTGATGGTAATTTGCTGGAAAAGCAGCTGACCAAAACTGAAGATTAACAATACCACAGCACTTATCCGGCTGGTTTGGAAAATCATTTATGACACCTCACTCCTGCCACAACCGTATAGTGCTGTTATTCAAGGAATGATCGACCAGGATCTGGCAAGCCAACCGCACATTATCATTTTCGATCCCGGCCTTATAAATAGTTGCTTCTTCATTCCTGCCTAATTTCGATAAAGGAAGCTCACTCGATATTATTTCAACAAGACAGGTGCCACACCTGCCTATTCCTCTACATTCACCAAAATCTTCTACATAAATTTTGTCACTGATCAACATCATGAGGTTCCTGTATTCGCCGGTATGCGTTTTCAGTTCACTCTCTTCCCCGTCATGCAGTACCTTTATAATAATATCATCTGTTATTGCCTCCATCATATCCCCTAAATTACACTTTAACCCAAAATTCATCCTGATAATTATCTACCGGGGTTACTGCGTGCATGTTTTTTAATTGAATCCCGATATTGGAAAGGCTTTTTGCAGACAATGCAGATTCCAGGTAAGGAAACAGCTCTCTTTCTTCAAAACGGATATGCTGGTCTATCAATGCGGCCAACGAGGTGTAAATACCAGGAACCTCCTTTCCGGCAGTATTGATACGTTGTATCATATCCGTTATCTGCTGGTGTTGCACAATAGCTTCATCACAAAATTTATGTTTCACCTGGTTAAACAGGATGTTCTCTTCTTCTTCAAAATGTTGTTTCAAATGGGTGTCCCAAAAGTAATTGATATACTTTCTGATCCTGTCAGGTGCAATCTCTCTTTTTACGCCCTGTCTTAATTTCCAGCAAAACAGCAACCCCATATGATGTTCCCTGGAAAGCGGCATGATGTGCTCATTTCTTTTTATAGGTCTGCTACTGGCCATATGTAAATCATTTAAGGGTGACTATATACAACTAAGCCGTCATGGCCGTTTCCATTTCTATAGACTTAGGGAAAAGAATATTGTTTTCCAGGTGGATATGCAGGTGCAGGTCTTCTTCAAATTCGTTCAGCAACGCATAGGTGACCCGGTAAGTATTACAGGCATCTGCCGGCGGTGTATAGCTATCCGCTAGTTCCCTGATCTTTCTATATCTTTCCCCTTCCGCATCATGCTCGTGCATCATCATGCGGATAGGGTTTTGCACGGTTCCGAACGACGCTGCAACAGCACCGCTTTTCTGTTCTTTTGCCTGCACCATTTTCCGGATAAAAGGAAATAACATCAGTTCCTCTTTTTTCATATGCATGGTCAGCTCGCCTGCTCCCCCGGCAAATAATGTTCTTATTTCAAAAAGTTCCGGGTGCTTTTCCCCATGTACCTTGCATAGTTTATCCAGGTAATTTTCCAGCACGGGTATTTGTGTTGATACATAGCGGTGGTGCTTTTTCTCGATGTAATCTGCTAACAGATCCAGCGGCCAGGATTTGTAATCGTTGGTAGCATTTTCTTTGTTGGCCGCCGATTCTATAACCTGCAGGATTTCGAGTTTCACCTGCACGGCGTCCGTATTAATGGGTCTGCAAGCTTCTTCAACAGACCTGTTGCCATTGCAGCAGAAATCAATGTTGTGTTTTTTAAATACTGCGGCGGTGCGGTAGTCGGAAGCTACCCATTCTCCTATCGTTTTTTCGAGTGTAGTAGACATGTTTTGTTTTTTTAAAGATCATTCATTGTTTAAAAAGTGATATTCCTGAAATGATCAGGCAACCCGTTTTGATGATTTCCACTCCTATAAAATAAAGATGCAGACTGGAAGATGGTACCGGTTTTCCGGAGATATATAATGCTGCTCTCTGACCCAGCCAGGGCAAGAGCCAGCATGTTTGTACGATTAATATAATGAGTATAATCAGCAGGAAAATATTCCGTCCCGAAAGAATCGGTGTATTGCTCATGACTGCACCGATCATCACAACAACAGCAAATCCCCATTCTACTTTATTCAATGCATTAAATACCAGCCGTCCGATACTCAGCCCGATAGGAAGTGTGACGCCGGGCGCCCTGAACTTTATCCAGGCTTCCATAAAGCTGATTGACAATACGAAACCCAGCCAGGTAAAGATGCAAATCAGCACCAGTGGTTGTTCTACTTTTGTTATCATAGCAGTGGTGTTCCGGGGTTGCTGTTGTAATAGTTAATTTTTGAGAGAAACATGATAGCCATCTTATCTCCTCTCCATTTCGCTTCTCTGGCTTTCTCTCCTTCAAAGTATTCATCGATGGTGGCATACCACAATTGCAGCCAGGCATCAAAATGTTCCTGTTGTACAGGTAGTTTGGCATGTGGTAGAAAAGGGCTGCCATAGTAGGTATGCTCCTGCAATAGAACGGTTTGCCAGAACCGGTACATCTTCTCCAGGTGTGCAGGCCAGCGGCCCTCCAGGATACCGTTGAAGATGGGGCCCAGCAATGCGTGTTCCCGTATCCTGCCATAAAAGGTGTCTACCAGGAGCCGTATATCGTCCATTGTTGTGATCTCTTTTGTGTCTTGCATAACCCTTTATTGTGTTAAGGAAATATATCTTGCCAGGTAGTACATCGCCCATCCGGCGAAGCCAATGATCAGCGTCCATACCCACGCGGGGATACTTTGCGGGGTTTCACTGCCTTCAATCAGGAAAGATTTCTGATCTCCTTTTCCATACGCATTGATCATCAATGGCAATACACCATCTACTACCGCATTTTCCCTGATCCCTTCAATCGCAATGGCGGGGCCGTTGCGTACTACAAAGGGAATAAGGCGGATCCCTTCTTTGCCGGAGGGATCCTTGCTGACCACCTTCAACGTATGATTACCATCTACCAGCTTACGTGTGTCCAGCTCAAAATTTACCGGTGATTTTACTTCGGCAATGGGCCTTGGCTCATCATCTATAAAAATAAATATGGTGCTTTCTTCATCCATGTTATTCATTGTTTAAAATGTTCCTTTTAATATGGCTATCCGATTTTTCTCCGGGATGGACCAGCCATTTTACGGAGAAGAAAAGGGTGAAGAGCACGATGATAACGGTGACCCATACAATCAGGTAATCCCAGTTACTGCCGGGCGTACCTCCATGTGTAAAGCCGCCCAGTATCCCTTTCTGCTGTCTTTCACAAACCGGGCAGGCCAATGCTTGTAAACCTGTTAATACGACAAAAGCTGTCAGGATGATTCTTTTCATTACTTGCTGGCTTTCAGTTTTACAAAATCCATGATCTTTTTAACTTCCTGCGATGTAACCGGCTGACCGTTATTTCCCCAGCTGTTTCTCTCATAGTTGATCAGGGCGGCTACTTCTTCTTCGGTAAAGTTCATGTTGGTGCCTACCGGTGGCATGACGCCATAGTCGGCTCTCGCATCATATCCGTTCATTACAATGTCCACATATAATTCCAGGTTGTCGCCCAATACAACCGGGCTTCCTTTCAGTGGAGGGAAAGCACCCTTTAATCCTTCTCCGTTGGCCTGATGGCAGCTCTGGCAGTTAGCTGTAAAAATTGCTTTACCATCCGGTCCTGCTGGTGATCCATTGGCTGGTGCTTTTTCCACTGTTCTTTTATATAAAAAACCTGGTGTTGCGCTGCTATCAGATAGTTTGGTTTGTTTGAGCGATTGCAGGTAAGCGATCAGGTATAAGGCATCTTTTGAAGCAACTACTTTTCCTGTTGCGCCATTCAGATAGGCTTCCGGCACGTTTACCACTACATCTGTTTTCGCGGGTGTTTCCTTGATGGAGAACAACCACTCATAGGAAGGCATGATAGATTCCTTCACTACTATTCTCGGATTGTACAGGTGTACCAGGTTCCAGTCTTTGCTGGGCTGCCGGCTTCCTATATTTGTGAGATCCGGTCCTGTGCGCTCTGTTCCCATCAGGGTAGCAGTGTTGCGCCATATATCTGTGCGGTGGTTATCTGCATAGTCTGCCGCCATACCCGGGCGTTCGCCCCACATTTTATCCATGTCCACATTGCGCACCTGTTGGGTATGACAGGCCACGCAGCCATTCGCTACGAAGATGGCCTTTCCTTTCACTGCATCTTCGCTCAGTGGCTTTGCATCGGGCAGGGGCGCATTGTTTTGCTGATTACTGATCGCCGGCATAATGGCAACGAGTATCGTAAGTCCTGCAAAAAATAAAAATGCAGTGGTAAAAAGTTTCTTATGATTATCGAATAATTCCATGCTGAACTGAATATTTTATTTAAATAGTTTGTGCGCCGGATTCCTTTTCTGCTAATTGACGTATAGTCCTCTCCGTTACATCCACCACGCCATCGTTTACCAGCATCCTATACATGTTGTATGCAAAGAACAGGTGAGACAACCACATCAGGCTGCCGCCGATTGCCCTCCATAGCCAGTAGGGCGCCATCATCACCACGCTGTCGATGAATGGCTTGCCGGCTAACCACATCAGTCCTTTCAGCGTGCTGCCATACATTAACGGGATGGTATAAAAAAGCATCCCGATAAGTGCCAGCCAGAAATGGGCGCCGATGGTTATCTGCGGCGCCTCTTTACCGGTGAGACGCGGTACTACAGCATAAATAGCCGCCCAAAGGAAAAAGCAGATAATACCGTACATGGTGAGATGAGAATGCGCCACCGTGAAATCGGTAAAGTGCCAGATCAGGTTGGTGGAGCGGAAGGCTTCTGCGGTGCCCTGCATAGACCCCGTGAAATAGAAGATGATCCCTACCAGGAAAAACGGCAGCGTATAACTGTCTTTAATCTTATACCACGCGCCTTTAAAGGTCATGAGGAAGTTGGTGGTACCTGCAATCACAGGAATCGCCATCCCGCCGCTACCTACAATAGCAATGGTTTGTAACCACCAGGGAATAGCACTGAATACAAAATGGTGCGTACCGATCAGCGTATAAAAAAGGATCTGCGTCCAGAAGGCAAGGATCCCTAAGCTATAGGAATAAATAGGCTTGTTGAGTTGCTGCGGCAGAAAATAATAAACGATCCCCAGAGTAAATAACATGAACCACATGCCTACGCCCTGGTGCATGTAATAGCCCTGGATAATGGTTTCGCCCAGGCCGTCCTGCCAGTAAGGAACATAGGCAACCACCGCTATCACGATGGCAAAAATGATGGCAGAAACGATATACCAATTGGCGATGTAAATTTCTTTGGTGGTGCGCCTGGCGATGGTCTGTAAAAAGTTGACCAGTGTTAATGCCAGCCCGATACCAAACAATAGCATTACCGGCCATATATATTCACGGTATTCACCACCGCCGTTGTTGATCCCTGCCAACAGGCAGAGGGTACCTAAAATAACCGCCGCATTGATCAGGTAAAGGGTATACCAGCCTTTTTTAAGACTCGCCAGCGCCGTGTTGCTTACCCGGGGTACCACGTAATATCCCAGGCCCAGCATACCCAGTGATGCCCAGCCCCAGAAGACTGCATTGGTATGTACGGGACGTAAACGGCCAAAACTTAACCAGCTGACGTGGTCTGCATCCGGGGCCACAAATTTGATCCCGATATATTCTCCCACCGTGGTGCCAAACAGCAGCCAGAAGGTAGCACAGCCAATATACCAAAGTATAAGCCTGGACAGCGCCGGATCTATATTGGGGCGTTTTACTGCTTTCTTTTTGATAGCCACTATGGGCAATCCTTTATTAACATTGATGTGCAGCAAGCCTTTTTCATCTTCGGCTTTATGAGAACCGGCCAGTTCCTGGTTTTTCAGCTGGTAGTCCAAAGCGGCTTTACGCTTCTTTAAGGCCGCTTCTATTTCCTCCTCCGGCTGGGTACTGATATAAGCTGCCAGCTTCTCCGCTGCCTCCAGGTTTAGTTTGTTGCGGTGTTGCTTTAACGCATACATCACTTTTGTCACCAGGAAGATAACCCCCAGGATGATGGGAATCAGCAGGAGTACAATGGTAATGATGATCCCCGGTTCGTTCAACAGGGAGGGAGATGCCTCTCCCTGTGCTGAAACACTGTTACTGAAAAAAGTAAAGATGCTTGTCAGTCCCAGTACCAGCAATGCGGATGAGGCGCCGCTGCCACTTTGCGGGTGTTTGTTTTTTCTTTGTTTGTATTGCAGACAGGCATCGATCTGCTCACTGCTAAAGTCGTTGAAATACTCCTTAAAGGTCTGCGCCCCTTCTTTGCTCCGCTCCTTTTTGTTTACAGCCCGCATCTTATTCACTTTGTTGCTGAGTACCAGTACAACCAGGATCAATGTCAGCAGCAGTCCGTACAGGACCATTAACCGTGCTTCTTTTGAATGAAAGGAAAAGGTATAGGGACTCATGCCCTGCGCACAAACGGATAAAGGTTGTGCCAGGAAAGCGACAAAGGTTAAAAAGATAATGCCAGCTGATTTTCTTCTATTCATATTAAACGATATTAATACCTTTTTATCTTTTATTATATCAAAAAAAACTATTTCCGTCTCAGGAATGTGAGGTTCAGGTCCAGCTGGGCGGTAAATTCACCCAACTTTGCTTTCTCAAGCATCTGTTTAATTTCTGCTCTCACTTTCTTAAACTCGTGGTGGATGGGACATGGATGGGATTCTGAACACTGTTTAAGTCCTAACCCACAACCGGAAAAAAGTTTATCCCCATCTACCTCTGTTACGATATCAGCCAATGAACATTTTAAAGATTTATTATCGAGATAAAAACCGCCATTTGGTCCTTTTAGAGATTGCACCAGCCCTTTCCTGCTCAGATCCTGTAATATTTTGGCAATAAAAGATTCCGGTGAGTCAATCCCTTTTGCAATTTCTTTAATCCCAACTTTATTACCATCTTTCGATTTGTGTGCAATAAAAATCATCGCACGAATCGCATATTCGCAGGTCTTTGAAAACATTGATTTTCCTTTTTCAAAACAAAGGTATAATATTCCACCATAATAAAAGATAAAAAACTCTTTTATTTTTTTATTAAGACCTGTTTACCAACCAAAAAATCCCCAATTATTTGGATTTCAAACCCTTTTGACTAAATTTAAAGGCCGTAAAAATAACTGCTGCAAAGTGACGGCATCAATTATTGCGCACACCGGATATGAACAATTTATCTACTGAAGCTGATATACTGGATGGCCTGGTTAAGGGAGAAAGAGTTGCTTTCATACAACTGTATGAACAGTATGCGGGAGAATTGTACCGGTATATTTATTTGTTTATCCGCTCCAGGGAAGATGCGGAAGATATTCTCCAGAATGTATTCACCAAAATCTGGCTCAAAAGGGATACCCTCGCAGGAATCAGGTCCCTGCGCAGTTTCCTCTTCAGGGTTACCCGGAACCAGGTACTCAATTATTTCAGGAGCAGCAAAGTAAAGATGCGGGTGCATAACCTGATGACATCGGCAGATACACGCGAAGATGCTGACGCTAACGAACTCCTGCAATACAAACAATACTATGAAATCGCAAAAGACGCCATTAATAAACTCCCGAAACGCCGGCAGGAAGTTTTCAGGCTGAACCATGAAAGCGGGCTCAATACACATGAAATTGCCCAACAGTTAAATATATCTACTTCTGCTGTAAAGCAACACCTCTACGCAGCATCGGATTTTATCCGGGAATATCTTCAGAAGCACGGAGATCTTACCGTATCCCTGGTTATTTTTCTCTCGCTATTCAAAAAATAAAAAAAAATTAATCCCTGACCTGTCTTATTCTTCACCCCGGGTGTCTTATATCTGCAGGTGTAACAAAAATCAAGCTTTCTAATGAATAAAGATGAAGCACGACATTTTGTGGAAAGGTTTGCTGCCGGGAACTATACCCCGGAGGAGCATGAATCATTTGAGCAATGGATCTTCAGTCAGCCACTACAGGAAGTACAAGGCCTGCTGGTTGAATATACGGAACTCCTGGAACAACAACGGGTATGGCTGCCGGCAGATAAACAATTACTGGGCCGCATCCTGAAAGAAATTGATCAGCAGGAACCGGGGGTTGTATCCCTGTTGAACTGGAAGAAGAAACTGGTCTATGCAGCTGCCATCACGGTGTTGCTGCTAAGTGGCGGCTATATGATATGGCAACAGCAACATAAAAAAAAGCCAACCGGAACATATGCGCACACCACCCGGCCAGGAAGCAATAAAGCGACATTGCAACTGGCGGACGGCAGCATAGTAGAACTGGATAGCACCGGCAACGCAGCACTGACCGGAAAGGGCCAGATCCTGAAAATAACTGCAGGGGTTTTACAATATAACCCGCAGCATGGCCAGGAAACAATGGCATACAACACGCTGGCCACCCCACGTGGCGGCCAATACGAAGTGTTGTTGCAGGACGGTACCCGGGCTTTTCTGAATGCAGCATCTTCTATCCGTTTCCCGGTTTCATTTACCGGCAATGAAAGAATAGTGGAGATGACAGGAGAAGTATATTTTGAAGTAGCAAAAAACGCGGCGAAACCTTTCATTGTAAAGGCCGGAGATATGCAGGTGCATGTACTGGGCACGCATTTCAATATCATGGCGTACCCCGAAGAAGATTGCATCCGCACCACTTTGGCAGAAGGCGCCGTGGCAGTGTCCCGCGGTACCGCCATAAAAACACTGCAGCCTGGTCAGCAGGCAGTATTGCAACACAACGATACCGGTTTTGAGATACATCCAGCAGACGTGGAACAGGAAATGGCCTGGAAAGATGGCCGCTTTATCTTCAATGACAATATCAAGGGCATCATGCGGCAGATTGAACGCTGGTATGATGTACGCGTATCCTACGAAGGAAATATAAGTAGCAAAGCTTTTATAGGAGATATTTCCCGGAAAGAAGATTTAACAGCCGTATTAAAAATGCTGGAGATGACCGGGAAAATCCATTTCAAAACAGTGAACAATGAAATAATTGTGCAGCCTTAAACGTACGTCACCAACAGTATCAACCAAACAAATATGATGTAATTCCTCAACAAACATGAAGGAGCAGGTAAAAAATACAGGCGCGCTTACGACGCGCCCGGATTTGTATTGCCTGAACTAATCCTTCCACCCAATGGACTGAATGAAATTTTTTAAATTAAACCAAGCACATCAAAATTATGCTTTTTAAACGAAAGGTCAAACCTGGCGCGTGGGTATACCGCCTGCCTGCCACAACACTGTTGTTTATGAAATTGACACTGGTCTTGATGATTGCAGCCACCTTACAGGTTACTGCCGGGGCTTTTGCTCAGAAAGTAACCATTTATAAAAAGGATGCATCCCTGCTGGAAGTACTTAAATCCATCAGGAAGCAAACAGGCTGCAGTTTTATCGGCGACCGAAAAATGCTGCAACAGGTGCAGGATATTGATATAGCCGTATCCAATGTATCCCTGGGGGAAGCGGTGGAAGTTTGTTTAAAAAACAAACCTTTTACCTATTCTATTATCGGCAAAACCATCATCATCAAAGAAAAAGAATGGGACGAACTGCCAACGGGCGTGGGCGATGCCACTGTAGCAGATACCAGTATCCTCATCAGGGGTAAGGTGACCGATACTACCGGGCTACCTTTGCCCGGGGTATCTATCACGCTGAAATCGGCCCCGCAGAAAGGAGTACAAACAGATGCTGCCGGCAACTATAGTTTTCGTATACCCATGAAGGATATACTGGTGTTCAGTTTTATCGGGTTCGAAAAGAAAGAGGTAGCTATCAGCCGGAGTACCGTGTTGAATACTATCCTGCAAACAATAGACAGTAAACTGGGCGAAGTGGCCATCGTTGCTTTCGGCACGCAAAAGAAAACGAGCATGGTCGGCGCTGTCACCACCATTAACCCCAAAGAACTGAAAGGTCCTACCAGCAACCTTACCACGATGCTCGCCGGACGGCTGGCCGGTGTCATTTCTTACCAGCGCAGTGGGGAACCGGGAAAAGATAATGCGGAATTCTTTATCCGCGGCGTTACTTCCTTTGGTACCGGTAAAGTAGATCCGCTCATCCTGATTGATGGAATGGAAATGACGACCAACGATCTCGCCCGCATACAACCAGATGATATCTCCGGTTTCTCTATCCTGAAAGATGCCACCGCATCCTCCCTCTATGGCGCCAGGGGCGCAAACGGGGTGATACTGATCACCACTAAATCCGGACAGAAAGGAGATACAAAATTCAATGTACGGGTAGAGAATTCCACCTCTTCCAATACCAGTAATTTTAAACTGGCAGATAACATCGATTATATGAATCTCGCCAATGAAGCAGTGCTGACCAGGAATCCACTTACCAGCAGGCCATATGCGCAAAGCAAGATTGCACATACCGCTGCCGGAGACGACCCCTATCTCTATCCAAATAATAACTGGATCAAACAACTGGCGAAAGACAATACCAACAACCAGCGGTATAACGCCAACGTAACCGGCGGCGTAGACCGCGCGCAATATTATATCTCCGGCACCTACAATATTGATAACGGCGTGTTGCGCAGCATCTCGGAAAATAATTTCAACAGTAATGTCAAAACCCGCAACTACGAGATCCGTTCCAATATTAACATAAAACTCACGCCCACCACTGAGGCTATCGTGAGAACTTCCGGTCGCTTCAATGATTATAACGGCCCAATAGGAGGTGGTTCTGAAATATTCAGACAGGCAATGACAGCCAATCCCGTACTGTTTCCTGCCTATTTCCCTTCCAGCTTCGCGCCGGATGAAAAACATCCTTTGTTTGGTAACATGAAAACCGGCGATGGTGGTTTTTATAACAATCCCTTCGCTAATTCCGTAGCTGGATTTCAACAGGAAACCAGCTCTACACTCATTGCACAACTGGAGTTGAAGCAGGACCTTCATTTTCTGACGAAAGGGCTTTCTGCACGCCTGATGACCTATACCAAGCGTTACTCCTTTTTCAATATGAGCCGCCAGTATCATCCCTTCTATTACAGTGCCAGCATAGATCCGGAGGAAGGCATGCGGGGCCTTACATTGCTGAATGAAAAAGATGGTACGGAATACCTCAATTATACGCCGGGTATAAAAGTGCTGAACACATATACCTACATGGAAGCGGCGCTGAATTACAATACTACGATCAGGGAGAAACATAATATCGGTGCGATGCTGATCACTATTATGAACAACCAGCTATCCGCCAATGAGACAACATTGATCATGTCCCTTCCACACCGTAACCAGGGGCTTTCCGGCCGGTTGACTTACGATTATGATAACCGCCTGATGACAGAATTTAACTTCGGTTACAATGGTTCCGAGCGTTTTCACAGAAGCCACCGTTTTGGTTTCTTCCCCTCCATCGGTGCCGGCTGGAACGTGAGCAATGAAAAATTCTTTGAAGCCCTGTTACCGGTTGTGTCGCGCCTGAAATTAAGAGGTACTTACGGACTGGTTGGGAACGATCAGATCGGGAACGAAGGCGACCGCTTTTTCTATTTATCGGATGTAGTCATCAACGATCCTGGCAAATCCTATACGTTTGGGGAAAATTTCACAGAAGGTAAACCCGGTGTTTCCATCCGTCGTTATGAAAACAAAGATATTACCTGGGAACAAGCCTATAAAACGAACCTGGGATTTGAACTGGAACTATTTAAAAGTTTTCACCTGGAAGCAGATTTTTTCCGGGAGAAGCGTACCAATATCCTGATGAGCCGTGCCTACATTCCTACTTCCTTAGGACTGAATGCTATACCACAAGCCAATGTGGGCGAAGCAGCAGGACAAGGAATAGACATGTCAGGAGATTACAAACATGCTTTTAATAAAAACACTTCCCTGATCATTCGCGGAACCTTTACTTATGCCACCAGTAAAATGTTGGTCAATGAAGAACCGAATTATCCGCAGCAAAACCGGTACCTGTCGGCTATAGGATATCCTATCAAACAGACGTGGGGATTGGTAGCGGAACGCTATTTTATAGATGAACATGAAGTAGCTAACTCACCCCGGCAGAACTATGGAAATTATCTGGCAGGAGATCTCAAATACCAGGACATTAATGGCGACGGACAGATCACAGACCTGGACAAAGTGCCAATGGGTTATCCAACAGTTCCGGAAATTAACTATGGCTTCGGCTTTACATTCACTTACCGCGCATTTGATATCAGCGCCTTCTTCCAGGGCTCCGGCCGTTCCTCCCTGTTTATTAATCCCCGTGCAATTTCTCCTTTTGCAGAGCAACAGGGCTTATTACAGGTAGTAGCAGACGACCATTGGTCTGAGGATAACCGCAACCTCTACGCTTTCTGGCCCCGGTTAAGCCATGAAATGCAGGCCAATAACCTGCAAACCTCCAACTGGTGGATGCGTAATGGCGCTTTTCTCCGTCTTAAAACAATGGAACTCGCTTATAACCTGCCAGACAGCTACATGCGGAAATATCGCCTGAGCACCTGTCGCATCTATGCCAATGGACTCAACCTGTTCCTGCTCAGCAAATTCAAACTATGGGATGTGGAAATGGGAGGTAATGGTCTCGCATACCCGGTTCAACGGGTCATCAACATAGGAATGAACATCGGATTTTAAGCGATCAAAATGATTAATTACTTCAACATGAAAAGAACTTTCTTATACAGTATATGTGGGATGGCATTATCAGCAGCACTACTATTCACAGGATGTAAAAAATCTTTCCTGGACATTGTGCCGGATAATATGGTAACCCTCGATAATGCCTTTTCCAATAAAACGGAAGCAGAAAAATACCTGTATACCTGCTATTCTTATCTGCCTGATGCTGGTCCGGTTTCCAATATCCTCTTTATGGGAGCAGATGATATGTGGACGTACCGGTGGAACAACTACTCCTATCAATCTCCCTGGAAAATTTCGCTGGGTGAACAAAATATCGTGAGTCCTTTAGTGAATTTCTGGGACGGGGAAAATCATGGCAAACCTTACTTCAAGGCCATCCGCGACTGTAATATCTTCCTTGAAAACATGATGGATGGCGAGTCTACCCGCCACATTGCCTATCTCGACCCCGCTATGCAGAAGAGGTGGATAGCAGAAGTAAAGTTCCTTAAAGCCTATTATCACTTCTACCTGTTACGGATGTACGGACCTATTCCCATCACGGATAAAAATCTCCCTATTTCTGCCACACCAGACGAGGTAAAGGTAAAACGGGAACCGGTAGATCTTGTGGTAGATTATATCAGCGGACTGCTCGATGAAGCAGCCAATGAATTACCCGCAGAAATAACCAACCGTGGAACAGAACTGGGGAGAGCCACCAAAACCGCAGCGCAAATGCTGAAGGCGAAATTACTGGTAATGGCGGCCAGCCCACTTTTTAATGGCAACCCGGACTATGCTTCTTTTAAAGACAAAAGTGGGCAGCTCTTATTCAATCCCACCGTTGATCCTTCGAAATGGGAAAAAGCAGCAGCGGCATGTGACGCAGCCCTTCAAACCTGTGCAGGTGTGGGTATAAAACTATATGAATTTGCAGATCCCTTTGTGACGATTTCACCCGGCACTACTACCCAGTTGAGTATCCGGGGCAGCGTAACAGAAAGGTGGAATACAGAAATCATCTGGTCTTTATCTGGTCGTACAGATAATACACTCCAGCAGTATAGTATCATCGGTAGAATAGATCCTTCTTTTACAGATGGTAACTATCTCAGCTCTTACCTGTCGCCCACGATGCGCATGGCGGAAACCTTTTACAGCAACAATGGCGTTCCTATCAATGAAGATAAAACCTGGAATTACAGTCGCCGGTACGAATTAAGAACAGCCACCCATGATGAGCGTTTCAATGTCCAGGAAGGCCAAACTACAGCACGTCTTCACTTCGACCGTGAAAACCGTTTCTATGCCAGCCTCGGATTTGACGGAGGTGTATGGTTCCTGCAAAGTAACCGTACAGATGAAAACGCCTGGACTATTCAGGCAAAATTCGGACAACCACAAGGCAAGCAGCATGATGAATTTTATTCTGTAACCGGTTACTGGCCCAAGAAGCTGGTGAACTGGAAATACACGCAAACCAGTACAGGTTTCACCACCGAAAGCTACCCCTGGCCGGAAATGCGCCTCGCAGACCTCTATCTGCTCTATGCAGAAGCCCTGAACGAAACAGGTAAAAGCACAGAAGCGATCATATGGCTGGATAAAGTACGGCAGAGAGCAGGACTCCAGGGCGTAGTAGCATCCTGGTCCAACTATTCCACCAGCCCGGGTAAATACACGACCAAAGAAGGATTGCGGAGTATTATTCACCAGGAGCGGCTCATAGAAATGGCTTTCGAAGGCTCCCGCATCTGGGATATCAGAAGATGGAAAGAGGCCGTCGCCTATCAAAACCAGCCAGTAGTAGGTTGGGATGTGTTTCAGCGCGTTACCAGCGAGTACTATCGTCCCAAGACTTTGCATAACCAGACATTCGTGGCGCCACGGGATTACCTGTGGCCGCTCAAGGAATACGACCTCACCGTTAACACTAACCTGGTGCAAAATCCCGGATGGTAATCTTCCTCATTAAATTTTAATACAAACATCATGAAGCTATATACTTACTTTCTTTTTGCAAGCCTGCTGCTTTCAGCTTGTGAACAGGAAAAACTCAAGCCCATAGAAAATGATCCGACAGCACCGGAACAGGTAATCAAACCTGTTTCAGCGCCCACACCGGGTGGTGCAAAAATCACCTATTCACTTCCTGGTAATTCCAATCTTTTATACGTACTGGCGGAAGTAACTACACACCGGGGTATAACAAGACAATTCAAGGCTTCCTACTATACCAACTCTATCCTGGTAGAAGGACTCAGCGATACAGACCCTTATGAAGTAAAACTATATACCGTGAATAAAAGTGAGGTAAAGTCTGAACCGGTAACCATAACGATCCACCCACTTCCACCACCATTTACAGAAGTATACAAATCCTTCGTGATGAAAGCGGATTTCGGTGGTATCAACGTTAAATTTGAAAATCCTACCGGGCTTGATCTGGAAATCGGCTTCTGTGGAAAGGATACAATCCAGCAACAATTCGGATTACTGGATACTTATTATTCCAACCTCAAAGAAGGGAATTATACTTTCCGCGGATTGCGTGCTACCCAAGACAGATACGGCGTTTTTATCCGGGATAAATGGGGCAACACCTCGGATACCCTGTATGAGGAGCTCACACCACTATTTGAAAAAATGCTGGATAAATCCAAGTTCCGGGATGTTACATTCCCTGGAGACGGTTCTATCTACGCCTCAGAATGGAACGTCAATAAACGTTTTGCGTGGGACGGAAAATGGTCATCCACTTTCAGCAATCCCTATGATGGCAACGGCAACGGTTGGCTAAACGTTACCACTAATGCCCCTGACGATGGTAAGCCTGTTCATATCACCATCGACCTGGGTGTTACTACGCATATCAGCCGTTTCCGCCTGAACCACTACTACCGCTTTTTCAACAGGGGCATGCGGAAATATGAGCTCTGGGGTTCTGATAATCCACCGGCAGACGGTAGTTGGAATAACTGGACAAAGATCCTGTACTATGAACAGATAAAACCTTCCGGTCTTCCTGTGGAACAATATACAGACGCAGATCAGGAAGTATGGTTAAGAGGTGATCAGGCAAATTTCCCTGACGGGCTGCCTCCTTTCCGGTACATCCGGATAAAATGCCTGGAGAACTGGCAGGGGCTCGGTAACCTCAGTTTCTCAGAAATCACCTTCTGGGGTGATACCCAATAATCATATTGTTCAGATTTAAATATTCAGCATGAAAAAAATATCCAACATACTTTATATACTACTGGGTGTATGCGTGGTGGCTGGTTGCACAAAAATGGACCAATACCTCGATTATACCGGCCACAAGGAACTCACCTACACCGGGAAAGTAGATTCGCTTAAAGCCCTTTCCGGAGACGACAGGATAAAACTTTCCTGGCTACTGATAGCAGATCCCAAAATATCCGGTGTAACGATCTACTATAACAGCAAAAGTGATTCTGTTGTCATCCCTGTAAACAGAACAGGCGGTATTGATTCCATGGAGTACCTTTTCTCCAACATGCCGGAAGGCTCTTATAGTTTTGAAGTCTACACCTGGAATACAGCAGGCATCCGTTCCGTACCTACTTACATTACCGGCAGGTCTTATGGCCCCAATTACAAAAGCGGGTTGCTCAACAGGGCCATCACCGACGCTGAATTAAAAGACGACGGGAATGCTATTATCAACTGGAGCCAGGCGGAAGAAACAACAATCGGCATGGAGGTGACATTTACCAACAGTAGCGGAGTACAGCACTTATTGCAAATACCACTCACCGAATCCTCCACCGTATTGGAGGCCTATCAACCCGGTAGTGATTTTTCTTACCGTACTTTATTCCGTCCGGACTCTTTTGCCATTGATACTTTCTATGCTGCTGCCACCGTCCGTAAAGTAGACTATTCTGGTACCCTCCCACCTGGGTTTTGATGCACAGAATTTCCGTGCCGCAGACATATTATTATACCAATTACCTTAAAAAAAGAAATCGATATGCTTAAAATATCTTTCCTTTTAATGATGATCATATCAGTGGCGGCCTTACCTGCAACCACCTCCTGTAAAGAAGATCAACAGAAGATCATTACACCGGAAGTACCGGAAAAGCCTACACTTCCGGCTACGTACATTTCCGATCTTGCACTGATCTATCAGGGTGGCACACACCGGCAACCCTGGACCAAAGATCAGTTGGCACCCTACATTTTCCGCAACACGGCTAAAGGCCCCGAATGGTTGTTTGACGGCTTCCTGTTCATCGAATTCAAAGATGGCATGGGCAATGAATATGCAGAAGGCTATGAGCCCACACCTGCCGGAAAAAAAGAATGGGAATGGTTGCTCGACAGAAATTTCGAACCCGGTAAAGCACTACATGCACTCGAAGATGTGCTGGACAGTCTCGCAAAAAAGAATATCCAACCCACCCGCAAACGCAAGGTAGTACTCACGTTGCCAGAACCTATCCGCAAACTCACCAACTGGGGAGAACTCAATGGTAAGCAACTCAGTTTTGAAAACACGGAAGACCGGATAGCAGCCTGCAACTGGTACGTGGAAACGGCGCTGGCGAAATGGAAAGCGGCCAATTTCAAACACATAGAACTGATGGGATTCTACTGGGTAGCCGAACAGAATACCGGCGCAGCAGAGATCTTACCCACCGTAGCAAAGTTTATACAATCCAAACAACAGCGTTTCTACTGGATTCCTTATTACGGGGCTACCGGTGCGGCCAACTGGCAGGAAATGGGATTTGATATTGCCTATCAGCAACCCAATTACTTCTTTAATCTTGCATCCCCCTACTCCATCCTTACCGGCGCCATTGATTTTTCGAAAAAACACAACATGGCGTTGGAAATGGAATTTGACAACCGCCTGATGACCCAATCCGCCTACCGTAAAAAGTACGTCGATTACATCAGCGAATTTCAGAAATACGGTGCATGGGATAGCCTCCCCGTTGCCTACTATGAAGGCGGGGGCGCCTGGCTGGAAATGGCGCTCAGCAAAGATGTTGAAGTGAAAGGATTATTCAACAGACTGGGAGATATCATTGCGGAACGGCAAAAAAGAACGGACAAACTAGCTGCACCATGATTTAAATGTTTCTATTTATAAAATACGGCGCCCCTTTTGGAATAATTCCCAAAGGGGCGCTGCTCTTTCCGGGGTTAAATTAGTTGCTAATGGCTCATCATACCGGCATCGCCTTTTCAGCCGCTTTCTTTACCACGGTTTTCTCCGGTTTCTTCTTTTTCTTTTTCCCCCACCATATCAGGAACCCGGTAACTGGTAAGGTAGCGCCAATAAGGCTGGCAAAGAAAGCCAGGAATTTTCCGGGAAGCCCTAAGATGCTCCCTACATGGATATCGTAGTTCATACGCCGTAGTTTGGTAGCAAAAGTTCCTTCCTCAAAACTTTCTGCATACAGCTTATTGCCTTTCAGTTCTGCCAACGTATGCTGATCAAAAACATACCGCTTGTTATTATAATACTGTCCTTTACTGGGATAAACAATAATAGATATAGTAGACTGTAACCTGGCCGTATCGGGAAAACCCATATAAAAACCAGTTGCTGTGGCATTATTAGCGGCTACTTTATGCCAGGTAATATCCATCGATTCCGCCAGTGTATGTTTTCTATTGGGCGCCTGTAATGAATCAGATTTTACTTCTGTCATTGCCGGCAGCTGTTTACCACCAGCTGTCACCCAATACAGTCCTTTGCTAAACCATTCTATTCCCCATACCATACCCGTTATACCAATCGCAAATAAAAGCAGCAGGGTATAAAACCCAAATACATTGTGCAAATCATAATTCACCCGTTTGAAGCTGGCGCCCCACTTTATTTTAAAGCTCTGATTACGGGTATTTTTATTCCACTTCTTTGGCCACCATAATACCATACCACTGATAAGGGTAATGACAAAGATGAGCGTACTATAATTTACAATAGGCCGGCCTATTTTAAAAGGCATCCACAAAAACCGGTGGCCATTCAATACCCATCGAAAAAAGCTGACCTCGCCTTCTTTGCGGTCTACTTTACTGATAACTTCACCCGTGTAGGGATTCAGTTTCAGGGTAGATCCTCCCCTTCTGCCACCGATATTGGCTTCAATCACTTTTCCTTCCCGATACAGCACATATCCTACCTGCTTGCCCGGATACTCCTTCCCGGCAATCGCTATAATCTGTGAAGGACTGATAATGGCTTTATCCTGCTTAGCTATAAAAGTATGGGGTTCCATCCACCCGGTAATTTCTTCGTTAAATACCCATATACAGCCGGTAAGACACACAATTACGACCACAATACCTGATACAAGCCCCAGCCACAAATGCAGCCATGCTGAAATACGATAGAACAGCGACCGTGAATTTGTTTTCTTTCCAGCTGTTTTTTTTGAGACAAAAGTCATGACCTTAAGTTTTTTTCCTGCATACATCCGCTAATACCAACTACCGGAGCTTTCCTGCAAAATCAGTAATCCATTTTGGTGATAGCCGTTATTTTGCCACCATCTACTTTAAGTCCGCGTGTAGCCGTTGCCGTAGCAATGTCAATTTTGTACACCCAGCTACCATCAGCGGTATTAAGACCGATATAACCCATTTTACCATCGGCGGAAACCGTATTGTTATTATATGCCGCCGAAGAAGATAGAATATGGTCCGGCGCACCTTTCACCCAGGAGAAATTCTTTTCATAAACATCTATCAGCGCCATTTTCTTATCACCTGTTAATGCATTTGCATCTCCATACATCATCAGCAAAAATTTGCCATTGCCCATATACGTTTGTGTAGAAATATGATGCCCGCCTGATATCTCCTGTACGTTGAAGAAGTAGCTTTTATCAAACTCAGTGGTGCCTTTGAGTATCCGTATAAAAGCAGAAGGTTTTGTAGAAACCGGGATACTGTTGTTAGTAGCTGAGGAAGGTGAAAATGCATATACATCTCCGTTTTCCACTACCGCCATACCATCGGTAAAATAAGCGCCTATAAAACTGGTGCGGTTATCCCGGATTACTTTT
Organism: Chitinophaga sp. MM2321; assembly: GCF_964033635.1. Classification (NCBI taxonomy): domain Bacteria; kingdom Pseudomonadati; phylum Bacteroidota; class Chitinophagia; order Chitinophagales; family Chitinophagaceae; genus Chitinophaga; species Chitinophaga sp. MM2321. The sequence continues at coordinate 4,094,265 of NZ_OZ035533.1, forward strand.
TCCAGCTTCAGATCAGGATATGAAAACACCGCAACCCAGGCGCTGTCGGGATATGCCGTACCAAAGGCATCACTGCAACATCCCTTAATGCTCATATAAGGTGCAAAAACTTTATCACCTACCTGTGTAGCCCAGGTAAAATGCGCCCGCTCGCCATTGCCGGCCAGCTCCACAATATTTACCTGCTTTTCGCCCACAATCCGCGAAGAATCTGCACTGATACGGAACATAGCGGCAAACTCATTACCGCTGCGGGGTACTTTCATCAATAAAAGATCATCATTCACTTTGGTAAAAACCTGCACCGTTTCCGTCTGGAAATCAGATGTTTTTACAAGCCCCCCAATCTTATTCAGCCGGTAGGTAGTTACTGCTCCCGGGTTGCCCTGTCCATATAACAAGCTGAAAAATTTTCCTTTGTGTGTAACATAATACCGGTAAGAGCCATCCTGCTCAATACCGTTGCCCGCCGTGGTGATACTACCCTGATCAAGATCATCAGCCGTGAGCAGGTAATCTGCAATACCGGTGGTACCCACCGGTGTAGCAGTGATAACATATTTGGTAAGCCCCTGTAATTCTCCCCCATCAAAACCATTCTCACTTAATGCCTCTTCCTTATCACAGGATGTCATTAAAAACATGGCACTGCACACCAGGTATAAAAGTTGTTTTATATTTTTCATCTTTGCTGCTATTAATATTTAATTGTAGAAATCAGTCCTGTATTATTTACTTATGAAGTAGCGGAGCTTCGCGTAGAAAGCCCTGCCCGGCTTTTGCAGCGTGAAATTGTCATAGAGCCTGTTATCCACGAGGTTCTTACATTCCACAGCCACATTGTATCGCCCGTTAGCAAGACTGTACACCACATTTACATCCTGGCAAAACTGCCGGGGTATATCCAGCTTATCATTTCCCTGACTGGACCACGAGAGATAGTAAGCATGTACATACAATAAATTATACCCCAGTGTGAGTGTATTACCTTTTTTGAGTACATTCTTAAAAAAGAGGGAAGCATCTGCATTACCAAACAGGAAAGGCATATTAGGAATACGATCCCTGTAGAGCGGGCTTACATTCTTCTGCCCGTCTTCATATTTTGTATTGTTGCGCAAGTTTTGATAGGTCATGTTTACGCCGGTGGTAAACAGTTGCTTAAAGGAATACCGGATCTCTCCATCCACGCCCAGGTTGGTTACATCCGCCAGGTTGCCGTTTACCTGTTTGGTCTGATTGGCATTCAACATAGGCCGGATAAAGTCTTTGGCATAGCGGTACAAAAAGTTTCCGTCAAAACTGAAGCGATGCACCTGTTGAATATGCGTCTGATAACTCAGTCCAAAATTAAAGTTATCGCTGCTTTCAGGCTTTAGGTCTATATTCCCTTCCAGGTTGAGCAGATCCCCAAACAACTCTTCTGTTTCGGGTAGGCGATAACTTTTTTCATAAGACGTTTTTAACTGAAGATTTGTTTTGATGAAATAGGTAGTCGCCAGTCCGTAGCCCACATTGCTGAACTTTGTTTTCAGTGTCTTATAAGCAACATCGCCCCAGCTTCCGCTTGGATTGTAGCTTTGTGAATACTTATTCTGCTGTGAATAGTTTTTCACAAAAACGGAGGTATTCCATTTCTCACTATAATCAAATTTATAACCCAGGCCCAGTATATCCTTCCCGACTATTTTGGGCTGATCATATTTTTCATCGTTCGGATATAATTCATCCTTACCTGAACGGCTAAACGTATTAAAAACATTATTGAGTATAAACGAATGTTTTTCGCTGAGCTGATAACTCAGGTTGGCGGTTACCAACCCATTATTATTACGGTACTTATACATGGAACGTTCCCGCTCACTGCCCAGACCCTCGTATTGTTTGTACTGCTGGAACCAGTTATAGCGGCGGTATGCCGTATCTATATTCTGTTCCTGTCCCAGGTTATAATTCCCTGTCAGGTTAAAGTTCAATCCTTTAACAAAGAGATCTTTTACCTGGTATCTCACGCTGGGCATCACGATATTACCTTTCCGGTGCCAGTCGCCGAATACACTGACCATACGCGCGCCGGTCTGTATTTCTGCATTATTCTGTCCTAATGTGATGCCGAACAATAATTTATCAGCATATTTTTTTCCTACGATACCGGCATTGATGATCATGGTTTCATTATGATAGGTGTCATGAAACCTGCGTACGCGCTGCCGTGGATAATATGCTCCTGAATTAATATCAGCTACATTCACCCGCACCCAATAATTATTATCAGAATAATTCTGAAAAGCATTCAATTGCAGGGTGAATCCGGATTTGGAGGTATATCCTGCGTTGAGTGTAGACCGGTGTGTATTAAAGGAGCCAAAGGAATAGGAAGCATCTACATAGGAATGTTCGCTGTTGCTGGTAACAATATTAATAGCACCACCCAGTGCATCAGAACCCAGCCAAATGGGAACTACACCTTTATACACTTCTACCCGTTCTGCCAGGTTGATCGGGATATTATTTAACTGGAAGGAAGAACCAAAATTATCCATGGGTACACCATCGAGGAAAAACTTCACCTGCTTGCCTGTAAAGCCATTCAGTGAGAAGTTCATCTGCGAACCCAGGCCACCGCTTTCGCGTACACGTACACCTGATACCCGGTCCAATGCATGCGACAGATCCAGTGTAGAGTTGTACAGTTTCTTTGCATCAATGGCCGTTACATTATAAGCCTGCCGGTTTACTTCCTGACTGGTGGAACGTCCTATAACCGACACCGTATTAATTTCACTGATGGCAATTTCCAGGGTAATATTCAACAACAACTGTTCTCCTGGTTTCAGTTCAAATGCTTGCTGCTGGCCTTTAAAACCAACGGCAGATATTATTAATGCATGCTTTCCCGGCTTCAATTTTCTGATGATATAAAACCCTTCATTATCAGTAACAGCATAAGCATTGCTATGTTGTAACTTTATAGAAGCGCCGGGAATAGCTGTTCCTGATTGATCTTTTAACTGGCCACTGATAGCGGCATTTTCACCTGACTGGGAAAAGGAAAAAAAGGTAAGGAAACATAAAATGCTTGTCAGCAAAACTCTTTTGATGTGCATTGTCTTATTATATTAAATAACTTTTACGAAGTAACGTGGGTAAGGGCAATAGCATAGCTGGCGGGCTTCCCCACATTATTTTACTACAGTATCCTGTACGTTTTAAATATTAAATTAAGCGGCCGTCAGATATGGCCATACCAATAGCTTATCTCTGGTAACATGATGTTCCCGAGGAATGCTTACATTATTTCTTATAGGTAATAATCTGAATGCAAAAGTATTTTAATATTCAGGGAATCGTTTTCGAAATCAGGAATTTCTGGGGGAGGAAATCACGATATTTTTTTTCCGCATTGGTCAGATTATTATTAGTGCAGGATAGCTGGCAGGATATATTTCTCCAGTATTGCTTCCGGTTGCCAGAACCTTCCATTATTGTAATTCCCTGAAGTAATTACCACAACCAGGTCAAGTGAGTTAATAACGAAGATGTACTGTCCTCCTGCGCCGCGGGCTTCAACAGCATGAATGTTAGTTTTCCCAACAGTATAGTTTTTATGCCACCAGAGATACCCGTATTCAATACTGTCTTTCCGGTTTTCCAGCAGGAAATATTTTTGAAAGGACTTCCCGATCCAGCTTTCGGAAATAATTCTTTGTCCCTTCCATTTTCCTTTGTCAAGATATAGTTGTCCAAATTTCAACATATCACGGGGCTGTAGATACATGCCTCCGCCAAAATATGGATACCCGGTTACGTCATTTTGTATGATATAGTTAGTAATGCCAAGAGGGGCCAACAAGTTGTCGTCCATAAAGAACGCCAGTGGCTCGGCAACAACAGAACGCAACACTACACCCAGCAGATAGGCATTGGCTGATCCATACCAGGCATGCGTTGCGGGTGTATTGATCATAGGGGCTTCAAGAATGGTTCTCGTCCAGTCCGGCGTGCTTTGATAATTATTTTCTGCAGCCGCAGTATTCCTGTCTGTACCAAAATCAATGGCATCGATACCGGAACTCATGGTGAGCAGGCTATGCAGGGTTATCGCCGACTTGCGCTTATCATTTTTTCTGGTGTATTGGTATTTTTCCGGCAGGAAGTCGTACAATTTTTGTTGTGGGTCCCTGATCAATCCCTTATCTATAGCGATACCGGTTATAGCAGATGAAATACTTTTAGCAGCTGAACGCAGGTCATGTGGAATGGAAGGTGTAAATCCGGAGAAATATTTTTCATACACCAGTTTTCCCTTGCTGGCTATTAATATACTATGGGTATTGGTAATTTTATTGGCCGCTATGCTGTCTTCCATCCTGCGCAGGAACGTGCTATTGATTTCTTTTAACGGAAGACCGGAAACCTGCCGGCCATCATGCACGGATACAGGTGGATAATGCTGTACAACAGGAAAAGCGCCATCATACTTCTCAAAAACAACACTGGTAAGTATGGCATCCGCCAGTAAAATATCAAAATATAACTTACCATGTTTGATCATGCCTTTAAAAGATACGCCTGTTTTAACATCATGAAAAAAGAGAGAATCCTCTTTTTTCGAGAAGCCACCCGCCCATGTACCTGTAAAACGCTGATCATCAAAGATAGGATAGGCAGCATACTGCTCTCCCTTTGCATCTTCGATATTCAGATAAATGGAAGCCGGTATTAAACGGTCTACCATCCATATATTCCATTTACCAGTAAAAACCCCTTTGCCCGTTTTGCTAAATGCCAGGTGGTAAAGCAATACACCTGATTCCATAAAACCGGTTATTTCTCCATTCTGGTGGAGCTTTCCCCTGAATGCAGTCAGGGAATCCAGTTTTACTATAAAATACGGCTGACCAGGCGCAAATATCTTTTGTATCAGCAACCGGTTTGCACGGTAGATAGCCAGCGAAAAATGTCCCTCTTTCAACTGCTGTATACGAACAGTCAGCGTAAATGCTGTACTGTCAGCCAGCTGTCCCTTCCAGCCACCCGCATAATCTTTCATATCACTTTGCGCAAAACAGGAAGCGAGCAGTAATAGCAAGGCAATTATCATCAATGGACATTTAATCATGGAGCATCTTTTACATAAAAGTATTATATGTTATGCGGCAGAAATAGAACAAAATTAACATGCCGTTATTAAACTACGGTATTTTAAAGGGGTAAGCTGATAATACTTTTTAAAGCTCCGGATAAAATGGCTTTATGGGAACCAAAGTAATGTCCTTTTTTCAGGTGATCCATTTTGTTTGTTTATTTGGTTTCTCGCTGCGATCATTTTCACGCTGCTGTACATCTGCTACCTGTTGTTGTTCATAAATGGCTTCTCCACGGCGTTGTAACCGGCTGATCGTACCAACCTGAAGCTTTTACTGTGGATGTTGATTCAGACGCATATTGGGCTCAGATAACAGGTAAACAGGGGCTAAGATAACAAATGTCGCAATTTCACCCTTATGTTGTCGTATTTACAACCCTTCCATTCAAACAAATCATAATAGATTTGTATAACCGTTTTAAATACGGCCAGGTTCCCCGGAAAAATAAATATACGATATAACAATGGTGGAGGTTTTTAAAACAAATGTTCAACAAAAAAAACAGGCCAACATGCTGCTGACCACCATATCAGCACACCTGCCCCTGTTTAAGGTAAATTTCGACCTGGAAGACTGTGACCGAATTTTAAGAGTGGAAGGAATAAACATTTCACCGGAAATAATAATTAATTTACTCCGAGAAAAAGGCTATCAATGCGAAGTATTGTAGCTAACCCGAATAACATCTCAATTTTATCAACTTAAAACAAAAAAATGAAAATCGCAGTAATTATTGTTCGTAGCCTGGTAGGACTTATCTTCCTGTTTGCATCTGTAGTGGTTCTTTTCAATCTCGTACCACAACCGGAGCTACAGGGCAGCGTCAAAGTTTTCATGGCAGGTATTGCAGCCACCTCCTATCTATTACCACTGATAAAGGTAACAGAGCTGATCTGTGCGATCGCTTTCCTTTCAGGCCGTTTTGTAACGCTGGCTACCGTGGTCATCTTTCCTATTTCATTGAACATTTTATTGTTCCACGCCTTCCTGGCGCCTGAAGGATTGCCAACCGCCATATTCATTTTCCTGGGTATCCTCTTCCTGGCATATGCCAAGCGGCAAAACTACAGGACATTATTTATTGCAAAATAATGTACAAGTCTGCTACAGGACCAGGGCTACCTCATTTATCATGCAATAAAACAGCTATCAATGGAAACGCAACTTCTTACAGCAATGGATAACACCTCCGGTGAACTGTTGCAGCTCATTGCTGCTTTCCCCGAAGACAAGTTCAATACTATTCCTTTTGAAGGCAGCTGGACAGCCGCACAGGTGGCAGAGCACCTGATTAAAGCCGGGTGTACACCTACACTTTATGGTAATGTAACGGCCACCACCAGGCAGCCCGATGAAAAGATTGCTGCCCTGAAAGAGCTGTTCCTGAATTTTGAGATCAAAATGACAGCTCCTTCATTTATCCAACCTTCCGCTACTATTCATAAGAAGCAGGATATTGTAAATGATGTAACCCGTGTATGGGCAGATGCAAAAGAAGCCGCCGGCACACTCAACTTATCTGAAACCTGCACGGATTTTGAGTTTCCCGGCTTCGGAAATCTCACCAGGCTGGAATGGATTAATTTTATGGTGATCCATACACAAAGACATATCCATCAGTTAAAAAATATTTCCCGGGTGATAGAAAGCCAGTGATAAAAATATGGGTTGCCAGGAGTGGCAACCCGTTTTTTAACCATATCCTTTGAAAAACCGAATTAAATAATTTTAATAACCATCGCGTAGGTGTGCGTACAGGCACTACCTATCAACAAATGGTGTTGCCATCAAAAAACAAAACGGAGTTAAACCCCATTTGGAAGAGGGATAAAAAGAGAATTTATATAAGCAGACAAAGCGTGATGCTTCAGATGTAACAAATTTCCCAGGCTATTACCTAAAAAGGCTACCGGTGTTTTTTAAAGAGCCCCAAAATTATAACAGTGGCCAAAGACAGACAATAGTATTATTACTACAATAGTGGTTTCCGCTGCTACGTAAAATAAATACCGGACATCTCCCAGCTAACCCGGAATATCCTTTAAATAATAACTACTTTTGTTTTAATACCCAACCATACCTATTTATTCCTGATAATGAAAAAAATACTGATTGCTGATGACCACGCCATCATTCGTTTAGGTCTGGCAAAAATAATAGCATCCCTCCCTGTATCTACCTCTGTTACCGAGGCTGAAACGCTGGATGAAGCGATCACCTCCCTCGGACAACAAAAGTTTGACCTGCTGATCCTGGATATTAATCTGCCTGGTGGCAATAACCTTCATATGATTAGTGCAGTTAAATTAAGACAACCGGATATACGGGTGCTTATTTTCTCTGCATATGCCGAACAACTTTATGCCATCAATTATTTACAGGCAGGTGCGGATGGATATATCGAAAAAAATGCGGGGAACGAAGAAATCAAAGCAGCGATCATCACCACATTGAGACAGGAGAAATATATGAGTGCCACCACCCGCGAAAACATGCTCCATAAGCTCAACCTGCCTGGTAACAATGAAAGAAACCCCATCGCCAGTCTTTCGCCACGCGAAACAGAAGTACTGCACCTGTTAGGTAAAGGCTTTCCCATCGCCAGGATCGCCACCCTGCTTCAGCTGCATATTACCACTGTGAGCACTTATAAAACGCGCATCTTCGATAAGCTGGAGGTCACCAACATTGTAGACCTGCTGAAGAAAATGGAGATCTATAGCCCTCCTATTTAACAGGAGAAATCGTTAATAAAATAGTAGTTCCACTTGCCTCACTGGCAGTTACCTGCAACGCTGCATTGATCAGTTGTAAAAGTTCCATTACAATCAACAGGCCCAAACCATTATTGGCAGGGGGTCTTTCGTCAGGATGTACCTGATCGTCTGCCTGTCCGTTGATCCATTCCACCAGGGGAAGGGGCATTCCGATACCGGAATCGGCCAGCCGGATTAAAATACTGTCGCCCAACCTGGAAACCTCCATCCGGACAAAACCTTTGGACGTATACTTCACGGCATTATCCAATAAGTTGTGGATCACTACTGCCAGCAGTTGACCGTTTACAAGCGCAGTTATATTCCCTGATGTCAGGTTTACAATACTCACCCCTTTACTGTGTGCAACAGGCCGGAAAATATCCGCCTTCTCTTCCAGCAACAGGCCTATATCCACCATCTCCAGCCTGGAATCATCATTCCTGAACTGGGATTTCATATATTGGATCAGGTTATCCACCAGGTGGAACATGCGATACAGCCCTGTGTAAACAGCCGTTTGTTCTTCCTCTTCCTGTTGTTCATCTGCTGTTACCAGCATCAGGTATTTGAGGGGTGTTTTTATATCATGTGAAATCGCTGCTATTAACCGTTGCTGCATAAATGCCTGCTTACGCATCAGCCCTAATGCCTCATGTAATTCACTGGTACGTTCTGACACCCGCGCTTCCCACGCAAGATTCTTTTTACGCAGCCGGTGTGTACGAAACCAGAAATAAATGAATATCAACAGTACTATCAGCCCCGCCACCAATACCCGGAACCAGATAGTTTCATAATAGGCTCTCATTACCTCAATACTGAACACCCGCTCCGTAATATTCTGCTTTCCAAACCCACTTATTTTCCGGATAAACAACTGGTATTCGCCATAAGGTAACGAGGAGAATTCAATCACCTGTTCATTACTAACGGGTAGCCATACACCGTGATCATCATTTGCAGATTTCAGTAAATAGTAGCATTGCAAATTCCGGGTATCCCCAAAATAAGGTGAACTGATCTGCATACTAAAGTGATGGAAGTTGTTGGGTAATTTAACCGCATCAGCTACGGTTATTTCCTTTGCATCCACTTTTATATTATCTACAAAAATTTTTTTGTCGGGTAACTCTGCATTGATCTGCGCAGGGGTAAAATACACCAGTCCGTCCATGGAGGGCAACGAAATATCGCCATTCTGCAATTTTAGTGCACAAGGCTCACATCCTCCATTAAATTCATTGGTATTGAATCCTTTCTCCTTCCGGTAGTATAAATAATAGATCTCCCGCTTCTCTCCTTCCGCATATGCTGTAAGATCACGATAACTTGTTTGCAGCAAGCCTTTATTGGTGGTAATCCATAAATATCCCTGCCCGTCCGGCACGATACAGTGGGCAGACAACAGGTATTGCTGGGGGTCCAACGGAATAGTGATCACCCGGTTATTTTTGTATATAAAAACACCCTGTCCATCTACGGTGATCCATACTTCACCTGTTTTAGGGATCAGCAGACTACGGATATATTTCCCGTTAAAATCCGGAATGGTGTCCACCCGCCCCGATGCGTGCATCCTGTATAAACCATTTCCCGTTCCCACCCATAACGTAGTACTGTTTTCCCGCAGCAGGTAAGAAGCATCCCTGATGGCATCGGTAAAAAGTCGCGGTTTGGGTGTTGCTGCTGTTGTTTCCAATACATACAAACCCTTGCGCTCCCCACCTATCCACAAGCGGCCATCCTCATCCAGGTATAATTGGTTAATAGCATCTTCCAGTTCATGTACCCAAAGGATTTTTGTAAGATCGCTATTGAGGTGATAAAGCATCCTCCCGTTCTTGTACCAATAGGTGTTCTTATGATCCCTCAGTATACTATAGGCGTCGTTGAATTCATTAAATACAGGCAGTTTTTTCGTTTTAAACAGACTGTCGAATAAGGTACCTCCTGATACGATACCCTTATTTCCGAAAGGTGCCTGAGCATAAAATACGCTGGTCCGCTTTCCCCCAGGAATCAATACCCGGAACTTCTTCCGTGTACTTATAAACAATCCTTTTGTAATACTACCGAGGAATACCCGTTCATTTTTTTCATCCTGGTAAATCGTTACGATATCCTTTTCCTGTAAATCAAAATTGTTCAGTACAGGTCTGGAATGTAAATGACCCTCGTCTGTCAGCTTCAACCTGTAACAAACATTATTGAAGTAAATAAAAACCTGTTGGGCTGCAAAATTCCAGTAAAGCTTCATTGCTTTCCCAAATGAACCGGAGAGAGGTATATCTGTTAAAGCGCCCATTAAGCGGGCGGTGTAAATCTTATCCCGATCAAACACCTCAAACAATCCTTTTTCGCTGAGATAACAGAGATGACCATCCAGTACAAACAGTTTTTCCGGCTTCAATCCGGAGTAGATCATGCGATATTGTTCAACACCCAGCTTTTCAAACCGTATCGTATCTTTCGTTATCCTGAAACAAGCATCTTCCTTCAGTGCAACAATATGCTCCTTGGTCATTCCGCGTTCCAGATACCCATCCGGGGAACTGTATATGGCATATGTTTCTGAAGCGTCCCTATTATAAAGGTATTCATAGCCTTTATAAGAGGTTGGTGCAACCGTGGCTTTCCCCTCATTCACCAGTAATGCGTCCTTCTTTCGGCCAATACTTATAACCAGGCTGCTGCCTGTAATACCAGGAAGTATCGAGGATACACGATCACCTGAAACGGCGAGGTTGCTGCTGTTGAAAGTCCGGCATTGTCTGCCGTCAAACCTTACCAGGCCACCTTCTGTAGCCAGCCATATAAATCCGTTTACATCCGGGGCAATAAACTTTACGCTATTTTGTGGCAGTCCATTCTGGTCATTAAGTTCTTCGATAGAAAAGAGGGAGTCTTCTTTTCCAGGATCAGCGAACAGTCTTATATATTGTATAAGGAAAAGACAAAGGAATAAAACAATTCTCATTACGAGTATTCAAAGGTTAGGTTACAGGAACAATATTATAACAATAATGCCTCCTTTCTATAGTATCACAAAAAATCAGTTCAACTCCCAAGTTAAGGATCAGAACTTTATTTTCTGCATTAAGTTATGCTTTAATGAATATCCGTTGCCAATTGCCGTGGCGCCCTCTTTTTCAGGATTAGGGCGCTGATCAGGGAAATTATCAAGCCCACCGGAAGAATTTCTGAATAAGTGATCAATATTACAAATAATGGATTCTTATACAGCGCCTTGAATTTTGCCATCTCCGCAGTTTTGGCGGCTATCTCCTGTTGGTTGGCTCCTCCCTCCGTCGCTTCAATTTTATCCATAGCCGCCGCCTGGCGCTACCTATCTGTAAAATGTATGCGGGGGCGCTTTTGTTAGAATAAGGTAGGCGCCGGCAATAATCTTACCGGCTCATCTTTTACCAATGCCGCCAGGGATTGAATCAGTTGCTGAACACTATTTAGTGTATTCGTATCCGTTATTTTACAGTCGTTATTCACCTTTGTTTTAATCCCTGAAATAACAAGCTGTGTAGCTGCGGTCATTTTAGCTTCAATGATCAGGAGCGTTCCCAAAAGAGATTGATGCCCTTTCATGCCGGAGGTAGATGCAGTGATGAGAGCTACCGGCTTCTTTGAAAACTCCATGGAGGAAACGGTCCAGTCGATGGCATTTTTCAGGGTGCCCGGCACGCCAATAGCATACTCCGGTGTACAGATCAGTATTCCATCGGCGGCGTTCAGCTGTCTGCGGAAGGCTGCTACCTGTTCAGGCGGGTTTTCATTGTCCAGGTCCGGATTAAAGTGCGGAATGTCTGACAGTCCTTCAAAAATGTGTACGGTAAAAACATCCGAAGCCTGATCAGCAAACGCCTTGATCAGGTTAAGATTGGAAGATTGTGTTCTGGTGCTCCCTGATATAGCCAATATATTTATCTTGCTGTTCATCTTTTCTTAGGTGTTAACAGGTTCAAATATACGAAGGTAACGGCTACAACTTCTTGCGAAGGTTTACCGCCCAGGCCCGGGGTTAAAGACAATGTGTCCTCACGGTATGGTTAAAACCCAGGGCATAGCGGTAAACCCCCTCCGGGAGCAACCGTAGCGAAGACCATATTTTATGGCCGTTAACAACATCGGTCCCTCAAAATCAAAAATTTATTTTCAAATATGTAGTCAACTACGTAGTTTTGCAATATAATCATTCATACCATGCAAAAGAACCATGCCATAACGCAACTCTCTAATGCAGACAGCGAACAGATCATCAACCTGATCCTGCCTATCCAGCAGATAGAAAACAATGTGCCCGTAACGTTAGCCGATCAACCGGACCTGCTGGACATTGAAAACGCTTATATACATACCGGTGGCGGATTCTGGGGCTACCGGCATGAAGGGGAGATTGTTGGCACCATCGGCCTGATCAACATTGGTAACCACGGCGGTACTATCCGGAAAATGTTTGTAAAAAAAGAATACCGGGGTAAAGAGCTCGGTGTGGCGCAGCTGCTACTCGAAGCATTGACCGCTTATTGTAAAACGGTTGGCATCACCGACCTGTACCTGGGGACCGTACATACTTTAAAGGCCGCTATCCGCTTTTATGAACGCAACGGCTTTCAGCAAACCGCTAAAGCTGATCTCCCCGCTTCTTTCCCTGTTATGCAGGTAGATGATACGTTCTTTCATTTGAACATGCACAGATAAGCTATGATAAATGTAATTGACCAATCCGGTATTCTCGCTATCTCTACGCGGTTGCAACGGTTAAGTGATCAGATCCGGAAAGATGGAAAGAAAATATACGAGGCCTACGGCATCGATTTTGAACCCAAATGGTTTCCGGTGATCTATACGCTGCATCATAAACCCTCCCTGGGTGTGGTGGAAATATCTGCGGAGATAGGCTATTCCCATCCTTCCACGATCAGTTTATTAAAAGAGCTGGAAAAATTGAAACTGATCCAGTCAAAAAAGGATAAATCCGATGAGCGGAAAAGGCTGATCCGGTTAACAGATAAAGGTAAGGCAATGGTAAACCGGATAGCGCCTGTATGGGACGTGATGACGGCCGCACTCACGGCTTTGACGGATACAAAGCATAACCTGATGAAAGCAATTGATGAAGTGGAAAACAATATCAGGCAACAAGGTTTTTATAACAGGGCTGAACAATTAAGACAGGCTGAATAACAACATCATCTTATCAGGTTCTTAAATAAAATGAGTGATGCTTGTATTTACGATTATTTTATTTTAAGTTTGAACAAACGTTTGTGCATCTGAAAGGCAATGTAACAATAACAGATATTTCACGTGAGTCGAAAGTTTCGGTCAGCACGGTATCCCGTGTACTAAATGGTTTATCCCGGCAGTACCGGATCAGCAAAGAAACAGAAGATACCGTTATGAAGATAGCCCGTAAACTACATTACAGGCCCAATCTGACAGCAGTCAACCTGCGGCGTAAGAAAAGCAATACGATAGGATTACTGGTACCAACATTGTTCAATCCTTTCTTTTCCAACATTGCCAGTATTGTAAATCATGAACTGCGCAAGAACGGTTATTCTGTAATCCTGATGGATTGCGGGGAAGATGAAAAAACGGAGCTGGAAGTACTGGAATTCCTGGTAGACAGGCGCATAGATGGTTTGCTGGTAATGCCTTCCGGACATGATTGTCCGCACCTGGATGCGCTGTACACAAAAGGGATGCCGATGGTTTGCATAGATCGTTACTTTGAAAGTTCTGCGATCCCTTTTGTGTCAACTAATAATTTCCAGGGAGCTTATGAGCTGACAAAATACCTGGTGAGTTGCGGACATAAAAGAATAGCCTGTATCCAGGGTGTAAATTATGTGATGCCCAACAAGCAGAGAGTAGCGGGATATACTGCTGCACTCGCAGATGCAGGGTTACCGGTATATTATATAGGTGGTCAGGATTTCAGCGAAGAGAACGGCTATCTCGAAACCAAATTATTATTACAGCAGCAGGTAAAGCCTACTGCCATTTTTGGATTAAGTGATACCATTATATTAGGTGCGATAAAAGCATTAAAGGAAGAAGGGATGACAGTTCCGGATGATGTGTCGCTGGCTACATTTGATAACGCACTTTATCTCGACTACCTCGCTCCCGCGCTTACCAGTGTGGTGCAGCCGGTGGCAGAGATTGCGCAGATAGCTATCAGGATACTGCTGGAAAGGATGAGCGGAGAACCCGAAGGCAAACGTCAGCAGGAGAAGATATTACTGTCTCCCCGGATCATCCACCGCGCTTCTGTAAGAGAAATATAATTTTTTTACTGTTTTGCACAAACGTTTGTTCAAAACAGGGAAACCAGGATAACATTTTCACGCTTGTTTAACTAATTATTATACCAACAGGATTTCACGTTCATCAATCAGCAACTGCATGCAAAGTTTACTACGTAGGCCCATTACCGTTATCGGGTCGTCCAATACCGACATGGTGATTAAAGCACCCCGCATCCCCGGGCCGGGAGAAACTATACTGGGCGGCACCTTCTTTATGAACTCGGGTGGCAAAGGCGCCAACCAGGCTGTAGCAACAGCAAGGCTGGGGGGTCAGGTACATTTTATCACCGCACTGGGAGAGGATGTTTTCGGACAAAAGCAGTTACAGGCTTTTAAAGACGATGGTATCAATACAGACCATATCCTGATTGACAAAGATCAGCCCAGCGGCATAGCACTCATTACGGTAGACGACCAGGGCGAAAACTGTATTGTAGTAGCACCCGGCGCCAATGCTGCTCTCCTCCCGGCAGCGATAGAAAAAGCAACCGGAGTAATTGCCGGTTCCGATATCATCCTGGTACAACTGGAAATCCCTATGGAAACGGTACAAAAAGTACTGGAACTAGCCACCCTCCATAAGAAAAAAGTAATCCTGAATCCTGCACCGGCACAAAAATTATCCACACAGATACTGAACGGTCTTTACCTGATCACGCCCAACAGTACCGAAGCCTCCATGCTGACGGGGCTGCTGATCAACAATGTAACAGATTGTGAAAAAGCCGCTGCCATATTAAGAACGCGTGGCGTACAACAGGTAGTGATCACACTGGGCAGCAAAGGCGCCTATGTATCCAGTGATACGTTTACCGGCATGGTCGCCGCACCAGAGGTAACAGCCGTTGATTCCACCGGCGCCGGCGATACTTTTAACGGCGCCATAGCCGTTGCTTTATCACAACAACAATCACTACACGACGCAGTGGTATTTGCGTGCAAAGCCGCCGCCATATCCGTTACCAAAGCCGGTGCGCAGTCATCGATTCCCTATCTGCATGAAATCGTTTCCTAACGGAAAGTCTTTACCTATAAAAAAGCTTTACACATGTTTACAGTCGAATCTTATCCACTTGCTATCTGTTTCACTGTCGTTACCATGTTATGCTGGGGCTCATGGGCCAATACGCAAAAGCTGGCCGCCGGAAAATGGCGCTATGAACTTTTCTATTGGGATTATGTCATTGGCATCTTTCTTTTCTCCCTGGCTGCCGCTTTTACACTGGGCAGCTATGGTGCTACCGGGCGCAGTTTCCTGGCCGACCTCGCACAGGCAGACACCAGTAATATCCTCAGTGCTTTTGCCGGCGGCGTGGTCTTTAACCTGGCCAATATCCTGCTCACCGCAGCTATTGCCATCGCGGGTATGTCGGTAGCATTTCCTATCGGTATAGGACTCGCACTGGTGCTGGGTACTGTACTGAATTATTTCCTGGTGCAAAAAGGTGACCCACTATGGTTGTCTGCCGGCGTATTGATGGTAACACTAGCTATCATCCTCAATGCGGTGGCTTATCGCAAAAAGGCCGCCGGTAATACACGCACCAGTACCAAAGGAATCCTGCTCGCACTCTTCGCAGGATTATTGATGTCTTTCTTTTATCGTTTCATCGCCGGTGCGATGGATCTCCAGAACTTCATTGAGCCGGAAGCGGGCAAGATGACGCCTTATACCGCCGTCGTGGTATTCGCTGCCGGCATTCTCGTCAGCAACATCCTGCTCAATACCATCATGATGAAAAAGCCACTGGAAGGCCCTCCATTGAAGTATGCCGACTGGTTCAAAGGCCGCTTCTCCCTCCACGCAATAGGCTTGCTGGGTGGTGTCATCTGGGGGCTGGGCAACCTGCTCAATCTCATTGCTGCCGGTAAAGCCGGTCCTGCTATCTCCTATGGCCTGGGTCAGGGCGCTACCCTGATAGCTGCCATCTGGGGCGTATTTGTATGGAAAGAGTTCAAAGGCGCTCCTGCCAGTGTGGGATGGCTCCTCGCTGGTATGTTCCTCTTTTTTATCGCAGGTATCTGTTCTATTATTATTTCAGGGGCCTGATGCGCATTCCGTATAAGCATACACGTTATACCATCTCTGTAGCAATAAAAGATCATCAACTTACCAACAAACAAAACATACTATCTTCAAAAAATAACTGACATGAAAATTTTAAGCATCCTCTCCTGTGTATTCCTCTCCGTTGTTATGCAGGCTACTGCCCAACAGAAGAATACCACGCACCGGATCAGCAAAACAGCCTTACAGGATAAAATCAAAGGCGGCTGGGCCGGACAAACCATCGGCGTAACTTTCGGCGGCCCTTATGAATTCCAGTACAATGGCACTTTTATCCAGGATTACCAGCCGCTGGAATGGCATGAAGGCTATGTGAAACACGTAATGGCAAACAACCCGGGGTTATATGATGACCTCTATATGGATCTGACTTTTGTGGATATATTCGAGCGGTTTGGACTGGACGCACCCATAGACTCCTTCGCCAACGCATTTGCCAATGCAGGCTATACACTGTGGCATGCCAACCAGGCAGCCAGGTATAATATCCTCAACGGCATTAAAGCACCGGCATCCGGCCACTGGCTGCAAAATATCCATGCAGACGATATCGACTACCAGATTGAAGCCGACTACGCCGGACTCATGAGCCCCGGTATGCCGAATACCGCATCCGCTATCAGCGATAAAATAGGCCATATCATGAACTACGGCGATGGCTGGTATGGTGGTGTATATGTAGGCGCTATGTATACGCTGGCATTCACCAGTAATGATATTAAATATATCGTGAAGGAAGCGTTGAAAACCATTCCTGCAAAAAGCAAATACTACCAGTGCATGTCGGATGTGATCAAATGGCATCAACAGTTCCCTAACGACTGGCACCGCACCTGGTTTGAATTGCAGAAAAAATGGTCATCAGATATTGCTTGTCCGGGTGGCGTTTTCGTTCCCTTAAATATCGATGCTACTATCAATTCCGCTTATGTTATCCTGGGATTATTATACGGTAACGGCGATTATGAAAAAACGCTGGAAATATCCACCCGCGCGGGTCAGGATGCCGACTGTAATCCATCTACAGCAGCCGGTATCTTAGGCACGATGCTGGGATACGACAAAATTCCCGAAAAGTGGAAGGCCGGACTTAACGGTGCAGAAGACATGGATTTCAAATACACTACGATCTCCCTGAATAAAGTATATGATATCGGCTACCGCCATGCACTGGAAAATATAAAAAGGAATGGTGGCACCATCAACGAAAATGATGTTGTAATCAAAACGCAGGTACCGCAAGCGGTGAAATTTGAAGAAAGCTTCCCCGGTATGTATCCTGTTGCAAAAAAGGATTTACATGTCAATGGACAGGAGATCAGCTTTTCCTTTGAAGGAACAGGGTTTGTCCTTTCCGGTTATGCTGCAAAGAAAGGAGATGCACCGGATGATGCAATTGAAGCCACTGTACAGGTGGATGGTAAAATCATCCAGCACATTAAACTCCCCACCAGTTACCTTACCCGTAGAGATGAAATCTGCTATAAGCTCGATTTACCAATGGGTAAACATGATGTGAAAGTAACGGTCACGAATCAACGCCCGGATAATTACGAGCTGAGAACAGGCAACTATATTGTTTTCAACAAGAAATAAAGACCAGACCAGGATTACCAGAAATTAAAAAAAGATTAACGGGATTGAACAGGAAGATATATTGAGAAGAATAATTGTTATACTTCTTTTATATTTACCAGTTCAATCAGGTTAATCTTTTTTTAATTCCTGGTTATCCTGGTTATTTTTTAATCCTGTAAATCTTGGTCTTTGGTCATTCCTTTATTACAGAGTATTACAGGGTTGCTGGCTGGAATTGCCCTGATAGTATTGCTCACAGCCAGGTATAAGGTGCATGCCTTTTTTGCGTTGCTGATGGCCAGCCTGCTGGTAGGATTAGTACTGCGGCTTCCGGTGGCGGAAATTATTACCATTACCAAAAATGGTTTCGGGCATATCGTAGGTTCGCTGGGGTTATTGATTATTTTAGGTACTACGCTGGGATTGCTGCTGGAACACACAGGAAGCACCGCTGTGCTGGCTGGTTTTGTACTCAAAAAAATCGGAGCAGGCCGCTCTCCGCTGGCCATGAATATTACCGGCTACCTGGTGGGATTACCTATTTTCTGTGATTCCGGTTACATTGTATTAAGCGGGCTCAATAAGGCGCTGGCAAAGCGTTCGGGCGTATCAATGGTGATCATGGCATCCTCGCTCGCTTCCGGGCTCTATGCCATCCATTGTCTCATGCCGCCGCATCCGGGCGTTACAGCTGCCACCGGTACCATTCATGCAGACATGGGCAAAGTAATGTTGTACGGACTCCTCGTGGCGATACCTGCCGCGTTATGCGGTTATGTATGGGCGGTATATGCCGGAAATAAACTCCCTGCACCGGTTATCAGGGAGGAAGAAGAAATAACACCCGGACAACAACTTCCTTCTGTATTACTTTCTGTACTTCCCATAGCGGTACCTATTCTCCTGATCGCCCTGCATTCTTTCATGGCGCTGGAAACCGTAAACGATAATTTCCTGGTGCGGCTCATCGCTACATTGGGTATTCCTGAAGTAGCCCTCAGCGTCGGAATTGCACTGGCATTACTGGGAAAGCGGAACTGGGATCGTGCCGGTCTTGGTAAGATCCTCCAGGACGGCGCGGAAAAAGCAGCGGGCATCCTCGTTATTATAGGCGGTGGTGGCGCCTTTGGTGCTATCCTCGCAAAAGCAGATATCGGCAGTCATCTCGCGCAGAGTACAGCCATAGCCAGTCTCGGCCTGTTCTTACCTTTTCTTGTCACCACCGTTTTAAAAACAGCCCAGGGATCTTCCACGGTGGCTATCATCACCGCAGCATCTATCATACAACCTTTGCTACCTGCACTGGGCCTCGATAGCGATACCGGCAGGATCATCTGTGTACTGGCTATGGGAGCGGGTTCTATGATGATCTCCCATACCAATGATGCCTATTTCTGGGTGATATCAAAGTTCTCCGGACTGGAAATAAAAGATATGCTGCGGGTATATTCCATCGGCACCATCTTTATGGGACTTATATCCGTATTTTTTGTTTATATACTTTCTATGATGATAAATTAGTAATTTAACCGCTTCCTATTTTTTTCGTCATCTATGTATTTATTCCGTTTTGCTTACAGCATTATACAGCAGACTGCCCATATCCTATCTTCCAGAAAAAAAGAAATTATCTGGGCAACCGCTTTCATCCGGTCGCTGGAGAATAGCTACAACGGACAGCTGGATGACTTCACCTTTAAAAAAATCACACACCGCTACGCCGTTTACAACCCGATGATGTGCGACGCTTTCACTTCCCTACAATCCCGCTACACGAACCGGCAGGAAAGGGAAAGAATGCTGCTTTACTTCATCTGCAGCGTACTCTTTGATGATTTTTCAGATGAACAGCAACTAACAAAAGATGAGTTATACCGGATCTCCTTTGAACCGGAAACCTGGCAGGCAAGCACCATCCAGGAAAAAATCTTCCTGTATGCACATGGCGCGCTGGCAGATTATGTATCCGATAAAAATGCATACCGGCAAGTCACACAACAGCTGTATGATGCACAAATAGCTTCGGCACAACAATTTGATCCGGCTATCAGCCAGGATACCCTGCACCGCATCACATTTGATAAAGGTGGGTTTGCAGTATTGCTCTGTCATTTTTACCTGGACCATGAAGCAGGTGAGGCAGAGCGGAACTGCTGGTACCAGATAGGCACCATGATACAGCTGACGAATGATATCTATGATATTCATAAAGACCTGCAACAAGGGCTTATAACACTTCCCAACAGTATCACTAACGCATATACGTTTAATGATTTTTTCAGACAACTGGTCGCGCAACTGAAAGCGGAGATCCACCAGCT
This sequence comes from Chitinophaga sp. MM2321, assembly GCF_964033635.1. Lineage (NCBI taxonomy): Bacteria > Pseudomonadati > Bacteroidota > Chitinophagia > Chitinophagales > Chitinophagaceae > Chitinophaga > Chitinophaga sp. MM2321. The sequence goes on from NZ_OZ035533.1 coordinate 4,114,470, forward strand.
ACCCTTTCCGGTGGCCGCAAAGCAGCAATTTATGATTTCCATGATGGGTATGTGTTCACTCGGACAACTGGGCATCAAACGCCTCATGCAGCTACAGGGCAATCAGGAAAAACTGCCGGACCTGCGCATCGTACCACGTAAACGGCTGATCGTAGATATGGAAAACCCTGCGAATCTGTGGCGGTGTGTCCGCCAGGTATACCGGGATGCAAAATTTTAAACGATAAAAAAGAGCATGGAAGCAATGCCGGATAGCATCACCAGTTTAATGTAAGTGCTTAACCGGTGGTAGTCGGACGTCGTTGCTGCCTTTCCTAATTTTACGGCCACCGCCACCAGCGGCGTGATGATCATGCCCCCACAATACAGTCCCATTAACCAGCGTTGCTCCCGCAGCAGCACAACAGTAGTGGCAAATAACACCAACACCAGTACACCCAGTAGTGTGATAACAAACAACCGCGCACCGGTAATTCCCCATACTATAGGCATGGTGCGGCACCTGAATTTTTCATCTCCCACCACATCTTCCATATCTTTTATTATTTCCCTGATAAGAGAGATGATAAATGCGAACCCCGTGTAAAGAATAGCCAGCCACCCGATCATTTGCGTGTTATTGCCGTCATCATGCAGCCAGGACCAACCCGCTTGCATACAGGTAAGCACAATAATAGACCAGGCTGTAACCCCCGCTACTACTATATTTCCGATGAGAAATTTCTTTTTGAAGATAGCAGAATAAAAGAAAAGCAACACAATACAGGTAACAGTACTGCCAACAATCGTCTTTCCTGCTGCATCCATATCCACAAATGTGCTTAGCCCGATAGCCACGATATTCAGCAGGGCATACCAGCCAATAGCCCAGTATTTACTGATACCGTTGGTAATAAATACCCGCTCCGGTTTATTGATGAGGTCAATCCGTAAATCAAAATAATCATTGATAATATACCCGGCAGCAGCAATCAACACATATGAAATGGTAATAAATGTCAGATGAGTAACCGACATATAATCCGGCAGCAAACGATTGATAACACAAAAATAAAATAGCGCCTGAGTGAGCAATATAAACACCAGGTTGGGCCACCGTACCAGCTTTGCAAAGACAACAGTTGATTTCATAGCGCGATATAGAAAGGACAATGGCGACAAGATAAAAAAAAGAAAATTCTTTTACTATATTGTTTCCACTAAAATGTCTCTATTATGGATTCAAGAAGAGATTTTCTCAAAAAATCATTATTACTATCCGGTGCTGCCGGTTTTTCCACAATCATCCCCACTTCCATACAACGTGCCCTTGCAATTGATCCGCGAATGGGAAGCACCTGGCTGGATGCAGAACATATCGTGATCCTGATGCAGGAAAACCGTTCTTTTGACCACAGTTTTGGTACCCTGCAAGGTGTTCGTGGCTTTAATGATCCTCGTGCAGTAGCTTTACCGGATAAGAAGCCGGTATGGTTCCAGACAAATGCGGAAGGCGAAACCTACGCACCTTTCCGCCTTAATATAAGAGATACAAAGAGCACCTGGATGGGCGACCTGCCGCATTCGCGTCCCAGCCAGGTAGATGCTTATAATGCAGGTAAATACGATAAATGGCTGATCGCCAAAAGACCAGGCAATAAGGCTTATGCGGCCATGCCGCTGACCCTGGGCTATTATACCCGTGAAGATCTTCCGTTTAACTATGCTATGGCAGATGCGTTTACGGTTTGTGATCAGAATTTCTGTTCTGCCATGACCAGTACCACACCTAACCGCTCTTTCTTCTGGACAGGAAAGATCACCCATGATGTAGACGGTCTTCCTAAAGCACATATCAGGAATGAAAATTACAGCTACGGCAAATTACCCTGGACCACTTTCCCGGAATTACTGGAAGAAAATAAAGTAAAGTGGAAATTCTATCAGAATGACCTCAGCTGTGGTGGCGGGTTTAAAGGAGAAGAAAGATCTTGGCTGGCAAACTTCGGCTGTAACCTCCTGGAATTTTTTGCTGCTTATAATGTTAAATTTTCATCCCGGTATGTAGAGAACCTGTTGAAACAGGTAGAAACACTCCCCGATGAAATCAATAAACTACAGGAAGCTACCCCTTCTTCTGAAGAGGCTTCCGGAAAAATCAAAGCAGATATTATCAAGAAGCAGGAAGTATTGGATAATGCTACCGCAGAACTCGTGAAGTGGAATAAAGAAAGCTTTGATAAATTATCTGATAAAGAAAAAGGTCTTTACTATCACGCATTTGTAATCAACTCCGGCGATCCAGGTTTCAGGTCCATCAGCAACGTTAACTTTACCGATGGCGGAGAAGCCCGTGAAATGACCGTTCCTTCAGGAGATGTATTATACCAGTTCCGGAAAGATACGAATGAAGGCAACCTGCCCACCGTTTCCTGGCTGGCAGGGCCGCAAAACTTTTCGGATCACCCCAGCGCACCCTGGTATGGCGCCTGGTATGTATCTGAAATCCTGGACATCCTTACTAAAAATCCGGAAGTATGGAAGAAAACTATTTTCATTGTTACTTACGATGAGAATGACGGCTATTTTGATCACGTACCTCCTTTCTCTATTCCGGATGCAGCCAAACCGGAAACAGGAAAATGCTCCGCCGGTATTGATACAGAAGTGGAACATGTACGGCTGGAAAATGAACTGAAACAGGGCGTACCACCCAAACAGGCCCGTGAAGCACCGATAGGACTGGGTTTCCGGGTGCCGATGCTCATTGCATCTCCCTGGAGCCGTGGTGGTAAAGTATGTTCACAGTTATTTGATCACACCTCTACTTTACAATTCCTGGAAACATTTGTAAACCAGAAGTTCAATAAAAATATCAGGCTGGAAAATATCAGCCAGTGGAGACGCACCATCAGTGGTGACCTCACCGCTGCCTTTAGTCCTTTTAACGGTACCAAACTGGAACGGCTTCCTTTCCTTAACAGGGACAAATTTGTAGAGAACATCTATAATGCAAAATTCAAACAGCCCCCTTCCGGTTATAAGAAATTTTCTGATACCGAGATTGCTGACATCATTGCAAAACCTGATGCCGGCCTGGCATTCCAGGAAAAAGGAGTACGGCCTTCCCCTGCACTGCCTTACGAACTGTATGCAGATGCGGTATGGAATGCTGCCAGCAAACAGGTAGAAATTAAAATGTCTGCCGGTAATACCCTCTTCGGCAAGAAAGCCAAAGGCTCACCATTTACAGTCGTTGCACCGGGTAACTTTACAAACGAAAACGGCGCAGCAGATATTTCCCGGAACTGGTCTTTCGCTGTTTCAGCAGGAGATAGTCTCTCCTATGGCTGGCCCGTTGATGCATTTGAAAACAAAAAATATCATCTCCGCCTGCATGCACCCAATGGGTTCTACCGCGAATTTACCGGCAACAGTAATGATCCTGCCGTAGAGATCCATTGCACTTACGAGCGTGATCATAAAACGAAAAAGCCAACCGGTAATATCGTGGTGACCGTCGCCAATCTTGACCCGCAAAAATCGTGGGATGTTGTGATAAAAGATAATGCCTACAAAAAGAATAACCTGGCCAAAACACTGGCGAAAGGAAGCACCGGCAGCCTGGTACTCCCCCTCCGCGAAAGTCATGGCTGGTACGACTTCAGCATAAAGATCAAAGGCTTTGAAGATTTTGAAAAAAGATATGCAGGTAGGGTAGAAACAGGAAAGGAAAGCATGAGTGATCCTTTCATGGGTAAGGTGATCAGTTGATCACCGGCAGGAAACAAACAAAAAAAATACGGAGTTACAGATAGATCTACAGCAATTCATCTTCGCGTAGATCTATCTGCAACTCCGTACTCCGGTCATCCGGAATATTATCTTTCCATCTTCACAGGTGCTCCTTTCTTACGTTTGCTTTCATCAGCAGCTTCCATAAATGCTACGATCTCCAGTGTTTCTTCCGGTCTTACCGGTGGGATACCCGTTTCAAAGAAGGAAGTGATCTGTAATACCAGCGGGTGATAGGAGGTGAAATCTCCGATCGGTGCAATGCCTTTCTCACCGAATGCATGTCCGCCAAAGCCATAGGGACCTTTTATAACGCCACGCAATGTACCGATACGTCCATCTTCCCATACACCTGTTACCTGGTCCATCGTTTCTGAAGTGGTACGTGTTACCCGAATGCAACCGGTGCCCATCAGTGTAAACAACATTTCCACACCATGGATACCATACCAGAAAAGGTCCGGATGCGTTTTTTCCGTAGGCGAAGGCGTATATACATCAGCGCCCATTACCTTACCTATTTTACCTTTCACAACATCCTGGATGCTGTCGATAAACCGCAACCCGGAAGAGGAGAACATCGGCGCCTTGTATTTTTCTGCTGCTTTAAAAAGGGCTTTTGTATCAGCCAGGGAAGCGGCAATGGGTTTGTCGATAAATACACGCTTGCCTGTCTTTAATACCGGCATCGCCTGTTCCAGGTGTACCCTGCCATCGTTGGATTCCAACAACACCACATCTACCTTTTCCAGTAAAGCGGCAATAGAGTCAACGATTTCCACACCGAATTCCTTTACTTTGGCGAGGTTGCCCGGCACCACTTCCAGGCTGGATGCGATGTCTTTGCTACCCTGCGCATAAGCTGCCGTTACCCGGAAACCATGATAAGCCGGATCTGCATCCTTAGCGTTCAACATTTTGGTAAACTCCACACTGTGTGAAGTATCCAGCCCGATAATACCTACCCGCCGTCCAACACCGGCTTGCTTGCCTGAAAAAAGGGCACTGGCCCGGCCTGCAAGGCCAAGCCCGATACCCGTTATTGCTGCTGTTCTAATAAATCTGCGACGATTGTATGCTGACTGTTCCATGAATATTTTTTATTGCTTGCTGTTATCTTTAAATAAAAAAATAAAGAGTATCATAAACACCAGCGTGATACCTCCGGGTACCAGCCAGATGCTACGCCACTCATAGTGCTGTACACCTGCGATAGTACTGCTGTAACGGCCTGCTACCAGACCGGATACATAAGATCCTATCAGCATGCCCACACCATAGGTTGCAAAAGTGATCAGTCCCTGTGCGGCACTCTTCACCGCGGCGCCGGCCTTTCTGTCTGTATAGATCTGTCCTGTTACAAAAAAGAAATCATAACAGATACCATGCAAAATGATCCCTGCATACAACATCCAGATATGCTCACCACTATCACCAAAGGCAAAGAACACATAACGTACTACCCAGCACAACATGCCCAGCAGCAACATCTTTTTCACACCCAGGCGAATGAAAAGCAACGGCATCAGCAACATGAACAGGAACTCGGAAATCTGTCCCAGCGTCATTTTACTGGCAGCATAGGTCATCCCCGCATCATTGAGGAAGGGATTGGTAAAGCTGTAGTAAAATGCCAGCGGTATACAGATAGCGATAGCCGTGATAAAAAAGATTGTATAGGCGCGGTCCTTAAACAACACCAGTGCATCCAATCCCAATATATCAGCCAGCTTCACGGGTTTTCTGACAGGTGGTGTATCCGGTAAAAAGAAACTGAATACGCCCAGCAGTAATGAACTGGCGGCGGCTATACGAAAAGTACCGGCTGTTGTTTCAATATTGATATAACCAATCAGCAACCCTGCCAGTATCCATCCTACGGTACCGAATACACGTACTGCCGGAAATTCCCTGCCCGTATCTTTCATCTGACGAAAAGAGATCGAATTGGCCAGCGACATAGTCGGCATGTACAGGAGCGTATACAACAGGATAAGCCACCAGAAACCACTAAAGCCTTGTACCTGGCTGAGGGCATACAGTGTAACCGCTCCCGCTATATGCAACACGCCCAACACTTTCTGCGCCGCAAAAAACCGGTCGGCGATCAATCCTACAAAAAAGGGAGAGATAATAGCTGCTATAGACAGATTGGCATAAGCCGCCCCTACCTGTATGGCATCAGCCTTTAAAACAGTAAGGAGATAGGTACCCATTGTTACATACCAGGCCCCCCAGGTAAAGTACTCCAGTAACATGAGTACTGATAAACGCAATCTGACGGATGGTAGCATGTAATTAATTATTGTTTGAAAAATATAACCAGTCGATATTAAACAGGTACCCGTCTTTCCCATCTACACTTTTAAATACAAAATACAGGTCGTGTTGTCCACTAACAGCCTCTATGGGCGTTGTCAACTCCTTCCATCCTGGTTTGGCATCTCCGGCTGCTTTTGCCGGAATAGTGGCTTTACTTACCAGTTGTCCATCCGGTTTATCCAGGCGCATTTCTATCACACCACCGATACCATTCAACTGGAGATTATACTTTATGCTCTTCACACCATCGAGGTAGAAATGATTGAACCGTATAAAACCGTTGTTCTGTACGTATCCATAACTCATTCCTTCTGTTGTGATAGTACCCAGTCTCACATTACCTTCATCCGCATCTTCCACCTGTACCATCGGGTTACGTAACATCACGTAATCGCGACCGGTCAGTGCTTCAATATTATTGGCGCCTTTATCTGTATAAGTAGCCATCAGCAGATAGCCACCCAGGTTACCCTTGCCAATATGCGCTTTCAGCGGCTGTACACCCTGCATAGGCAAGGAGCCGGACACGTCAGCCAGCGACATAATATACCGGGCTATCTCTTTCGCATCATCCTGTTTCATATCCGGATGTGCTGACATCGTACGTCCACCCCAGTTACCACTACCACCTGCAATGATCTTAGCGGCCAGTTTACCGATAGTCGTTTCATTATTGGGATAGTGCTTCGCCACCTCAATAAGGCTGGGCCCTACGGAAGTTGTTTTCTCCGTGTGACAGGCTTTACAATCCAGCGACCAGAAGAGCTGATGCCCTTTTGCATACTGCATGCTGCCGCCGCCACCATTGTTACCCAGCACCAGCGCCAGGTCCTTACCCATTGGCAGGTAGTCAAATGACACCGCTACTTTGCTGCTGTCTATGGCACCATCTTCCGGATCAGTCACCACTACTTTATAATCGAGCAGGGAGTTATCCCAGTAAAAGCTCTTATTGGCCGTGGTAGTCACCTTTACATCCGGCGGAGTATTACCCACCTTGATGTCGAGTGCAGTGGTGCTTTCACCTCCACGATTATCCGTTACCGTTAGGTTCACTTTATAAACGCCCGGTTTGGAAAAAGTATAGTTTACTTTTTCACCTTCCAGCTTTTTATCTTCTACCTGCCATTTGTACGACAGTTTATCTCCTTTATCGTAGTCTATAGAACCGGCTGCGGAAAGCTCCACCGGCAAAGGCGCCGCACCATAAAGCTTACTGGCCTGGATACTGGGAACCGGCTTGCGGTTACCTTCTGAATAAGTAATCCGTACCAGTTTCGCATCTGAATTTTTAGCAAACCAGTTCGTTCCGTATTCCAGCATATAAATACTGCCGTCCGGCGCGAATTGCATATCTACCGGTGCTGCGTAATCAATATGTTCGATAAATGGTTCCATACGCAGATAGTTACCTGCGGAATCCATCGTTACCGCCATAATCCAGTGGCGTATCCAATCATAAATAAACAACTTCCCATTGTAATATTCAGATAATTTATACGGCGCATCTTTGTACAGGTCACTGTAATATACAGGACCGGCCATGGCCGTTTCACCACCTTTACCCACCATCGGGAAAATCTTGGAGGCAGCATCGCCGTACCAGATCATCGCTGGCTGCGCAGGCGGCAGTTCCTTTATACCGGTATTGTTGGGAGAATTATTAATAGGATGTTTCGGATCAAGCCGTGGACGTTCTTTCTTGTTGGCATAATCCCACAAAGGATATGCTTCGTTGTTACCGTTAAAATAAGGCCAGCCGAAAAACCCTGGTTTGCGTGCCTGGTTGATTTCGTCATAGCTCAATGTATTTCCTTCTGCAGAAGGTACTTTGGTATCCGGTCCTACATCTCCCCAATACACAAATGCGTTTTTCATATCCACACTAAAACGATAGGGATTACGACAGCCCATTACATAAATTTCAGGACGACCCTGGGAACCATCTTTCGGGAAGAGGTTACCATCAGGAATAGAGTAAGTACCATTAGCTTCGGGTTTTATCCGGAGGATCGATCCACGCAGATCATTGCTGTTGGCTGAACTGCCCTGATCATCGGATAAACCGCGTCCTGGCCTTTCATCCACCGGTGTATAGCCTTCTGTTTCTTCTGCATTGGTATTGTCGCCGATAGACAGGTACAACAGGCCACCGGGACCGAAAGACAGGTAACCAGCAGAGTGGCAGCAATAGCGGCGTTGTGTAGGCACTTCCATCACCACCTTTTCAGAGGCTTTGTCCAGTGTATCACCACGCAGTTCCAGGCGAACCAGTTTATTAAACCACTTCTCGCCGGCAGGCGCATAATAAAAATAGATCCAGTTATTTTTTTTGTAATCCGGATCCAGGGCTACGCCGAGCAATCCGTCTTCAATACCGCTAAAAACATCAAAGCGGCCAACGACCTTCGTTTGCCGCTGCCGCGCATCATAGAGTTTTACCGCACCCTTGCGTTCCACATAGAGTACATTGCCTTCCGGTAAGATGCACATTTCCATGGGTTCGTCCAGGCCATGATCTAACACCGTATAGGTGTAACTGTTAGTATCCGGTGGCGCCAGCATAAGTGATTTGCTGTAATCCGGATAACCGTTATTGCCTACCAGGTAACCAAGTGCCGGTGCCATGTCAGCAGTTCCGGCAGTAGGCGGTAAGATGAACAATCTGCCTCCGTCCTGCTGCAGTTCTTTGCCTACAGGCAATTCCACCCATTCTTTCAGCCAAGGCCATCCCTGCTGGTGGTGGTCGCCATCTTTGATAGCGAGAATACCGCCGCCGCCCGATTCTGCATAACGTTTCAATGCAGGAATATTACGGTAGCTAAGTGAATCGGTCAACGAAAAAGGAAGACATACCGCACTGAAACTTTTCAGGGAATCTTCCTGGAAATACTGGTTATCACCTGTTAATACAATCTCCCACCCTCTTTCTTTACCTGTTTCCTGCAACTGTTTTACCCATGCACTTTCTGCATCTTTGGTATAACAGAGGATCCGTGTGACGGAACGTTTGCCGGCACAAGCGCAAAGCAACGCCAGCGAAATTAGTAAGCAAAATCTTCTCATTGTTATAATTTATTCTGAACAAAAATAGACCACTGATTAAATCAATTTATATAATTACCCCGATGGGGGGAGATTAAAGCGAATGAAAAATATGATATTATCATTTCAATCTTCGCTAATCAGGCTAATCATATAAATCGGTTTAATCAGTGGTCTAACGCGTAATTATCAATTACTGTTAGTATCCTGGGTTCTGCTTAATAGAACCACCACTTCTGTCAATTTCCGATTGTGGAATAGGGAACAGATACTTGTTGCCGGAAGCCGGCGGTACAAAGCTGTTACCTTTACCATTGGAATATGGTTTGGCAGAATAGGCTTTCATTGTTGACACATAATTGTTCCAGCGCAACAGGTCAAACAGGCGGCCATATTCACCACCCAGCTCTGTGCGGCGTTCATGCCTTACGGCTGCACGCAGGTCATCAGATGCTTTCACCGGTACCAGTGGTGTTGCTGCGATTACGCGTACACGTTTGGTTGCCTCCTGGTCAATATGTGAAGAGTTCTGTGCACGGGTGCGTACTTCGTTGATATAGTCGGCCACTTCCTGTTTGTTACCACCGCTTTCCAGTACTGCTTCTGCATACATCAGCAATACATCGGCATAACGCACCAGGTATAAGGTCCATGCATCATTGCCCCAACCTTGTCCACGACGGCTTTCCGGTAAGAACACTTTCCTGTTATGATGTCCGGTATTTACATAGCCGGAGAAATCAAGCAGATCCTGTCCTACTGCTTTCGGGAAGATATCGCCCTGATCCAGTACGGTGAAAAGCAAACGTGGATCGCCCGGTTCAAACTCATCTACGAGCGATTTTGTAGGGCAGTCAAAACCCCAACCGCCTGCGCTGCGTGGTGAGCAATAAACATTTTGTGTAGAACCATAGATGAAAGCAGCAGGGTCATCTCCGAAGATAAGCGGAAATACAGACTCTTTGCTTTTATAACCATCCTTCAGGAACAGCTGCTGGTATTCGGGTTCCAAAGAGAAAGCCTTTGAATCGATTACTTTTTTAGCGGCATCTTTAGCTTTAGTATACAGGCTCTTGTCATCTTCTCCAAAGAACAGGTATGCTTTGGCAAGCACCGCCCAGGCGGCTTCCCTGGTTACACGGCCCAGTTCTCCGGCCGGCAGTTGCGTAGCAGAAGGCAGCGCCGGATCATTGGCAGCAGCTTCCAGTTCACTGGTAATAAATTGCAATACTTCAGGAGAGGTAGCGCGTACAATCTTGTTACGGTCTTCTACTGTCAGTGTTTTTGTTACCAATGGCACACCACCAAAAATCCGCACGAGATCCAGGTAATAGTAGGCACGCAGGAAACGTACTTCTGCAAGATAACGGTTCTTGGTATTGTCATCTAACGGGTTGCTTTTTTCATCCAGGAGCGGTGCATCGGGTAAACGTTCCAATGCCACGTTGCAATTGCCTATTCCTTTATAGCAGGCTGCCCAGAAGCCACTCAGTGTTTCGTTGCTGGATAGTGTTCTGCCAAATCCCAGGTCCGTCACAAACGGACGGTCATTGCCATCAGAACCACCTTTATCTGTTTCATCGGTAGCCATATTGCCCAGTTCTGCCAATGCAGCCTGGTAGCCCCAGAAGTCATAAAAACCCAGGTAACAGTTCACCACAGTTTTCATGCCTGCACCCGGTGACTTATAAAAATTATCATCTGTCTGCAATCCCAACGGTGGTCTGTTCAGGTAATCCTTCGAACAGGAGAAGAGTACCAGCGCAGCTAATAACGGTAATGTATATACGATCTTTTTCATTTCTGCCAGTGTTAAAAGTTAGAATTTAGCGTTCAGCCCAACCATAAAAGTGCGGGCCTGCGGGAAATATCCCTGATCAATACCCATCAGCCTCGGATCACTATTACCCATTTCAGGATCCAGACCACTGTATTTGGTGATAGTGAGCAGGTTTTGTGCACCTACGTATAACCGTAACTGTGGTATCCGTGCTCTTTCCAGCCATTTTTCAGGGAAATTGTAACCTACCTGTATATTTTTAAGACGCAGGTAAGAACCATCTTCCACGAAATAATCAGAAACGCTGTTATTCAATGCTGCATTTGCAGAGATCTTATAATATTGATTGGTAGAACCGGGGCCATTCCAGGCTTTATCCAGGAAACCTTTTGGTGCATTATACCAGCCGGTACCGGCTTCGGTATCATAGCGCAGGATGTTCATCACATCATTGCCCTGGGAGCCCTGCCAGAACATGCTCAGGTCAAAACGTTTGTAATTAAGACCGATATTAATACCATAAATGAAATCAGGCCATGGGTTACCGATGATGGTGCGGTCTGCCGCATCCAGTTTACCATCAGGACCAGCCACTACATTACCATCTGCATCTAAACTATTAATATCGCGGAAACGGATATCACCTGGTGTTGACTTTCCGGCCTGCGGGCTTTTATCTACTTCTGCCTGTGTCTGGAAAATACCATCTGTCAGCCAGCCATAATAATAACCTACCGGCATGCCTACTTCTGTTTTACTGATCGTTTCACCCAGGTGCGCGGTTGTATAGATCGGCTCACCACCACCCATGCTCAACACTTCATTTTTAAAGGTGGAAATATTACCGCGAACATTGTAAGAGAAATCACCCAGGTTATTGCTGTAACCTACCGACACTTCCCAGCCTTTATTCATCATGGTACCGGCATTCGTCCAGTAAGGATTGGACGGATAACCCATGGTTGTTGGCAGTGGCATCACCACCAGCATATTGTTCACACGTTTGTTAAAATAATCAACAGTGACATCGAGTTTATTATCAAACAATTGCAGATCTATTGCCAGATCCACTTGTTTGGATGTTTCCCACTGCAAAGAAGGGTTGGCCATGGTTTTGCGTTCAGCACCGAGGAATCCGGTACTGGTACTGCCAAAAACATACCGTTGATAGGTATTTCCATAAGTAGATAAATACAAGCCACTGCCGCCACCTACGTACTGGTTACCAATAGAACCATAGCTCGCACGGAGTTTACCGCTGCTCAGCCAGTCCAGACCTGCATCGCGTAAAAAGTTTTCCTCGGTAAAGCGCCATGCGCCGGATACGGAAGGGAAAGTACCCCAACGTTGGCCGTCTCCGAAAGCGGAAGTACCATCGCGGCGAATATTCGCAGCCAGGATATAACGGTCAGCATATACGTAGTTGATACGTCCGAAGAAGGATTGCATCGCACTGGAATACGTGTAACCGGATGCACCAGGATTCAAAGTGGCCGCATCGATAATACGCATGTCCTCATCATTGTTCACAATACCCTGTTTGGAGGCGCCATAGTTTAAGCCCTTGGTCAGCTCTGCTGAAACACCGGCCAAACCAGTTACATGGTGCTTTCCGTAAGTTTTATCAAACGTCAGCGTATTCTCCCATACAAAATAATTGCTCCAGGAAGAATTGTTACTGGCGGTATTATAAGTACTGTAATCAAATGGATTCAGGTTGTAGGCAGGAGAAAAGCCTTTAGAGATGCCACGACCCAGATCCAGTCCGAAGTTACTACGGAAGGTAAGCGGATCAATGATCTTCACATCCAGGCTGGCGCCACCTTTGATAGCAATGCCTTCCCATACACTCTGTTGCATCCTGTTTATCTGTGCTACCGGATTGAGTTTGTTGGTATAAAGAATACCAGCATACTGCGAGAAAGGATTGTCGGACTCATAATTATCCATGATACTGCCGAAAAAGCCCGGCAGACTTTTGAGATTATTACGGTATACCGGTGTAATAGGATCAGCGGCCATTGCACTGAAAATAGTACCGGTAAAAGGATTGTTCTCATCTACATTACGACGGCTTTCATAAATAACGCCCAGGTTGGTAGACAGTTTCACACGCGGGCTCAGATCCGCGCCCACATTGGTACGCCAGGAAACGCGCTCGTAGTCTGATCCTTTCACAATACCTTTCTGATTCATGTATCCTACACTGGAAGCATAGGTCATGTTTTTACTGGCGCCGCTCACCCCTACATTATAACTCTGCATAGGCGCGTTCTGCTGCATGATCTCATTCCACCAGTCGGTTCCATTAGGACCCGAATTATCCTGTACAAACTTCATCACCTGTGCTACTTTTTCCGGTGTATCCAGGCTTGTTGGAGCCGCAGTACCCGCAGCACTGGCTGCTCTCAGTTTATACTGGATAAACTCTTCTGCATTGAGCATGTGCGGACGTTTCCAGGCAGATTGTACGCCTGTATAACTATCAAAGGTAACGTGCATTTTCTGATCCGTTTTGCTGCCTTTGCGGGTAGTGATGATCACTACGCCGTTGGAAGCCCTTGAACCATAGATCGCTGCGGTAGAAGCATCTTTCAGGATGTCCATCGCATCAATATCATTGGGATTGAGCCAGCCGATATCTGTTTGCGGCAAACCATCCACAATATACAGGGGAGAGTTGCTACCACTGATAGAACCGATACCACGGATACGCACTACCGGAGAAGATCCGGGGCTACCGCTGCTTTGCGCCACCATCACGCCACTTGCTTTTCCCTGCAATGCTTCTGCCGCATTACGCACAGGCACATTACGCAGGTCTTTACCACTCACGGAGCTGATAGCGCCGGTAATATCTTTTTTCTTCTGTGTACCATAACCAATCACCACCACTTCATTCAGGCCACTGGTAGATTCCTGCAAAGTAATGTGCAGGGGATCTTTACCATTGGCAGTTGCTTCCTGTGATTGGAAACCCATATAGGTAAATACCAGTACTGCACCTGCGGGCGCCTGTACCGAGAAGTTACCACTGGCGTCCGTTACGGATCCCTGGCTACCGCCTTTTACTTTTACGGATACACCGATCAGCGGGGTTCCGTTGGCATCTACCACGCGGCCGCTTACTTTGTCAGCTACCTGTGTTTCGCCTTTGGGAGAGATCACTACCAGGTTGTTGTCTACGATCCGGTACGACAATGTGCTATCCAACACCCGGTTCATCACTTCTACCAACGGCGCATCTTTTACCTTCAAATCTATCTTACCCAGTTTCCTGATATAAGTATAATTGTAAAAGAAGCGGTAGTCACTCTCCTTCTGGATCTTTTCAAAGATCTTATCTGCGTCCGTTTTCACAAAGGAAAGGGTGAATTTTTCCTGTGAAAAGGCCGTTGCTGAAGCATGCAGACAAGATGACAACACCACAACAAAACATAACTTCATAATGAGCAGTAGTTTGAACGTCTGGCGGAGCGTATAGGAAGCACCTCCAAATCTTCTTTTTTTCATAGATTTGTTTTAGAAAGGTTTGTAAGAAGGGTGTAAGTGAAGTTTCTCAGGCTGCTTACCCCCGTTTGAACGCATAAGCCTTTTTGGGAAGAGTATAGCTCTTCCCTTTTTTTTAGCAGATGGTGCTTATCCCATCTTTATGATTAGTCAGGTGATACAAGTGAATAACAGTATTTTCATTACAGGTAATTTTTTTTGTGTTGATAAAATGTATGCTATTAAGTTATTTTGACAGATAAATATCTGTTGCTGTCATGCTGTAATGGAAGCCTGTGGTCATTTGCAGCAATTGCAGCGCCTTATCAATATCTTCCTTTTCAAATACACCACTCAGTACTTCCTGTTGCAGTGCTTCGTCTTCAAAGTGAATCTTTACATCATATAGTCTTTCCATCTTCTTCGCTACTTCAATAAATGTTTCATTCATAAAAGCCAGTTTCTGATCCCGCCAGGCTGTTTCCACTACCAGGCTGGAATCCTTGCTGTCTGTCAACCCCTGCACCTGGAAAGTGGCATGTTGTATGGCGGTCGTGGGTTGGGTGATATTTACTTTTTCCAGCGACAGCACCAACTTCTCATGTGGCAGCAACACTACTTTCTTTTCGGGGCTTTTACTCATCACCACCTGCACTTTTCCGCCTATCACGGTAACTTCAGCTTTTCTGTCATCACCATATGCTTTTACGTTAAAGGAAGTGCCCAATACCTGTATAGACAGATCGTTGGTGTGTACGACAAAGGGTTTTGTGTCATCCTTTACCACATCAAAAAATACTTCCCCCGTTACCGTTACATCCCGCGCGCTATCACTGAAGCGGTCGCTGTATGTCAGTCTGCTGCCGGCATTGAGCCATACTTTTGTGCCATCGGGCAATACAGTATGAATGGTATGCCCCAGTGGCGAATGGATGGAATGCGTTGCAGCGGCAACCATCGGCTTTGTTCCGCCGCTGCGCCATAACCATGTTCCGCCGGCAGTTGCCAACAGTAATGCCACAGCAGCAGCCCACAAATATTTTTTTTTGTTCACCGGTGCTTCCTGTATTGTATGCAGCCGGAGTTCCAGCTGTTGCCAGCCACTATTCATGATCTCCTGTTCTGTTGGCCGTAAAGACGTCAACTGCGGGCTGCTTTCAATGGAATTGAAAACTTCTTCCATGAAACGATATTCCGGATTTTCAGTAAGCAGCATTTCCAGCTCGGCTAATTCCTCCGCACTCGCTGCCTGTCCTGTTTTCCGCGCTATCAGTTCCACAATTCTTTCTGATTTCATCTAATAAATGATAGTACCTGCCTCTAAGGACACAGAATTTGACACGATTCCCTAAAGAGATAGAAAAAAAATTTAAGAACTCAGGCAGTAGCGTGTTGCAGGAAAGGTTCCAGCAGTTGCGCCAGCTTTTTAAGCGCAATGGTTAACTGTGCATCTACCGTTTTAGGAGAGATCCCCAGGATATTGGCTACCTCTTTATAAGAAAGACCATCCTGTTTTACCAATTTAAATATCAGTTTACATTTAGGTGGAAGCTGCTGAACAGCTTTGGCAATGGCCGATTCCAGCTCATGTGTCAACAAAAGGTCTGCTGTATTGGGCGATAATTGAAAATGCTGGACATGCAAGTTATCAAGATCAGTTTCACAAAAAACGGTGGCAGTGCGCAACTGATTGAGCGCCGCATTCTTTACGGCCACGTACAGGTACACTTTTATATTAGCCACTTTATCCAGCATATGCCGCTTTTGCCAAAGCTTCACAAATACGTCATTCACGATCTCTTCAGCCTGCTGCCTATGCTTTAGAAAGGTAAAGGCAAACTGATATAACCGGAATACCTGTTGCTGATAAAATGCTTTAAAAGCCAGTTGGTCATCAAGAAATTGTATGCGGTAAAGCAACTTCTCCATAGTCACGCTAATAGCACAAAATAAATTTTTTTTAATAAAACGCGCTACATTCTTAAAATATTTTTTTAAATGGTAAATAATTAGGAGGGATGGCACAAAAAATTTGCAACACTGGTGTAAAAATAGATGTGGGCAGGTAATGAAGATTCTTTAATTTACAAATCATAGCCCTGACTGAAAATGCTGTTAACAACTATATCCGGCATTTATTAAAATAAGACCCGATGAAAGATAGTGTAGACCTGGAAGTAACTCCAACAGTAGCACCTGTATCCAACAACGCTACCCACGCACACACCCATGGGGAGCATGATCATCATTCAACGGAATCCCACGGACACGCACACACGCAAATGATGATCTTCGGAAAGAATACAGAATTGTATTTCAGCCTGATCTGTGGTTCCTTACTGGGCATCGGTTTCGGACTATCTTTTATTACCGGCATTTCCTCCTGGATACCAACATCCTTCTCCATCGCTGCCTGTTGTTTTGGTGGATTTTTCACCGCCAGAGAAGCCCTGCAAACCATCGCAAAAGGCGGGTTTGAAATCGACTTCCTCATGCTGGTAGCCGCTATCGGCGCAGGTATCCTCGGCAAGTGGCAGGAAGGCGCCTTGCTGCTCTTCCTCTTCAGCCTGGGACATGCACTGGAACACTATGCCATGGAAAAAGCCCGGAAATCAATATCCGCACTGGCCGACCTCGCCCCCAAAACAGCCTTGCTAAAACGCGACGGCGCAACGGTTGAAGTTAAAATAGAACAGCTGAAAGCAGGTGATCTTATTGTTGTCAGACCCAACACAAAAATCGCTGCAGACGGTATTGTAATACAGGGAAACAGCAGCGTAAACCAGGCGCCCATCACAGGAGAGAGCGTACCGGTTGACAAGCAGCCCGTAGAAAACCCCGATATAGACCTGAAAAAAGCCGATCAGCTGGAAGCAAAATACAAAGTGTTCTCCGGCTCCATCAATGGCAACGGCTCTCTCGAAGTAATGGTGAGCCGCATAGCCAGCGACTCCACCATATCACGACTGGTGAAAATGGTCAACGAAGCACAAACACAAAAGTCACCGACCCAACAATTTACCGACAGGTTTCAGCGGTACTTTGTTCCTGCCGTACTCATACTCGTTATATTATTATGTGGTGCATTCCTGGTAATTGACGAACCATTCAGCAAAAGCTTTTACCGCGCTATGGCAGTACTGGTAGCCGCCAGTCCTTGTGCGCTGGCCATTTCTACACCCAGCGCCGTACTGAGTGGCGTAGCCTGTGCTGCAAAAATGGGTGTACTGATAAAAGGTGGCCGCCCCCTGGAAGACCTGGGCATGCTCACCGCCATCGCCTTTGATAAAACCGGTACTCTCACAGAAGGGAAACCCAGGCTGACACATGTAGTACCCATGAACGACGTCAGTGAAAACGATCTGCTGAAAATGGCCGTAGCCGTAGAAGCCCTCAGCGATCACCCGCTGGCTAAAGCAATTGTGCGGGATGGCAAACAACGACTGGGAAATGTGGATATCCCCGCAGCTGAAAACCTGGAGGCAGTACTGGGCAAAGGAATTAAAGCCACCCTCCAACAGGAATCCATATACGTTGGCAACCTCGTTTTATTCGAATCCCTGGGTGATACCCCTCCTCCACCTGCACTAACCACAAAAGTCCGGGAACTGGAAGCCGGCGGCAATACCACCATGATCATAAGAGCCGGAAACAAATATGCCGGTATCATAGCCGTAATGGATACACCCCGCGAAGAAGCCAAAGCGGCGCTGACAGCACTGAAGGAACTGGGTATCCGCCGCATGATCATGCTGACAGGAGACAACCAGCAGGTAGCTGACGCAGTGGCAAAAGAAATTGGGATGAGCGAAGCCTGGGGCAGCCTGCTACCGGAAGAAAAAGTAGCCGCCATCAGAAAATTAGGAAAAGAGGAACACAAAGTTGCCATGGTGGGTGATGGTGTAAACGATGCCCCCGCAATGGCCAACAGCACTGTTGGCATCGCCATGGGAGCCGCCGGCTCCGATGTAGCCCTGGAAACCGCCGACATCGCACTGATGGGCGACAAACTCCAACTCCTCCCCTTTGCCATCGGATTAAGCAGGGAGGCCAGACGCATTATTAAACAGAACCTCTGGATCAGCCTCGGCATGGTGGCGTTGCTCATCCCCTTAACCATTACAGGACTTGCTTCTATTGGTCCCGCTGTTGTAGCACATGAAGGTTCTACACTCGTGGTAGTATTAAATGCTTTAAGACTGCTCGCTTACAAACAAAAAAACCGCTAGCCCTGTTATTAAATCGATAGACTGCTATATTCATCTCTTTTCATTTTTTTTAATAAAAATATTATGAAAAAGATACTTTTTGCACTCTTCATCTTATTTACCACCCACACATACGGCCAGGACAGCGCCACTCCTACCCCCACTTTAAAATCGATCTTACTGGCGCAATTAAAAAGCACCCACAATGTAAAAGACTGGTTTGTACCCGTAAACATTGCAGTGGAAGGACTCACACCTGCACAAGCCAACTGGAAAGACAGTAGCGGTAATCACTCTATCGGGCAACTGGTACAACACCTGATTTTCTGGAATCAGCGGCAGTTGGATAAATTTAACGGGAAGCCGGAACAACCTTTCAGCGGTGACAATAATGAAACGTTTTCAGCAGTGGACCAGGCAAGCTGGGATGCGACCGTAAAAAAAATAGATACCGTATTAACGGAATTGGAAAAAGTAATTGAACAATCCGACGAACAAACTTTAGCTCCCTGGTATACAATTATTGCACACATCTCTGCACACAATGCCTATCACATCGGGCAGATGCTGTATATCCGCAAACAACAAGGGTCCTGGAATCCGGAAAATGGTGTGAAATAGTCTGCGCTCACGCACCGGTGCAATTCAACATCCAACGGATACCAAAATGATCCGTCAGGTTGCCATGCCAGTCACCCCAGAACTGTTTCTTAAATGGAATATGCACCTGTCCATGTGCAGCCAGCATATGGAAAGCCCGCTCTGCTGTTTTTGTATCCGGGAAGTCGAGAGAAAGAGCTACATCACCGCTGCTTTTGTGCGCCTCCTTACCGGGAAGTACATCACTGGCATAAATAACGCCACCGGGAAAATGCAATCTGCCATGCAGGATCTTGTCCTTATATTCATCCGGTGCATGCATGGCCGGGTTATCATAACGTGATTGTATTTCTACCGTACCATTTAAAATACCGCTGTAAAAGTTTAATGCCTCTTCACAATTACCATTAAAATTAAGATACGGGATCAGCTTAATTTCTTTTGCTTCCATAACATTTTTTATAAAGATGAAGAAGATGAAAATCCAAAGACTACCCGCCCTCATTTCAAGCGGGACCTGCGCGGGCTATATGAACGGAGTGTATAATGATTGCATAACAGAAATGAAAGCCAGCGGATTTGTCTATATCAAATATAAACCATCAGCTCATCCCAACAAAAAGTAATGTGTTACTAAAGGCAGCATGCAATCATGAAATGAATGCTTCGCTATGGGCAACAAAACGCCGGTCCCGGAGGGACCGCATATTGGTAACCCGGGGCATAGCGGTAAAATCCGCAGTGTCTCATCAATATTCATCTTCCTATCTAATTACAGGTCGGGCTTTTTCCAGCCGGAAACAGATTCCCGTTCATAGATAACATTAGGATTCTCTTCAAATAGCGGTTTAATAATAAAGAGAAGATCAAAATCTGATAAATTTCTTGCCAGTTGCCCGGCGCAAATGGAGATGGCATTCCTGCCGATAGCGATACTGATTTTACGCTCAATCTGATGACATTTGGGCCGGATAGTGGTGATCACTTTGTCGAAGTTGGTTAACTTGTAAATGATATAGTCACCAGATGAAGCCAGCGAGAAATTAATCCCTTTTGGCCGGATGTCGATGGTAGTTTTCATAATGACGATCCGTTTATCCATTTTCACTTTTTTCTCCTGCGAGATAATGTAGTCAAACTGTTTTCCCTGAAGCGCATCTTTATCCAATTTCCTGATTGTCATATGGGCTTGCTCCGCGGATACGATCTCGAAATCTTCACTTAGGTTTAGCATGATATATTGCTGAGGTTTGTTATAAATGATGTGCTGCTATTGCACACCTGTTTCATACCGGATGTAACTGTTTTGGTCATTCTGAATGATCAGAAGGTGCGAATTTAAAAAAAACAAGGGGAGTTAACAGATTAAAATGCTTCAGATGTGTTATTCAAAAGTTATTCAGTATAAAATTACATTTGTGAGATGAACTGCCTCCGGGGGAAAGAGCTTTTTCTTACGCAAAATGCACGCTGCTAGGGCTTCTTCAGCAAAACAGTCAGTATCCCCGGAATATCCGCTTATTATCTTCCTCAAAATATTCTGCTTGCTGCCACCTGCTTTGTCCTCCCGATAAGCCACTCCGTATTCTTTCCTGTTCCGCAACCGATTTCCAGACAGCTGTCAAATGCAATAACGGCCAATATTGCCAGGAAAACCTACACCAGGAAAGAAGGATCATCATTTAAATCCATCTTCATCTCCACCAGGTTGGGCACAAACCCCATCTTCCGGTATGCCCGCAGGGCCGTTTCATTATCGCTATAGACATCCAACCGCATTTCGGTGATCCCCTGCAGGTAAGACCACTCCTTTAATGCCGCTACAATCTTTCCATTTACCCCCTTTCCCCGGTAATCCGGCCTTACATACATAAACCCCAGGTAGGCATACGTTGCATGCTTCACATAAGGCTTTGCGGCCTCAATCCGCGCATATCCCGATCCGATAATTTCCGATCCGGTCTCTGCTACCACCAGCTCCACATGATCGGCTGTCATCATCGCAGCAATGTCATAATAATGAATAAGCCCCTCTTTCAAGGTGGTATCAAACGGTCTTTCTGCTTCAATGACACCTTGCTCAAACCCCAACAGGATCTCTAAATCGGCTGGCACCGCCTTTCTTACGTTTATATTTTCCATTTTGCATAAGATTTCCTTTCTTACGTCAAAAAGCATTCCTTACTTGACCACAAACGTTATTGATTAAAGTAATCAGTCGTATGGTTGCTTATCTTTGTCGTCTCAAACACACACATA
Organism: Chitinophaga sp. MM2321; assembly: GCF_964033635.1. Lineage (NCBI taxonomy): Bacteria > Pseudomonadati > Bacteroidota > Chitinophagia > Chitinophagales > Chitinophagaceae > Chitinophaga > Chitinophaga sp. MM2321. Next base: position 4,135,947 of record NZ_OZ035533.1, read on the forward strand.
TGCAAACACCCGATCAAAGACTCTCCTTCCTTACACTGGGTGTACGGAACCTCCAACAGATGAAAACATTTTATGTAGAAAAATTTGGCTGGACACCCCTGAAAGAGGAAGAAGCGATCGTATTTTTCAAACTCAATGGCTTTATCCTGGGCCTCTTCTCCAGTGTAGAACTGGCGAAAGATGCAGGGGTAAAACATGAGGAGCATTCCTATAAAGGATTCACATTAGCCTATAATCTCCGCTCCGAAAAAGAAGTGGATGATCTCTTCGCTGCTTTCAAAGCGAATGGTGTGAAAATAGTAAAGCCCGCCGAAAAAGTTTTCTGGGGTGGCTACACCGGCTATATTGCCGACGTGGAAGATAACCTGTGGGAGATTGCTTATAACCCTTTCCTGGAAATGGATGCTGCAGGTAATGTCATCACCCACAAATAAAAATCAGGTCATCTCCTGGAAGCTGCGTTCAAAATCCTGTCCGTAGCTTTCCTTATATTCTTTCGCAAATTTAAGGTAGGCATCTTTGGCCAGTCCGTGTTTACGCAACAGGATCAGGCACCTGCTTTTATACATCAGGGCTTCTTCATTCAATTTATCGAAAAAGAAAATACAGTTGGCCAGCCGGATAATAAACTCCGGATCACGACCCAGATCGGCAGCCGACATATACTTCAGCAACTGGTCTATAACGGGACCGGCTATATCAGATTTGATATCGTCCAGCCACTCATACTGTACAGTGCCCAGGAACGCGCCACGCCTGATAATACTGAGCAACGCGGTAACCGCTGCCTTATCTGTATCCGGCGTCAATGCCAGGTATTGCTGGTAATCTATGCGGATCGTATCATGCAATACCTCCAGTTTCCACCTGCCGGATTCCCTGCCGATATGTACATCACCCACCTTCTGTAAAATAGCTTTCAGTTTTACTACGTTTACTGAAAAATTATTACGCGCGTCTTTCAGGGATTTATCTCCCCATAATATTTCATATAATTGTTCGGACGGGATTCCCTTACCATCTTTCAATGAAAAGATAAGCAATACCAGGAACAACTCTTTTAATAAGGGTGTAAACAATTTTGTGATATCATTTCCGTCTTTATCAAATACTTCAAAAGGGCCGAAAAGGAATATCGCAGACAGCTCCCGGTGATCTTCCAGGTCATACGGAAGGTCATGCTCCACGGTTGCTGCCGCCACTTCCACGGGTACTACGGAAACGGGCCTACGGCGATACCTGACTACCAATATCACCACTCCGACAAGGCACACTGCCAGGAGCAGATACCCCCAGAACCGTCCGTTGTATGGCACTGCCACAGCGGTAAGTACCAGCTCATTTGGAGGAAAGTCGATGGTATATACCTGCAAACTTGTAATGCTATCCTTTGAACAAAACTGTGTGGTCGCCACCAGCTTTCTGCTGACCGGACAATAATACAGATCTGCAAAGGATTTGATGTCGTGGAAGGAATAGGGAATAGAATCCCCCGTAAGCTGATATACCGGCGAATGCAGCGATCCTTTGATCAGCTGCAACGCAGAATTAAATTTATCTGTCGGATAAATCAACGCATAAAAATCATCCGTCCCCGGCACCGTAATCAGGCTGTTGGCAAAACAAAACTGCCGCACAGGCTCCTGCAAATGATAAATATGTTTGAATGATTTGTCTTTCACACTAAACGCCAGCAACTCATAACTGAATCTCGGGTTGATGGCCTGGTTGCCGGTGCTGCTGCCGTAACCACCTATGATGTAAGCCGTATCAGCCGCCGCGTTGGTACCCAATGCTGCCATATAACGCGGCATAAATTTATCGCCGGTGGTGGTAACGATCTCCCACTTTCCCGTAGGAAAATGGTACCGTTGCACGGTGTCCTTATAACGCAGTTGTCCATATCCGCCGAATATATATAAAGATGAATCTGCCGGAGAGATGAACTTATTGGCATGCCACCATTCTGTCAGCTCTACAGATGAAAAATTTACATCCCATTTACGCGCAGCGGCATCATAGGTACTTACTTTTTGTTCATCAATATAAAAGTTGCGGAGCTGATGGGCGCCGCCATCATAAACAGATTGATTGCCTGCCGGCAGGATGTGATGCCCCTTCGATAAAGCGGTGCCTTTCAACTGCAAATCACTAAATGACAACGCATACAATGAATCAGCCGCAGTAATATATAATATCTCCCTGCTTTTGTCGAAAGCCACGCTGGGCGTCCCTGCAATAGAGAGCGACCGTACATGCTCCCAGTTCTGATGCCGCGGCTTGATCCACACCGGGTTCTTTACTTTGGCGGTTCTCTTCCCGATCTGATCCTGGCTCTCCGTTCCCTGGCTTTCAGACAACGGATAATAATATTGCAGCTTGCCGCCGGCTTTGATGCGGATATCACGGATGCTCATGGGGGGAATATCCAGCGTCTGGAATCCTTCATAACTGTTGGTGCCGAAATAGATCTTGCAGCAGGTGCCTTTGCTGATCTTTGCTTTCCCTTTACAGATGAACTGGTTATTGAGATAAAAGCTGACCTCGTGCTGTCCTTCATCAAATTTGATCCTGAACTGATTCCATTCTCCGAATAATTTAGTGGTATCTACTTTAAAAACACCCGAAAATGTTTCCCCGATAACAAAATTGAAATAACCCGACCGCTGGTTGTATACCAGGTCAATATTCTGATGATCTGTGGTGATCAACCGCATAATATACCCGAAATAGGTTTCGAGATGAGGGGTAAAGATCAGGTCAAAAGAGATCTCTGTGCCATCATGCAGGCAAACGGGTTCAGTAGGGGTGAGATTGAGAGAAGTCCTCTTTTCGGGCACTACCTCATGACTGGAAAACCGTAAACCGTGTGATTGACAAAAACTATTATAGCTGGTAAAAAGAATAAAAAATATACAGAATAAATACTTCCCCATGGTTGACTACAAAACTATATACTCCACAAAATAGACATTTTTATCTTTCTATCCACGAATAGCGGTCATTATAAAACATTTGATAATCAGTCAATTGTAAAATTAATGCGAATTAATTTCGCCGTTAATGCATTCGTTAGCCGTTTTATTAGTACCCCTCTCCTTTCTTGCAACCATATTCCACATTATCCGGACCTATTTTTTTATTAACCAAAGTCAATTTTTCACGTATGAATGATCCACATTTTATGAAGAAGATCTTTCGGCTACTGATGCTGGCCTGCGTCTTCCCTCTCTTCGTTAATGCCCAACAGAAAACGATCAGCGGGAGAGTAACAGACGCGAAAGATGGTTCCCCGCTCTATGGTGTAAGCGTATTCGTGCATGACAACACCGGTAAAAGAGCAGGTGTAACCACCAACGCCCAGGGTGTATACACCTTCAATGCACCAGCCGGTGCTACTGAAATCTCTTTTTCTTTCGTTGGCATGAAAGACGCCACGGAACCTATTAACGGCAGAACAACGATCAACGTAAAAATGACTGCCAACGAAGAACTGCTGGGCAGTGTGGTAGTAGTAGGTTATGGTACCAAAAGAAAAGAAACCCTTACCGGCGCCGTAACAAACATTACCGCTAAAGAGATCCAGACCACCACCAACGTCAGCCTCGCACAAAAACTGCAAGGCAAGGTGGCCGGCTTGCAGATCCGCCAGCTGGGCGGTGAACCCGGTACTTTCGACAACATGATCAACATCCGCGGCTTCGGTACCCCCCTCTTCGTTATTGATGGTATTGCCCGCGACGGTTCCTCAGAATTCCAGCGACTGAATGCAGATGATATCGAAAGCGTATCATTCCTGAAAGATGCATCGGCGGCTATTTACGGTCTTCGTGCAGCCAATGGCGTTATCATCGTCACGACCAAGAAAGGCACCGCCGGTAAAACTGCGTTCAGCTACAACGGCGTAGTCGGTTTTATGAAACCAACAGACGTACCTCAAATGGCCAACGCAGCACAATGGATACAGATGCGCAACGACGCGGCTGTACTGGGCGGCGGTAGTCCCTTTCTCACCAGGGAAGAAATGCAGAAATATATCGATGGCGTGCCCGGTTATGAAAGTACCGACTGGTACGATGAAGCCATGAAAAAATCGGCCATGCAGCAGCAGCATAACCTGTCTGCTTCCGGTGGTACAGAAAAAACACAATACTTTGTAAGCCTGGGCTATGTATCAGAAGCCGGTCTGCTTAAATCAGGCGACATGGGCTTCCGCAAATACAACATTCGCTCAAATCTCACCACAGAACTTTCTAAAAATCTGAAAGCAGAAGTATTCCTCGCCGGCAGATATGATAAAAGAGATCAGCCCGGCGAAAACTTCTTCAACATCTTCAAAGGAACACGTGTTACGTTGCCTACTGAAAAACCGTATGCCAACAACAACCCGTTGTATCCTGCCGTGGTAACGCCTTCCAATCAAAACCCGCTGACACTGTCCGATAAAAGCATTACCGGATATGATGAAAGTATCAACCGCAACTTCCAGTCAGCTATTGCACTGACTTATACCATACCTGCCGTACCGGGGCTTTCCCTCCGCGCCATGGGATCGTATGATATGAACAGCTATTCCGCAAAAAATGTGTCCAAAGGATATAACCTGTATACTTATGTAGATGACCAGTACATCAAGCAACCGCAAAGAAAAGGCGCTGCCGCTATTACCAACAACTATGGTAACAATAACCGCGTTACCCTGCAGGGACAAGTGAACTATAACAGGCAGATTGCAGGGAAACATAATGTAGGCGGCGTATTGGTAGTAGAACAACAACAATACTGGAACCGCAACGCTTTCCTCAAAAGGTATTATGACTTCTACACCAGTGACCAGATCAATGCAGCCGGTAAAGCCAAACAGGAAAACGACGGCAGCGAACAACAAACCGCCAGTCTCTCTTATGTAGGCAGGTTTAACTACGACTACAACAGCAAATACCTGGTGGAATTTGCATTCAGACAGGATGGTTCTTACCGCTATAACCCCAATAAAAGATGGGGCTTCTTCCCGGTTGTTTCCGGCGGATGGAGAATTTCAGAAGAGAATTTCATCAAACAAAAAGTAAAAGCGATCTCCAACCTCAAGCTGCGCGCATCTTACGGGCTGGTAGGTGAAGATGCCGGTAATCCCTTTCAATACATTGCGGGATACTCTACCAGTGGAGGTGGCAGCTATGAATTTGAAAACGGTACCCTCATCAACGGCGCCGCTTCACCCGCCATAGTAAACGAACAACTTACCTGGTTTACATCAAAAGTAACAGACATCGGTATAGATGTCGGCCTGTGGAACAATCAATTCAATCTTGAATTCGATGTATACCGCAGAGACAGAAGCGGTTTGCTGGCAAGACGCAACGTATCGCTGCCAAATACTTTCGGGGGCACGCTGCCGGAAGAAAACCTGAACAGCGACCGGGTACAGGGATTTGACTTTACCATCTCCTACAACAACCGTAAACACGACTTCCAATACGGCGTCTCCGCTAACTTCAACTACTCACGTACCATGAACCGCTACGTAGAAAGAGGCCCCTTCACCAACAGCTATGATAAATGGCGCAATGGATCGGCCAACCGCTACAATGATGTGGTATGGGGATATACTTACTTAGGCCAGTTCCAGAACGCAGATGAAATAGCCAACTACCCGATTCAGAATGGTGATCAGGCCAATATCCGCGAACTACCAGGTGATTTTAAATACAAGGATGTGAATAACGATGGCGTGATCGACGACCGGGACCTGCTGCCTATCTTCACCGGTGGCGTAGGTACCAACGACAATCAGAATCCATCTTCCAAAAATCCCCACATGTATTATGGTCTTACTTTAAACGCTGCCTATAAAGGATTCGACCTCAACATGCTGTTCCAGGGCTCCGCTATGTACACCGTGCGCTTCAGCGAAGTATATGCGGAGGTACTGGCATTCAGGGGCAATACACCCGCTTACTTCTTCGACAGATGGCACAAGGAAGATCCTTACGATCCGGCAAGTGAATGGATTGCAGGCAAATGGCCCGCTTCCCGGTTCAATGGTGATGTTGGAAAGATGTATGCAGAAAGCTCCGTATGGAGAAAAGATGCTTCCTATGTGCGGTTAAAAAGCGTAGAACTGGGCTACACCTTCAACCCGAAATTGTATAAAGCGGCAGGCATACAGAAGATAAGGGTATTTGCCAATGCCTACAATGTTTTCACCGTTGCCAATTCGTTTGTTAAACCATTTGATCCGGAAAGGCTGGAAGGCTTGTTCAATGCAGGGTTTAACTATCCGCTTACAAAGACATACAATTTTGGTGTGAACCTTAACTTCTAAAAAGACACAGTTATGAAGCTATATAAATGCAGTATACTATTTCTTGTTACAGGCATGATGCTCTTCGGCTGTAACAGGGTGCTGGACCTGAAGCCTACCGATAAGATCAGGGCGGAAGATCTCTTTGGCGATCCCGAAGGCACCAAATTATACATGGCAAACCTGTATTACCAGCTGCCGGTAGAAGATTTTGCATTCTTCAGGACCGGTCCCAATGACAATGGTTTCAACTATAACGGGCAGGACCCCAACAACGGTGGTTTTGCACCAGCCATGCAAACCGACGAAGCGGTGCACACTGAATTCGGCGACTTTATAGGTGATAACGATTTCAGGTGGTGGGAAGCCGGTTATAAACTGATCAGGGATGTTAACCTGTTAACAGATGTGATCCCCACGTTACAGATTTCGGAGGAAGAAAAAAATGCCCTCACCGGTGAAAGTGCTTTCATCAAAGCATTCGCCTATTTCGGGCTGGCAAAAAGATATGGCGGTGTATCGCTGATCAAAGGCACCCAGAAATACAGCAGTGATGTAGAATCACTGAAAGTACCCAGGAGCACTGAAAAAGAAACATGGGACTATGTGATGGAACTCTGTGATATTGCTATCAGTAACCTGGGGGCCGACAAAGGCCGCCGTGCTTCCAAATGGACCGCTTACGCCCTGAAATCACGTGCAGCACTACACGCAGCTTCTATTGCCAAATTCGGCCCTGCTGCTCCCTTATCAGGTGATGCGGTAACACAGAAACTGGTGGGTCTGGATCCTTCCGCAGCAGATGGCTACTATCAGCTCTCTATCGCGGCTTCCGAGGCACTGATCACTCAGGGTGGTTACTCGCTGTACAAACCAAATCCCGCCAACCCGGAAGAAGCAGCAGAAAATTACCGGCAGCTTTTCCAGGACCCGAATATTGCAAAGGAAGAAGCCATCATGATCAAAGGCTTTACCTTACCCGGCAATTACCAGGGCCACAACTACGATATCTGGTATCAGCCCGCCCAGGTGGCCAATGGCTGGCCGCATCCAGGCAGGATGAATCCCACACTGGACTTTGCAGATGCCTATGAAAGGTATGATAATCCAGGATACAGTGCGCCTATCGTGACCACCGTAGATGGCAACGTAACTGACTATAACGGTTACAGCCCTACGAAAGATTATATCCGCTTCGATTCACCCAACGATATCTTCAAAGGTAAAGATGCGCGACTATGGGGTACAACCGTATTACCATCCACCAACTGGAAAAATATTCCCATCATCATACAGGCGGGATATGTAAAACCGGATGGACAGGCAGTGATCCGCGTGAAGGATGAAATCACCATCAGCGGCACCACCTATTACACATACGGCGCCCCCAGCACCACCCAATACTCCGGCTTCGATACCTACGGCGGCAACAACACCCGCACCGGCTTCTCCTTTAAAAAATTCATGAATCAGAACGCACCGGTTGTTGCAGGATGGAACCAGAGTACCACCGACTTTATAGAATTCCGCTATGCGGAAGTATTGCTGAACTACGCAGAAGCTGTAGTGGAAAGCGGTAAAGGCAACGCAGCGGCTGCTGCCAAAGCCCTGAACGATATCCGCAGACGCGCAGGACATACCACCGACATTCCTTTAACAGCAGCCAATGTACAACGCGAAAGAAGAGTGGAACTGGCCTTCGAAAACAAACGTTTCTGGGACCTCATCCGCAGAAGGGAATATCATACTGCCTTTAACAACAGGATGCTGCATTCCTTAATGCCGCTACAGGACCTGAGAGCACTGCCCGCCAAAAAATATATTTTCGTACGCGTAAATGTGCCCAATTCCAATCCTAAAACATTTGAACCAAAAGCTTACTACCGCCCTATCCCCGGCATCGGTGCGAACGGCCTGGTACAAAATCCACAGTATTGAACCCATTAAAAATGTTAGTGATGAAAAATAAATTCAGCTATATACTCTTTGCAGCAGCACTGGCAATGACTTCCTGCAAAAAAGATAATTACGACGGGCCTACCGCCGGATTAAGCGGTAATTTTGTCGATGTCAAAACCAATGAACTCGTAGAACAGGATATCATCCGTGGCACCACTATCGAGATCATTGAACATGGCTACGATCCTGTGACACCGCAATACCTCACCGTTAAAACGGATGGTACTTACGATAACAGCCTCCTTTTTGCCAACACGTACACCGTCAATCCGGTGAGGGGCAATTTCATTGCTACCACGCCGCAGGATGTGGACATCAAAGGACAAACAAAGCTCGACTTTACCGTAACGCCCTACATCCGCCTGAAAGATGTGAGCATCACCAGGAACGGGGCCAAAGTGGTGGCCACTTTCAAGCTGGAACAAAACGTTCCTAACAACGTCAAAAAAATAGGTTTATACGCCCACCAGGACTCCCGTGTTGGTGAACCCATGCGGCAGGAAGCAACAGAACAGCAGCTCAACGCCGTGTCAGATCCCAACCAGGTATACACACTGGAAATAGATCTGCCATCACACACTTCCTCCCTCAAACCGGGCAACAAATACTACTTCCGCGTAGGCGCCCTTATTGATGTAGGAGAAGCCAAACCGAATTATGCAAAAGCAGTGGTATTGGATATATAACCCAAACGGATAAACGTTGATGGCGGAGAATATTCCATCATCAACGTTTATCCTTCTTTAAACAAAAATCATTTCCATGAAGCAGATAAGCCTGTCACTGTTATTATCCTTTTTCTTCATCAGTGTATGTTGTTCCAGTAAAAAAACGGGTACAGATGCACCGCCGCCGGGGCCGCCGGTGGCCGTAAAAGACACCGTGTATGATGAAACCGGTTGCCAGTACACTTCTTATAACAAACTCGTTATGGCTGGCTACCAGGGCTGGTTTGCTGCCGACGGCGATGACTCGCAACGTGGCTGGTATCATTACCGGAACGGCCGCTGTGGTGGTTTCTTTCCCGGATGCGCCGCGGTGGATTTCTGGCCCGACATGACCGAATATACAAAGCAATATAAATCACCCTTCAAATTTGCGGATGGTTCGGATGCTTTTCTCTATAGTCCCTACGATGAAGAAACCGTAGACCTTCACTTTAAATGGATGAAAGATTATGGTATTGATGGTGTATTCATGCAACGGTTTGTTGGTGAAATAAAAAACACCAACCCTTCCGGCAAAAGACATTTTAATAAAGTGCTGGAAAATGCATTGAAGGCGGCAAAAAAATACAACCGCGCTATCTGTATCATGTATGACCTCAGCGGCTGTAGCAGTGATGATGTAGCCTACCTGGAACAGGACTGGAATGAACTGCAATCGTTGTTCTCTCTCTTTGATAACAAGCAACATCCAACTTATGTAAGGCATAACGGTAAACCGCTGTTATCCATATGGGGCGTTGGTTTCAACGACAACAGGAAATATACCATTGCAGATGTGGACAAGCTGGTGGGAAAACTGAAAGGCGCTAACAACCGTGTATCTGTTATGCTGGGCGTGCCTTATTACTGGCGTACCCTCAACAATGATACGGAGAACTCCACCCTCCTGCATACCCTCGTCAAAAAATCGGATATCATTATGCCCTGGGCAGTGGGCCGTTATAACATGGATAGCTACAACAATGTAGCCATCGGACTGGCTGCCGATATACAGTGGTGCAAGAGTAATAAAGTGGATTATGTACCGCTGGTATTTCCTGGTTTCAGCTGGGGAAATCTGCAAGATGGAAAAGCAGACTACAACGCTATCCCACGGCTCAAAGGTGACTTCTTATGGAAACAGGTGGCCGGTGCAAAACAGGCGGGCGCACAAACATTGTACGTAGCAATGTTCGATGAAATTGATGAAGGAACGGCCATTTATAAATGTGCGAAAGAAGCCAATCTTCCGGTAAATGGCGACCATAAATTTGTGGGTATTGAAAATGAGCTGGACTCCGATTATTATCTATGGCTTACCGGGCAGGCAGCTAAATGGTTTCATGGTGAAAGCAATTTGAATGCAACGAAGCCGGTACGTTAATAAGATACCCAACGACGTATCATACCCCTGGGTGTTAACCCGGGGGTTATTTAGCGGCTGTTGCTATAAAAAACAGCACACCCAAAGCAATCAGCACGATGGTCAGTATAATCCCTAATGTCCAGTAGCTATATGTTTTGACGCAATCTGCGCGATTGATGTGATCTTCCATTTCAAGCCACCCGGCCCCACCGTCCTCCACATTTTGCGAGGGATCCAGTTTACCTTTGCGGATCAACCGCCGGTATTTTATGGCAACCCGTCGCGCATTGGGCACCTGGTCCATCAATTGGAATAGTTCCTGTGTTTCTTTATTCATGTAGAAAATTTATCGCCCCTGTTCCTTATCCATTCCTGCCCGGCAATTGCTGTAGAGATCTACCGTAAATTATGTCCTGGGGGGCCTATCGCTGTTATATTATACCTGTAATCATATCCTGAGCGCATCAGGTAAAAAAGAAATACTACACTTCTATAAACGATAAAAAGATGACTTTGGTTTTCCCTTTCCGGTAAAGGAAGAACAGCCCGTAAAGCATGTTTACATCAGCTACAGATTTTCTTTAGTATTTATCCCTACTTTTAACCAATGAAAGTGCTGATCATAGAAGATGAACCCGCGCTGCGGGCTAGTATCCGGGAATATCTCGAACACCAGGGACTTATCTGTGAAACAGCCGCCGATTTTAACCAGGCCATAGATAAAGTCAACGACTTCGGGTATGACTGTATTGTAGCAGACATCGGCCTGCCCATGGGAAGCGGATTGGATGTGGTGAAAGAACTGAAAATACTCAAATCCAAAGCCGGTATCATTATTATCTCCGCCAAAGATTCACTGGAAGATAAACTTTACGGATTGGAGCTGGGCGCAGATGATTATCTCACCAAACCTTTCCATCTCTCTGAACTAAATGCCCGGATCAACGCTATTCTCCGGCGCAAAAACTTTGATGGCGATACCACTATCACCTTCTTCGAAATTACGGTTATGCCGGCGTCGAAGACAGTGCTGGTACATGATAAGTCTGTTACGCTAACCGGTAAGGAATACCAGTTGCTGCTGTACTTTATTGCCAATCAGCACCGGGTGGTTACCAAAGCCGCGCTGGCAGGCCACCTCTGGGGAGATGCCTACGACCAGGCCGGATCATACGATTTCATTTATACACACATTAAAAATCTCCGCAAAAAACTCATTGAAGCAGGCGGCGAAGATTATATCAAAACAGTATACGGAACAGGATACCGGTTTGGATAAAATTATCATCATGAAATTACTCACCAAAACCACCCTCTATTTCTTACTGATCATGCTGCCGGTGTTCACCATCGGCGCATTTTACCTCTTCTATAAATTCAATAAAGAAATTAAACACGAAACAGATGAGGAGCTTGTAAACGACAAATTGCACTGGCTCCGCTACCTCGACACTGCCAGCGTTAATAACCCCATATTAAGCATCAACACACAGGAATTTCAACTGTCACCCACAGACCAACCCTTGCAGCAAAAGCATCAGCTCCGGGGTGTCAACCTGTACCAGGAAACAGAAGATATGAAAGCCCCTTTCCGCGAGCTTTCACAGGTGATCAGCTTCCATGATAAAAACTATCAACTGGTATTACGGAAATCGCTGATAGAAAAAGATGATCTTGTAAAAAATATAGTACATGTAATGCTTTTCGCCTTCGGCGGATTATTACTTTTTGCTTTACTTTCCAACTGGTTTATCAGTAAAAAAATATGGAAGCCGTTCTATCTTTCTCTGGAAAAAATCAAACAGCTACAGCTGAATAAAATGGAGGTATTATCACTCAAACCTACCCCTACCCACGAATTCAACCAGCTGCACACAGCACTCAACCACATGGCCGCCCGCATCCACCAGGACTATACCAATATGAAAGAGCTGACAGAAGATGCCGCCCATGAAATGCAGACGCCGCTGGCTATTGTTCAGAGTAAACTGGAACTACTGTTGCAGGATGAAACATTGACAGAAGAACAAATGAAAAATATCCTGCAGAGTTATGATGAGCTCCAGCGCCTGTCACGCCTCAATCATAACCTGCTGCTGCTGGCCAAGATCGAAAACCAGCAATACCCCGTTACCGGGCAACCCGACCTCGTGGCCGTAGTAGAAAAATACCTGCTACTATTTGAAGAACTGGCTAAAGAAAAACAGCTCACCATTGAAACAACCATGACAGCACCCGCCCCATGGCCGCTACATCCCGCACTGGCAGACATTCTCGTGAGCAACCTGTTGGGCAATGCCATCAAATATAATACGGTCGAAGGTCAGATCCAGATCAGTTTATCCGGTACTTTTTTTAGTATCACTAACAGCAGCCAGCTCCCTGAAATACCTGCGGGCAGTCTCTTTCAGCGTTTTAAAAAACACAACCCGGGATACTCCGGCTCCAATGGCCTGGGCCTGGCCATCGTCAAAAAAATAGCCGATTCTTACCAGTTATCTATCCACTACAAGTATGACCAGGGGCATCATACGTTCACCGTCAGTTATTAAATCCGAAAATCTCAAAATCCATAAATTCGTAAATCATAAATATCTATCTACCTTTGCGGCCTCAACTCTTTATGCCCGATGAAATCAGCTAAAAACCGGTATGCCGTACTGTTCGGCTTTATATTCTTATTCCTCGTCCTATCCTTTCTTGTAAGATCGGCTTTGCTGATATGGTCTTACCCGCAATCCGGCCTCACCATGACCGGCATTCTTTCCATTTTTGCAAAAGGGTTGGTATTTGATACCGGCGTCGCACTTTTCTTTACGATCGCTTATGCGCTCTACCTGTTGCTCCTGCCACAACGGCTGAATAACACGATGGTGAACCGCGCCTTTACCTATACCGGTTATTTCCTGGCAACCATGCTTGTCATCTTTTCCTTCTTTGCAGAATTTACTTTCTGGGGAGAATATGCAGGGCGTTTCGACTTCATCGCGGTAGATTACCTCATCTATACCTACGAGGTGATCAGTAATATCAACCAGTCGTATCCCCTGCCATTGCTGATTGGCGGCGTATTGCTGGCTACCGCTTTCCTCACCTGGCTACTTATCCGGCGGGGTACTTTCCGCCGCAGCTTCCAGTCCCGCACGCCTTTTGGCAAGCGGCTCCTTATTTTTGGCGGCTTGCTGGCGGCAACACTTGTTCATATCTTTTTTATAAATAATGCCTGGGCAGATAAAAGCAAGAACCGCTATCAGCAGGAACTATCCAAAGCCGGTATCTATGCTTTTGTTTCCGCTTACCTGAATAATGAACTGGCATACGATAAATATTATTTGCTGGAAGATGAACCAACCGCCTTTACACAGGTGCGCGGATTGCTACAGTCGCCGGATGCAAAGTACCTGGAAAATGATAACAGCATTTACCGGCATATAACGGATACGGCTACACCGGTTATGCCCAACGTGATCATGGTGACCATTGAAAGCTTCAGCGCCGACTTCATGACGCGCTTCGGCAATACAGAACACATCACACCGGTACTGGACAGTATCGCCAAAGAAGGTATCCTGTTTACCAACATGTACGCCACCGGCACACGCACCGTAAGAGGTATGGAAGCCCTCACCCTGGCGGTTCCGCCTACACCCGGTCAGAGCATTGTACGGCGGAAAGGGAATGAAAACCTCTTCTCCGCAGCCACTATATTCCGGAAAGAAGGCTACCAGCCCACTTTCTTCTATGGCGGCGATGGCTATTTCGATAATATGAACATGTTCTTCGGCAACAATGGCTACGATATTACCGATCGCCTGCGTCACCGCCTGGTAAACGACCGTATCGCGGGCATTCGTACCAATATCCCCGACAGCGCCGTTCGTTTCGAGAATGCCTGGGGTGTTTGTGACGAAGACATCTATGATGCGGCCATCAAAAGTGCAGATGAAAAGTATGCGGCCGGCAAGCCTTTTTACGATTTCATCATGACCACCTCCAATCACCGCCCATATACCTATCCCGGCGGCAAAATAGATATCCCTTCCGGTACCAGCCGTGAAGGCGCCGTAAAATATACCGACTACGCCATCGGCCAGCTGTTGCAAAAGATCCGCAACAAACCCTGGTTCAGCAATACCGTTATTATTTTCGTAGCAGACCATTGCGCCAGCAGCGCCGGTAAAAATGAAATAGAAGTCAGCAAATACCACATCCCCTGCATCTTCTATAATGTTCCCGGCGCTACTGCACAGGAAATCCCTGTCATGTGCTCACAGATAGACATCTACCCCACATTGCTGGGGCTATTGCATTGGTCGTACGACAGTAACTTCTTTGGCAAAAATGTGCTGGACTCCACCTATCAGCCCCGTACCCTGGTGAGCACCTATCAGAAACTGGCCTATCTCGAACCCGGCAAGCTACTCATTCTCAGCCCCCAGCAAAAGGCACAGTGCTTTTCGTGGAACCAGCTAAAGAATGAACAACACCCTGTTCCGATGGACAGCGCCTTGCTGCAACGCAGTATTGCCACCTACCAGACGGCATATTCACTGTTTAAAAACGGTGGAATGAAGAAGTAAAAAAATTACGGATTACATTTGCTGCATGCTAAAAAACACCTCCCTCTCTTCCAGGGACCTCAGCGTGATCTGGCATCCGTATACACAGATGCAGACTGCTCCTGCACCTATCGCCATTGTGCGTGGTGAAGGCGCTTGTTTATATGATGAAGACGGTCAGGAATATATAGATGCCACCTCCAGCTGGTGGGTAAATATTCACGGGCATGCACATCCACATATTGCGCAGCAGCTGGCTGCGCAGGCGCTGCAACTACAGCATTGCATCTTTGCCGGCTATACGCATCCGCCGGCAGTAAACCTCGCAGAACGGCTGCTGGAAATCCTGCCCACACAGCAACGCCGCGTTTTTTATTCCGACAATGGCTCTACAGCCGTAGAGGTGGCGCTAAAAATGGCCTTACAGTACTGGGATAACAAAGGGCAGCCCAAACGCAAAATACTGGCCTTTAAAAACGCTTATCACGGCGATACCTTCGGTGCGATGAGCGTGAGCGGCAGAAGTGTTTTCACCCGTGTATTCGATGACTTCCTGTTTGAAGTGCATTTCCTCGATCTGCCTTCCCCGGAAAATATCTCACAAATTATAGCAGATATAGCGGCGCAACAGCCAGCACAGATAGCGGCCTTTATTTTTGAGCCCCTGCTGCAAGGCGCCGGCGGCATGGTGATGTATGATGCCACGGCATTTGATGAACTGTTGCAATATTGTGTATCGGAAAATATCCTGCTGATTGCAGATGAAGTGATGACAGGCTTTGGCAGAACAGGGAAGAATTTTGCGATGGAATATGTCAGCACCCAACCGGATATGATATGCCTCTCTAAAGGTCTTACGGGCGGCAGTATGGCGCTGGGCATCACTACCTGCACCCATCAGATCTACGAAGCCTTCCTGTCTACCGACAAACTCAAAACCCTGTTCCATGGCCACTCTTTTACAGCCAATCCTCTCGCCTGCAGCGTTGCCCTGGCCAGTATGGACCTCTTCACCGATCCCGCCTGCGCACAACAACGGACACGCATACACACACGTCATCAGCAGTTCCTGCCGGAGCTGCAACAAGCAACGATCATCAAGAACCCGAGGCTGCTGGGAACTGTCTTAGCCTTTGAAATTATAACGGATAACGTAGATGGGTATACGAACAAGCTGGGGGATCAGCTGCATCATTTTTTTAAGGAGAAACGGATCATGCTGCGACCACTGGGCAACACCTTGTATATTTTGCCACCCTACTGTATCACAGACGCACAGCTGGAGAAAGTATACGCCAGCATCAGGGAGTTCATTTCTACACGATAGCGTTGTTAAAGTATGTAGGGATTTATTGATTTACGAATTTAGGGATTTGAAATCTTCGCTGCATTTCAAATCCCTAAATTCGTAAATCAATAAATCCCTAAATATTAATGTTACTTAACCGGCACCGCTATCTTCGTATCATCCCATTCCATCACAACAGCACCTGCGGGCAGGCTGAATGTGAGTTTTTCTACAGATGATGTGAGTGGTACCCGTGGTACTTTTACGGATAATACATCTTCCCCTTTATTCTTATCATAATCAAAAGCGCCCCACTGACCGAGTTTGCCATTCAGGATGACAGTCCATGTTTTAGGATCAGGAATGGTGAAGAGTGTATAAGTACCTTTTTTTACAGGTTTGCCACCAAAAATCATGTTTCTGTTGAAAGTGATTTCTGTAGCCTTGTTAGCGCCGGTACGCCATACTTTACCAAAAGGTTCCAGGGTACCAAAAATCACCCTGCCTCTTTTGGAAGGTTGACCATATACCACTTTAATGTCCTTATTTTGTACCGTTACTTCTGGGCTCTTAGGCGCTTTTTCCTGGGCAAAGCCCAAGCTGGTAGCGGCTAAGAAAAAGGTTGCCAATAAGAGATGTTTCATTTTTCAGATTTAAATGTTTGTTGGAAAAAGTGCAGTTTGAGATCGTATAACAATTTAAAACTTAAAATCCGGTGCAAACAATTTAATTGGATAAATGGCAAAATACATCCATATAACTATTCCCTATTTCCGCTCACAGATTTCACTCAGCTTTGTCAGCCCGGCATCCATAGAAGGACCGTAGATCCTGTCGGATACAAAGCCCCGTAGTTTCCACCAGGGCAACATCCCCAGCTTGATCTCCATATGCCAGAAGATGACCGTACCTGCGCCATCGGCAGTGGGCTTGAGTTCAAATCCACCTTTCACGGGCCGCATATTGTCGATATTCATCAGGTAATACACGCCTTTACCGGGCTCACTATCCAGTATGGCCACCTTTCCACTGTTAATCCTGCCCGCCCAGCTGTAGCTCGCGCCGGCCCCGGCAACAGTATCCGTATACATCAGCGTAGCCGTACTATCCGGGCGGCTCCAGGGATTCCAGTTTTCCCATGCCTTCAGGTTACTTACCTGCGCATATACGGTATCCATCGGTGCATAAATAACCCCTGTACGCTGTACCACCGCAGTAGAAGGAAAGACCAATGATAAAAGGAATACAAAAACTCCCAGCATCACGATGCTCAGGAAAAACAACTTTAAAAACCGCATATCTTAATTTGTATTACGGATTAGTGGATGACTAACCCCTTGATGGCCCGCAGACCTTTTTCAAAATCTTTACCAACCCATTTATCCATCATGAGTCCCATTGCTTTCCGCAGCGGATGTTGTCCCATATTACAGGTCATGCTCCAGGTTATCAGTGTACCGCTTGCTACCGGATCAAACCGGAAAGCGCCTTTTGCGGTGCCCATCCCCATGAAATCTATGTCTGTAGCGATGTACTGATCCGGCCTTGACTCCGTAACCGTCATATGGCCTTTGCCCACATTCCGGTTGGTGCTTTCCCAGCTGTAACTGGCGCCTATACCGCTTTCCTTCTCTCCATAAGTGATCTTAACAGAAGGGTCCTGTTCTTTCCAGGGTGACCACAGCTCCCAGTTACGCACCACATTCACTAAGGGAAAGACCTTGGTAACAGGTGCAGGAACCACCAGGGAACGTTCTACTTTTACTACAGGGGATAAAAAGAAGCTGAAAATGAAAAGCCCCAGTACAAGGACGATCAATGCCCCCAGGATAATAAAAAAGGCTTGCATGTAGCTGGATTTAGGTTAGCCAAAGCTAACAAAAAACCAGGCTACTCCCAACGGAATACTTTTACGGCAACGGCATATACCACCACACCCCATAAGGTCAGAATGGCAATATCCCAACCCACATGCCACAGGTGCTGCCCTTCAAAGGCCACTTTACGCAGCGCATCGATCAGGTAAGTCAGCGGCATAATCTTGCAAACCGGCTGCAACCAGGCAGGAAAGGAATCTATCGGGAAAAAAGTACCTGCCAGCAGGAATTGCGGCAGCGTAATAATATTGGCAAGCGGTGGAATGGTGCTTTCATTTTTAGCAATACTGCTCACCACAAAACCGAAACCCATAAATACCAGCAGCCCAAAAACAGACAATACCAGCATTTCCAGGAAGGTAGCAAACCCATGCACCAGTGTAAACCCAAAGGCAAAATGTCCCAGTCCGATGATCACCACGGAGCTGATCAGCTGAAAGGTCATCCGGCTCAGGGCTTCGGCCAGTACAATATAAGTACGCTTGATAGGGGTGGCAAAGAAACGCTTCAGCACCAATGTCTGACGCATGCCGTAAAACAGGAAGGCGGTACCGAATACGGCCGCACTCATTAAAGCAAAGCCCAGTTGTCCGGGCAAAATAAAGTCGATGGTCTTGAACTCCCGGCCCGGTACTTCTTCCGTGGTAAAAGTAGCCACAGTTGGCCGCTCATAAGCTCTTTCGTCCAGCACGCCGGTTACATTCTTCAGCACAGAAAGCAGGATTGCTTTTTTACTGACATCGGAAGCGGTCGAAGTTTTGATATGTACGGTATAGCCGGGTACACTGTCGGCCCCGGTTTTGGGAAGGATATTGAGTATAGCGATAATACGCCCCTTTTTCAGATCATCTTCCATCTCTTCCGCCGGCTGATCAGTAATCAGTTTCAGCGTTTTCACCTGCGTCAGCCCCTTGTAAAACTGGCTGTTGATATCCGTATGCCGGTCTACCCCCACTTTCACAGAAACACTACTGCTGCCTATAAATCCAAATACAAGGATAAATACCAATGGGAAACCCAGGCTGAACACTACTGCGGAAGGACTTCTGAATATTCCTCTTAAACTTCCTTTCGTAATGGCCAACATGGCCCTCCATTGGCTGTACTTCTCTCCATTCATCTGAGCTGTGTTTTTAAAAACCGCGTAAAACTAACACAAAAGAACCAGGATTAAAGGATTATTAGATTTACCAGATGGGTGTTTTGTTGTTTAAAATTTGTTGTTTAAAAATTAAAAACAACAAAACACCCATCTGGTAAATCTAATAATCCTTTAATCCTGGTCAGTTGAAACGATATGTAAAAGGAACCTTCGCTTGTATTTCGCCATGCATTCCCTGTACCGCCTTTACTTGCTGATAAAGGCTGTAGTTGAGGCCCAGTTCCTGTTTCAGGGTGCGTGTTTCTACTTCACCGCTCACACTTTTCAGGAGTTTGGATAGCTTGTCTTTTACTTCAGGATATTCCACCAGCTTGTAAGTGGACAATTTCGCCAGTTTAGCGGCGCATGCCAGGGCATCGTTTACACCACCGATACGGTCTACCAGGCCGAGACGCAGCGCATCCGTGCCGCTCCATACCCGTCCTTGTGCGATGCTGTCCACAATGGCGGGGTCCAGTTTCCTGCCAGCTACCACGCGGGATTTGAAGGAGGCATAAGTGCTGTCTACCCCGTTTTGTATAAAGCGTTTCTCTGCTTCCGTTAAAGGACGGCCAACACTGCCAAGGTCGGCATACTGCGCGGTTTTAACACCGTCGAAAGTTACACCCAGTTTATTTTTGAAGAAGTTCTGCATATTAAACATCACGCCAAATACACCGATAGAACCGGTGAGGGTATTGGGTTGTGCAAAGATGCTGTCGGCCATACAGGAGATGTAATACCCGCCGGATGCGGCATAATCGCCCATAGAAACCACTACCGGCTTCACTTTTTTGGCGAGCGACAATTCCCGCCAGATCACTTCTGACGCCAGGGCGCTACCGCCGCCGGAGTTGACACGGAAAAGGATCGCTTTCACCTTTTTATCTTCCCTTGCCTTACGGATTTCGCGGATATAATTTTCGCTGGCAATGGTGTTATCCCGGTCAGACTCACCACCTATAATATCACCCTGGGCATAGATCAGCGCGATCCTGTTGTCACCGCTGCCATTATCGAGTACCGTAGCTGCGTTGTATTTCAACAGGGTGACCAGGTTAACTTTCTCGTCATTTTTAATCCCGGTTTTACCTTTTAATTCTTCCACTACTTCATCATCATACTTCAAACCATCCACCAGCTTATATTTCAGCGCATCGCCAGGTTCCTGGATCAGGTTTTCGTTGGCATAGCCATGTAAAGTAGCCGTATCTATACGCCGTACTTTGCTGATACCTTGCAGGAAGTTGCCATATAAGTCCCCGAGGAACTGGTTGGTCTGAATACGGTTGGCCTCCGTCATCTGCGTTTCACGCAAAGGTTCGGTCGCACTCTTAAATTTACCGCAATAGAATATTTCGGGTTGTATTTCCAGTTTTTCGAGGGTACCTTTTAAATAGGCCATCTGGCTGGAGAAGCCGGTAAAGTCCACCATTCCCTTGGGGTTAAGGTATATCTTATCCGCCGCTGTGGCCAGGTAGTAGGCGTTTTGGTCCATCACCTCACCGTATGCGTACACGAATTTTTTTGACTGCCGGAAATGAATCAGGGCGTTGCGTAATTCTTCGTTGCTGGCAAAACCATTGGCATTTCCGTTTACCTTTAGATATATGCCTTTGATGTTATCATCATTTTCAGCGTTCTCAATCAGGCGGACCGTCTGGTACAATCCGGGAATCTCTCCTGCTTCATCTTTCATGAGGGCGCCAAGGGGGTTAACCAGCTTCTGTTCATTGTATGTCTGGTTCGTTTCCAGTACCAATACACCATTAGGAGCAATGGTGACCGGTTCGGAGGAGATGGCCTTCCCTATGATCACCAGCAGCACAATGAAGCAAAGCGCGGTGAAAACGACAAATGCCAGGAGGGAGGCAAAGAAAATTTTAAAGAAACGCATACTTTTTAGTTAAGTGAAAGGGAAGTGGAAAGATACATTTTTTCAAAAATAAGGAATATGGCTACTTTTGCCGTTCGGAATATACATGAATACAGCAATATTACTTATAGGTGGCAATTTGGGCGATCGTACCAGGAACCTGCAACAGGCGGTACAACTGATTGCTGCAAATGCCGGGAATATCGTAAAGATTTCCTCCTTATACCAGACAGCTCCCTGGGGATCAGTAGACCAACCGGACTACCTCAACCAGGGTATTCAGATCAGTACAGAGATGGATGCACTAACGCTATTGCATACACTCCTGGAGATAGAACGCAAGATAGGCCGCATCCGCCAGGAAAAATGGGGCTCACGTGTAATTGATATCGACCTGATCTTTTTTAATGACGAAAAAATAGCTTTGCCGGAACTGAAAATACCGCATCCGCAAATGCAACACCGGCAATTTGTACTGGTACCGTTACAGGAGATCATCCCTGACTACGTACATCCCGTATTGCATAAAACAGTAGATGAACTGCTGCGCGAATGTGCGGATGAACTCAGCGCACTTAAAGTAAACCAGGACCAGGATTAAACAGATTTACAGATTAACCTGATGGAACGGTTGCGGTATATAATACTATCTTAAAAATATTACATGCGCTATAAATTCATCACGATAGAGGGCAATATCGGTGCCGGCAAAACCACGCTGGCGAATATGCTGTCCCAACACTTTGCTGCTAAACTGATCCTGGAAGAATTTGCAGACAACCCGTTCCTGCCGCTCTTCTATGATCGTCCGCAACAGTATGCTTTCCCCCTGGAACTGTTCTTTATGGCCGAACGCTATAAACAACTCAAAGAAATGTTGCAGACACAGGATCTTTTCAGCGATGTAGTCATCTCCGACTATCTCTTTATCAAAAGCCTGTTATTCGCTAAAATAAATCTCCCGGAAGAAGAATATTCGCTCTACCAGAAACTCTTTGATATCATCAATCCGCAGCTGGTGCAACCTGAGCTGCTGATATTCCTGAATGCGCCTGTCGATAAACTACAGGAGAATATCAGGAACCGCAACCGCTCCTACGAACAGCAAATCCCCGATGAATACCTCCTCAGTGTACACGATATGTACATGCAATACATCAAACAACACCCCGTACGTACCCTGGTAGTAGATACCACCAAAACAGATTTCCTCCGGCAACCAAAGGCTTTCGAAAACCTGCTGCTGGCACTGGAAAAAGAGTACGACCCCGGTGTGCACTACCTTAAACTGGATTAAGCATTTACGGATTTAGGGATTTACGGATTTAGGGATTTGTAATGCAGTGAAGACATAAGCGAAGATATATTGGTAGCCCGGTGGCTTTAGCCCCGGGCCATTTTTTCTACCAATATATCTTCGCTTATGTCTTCACTGCATTTCTAAATTCCAAAATTCCAAAATCGTAAATCAACAGAATAGATCCTATCTATATAGAAATAGGAATTATAATTTCCGTCTATTGATTAACTCCCCTACATTTGTTATATTCGATTGGAAAATTATCTCCCCGGTAAAAGACTGGCAACATTCTCTTTTTTCAATTGTTTAATTCCTGGTCACGCTATTTCATCACTACTAAAAAGAATATTATGGCTGAAGAAAAAAAGAAACTCACCACTGCTGCCGGCATCCCCTACTTTGAACACGAAAACTCCATGACTGCCGGTCCACGTGGCCCGATCCTGTTGCAGGACTTCATTTTACACGAAAAAATGGCCCATTTCAACAGAGAGCGGATACCAGAAAGAGTAGTGCACGCAAAAGGTTCAGGAGCATATGGCACCTTCACAGTAACCCACGATATTACGGCTTACACCAAAGCAAAAATCTTCAATAAAATAGGCAAACAAACCCGCATGCTGGCCCGCTTCTCCACCGTAGGCGGTGAAAAAGGATCTGCTGATTCCGAACGTGATCCACGCGGATTTGCCCTGAAATTTTATACGGAAGAAGGTAACTGGGACCTGGTTGGCAACAACACACCGGTATTCTTCATAAAAGATCCTAAAAAGTTCAGTGACTTTATCCACACACAAAAGAGAGATCCCCGCACCAACTGCAAAAGTGCGACCATGATGTGGGACTTCTGGAGCCTGAACCCCGAAAGTCTGCACCAGATAGCCACCCTCATGAGCGACCGCGGTACACCTTTCAGTCACCGTCACATGCATGGTTTTGGCAGCCATACCTTCTCTTTCCTCAACGCAAAAAACGAAAGGTTCTATGTGAAATTCCATTTCCTCACCCAACAAGGCATCAAAAACTTCACCGATGCTGAAGCCGGGGAAATGAGAGGAAAAGATCCTGACCACGCACAACGCGACCTCGTGGAAGCCATTGACCGTAAAGACTTCCCCCGCTGGGACCTGAAAATCCAGGTGATGCCGGAAGCAGAAGCGAAAACATATCGCTGGAATCCGTTCGACCTTACCAAAGTATGGCCACATGCTGATTATCCATTGATAGATGTAGGCGTGATGGAACTAAACGAAATCCCCCGTAACTACTTCGCAGACGTAGAACAGGCTGCATTTGCACCTGCACACGTAGTGGATGGTATTGGCTACTCTCCTGATAAAATGCTGCAAGGCCGCCTGCTCTCCTACCCCGATGCACATCGCTACCGCCTGGGTGTAAACTATGAGCAGATCCCGGTAAACAGGTGCCCTTATGCCGTAAATAATTATGAAAGAGATGGCGCGATGCGTGTAGATGGTAACGGTGAAAGTAATCCTAACTACTTCCCCAACAGCTTCGATAACATTGTAGCCGATCCTGCTTACAAAGAACCCGGCCAGGATGTAGACGCCTTGTTTGCCGACTGGTACGACCGTAACGGTCCCGGTGAAGATGATCACTACACACAACCCGGCAACCTGTTCCGTCTCATGACCGCAGAAGAAAAACAAAACACCATTCATAATGTGGTAACCAGTATGAAAGGTATCGATGGTCCTAAAAAAGATGAAATCATCAACAGGCAGCTATGTCATTTCTTCCGTGCTGACATCCAGTGGGGAATGGCTATAGCACAGGGCCTCGGCGTAACAGTAGAGATGCCGGCGCATGCCAAATAATAAAAATTTAGGGATTTTTTGATTTACGAATTTAGGAATTTGAAATGCAGCGAAGATTATCATATATCCCGGGGTTTATCCCCGGTTACCAATATATCTTCGCTGCATTTCAAATTCCTAAATTCGTAAATCAAAAAATCCCTAAATTTTCCCTGCTATTGCCGTTGCCGCCACAAACCCGCTGGTCCAGGCATGCTGGAAGTTAAAACCGCCCGTGATACCGTCTACATCCATTACTTCGCCGGCAAAGAACAGATCGGGTACTAACCGGCTTTCCATCGTAGATGGATCTATTTCACCCAAAGTAATACCGCCACAGGTAACAAATTCCTCTTTAAAGGTTGTTTTCCCTTTCACGGGGAATTCCATATTTACCAATAGTTTCAGCAAACGGTTCTGGTCTTTGGCAGGAAGGTCTGCCCAACGGATATCTTCGTGTATGCCTGCCTGTTGTAACAGGAAATGCCATAGTCGCTGTGGCAGGTTAAAAGGATTCTTATTATATATTTTCTGTTTGCCCAGCTCAAAGCGCAGCGTCTGCCAGTCTTCCCGGAGGGAATGCTCATTATAGGCAGGCAACCAGTTGATAATAGCTGTAAAATTATACTGGATAGCCTGTAGTTCCCTGGCGCCCCAGGCTGATAAACGCAGGATGGCCGGGCCGCTCATGCCCCAGTGTGTGATCAGCAGCGGACCTTTTTCCTGTAGTTTGGTGCCGGCTACCTTCACCTGTGCATCGGTGGCTACACCCATCAAACTGGTAATGGGGTTGCCGGGCATGTTAAAAGTAAAGAGAGAAGGCGCCGGAGGCACAATAGTATGTCCTGTTTGTTCCAGCCAGCTAAACTTGCCGGCCTGGGCATAACCGCCTGCAGCGATGCAAACGTAATCGGCCAGCAGGTGGCGGCCATCCTGCAATTGCAGTTGCCAGCGGCCACTGTCTGTCTTTTCCAGTGCTGTAACTTCTTTATTGGTTTCTACGGTCACCCGGTATTTATCGGCTTCCCGCAGCAGGCAATCGATGATCGTTTGTGAGTTGTCCGTTACCGGAAACATGCGTCCATCCTCTTCTGTCTTCAGTTTCACGCCCCTGTCTGCAAACCAGGCAATGGTATCTGTTACAAAAAAACGGGAGAAAGTCTTCTTTACAAAATTATGTCCGCGGGGATAACGTTTAGCCATATACGGAATATCCGGCGCATGATGGGTAACATTACAACGCCCGCCACCACTCACTTTCACTTTGGATAACAGCTTGCCCGTCTTTTCCAGCAGCACTACTTCCAGCTGCGGACATAAGCGCGCCGCATTCACCGCGCAAAAGAAACCGGCAGCACCACCGCCGGCCACCACTAACTTTTTCTGGATCGAACTCATTAAAATCTTGTTAAAACCTTTGCTTGAACACGCAATAATAACAAACCTGCCGTAATCTTATCGTTTAATCTTCCGAAGTTTATATTTTTGTTATAATATTATATCGGCTCAAAATAGATTTCATGCAATTGCACAATAAGAAGAAAATGAGACGGCATCTTAAATGGATGATTCCTGTTACCCTGCTGACCGGCGTAATGAGTGCACTGGCTATCCTGCCGCCACCCACCGATTGGTCTGACCGTCTTGTACAGGCGTTACAACAGTTCAATACCCGTTACCCACAGGAAAAAGTCTATCTCCACCTGGATAAAGATTATTATGCCGCCGGCGAAACCATCTGGTTCAAAGGCTATGTAACCTTACAGGGACTCCCCGCTGTACAGGCTACCAACCTGTATGTAGAACTGCTTGATAAGAACAATAATATTGTACAGAAGAAGTTATTCGCTATTGGTAATGCGGGTGCTCCGGGTAATTTTGATCTCCCCGAAACCCAAAAGGCCGGCATCTACCAGCTCCGCGCTTATACCTCGTGGATGCTCAACTTTGACCCGGCTTTTACCTACTCCAGAACAATAGAAATATTTGACCCGGCCAAGAAAACGCAGCCCGCAAGTGATACAACTGCCCAGGATTTCTCCGTACAGTTCTTCCCCGAAGGTGGTAACTTCATCACCGGGCAGGCCAATCTCGTTGCCTTTAAGGCCATCGATAACAATGGATACCCTATTGAAGTGACCGGCTCCGTAAAAGGCGGCAAAGGCGCAGCTGTAGCCATTAAAACCCTGCACGACGGAATGGGCACCTTTGAAGTAACACCCGGCTCCACCCAGGATGCTTTCCAGGCAGTGGTAAAAAGCGCCAAAGGACAAAGCAAAACAATCACGCTCCCTGCTGCACAATCAACAGGTGCGTCTCTTAAAGTATACAACAAAGGCGCCCGCATTTTCTATCAGGCAGTGCCGGGCAGCGACAATGATACTTCCCTGAATGAATTGGTGGTGATCGCACAGATGGGCCAGCAGATGGTATACAAAGCATCGCTGGATGTAAGTGAAGGCCGTATCAGCGGCTTTATTCCGGCAGACAGGCTTCCCTCCGGTATCCTCCAGGTAACCCTGTTTGGTAAAAACGGACTGCCACTGGCAGAAAGACTCGCCTTCATACGCAAAAATGACCTGATGCCGCTGGATGTCCTGGAATCCGACGTTCATAGAGAGCCAAGGGCAAAAAGCACCTTTGAACTGCGGTTGCCCGATACCCTGCAATCCAGTATTTCCGTGTCCATTACAGATGCTGATGCCGTACCGGCAGATAAAAATGCCGCCAGCATCGTATCCACTTTCCTGCTGACTTCCGATATCAAAGGATATGTATACAATCCTAACTGGTATTTCCGGGATGAAGATCCTGCTACCCTCCAGGCGCTGGACCTCGTGATGATGACCAACGGATGGCGGCGTTTCAGCTGGGAAAAAATTGCCAGCAATGAATTTCCGGAAATCAAATTCCCCTACGAACAGGGTCTGCTCATGAAAGGCATCGCTACTCTGCCCACCGGCCGGCCGCTGGTAAACGGTAAGCTGGACATGATCATCAAACTGCCGTTGGACAGCTCTTCCATGTTTGCTTCTGCCCCGATCAATGAAAAGGGTGAATTCAGTATGGCCAATATGGTGTTCCCGGATACAGCGTATATCTACTACCAGGGCAATGATCTCGTGAAAAAAGGAGTGGATGTGAGCGTAAAGTTCGATAGCCATTTCTTCGACCGCGCTACGCAGGTAAAAATACCTTATCCCCTGCGCGTACCGCCGGCAGTAGATAATACCGCACTGAAACTCTTCCTGGCCGGTGCATCAGAAAGCAATAAGGTAAACCGCGCTATCAACAACAAAACGGTATATCTCCAGGAAGTAAATGTGAATGCGAAAAAAATTAAACCGGTAGAAACAACAGAACAAAGATATGCATCCGGTATGTTCTCCGGCGGCGATGGTTATACATTTGACCTCACCAAGGAAACACCTACTTCTTACAATATCTTCCAGTACCTCCAATCCAAAGTGGCAGGACTGAATATCACCGGTGATATGAGCAATCCATCCCTGTCATGGCGCGGTGGCAAACCTGGTTTGTACCTCAACGAAATGCAGTCGGATGTAAGTATGCTCAGCACCCTTTCCATCAATGACATTGCACTCATTAAAGTGTTCCGTCCTCCGTTTATGGGTGGCTTCGGCGGTGCTAACGGCGCCATTGCGGTATACACCAAAAAAGGCGGCGACAATGCTGCTACACCTGATCCAAGTATCAAAGGATTCCAGTTGTACAAGAAAGCAGGGTATTCCGTAGTGAAACAATTCTATACACCGGATTACAGCGTTAAAAAAGAAGTACACGCATTACCAGACAGACGCCTCACCCTTTACTGGAACCCGAATGTAGCCATCGATACGCTGACACATACGGCTAAAGTAGAATTCTATAACAACGATTTCTCCAAACGTTTTCGTTTAGTCGTGGAAGGTATTACGGATGAAGGCACCGTAGGAAGACTGGAGCAGGAATATTAGGAGACGAACCCGTCATCCTAATATCCCTGATAAAAAGAAACCCGCTATTACGGAAACGGCTACACTAACAAGCCCGGGTATCATAAAGCTATGGTTCAGCAGGTACTTCCCGAAATGAGTACTGCCCGTGCGGTCAAAATTGACTGCCGCCAGCAGCGTAGGATACCCGGGTAAAACAAAGTCACCATTTACCGCCGGAAACATCGCCACCAGATGCGGCGGAAGAATGCCCAGGGCTACCCCCAGCGGCATCAACGCCTTGGTGGTAGCCGCCTGGCTGAAGAGTAAGATTCCCAACACAAATAAGGCGATGGCAAAAGTCCAGGGGGCTGCCCGCACGATATCACCCAGCGTATGCTCTATAACAAGGGTATTGGTTTGCATAAACGTAGCACTCATCCACACCACACCGAAAACAGCTATTACCGCCTGCGAGCCGGAAGTAAACAACGGCGCTTTGGCCACTTCCGCTGCCGTGGTTTTGCAAAACAATATGATAGCTGCTGCTGCCGATAACATCAACAGCTCTATTACGGTGGCCATTTTTACATGACCTTTCAGATCTATTGCCAGGTTGCTTTTACCTGCTTCGAAAGAAGGCAGCAGATTGGGGTATGCACCCACCAGCACAATCAGCAGCACTACCGTAGCAAAGATCAGTACAGATAATTTAGCCCCTGGCTTCAAAGGCCCATCGCTTTGCCGGATGTCAGTATTGATGTCGGCGGCAAAGACAGGATCTTTCATGCGTTCCAGGAATACCGGATCTTTGTCCAGCTCCTTCCCTTTTTTCCAGCACACCGCCACACCTGCCAGCGTACCGATGATTGTGGCCGGTATACATATTTTCAGGATATACAGCAGATCTGCCTGTCCGTTCAGAATTGTGATCAAAGCCGCCGTAGCAGCAGAAACGGGACTGGCTGTAATAGCCAGATGTGCAGAGATCACTGAAATGCTCAGCGCCCTTTCAGGGCGGATACGCTTTTTGGTGGCTACTTCCGATATAACGGGAAGTAAGGAATAAGTAATATGGGAAGTACCGGCAAACAGGGTAAAGCAATACGTTACCAGTGGACCGAGTAATACAATCAGGGAAGGTTTACTGCGCAGAATCTTTTCTGCCAGCCGCACGAGGTAGTCCATACCTCCTGCGGCCTGCAGCGTAGCAGCGGTAGTTACCACCGCCAGGATAATAAGCATCACATCAATCGGCGGATCAGCCGGCCGCATCCTGAAAACAAAGATATAGACCGCCAGCGCCACCATCCCCATTACACCAAGTCCAATGCCTTTCATGCGGGCTCCCACAAGAATAGCTGCCAATAAAATTGCAAACTCCAACCAGATCATATTGAAAATATGTATGGCTGAAGATACTCAATATCATCAGAAATTATACTATATAGCTACTATTGAATAAACTGTGGTCTGATCATATTTTCAAACGTATAGATCTCATCCCATTTCTGCTGGGTAATAAGTTGCTTTTCTTTTACCACCAGCTCGTGTACTGATTTACCTGACTCCAGTGCTTCCCGTGCTATAAGCGCACATTTTTCGTAACCCAGGATGGGATTCAGTTGTGTAACAATACCAATACTGTTCATCACCATCTGTTTGGTATGTTCTGCATTGGCAGTGATGCCCAGGATACATTTTTCTTTCAGTGTACGACAGGCATTCGTCATATAAGTAATCGCTGTGAAGAGTGCAAAAGAGATCACCGGTTCCATTACATTCAGCTGTAACTGTCCTGCTTCCGCAGCCATGGTAACCGTAAGATCGGCGCCAATCACATAATAGGCGGTCTGATTAACCACTTCCGGAATTACCGGGTTTACTTTACCAGGCATGATAGAAGATCCGGGTTGCATAGCCGGCAGATTAATTTCGTGTAGCCCTGTCCGTGGACCGGAAGACAAGAGTCTTAAATCATTACATATTTTAGAAACCTTAACGGCTGTACGTTTCAACACACCGGATAATTGCACATACGCGCCGGCATCATTGGTGGCTTCGATCAGGTTTTCGGCCAGCACAAGATCCAGTCCGGTCACTTCCCGCAGGTATTCCGTAACCAGTTCGGCATATCCATGCGGTGCATTTACGCGCGTACCAATAGCTGTAGCGCCCATATTTATTTCGGATATCAGGCGCTTACTGTCTTCTACCCTCGATAACTCTTCATGCAGATTAATAGCAAATGCATGAAACTCATCGCCCAGGCTCATAGGCACAGCGTCCTGTAATTGGGTACGACCCATTTTAAGTACATCCTTGAACTCTTCTCCCTTGGTATTAAACGCAAGCGACAGGTCGCCCAGCACATCTTTGTAAACATTCAACTTAAGGATAAGAGCGATTCTGAAGGCAGTAGGATAAGCATCGTTTGTAGACTGTGAACAGTTCACATGATTATTTGGATGACAGTAATCATAATCTCCCTTTTCCTTTCCCATCATTTCCAGTGCAACATTCGCAATAACTTCATTGGCATTCATATTCACCGAAGTACCAGCGCCCCCCTGAATAAGATCGCTCAGAAATTGGTTATCAAACTCTCCGTTGATAACACGATCACACGCCCTGATAATAAATCCGGCTATATTTTTATCCAGCACCCCCAGATCGCGGTTAGCCATAGCAGCGGCTTTCTTCACATAGCCGAGGCTTTTCACAAATATAGGTTCTACCATCAGCGGAATACCGGTAATATGAAAATTTTCCAGTGCACGCAGTGTTTGAATGCCATAGTAAACATCCTGCGGTAGTTCCTTCTCACCCAGGAAATCAGACTCTATCCTTTTCGACATAACATAAAATTTAGGGCCAAAAGTTAAATGGTTTAAATACGGCCATCAGAATAATTTTTGTAATTTCATTTAAAACAAATCGATCATACGATCATTACCAACCCGCAATCTCGCCATTTATTTATGATGTTCCGAATTTCACTGCTCAGTTTCCTGTTTTTATTTTTTTTGGGAGATAAAATCTTCGCACAACATCTGACTCCTTACTTCCACGCAGCAGAATATGGAGAGCTACTGAAAATGATAGATCGCCTGGGCGATACTCCCTGGACAAAAGTTACCTCCACCGCACCCCGGGACTGCGAACTGACATACCGTTCCGCAGAAGCAGGACTTGCTAACCGCTGGGATCTCTGGCTGAATAAAAAAGAACGTATAGGCTTTATCGTGATAAGGGGTACTGATAACACGACAACTTCCTGGATGGAAAACTTCTACGCAGGCATGATCAGTGCACAAGGCACATTAAAACTGGACGACAGTACTAACTTCCCTTATAAAGTGGCAGCAGACAGCAAAGCATATGTACACGCAGGCTGGATGCTGGGGCTGGCAGCCATGGCGCCGGAAATGGTCAACAAGATAAAGGACTGCTACCGGCAAGGGATACACGAATTTGTGATTGCCGGCCATAGTCAGGGTGGCGCTATTGCCTTCCTCGCACGCTCCTACTTTCAATACCTGGATGACCTGCCAAAAGATATTGTATTTAAAACCTATTGCAGTGCAGCACCTAAACCGGGCAATCTCTTCTACGCATACGACTTTGACTTTATAACCCGCGATGGCTGGGGGCTGCGGGTGGTAAATGCGCGCGACTGGGTACCGGAAGTGCCCTTCTCCCTGCAAACAACAAAAGACTTCAACACCGCAAATCCTTTCACAAATATTAAAGGCGCCATAAAAAAACAGAAATTCCCCGTACATATAGCATTGGGATACGCCTACGGAAGATTGGACCGCCCCTCTAAAAGGGCCAGTCGCCGCATGCAGCGTGTGCTGGGCAAAATGGTGTATACCCGCGTAAAAAAGGTCCTGCCGGAGTATGAGATGCCCGTTTTTGTAAACAGCCACAATTATACCCCCGCAGGTTCACCAGTTATCTTGTACCCCGTAGCGGGCTATGATGAAAAATTTAAAACAGACGGCAATCACATCTTCATACATCATATGCCGGCGCCTTACCGCTGGTTATTGCAACAGATTTATCAGGTAGATCCGAACTAATCGTTGCCGCTTTTATCACCGGTAAACCAGTGTTCCTTGTCTCTGAACAATACATTGAAAGTGGTGAGGGAACCATAGATACGGGTGATGTATTGCTGCATATTGATCTTCTCTTCATCTGTCAGCACTTTGTGGCTGTTGATGTTCTGTTCCAGTACACGCAGCCGGTCACGCAGCATCACAATTTTATGAAAGAAGGTTTCAATAGGCAACTCCTTTGCTTTCAACGTAGTGTCGCCGGGTTGTAATACAAGCGTACCGTTTCTCCAGCGGTCGCCCAGCGGCACTACCTCTGTAATACCGCCCCACAGGCGCAGTATTTTCAACAAAGACGTTTCCACATCTGATGTTGTTTCTACTTCCGGCGTTTCATTTTCTGCCACCAGCACTTCAAACAGGTGATCTGTTTTATCAATCATCTTAATACCATGGTCTATAAATGCCACACGGTATTGCGCATACTTTACGCCCACAACCACGCCCGGACCAAAATGCGCATGTTGTACCCTTGATCCGATCCCGAGTGTTAGTTCTTCCATCTTTTTTTTCTTCAAACATAAGTATTACTTACGATAGCTACAGCCCCAAATTTATGACCGGATAACAGCTGGACTATTGACCAATTTAAAAGTGGACTAGTACGCCTACTTCCGCAATAATTACTTTTACATGGTAAATTATTCAACACATAAATCAATTAGGAATGAAAGAACGATTTCTCATGAAAACAGTGCAACCCGGGGCCTTTACCGCTATGATGGCAATGGAGAAATACATCGCTACAACGGGCATAGATCCATTGCATAAAGAACTGATCAAAATAAGAGCATCACAAATAAATGGATGTGGTTATTGCCTTGACTTGCACACAAAAGATGCCCGTAAACTGGGAGAAACAGAGCAAAGGCTGTACCTGTTAAGCGTTTGGCGGGAGGCGCCTCAGTTCAGCGAAGCAGAAAAAACCATCCTGGCGATGACAGAAGAGGTTACACTCATCAGTCAGAAAGGGCTTACAGATGAAACGTATGAACAGGCCGTGCATCACTTCGGGCAGGAAGGTACGGCGCAACTGATCATGGCAATTATCGCTATCAATGCCTGGAACCGCATCGGCATTTCTTCCCACAGGATTCCAGGTGAACACTATTAAAATGCAGTCAAAATGAGATCTGTTCAGACAGCATCTGATGATGCGTCTCTGCTGGCATGCCAGGATGTAATCCTCACATTACGGCCACATATCCAGCCAGGAACGCTGATAGTACAAATAAAGGAAATGCAGCAAACAGGCTACCGGATCATTTATCTTACAGCGGATGATGATCCATCAAAAGTGGTGGCCTTCGCGGGTTATCGGCATAAACAAACCCTCCATTCAGGAAAGTTTATTTATATAGACGACCTCGCCACCTTACCGGAGTACCGTAAACAGGGCTATTCATCGTTACTCCTCTATCATATCCGGGAACTAGCCGCAAACGAAGGACTAAAGGTAGTGCAACTGGACTCAGGGCATAGTCTGGCACCTGCACACCGCTTATACTTTCAACAAGGCTATTATATTTCGGCGCATCATTTTACACTGAATATTTTTTGATTTACGATTTTGGAATTTAGGAATTTAGAAATGCAGCGAAGATCAAATGTGATACAAGTTGAAATTTTAATCTCCGTTGCATTTCTAAATTCCAAAATCGTAAATCGTAAATCACTCCTTTACTTTATTCAGAAAGAAGGACAATTTAAATAATAGTTCGTCCTGCAAACCTGCACGCAGCTTGGCTTCCTCGTCGGTAATACCTAACCGGCGTAAACGCTGATAATATACATAGGAGCCACCTATCAGTTCCAGGCACTCTTGTATTTTGCGTTGCACTTCGGCGTCTTTAGTACGTTTTTCAAATTCTTTTTTAGTGAGAATTTTATCGACGAAGTAGAAGTTATCTTTATCTTCTACCCACTTGTTGCCGTCGCGATGTTGCGGTTTATATACTTCCAGGTAGCAGTTATCCAGTTTCAATACCGATCCGAATTCAGCACGGATATCAATCACTGTAGGCTTTTCCGCTGCGGGATTGGCCAGGCGTTTTTTAATATGGTTACTGATTTCCACACCCAGTTCATCACTGCTCATCAGGATCTGGTTCAGTTCAGAAAATTCCAGGCTGATGGTAATGCGGGTATAACTTCTTCCGATTTTGATCTTTCCAAAAAGGCTCGGTGTAGTTTGTTCATCAAAGATGATGTCTTCCACCTGTACTTTGGTGATCGTTTTATAATCGGGTTTGTAGCCTTCTTCGGAAGGTGTAGCGCGTTTGTTGACCAGTCTGGCTGTTTCCTGTCTGCGGGTATGCTGAATATAATCATCGATGAAACGCAGTTCATGTTTTTTCAGTTTGGCGTATAACTCGTGTGTGGAGTAATTATTCATTTTACTCAACAGCGTCAGGTCATTCCAACTGTGGAAATGATGCATTTTTTTCAGTTCCTCGAGGATATCAGTTGCGGCCATGGTACGGCGATAATATAGCTCTCCTACCAGGAATAACGCGTATTCCTGCGCCGGGTAGCCCAGTTCCGGGAGCACATCATAAGGACTTCTTTTTTGCTCTCTTGCACTTTCCAGTAACTCTATATCAGACATAACAGGTGCCAACAGATATTTACGCGCGGCCGACCGTAGTTTTTTACTTACGTAATCCAATAGCTGGTCACTCACATGACTATGATGTACAAAATCATGCAGAATTTGTACAAAACGGCGCGATGTAGGTAATCCAAACTGTGTAAGAATATCATTCTCCAGGTCCAGCACATCCTCACTCCCAGGCTCCTCTTTTCCAGGTTTCACCCGTTGGTCCATTTGCTGGTAACGCTGATAGTACTCCTGTAATTTCAGTTTAAGCTGATCCATAATATGTATACAATTAATAGTTAAATACTTTTTAAAAACACGACTTCTAAGGGGAATGTCATTTTTTCTTGCATCCGGGTCAACACATGACCCTTTGCAGGACATAGAAAGCCTGAAACCAGGTTTTGTCCGATGCCACATTCATAACATCATGCTGATATTCAATAACTTATAAAAATGGGAATTGTAATGGGAAGTGCGCAAAGATACCACTTTTCACGAAGAGGACAAAAACCTGGAAGCCTGGTTGAACTGTTTTTACAACAGTGGAAAAAAGAGGGCTCACTTGTTGTTTTTCTTCATATATAACCCCCTGAAAAAATATTTCTGAAAGTATTTGGAATTTAAAAAAGGTTTGCGTTATCTTTGCACTCCCAACAACGAAATAACACTCGAAAAAGGGACGAAAACGGTGGTTGTAGCTCAGTTGGTTAGAGCATCAGATTGTGGTTCTGAGGGTCGGGGGTTCGAGACCCCTCAATCACCCGAAAAGTAAAAAAGGCTTCTGTAAAAAGAAGCCTTTTTTTTATTTAGGCTGGTCTTCGGTACGGAAGGTTTTAATCACCCGGCCTCCATATCTTACAGATATTTGCACTTTCCTGTTTTTCCTGCTTTTGTTACTTTGGCTCCATTTTTTCCTAATTCTTTTTTCACCTGCTAAAGGGATAGCTCCCGGTCTGCCTGCTCTGCCACCCTTTACAGCTATGCGGTAATGCGGCAGGTCTGACCCTGGTAATGAAGGTCCTGGCGGCAGTGATAAAGATGGTTGTGGTACGGGCCCCAGCGGTAGTAGTACAGGTGTGTTGGACTGCTGTCCGCTATAGGTACCTGCGAATACGCCCTCATCCCGCTCCGAGGAGATATTTATTACTATGGTAGGCGGCAAAAACTGTAATAGCTGTTGAAAAGCAGCTTGTGTATTTGATGCAAAAGGATTTGATGCAAAGTTATTTACAACCGTCAACGCAATGTTTTGATATACCGGATTTCTGAAGGATTCCAGGAACCGCGCAGGTGCATCTTCCTGGTATAACCTGTAAGCCGGAAGAAGCGCCCGGTCATTATTGACGGCACTACCTCCGATATTTTGCTGAAGCTGACGTTCCAGCTTTACGGTCTCTATCTTGCTGGCCAGTTTATCCACCACCTTCCCTGTTAAGGTATAAAAACTAACCCTGATAGGACTTGTATCGGGAATATTTCCCAATGATTTATGTGCACCATGGGTAGCAATATCAATAATGATCTTCTCTGCAAATACGCGCAGGTATGCTCCTTCCGTATAAAACCGGACCCGGAGCTTGCCGACATCCTCTTTCTCCCATTTTTTTATCTGGTTTTCATATGGTATCATGTGGGAATTAACAGCATATAACCCCGCTACGAGATTGCCGCCTTGCGTTTTTCCACCTATCTGCGACGCCCTGATGTGCAGCCATTCCCAGTTTTGCGATAAATCAAATTTCTGACCATAAAACTGGTTGGCAAAAGCTGCTGCACCTAATGCATTCCAGTTATTCATGGCTTTTGCCTGTCCTTCTCCTCGTCCTTTCGTAACAAAACTACTCACCCATCCCTCTGAACCCGGTTGGGGTAAGCTCTTAAATGATTCCTCCAATGATGCCATATCCCTGCCACCGAAATCATCTTTATGATATTTACTTGCCGCTCTTACACGTGCATTCTTTGATCTCCGCAATCTTTGTTCAGAAAAATATACAGCATCATCCAGCGTCACCACATTTTCCTGATCATGCAATACCTGTTGCCGGATCCGCTCAAGGCTTTCAGCATCCCTATGTAGCACCTTCACATCACTATATTTAGCATAATCTTTTGGATCAACACCTACTTTCTTCAGCAGGTCTTCTTTCGACTGTCCCTCTTCCAAAGCCAGTTTACCAACAGCCCTGGGGCTTCTGTTACTGCTTCCCCCTTCCCAATATTTCGGCCCTCCCAGGTTCGCCACTTCAATTAAACGTTGCTGAAGAAAGAGCAATGCAGGTTTCACCTTTTTCAGATTTCCATCTCCATCCATTTGCCATATCTGTCCAAAGCTCGTATTGTAGTCCTGGATGCTCCGGATATTACCCACTATCATTTCCGTAGAAATACCCGGTACTACCTCCGTTGCATTCTGGTGCATTTCAAGAAAAGCTAACAGGCCATCATAGTCTGCAAAAAAATGTACATTCCTGCCACTTTTACCCAAATAACCTACTTCTTTATTTGTTTCTGAGTCTTCGTAAATGTTATTATCTACGTCTTTTAAGATCACCTCTCTCTGAACGGGCAACTGGGCACTGCTCCCAGCGGGCGCACTACCAGAAAGGGCAACGGGATTAAACCGCCCAACCGGCCCTGCCAGGGCCTTTTCCCCCATCAGGCTCGCTTCTTTCTCCAACGCACTATCATCATTCACTCCCCATCCCTTCATTTGCATGGTGGGTTTTACACGGCCCTGCTTTTGCTGTACCACATGCCAGGCCTCATGCGGCAAATGTTTTTCCTGCCCCGAAGCTATGTGAATAGTTGTTCCCTGCGCATAAGCATGCGCCTGAAGTTGCGCCGGTTTATCCGAATTATAATGCACTTTTACATCATCCATCGCATAGCCTGAAAAGCTTTCTATTCCTGATTTCAGGTTATCCGGTAAACCCGTATCATTTCTTTTTAACTGAAAGGGTGCTTTCTCCGGCAATGATAATTCCTCCTCAACAGGTTGTCTTTGCAGCATAGATTTACCCTGGAGATGAATATCTGCTGTCATAGTTGATAATTGCACAGCACCTTTTTGCGGTTCAAAAGGTTTCATTTGCAGGTAGTCCTTTTGATCCTCCTTTCTTTGAATCAGCGATTTTCCATAAGACGGTGCTTCTTCCACCTGTTGAAAAGAGGACACAGCCGGTAATGAAATACCGGATAAGGAAACATGATGGGCTGCCGGATAACCGGTGCTGGTACTGGATCTTACCTGTTCGTTATTTTGAGACATAGAAGAAGGATACTATGTTATAGGAGAAGATTCTGATATCAATTTACAAAAAGAAATACAATCAATCAGACATTTTCCCGACATTAGTAACATCTCAAAACATTCAAACATCAGATGATTTATTTTCTTCCGGTTATCGCGGCACTTATTGGATGGCTGATCAACAGCCTGGCCGTTAAAATGCTGTTCTACCCACGTAATCCTGTAAAACTGGGCTTTATTACCCTGCATGGTCTTTTCCCAAAAAGACAGCAGGCATTAGCCAATAAACTGGGCGCTCTGGTAGGACAACAACTCTTTTCTTTTGCCGAAATCAAAACAAAACTGACCGATCCGGAGAAGATCAAAAACATCATTCCACTGGTAGAAGCACACCTGGACATCTTCCTACGGGAAAAACTACCCAAAGCAATGCCGGTACTTTCCATGTTCATCGGCGATAGCATCGTAAATCAGATCAAAACACACCTCGTAGCAGAACTCGATACCCTCTTTCCGGTAATGATCAATAAATACCTCGATAATATCGAACAGGAACTTGACTTTGAAAAAATAGTGTCCCAGAAAATAGCCGGTATCTCCGCCGAAAAAATGGAGGACCTCACCCACCAACTCCTTCACAGGGAACTGACACGCTTTAAATTACTGGGCGCCCTCACCGGACTGATAACCGGGTTGGTGGCCATGATGATAAGATAATAAGGGTCTGTTAACTACTGTTAAGACCTTTTGGCTGTCAATTTTGCAACCTCCTGTTGATAAAACCCCCACTCATCACAATATCAAACCATTCATCTCTCCCTGCCGATACATTTGTCCTGAATTCACAAGCAGTCCGGATAAAAAATCACCAGGATGAAAAAATGCTACGCAATAATAGCGGGTATCTTAATATGGCAGGCACAAGCCAACGCACAAAATG
Source organism: Chitinophaga sp. MM2321 (assembly GCF_964033635.1). Taxonomy (NCBI): domain Bacteria; kingdom Pseudomonadati; phylum Bacteroidota; class Chitinophagia; order Chitinophagales; family Chitinophagaceae; genus Chitinophaga; species Chitinophaga sp. MM2321. The sequence continues at coordinate 4,174,992 of NZ_OZ035533.1, forward strand.
CGAACACAGGTAAAGCGCCGGCCACACAACAAAAGCAGGGACAAAACGCAAGGGCTGAAATGCAGATCGGACGGCTATATGGAAAACTGGTGGAAGCCAGTACCGGCAAGCCCATTCCCTATGCTTCCGTGGCATTGCTCCGGCAACGCGACTCCTCCGTAGTGACGGGTATGCTCACCAAAACAAACGGTGACTTCAACCTGGAAAACCTCCCTTTCGGTCCTTTTATTGTCCGGATCAATTTTATGGGTTATACCGGCTTGCAGAAAAAAGTAACGATCACTCCACAAACGATAGAACAGGATCTCGGCAACATCAAAATGAAGCCGAATATAAAAACACTGGAAGGTGTGGAAGTAACCGCACAAAAAAGTGCGTTTACGATGGGCATCGATAAAAAAGTATTTAATGTAGACAGGAGCCTCACCAGCGTAGGTGGTACGGCGACGGATGTATTAAAAAATGTACCCTCCGTAAACGTAGACCTGGATGGTAATGTAACCGTACGTAATGCTGCTCCTACTATTTTTGTAGATGGAAAACCTTCTACACTCACCCTCGATCAGATTCCCGCTGACGCGATTGAAAGCATAGAACTGGTTACCAATCCCTCTGCGCGGTACGATGCAGAAGGAATGTCCGGTATCCTCAATATAGTGTTGAAGAAAAACAGGAAGGCAGGCTTCAATGGCGCTGTACAAGCAGGTGTTGGTACCGGCGGTAAATATAATGGCGGCGGTAATATCAATATCCGTCAGGGTAAATTCAACGTGTTTGCCAACTATAATATCAATGCCAACCGCAGCTGGGGCGAAGGTACCACCTCCCGTGGCAACTTCAGCAACAAAGGAATTGTTACTGATAGCAACTATCTCTTCCAAAACAGTAACAGCACCAGCAAACCGCTGTTCCAGTTCGGACGCTTCGGCCTCGAATATACGCTGGACAACCGCAATACCATCTCCCTGTCGCAAAATATTGTTGCCGGCGACTTTAAAAACTATGAGGACCTGAGAAGCACTTTTTCCGACAATAACAAAAATATCACCGGTATCAGTGACCGCCTCAACAACAATAAGTTCAATTTCCGCAACTATACTACCGCGCTGGGTTACAGGCATACTTTTGCAAAACCCAACCAGGAATGGTCTGCTGACTTTAACTATAACCAAAGCTCCAATGGCCGCAACGGCGATTATATCACACAGGCGCAAAACCCTTTGGGGCAGCCACTCGGACAGGCTTTATACCAGAATAATACAACCGCCGGCAAAACTACTTTCCTCACCATGCAAACGGATTATACCAATCCCGTTGGCAAGAACGGAAAACTGGAAGCAGGCGCCAAAGTAACGTTACGCGATTATTCCAGTAAGTATGATGTGTTTGATAAAGACACCATCACCGGTGAATATGTGCCCAATGCCTTGTTGTCCAATAACTATAAATACAACGAAAAGATCTATGCAGGATATGCAAACTTCTCTAATACAGCGGGCAACTTCGGCTATCAGGCAGGATTACGTATTGAACAATATGAATACGCAGGAGAGAATGAAGGCGTGCACTACAAACCCACGAAAGCTGTGCCCGGCCTGTTTCCCAGCATCTATTTATCACAGAAACTGGAAAAAGAACAGGAACTGCAACTGAATTATTCGCGCCGTGTTAACAGGCCCAACTTCTTCCAGCTGATTCCTTACAGGGATTACAGCGATCCGCAGAATCAGCGCGAAGGAAATCCTAACCTAAAACCGGAATATACCAACAGCCTGGAGTTTTCCTACATGAAAACCTGGAAGAATAGTAATGTGCTGGGAAGTATCTATTTCCGTAACACCAACAACTTGATTTCTACCATCAGTACGCCCATAGGTCGTGATACCCTGCTCACACAGTTCATCAATGCCAACAGGAGCAATTCCTATGGTGCAGAGATTACGATGAAGAACGAAATACTCAAAGGCTGGGATGTAACATCAAATGTGAACCTGTATCAAACAGACATGAAGGTGAATGCCAACGGGCAAAACCTTAATAACAGCGGCTTCAGCTGGCTGGCGAAGATCAACTCCTCTGCCAAGCTGCCGGCTAACTTCACAGTGCAGGTAAATGCTACCTATCAGGCGCCTACGATTGCATTACCTTCCGGTGGTGGTGGTCGTGGTGGTGGATTTATGATGATCCCTGCATCTTCACAAGGTACGATCAAAGGATTCAGCACCGTAGACCTCGCCGTAAGAAAAGATTTCCTGAAAGACAAGGCTGCTGCACTGACACTCAGTCTGTCGGACATCTTCAATACCCGGCAATATGAACTCAATCAGGCTACACCGGAATTTGTACAGGACTATATCCGGAAGCGTGAATCCCGTATCCTGAAATTGAATTTCAGCTATCGCTTCGGCAAATTTGATGCGTCGCTGTTTAAAAAGAAAAAAACACAAAGTAACGATATGCAGATGGGCGACCAGATGCAAAGTTTCTAATCATATTAAAGACGGTGAATGCAAACCAAAAGCCGGTAGGTCGCGCCCTTGCGCACTGCCGGCTATCTTTTTTGATGTACCATTCATCATAATTAGTCAACATTTAATATACTGGCTCTTACTTTTACTGTATTGTATTGGATATTATTATTGGATGTTATTATTTGCTAAAGCCACGCATGCGAAAGTTTTCAACTCTCTTATTCTTCCTGTTCGTTGTTATATATAACGTTAACGCACAAACGACAAATACAGTTATCCAGAAGGTATCGGGTAAAGTAGCGGATGCTGTCTCCATGAAAGGGGTGGAATATGCCTCTGTCGTATTACTACGCCAGGCAGATTCCTCTATGGTATCAGGTATGTACACAACGCCTGCCGGTAATTTCAGCTTCAGCAATGTAGCGCCCGGCATCTATGTACTACGCGTTACCTTCATGGGCTACGAAAAACTGGAAAAAGCCGTAAGAGTGGTAGCAGGTAAAAATACATTCGCAGGAACCTTGCATTTGCAAACAGCAGGTAAAGTATTGAATGCGGTAGAAATAAAAGCAGAGAAGCCTTCCTTTTCTATGCAGATAGACCGGCAGGTATTTGATGCCGGCAGCATGATCAATGCGGAAGGAGGCACGGGAACGGATATACTAAAAAATATTCCAAGTGTGGATGTAGACATCGATGATAACATCACCCTGCGTGGTCAAAGCGTAACCATTTATGTAGACGGCAAACCCTCTCCTTTCGGTGATGCAAAAACCGCCCTGCAAATGATTCCCGCAGAAAGCATCGACCGGGTGGAAGTGATCAACAATCCATCCGCAAAATTTGAAGCCCAGGGCGGTGGTGGTATTATCAACATCGTACTGAAAAAAGATAAAGCCATCGGATACAACGTGATGTTCAACGCCGGCGCCGCTACCCAGGGACAAATCAATGGAAGTGTAAACGCCAGTTTGCGGATGCGTCGTTTTAATTTCTTCGGAAATTACAACAGCCGCTACGAAGCGGTAAGTGGCAGCGGTTACAGTTTCCGTCAGAACCTGGTACCGGATAGCAGCGGCACTTCGTTCTTCTCCCAGGAAAGCAATAACAAAAACCGCAATACCAACAACGGCGCCCGCTTCGGTTTTGATTATTTCCTGGATGATCATAATACGTTCACCATCTCCCAGGGGCTGAACTACAACAAAAATGAAAATGAAAATCACATCTTCCTGGATTACCTGGATCAACATCGGGAAGCTGTTCGTGATGGCAACCGTGATAACACGAGCCGGAATAACAATAATAATAACAACACCAACTTTAACTATAAACATCTTTTTAAGAAACCCAACCAGGAACTGACCGCTTATGTCAGTCATAGTGGCAACAAATACAACAGCATCAGCGATTATTACACACAGTACCGCAAAATGAATGTGGATACGCTTCCCGATCCGAACATGCAGCATAACAAGAGCAAAAACAAAAACAGCTTCTGGAATATGCAATCAGATTTTACCACGCCGCTGGGTAAAAAGGGTAAGCTGGAAGCAGGGATAAAAAGTACAATGAGGAGTATCACTAACGACTATACGGCGTTGCTGTTTGACTACGGGGAGGATGAATATATAATAAGTCCGACGCTCTCCAACCAGTATGATTATGAAGAAGATATTAATGCAGGCTATGTCAACTTCGCCCATGCTATCGGCAACCTGGGCTACCAGGTGGGCGTACGGGCGGAACAGGCGCACCTGAAAGGTTATTCCTACACACAGGATACAACGGTAGATAACCGCTTCTTTAACCTGTTTCCCAGCGTGTTCCTGAAATATAACATGCCGCGCAATCAGAACCAAAGCCTGGTATTTAACTACTCCACACGGATAGACCGGCCAAATTTTGATCAGTTGCTGCCGTATGTCAACAATTCCGATCCGCAGAACATCCGCATCGGAAACCCGGAACTACAACCGGCCCTGGCGCATAAACTTGAAATGAGCTATTCGGTATATTATCCGAAATCCAATGATTACCTGAGTACCAGTACCTACTATGCTCAAACCAATGACAACATTGACCGCATCAGTACCCTGGACACTATTTCCGGCATTACTACCACCAGGCCCATGAACCTGGCTACCCAGCAAAATATGGGGGCTAACTTTTCCTACAGCCTGAATATATATAAATGGTGGAAAGTCAACGCCAACGTGAACCTGGGATATAATAAGCTCACCAGCGCCACTGTCAACAATGAAAATGTCAGTTATGGCTTTAATGCCAATACGCAGTTCCGTTTACCTGCCAGGTTTCATATAGAACTCAGTGGTCATTACCGCTCCCCCAGTATCCAGCCCCAGGGTACATTCCGGGCGATGAATGGTATGGACCTCGGCTTGCGCAAAGACGTGCTGCAGAAAAAACTGGTCATCGCGGTAAATGTTTCCGACTTGCTGAATACACAACAGTTCCATTCACATTACGAAACGCCCGTGTTTATCCAGGATTACGACCGCAAACGCGTGACCCGTTTTATACGTATCAATGTCCGCTACCGTTTTGGCAAGATGGATCCTAATCTGTTCAAGAAAAAGAAACCCGTAGAAGAAGAAGAGGAAAAGCCGGAAGAAGAAGAAAGGCTAAAGGACAGGGGAAGACTATAAACAGTTATTTCTTCCCTGCCAGCATCGGTACAAAAGAGAAATTATCAAACAATTCCTGTTCAGTTTCTGTGTCACTTACTTTGGTGATACGCAGCATACGCTGTACTTCGTTACCTCCCACAGGGATCACCATCTTACCGCCTATCTTCAGCTGTTGTACCAGCTTTTCGGGGATATGTGGTGCGGCAGCTGTTACCAGCACTTTATCAAACGGCGCATAGGATGCCAGTCCTTCGTAACCATCTCCGTAAAAGAAGCGGAGGTTGTGGTATTTGGTTTTAAACTGGAACTGTTTTACTTCATCAAACAGGCGTTTCTGTCGTTCAATGGTCAGTACATTGGCTTTCAGTTCTGCCAGTACACACGCCTGATAGGCGCTACCGGTGCCTATTTCCAACACTTTTTCATAAGGCTTTACTTCCAGCAACTGGGTTTGATAGGCTACCGTATAGGGTTGGGAAATCGTTTGTCCCTCCCCGATAGGAAAGGCCCTGTCGTCGTAGGCTATACTCTCGAAAGCTGTATCCAGGAAAAAGTGCCTGGGAATATTACCGATTGCCGCCAGCACATTTTCATCTGTAATACCTTTCTGACGGATACTATCAACCAGTTGTTTGCGTAATCCTTTTTGTTTATAAGTATCTTCATACCCCCTCATGGCCGCAAAATTAACCTTTACAGGGGATTTTCAATGAATTTAAAACACCGGAATTTCCCACATTCGTTTTTTTATTTTTACTTTACAATGCATTAGCGCGCAATGGCGCACAAAAAGAACACCATTATGGATATAAATATTCAAAACAAAGTAGCGCAGTGGCTCAACGGTAACTTTGACCCCGAAACCATTGCCACACTGAAGAAAATGCAGGAAGGCAACCCCGATGATCTCAATGATGCATTTTACCGTAACCTCGAATTTGGCACTGGTGGTCTCAGGGGAATTATGGGTGTGGGCACCAACCGCATGAATAAATATACTATCGGAATGGCTACCCAGGGCTTTGCCAACTACCTCAAAGAAGCCTTCCAGGGGGAAATAAAAGTAGCCATTGCACACGATAGCCGTAATAATGCCCGTTTTTTCGCGGAAACAGTGGCCAATGTATTTGGGGCCAACGGCATCAAGGTATTCCTGTTTGAAAGCCTGCGTCCTACGCCGGAACTTTCATTCACGATCCGTCACCTCAAATGCCAGGGCGGCGTGGTATTAACCGCCTCCCACAACCCCAAGGAATACAGTGGCTACAAAGCCTACTGGAACGATGGCGCCCAGCTGGTACCCCCGCACGACACCAATGTCATCCGTGAAGTGGACAAGATCACTTCCCCCGATGATGTGAAATGGAGCGGCGGCGAGGCCAATATCACCCTGATCGGCAAAGAGGTGGATGAAGCCTACCTCAAAGAGCTGCAAAGCCTTTCCATCAACCCGGACATCAATAAACAACAGCACGATCTTAAAATAGTATATACCCCGATCCACGGCACCGGCATCACGATGGTACCGGAAACCCTGAAGCGGTTCGGCTTTACCAACGTAAACATCGTCACCGAACAGGCTACCCCGGATGGTAATTTCCCTACCGTGGTATATCCTAACCCCGAAGAGCCGGAAGCCATGAGCCTGGGCCTTAAAATGGCCAAAGCACTGGATGCTGACATCCTCCTGGGTACTGACCCTGACGCGGATCGTGTAGGCATTGCCGTTAAAAACCTGAAAGGCGAATGGACCCTGATAAATGGTAACCAGACCGCTGTACTGATCTTTAACTACATCATCGAAGGCCGCCGCAGAAAAGGACTGGCCAAACCATCGGACTATATCGCCAAAACAGTGGTTACCTCCGACCTCATCGATGTATTTGCCGCTAAAAACAATATCCGCTGCTATAATGTACTCACCGGCTTCAAATGGATTGCAGACCTGATCCGCCGGAAAGAGCCACAGGAGAACTTTATATGCGGAGGAGAAGAGTCATACGGTTATATGATCGGCAATAATGTGCGGGATAAGGACGCCATCTCTTCTGTAGCAATGATCTGCGAAATGGCCGCTTACGCACGCAGCCAGGGCAAATCATTGTTCGAACAACTGATCGACATCTACGTACAATACGGTTATTACAAGGAAAGCCTGATCTCCATCACCAAAAAAGGAATGAAAGGAGGCGAGGAAATCAATGAAATGATGCGTGGCTACCGCGAAAATCCGCCGGCAACGATCAACGGATCCACCGTCGTAACCCTGTATGATTACCAGTTACAACAAATCAAGGATATCCATACCGGCGAAATAAAATCGCTGGATCTGCCTAAATCCAATGTGTTGCAATTTGTACTGGCAGACGGCAGCAAAATATCTGCCCGCCCTTCCGGTACCGAACCCAAGATCAAATTCTACTTCAGCGTAAACGCTCCGCTGGACAATGCCGCTAACTTCGACAAAGTAACGGCGGAACTGGATCAGAAGATTAAAGGTATTATTGAGGACATGCACCTGAAATAATCAGGACATGCACCATATCACTATAAACTAATCACTATCCGTAATACCACAAAGCATTCTGCACTGGTTGCCCTCCCCTCACCGGGGAGGGCCCGGATGGCAGCCGTGGCGGCCCTCCTGCTGCTGCTTACCGCTTTTCCTGGCAAAGCCCAACAAAGAATACCCTTGTTTTCCCTGCCGGATACCACGGTTCATAACCGCGTATGGATCCTCAGCGGGGTAACCCTCGCAGCCTATGGCGGTGGTTTCGCCGCGCTCAACTCCGCCTGGTATAAAGGCTATCCAAAATCAACGTTTCACTTTTTTAATGATGCCGGGGAATGGAAACAGGTAGATAAAGCCGGGCACATTTTCAGTGCCTACTTCGAAGGTAAATACAGCCGGGAAATGTGGCGCTGGTCCGGACTTCCACGCAACCAGCAAATATGGATCGGTGGTTTGAGCGGATTCGCTTACCAGTCTGTTATTGAAATACTCGACGGCTTTTCAACGGAATGGGGATTCTCCTGGAGCGATATGGCCGCCAATGCCGCCGGCTCTGCACTCATGATCGGCCAGGAACTCGCCTGGAATGAACAACGCATTCAACTCAAATTCTCCGCACATCCTGAAAAACACGGGAACGATGCTTTGCAGCAAAAAGCTGATCAGCTTTTTGGTACCACCTTCTGGGAAAGGACCCTCAAAGATTATAATGGCCAGACGTACTGGTTATCCGTCAATCTCTATTCTTTCAACAAAAATACCTGGCTCCCCAAATGGCTCAACATAGCCGCTGGCTACGGCGCCGAAGGCATGTATGGTGGCCGCGACAATACCTGGACTGACAACCACGGCATGCCACATGATTACTCACAGATACAACGGGTACGCCAGTTTTACCTGTCGCCCGACATTGATTTTACAAAGATCCCCACAAAAAGGAAAGGCGTTCGCGTGATCTTCCAGGTGCTGAATATGTTGAAATTTCCTGCTCCTGCACTGGAGATTAATTCACAGGGCAAAGCCCGCGTGCATGCAGTTTATTTTTAATGATCAGGGGGCAAAATAGGCGGATACAATCTCTTCTCCCGCCATCTCTACCATCACCATCTCCTGCAGGGTAGTAGCTAATGAGTAACCCACGAAGTCCACTGACAACGGAAAAGATTTATGCTTACGGTCTACCAGTACCGCAGTTTGTATTTTTTCAGGGAGATAGGAAAGCAGGGGTTTCAGGGCATAGAGCATGGTACGACCGGAATTGGCTACATCGTCTACCACCACCACTACTTTATTATTGAAATCAATTTCTTCCGAAACAGTTACCTCCGCAGGATGTTGTTTATCCAGCCGCAGTTCTATAATATGGATGTTCAGCGGTGAGATCTGCCGCAGGATAGCTGCTATCTTATGGGCAATGATCACTCCCCTGTCCCAGATACCAGCTAATATGATAGCTGTGCCTTCGCTGTTCCGCTCATAAATTTCATAAGCGATGCGCTCAATCTTTTTCTGAATAACGTCCTGCGTTAGAATAATGTTCCTGCTTTCCATAAACGCAAAAATAAGGTATTCGTTCTGTAGGAAATAAATTTTCAGGCGAAAGATTAACGGCTAAAAGCAGATAAGCGAAAAAGACCTAAATTAGGGAGTCAAATCTGAGCTAATGCGAATTGTACAAGAGTTATTATTCATTATCGCCTTTGGGGTAGCGGTATATCTTTTTTCCCTGAAGGTGCGCCAGATAAGGCGGAACATCCTGTTGGGCCGCGATAGTGATCTCAATGATCATCCCGACCAGCGTTGGAAAAATGTACTTTTGCTGGCCTTTGGTCAGAAAAAAATGTTTCGTAATCCCCTGGTGGCAGTACTCCACTTTTTCGTTTATGCCGGTTTTGTGATCATCAACCTGGAAATACTGGAAATCATCCTGGACGGGATCTTTGGTACACATCGTTTATTCGTTCCCGTATTAGGAAGCCTGTATCCTGTATTAATTGGTCTATTTGAAATACTCGCCGTACTGGTTACTGTCAGCTGCGCTGTATTCCTGGTACGCAGAAACACATTAAAGCTGAAACGCTTTATCAGCAAGGACCTGGATGGGTGGCCCCGTTCAGATGCCAACTATATCCTGCTCACGGAAATAGCCCTGATGCTGTTGTTCCTCACCATGAACACCGCAGACCAGCAACTGCAACTCAGGGGCGCAGCACACTATACCGATACCGGCCACTTCTGGATTTCCGGTATGCTTACGCCTATCTTCAGCGGTATGTCCGATGGCGGCCTTATGGCGCTGGAACGCACCTGCTGGTGGCTGCATATCCTGGGCGTACTGGCATTTTTAAATTATCTCCCTTACTCCAAACACCTGCATATCATACTGGCATTTCCAAACGCCTACTTTGCCTCACTGATACCAAAAGGTGAAATGGAAAATATGCCTTCCGTACAACATGAGGTACAGCTGATGCTGCAACCGGAGCTGGCTGCCAATACCCCCGCATCGGATGTAATGCCCAAATTCGGCGCTAAAGATGTAGCGGATCTCAGCTGGAAAAATCTGCTGGATGCCTATAGCTGCACCGAATGCGGACGCTGTAGCGCCGCCTGTCCGGCTACTACCACCGGCAAACTGCTGTCGCCCCGTAAAATCATGATGGATACACGCGACCGCCTCGAAGAAGTGGGCCGCAACATAAAAGCCAACGGCACTTTCACCCCCGACAACAAAACACTGCTACGCGATTATATTTCAGAAGAAGAACTCCGCGCCTGTACCACCTGCAACGCCTGTGTACAGGAGTGCCCGGTAAGTATCAGCCCGCTCGATATTATCCTGCAACTGCGGCGCCACCTGGTGATGGAAGAATCCAGCGCACCGGCAGAATGGACCGGCATGTTCAGCAACATCGAAAACAACATGGCGCCCTGGAAATTCAGTATGGATGACCGCGACAAATGGGTAGGCGAAATGAATACCTGAGCAGTAAGCACAGGCTTTTAACATGGCCTACCTATTCTGTTCTCAGGCTTTTAACCGGGTTGGCCAGTGCAGCCTTTACTGACTGAAAACTGATCGTGAAAATGCTGATCAGAATAGCCAGCAACCCCGATAATGCAAATACCGTCCAGTGGATGTCGGTTCTGTAAGCAAAATGCTGTAACCATTTATCCATTGCAAACCACGCTATCGGTATGGCTATAACAATAGCGATCAGCACCAGCCTGATAAAATCTGTTGCCAGCAACTGAATGATGCCCGATACAGTGGCACCCAATACTTTACGCACCCCGATTTCACGGGTACGCAACTGCGCGGTATAGGCCGCCAACCCGAATAATCCCAGGCAGGAAATCAGGATGGCTATAGCCGCAAAAATATTAAACAACAACCCGGTATGTATTTCCGACGTGTACATTTCATTAAACGTTTCGTCCATGAAATGATATTGAAACGGAAAAGCAGGATTATATTTTTTCCATTCCTGCTCCGCAGCATGGATAGCTTTCGTAGCATCCTTAGCAGTGGTTCTGATAAATATCCGGCCGGCATTTCCTTCATGATAATAAAATACAACGGGGCCAATTTTATCTTTCATGGATGTATAATGAAAGTCTTTCACCACCCCTGAAATAGTGCCATTTATACCATGCATTTTAAACCTTTTACCAATAGGGTCTTTCATCCCCAGATTCCTTACCGCCGTTTCATTCATGATATAGTGTAAAGAGTCTGCCGGTGCATTGGTGAAATTTTCACCCTGCACCAGTTTCATTTTGAAAAAGGGTATAAAGTCTTTATCAATGGCTACCGGGTGAACGATAAAGGTTTCCTCCTTCCCTTTTCCATCCCAATCAGTATCTCCTGTTACTCTTCCCATGTTTATAATATTTTCACTACCCCTCGTAACATCAGCTACGCCCGGCCTGCTCATCAAATCAGCCCTGATAGCATCATAATGACGGCTCATATCACGCATATAAAAACCAAATACATAATTTTTATCGTATCCAAGCTCCTTTGACTTTATATATTTCAACTGGTTACTGATAATAAAAGTGCCGGCAATCAAAACAATAGAGCATACAAACTGCGTTACCACCAGTACTTTGCGGAAAGCAGCATCTCCGATGCCTCCGGCTATTTTCCCTTTCAGCGCCTTCAACGGTTCAAATGATGACAGCAGCATGGCCGGGTACACACTGGATGCCAGCAGCGTACAGCTAATGGTGATAAGGATCACCAGCCAGATGTGATAACTGGATAAATTGAGCACCAGCTCCTTTCCGGACACCTGGTTGTAATACGGCATCAATATGTACATTAATCCTATGGCCAGTACGGTGGCCAAAAAGAAGATGAGCGCCGTTTCCACCACAAACTGCATAAATAAATGAAACCGCGTAGCGCCCACAATCTTGCGCAGGCTTACTTCTTTGGCGCGCAGCATAGATCGTGCAGTAGATAAATTCACATTATTGATGCAGGCAATAACCAGTATTAATATGGCGATGATAATAAACATGCGGACGGTGCCCATCCCCCCGTCAGTACCATCTGCATTGTATAAATGCATTTTTGTTAACGGCTCGGTGAGATAGGTAAGATCTGTATCATCAGGTTTATTCCGCAGGTGGATTTTAAGCAGCTTATCCGCTACAGTTTTCAGAGAGGTACCCGGTTGTAGTAACAGGTAAGTCTCAAAACTAAACTGGGTGAAATTATTATCCATATCATAGGCGGGAGACTGCCTGCTGCCCATCTGTTTCAAAAGGCTCATGGGTAACAGCAGATCATAGCGGATGCTGGAATTCTTGGGAAAATCAGGAATAACACCACTGACCGTAAAACTGGTTGTGCCATCAGCAGTCAATACTTTACCGATAGGGTCCTGTTCACCAAAATACCGTTTAGCCGTACTCGTTGTAAGCACCACGGAATTATTATCCGGAAAAGGATTGGCAGCATTTCCCCTGATCAACGGAAAATCAAAAACCGTAAAAAATGACGGGTCTGTAAATGCAGATGCTTCTTCCGTAAAAACTTTTTCTCCATACTTAAAAAGAGAATACGTATAATTTCCGGTGATCCGCACCGCCGCTTTAATTTCCGGTAATTCACGTTTCCCCATAACACCGATAGATGCAGTGGTAACAGTCCATACCTGCTTGCTTGTTCCTGTACCCACCAGGCATTCCAGTCGGCATATATCAGGTGCCTGTTTATGGAAATTGTCAAAACTCAATTCATCCTGCACCCATAATAATATCAGGATGCCGACCGCCAATCCTACTGTCAGTCCTGAAATATTGATCAGCGAATAAAATCTGTTCTTGGACAAATTGCGCCAGGCAGTTTTGAAGTAGTTCTTGAACATACGCATCTATTATTAACAACAATATGCGGACGCCAAAAAAATACCAATTACAAAACCAGTGCAGATTAACAAACTAAAAAGAATAAATAAAGATAATATGTTCGGTTTCAGCACAGTGCCTGTTCAGTTATGAAAGACCGGTTTATCCATTCACCAGGAAATAAACGATCCGGCACACATTGTTTTTTGCTTCGCCATGGGGCTCCCCTGTCTGAATATGCAATACGTGGTTTCCGGTGGATAGTCCATCACCTAAAATTAAATACCAGGGCAGGTAAAGGCTCTTGCTCCACTGCGTATGCAGGTCCAGCTTTTGTTGAGGTCCGCCATCAATGGTATAGTTGATAGATCCTGCGTCTGGTCCTGAAACGATGCCGATGCCAATAGTGCGGCCGGTAAACGATAGCTCAAATGAAGCGTTCTCCCCGTCTGATACCAGCATAGGCACGTGCACAAATCCTTCTCTTGTGCCTACCTTGTCTGATGGCTGCCACGATTCATCCACAGCAAATCCTTTTTTATTTACGGCCTGGTGTATATCAAGATAACCACCCATTTTATAATTGAATGCATCGGCCGGCCGTGGCAGCTTTGCAGCTACAAGACGTTTCGGTGCCGCTTTGTTGAAAGCAACATCCAGTAACTGCCGGATCGTTTTAAAATACAGCTCCTGCCCGAATGCGGAAGGGTGCAGGTCTTTAAAATCATCTTTCCAGTTAAATTCTCCGGCATCAATCCTGTTGGTTACTTCTTTCGCAAGATTTATAAAGGGGAGATGATATTTTTTGGCGATCTCCTGGTGTACCTGTACTTCTACCGGCACTTTGCCCGCGTGATAGTCGGCCATTTTATCTTCATCCACAAACGCCATCAGCACAATATTCATTTGCGGGTTGACTGCCAGCGCATGTCTTACAATCCCTTCCATGGCGCGGCGTTGCGTTATTTCATTGGTACCGTTTACCCGGTCGTTTACAGCTGCTTCCACAAACAGCAAATCGGTCCTGCCTTTCTCCAACACGTCTTTCTCAAACCGGAAGGCATGCGGCAAACTGCCTAACGATGGGATCCCCGCATTATTAAACGTAAACGCTGTAGCCGGATAAGTAGCCGCAAGATATTTGCATACCAGGCCCCTCCAGCCGTTCATATTGGTGATAGAGCCCCCTAAAAAAGTGACAGTGGCCTTTTTATCAACTTTAATATGATACAATGCATTATCCAGGTTACCGTAGCGGGTAATAAAATCTTCCTGTTTCAAAGACGTTTGTGCCGTTACACTAACGGTAACGCATATACACAATAACAGCAGGAGGTGGTGTTTTCTTATCATGATCTTAATTATAATATTTTCGGATTTTGGAATGTTGGAATTTTTGGGATTTATTTCAATGCATGGACCCAATTCGGGCTACTAAATCCAAAAATCACAAAATCACAAAATTCGTAAATCCCTAAATCCCTAAATCATTCCGGGCGCTGCACAAAATAATACCTTACAGGCAAATTTGTGCTGTTCTGTTTTTTATCTTTATATTCAGTTTCCTGTTTCAGTTTAAAAAGTTGAGCATGCATATAAAGACAATGGCAGAATATGCCGCAAGCGGAGAAACCCCTGAAGTACTGTTTTGGGTAGGTTGCGCAGGAAGTTTTGATCAACGTGCGCAAAAGATCACGAAAGCATTTGCTACCATCCTGGAAAAGGTGGGTGTTCAGTTTGCGGTGCTGGGAAAGGAAGAAAGTTGTACCGGCGATCCGGCCAGGAGAGCGGGCAATGAATTTATTTTCCAGATGATGGCGCAGAACAATATACAGGTACTGAACATGTATGGCGTACAAAAAATTGTAACGGCCTGTCCGCATTGTTTTAATACACTCAAAAATGAATACCCTGCACTGGGAGGCAACTACGACGTAGTACACCACACTACATTTTTACAATCGCTCATTGATGAGGGCAAAATAAAAATGAAGGAAGGCGGTGCATTCAAAGGTAAAAAGATCACTTATCACGATTCCTGTTACCTGGGTCGTGCCAACAATATTTACGAGGCTCCCCGCAAAGTGCTGGAAACGCTGGATGCGGAACTGGTAGAAATGAAACGTTGCCGTAGCAATGGTTTGTGTTGTGGCGCCGGCGGAGCACAGATGTTTAAGGAAGAAGAAAAAGGCAATACCCGCATCAATGCAGAGCGAGGCCGTGAAGCAGTAGCTACCGGCGCGTCCATCATTGCGTCCAACTGCCCTTTCTGTATGACCATGTTAACCGATGGTGTAAAGGAAACAGGCAAAGAAGAAGAAGTGAAAGTGCTGGATATTGCGGAATTGATCGTAGCCGGCATGGATACGGTTTAACAAAACATAATCAGGATAATCTTTAAAATCAAAGGAATCCTGGCTAAATTTGCACCATGAACAATTTGAACTTTCCCCCTGGCTTCTCTCCGGCTTCCAGGGTTTGGATATACCAGAGCAACAGACCATTCAATGAACAGGAGATTGTAGAGATCAACGAGCAGCTTCACCAGTTTACAGCGCAGTGGAATGCCCACGGCGAGCCTGTAAAGGGCTGGGGCGGTGTGGTGTTGAACCAGGTGATCGTGCTGATAGCAGACGAATCGCAGACAGCCGTAAGCGGTTGCAGTACAGACAGTTCCGTAAGGATCATTAAAAGCATTGAGCAACAATACCAGGTGAATATGTTTGACCGCCTGCTGCTGGGCTTTATCGTAAAAGATAAGGTGGAGTTGCTGCCGATGGCGCAATTATCCTATGCCCTGGAAAAAGGCTATATCACAGAAGATACGCTATACCTTAATAATACCGTACTCAACAAGGCAGATCTGGACAGCAAGTGGCTGGTACCGGTGAAAGAGAGCTGGCTGGCGGCAAAACTATACCAGGATTAAAGGATAAAAAGATTTACCAGGATGGGCGTTATATGTGATGATCGCGAAGATTATTCGCAAATATCATATATAACGCCCGTCCTGTATAACACCATCCTGTATAACGTCTATTCAGTAAAACACCCATCCTGGTAAATCCTTTTATCCTTTAATCCTGGTCCTTTCATCCTGTTTATGCCATTCTGTCATTTTTATTGCTTATTTTTGCCATCCAAAATTTTTGTTAGGAATGCTGGACCAGGTTACCAAAGTGCATGATGAAAGTCGCCAGGGAGAAGCTTTTGCTCCCGAAGCTGCTGGCACCCAAACATATATAAAAAAGTTTTACATTGAAAGTTATGGCTGCGCCATGAATTTCAATGATAGTGAAATTGTTGCCTCCATCCTTAACCAGGAAGGATTTGGCGCCACCCGTAATGTGGACGAAGCAGATCTTATTCTCCTCAATACCTGCTCTATCCGTGAAAAGGCTGAGCAAACCGTGCGTAAACGTCTTACGGAATTCCGTAGCAGGAAAAAAGCGACGCCAGGATTGCTGGTAGGCGTATTGGGCTGTATGGCAGAACGTATTAAAGGCAAACTGCTGGAAGAAGAAAAGCTGGTAGACCTGGTAGTAGGTCCTGATGCCTATCGCAGCCTGCCTGCACTCATTGCAGAAGCCGGAACAGGGCAGAAATCAGTGAATGTGTTACTGAGCCGCGAAGAAACCTATGGTGATATCAGCCCGGTAAGACTGGACAACAACGGCGTTACCTCCTTTGTGTCCATCATGCGGGGTTGCAATAATATGTGTTCTTTTTGTGTGGTACCCTTTACCCGTGGCCGCGAACGCAGCCGCGACGCCTACTCCATTGTGCGGGAAGCCGAAGAACTTTTTGAAAACGGCTACCGCGAAGTAACCCTGCTGGGCCAGAACGTAGACTCCTACTACTGGACCAACGACGCAGGCACTGAAACAGTGACCTTCGCCCAGCTGCTGGAAAGGGTAGCACTGATCAATCCTTTGCTGCGCGTACGTTTCAGCACATCTCATCCGAAAGATATTACAGACGAAGTATTGTTTACCATCGCAAAACATGAAAACGTCTGCAACTATATTCACCTGCCCGTACAAAGCGGCAGTAACCGTATCCTTCAGCTGATGAACCGCACCTATACCCGCGAATGGTATATGAAGAAAGTAACACGCATCCGCGAAATACTGCC
Organism: Chitinophaga sp. MM2321; assembly: GCF_964033635.1. Lineage (NCBI taxonomy): Bacteria > Pseudomonadati > Bacteroidota > Chitinophagia > Chitinophagales > Chitinophagaceae > Chitinophaga > Chitinophaga sp. MM2321. Next base: position 4,192,122 of record NZ_OZ035533.1, read on the forward strand.
CGACTGCGGTTTATCTACCGACGTGATCACCGGCTTCTGCACAGAAACAGAAGAAGATCACCAGGAAACCCTGAACATGATGCGTTTTGCACATTACGACCTCGCCTACATGTACTTCTATTCAGAACGCCCCGGTACCCTGGCAGAACGCCGCTACCAGGACGATGTGCCGGAAGACGTCAAGAAAAGAAGACTGGCGGAAGTAGTGGAATTGCATCGCAGCAACGCGGAAGCCGGCATGAAAAAGGATGTAGGCAAAACCTTCCGCGTATTGGTGGAAGGCACCTCCAAACGCTCTGCTGAACAACTCTTTGGCCGCAACGATCAAAACAAAGTGATCGTATTCCCCAAAGAGCAGTTTAAAAAGGGCGATTATGTAATGGTGAAGATAGAAAGCTGTACCTCCGGTACACTGATAGGGAAAGCGATAGCGTAGCATCCTGGCTGCGGCTAACGAACATTTTTAACCATTAAACCAACAGTCGAGCACTTATGGACATACAGGCTATCAAAAACAGGTTTGGCATTATTGGAAATAGTCCCGCACTGAACTATGCATTGCAGGTGGCCGTACAAGTGGCCAATACAGACCTGACGGTGCTGATCAACGGTGAAAGTGGTGTAGGTAAAGAAGTTTTTTCGCAGATCATTCACACACTGAGTGCACGCAAACATAATCCCTTTATTGCTGTCAACTGCGGCGCCATACCGGAAGGAACGATTGATTCGGAACTCTTCGGCCATGAAAAAGGGTCCTTTACCGGCGCTGTAGACAGCCGCAAAGGTTATTTCGAAACGGTCAACGGCGGTACCATCTTCCTCGATGAAATCGGTGAAATGCCCCTTGGCACACAAGCCCGCCTGCTGCGCGTACTGGAAACCGGTGAATACATCCGCGTAGGCTCTTCCAAAGTACAGAAAACCGACGTCCGCGTGGTAGCCGCTACCAACCGCGATCTGCTGGAACGTACCCAGCACGGCAAATTCAGGGAAGATCTCTACTACCGGCTCAATACCGTTCCTATCCGTGTTCCCGCACTGCGCGACCGCAAAGAAGATATTCCTTTACTGTTCCGTAAATTTTCGGTCGATTTCTCCGAAAAATATAAAACACCTTCTATACAACTGGAAGAAGAAGCCCGCAATGTGCTCGTAAATTATCCCTGGCGGGGTAACATACGCGAACTGAAAAATATAGCAGAGCAAATTTCCGTTTTATCAACAGACAAACTGGTCACCGTCCATGATCTCAAACGGTTCCTGCCCGAACAACCGGAAATGAACCGTCTGCCCATGCTGGCGGCGCCGCAACAATCCCATGGTGGCGACTTTTCCAGTGAAAGGGATATCCTGTACAAGTTGTTCTTTGATATGAAGAAAGATGTGACAGAGGTGAAGAAAATGTTCTTCGACATTTTACAGAACCCGAATATGACGCATCCTACGGACTATCATCCGGAAAATCATGTGCTGCACAATTATCAGTCTAATAATAATAACGAGATGAATGTGCAGCCAACCAACATAAACAGTGCACAGCCGATCATCCTGCAGGATAATAAAATTGATCATCATGAAGAAGTGGAAGAAACGCTGTCCATTGCTGATAAAGAAAAAGAACTGATCGTAAAAGCCCTGAAGAAACATAAAGGCAAACGGAAAGATGCAGCCCTTGACCTGGGCATTTCTGAAAGAACGCTTTACCGCAAACTGAAAGAATATAACATCGCTGAATAAACGAATTAATATCATTATAACAATGATCACTACTATCAAAGCATTCATCACCATTGCCTTCTTTGCACTCCTGAGTGGTTGCAGTGTAAAATATTCCACTACCGGCGCCAGTATTGAACAGGGTGCCAAAACGGTAAATGTGCGTTTCATTGAAAACAGGGCGCCTATCAATAACCCGACTTTAAGCCAGCAACTGACACAAAAGCTGCGCGATAAGATCCAGTCGCAAACCAGTCTTACCCAGGTAAACGAAAACGAGGCGAAAGCTGATTACGAATTAAAAGGCAACATTACCGGTTACTCTTTTTCCAATGCGGCGGTAACAAATGTTGACCAGGCTGCCACTTCCCGTTTGAATGTGACCGTAAATATTACCATGATCAAACGTATAGGTGATAAGAAAGGGTTCAGCCAGTCATTTACCCGCTCCGCAGACTTCTCTGCCAGCCAGCTTCCCAGCACCGTAGAAAATAACCTGCTGCAAAGCACTATTATCCCCGGCATTGTGGATGATGTGTTTAACCGCTCTTTTGCAAACTGGTAGAAATATTCCAACGGCCCATAATTTTTATTACATTAGCGGACTATGATCGCAAACAGGATAATAGCACATGTCTTTCTTCAATCTGACCTGCAACAGGTAACGGAAGCAGCAATGGAACAGCTGGTGGCAGAACACCCCTATTTCTCTACCGCCCGCCTGTTACTCGCGAAGAAAGTATATAGCCATACCAGTGATCTGCGTAATGCGGCTGTTAAAAAGGCCATGTTATACACAGTACAGCCGCATCATTTTTATCAGTTCATCACAAACGCACCGGTAGCAACTACCATCCCGGAACCATTACCGGTGGATACCGTTGCTGCTGTGCAGGAAGAAACCCCGGAAGAAATAGCGCCTGTTGTAGCGGAAGAAGAAGAAATTGCTGTAGCAGCAACAATGACTGCTATAGCGGAAGAAGAAGCAATATCTGCGGAAGAAACAATGACTGCCGCAGTGGAAGAAGAAGAAATGCCGGTGGAAGAAACAATGACCGCTATTACACAGGAAGAAATACCTGCGGAAGAAACAATAATGACTGCCGCAGTGCAGGAAGATGAAATACAGGTAGAAGAAACAGTGGATGCCACTACTGTTACCTTATCGGAAGCACCCGCTGAAAAAACAGGAAAAACGACGAGCGCAGCCGCAGAGATCCGGGATACCCCCGATTCTACCCTGCCCATTAAAATATTCCCGCTGGCATTACCTGAAGAAGAAGAAACTGTCCTTACCTATCAACCTTTGTACACAGACGATTACTTCGCCTATAAACGGTTGAAAGACCCTGGCGGAGGGGATGAATTAAATGATCAGGGTATGGCAGAAATGAGAAGCTTTACATCATGGCTAAAGGAAATAAAAGATAGTTTTGCGGGGAAAACGAGTAAAGACTGGTATCACCAACAGTTGCACCGTATTTATGAGGAAGATGAAGAGCCGGAAGTATCTGAAACAGTAGAGAGAATGGCTATGGATTCTATCACTTTCAATAATGATATCGTGTCTGAAACACTGGCTGAAATCTGGGTGCGACAGCAACAGTACTCAAATGCCATCCGGATTTATCAAAAATTAAGTTTGCTTAATCCCGACAAAAACGCTTATTTTGCGCAAAAGATACAAGAATTAAAGTCACAAACAGATAAAAATAAACGGTAATATTTATGTTATTAATTTTCGGTATCCTGATCATATTAGCCTGTATTTTGTTAGGCTTCTTCGTGCTGATCCAGAACCCTAAAGGAGGCGGTTTATCCGGTTCATTTGGCGGGATAGGCAATCAGGTGATTGGGGTGCGTCAAACAACGGATGTTCTGGAAAAAGGTACCTGGATCATAGCTGTAGTTATTGCTATACTATGCCTGACCGCACCTTTCTTTATTGGTAAATCGGCTAAAGGACCAGTTTCTGCTCCTACCGCTGTAGAAAAAGCTTCAGCTGGTCAACCGGTTCCGCAGCAGGCACCTGCTCAGTTACCAGCACCTGCACCGCTGCCTGCACCTGATAAGAAATAATCTTACCTGAATAATATTTAATGAAACCTCGCCGTTAAAAGCGAGGTTTTTTCTTGATTACAAATTACTAATGACGGATTCACGGAGGAAATTAGCCAACAGACCATATCTCAATCTTATGCGCTCCTCCACAGCTCCGCAATTCGTAATCCGCACTTCGTAATTCTCTAAAACGGGTTATGGCAAAAAAAAAGAAACCTACCTCCATCTGGCTCAAACGATCACTCGTAATAGCAGCTTGCCTGGCTGCCGGCGCCCTGGTATACATTTCTTACCGGGTATTTGGTCCAAATACAAAAGCATTTGGTGACTCCCGCTATTTTTATGTACGTACCGGCAGCACGTATGCCAATGTACTTGATGGACTGGAAGATCAGGGCATCGTCCGCAACCGCGCCAGCTTTAACTGGGTGGCCAAAGAACTGAAGTATCCTTCCCGCGTAAAAGCCGGCCGCTATAAAATAACCAACGGCATGAGCAACTTCGATATCGTGAAGCTGCTGCGCTCCGGCAAACAGGTACCTGTTGTACTGGTGATCAACAAACTACGCACGAAAGAAGATCTCGTAAAGAAAGTATCCAATAACCTGGAAGCAGATTCCAACGCCCTGCGCGCACTCATGAAGGACCAGGTATACCTGCGGCAGTTCGGGCTGGACACCAACACTGTTATGTGTGCGGTAGTGCCAAACACCTACGAATTTTACTGGAATACCAGCGCGGAAACTGTCTTCAAAAAACTGGAAAAAGAAAGAGAAGAATTCTGGACAGCAGACCGCAAAGAACGTGCAAAGGCCCTGGGACTTTCCACTGAATCAGTAACCGTACTCGCTTCTATCATAGACGAAGAATCCAACAAAGCAGATGAAAAACCGCTGATTGCCAGCGTGTATCTCAATCGCTACCGTAAAGGCATGCGCCTGCAGGCCGATCCTACTGTAAAATTTGCTTTGCAGGACTTCGGTCTTAAAAGAATCCTTAAAGTGCATACGCAGTTTGATTCTCCGTATAACACTTACCGTTATGACGGTCTTCCACCCGGCCCTATCTGTACGCCATCTATAAAAACACTGAATGCTGTGCTGGATTCCCCTGAAACAGACTATCTTTATTTTTGCGCGAGGTCCGATTTCTCCGGCTACCACGCATTTGCAGCTACATATGCGGAACACCTGATCAACGCAAGAAAATACCAGGCAGAACTCAATAAAAGAGGATATTAAATATTGGGGGATTTTTTGATTTACGAATTTGGGGGGTTGAAGTCCATAGAAGATTGTTTGAGATTTGGTTTTTAAAACCCAACCCCCCACTGAAAATAAAATCCGTCAATCAAAAATCCGTCAATCAAAAAATCAACATCTTGGTCTTTAAACCCGAAAACATCATCTTTCGTTCACGCCCTTACAAATGGCTGGTCAACCGCAGCAAAACGCTGATCCTGCCAGGATTTGAAGGATTGCCGTTGTATGATGTACTTAAATATTTCGGGCAGGAAACCAAAAGCCGGGGCTTAGGCGACCGCGCCCGGGCCATCTCGTTTAATTTTCTCCTGGCTATCCCTCCTTTTTTCATCTTCCTGTTTACATTGGTACCCTATGTACCCGTGAAAAACATCGAGCCAACACTCTATGACCTGGCCCAGGACCTTACGCCCAACTACAATACCTATATGATCGTGCGGGAAATGATCCACGATTTCCTGTATACACACCGAAACGGGTTATTGTCTGTCGCCTTTCTGATGGGCTTCTTCTATTCCTCTAATGGGGTGATGGGTATACTGCGCTCTTTCAGCAAAATAGAAGGCGCCGGTTTTCGTAAAAGGAAATGGTGGCAGAACCGTCTCATTGCGCTGGAACTGACAGCCATCCTGGTACTGTTGCTGCTTATCACAGTAGCATTGGTGATTGCCCAGGGCGCTACCCTACGCTGGTTGTTTACCCTCATCGGTATAAAAAGTGAGCTCCTCCGGAATGTGATTGATATAGCCCGCTGGATCCTGATCATCATGCTCTTCTTTTCCATCAATTCTGTGCTATACAGGATTGGCGCCGCTACCACAAAAAAATGGAAATTTGTTACAGCAGGTGCTGCAGTGGCTACTATCTGCATGATCCTCGTCACCCTGGGCTTCTCTTACTTTGTTAATAATTTTGGCAACTACAATAAGATCTACGGTTCCATTGGTACTATCCTGATCCTCATGTTATGGGTCTTTTTCAACTCCTATATTCTGCTGATCGGCTTTGAACTCAATGCCAGTATCCGCGCCCTCAGCGATGCAAGACAGGAACGGGAAAAAGAAGCCGTTCTTCACCCGGAAGATCTGTCATAACACTTGATAAATATTTCTATTTTATTATATTTTGTTATATCTTTCTGTCATTTTCTTACACCTGGTAAGTGAGATCCTGTTGCATTATTATTTTTATCCTGGACACGAAAACCGTTTGCTATGCTCAAGTCCGCGCTCTATTTAACCTGTACCGTATTATTCACCACCTTTCAATCTATAGGAGAAACACCGCTGGAGCCGGGTGCTGCTATACCCAAACCGGAGACCCGCTGGCTGGATATTTCCGGAAAGGAAATTTCACTCAACACCGCAAAAGGTGGTAATGGTCTGCTGGTCATATTTGCCGGCAACCGTTGCCCGTACATGCTCCGCAACCAGGAAAGGTTACACCGCATCTGTACTTTTGCCCGCAAAAATAATATTGGGGTGGTGCTGGTCAATTCAAATGAAGCCAGCCGCGCAGAAGGAGAATCATTGACTGCCATGAAAGACTATGCAGCCGAACAGCAATACGCCTGGTATTATATTATAGATAAAAATGCAGCACTGGCAGATGCTTTTGATGCCAGCCATACACCGGAATCTTATCTCTTTGATAAAAACAGCCGCCTCGTATATAAAGGTGCATTGGACGATAGCCCCGGTAATGCCAACGCTGTTAAAACACAGCTGCTGCAAAATGCCATGAACGAAATGCTGGCAGGCAAAGCCCCGGCTATAAATAGTTCCAATAGCCTGGGGTGTAATATTAAGAGAAGACGATAAATAAATATTTTGGAATTTTTTGATTTACGAATTTAGAGATTTAAAATGCAGCGGAGATCTACGTAAAAATTCCGCTGCATTTTAAATCTCTAAATTCGTAAATCAAAAAATTCCAAAATATTTATTGTCCTACAAGGAAAACAGCATTACTAAACAACAGTTTGCCATTTTCCCAGAAGCTCCGGAATAACGGGTTGTCTGCCAGGATTACGATTTCGCCATTACCGATATCTTTCACGCCGAATATTAATCCGTCTTTCAGTAGTTTTCGTGTAGCCGTGCCTACAAATCCGCTGAGGTAATTATCTTTCTTCAGCACACCCACATTCCAGCCATTGCTGTCAATAAATTCATACAGGCGGCTATCCTGTCTTAAGGTGTAGTAGGTGCCGGGATAACCGAATGCCAGCGGATGTGTATCATCCAGCTCTACTTTGTAGATAGCGCCGGGAATAAACTGTTTCACACTTTCCCGCTCGCGGTTGGCGTAGGCTTTCAACGCATCATAAGTAGTGGGTGGTTCCGCTTTCTCTTTTGTATCCTTCGGCTTATTTTCTTTTTCTTTCTCTTCATCCTTCTTCTCTTCTTCTTTCTTCAGTTTAATACCCAGATCGGCGCCTGCTACCTGGGCAGCGGCGCCTTCCAGGGCAATCAGTTTTCCACCACTGCTGATCCAGTCTTTCAAACGCGCTGTGGCAGCCTTATCGCTGAATAACTTGTATTCTCCGTCAGGTAAAATAAGTACATCCGTTTCATCCCAGCTGATGGCATCCAAATTTCGTGCATCCACCACCGTTATAGGATAATCAAGTTGCTGTTCAAAGAAATGCCAGATCTCACCAACACCCAGGGAGGATACATCCTCTCCTGCTACCAGTACTACGTTAGGCGATTTGATATATCTTATTTTATCAGAACCGAAGTCGGTCCCTTTCTCTACAAAACCTGTAGACACTGCATCCAGCGTAATGTGAAAGCGGTTCGCCTCCCTGGTGACCAGGTTGTCAAACAGTGGCCCCTTGCTGGTATTGCCCGTACGGGTAATGATCAGCGTTCCCGCCGGAAATGTTTTGCCACCGGATGTAAAAGGTGTTTCGGTAAAACGCACCTTCACTTTATGTTGCAGCAATGCGGCCAGGAACTTTACATCGCGCACACTGTTCCAGGTAGCCAGGTAGGCATACGGCTGCTGTGCTACCAGGGGTGTATTATTACGCACCGCCGGTGAGTCCGCAGCCGGTGTAAGCGATTGCTTCACCGCATAGGCAGGCAGGCCATATGCATAAGGCATGGCCCATGCTGTAATATCATAGGTAACGGAGTCGGATAAACGGGATGTAGGCTCAAACAATACCCGCAGCATATTGGAGCGGGGTTGATAAGCATTGATCACCAGGTCTTCTTTATCAATCGTAAAATTTTCATTCTTTCCCGTGAAGTAATTGAAACCGCTGGCATTGGTGGTATTGGCGCCAAAGCCGAAGATAATATCATTTTTACGCAGCAGCTCTGCGAGGCTATTCAATTTCGCAGTATTACCCGCAGCCTTTACCACGTACGACTTGTAGCCGCCCTGCGGATTACGTTTGGCCGCTTCAAAATAACGGCTGTACTCCTGCAGTATCCGGTCTGCCTGCTGCGAGGCCACCTCTATGGTAGACATGCCCGTAGTATAGTGATGCGCAATGCGGTCTGTCAGCGTGAGGGTATCGCCATCCCTTTTCAGCACGGCCACACCTGCCCTGCCACTGCCGCCCTGTTCATAGGTCATGCCAATAGCGCCATTATACATCGGATAGGTATCACCATAACTGGGATAGAAAAGATCAAAACGTTCTTTGGTGAAATACAGCCATCCCTGCTGATCAAAATAGCGGGCGTTATTCTTCCCGATCATCACCTGCAACTCACGCTGCCATGGTGTGATAGCGTCGTGAAAAGGTTCTGCGGCAGGTGCAAAATAATAAGGTGCTTCTATTTCCTGTTCATGGAAATCCACATGGATCTGGGGCATCCACTGATTGTATTTACTGACGCGTTGCTGCGATTCCTGCTGCGTTTGCCAGGCCCAGTCGCGGTTAAGATCGAAGTAATAGTGATTAGGTCTGCCTCCCGGCCATGGTTCATTGTGCTCCCGTGAATACCGGTTCAGATCAGGTTTGCGGCTACGGACAGGATTGTAGAAATTAACATACCGTTCGTGGCCGTCGGGATTCAGACAAGGATCAATGATGATCACTGTATTTTTGAGCCATTGCTGCGTTTGTGCGTTACCGTTATTCACCAGTTCATACAATGTTTTCATGGATGCTTCTGTAGATACCGCTTCGTTGCCATGCACATTATAACTCAGCCATACGATCACCGGTTGCTTACCTGGCTGCGGCGTCTTCGCATTGGACAGGTCCAGGCTGTGTTGCCGAATCTCCTCCAGGCGGCTGAAATTCTCTGCCGAAGCCACAATCGCCATGATCAGCGGACGGCCTTCATAAGTAGTGCCGTATTGCTCCAGCTTCACATTTTTGGCTGTTGCCGCCACTTGTTTGAAATAGTCTACCACCTTGTAATGCGGGGTAAACTGCGTACCCAATGTATATCCCAGAAACTGCTCCGGTGTGGGCACCTGAGCCTGCATGCGGAGAAAGCCTGACAACAGGAACGCCAGTAAAATATATGGACGCATAGACAGCAGGAAGTTTTGTTAACGTAAGATAGGGATTGTTTTCTTAATTTCGACGCAAACACTCGTCCCATGCGTCTCCTCATTTTGCTTGGTATAGCCGTATGTACCGCGGCTGCGGCCTGCGCCCAACAACCGTTAGACCAGTTACGGCCCTACGATTATTCAGTTGAAAAAGATATCAAAGTATTGCATGGCGCGGTGGTATCAGCACATCCCTTGGCCAGCCGTGTAGGCGCTATTATTCTGCAACAGGGCGGCAACGCCGTGGATGCCGCCATCGCCACGCAACTGGCACTGGCAGTGGTATATCCCGGCGCCGGTAATATCGGCGGAGGAGGCTTCCTGGTGGCTCATCTTAAAAACGGAAAGAATATAGCCATCGACTACCGCGAAACGGCACCAGCCCAATCCGGCAGGGACATGTATCTCGACTCACTCGGTAATCCCATCACGCACCTGAGCCTCGACGGCCACCTCGCGGCGGGCGTTCCCGGCACCATCGCTGGCCTCTTCGCTGCCATGAAATACGCCAGGCTGCCGTTTGCAAAACTGATAGATCCTGCTATCCTGCTGGCAGCCAAAGGCTTTGCCATCACTGCCGCAGAGGCCAGTAATCTCAATGCCTTTAAAGCAGACTTTGAAAAGCTCAACACCGCTCCCACCGTCTTCATAAAAGAACAACCCTGGAAAGCAGGCGACACCCTCATCCAGCAGGAACTGGCGCATACGCTCACGCTTATACGGAATAAAGGCGCTGCCGGCTTTTACACCGGGGAAACGGCGGCCCACATAGTAGCAGAAATGAAACGCGGTAACGGCATCATGACACTGGCCGACCTCAAAAATTATAAAGCCCGTGAACGTACCGCACGCACGTTTAAATATAAAGGCTATACGATCGTGACGATGCCACTGCCTTCCAGCGGTGGTATCTGTTTACAACAGATGATGGGGATGGTGGAAAACTATCCGCTCGCGGAATGGGGCTTTCATTCTCCCCGCGCCGTACAACTGATGATAGAAGTGGAAAGAAGGGCGTATGCCGACAGGGCGCAATTCCTCGGTGATCCCGACTTCGTAAAAGTACCCGTGGCAAAACTCACCGATAAAAAATACCTCGCCACACGCATGCAGAACTTTATTCCCCTGCAAGCCGGTAGCAGCGATAGCGTAAAAGCAGGTGTATTACCGGAAAGCAACGAAACCACGCACCTCAGCATCATCGATGCCGATGGCAACGCCGTATCTGTAACCACCACCCTGAATGGCCACTACGGCAGCAGAACAGTGGTGGGCAAAGCAGGCTTCCTGCTAAACAATGAAATGGACGACTTCAGCGTAAAGCCCGGCGTACCCAATATGTACGGACTGGTAGGCACAGAAGCCAACGCCATTCAGCCTGGTAAACGGATGCTCAGTTCCATGACACCTACGATTGTATTACAGCAGCATTTCCCGCTGTATGCACTCGGCACCCCCGGTGGCTCTACCATCATCACCTCTGTATTTCAAACGTTAATGAATACACTGGAATTTGACCTGTCACCCGCCGATGCCGTGAACATGCCTAAATTCCATCACCAGTGGCTGCCCGATGAAGTAGCCGTGGAAAACGATTTCCCCGACAGCACCATACAGGCGCTACAGGGAATGGGGTACAAAATAGTGAAGCGGTCATCTATCGGCCGCACAGAGATCATTAAAAGATCACCCGACACCCGCTACCTGGATGCCTCCGGTGATAAACGTGGAGATGATAGCGCCGCAGGATACTAAATAAATTTAAACATCACTGAAATGATTCAGTCCATTTATTTAAACAGCATTCAGCAACGGTTCCGCACTTACCTGCAACTGGGCACCAAAACCATAGAAAGACTGGATGCCGCACAACTGCACTGGCAGCCGGAAGGACAGCCCAACAGCATTGCACTGATCATCAAACACCTGCATGGAAATATGTTGTCGCGGTGGACCGACTTTCTCACTACCGACGGCGAAAAACCCAATCGTCACCGCGACCAGGAATTTGAAGAGGACGACGCTACAAAAGAAACCCTGCTGCAACAGTGGCAGGAAGGGTGGGATTGTTTACTGAACACCATCAGCAACCTCCGGGATGCAGACCTGGAGAAAACGGTATACATCCGCAGCGAGCCCCATACTGTGATAGACGCGATCAACCGCCAGCTTGCACATGTGCCTTACCATGTAGGGCAAATCGTGTACATCGGTAAAATGATCCTGAAAGAAAACTGGGAAAGCCTGTCTATTCCAAAAGGTCAGTCGGAAGTTTATAACAAAGAAAAAACAGGAAATAAATAATAAGATGAAATTACGTATAGCCCTCACTGTTATAACCGCTATTGTTTTGCTCACTGCCTGTAACAGTGGAAAGACAAACAAACTACTTCAACATAAAAAATGGCGGGTGTATGATGTAAAAGTGCCCAAGGGAGATCCCTACAACAATACACAGATCATCCAGGCGAAAGATCTGAAGAACGGCTACTACAGCGATGTTTACTATCAGTTCCTCGATGACAATGTATTTGTTGCCACCATTGCGGGCAAGCCGGATTCCGGAAAATATTTCCTGCTCAGTAATGGCAAAGTAATTTCTGTTACGGCTTCCAATGGCTCCCGGAAAGCGGAGAACCTGGTCACGGTGGAGAAACTGGACGATAATTATTTTGACATGAAAGTTGTTTCAGGCGATTATCATTTTATTTTATGTACCAGGAAAGATTAATCTGCTATGCTCCATACAGACATTACACCCGGCAGAACCGTTTTCATTGATGGCAGAAGCTGCCTCTTTTTCTCCGGCTTTTCTTACCTCGGGTTACACCAGCAGCCGGAGTTCAAAGACAATGTTACAGCCGGAATAGCCAGATATGGAACGCTTTTCCCTTCTTCCCGTGCAGGCAACCTACGGTTATCCCTATACGAAGAAATAGAACATGCACTCAGTGTACAGTTACAACAACAGGCGGGCGTAGTATTTTCATCCGGCTACCTGGCGGCACAGGCAGCGGTACATTATGCCGCCTCCCGCGGACAGCTCCTTTACGCCCCGGAATCCCATCCTGCTTTATGGCACCGTGCCCCGGTAATTCCCACCATCAGCAGGGAAGCCTGGATCAGCGAAACGGTATCGAAAATAAATGATCAGCCTGATCATACCTATGTCATCGTTACGGATGCTGTAAACCCGCTTACCAGCACCATCCACTCTTTCGACTGGCTGCGTGATATCCGGCGCAAAGTAATGGTGCTGATAGACGATTCACATGGCATCGGTATCCTGGGTCCGGCCGGACAGGGAAGCGTTCATTTTCTGCCTGCTACCGATCAACTCCGCTATCTTGTCACCGCCTCACTGGCAAAAGCCTATAGCATTGAAGGCGGTGTAATAGCCGGTCATGCCGCTGATATTGCCGCTATCAAAAAGATGCCTTTCTTTACAGCGAGCACCCCAATGATGCCCGCAAACGCATACGCATGGCTGAATTCTATCAAATTGATAGAAAAATTACGTTTGTCATTACAACAAAATATTACGTACCTTTTGCGCCTTACAACAGGCTCACAAATTCACAACCCCCAGGGACTACCTGTTTTTGTGCTGCCCCAAACAAACAATCAACCAGCGTTGGTGGATTACCTGGCGGAAAGAGATGTGATCATATCCAGTTTCCCCTATCCCCAACCCCATAGTAAACCGGTAAACAGGGCCATTGTATCAGCCCTGCATGTGCAGAAAGATATGACAACACTGCAACAGTTTCTCAGTGAATTTGGTCTATAATCTAAATATGCAACCATGTCCGTTACAACAAAAATCATAGCTATCCTCACACTGCTATGCTCCGTCAATTATGCCGCAAAGGCCCAACAATCAGCACTTCTCTGGAAAATTTCTGGAAAAGATCTCCAGCATCCGTCTTACCTCTTCGGGACCATGCATCTCCAATGTAAAGACGAATTCTCTATTCCCCCGGCTGTTACCAGCGCCATGCACGAATCAACATCGCTATGCATGGAAATGGATCTCAGCGATCCTGAGATCCCCAAAAAAATAGACTCGCTGTTAATGCTCCCACAGGGAGATCCCTCTTTACATGATGATATGGACAGCACAAAATTCGATGAGCTCCTGCGGTATTTTAAAGACTCCCTGGGCATAGATCTGATAAAGCTGCAATCGGCAAAGCCCCTGCTTACCACTACCATCATGCTGCAAAGAGGCGTACCCTGCAAGCAGGCCATCTCTATCGAACGGGAACTGATGGAAACTGCCATCCGGGAAAATAAACCTTTATCCGGCCTGGAACTCGTGGAAGACCAGGTAAAACTATTCGACAGTATTCCTGATAAAGTAGAAGGAGAAATGCTCTTATCCCTGCTTCACGATATCCAGCACTCCTACAAAGATTATTACGAGATGGCCGCAGCTTATAAGCAACAGGACCTGCAAAAGATCCAGCAGCTTATCTCCTCAGTACCAGCGTTAAAAGATTACCAGGACCTGCTTTTGTATAACCGCAATGCTTCCTGGATCCCTAAAATAAAAGCACAGCTGGCAAAAGGATCAGTATTCTTTGCTGTAGGTGCAGGACACCTTCCGGGAGATAAAGGGGTAATAACACTGCTGCAGAAAGAAGGATATACGGTAGAACCGGTGACGGGAGTCAGTGTGGTACAAGGGAAGGAAAACAATACAGCACCGGTGCAATGATAAATATTTTGATGTTGGAATTTTGAGCGTGCAATGAATTACAGCTCAAAATTCCAACATCAAAAATTAAAGATATTACGCGTAGTGCTATTGCCCCCTCCCAGCCTCCCCCGAAGGGGGAGGAGAAAGGAAACGAGGGCTAATTTTGACCTTTGATTACAACCATTTTACGGATAATACCGGAGTACCTTATGTGACCAGATGACATAATCATAATATTACCAACCTACATTAGATAGCCACCTCTACGACGAAAATAAGCCCTCGTTTCCTTTCTCCTCCCCCTTCGGGGGAGGCTGGGAGGGGGCAAACACTATTTTGCTTTCCGGGTTGTTTTCGGCAACCTGATTTCTACCAGGTAAGATCCCGCCTTCTTGATCTGAAAACCAAAACGTGGGTTTACACTACAGGGAGCCGTTGGCAGATTAGGAATACTTTTATCAAGTATAACAAAATCGCTGGGAATCCTGTAATACATCAGAAATCCGCCATAGCCAGGTATTTCCTTTACCGGGAATGGGGTGATCTCAAAGTTGCAGATCATCGTGGAATCAGTATACTGCACCGGATGAAATTTTGCATAACTTTCAAAAGTAGGCCGGTCGCCGCGCTGAATGATTTCCCCGCTTTTTGGATTAAATGGTACCCCAAACTGATCTGTGATCTTCACCATCACCAAAGTTCCTGTATCTGCTACCTTTGAAATATTTACTTTCAGATCCCCCATGGTACCATTGGTGGTGGCAAAATCCTGGAACCAGCTACAGCCCTGCGCTTTCAACTCGGACAACGGCGGATCAAAAGTTCTCATCACGCCAATATTGGTAAATGTTTTAGTACCGGCAACATTAGTTACTTCCACATCATATTCATAGTCAACATCTACCGGGAGACTATCAGTAGCGCCGTTAAAAATAAACTGGCCGCTTTCCAGGAATTCAAAAGGTTTCATAGGTTTCAGTACCCTTTTGGCATCTACCTGTTCTATGGTAGTATCCACTGCCGGATCTATCGCGGTAGTATATACGTAG
This sequence comes from Chitinophaga sp. MM2321, assembly GCF_964033635.1. Classification (NCBI taxonomy): domain Bacteria; kingdom Pseudomonadati; phylum Bacteroidota; class Chitinophagia; order Chitinophagales; family Chitinophagaceae; genus Chitinophaga; species Chitinophaga sp. MM2321. Next base: position 4,207,436 of record NZ_OZ035533.1, read on the forward strand.
ACAGGATATTCCCGGTAAAATTCATCTGCATGTTTTTTTGTACCTGCCCTTCTTATATCCAGCAGCTTTACCGTCATCGGCTGAGTGGTACCATCTGCAATGATAGAAGATGTTTTCTGGAAAGGGTTACCACGCTCTATTCTGATAGGACTGTCGGGCACATATAATCCATCACTTAAAAAACCTTCCTCAATCTTCTTACAGCCAGCAACCAGCAAAGCCACCAGTAGCACCGCGCCCAGTAGTCTTTTCATGCTATATTTATTTGACATAATGCGCAATTTTTTGAATGACCGGAGCCTATCTCCAATAGAAATAATGGTTGTTATTAATCACATGCAATACACCCGTTTTGGTGAGGATACCGGAGGTCTGCAACAATTCCTCTTTGTCTGTATTCTCCTGGGGAAATGCTTCCGGCAAAGGATCAGGATCTATTCCGTTAATAATTTTTGTGAGATACATATACTTCACAGGCTTTGAAAAAATGCCGCTATAATCAGTCGTTTCTTTCAGCCTTATGATAAAGTCCTCTCCTACCATATTCTTATAGACCTGCTTTTCGAGCGACAAATCGTCCCTTACTATTTTACCTTTATACAGGTAGGCGCTGATAGAATCCCTGAGTTCATTCACCGGAAAGCTATCCAGTGTATAGCGTACATTTTCGTCGTTGCTGGCAACCCGTAATAAGGAAGTCCGGATATCCAACAGGGCTTTGATAGAATAATCAGTAGGTGCAAAAAAGGTCACATCTCCATTAATTTCATTCTTCATACCTGCCCTGTCTATCAGCAATACAAGTGTATCAAACAAATTATTCTGTTTCAGGTAATCATAGGTACTCAGGTCTGATTGCGGGTTGGTGGGGCTTCCACCAAGGAAGTGATCATCCTTTTTGCAGGCGGTGATCAGCAAGGTGGCGAGTAATAATATTCCGCCACACTTTACTATATATATTTTCAGTTTGTTCATCATTTTTGTTTTTTGATCAGTAAGCAATCGTATTACTTCACTTTACCCAGCCAATACTTATTCTGGATCAGTACATTGTTATTCAGGAACAAAGCCCTGCCCACCGGCCATTTCCAGCCTTCATCATTATACCGGCTTACGGTGAATTTACCACCGTTCTCATCTGGCAGAAAGCCGTTACGCACCATATCGTACCAACGTTGTGCCTCTCCATAAAGCTCGCGGGAACGTTCGCGGAATACTTCATATTTAACATCCCCGTTACCATCCGTATCATCAGCACCTGCACGTCTTCTCACCATATTTATATCGCTGAGTGCAGCACCATCATTCCCCAGGTCGGCATATGCTTCCGCACGCAGGAGGATCAGATCTGCATAACGAAGCAGGATGATATTGGCATCTACCGCAGCACCGGAAAAATTACCGGGATTTTTGTAGTAGATGTTTTCTGCCAGCGGGCCGGCAAATTTGCACAGCACAATTTTGGAGACGTTATCTTCCTGCAACCCGTTGAAATAATATTTCAGTCGCAGGTCATTTTCATCATACAGATCATCGATGAGTTCTTTGTTGAGGATATCCGGTTTATCAGATTTATTCCGGATAAACGGATCTTTCAGGGTGCTGTAATAATAGCCGGTTTCTGTTTGCTGTTCGCCATCAGCTACCTGCATATTGATTTCAAAGATGCCCTCATCGGATTTGCCATGAAATATTTTAGGATACATCGTTGCCGGTAGCAATTGATACCGGCCACTGGCCTCCAGTGAATCAACGGCAGCAATGGCGTTCTTCATATTCTGCTGATCGCTCCCTTTCAACAGAAAATTCTTCCACATATACACATGCGCCAGCAATGCGTAAGCAGCGCCTTTATAAGCCCGCACTGCCTTTTCGTTACCGTTCTTCGCATCCCAGGGCAACAGGTTGATGGCCTGCCGTAAGTCGCTGATACAGGTATCCAGCACCGTCTTTTCGTTAGTACGCGCTACGTTTCCGGAATGTGCAGGGTCGGTATCATACTGGGTGATCAAGGGTACATCTCCCCAGATACGGGTCATATAGAAATAAGTGTATGCCCGCAGGAAATAGGCTTCGCCCAGGAATTTATTCCGGGTGCGTGCAGGCGTTTCCGTGAATGCATTATCAGGAATGTCCGGCACATTGTATAAGATGGTATTAGCCTGCGTAATCACTTTGTAAAAAGCGGTCCAGTTTTGTAAAGGGTCCAGGTAATCTCCCAGGAAATCCGCGGTAGCTGTGCTATGTCCGCCATCAACCAGGAAGCCCAGGTCATACTGATTGTACTTTTCAAATTCATAAGCAGGCAGCGTTCCATAAGCAAAATGCGACATATCGCCGCCAAAGGCCGTATTGGTGGTAAGCGCCCTTCTCAGCATAGCATAGCCGCCAGCAACACCTTGTTCCGCATCACGCTGGTTTTGCCAGAATACATTGTTATAAGGAGAATTGATCGGTTCCTGATCCAGCAATTTCTTACACGATACAAGAGGAGAAAGTAACATCCCTGCCATTGCTACCGTGCATATATTTTTCAGATAATTCATGTCTGCTTCTTTTAAAGATTAAAGACCAATGTTTACACCCAGCGTAAATTTCTTCGGCAATGGATAACCCCCACCGGTATACGTACCTCTTTCATCCACGGCTTCTGCATCAGGTACGCCTGACCGCTGAAACATTTTCAGGTTATCAATTACACCATAGATCTGGAGGTTGCGCATTTTAATGCGGTCCAGCATTTTACGGGGGAAAGTGTAGGAAAGATTGAGGTACTTAATCCTGGCATAACTGCCATCTTCCACAAAAGCCGTAGAAAACGGCAGGAACTGGTAGTAATAACCCGGTGCGTATGGCAACAGCTCTGCATATTTCGCCTGATCACCTTCTTTCTGCCAGGTGTTTATCTTCGCCGGATCCATACCGGCAATAGTGGCCATATCATTTCTCAAACCAACCAGTTTGTTTGAGATATATTTATTATAAATTTCACGCCCAAGCAGGAAGGTCACGAATACTTCCAGGCTGACATTTTTATAAGTAAAAGTATTTGTAAAGCCCCCTGTTACGCGCGGGTTAGGATTACCTCCCTCTACTTTATCATTCCAGTCCCATACATCGTAATCATGGTTCTGATCCACCCAGTTGAAATCACCTGCCTGCACGGTATGATTACCATTCCAATAGGTTGTTTTTTCACCGGTGTAAGGATTGAAAGGAATATCCTTTTCAGACGCATATACGCCATTGCTTTTGATCATGTAAAACTCATTGATCGGACGTCCTTTGGTGAGGATATAAGTGATGCCCAGGTTGTCATCAGATACCACCAGGTCGCGGTTACCGTTCGGCAATGCTGTGATCTGGTTTTTGTTGAAAGAAAGTATCAGGCGGGAGTTCCATTGCACCGCACTGGTAACTGGCAGCAAACGGCCCATAACCGTAAACTCAATCCCGGTGTTACGCAAGCCAACGGAATTGGTATTTACTTTATCATAACCGCTGGTAGATGGCAACAGCAGATCAAACAATGTTTTGGTTTTACCACGGTTGTAGGCATCTACGGTAACATTCAAACGACTGTTGAAGAAGGCTGCATCAAAACCAATATTGGACTGAACAGATTGTTCCCATGTTAAGCCATCCTGTGCCACACCACTGCTGAAGTTGGGCGTTACGGCATTTACACCGTTGTAGGTGCCGGCTTCACCACCGCCATAAGTTCCCTGGTTGATACTGTATGTATTATAAGGCAGGTAATAACCAGTAGGCAAACTACCTGTAACCCCATAACTACCGCGGATCTTCAACATATCTATCCAGGTTTTCAACGGTGCTGCAAAGGGTTCATCCATCACATTCCAACCGGCGGATACAGAGGGGAAATATCCCCAGCGGCTGCTCTTACCAAAACGGGACGAGGCATCGGCACGCCATGCAAAGGACAGCAGGTATTTCTCTTTATAGTCATAGTTAACACGCGCAAAGAAAGATAACATACCGGCAGATTCATAGTTGGAGCCGGAAATCAGGTTACCATAAACATCTTTCAGCGCCAGGTAATTTAAATTGAATCCCTGCACTACTTTCACGTTATCGTTGGTAAGGGCGCCGCTGCCGATACCGGTATATTCATTTCTTACATTATTAATCGTATTACCCAATAATACATTCAGGTGATGATCCTGGCTGAGGATATGGGTGGTATAGTTCAGGGTATTATCCAGGTTTACATTTTCATAGCGACTTTTACTGCTTTGTGCATAGGAAAGACCGGCCATATTGAGTTCCCCCGGCCTGAAAATATCGCGGGAGTTGACACTCGACTGGATAGATCCGACAGAAGAGAAACGCAGGTTCTTCACAATATCATAATTCAGTGTAAGGCTGGCCGTTATATCATCGTTGATATTCTTATCCCGGCCGGAGCTCAGGTCGCCGGTATAATTCTTTCTTTCTATGTCTGATAAATTAAAGAGAGAAGAAAGATACTGTCCGCTGTACAAGGGAATCGCATCTTCACCGGGCGCTTGTCCGCGACCGCGGGACCGGTCACCCCGGCTCAGCCTGAAGAGCGCATCCACACTCAGTTTAGACGACATCTGCATCCCCATCGCCGCAGAAAGTGTATATCTTTTAAAACCGGTTCCTCTGATGATACCATCTTCATCATAGTAGTTACCGCTTACCCGGTAATTCACCAGGTCATTGGCACCGGCAACAGACAGATCATAGTTCTGCACAATACCATTGCGGTAAAAAAGATCCTGCCAGTCGAGTGCGCCTGTAAAAGCAGGATTCAAACTATCTGTGAGCAACATGGGCGGAACAATTTTCATCAACCCGTAACCCAGGTGATTTTGCAGGTAATTCATTTTAAACTGTCTTTCTTCCGCACCACCATAAAATTGTTCAAATTTTGGTTTTTGTGTCATCCCGGCATAAGAAGAAAAATTGAGCTGTGGCTTGCCGGGCTTACCACGCCTGGTTTTGATGATCACTACGCCGTTTGCACCACGGGAACCGTAGATTGCTGCCGCAGAAGCATCTTTCAGGATGTCGATGGATTCAATATCATTTGGGTTCAGACCGGCAATATAATTGGTACCGGTATTGTCAAACGCTGCGGCATCGTCCAGTGAAATGGGGATTCCATCAATCACAAATAAAGGAGCACTTAAAGCCCTTGCATTGTCTACATTACGACTGATATTGGTACTACCCCTGATCACAAATGATCCGCGTACACCCGGCTCCCCGGTAAAGTTCTGCACGTTCAATCCCGCAGCCCGTCCCTGCAATAGCTGATCAAAACTAGGGGAAGGCAGGTTTTCAATTTCCTTTCCCTTTACGCTGGATACCGCTGCCGTTACGGTTTTACGCTTTACTTCCTGGTATCCGATCACCACAACATCTTTCAGACTTTTAGCATCCGGCTTCATGGTAATATTATAATTACCATTGTCTGATACAGTAACCGTTTGTGTTTCGTACCCGATAAAAGAGATGTTCAGTTTATGCGAAGCGCCTTTCAACACCAGGTTGAATTTACCATCCGGTGTGGTGGCAACGCCATTACTGGTGCCTACCTCTTTGATAGACACACCAGGCAAGCCGCTTCCTTTTTCATCTTTTACAATACCGGAAATTTTTTGTTCCTGGGCCCATACCTGCAGGCATAGCAATCCCATGAGTGCTAGTAATAGCAACTTTTTGTTCATAGATTCTGGTTTAGAAATTTAAGCTGGAATGTTCAGGTTGATCAACTGGTCATTACTACCATTCCTTTTTTGGATCATTAAATTTTGGTTGATGCTTAACGATTGTTCACTTTGTTTGCTCACTGATAACAGATTCTATCTTTTTAACGATATGGCATTTTCTGCATACACTTCATTGTTCTACCGCAGAAAAATAGACAGGTTAAAGGAAGAGGAAAAGAAATAAAATTAATTGCGACAATAAAATGACATGTAGAAAAAAAGAAAAATGTTCCAACAGCGATAGCTGAAAAAACAGCAGCCCCAACAAATAAGTTGTCTTGTAGGAAAGGGTTTACATAAAAATTACATCAAACAGGAATATTAAAATAGTATTACAAAATAATCATTTAATATAATATCTCATTCCTGTCATTTACAATATCATGATAATTATAAAATCAGCTATACAGACACCGATTAAACCCTGGTTCAAAATCAATTTCATGGAAATAATGCCTTATTTGTCTTTTATCTGCGGTAAATAGCATTGACTGCCAACTATTAATTATTTTTGCCGGATAAACTTTGGCGCCTGAAAAAAGTACGGAAAATATTATCTGTCGTTTTACTGTGTTTGTTAGGCCTGATCATATTGATAGGGATACTCGTAAACATCCCTGTGGTGCAGAACCTCCTCGTACATGAGGTGGCCAGCCGGCTGTCTGAGCAACTCAATACCCGTGTGGATATTGATCGGGTGAACTTTCGCCTTTTCAACAGCATGCAGCTGGAAGGCACGCTTATCGAAGATCAGCATAAAGATACACTCCTGTACGCGGGCAAACTTGATGTGCGCATTACCGACTGGTTCTTCTTTCAGGATAAACCGATCATCAAATTCATCGGGCTGGAAAACGCCCGGGTAAACCTGCTCCGGCCACGCAACGACTCTGTCTGGAACTATCATTTCCTGGAAGAAGCCTTTGCCCCCACCCAACCGGCAACACCCAGTAAAACACCGTCGAAAGGCATTTCACTGGACCTGAAAAAAATAGACCTCCGCAATATCAGCATCAACCAGGTGGATGCCTGGGTAGGTGAAGACATGACCGGATCGGCCAAACGCATTTACCTGGATGCCAAAAACCTGGACCTCCAAAAACACAATATTGATATCCAGGAGCTGACCATTGATAAACCTTCCTTTATCCTCCGCAGCTATTCTGCTTCCCCCCTCCGGCCCAAAAGACGTATAGCCGCTACCGGTATCCCTGTTCCGGACACCACCCGCTCCCAGGAGCTACGCTGGAACTATGGCAACTGGAAACTGCTGGTAAAAGAGCTGGTGATCAATGATGGCCTCTTTGGTGTAGATCAGCCGGATGATTCCACCAAAATAGTAGCTGGTTATTTTGCACCTCATCATATCCGCTTCGGTAGCATCAACCTGTCGCTGACCAATACCAGCCTGGTGAAAGACAGTGTGATAGGGGATCTTAGCCTGACCACCAAAGAACGCTCCGGCTTCGAGGTGAAAAAACTCACCAGCCGTTTTAAAATGTCGCCCGTGGAAATGGAGTTCTCTCATCTCGACCTGGAAACAAACCGCAGCCACATCGGTGACTATTATACCATGCAATATTCCGATATCAGCGATATGAGCGACTATGTGAACGATGTTTTCATGCAGGCCCGCTTTAAAAACTGTCAGCTGTCATCAGACGATATTGCTTTTTTTGCGCCGCCACTCTCCTCCTGGAAAAAGGCAATTACCCTCAGCGGTAAAGCCCGTGGCCCTGTGAGCAACCTGAAAGCATCCGAAATAGAATTGCAGGCAGGCAGTACCACCCGGCTGAAAGGAAGCCTGGAAATGCGCGGCCTCCCTGATATCTACGAAACCTTTATCGACTTCCACGCGGAAGAACTGGTTACAACCGGCGCGGATGTAATGCAGATCCTGCCCATTGTAAAAGAGGTGAACGCCATCAGGATGGATCGCCTCAACGCCATCCGCTTCCAGGGAAGTTACACCGGCTTTGTGAATGACTTTGTAGCCTATGGCCAGTTCCAGACCAACCTGGGAAACCTCAGCTCGGATCTCAACTTCAAAACCAGCCGCGATATACCCGTATACTCAGGGAGCTTAACCACCACCGACTTTGACGCAGGCGCTTTATTCGATAACAGTAATATCAATAATGTATCACTCAACGCTAAAGTAGATGGCGCAGGATTTAACTTCAAAACCCTGAAAGCCAGCGTAGATGCAGATATACAAAGTATAGGACTGTTTGGCTACAATTATCAGCAGATCAAAACAAAAGGTGAAATGAGCCGTAAATTCTTCAACGGTTCTTTAACAGCCAACGACCCTAACCTTGATATGGACTTTGCCGGGACCATCGATTTTAACGAAGCCCTCCCCATCTTCAGGTTTAACTCCGAGATCAGGAAGGCTGATCTGAAATCACTCCATATCACAGAAGATTCCATTACCCTGCAAGCCAAGCTGGACCTGAACTTCGCCGGAAACAACATAGATAACTTTGATGGGGTGGCCCGTATGTACGAGGTGTCCGCCTTCAAAGACAACCGGCGGCTCGAGTTCGACTCCCTCACAGTATCCACCCACTTCCAGGACCAGGTAAAAGTATTGAGCGTGGAAGGCAGCGAAGTAAGCGGTTATGTAAAAGGTACCTACAGCTTCCTGGACCTCCCGGATGCGTTTAAACTGTTGCTGAATAAATATTATCCCAGCTACTTTACGGCACCGCCCAATATCAATATACAACAGGACTTTACCTTCGCCTTTCAGCTGGGAGAAGTGGCAAAGCTGCTAAGTGGCTTTACCAGGCAGTTCTCCGGCTTTGATAACACAACCGTCCAGGGCGCACTCAATACCATGAATGGTGGCAACCTGGCGCTGAACATCAACATTCCCGAAGCGGCTTACCTCAATTATCATGTGCAGGACCTGCAGGTAAAAGGAGACGGCAATTTCAATAAAGTAAATATCAGTACCAGCATCGGCAAAGTATTGTCCGGCAGCCATGTTATCCTGCAAAACCCGCTGATACTGGCCAGTTCAGGGCATGACACCTCTTTTGTAAAAGTAGATCTCCAGGCACAGGATACCTCTTCACTCGATGGATTTTATGCCCGCGTAATCACGGTACCGGAAGGCGTAAAAGTAAACTTCCTCAACAGCGCCTTTAGCGTAAACGAGCGCCAGTGGAATGTTACACCGGGCAACGAAATATACTGGAGCAAACATTTTCTCACGGTAAAGAATCTGCGCGTTACCCGCAACGATCAAAGCATTACCGTAGAAACCAATGAATTTAATCCCGACGAGTCCAAATTTATTGTCACACTCAAAAGCCTGAACCTTGCAGATGTAATACCGGCGCAGCTCATAGCCACCCGCGTGGAAGGTATTACAGATGGCACTATTCATATTACAGATCCTACCCAGGACCTCGATATCAATACCGCCCTGAGAACGCGGGAACTGCGTATTGACAATGACTCTATCGGTGTACTGAATTTCGACGGCACCTACCGGCACAATACTGGCACCGCCACCTTTGCCGTGAAGTCTGACAACGAAGGAAAGAATTTCCTGGCGCAGGGTAAAATAGGTTTGTCTGCCAGCAATAAGGATATCGACGCCAGCATAGACCTGAACGGCACTTCCATCAGCCTGCTCAGTAAGTACCTGACGGGATATGTATCCGATCTCACTGGTGCGGTCAGCGGTAAAGTAAACATCACCGGCACTACAAACCAGCCAAGCGTAAAAGGCAACCTGGAACTGGATACCGTAGCCGTTACCGTCGATTACCTGGGCACCCGGTATAAAATACCCAAACTGAATGTAAACATCGATGATAACCTGATCGAATTCGGCAACTTCACCATCGTTGATAAATACAATACCGCAGGCACTGCCAGCGGTTATATCAGCCATGATCACTTTGATAAACTGAATTTTGATTTTGATGTAACAGGAAGAAAATTCCTCTTCCTCAACACCAGTGCTGCCGATAACGATTTGTTTTATGGAGATGTTATTGCAGATGGTAAAGTATATTTTTCCGGACCGCTCAATGATATGCAGATGCACATCGTTGCGCGTCCTATCAAAGGAACCCATTTCTATCTGCCCATGTCCGACAGCAAGGATATTGGTAAATATGACTACATCACTTTCAAATCATACGGCACAGAAATAAAGGATACCAAAAAGAAAAAAGATAATACCAAACTGACCGTTAAACTGGACATCGCCGCCAATCCGGATGCACAGATAGATGTGATCCTGGACGCCACCACCGGCGATATTATTTCTGCCAACGGTACCGGAAACCTTCAGATCACTGTGAATACGCAAGGCGATTTCAACATATTCGGTAACTATGAGATCAACAACGGTTCCTACAACTTTACGTTTCAACGCCTCACCAGCTGGAAGTTTGATATAGAAAAAAACAGCACCATCACCTGGAATGGCGACCCGCAGGAAGCAAAAGTAAATATCACGGCCAAATATTCATTACCAAAGGTGAGCCTCTACAACCTGCTGGGACAGGCCGCCACCATGGCTGCCAACGATAAACTGGCCACCCGTACAGAAAAAGTGGATGTATTGATTAATCTCCGCGGTGCACTCCTGAAGCCGGATATATCTTATACCATTGAGTTGCCCGAAGTAGGGAGTCTCTCCTATGAAAGTGGTGTGGCCGCTAAACTCAAAGAGATCAACAACGATCAGAATAAAGCATTGCTACAGGTATATGGACTACTACTCTTTAACCAGTTCCTCCCGGACGATGCCGCCACCAATGCAGCAGCCAATGTGGGTATTACCGGCAAAAACAGTGTAGGACAGGCACTCTCCGCGCAGGCATCGGCCATCCTGAACAATATTACCGGCGCCCTGCTGAAAGGTAGCGGTATCGGTGTAAACGTAAACTACCGCGCATACAATGTAGGCGGCCCCGGTGTGCAGGACAATTCTTCTGTAGACCGCAACCAGGTGAGCGCCGGCATTACCAGCACCTTATTCAATAACCGGTTCAGGCTATACGCCGGTGGCGACTACGACTGGGGTAAAACCTCCACGTCCGCCAACGCCAACCGTTTTGCCGGCGACTTCCGCATAGAATACCTCCTCACCCCGGATGGGCGCTTCCGTATCAATGCCTTCAGTAAATCTGATTATGATGTGTACAACCTCAACAACCGGACGAAATCCGGCGTAGGCATCTCTTATATCCGGGAATACAACCGCTTCAATGAATTATTTAACAGGCGCAGAAGCCGCACGCCGTTATTAGATTCCCTCCGTCGGGCAGCAGCCCTAAAGGAACAGGATAAAAAGGACCAGGATAAGCAGGATTTATAGGATTAATAAGATGGGTGTTTTGCTGTTTAATATTAAACAACAAAACACCCATCCTCTTAATCCTATAATCTTTAAATCCTGGTCAGCCTTTCATAATCTCATGCCCCAGCTTATCTCTTTTGGTACGGAGATAATTTTCATTGTGGGGGTTAGAATGTATTTCGATGGGAACATTTTCCACTACTTCCAGGCCATAGCCGCTTAATCCGGCTCTTTTCCGTGGATTATTGGTGATGAGGCGTAATTTGGTGATGTTAAGATGACGGAGGATCTGTGCGCCTACGCCATAATCACGTTCATCCATTTTAAAGCCCAGTTCCAGGTTTGCTTCTACGGTATCCAGTCCTTCTTCCTGAAGCTTGTAGGCTTTCAGTTTATTCATCAAACCAATACCGCGGCCTTCCTGGTTCATATATAAGATAAGGCCCTTGCCTTCCTTTTCCACCATTTGCATGGCGGCGTGGAGCTGTTCACCACAGTCGCAACGCAGGGAGTGCAGGATATCGCCGGTTACACAGGAAGAGTGTACGCGTACCAGTACGGGTTCGTCTTTGGTCCATTCTCCTTTCTTCAGCGCCATATGTATTTCGCCGGAGTTTACCTGTTTAAAGGCTACGAGTTCAAAGTTGCCGTATTGGGTAGGCATCTGTACCCTTACACCTTCTTCTATCAGCGTTTCTGTGCTGAGGAGATAAGCGATCAGGTCTTGTATGGAAATGAGTTTCAGGTCGAATTTGTCGGCAATTTCACGTAGCTGTGGCAAACGGGCCATGGAGCCGTCTTCGTTCATAATTTCCACGAGTACGCCGGCAGGTTCAAAACCAGCCAGGCGGGCCAGGTCTATGGTGGCTTCTGTGTGGCCGGAACGGCGTAATACGCCGCCGGTTTTGGCTTTCAGCGGAAAAATGTGTCCGGGCTTACCGAGGTGTTCCGAGCGGGTGTTCGGATCTATCAGCGCCTGTACGGTTTTCGCCCTGTCATGGGCAGAGATGCCTGTAGTACAGCCATGTCCCAGCAGATCAACGGAAACGGTGAAAGGTGTCTGGTGCAAAGCCGTATTATCACGTACCATCAGCTCCAGTCCCAGTTCATCGCAGCGTTCTTCTACCAGCGGTGCACAGATCAGGCCACGGCCGTATGTACTCATAAAGTTGATGATCTCCGGTGTTACATTACGGGCGGCAGTAACAAAGTCGCCTTCATTCTCACGGTCTTCATCATCCACTACGATTACTAGCTTGCCGTTTTTTATATCTTCTATTGCTGCTTCTATTTTATCTAACATATTATATTCCCTCCGGGTCAGAAATGTTGAATTGCGCAAAGTTACGACATATAGGTGTTAAATGATACGTTAAACTCCGACCTTTTCCCGTTAAAAAAACCCTGGCAATATGTTAATTATACAGACAAATTTTAACATATAATGTTATATCTATATTAATTCGGTATTATACACTTCAGCAGGCAAAAAGTTCAATGTGGACAAAGGTTTCATGCATTAACAATAACATAAATTTGACGGATCATAATTTTTAAAGAAATTATTGAATAAACGCATTGTGAATACACGTTTCCACCCTGTTATGTCAAAACATTTTATCAAGTGTTGTGTTATCTTTCACGGCTTAACAATTTGTTAATTTGGCGTTAAATTTTAACCAGGATTTTTTGGCACCTTTGCGGCATAAAACAAACTTCTCTCATCATGGGATTTAGAAAATTACTCTTTACATTTTCATTGTTATTGTCAACCTTCCTTACTTATGCACAGGTTACAACCAGTAGCATCACCGGTGTTGTAACAGATGCCAAAGGCGAGGGTTTGATCGGGGCTACCGTTAAAGCCACCCACACACCTACCGGAACAATATATGGTACTACCACCCGGAATGCCGGTGAGTTTACAATCCCCAACGTTCGTGTTGGCGGACCTTATAAACTGGAAGTATCCTATATCAGTTATTCTACTGAAACTTACAACGACATCTTCCTAAGCCTGGGTACACCATTGAAAATGAATGTAAAACTAACTGAAGGCACTACCAGCCTGAAAGAAGTAAGCATCACCGCTACCAAAAACATTGCCCAGGGTAATGGCGGTACGGCACTCAACATCTCCCGTACGCAAATAGACAACATCCCTACGGTAAACAGAAGTGTACAGGATTTCGTAAAAATGAGTCCACAGGCAGCGGTTTCTACCAACGGTAAAGATGGTTCCCCTATGGGTATCTCCTTTGGTGGCCAAAGTAACAAATACAACCAGTTTGCGGTAGATGGTGCAGTCACCAACGACGTATTCGGCTTATCTGCTTCCGGCACCAATGGCGGCCAGGCAGGAGCTAACCCGATTTCCATCGAAACAATAGATCAGTTACAGGTAGTACTGAATCCATACGATGTTAAACAAAGCGGCTTCACCGGCGGTGGTATCAATGCGATCACTAAAAGTGGTACGAACGAATTACACGGCGCCGCCTATTTATATTACCAGGACCAGGGCCTGGTAGGTAAAGCACCGGACTCTACAAGAATGGGTTACGGCAGCTTCAATAATAAAATTTTCGGTGCCAGCCTCGGCGGTCCGATCATCAAAAATAAACTGTTCTTCTTCGCAAATGCGGAAAGATCTGTCAGACATAATCCCATCGACTTTAACCCCGGAGCAGGTGCTTCAAACGTAACGGTTGATGAAATGAAAAGTGTGTATGATTTCGTAAAAACCAAGTATAATGTTGATCTTGGCGGCTACACGGATCAGCAACGTGAAAAACCGGCTACTACCCTGTTTGGTCGTATTGACTGGAATATCAACAGCGTGCATAAACTGACCCTGCGTCATAACTACCTGAATGCCAGCGATCTGGTTTACAGCAGAACCAATACCTCCGCTGCTTTCTTTAATAGCTACTATACCTTTCCTTCAAAAAGTAATTCAAGCGTGATTGAATTAAACTCTAACTTCTCCAATAAGCTGAGTAATGAGTTAAGGGTAGGATATAATAATGTGAAAGACCGGAGGATATATAACGGCCAACCATTCCCCAATGTTACGATTAACGATAATGGTCGTACTATTAACATAGGCAGTGAGTTTTCTTCTACCGCCAACGCCCTGGATCAGAGTATCTGGACTATCACAGATAACCTGACCATGTACCGTGGCAAACACACTATCACAGTTGGCGCCAATGCTGAAATTTATAAAATCAAAAACACCTTTATCCAGGCAGCTTTCGGTGCTTATGTATATGATTCTATCGCAGGATTCATCAATGACCTGAAACCCAGACAGTATCAGATCAACTATACCACCGCAGATTCTACCCTGAGAGAAGGTGTAGGCTTCAAAGCTGCGCAGATCGGCATTTATGCACAGGACGAATGGAATATCAGAAGAAATTTCACCCTGACTTATGGTGTGAGAATAGATATGCCCATCTTCCCAACCACACCACCTGATAACGAATCATTCTCCAAAAATCCAAACTTTGCCGGATATTCCACCACCACCATTCCTAAGTCAAGACTATTGGTGGCACCACGTGTTGGTTTTTCATGGGACGTAACGAATGACGGTAAAACAATTATCCGTGGTGGTGTAGGTATTTTCACCGGCCGTGTACCTTTTGTATGGATTTCCAACCAGTACGCTAACACGGGTAACGTATATACAAACGTGAACCTGAGCGGCGCCGGATTACCCGATGCATTCCGTTTCAACTACGACGGAAACAGCCCTTTCTACGGTCAGTACTCTGCGGCCAACCTCACTGCAATGGGCGCAAACGTAGGCAGCAGACCTTCCAACATCAACCTGTCTGATAAGAACTTTAAGTTCCCGCAGATGTTCAAAACCAACCTGGCTATTGAAAGACAACTGCCATGGGGTATGCACGCTACACTGGAAGGTAACTTTACCAAAACTATCAACAACGTTATCTGGAATAACCTGAACGTATATGAAACAGGAGACAGTATTGCACTGGGTGGTAATGTGAATAGACCATTATGGAAGAAAAAAGATCCTAACGCCGGTGACCAGATCCTGTTGTTAAAAAATACCAACGAAGGTTATACCTACAATATTTCCGGTGAGCTGACCAAAGTAACATCCAACGGTCTGTTTTTCAAGGTAGGTTACTCTTATGGTGATTCTTACTCCGTGAATGATGGTACTTCTTCTACCGCTGCCTCCAACTGGCGCTTTGGACCAAACATCAATGGTTTGAATAACCTTGAAATGGCACGCTCCAACTATAGTATGGGTAGTCGCGTACTTGCAGTGGTTTCCAAAGCCTTTACCTATGGTAAAGAAAAACAATTCCGTACTTCTGTTTCCCTGTTCTATAATGGTCAGTCAGGCATACCTTACTCCTGGGTATATTTCAACAGTGTTGACCCAACCGGTGATGACCTGGGTAGCAGTGGTAACAATGACCTGATCTATATCCCCAAGGCTACGGAAATAAGCACCATGCGCTTTGATCCTATTACTCAGCGGAACTCTGCCGGTGCAGTTATCTACACCCGTTCCGAAGCTGAACAGAGACAAGACTTCGAACGCCTGGTTAGCAACGATAGCTACCTGAGCAAACATCGTGGTGAAAATGCCGCTAAAAATGCTATTCGTACGCCGTTCGAAAATATCTTCGACTTCAAAGTAGCGCAGGTATTACCTATCTACAAAAAACATAAAGTAGAAATTACTTTTGATATCCTGAACGTAGGCAACCTGTTGAACAGCGACTGGGGTAAAACCTATTTCATTGCCAACAACGCATCTACTCCGCTCACATACAGGAAATCTGATGCTAACGGCCCGTTATTCCAATATGACAGAAGAAGGGTTGTAAATGGTTATGGTGAAGAAACGCCTTACTATATTAACAACTTTACTGCCCGCTGGAGAGGCCAGCTCGGTCTTCGCTACAGCTTCTAATGTAATTAAATATCTTTTTTGAAGAAGCCGTCCCATAATTATGGGGCGGCTTCTTTTTTACAATAAAACCATGCCCCTCCCCGTTATATTTCAAATCCAAACCCTTGTCCTATATCCGCTTTACCATGCAGTTCTTTACGTGCATGATCCCTTTTATAAAAAGTACTGCACAGAACATTGTTCCCAATCCGGGCTTTGAGGATGTGAATATCTGTACAGAATACCATGCACCCTGTGCCCCCAGCGCCTGGGAGTCAACAGCACCGCATATCAGCAAAATAATTTATAAAGAAGACAAAGGGCAACACTACCTCACCCTCACCACACAAAGCAGGATTAACCCGGATTTCCGGTCGTATTGCCAGACAACACTGCTATGCCCGCTGCAGCAGGGCCAAACCTATACGCTGCGCATGTACACCAGGAACAACCACGACGAGCTACCACTCACGGATATACGATTTGATACCGCTGCCGTGTTCCGCAACGCTACCAGTATGCTGAACCTGAAGCCTTCCCTGCAACTCACTTCAAAGAACATTGCCGGACAATACCATAACTGGACCATCCTGGAGAAAACATTCGTAGCAGACAAAAACGCTACACATCTTATCATAGGCAATTTTCAAAGAAAAACGCACCCGGCGAAAGGTGAATCTTACCTCTACCTGGACAGTGTTACCATCACCCCGTTATCCGGTAAGATATGTGCCGATGCAGATTCCATCAAAGCGCAACTATATGCCTACCATAACCGGCACTCCTTTTACCTGACAAGTAGCCCCACCGAAGAAGCATATACCCGGATGCCGGCCCGCGCACCGTTACCACAGGCGGTGTTTCAGCGCAGTGGCCAATGCGATACTTTATTGCTGAAAAGTGATTTCTTCCTGCCGCATAGTAAAAACATCAACCCCTCTTATGTAGGCCAACTGGATAAAATGTTGAAAGTAGCACACAACGACGTACGTAATAAAATAGGGCTCACCGGTTATGCACACCGGTCGGCGAATAAAAAATACAACGAGATCATTGCACAGGACCGGGCCAATGAAGTAGCCAAATACTTTGTTTATCAGCAGGGATACAGCTTCGACGATTTTACCATTGCCGGTGCAGATGGCACTGCACCCGACGGAGACACCAGCGAACTGGTCATGCTGGTCAGCTGCCAGCCTGCTCCCGAAGTAACGGTACCGGACATACGAACAGATACCCTGATTATTCCCGACCTGCTCTTTAAAGTAAACAGCAGCGAACTTAATGTCCATATGCTCCTGTCCATGGACAGCCTGATAAGCAAAATACCGGTAAATGATAGTATAGCCGTTTCCGTTACCGGCCACACCGACAATACAGGTACCGGTGAATACAACCAGGAGCTGTCTATGCGCAGAGCGGGCACTGTAGCAGATTATATCCGGAATAAAAAACCGGGGGCTGTCATCAGTGAGGTGAATGGTATGGGAGAATCTATGCCGGTGGCAGACAATAATACCGTTGAAGGGAGAAGAAAAAACCGGAGAGTAGAAATCGTGCTCTATTATCTCCCGAAAAAAAATTAACTAAAATAAGATAACCGCAAAAAGGTATTGAAAGCTGTTTTCCAGGTAGCAGTATCATGACGACCACCTGCTATTTCCAGGTAATGAATATCCGTATCCATGCGGTACCCTTTCTGTTGCAGCTCCTGCATCAGGTCCTGCGTATCGTCAATACTGTCGATAATGCCGTTGTTGTTGCGGTCATCCGTTTCGTCGGCGGTACCACATTGAAAAAAGAACTGCAACCCTGGATGATAATCCCCTTCGCGGATCAGGCGATGCATGATCCGGTGGTCATGATCGTTGTAATCTTCATTCAGCTCATGGCTACGCCACCACAATGCACCGGAAAGTACACCGGCCATACTAAAAATACCGGGATGCTGCCATACAATATCAAGTGCAGACAACCCACCGAGCGAAAAGCCCGCAAAGGCACGCCGGGTAAAGGTTACATTACTGTATTCCTTTTCCAGGAAAGGCAGCAGCTCCTCCATAATAAAACGGGTGTAATCCGCAGCCCTGTTGCCCTGCCCCAGGTAATCCGCCTCCGCAGCGGTGCCATACTCCAGACGCCGCTTGGGACCCGCGTGGATAGCCACGATAAACACAGCAGGCATCCCCTGTTCCAGCATTTCAGGCAGGTCCTGCCCGTCATTCACCAATAGCAGCGGTAACTGGCTTATTCCAGGGTGATACACGTCCATAGTCACTTCCCGCAGGATAAACCTGGAAAACAAACGTTGATGGAAGATCTTCATCTCAACAATTTACCAATAAACCAATAATCTTTTTTAAATTTAACTAAACACTTTCCCTTGACAGAAAACTATTACAAATGGCATTCGCCCAATCTGGGAAAGGAATTCGAGATGCTGGTGTTCGGTGACAGCGGGTTTCCATTACTCCTCTTCCCTACCTCCATGGGTCGCTACTATGAAAGTAAAGACCGTGGCCTGATAGATGCTATCAGCTGGTTTATTGAGGAAGGCCGCGTGAAAGTATATTGCCCCGATAGTATTGATGCCAGCAGCTGGTACAACAAAAGTATTGCCCCGCAATACAGAGCGTATAACCATACCTGTTATGACAAACTCCTGCTGGAAGAAATTCTTCCCCGTATGGAAGCAGAAACCGGTATGAACCGCATCGTGGCCACCGGATGTAGTTTCGGCGGTTTCCATGCAGCCAATTTTGCTTTCCGTCATCCGGAAAAAGTATCGTACCTGTTTAGTCTCAGCGGTATTTTCGACATCAAACCACGGATGGACGGCTATTACGACGATAACGTATATTTCAATAATCCGGCAGACTTTATGACGGATAATCAACAGGCAGACCTATGGCGGATGGGCATCGTATTAGGCGTAGCAGATACCGATGTAACCCGCCCGCAAAATGAGCAGATGTCGGGTATCCTGGCAGCAAAAAACATCACCCACTGGCTGGACGTACGTCCGCATACCCTGCACGACTGGCCCGTATGGCGCGAAATGCTGCCGCATTATCTATCACTCATCAAGTAAGGACTATGAAAAAAATAGGCATTCTTTTCGGACAGGAAGACACCTTCCCACAGGCATTTGTGGATCGTGTTAACCGCATCAATCCACCCGGCATTTTCGCAGAATTTGTAACCATCGATAAAGTGTTGCAGGGCGCCGATTGCGGCTACGCCGTAATCCTGGACCGTATTTCACAGGATGTACCCTTTTACCGCGCCTTCCTGAAAAATGCGGCCGCCGCCGGCACTGCAGTGATCAACAACCCTTTCTGGTGGAGTGCTGATGATAAATTCTTTAACAATGCACTGGCACAAAAAATAGGCGTAAATGTACCCCGCACCGTACTGCTGCCTTCCAACGCATTACCCGATAATACCACCGATAAATCTTTCCGCAACCTCGTTTACCCATTCGACTGGAACACCATTTTCGATTACATCGGGTTTCCGGCTTATATGAAGCCCTATGCAGGCGGTGGCTGGAAGCATGTTTATCAGTTAGATGACAAAGAAGACTTCTTCCGTAAACACAGCGAAACCGGGCAACTGGTGATGATGTTGCAGGAAGAAATTGATTTCAGCCAGTATTACCGCTGCTACTGCATTGGCGGAAAAGAAGTACGCATTATGCCTTACAATCCAAGGAATACCCCTAATCTCCGCTACCAGGCGGATTTTAAAGGTAGTTCGGCACTAATGGAACAGATCACCGAACAGGTGCTTACGCTGAATCAGTACCTGGGTTATGATTTCAATACGGTGGAAATAGCCGTACGCAGTGAAGTACCCTACGCTATTGACTTCTGCAATCCCGCACCCGATGCAGACCTACCGTCTGTTGGAGAAGAAAATTTTGAATGGGTGGTGGAAACCAGCGCCCATTATGCCATTGAAAGGGCCATTGCCCAAAAACCGGGGAAAGACAATCTTACCTGGGGCAAATTTGTACAACGCACACCGCCCAGAGCCAGGAAAGAAGCAGCTCCCAAACCCAAAAAGGAAACCGTGCCTAAACCAAAGAAAGCAACCAAAACAACCGCAAAGAAAGCGATCACATCTCCCAAAAAAATTACCGCTAAAAAACAGTCAAAAGAAAAATAAATCTTTTATCTCCGCAACTCCGTTATTCATACGTAATTTTACCTTATTACGTAAAAACTATCAATATGTTCAGGGCGTTTACGCTGGGTATAGAAGAAGAATACATGGTGATGGACCCCCGCACCCGGGAGCTACGGTCACACGAACAAAAGATCGTAGAACAGGCGCATAAAGTGATCAACGACCAGGTGAAAGCAGAATTTCATCAGGCCGTAGTGGAAGTGGGTACACAGATCTGTGCCAACATACATGAAGCCCGGAAAGATGTGGCCTTCTTACGCCGTACCATCGCACAAATAGCCGGCGATCTTGGTTTCAGCATCGGCGCATCGGGTACACACCCCTTCAGCAAGTGGGAAAAGCAACTGATCACCGATCATCCCCGCTATTTCGAAATCGTAAATGAAATGCAGGATGCCGCCCGCTCTAACCTGATTTTCGGACTGCACGTGCATGTAGGCATGGAAAACCGGGAGATGGCACTTCATATAGCCAACTCCGTTAGATACTTCTTACCGCATATTTTTGCGCTCAGTACCAACTCCCCTTTCTGGGAAGGTCGTAACACCGGCTTCAAATCCTTCCGTACCAAGGTTTTTGACAAATTTCCCCGTACCGGCATCCCCGATTATTTTGCCAGCATTGAAGAATATGATAACTACATCAAGCTGCTGGTAAAAACAAATTGTATAGATAATGCCAAAAAAGTATGGTGGGATCTGCGGGTACATCCATTCTTCAACACGGTGGAATTCCGCATTTGCGATGTGCCCATGTCACTCGATGATACGATCACAATCGCGGGTCTTTTCCAGGCGGTATGTGCAAAGATTTACAAGCTGCGCATGCAGAACCTCAACTTCATCATCTACAACCGCGCGCTGGTAAACGAAAACAAATGGCGCGCATCCCGCTATGGTATTGATGGTAACCTCATAGACTTTGGTAAGGAGATGGAAGTGAACACACGGGCACTCATATACGAATTACTCGATTTCGTAGATGATGTGGTGGATGATCTGGGCAGCCGCGAAGTAATCCAGTCCACCACCAATATCCTGGAAAAAGGTACCGGGGCAGACCGGCAACTCAAAAAATTTGAGGAAACCAACGACCTCGTGGCAGTGACGGATTTTATTCAGGGGCAATTTCTAAAGGGCTGTGACCAGGATTGACCAGGATTAAAAGGATTAAAAGATTTATAGGATGGGTGTTTTGTTGAAAGATTTTGTCGAAAGGCTTATTATATCATAAATATAAAATCATTCAACAAAACACCCATCCTTTTAAATCCTAAAATCCTTTAATCTTGGTCAATTGTTTTAATTTTGCACTATGCATCCAATTAAAAACAACTGGAAGGTGGCAGTGCTGGATATGTATGAAGGCGTACCAAATGAAGGTATGCGTTGTATCCGGGAAATTTTGTCTCAATATGCGGACATGCATGCGCTGGACTTACAATTTGATGAATTTGAGGTGCGGCAACATCAACAATTGCCGGATACTTCTTACGATATTTATATTTCAACGGGCGGCCCAGGCAGCCCGGTAGACAGTGAAGGCAGTGATTGGGAACGCGCTTATTTCTCCCTGGTAGAAGACCTCTTGGAATGGAACCGCACCCAGGAACAGAAAAAACCGGTGTTTTTTATCTGTCACTCCTACCAGATCATGTGTCGCTATTACCAACTCGGCAATGTGTGCAGGCGGAAGTCACCCGCATTTGGCGTTTTCCCCGTACATAAAACAGCGGCAGGTATGCGGGAACAGGTTTTCAGCGCCCTCCCCGATCCGTTTTATATTGTAGACAGCCGCAACTGGCAGGTGATAGAACTGAACTACGAAAACCTGCAAGCCATGGGCGGACACGTACTGGCCCTCGAAAAAGAAAGGCCGCATGTTCCGTTGGAACGCGCTACCATGGCCATCCGGTTTAATGAACACTTCATCGGCACACAATTTCATCCGGAAGCGGATGCCGATGGAATGCACATGTACCTCCTGCAGGACGAAAAGAAAAAACAGGTAGTGGATAACCATGGCCCTGAAAAATACCACAGCATGCTGCAACAACTGACAAGCCCCGATAAGATCATGCTCACCCACGACCGGTTTATTACGGCCTTCCTGGATTATGCTATATACGGGGCGCTGTCTGAAAGACTGGCGGCGATTAAACATTTAGTGGAAGTGCCCGTCCATAATGATGATGAAAACACGTATTTCTAATCTTCATCTTCATGCGTCATTTGTAATTTTTCAACATTATGATTCCTGCTGTCAGAACATCCTATAATCAACAGTTTACTACCGCCCAATACCAGGATTTTTTAAAGGGCATCGCACAGGATGCGGGCATTGCGCCCTCCTTCCGTGTAGCAGAAACACCCGTGTTTGTACCCGCTGCCCTCACGGCAAAACTGGTACAGGCCTGTGAGGAAATTGTGAACGTGATCCTGCGGCCCGACTTCAAAACCATTACCAGGGAAGCCATTCCACCGGAACTGAAAGTACCGCACGAGAATGATCATCCCCACTTTATAGTGATCGACTTTGCCGTATGTGAGCAGGAAGATGGTTCACTGGGGCCCCAGCTCATAGAGCTACAGGGCTTTCCCTCCATGTATGCCTTCCAGGACGTGATGGCCCGGCAATTCAAAACACATTTCGACATTCCCGGACAACTACATAATTTCTTTAACGGACTCGATGAAACATCTTACTACCAGCTGTTGCGTAAAATGATTATCGGCGATCTTCCGCCTGAAGAAGTGGTCCTGCTGGAAGTGAAGCCAGAAGAGCAAAAGACCCGGATAGACTTTTACAGTACAGAGAAATATATCGGTATCAAAACGGTGTGTATCACCCAATTGATCCAGGAAGGAAAAAAATTGTTTTATGAACAGGATGGTATTAAAACACCCATCCAGCGCATCTATAACCGCATCATTTTCGACGACCTGCAAAAGCAAGCCGCTTCGCTGGCGCCGCATGTAAACCTGTTCCAGGACCTGGATGTAGAATGGATTACGCACCCCAATTGGTTTTACCGCATCAGCAAATACACGCTGCCCTTTATTCACAGTGAATTTGTACCAAAGAGCTGGTTCCTGCATGAGCTGCCTGTTATTCCCGCAGACCTGGAAAATTATGTATTGAAGCCCCTCTTTTCTTTTGCCGGTAAAGGTGTGCTGATAGATGTAACACCCGAAGATATTGATCAGATCAAAGATCCCGAAAACTGGATCCTCCAGCATAAAGTGAAATATGCCCCGGCTATTCAAACTCCCACCGGCCCGGCCATCTGCGAAATCAGGATGATGTATATCTGGCCGGATGACACTGCGCGTCCTATTCTTGTACACAACCTCGCCCGCATCAGTAAAGGAAAGATGATCGGCGTAGGATTCAATGACAAAGAAACCTGGGTAGGCGGTAGCTGCTGTTTTTTTGAATCAGCAGAATAATTTTTTACAGAAGACAAATAGGCTGCGTATCCCGTTATTATCTTGACAATAATATTTACATTTATGTTTATATGTCAATATAATATGATTCCTTATGTTTAGTAACCTAGCCATAGACGTAGCTTTGGGCCTTATTTTCATCTATCTGTTGTACAGCCTGCTGGCCTCCATTGTACAGGAACTGATTGCCCGGATGTTTAATTCCCGTGCGCGGATACTCACCAAAGGGTTGCGCAGAATGCTGGAAAACGCTGACCATCATACCGATCTTGGGTTTTTTGGGAGATTTACTTTTTTCAACTGGTTTTATGAATTGGGCTGGAGCGTGGTGTATTTTTTTGCACCTTTCAGAAAGAGCCCTTTTCTCCGGAAATTCTATCAGTCGCCATCTATCCGTTGTCTGGGTGAAAACAGTGCAGCAGCAAAACCGGCATATATCAGTCCGCCTATTTTTTCACAAACCATGGTGCATCTCCTGCGGGGCAACGATCAGCAACACCATCTTACAGATGCCGCCGCCATCCGGGAATCCCTGTCAGAAAACCGCCTGCACCTGGCGCCCGATACGCTGACTCATTTACGGAACCTTTTTGAAGATGCCCGACATGATGTAACGAAGTTCCGTATTAACATGGAAGCCTGGTTCAATGAAACCATGGCCCGTGCAAGCGGCTGGTACCGCAAACAAACACAAACCTGGCTGCTGGTCATCGGTATCGGCATTGCAGCTTTATTTAATGTGGATTCCATTGCCATCGCGCGCATCCTCATGAAAGATAAAAATGTGCGGGAGCAGATGGTGCAGCTGGCAGCCAGCCGTACGCCTGCCTTTACCGCTATAACGGATACACTTATACGAAAAAACGTACTCCACAAAGACAGCGCCTTTTTCCGGCAGGATACGTCGTTGCGTGTATTCGTAAACGATACTTCCCTGATCGGTGTATATGCCATGTTACGCGAGGATGCCGGCGACGCAAAAAATGTGCTGGGTATCAGCCGGCAGTGTGTTACAGATACAACCGGTGGAACCCGCACGATCCGCTGCGGATTTACCCATCCCTTTCAGCAAAACGGCTGGCTCATACTGGCAGGCTGGATAATGACAGCCCTGGCTATCTCCCTGGGTGCGCCTTTCTGGTTTGATCTGTTGGGAAAACTGGTAAAATTCAGGTCTGTACCCCCTACTGATACAACTTCAGCTACGGAATGAGGAAGATGTAGTAAATTCGGTGATCCTATCACCTCCTCAACATTTTCCATATGAAACGTACCAATTACGCCTCCGGCGCTATCTGGGAAAATAAAGTCGGCTATTCCCGTGCGGTAAGAGTGGGCAATGTGATTGAAATATCCGGTACTGTGGCCGTAGATAATGATAAGGTAGTAGCAGAAGGTAACGCCTATGAACAAACGAAGTTTGTGCTGGCAAAGATAGAATCAGCCCTCATCAGCGCGGGCGCCAACCTGCACGATGTAGTGCGTACCCGCATGTTTGTAACAGATATTTCCAGATGGGAAGAATATGGGAGAGCACATGGGGAATTTTTCAAAAGCATAAAACCAGCTACCACCATGGTGGAAGTGAGTAAACTGATTGATCCCCGCTACCTGGTGGAAATAGAAGCCACGGCTATTTGCAAGGGGGAAAATATGTAGGAATTTTTTGATTTACGATTTTTTGATTTTGAGATTTAGCGATTTGGTTTCAGGTAGTTGTTATCCTGAAACCAAATCGCTAAATCTCAAAATCGTAAATCAAAAAATCATTTACTGGGTTCCTGCCACTTCAGCATTCCACCTACCAGGTTCTTCACATTGGTAAAGCCCATGGTTTCCAGAAGCATGCAAGCCTGACCACTGCGGTTGCCGCTACGGCAGTATATAATCACTTCTTCATCTTTCCACTCTTCCAGCTCATCTACCTGCATGGCCTGTACATGCCCAAGGGGAATATGTACACCGCCGATATTGAATTCAGCTCTTTCATGTGGCTCCCGTACATCTACTATATGCAGTTCTTCACCGCTATCTATTCTTTGTTTCAGTTCTTCTACTGTTATATTTTGCATAGTTAAAAGTATTTAAAATCAAATTACATCATTTTCGGTTATTCCTGCGTTGCTGGCTGATGTACCACTGAATCCTTTACAGGCTTGAGGGCAGACAACCACAGATCCACACTTTCACCGGCACGTACCATATTAAAATCACCAATCTCATTTTTACGGGAGGGTACCTGTTTGATGATATAAGCATTCAGGGTATCCGATACACTGGGGTCTATAATAATGGTACCCGGACCGAGATTGCTGGCGCTCAACATTTCCCTTGCTTCCGCATAGGTAAGTCCTACGAAATCAGGAACCGGGTTTTCGATGCTGCCGGTGCCACTGCTCAGGATCAGGGTCAGGTTACTACCTTCCGGTAAGGGGGTGCCCGGCTTAATCCTTTTGCCATTCAGCAATTGCTGTAAAACCGTATTGGTGGCAAAGTCTGGCCGGTAGATAGTATCTCCTACATTCAGGCGCATGCTTTTCAGCATCATTTCAGCACTGCGGAAAGTAAGTCCTTCCAGGTCAGGCATCTTCACCATAGGAGCTACCGTTTTATTTACCGTGAGGTAAATAGTTCTGCCCACCTTTACCTGTGCGCCCCGGTCGGGTGTTTGTACCCATACCGCCAGCGGAGGAATGGAGTCTATATAAATAGAATCTCTCACATCCGCCTCAAAACCCATTTTTTCCAGTGTGGCAATAGCTTCTTTTACATTTTTCCCACGCACATCAGGCACTGTCAGCTGTTGACCGTGCTTGGTAATAGTACCCAGCAGGGAGAAAAATAACAACGCCAGTAAAAAAAAGAAGGCAATAACAATCAACAGGTTAAATCCGAATGAACGCTTGGTAATAAAATCGAGCACGATGTATGTATTAAGTGTGATAATTTGCAATCCGTAATTTGTTACTTCATGCATTCTTCCAGCAGAACACCATAAAATTCCTGCAACGTTTTCCCGGCAGCTCTTACCTGTTGCGGCACGAGGCTGTTCTCTGACTGCCCCGGCATTGTATTTACTTCCAGGAAATATAATTTGCTGCTGGCTTCTTCATAAATAAAATCTATCCGCACAATACCCTTGCAGTTTAGTTTATCATATAATGCTGCAGCTGTTTGCTGTACCAGCTTGGTAATATCATCAGCTACCGGGGCCGGCGTTATTTCGTTGGATACACCGGGTGTATATTTAGCTTCGTAGTCAAAAAACTCTTTACTACTCACCACTTCTGTAATAGGCAGTACGGTAATATTACCGTTGGCACGATACAGGCCGATGGTGAGTTCCCGTCCTTTAATAAACTCTTCTATCAGCACCTGGCTGTCTTCTTTAAAGGCTTTTTCGATGGCAGCCGGTAGTTCTTCTGCTGTTTTCACCTTTGACATGCCGATGCTGCTGCCGCCTTCCGCCGGCTTAACAAATACCGGCAAACGCAGTTGTTGCAGAATCTGTGCCGTATCGTGCGACTGCTCCCGGAACACATGTACTGATTTTGACACATTTACATTCCCGAAGGCCGTTACTACCTTGTTGCAATAGCTTTTATTAAAGGTTAAGGCGGAGGTAACCATGCCGCAACTGGTGAAAGGAATGTCCAGCATTTCGAAATAACCCTGTAAACGGCCATCTTCACCGGGTGTGCCATGGATGCCGATGAATACGGCATCAAATTTTATCTTTTTGCCGGCGAGCGTCAGGGAAAAATCATTCTTATCGATTTCCTGTACGCTGCCATCAGCTCCGGTATAATGCCAGCCTTCCTTTGTTATAATGATCTTGTAAACTGCATATTTGCTGCTATCCAGGTTTTTCTCAATGGTTACAGCACTTTGTACGGATATCACATATTCTCCGGAATATCCGCCGGCTACCAAAGCTATATTCTTCTTCATACGATATTTTACAATAAGCGGGTAAAGTTAAAGGTTTATTGTGTTTGTTATTCATCAAATTACATAAAAAAACCGTCCCGGCTACGCCCGGACGGTTTAAAAGATGTTTTTTTTCAATATATTAAATGTGCAGTCTGGCTTTCTTTTCCATCAGGTCATCCACAGTTTCCTGGTACATTTCATCAGGTACACAGCAATCAACCGGACAAACGGCTGCGCATTGTGGTTCTTCATGAAATCCCTGGCATTCTGTACATTTGTTGGGCACAATATAGTAGGCATCAACGCTGATAGGTGCATTACGCTGATCGGCGTCCATTACTGAACCATCCATCAAAGTATAGGTGCCTTTAACGGTCGTTCCATCAGCAAGTGCCCATTCTACACCGCCTTCATATATTGCATTATTTGGGCATTCTGGTTCGCAGGCGCCACAGTTTATACATTCGTCTGTTATCTTAATTGCCATAGAGTAAACTTTTTGTTTAAGTAGTAAGCCGTAATTTCGTACACAAAAATAAAAATTTTCCAGCTTTAATTAAGTCAAATATTTATATAGTTTCATGAACATAGCAGAAAAAGAAGTCGCGCTGGTACGCCTGGGCCAGTACCTGGCGGGTAACAGCCCGGAATTGACAGCAGTAAAAGAACGTGCTTTTATCGCAAACGGATGGTTTATTCCTGCATTTATTGACAAAGCACTGGAAAATATCTGCCAATATTTCCTGGAACCGGCTGCCCTGCATCAGTGGTTGCAGCAATATCCCGCTGCCGGCAACGACTGGGAACCCAAAAAAGTAGGCATCGTGGCTGCCGGTAATATTCCCATGGTAGGCTTCCACGACTGGCTTTGCGGATTTATCAGCGGTCATCACGTAAAACTGAAACTTTCTTCCAAAGATGAAATCCTGATGAAACACATCCTGGAAAAGATAGCCGAATGGTATCCGGACCAGGCAAATCAAACCCAGGTGCAGGATATGCTAAAGAATTGTGATGCCTATATTGCTACCGGCAGCAACAATTCCGCCCGCTACTTTACCTACTATTTTTCAAAATATCCCAATATCATCCGTCATAACCGTACTTCCGCCGCCGTACTCACCGGCACAGAAACACCGGAACAACTGGATGCCCTGGCCGATGATGTAATGATGTACTTCGGCCTTGGCTGTCGCAATGTAACGAAGATACTGGTACCGGAAGGCTATAACTTTGATCCGTTACTGAACGCCCTCCGGAAATACGACCACCTGGCCGATCACCACAAATACAAGAATAACTACGATTATAACCTGGCCCTGCTCCTGCTGAACAGCAGCCCTTACCTGACCAACGGCAGTATTCTCCTGCATGAAGCAGCATCCCTGTTTTCACCGATCAGTGTATTGAACTATGGTTATTATAAAGATATAAACCAGCTGCAGCAGGACCTCGCAGGAGAGGAAGTGCTCCAATGCCTGGTAGGCCAGTCCTATACCCCTTTCGGCTACGCACAACAACCTTCCCTGATGGACTATGCCGATGGTGTGGACACCATGGCTTTCCTTACAACACTATGATGCTGATGATCTGAAGAGATAAAAAAGCGGAAAGCGGATAAGGACGTTTTCCGCTTTTTTCGTCTCTTATATTATATATCCTGTTTTACCCTGGTAACTTTTTGTCGCACTACTTTGTTATATTGACAGTACCGGATGCTATCCTGGCAGGTGCATAACCTGTTGCCTTTAAACCATCTTTAACGATTGCCATAAAAATCTGTTAAAGTAAATGCCAGGTATTCATTTCAGGCTCCACCGCTATTAAATTTGTAGGCAGGGCATGCAAATTGATCATATTCGGACATATAGAATTAATTTAGTCACACAACGCTAAACACACTATAATATGAAATTCAAGCAAATTGTTACTACTGTTCTTATCAGTGCTGTAACTGCCGTTGCCGCCATATTCGTGTACGGCAAATATTTTCAATCCGGACCAGCAGGCGTTTTTCAGAATGATTCCAGTGTAGTTCCTGTAAATTATGCAAGGTACATGCCCGGAACAGGCGGGAGTGCCAACGCAGTTCCTCCTTCAGATTTTGTTTCGGCAGCCAAGGCAGCCGTTCCCGGTGTAGTACACATCAAAACAAAAATCAATCCCCGCCAGGTACTGAATGGTAATAACCTTCAGCGGAAACGCAGTATCCTGCAGGATCTTTTCGGAGATGAATTCTTCGGAGACGAATTCAATGGTGGTGGAGATGGCCGTAAATACTACATTCCCGGCCAGATGGCCTCTGGTTCCGGCGTATTGATTTCTGGCGATGGGTACATCGTGACCAACAACCACGTGATCGCGGATGCAGATGAAATCAGTGTCAGTCTCAGCAACGATAACAAAACTTACAAAGCTAAACTGATAGGTGCTGACCCCAGTACAGACCTCGCCGTGGTAAAGATCGAAGCCAAAGGCCTCCCTTACCTCATGTATGGTAACTCAGACAACGTAGAAATAGGTCAATGGGTGCTCGCAGTAGGTTATCCCCTGAACCTTGACGCTACCGTAACAGCCGGTATCGTGAGCGCAAAATCCCGCTCTATAGGTATCAATAAAGGCGTAGGCAGATTAAACAATGCCATCGAATCATTTATTCAGACGGATGCTGCGGTAAATCAGGGTAACAGCGGCGGCGCACTGGTAAACACTGCCGGTGAACTGGTAGGGATCAACTCTGCTATCGCTTCGCCTACTGGATCTTACGCGGGTTATTCCTACGCAATTCCTGTAAACCTGATTAAAAAGGTGGTTAATGATCTCCTGAAATATGGTAATGTACAACGGGCTTACCTCGGTGTCAGATATGCTTCCCCCGCTGCCATTGCTTCTATGAGCGATGATCAGCTGAAAGAAATTGGTATCCGGAGAGATGTAAACGGGGTACAGATCACTGAAGTAATAGACAACAGCTCTGCTGGTTTAGCGGGTCTGCGCTCCGGGGATATCATCACCAAAATTAATGGTGTAAACGTTCCGGGCCCCTCCCAGATGAGTGAACAGGTGGCCCGTTACAAACCAGGAGACAAAATCAGCGTTACCTATCTCCGTGATAATAAAGAAATCACTGCCGATAATGTAATGCTCCGGAACCTCCAGGGTAATACAGACCTGGTAAAGATCACCACCCTGGATCGCCTGGGTGCTGAATTATCCGACCTTAATAAAGAAGAAGCTGCGCGTATAGGCGTTAGCGGTGGTGTGAAAGTAACGGATATCGGTAACGGAATCCTGAAAAAGCAAACCAGTATGGCGCCGGGATTTGTAATCCTTAAAGCCGGTAACACCACCGTCAACTCGGTAGATGCCCTCAGCCTCGTCCTGGATAAACAGAAAAGTGTACAACTGGTAGGCTTCTACCCACAACGTGGCGGAAACATCTACTATTACAACATCAATACAGGTAGCGGAAACGCAGAGAACCTGTAAATATTTTGGGATTTTTTGATTTACGAATTTAGGGATTTAAAATGCAGCGAAGATTTTCACGTAGACCTTCGCTGCATTTTAAATCCCTAAATTCGTAAATCAAAAAATCCCAAAATATTTAAAGATTTATAACTCCCTTTAATTGAGTAAAGAACTCGTCTTTCTTACGGGAGGAGATAGGAATATTTTTCTGATCGCTCATCACCACGGCTGTACCCAGACCTTTGATGATTTTTACGATGTGATGGATATTGATAAGGAAAGATTTATGCACCCTGTAGAATCCTTTATCAGACAGCATTTCCTCATATTCTTTCAATGACTTTGAAATGAGATGGGAAACATTGTTGATTAATTGAATTTTGGTATAGCTATCAAATGCTTCGCAGTAAATGATGTCTTTCAGATCAATAACATTATAACCGTCATTTACGGGAATAACTATTTTGGAGAATGCGTTGTCGTTATTCTTTACGTAGTCTTTCAGAATAGAGGCCAGTTCATTGAGTCTTCCTTTCTTACTTTTCTTCACTTTTTCCAATGCGTCTTCCACTTCGCTCACCTTGATAGGTTTGAGCAGATAGTCCAAAGCGGCAAACTTAATGGCCTGCAATGCATATTCCTGGAATGCGGTGATAAAAATGACTTCAAAGTTCAGTACCGGAAACATTTCCAGTAGCTGAAACCCATTATGCGGCGGCATCTCAATATCGAGGAACAGTACATCAATGGGGTTGTTTTTAATCATTTCTGCCGCCTCATTGATATTTTGTGCTTCACCTACTACTGTCACATCTTTGCAGTAGTTTTCCAATATGTTGCGCAAAATATGAATGTTGCGGACTTCATCGTCTACAATGGCAGCTTTTATATTACTCATAACATCTTAACAATGGGAATCAGAATTTCAACTAAGGTACCTTCCTTATTGCCGAAACCAGATTTAAATTTATCAATAATTTCCAACTTTCCAACACTTCCATTAAAAGATTTTATAATCTGCAAGCGTTCTCTAATCACACTTAAAGCAGTGGATTCGTGTTTTATCAGTCTGGAACTCTTTATGCTATTGGACTTGTCCCAACCTATTCCGTCATCATCTACAGAACAATAAAGAAGATCATCCACCATTTCCAATCTTATCTCCAGGTAGCCACTACTGTTTTTTGGAGCCAGGCCATGTTTGATGGCATTCTCCACAATAGGTTGAATGATCATGGGAGGAATATACACAGTATAGTCCTTCAGTTCATCTTCTATAACGAAATGATAGGTAAAGGAATGTGCAAACCGGATCTTTTCCAACTCCAGGTAACGTGTCAGAAAAGCGATTTCTTCTTCCAAAGATATATAAGACTTACGGGAATTGTTCAACATCTGACGCATCAATGTAGCAAAGTCAGCCAGAAAATTCAGCGCCTGCTTCTCTTCTTTTTCCAGAATCAGGTGCTGTACAGAGTTTAGCGAGTTGAAAATGAAATGCGGATTCATCTGATTGGTGAGCGCCTTGGCTTCCAATTCAGCAATACGGCGGTTATATTCCGTTTTTCTTTTCTCCGCCTGTTTGATTCGTCTTACAATATAGCGCAGCACAAACAGGATCAGCAGCAGTGCAGCCAGCAGGAGAACGCCCCTCGCCCACCATTCCTGGTACCATTGCGGCAAAATGTTCACTTCCATGCTGATGGGATGCGACCAGTTGCTTTTATATTTACGTGCCCGCACCAGCAGCCTATACTGGCCTGGTTGCAGATCCGGAAAAGGAATAATATTGGACATGGTGGTTACCCAGCCATTGGTAGTATCACCGGAAAAGTTGTACTGGTATTCTACCATTTCCGGCAGATCAAAAACAATGGCGCCAAATTCTGCTTCGAAAGAGGCTTTGCGTTTGTAGAGATGCACAAACGATGATGCCGGCAGGAAAGTACTGTCGCCATAGCGGATATTGCTCAGGTAGGTTACCGGTGGCACGGTATCTACCGGAAGCTTGTCGCCTTTAAAGTAACAGAGCCCATTGGAAGTAGCGATGTACAGCAGGCCGTTATCGTTATAAACACCCCTGATATCGTCAGACATGAGGCCATCATTGGAAGTAATGTTACGTATGAGGGTCTGGTCGTTGACATTAATAATGGAAACTCCTTTGTTGGTCGCCACATACATGCCATTGTCGCCATCGTAGTATAACTGCTGACAAATATCGCTGGCGAGGTTGTTGGCGGTAGACAAGTGTTTCACCACAGTATCTCCCTGCAACACGTAAATTCCCTGATCGCTGGTGCCCACCCACAGGTGCCCGTTGACCCATTTCAGGTCTTTGATACTCATCTTGCGGAAGTTGGCTGCACCGGTAGGTATCAGTATCCTTTTCCCGTCTGTACAATAATACAACCCGGTATTGGTGCCTACGTAATAGGCAGAGTCGTTGATACAGGCGATGGAAGTAACCAGCATATCCAGGTCGTTGATCACATAATCATCCAATGCGATCACCTGGTTTTTAGCAGCTATCCTTATTTTGCCGGATGGTGAGATATCAATATCCTTCAGCATTTTCACGGCTCTCAGGCGGGAGGCTTTTTGTGTGGCCGTATTAAACTGTACCACGCCGTTGTCTGTACCAATGAGTACCGTACGATCGCGGTATGGCAGAATAGTCAGGATACTGTTCCGGCCACTGAGGGTATCCAGCGTAAACTGACGGATACGCCCGGCATGATCTATCGTATTAAGGATACCGGCGTTTTGCCCTATCAGGAGCAAATCCGTTTTTTTATCTTTAAAAATACTAAAGATAGAGTGGGAATACAGCCCGTTGGTATTATCGAGATAGCTGAAATAGAAATTTTTGTAGGGGATATTATAAACACCATCACCAAAAGTGGTAATCCAGATATTACCGTCCCTGTCTTTTAGCAGGGAGGTGATGTAGTGGTTATCCAGGAGTTTGATCACTTTTTTCTCTCCCTTGAAAAAACCTTTCATAAAAAATAATGCACGCTGCGTACCTACCCAGAGGTTATCATCATCAATGCACATATTACTGATCTCGTCTGTAATGCCCCAGTCTGCGCCATTAAAAAAACAGATCGCATCCTTTGCTTTATAGGAATACAGCGTGTTGCGGAGAACTACGATAGAGTTCTGACGTATGCGCGCTACCAACGCGGTATCATCCAACGGGTACGGACATACGGGAAATATTTTCTGGGAAGGATTATTGGGATCTTTCAGGTTATCAACATGAAAGGAATTCTGTAAGGGATGAAAGATGCTGTCGTTCCTGATCAAAAAGAAAAGATCGGTACCAGAGGCGCCCAGCTTGTCGTAGGTTGTTTTTTTACCATTGTATTGAACGATGCGGTTGTTGGTATTCAGGAACCAGATGTAGCCGCCTTTCCCTTCAAAAGCGTACTGCATATAGTGGCTGCGGCTATTGAAGGCGAGTGAGGTATCATTCTCTTCGTTATGAATAACGGAATTGGCATAGAAGGAAGGCTTGCCATTGAGGGTAAAGAACCACAGGCGGCCTTTGGAGTCGGCGGCCAGTTTCACGACATCGTTATCAGTCAGGCCGTCCTTTTTAGCATAATTGCGAAAGCGTTTTCCATCAAACTTACTGACGCCGGTAGGGGTAGCAAACCATATAAACCCATCTTTGTCCTGCACAGCAGCATATACTGTAGCATTAGCAAGACCATCTTTCACATTATAGTTACGGATCATCAGGCCCTGGGCCAGCGTAGTTGTGCCTGTGCAAAAGATGACCAGTAACCACAAGAGTATATAACGGATAAAGGGCATCTGATAAAGTTAGTGGTTTATTGCTATGATTGGTGCTGAACTATAAATTACGGAATGGTGAGCAGATAAGGAAGATTAATTATTATTATCTCCTCATCACTCCGTAATCTGTAATAGTATTAATATGCTCTCGCAAATAAAACCCGCTCTTTAGACGGCTTACCACTCAGGATACAAATACCCGCTTCCTGTGGATTGTCCAGCGGAATACAGCGGATAGTGGCTTTAGTGCGGTCTTTGATCTGTTCTTCTGTTTCGGCGGTACCGTCCCAATGCGCTAATACGAATCCACCTTTTTCGTCCAGCACTTTTTCAAACTCTTCAAAAGTATCTACACGGGTAATATGTGTATCACGATAACTTTTTGCTTTATCGAAGAGGTTTTGCTGGATTTCTTCCAGGAGGTCCTGGATGCGGCCTGATAAACCATCGAGTGACAGACTCATTTTTTCTTTCGTATCGCGGCGGGCTACTTCAGCCACATTATTTTCCAGATCTCTGGCGCCGATAGCGATGCGGACAGGTACCCCTTTCAATTCATATTCTGCAAACTTCCAGCCTGGGCGGTTATTGTCCGTATCGTCGTATTTAACACGGATGCCGGCACGCTTCAGTTCGGCAACGATCACATTTACTTTTTCATCGAGGGCAGCTTTCTGATCGGGGCCTTTATAAATAGGCACGATCACCACCTGGATGGGTGCTATACGGGGTGGCATAACAAGTCCCTGGTCATCGCTGTGCACCATGATCAATGCACCAATGAGCCGGGTAGATACGCCCCAGGAGGTAGCCCATACATATTCCAGTTTGTTTTCCCTGTTGGAAAACTGTACATCAAATGCTTTGGCGAAATTTTGTCCGAGGTAATGAGAAGTACCTGCCTGCAGGGCTTTACCGTCCTGCATGAGGGCTTCCACGCAATAAGTATTTACTGCGCCGGCAAATCTTTCGCTTTCAGATTTCACCCCACGGATTACGGGTACAGCCATATAATTTTCCGCGAAGTCGGCATAAATACCGAGCATCTGTTCTGTTTCAGCGATGGCTTCTTCAGAAGTAGCGTGGGCGGTATGTCCTTCCTGCCAGAGGAATTCGGTGGTACGGAGAAACAGGCGGGTGCGCATTTCCCAGCGTACTACGTTTGCCCACTGGTTAATCAGCAGAGGCAGATCGCGGTATGACTGGATCCAATCTTTATAAGTATTCCAGATAATTGTTTCAGAGGTTGGGCGAACGATGAGTTCTTCTTCCAGTTTTGCTTCCGGGTCTACTATTACGCCGCCGCCGTTGGGGTCGTTTTTCAGGCGGTAATGGGTAACAACTGCACATTCTTTTGCGAACCCTTCCACGTGGGCAGCTTCTTTGCTCAAAAAGCTTTTAGGGATGAACAGCGGGAAATATGCATTCTGGTGACCGGTTTCTTTGAATTTGCTGTCGAGCACGTCACGCATAGCTTCCCACAGTGCAAAACCATATGGTTTTATCACCATGCATCCGCGTACGGCGGAATAATCTGCCAGACCGCCTTTCAGCACCAGGTCGTTATACCATTTTGCGTAATCTTCCGAGCGGGCTGTAATCTCTTTACTCATAAATAAAATAGCTGATTTATATTCCTTTGTTTTTTAATGACTAAACGGTCAATTTGTCGCATTTGAATAAAAGTCAGGACAAGTCTGACACCGGACAGATTGGCTTAGTTTTTGTCATCATATTAAAGAAGAAAATGCCACAAACGTACATGAAAATAGTAAAGGTGCAAATAGTTGGTCTAAAATAAAATAAGCAACCATTGTTATTGTAACTTTATCCCTTATTAATCCGTTTAAAAAGTGTAAATTTACTATACAGATCACGCTAAAAATGTATTTCAAATGAAACCTATATTATATATCGCACTGGCTGGATCGCTCGCACTGGGCGCCTGCTCCAGTACATACAAAGCGGCGCAGACACCGGACGATGTATATTATTCGCCGCGTCAGCAGGCCCGTACTTATGCATCCACGACCGGCACAGATGGCTCTAATGGCAATTCTGTGCAGGATGAGAACGCTAATTATGCACAAGCTGCCGATGAAGATGAAGGCACTTATGTAACTTACCAGGATGAGGATCAGGGAGATTACCAACGCCGTTTAAACCGTTTTGGTAGTAACAGTGGCTACAGTGGTGGTTACTGGGATGGCTACAATGCGGCTTCTAACCTATATGTAAATAATTATTACGGCTTTGGTATGATGAGCCCATACAGCAGCTTCGGTTACAGTCCTTTCTACGGCAGCATGTGGGGTCCTTCTCTGAGCATTGGCCTGGGTTGGGGCTTTGGTGGTGGATATTACAGTCCATGGAGCCGTGGTTACTACGGTGGTGGCTGGGGATATCCTTACTATGGTCACTACTCCCCTTACTACGGTGGCGGATACTATGGCGGTGGATATTATGGCCACGGCAACAGGTATTACACCAGCCGTCCGGCTAACTCTTACGGTCCTGTAAGAGGTGGTAACGAAAGAGTGGTAAACAGAAATTTCACCAACAGTGGCGGTACTACCGGCAACAGTTACTCCCGTCCAGCAAGAGGCAGCAACATTCAGCCTGTTAATGGCGGCAGAAACACTGGTGGATTCGTGAATCCTTCTTCTACTTCACAGCGCCCACGCAGGGTTTTCCAGCAGTCCAACTCTGAAAGACCAGTCACCAGACCTTCAAATAACAGCAGTCAACAGAATAGCAACTATTCACGTCCGCAGAGAGTAGAATACTCAAGACCCTCTACTCCTGCTCCAACCTACTCAGCACCTTCAGGTGGTAGCCGCGTAAACAGTGGCGGTAGTAGTGGCGGTGGCGGCTACAGTCGTCCAGCAAGAGGAGGCCGTTAATAAAAAGATCTTACTAGATAAGCGTAGCATAAAAACTACGCTTATCTTTTTTTATTGCACAAGTTTTGCCCTATTGACAACGTTATAGCTATTATTGCAGAACACGTCAGCACAATCATAGCCCGACCTGCAGAACAGCATTTCAATTCTAAGTATATAGTATTATGATTAAAAGAATTTGCCCTCTTTTAGGAGGCCTCTTTTTATCCGTTTCGGCCATGGCGCAAAGCTCAACAGACGCGCTGCTTTATTCGCCCAACCAACCTTTCGGAACAGCAAGAAACCAGGCACTCGGCGGCGCAGGTGTTGGCCTTGGAGGAGATTATTCATCCGCCCATACTAACCCGGCGGGTATTGGTATGTTTAAAACCGGCGAATTCCTTTTTTCTGCCGGCGTAAACATCAACAACAATACTTCTTCTTACCTGGGTAATAACAGTCTTGATAACAAAGGCAATAAAACCAACTTCCAGCTCCCTAACATAGGGGTTATCTTTGCTACCAACAAAGGTACCGGCAGCAGCTCCTGGAATAATATTACCTTCTCCCTGGGCGTTAACCGCCTGGCAAATTATAATAACAAGATTGTAGTAGCGGGTCGTAACCTGGCGTCTTCCTATACAGATACCTGGGTAGACCAGATGTGGTCCGCGGATTCCGCTGGTATTGAAAATAATTATCCATTAGGAGGCAGCCTGGGCTACAGGACCTTCTTAATTGACCGCTACCAGAATACGGATGGCTCCTTTGAACCCATGAGCAATGCCTCTCCTGACCGGAGAACCGGCGGCCTCACCGATGGGATACAACAGCGCGGCATCCTGGAAACACGTGGCGGACTGGATGAATTTGCCTTTGCCGTGGGTGGTAACTACGGAAACCGCTTGTATATAGGTGGTAGCGTAAATGTTCCCAATGTAAACTACCGGGAAGATTTTACCGTAATGGAAGATGATGCCAGCAATAATGGCAACAATGATTTTGGTTACTTCGATTATCGTCAGTTTCTCAGACGCACTGGGCTTGGTATTGGCGCTAAAGTAGGTGTACTCTATAAAATATCTGATCGCTTCCGGATAGGCGGCGCTTTCCATACCCCTACCTTTTATAGCCTGCATGACAGCTACACCGCTGATCTGACGGCCAACACAGAAAGTTATGGCGGCACCCGGTATGCGCATTCTGACGATGTAACAGAAGGATACCCAGTGGAAAATGACTACAATTATGTTACACCCATGCGTGTAATGGGTGGCGTATCCTACTTTTTTGGCGACATCACCCATGTAAGCAATACACAGGGCTTTATCACAGCTGATTATGAATATGTAAACCAGTCGTCCGGCAAATTCAAAATGAGCAATGACCGTAATTTTGAAGGCGACCTGAACACAAATATCGGCGCGATATACAAGTCTGTTTCCAATGTAAAAGTGGGGGCAGAACTGAAGTTCGCCACCCTTTATGCAGTAAGGGCGGGTTTTGCAGCTTATGGTAACCCGTATAGCACCGATAGCTACAATGCAGGTGTAAATGCTTCCCGCAAAGTATACAGTGGTGGTTTCGGTTTCCGTAATAAAGGATTGTATGCTGATCTCACTTACAGTTATACACAGGGCAATGACCGGTACCGGTTGTATACCAGCACCACAGAAGGTCTGACACCGGATGCTGCCACACTGGATTACACCCGCAGCAATATTATTTTAACGATGGGATTCAAATTCTGACCAGGATTAAAGGGATAAAAAAAGATTAAAAGGATGGGTGTTTTGTTATTAAACAGAACGCCCATCCTTTTAATCTTTTTTTATCCTGCTAATCCTGGTCCGGTTTACTCCTGGTTAAAGGCTAGTCAAAGGCTAGTTTAATGCGAGTCAGGATATCCTCACTATTACGGGGATCAAACCATTCAAATGCGGGATCCTTTCTAAACCAGGTGAGCTGGCGTTTTGCATACTGCCGGGTATGCGTTTTTATGTCTGTTACTGCCTGTTCCAGGGAGAGTTGTCCATCGAGATAATCAAATATTTCCTGGTAGCCTACAGTGCGCAGTGCATTATGTTCGCGGTAAGGTAGTACCGCCTTTACTTCTTCCACCAAACCGGCTTCCATCATCAGGTCTACACGATGATGAATATGCTGGTGCAATAATTCTTTGGGTAAGGTAATGCCTATTTTAATGATCCTGAAATCCCGCTGTGTGCGATGGGCGGTGCGGAAAGTAGTGATAGAAAGCCCGGTGGCTTCCAATACTTCCAGTGCGCGGATCAATCGTTGTGGATTTTTTGTTTCTGCGGTAGCATAGAATATGGGATCACGCCGTTGCAACTGTTCCTGGAGCCATGGTAATCCATGCTGTGTGTATTGCGCATTCAACGCTTCCCGGATACCGGCAGGAATGGCAGGCATTTCATCGATTCCTTCGCAGAAAGCCCTTATATAGAGGCCAGTACCTCCACACATCACTGCTACATCGTTTTGTGCAAATATTTCCTGTGCATATTGCAGCGCCAGTTTTTCGTAGATGCCGGCATTTACTTCTTCCCGGATAGTATGCGAGTTGATGAAATAATGCGGTACAGCAGCCAGTTCCGAAGCAGACGGTTTTGCCGTACCGATACTGATTTCACGATAGCATTGCCGGGAATCAGCAGAGATAACAGCCGTATTGAACAGCTGTGCTATTCGTATAGCCAATGCCGTTTTACCGGAAGCTGTAGGACCGGCTATAATGATAATGGTTTTCTGCATTGACTTTAGAAACTATTCTCTTCTTCCGCGGTGCCGCCAAATTCGTCGGCGCCATCGCTATCGCTGCCTAAAGCGTCTTCTTCACCTTCTTCGCCATAGCCATCAGCATCCATCCCTTCTTTATTGAGGTCATATTTTTCTTCCATTTCCACGAGCTTATCGCCAACCAGGCCTTTGGTGCCGTATTGGCTGGGGGCGAGACCTTCTTTGCGTACACATACCGGGTAGGTGATCTTGCTGTTTTCGTCTTTGGACACACCGATCAGTTCTACCAGGAACGACCAGTTTTTGGCAAAATCGTAGAGATAGATAAATTTCTGATTAGGATCCTTTACAGCAGCAGCAATAGGCGTGTCAGACATGAGCAGGGGCTCTGCCTTACGCG
The DNA here is from genome assembly GCF_964033635.1 of Chitinophaga sp. MM2321. NCBI lineage: Bacteria > Pseudomonadati > Bacteroidota > Chitinophagia > Chitinophagales > Chitinophagaceae > Chitinophaga > Chitinophaga sp. MM2321. The sequence continues at coordinate 4,248,362 of NZ_OZ035533.1, forward strand.
GCTGTTTATCCATTTCCAGGATGATTTCACGGCCACGTTGCCAGTTATCATTGCTGCGGAAGAAGGTAGCTTTATGTTTAGAATCGAATTCGAATGCCAGCAATATTGCCTGATGAAATAATAAAAACGTCTGATTCGGCTTGATGGAAATGTCTCTGTAAACACTTTCATCTTCTTCCCAGTAAACTCTGAATTTCAAAACCGGCATGACAATTTGGTTAAAAGTTAGATAAATATATAAAATTCCAGCACTTAGTCAAGGGCGCTGTCTGATACTACAATAATAATTCCGACTCCGTAAAATTACCAATTTTATTTAACTGGGGTGAGATCAAATGCGATCGCTTTTTTCAACATAAATGCATATGCTGCTTCGTACGTGTTTTGGATTTCTCCATCGAGAATAGCTTCCCTAATGGCGCTTTTCAGATCCCCTACGATCCTTCCCGGTTTCAGGCCGAATGTTTCCATGATCATTTCGCCGGTTACCGGAGGTTGCCAGTTACGGATGCGATCATTTTCTTCCACTTCTTTTAAACGCTGACGGACCAGTTCAAAATTTTCGAGGTAACGTTTTACTTTTGCTTTGTTTTTAGAGGTTATATCCGCCTCACACAGCATCATTAAGCTATCCAGATCATCTCCGGCATCAAATAATAATCTGCGGATAGCCGAATCCGTTATATTCTCTTTTGTAAGGCTGATAGGCCGCAGGTGTAGTTCCACCAGCTTCTTTACCAGCTTCATTTTTTCATGTAATGGTAATTTGAACCGGGTAAAGATACGGGTGACCATTTTACCACCTACCGCATCGTGACCGTGAAAAGTCCAGCCGTGGCCGGGTTCAAATTTTTTAGTAGCCGGCTTGCCGATATCGTGCAGCAGTGCAGCCCATCGCAGCCAGAGATCGCGGGTATTTTCCGAGATATTATCTACTACCTGCAAGGTATGATAAAAATTATCTTTATGCCCCTTTCCTTCATACATCTCCACGCCTACCATATCGATCATTTGCGGGAAGATGATCTTCAGCAATCCGGCTTTGTACAGCAAATCCAGTCCTACCGAAGGTTTGGCCGACAGCATTATCTTATTAAATTCGTCTGTAATTCTCTCCTGTGAAATAATACGGATGCGTTCTGCATTTTCCCGGATCGCATTAAAGGCGCTTTCTTCAATTGTAAACTGTAACTGTGATGCAAAGCGGATGGCGCGCATCATGCGAAGCGGGTCATCGCTGAATGTTTGCGCGGGCTCCAGGGGTGTACGGATGATCTTTTTATCCAGGTCTGCGAGGCCATCGAAAGGATCAAGCAGGGTGCCGTAGTCAGCATCATTCAGGCTGATCGCCAATGCGTTGATGGTAAAATCGCGGCGGTTCTGATCATCCTGCAAAGTACCCGCCATTACTTCAGGATTACGGGAGTCCTGCCGGTAGCTTTCTTTGCGGGCGCCTACAAATTCCATTTCGAGGTCATTCCACTTTATCTGTGCAGTGCCGTATGTTTTGAAATAATTTACGGTGATATTGTCGCCCAAACGTTCTGCCACCTTATGTGCCAGGGCAATACCATCTCCCACACACACAATATCCATATCTTTTGTTCTTCTTCCCAACAGTTTATCGCGCACAAAGCCACCTATCAGATAGGCGGGCACGCCCAGGTCGCGGGCAGCGATCGCTATCTTTTCCAACACTTTCCGTTCCTGCAGGGAGCAGGGAATGTCCAATGGCTTGCTGCTGATCATATTAATAAATTCCTGTTCAATTTTATTCCTTTCTCTGAAACCAGGGCGCAAATGTAATAAATAAACATTTTTAATCCCGGATTATCGCTATTGAACCATCCTTTCCGATCCGGATAATCCGGGAAGCCTGCGTATTGGCAGCTTCCTGCTGCCGGTATTTTACTACATAGTCCACCCCATTGACGATAAGCGGCGATACCCCGCTAAACTGCGCTGGTGAAGGTTCTCCGCTAACATTGGCAGAAGTGGACACCAACGGTTTGCGCAGTCGTTTCAACAAATGGCGGCAAAAAGGGTCCTGTACAATACGGATAGCCACGCTCCCATCTTCGCCGATCACATTGGGCGCCAATCCTAATGCGCCTTCATAAATGACCGTAGTAGGACGGGTAAAGCCTGCAATAATATCGCTCATATCCGGGCGGGGATTGGCGACATAGTGCAACAGGTCGCGCAGATCGGCCAGCAGCACCACCAGGCTTTTGCTTTCACTGCGTTGTTTGAGTGCAAATACTTTATGCACAGCAGCTTCATTGGTAGCATCACAGCCGATGCCCCAGATAGTATCTGTAGGATACAGGATCAGGCCACCACTGCGAAGTACCGGCAAAGCTGCTGTAATATCATCTTCAAAAATCATGGAAATTTTGTGATTTTTTATATTGTTATTCAGCTATTCAGGCTGTTATAAACGTTCATCATCGCTGCGGCACACTTTTCAGGGGTGAACAGCTGCGCATGTTGCCAGCCTTTTTGCTGCATATCCTGTACCAATGCAGCATCGCTCACCACCCGCTGCATGGCGGCGGCTATGGTAGCGGGATTCAGCGGGTCTACATATAATGCGGCGTTGCCCGCGGTTTCTCCAAAACAGGAACCCTGCGAGGTGATCACCGGTGTGCGACTCCACAGCGCCTCCAGGATAGGAATGCCGAAGCCCTCAAATAAAGAAGGATACAGCAATGCCACAGCGCCCTGGTAGAGCAGCGGCAACTCGGTATGTGACAGCCTGGCCCGCTCATTGAGCCATATCACCTGTTGTGAAAGACCGTTGGCTTCCAGGTAGGCCTTCACCTTTTTCTTATAGTCGCTTCCGCTACCCAACACCACCAGCGGTACATCCACTGCGCCTTTTAGTGTATGCATGGCCGTTACGATGCCCAATAAATTTTTACGTTCTATTACAGAGCCGACATACAGGAAATATTGCGGGGGCAGCTGGTATTTTGCGCGCATTGCGGCGATGTCTGTTTCGCTGTGCGTTACCGCGAAAGCGGGGTCACAGCTCTGGTACACCACTGCTATTTTATCTGCAGGCGTATGATAATAAGTGATCAGGTCCTGCCGGGTTTGTTCACTGATAGCCACTACTTTATCCGCATAACGGCAGGCATAACGAGCCTTCCGGCGGTAAGTCAGCACATCAATAGGATTGTACTGGCGAGGGTATCTCTCAAAAATAAGGTCATGCATGGTCACGACAGACTTTATACCGGAGTGATGTATCCCGAAAGGGATTTCGTGGCTGAGGCCATGATACAGATCAATACCGTAGCGTTGCAGATCCAGTACCACATAGCGGCTGCGCCAGGCAGACTTCAACCAACGATGCAGCGTCTTTTCAGGCACCACCACGGGAAGCGCCGCAGGATCTTCCATTTTAAACATATCCGTTTTTCTGGGAGCAAATAAATAATATTCATGCTCCGGGAAACCCGCTACCAGAGAAGTTATCAGGGTACGGCTATAGTTGCCCAACCCTGTATCATTCTGAAAAGCGCGCTTGGCATCAAAACCAATCTTCATATGTCAAAAATACAAGAAAACATTTAGGGATGTATGTATTTGGATATTTGGATATTTTGTTTTAGATAAAGATGTACCACAGGAACACATCTCTAAATACATAAATCAAAAAATCCCTAAATGTTTTGTATTATGTTTGCAAAAAATAGCAAAAGATGGAATTACAACAACAAATACTCGCTGCCTGGGCTGATCGTAGCCTTTTACAGGAAACGCAGTACACAGATGCTGTGAAAGAAGTAATAGAGGCGGTAGATAAGGGTAATCTGAGAGTTGCGGCGCCAACAGAAAGTGGTTGGGTAGTGAATGAATGGGTAAAACAGGCTATCCTCCTATATTTTACTATTCAGCCTATGGAAACGATGTCGCTGGCTCCGTTTGAGTTTTATGATAAAATGAAGCTGAAGAGTAATTATAAAGACCTGGGTGTGCGTGTAGTTCCGCATGCGATTGCCCGTTACGGCGCTTTCATTGCCAAAGGTTGTATCCTGATGCCATCCTATGTAAACATCGGTGCGTATGTGGATGAAGGTACCATGGTGGACACCTGGGCTACCGTTGGTTCCTGCGCACAGATAGGCAAACACGTACACCTGAGCGGTGGTGTTGGTATCGGCGGCGTACTGGAGCCATTACAGGCCAGCCCCGTGATCATTGAAGACGGCTGCTTCATCGGCTCCCGTTGTATTGTGGTAGAAGGCGTACATGTAGAAAAAGAAGCCGTATTAGGCGCCAACGTAGTATTGACGCAGTCTACAAAAATCATTGACGTAAGCGGCAGCGAGCCTATCGAATACAAAGGCCGTGTACCTGCCCGCAGCGTAGTAATACCAGGTACTTATACCAAGAAGTTCCCGGCAGGCGAATACCAGGTTTCCTGTGCATTGATCATTGGTCAGCGCAAAGCCTCTACAGACCTGAAGACCAGCCTGAACGACACCCTCCGTGAATTTAATGTAGCCGTATAGTTTTTAAGGGAAAGAACGAAGCAGCAAATTGCTTTCTTTGTTCATTCCCTTAAAATAGCAGCAAAAAAATTTGGAGAATTTAAAAATCCGCTTACCTTTGCAATCCGTTTTACGGGAGATGCCCAGATGGCGAAATTGGTAGACGCACTGTGTTCAGGTCGCAGCGTTCGCAAGGATGTGCTGGTTCGAATCCAGTTCTGGGCACTTGGAAGGGTAATGTTTAAAAGCATTACCCTTTCTTAATTATATCATCTAAAAGCCACTCATGTGATTCTTCGGAATGGATCAAGTTTTTCTTAAACTTTACCCGCACAATAGTAATTTATTCTCAATTCCTTCTCTGAGTTTAAAATTCTAATTACATAACAATCCTTAAGATTTAAAAAACTAACTCTAGTAATGACCCTTCCATCAGAGCTACTGCCAAAAAGTTTTAACTGTCAATCCAACATCTACAAACAAATTCTACATAAAATCAGCACCCTGGAATCCTTGGAAGATGCCTTACCTATGGTATTTATAATTCACGACATGCGCGACTTTTCGCTGATTTATATGTCGAAACTAGGATTAGAAAAATTAAAAATAACGCAGGAGGAGTTAAGAGGATATTCAGATGAATATTTTATCAAATTTTTCAATATTGAAGATGTAGAAAACTATCTTCCTAAGTTTAAAGCGATGTCTGAAAATAATTCAGATGAAATAATTACTTTTTTCCAGCAAGTCAGAACCGGAGAAGATGGAAATTTTGAATGGTATTTAAGTGGTGCAAAGATATTTATGCGAGATGAAAATGGATTACCCTTGTTATCAATAACCATGGCTATGCCAATAAATGTTCACCTTCATGTAACGGCGAAGGTAGAACGGTTAATGGAAGAAAATATTTTGCTCAGAGAAAGCGCCCATATATTCGCAGCATTAACCGCCCGGGAAAAATTTATATTAAAGTATACCGCATTGGGAGACAGTTCTCTTAAAATAAGTAAAGCATTAAACATAGCAGAGAATACTGTTAAAACTCACCGGCGAAATATTAAACAAAAGTTAAATGCAAAGTCAAATTACGACATCACTAAGTTCGCCCAAACTTTCAATTTGATATAGCACTTAACTATTTGATACAACGCTTAATTATTTACTGCTGAGGGTTTATTTAATCCAAACCAAATACCGACTGATGGTATCATCCCCGTATTCTTTCTTAAAGAATTGGCGCCAACACCTGCGCTGACACCCCAGTTTTTAATGTTCAACATTAGTTTTGCCTCATAGAAATAACCTATTTCGAATGTTGAACTTTTAGCTTCAGGTTCCAATACGTGTACCTGGTTTTCCCATACACTATTATCGTGCACTGAAAAATGGCCGGTTGTTACATTTGTAATATATCCTGCTGCCGGTCCGCCTGCAAGGCTGATATTTAGCGGGTTCAGTAGCCTGATCCATAATCTTGGGTAGAGCTGAAAATGTGGTATTTGATAGTCATCTTTCAGAAAATTCTCCCCAATCCCATCGTTCAGGAGTGGTGTGCCGGGAAAAGTGATTTTATTGGTTACAGTTTGGTAGCCCAAGCCAAATCCCAGGTTTAGTCTTACTGCGGGCGTGCCTAATTTGAAACTTTTAAAATCAATCATCATTCCTCCCCCATAACCTTTATCGTCAGGTATATGGCCATAAATCTCCAAAATATTATAGGCCCCATCAAACGAATAAGCTGCCGGATATTTATAAGGACTGAAATAGTCACTTTTAGGAAAATCCTGTGCCAGCAGCGATGAGCTGGAAAGAATAATAAATAATGTATATAGAAATCTCATAGAGAATTAAAATTTATAGATTACATATCTGGTATCTACAGTTCCGTTCATATCAGAAAAGCCAGCTTGTATGCTGGTTTGAAAATTAAAATTTACGCGAACATTGTCTCCGGATTGCCCATAATTACTGATAGTCATAGTTCCAGGCACACTTGCCTTAGTTGTATTTCTGGTAGTAAAATAGTTGGCTGGTCCTTTCATAATATCTATTTCTACTCTTAAATTTTGTATTGAAAATGCCTGAGCCGGATTAGATTTTATCGACTCCAACTGTGCGCCAGATACAAGCCCCTCGGCATGGAAATAGTATAAATCTCCATTGTTGGCACCTGAAAACCGAATATGAAAATGACTACCCTCACTTTCTGATGAACCCTTGTCTTCATAACACCCGTACGTGGATGCAGCATTGTTTGTTACTTGAAACGAGCCTATGGTATAATTCGATAAGCTAAAACTCACATTACCACCTGGCACAACTTTCAGCAACGCTTCATTTTCAAGATCAGTTTTGGCACAGGCATTTAAAAACAAAATTGCTGCAAACGAAAACGCAAAAAGTTTTAATATACTCTTCATTATATTGAATTAAATCGTCTTTAATGCTTTAATTACTTCATTATATCTACGCTCTTTCGCTACTTTCGTGGGGGTTCTCTTCCACTGATCTTCTATATTTTTACTGGCGCCATTTGATAACAATAACTGAATGATTTCAACATTTCTGTTACGAACAGCAAAATGCAAAGCTGTCCAACCATTTGGCCCTTTTACATTTACATCTGCCTTGTTTTGAATTAATATCTGGATGGCGCTTTTATCGGAATTATAAACCGCTGCCATTAATGGTGTCCAATTGGTATTACTAAGTGCATTCGCTTCTGCATTATTCTTCAAAAGAACAGTTATCATTTCCAAACTTTTCATATAATGAACAGCATAAAACAAAGGCGTTACGGTACCTTCAGCCACCTGTAGCGGTGCATTGATATCTGCTTTCTTTGCGAGTAGATTTAGTATATTGGGTTGGTTGTGCAACAGGCAATAATATACTGGAGAGTAGCCTACTTTATTTACTGATGTAAGATTTGCATGCTTAAAAACCAGTTTTTCGGCACCAGCATAGAAATCATTTTTAATAGCTACATGTAGCGGAGTTTCTCCTGCATTATTTTTAACTTCCAGATCTGCTCCTGATTGTATCAGATAATCTGCAATAGCCGATTGCTTTTTTCGCATACTAATATGGATCAGCCTTTCACCCTGGCTATTCCTGCTGTTTTTATCCGCTCCTATTTGTATCAGATAACTTAATTCATTCAATCCCCCATCTTCTACTGCCTGTACAACATAGTTATTAGGGTTTTTCTGCTTATCCATTTCAACTTCAATCGTCTTCAGGTTAGCAGAAGATTTCCCGACCTCCTTGTAGAGTTCCAACAGATCTTTATCTTTCGATTTTAGTGCGGTCTCAAATAGTTTCTTTTCATTATTTACATTAATGGAAGCCTCTTTCTTTTCTACACTTTCCTCCATTGCTTTTTTTGCTCGCAGTGCTGCTTCTAAATCTTCCTTCTTTTCTCTTTCTTCCTTTTCCTTTTTCTCTTTCTCCAGCAATTCTAAATTCTTCCAGATATCACTTTTAAAATCCAGCATCATCTTATAAGCTTCGCCGTTTTGGGCAGCAGCTGGAATCAAGTTTTCGTAATTTTGACAGGCAATAGCAGCATTAACCCAATCGGCATTCAGCATCAGTGCCTGGCATTTTAAAGATTCAATTTTAGCATTGCTCCCATTTAATGCCTTTTGGCAACTTTCTAAATAGTGCAACGCTAAGGAGGCATTTCCGTTTTCCAATTCTTTTTTTGCAGATCCATATAATGCTGCTGGATCTTGCGCAACTACCGTCAAACCTGTAAAACAAAATATCGCTAAAAAGATCGCCTTTTGTAAACCTTGAAAGTTTGATAGAATATGATGTAGCATTAACTTTAATGGCATAATATTAAAAAATTGACATGTTAAATTTATTTGCAGTACACTTCTTTCCGCGGTTTATACCCTTTTGATTTAAAGTTCGACTCCTCCTGTGCGATCAACCCTCTAAGTTCTTTAGCTTCCCGGGCCAGTCTTTCCTCTCTCCTCCTATCATCCGCTTCAATTTGAGCAGATGAACGCTGATCGTTTCCATTAGATACTACCAACGAATACCTTGGAATTGAAGATCCGAAATACCATTTACTGGTATGTTTATATGATCCGGATTCAAACTCAAGGGATTCTCCCGCAGTAAAATTATAATCATGCTCATCAAGACTAATTTTTTCAGTGGTGAACTCGGCTGTTAATTGTCCATTCGGGCAGGCACCTATTGAAGGTTCACTCGGCAATATTTTAGCATATAGCTGCGCGCCCATATTATTCAGTAAAAAAATTTCATTTCCTTTTCTCGCCAGGTAGTATTTCTGCTTTGTGCTTTTAACGATGTGATCAAAAGCCGGGGTTTTAAGTACTCTACCTTTGCTTGTTTTAATTCCATATAGTCTGGTGTTACTATCATAAAAAGATTCTGTATCAGCATCCACCATATCCGTTTCATCCCAAAATCCGCCTCCCGATTTAGTTTCATTCTTTCCCTCTTTAACCTGATCAAATACGGAAGGCTTTTCTTTTCCATTTTCATAGTTGGTATACTTCTGGGCAATCTCAATCATTTCATCCACCTTCCATTCAATTCGGGCAATTTTGAAAGATGTTATCGATAATGACCTCCCCATTTTAAACAACTCTACAAATCTCGATTTCTTGTCGCTCAGGTTTTCCGGAATATTGATAAAGTCGTACCAACTGTATACAATACTTGGTGAGGTCCAGTCCTGCTTATCACGGCTAAATTTGTACAAAATACTAGTCCCACTAAGCGTTCTTGTATAATCTATGGCATATCCGGCACTACCCAGATCTTCCATAATATTATATCTCTTTCTGAAATCATAGTATTCTTGCTCCGGCTTATCTCCTGTATTAAAATTAAATTCAAAATCAACACTTAAGGGCGTGATATTATCAAATCGCTGTAATAAGTTCGGGTACTTCTTGAGATCATTCCTATTGATTCTTTTTAAGGTATTCAGACCGTTATCGTTAGCATATAATACTTCAAAATAGCCTGAACTTGTCCAGTCGAATTTATACCGTTCTAAGGGCGTCTCACCTGTAGTCCACCACTCAAAACACAATACTGCATCGCCCAACATTCCTCTCGCCATAGCACCTTCCTTTCCATGCCATTTATCAGGATCTGCGAGCGGATCGGTTTGACCTGGATAGGGAGATCTTATTTTTGGAAGCCCTTCCGCCAATTTAGTATTAGGCAAAAGCGACAGTGCTCCCGAAAAAGATTTACCTTTTATTGAAACTTTCCCCTGGCTATAACTGAAAGGGAGAAATACTACGATAAGGAGAAATGACAGCAGAATTTGGAGAAAGAAACCATTATTAATGGCCTTTGCAAAAGTTTTCATAGCCGAACTTATTTTCATCAAAATATAGGTATATAGTTCTGTAGCCAATTTTGTGATTGGATTTTACTACTACAGCCTGAGTATTTATTCTTATTGCTCAGATTCTGGCAAAGTTAAAGCGGCAAAGAGGTTCCTGCAATAATCACAAGTGGGTATTTTGCAGGGGAAATTCTGGCTAAATCCAGTTTAAACACTGTTTGGTTAGTTTTATTTTGGGGCTGCAACCATCTCCCTACAACCGCTTCCGTTCTTCACTATTCCCTGCTTCCCTCCGCAATTTCTCGGCGGTATTACCAAATTTATAGCTGATACTCAGCTGATAAAAACGATTGATCTGAAAGCCATAAAATGTTTGCGGGATATCATTTACTACACTAGAAACCTTTACAGCACTTGACCGCAGGAGATCATTGGCAGTGAGTGCCACTTCTACTTTTTTCTGTAAGATGGATGCTTTTACGCCCAGGTCCAGTTTGTAATAGGCATTGGATTTACCCAGCTGGTTTATTTCGGGGAATTGATACCAGAAATTTGCAGTGCCCGCAAATGTTTTCTTCTTATTAAAATAAATATCATTGTTGGTAGCAAGATATGCACCATAACCGGCTATCTCGCGGATATTAGCCAAAGATGAACGGGTGCTGGTGTGGTATATTAAAACCTGTTGATTGCTTGTCCACCAGTCAGTAGGCTGCCAGGCGATATTCTCGGAAACGCCTATACGGAAAGTACCGAGGAAGTTGAGTGGTGTGGTAATGATCGTATCACTGAGGATATGCCCCAGCGTTACATTTGTAAATCCGTTGCTTGTGATGTTCGCGAAAACAGCGGTGGTAAAGTGTCCCCGGAATACATGCGAGAGTTCGAAGTTGGTCGTGTATGCCGGTTGCAAGTAAGGATTTCCTTCGAGATAACTCTCCGCAGTAGTGAGTGACTTAAACGGATTGAGATTCCAGAATGTTGGCCGGTTCACCCGTTTGTTGACCATCAATGCAAAATGGTGGTCCTCGCCGGGATCAAATCCTATTTGCAGGGAAGGATAAATTTTGAGATAGTTATACGGCGTTTTTTGTTGCAACGTATAAGAGTAGCCGTTAGTTTGGGTGACCTCCGCCCTTACACCGGCCATTAGTTTCCACTTTTCAAAATCCTTTTCAGCGGTACCGTACACTGACTGTGTGTTTTCCTTATAGTCAAATTCGTTGCTGAGTCTTTTATTCAATGTCAGCGAATTATCGTCGGCTTTATCATAATAAAAGGCATTGCTGTAGGTATTGATAAAACTAAGCTTCGCGCCCACATTAAACTTTGCTATAGGAGAAGGTAGTACGGCATCCGCCTTTAAAGTGTACACATCAATATGTTGCACATTATCGTCGTAATAGCGGGTGCGGCCATCGGGGAACAGGCTGCCATCCGCTTTATAACGATTGCTTTCAAAATCAGAGCGGTCTGTTCTGTAGTAATTGAAATAATCTGCATCCAGCAATAATTTCTTGCCGGTGGTATCGAGGAGGATGTCGGCATGCAAATTAAACGCATGTGAATTGGCGATGGGATAATAATCTGCATAGGTTCGCATCACCTCCATCATATCTCCCTTTTTATCATAAACGGGATTCAATACATGATCCGAGCCATCATAATTATTTTTTCCGCCGATATACGACGCACCGATGGTAGCTGTATTACTCAACTTGTAATCCACGCCAGCCACCAGGCTCAGGTTATTGAACTTATACAACCCTGTATCGGTTTGTTTCCATGTTTTATCGGGATAGTCCATATCAATACCAAATCCTTCCAGGTGCCTGTCTTTTGTCAGGTTTAAACTTCCATAAGCCGACCATCGTCCCTTGTTATAATTGATATTACCATTCAGGGCAAGCTCACCAAAATTCTGGATACCATATACTTCCGGTTCGCCGGGGGCATATAACTTGGAAGCCAGTTGCCAACTACCGGAATAGCCTTGTTGTTTGTCGTGTTTCAATATAATATTTACCAGACCGGCGTTGCCTTCCGTTTCGTATCGGGCGGAAGGATTGGAAATCACTTCTACTTTTAATACCTGGTTAGCTGCAATAGACTGGAGGTAACGGAGCAGATCATTTCCGGATAATTGCACCAGGCGATTGTTGATCATCACCTTAACCGCTCCTTTTCCTACGAGACTGATCTCACCATTATTCACACGGACGCCCGGTATTTTACCAATAGCATCGAGGATGTTGGTACCAGCGGCAGATACGCTGTTAGTGAGGTTATAAGTGGTTTTATCATCAGATTTCTGTATGACAGGTTTACTGCCTGAAATCTCGATTGTCTGCAATTGTTTCAGTTCGGGCTGCGAAGTATCTGCACTACGCTCCTGTGCATACGTAAATTGCCAAACAAATAATAACGATACTAAAATGGGCCAGACAACTATTCTCTTATTCATATATACTATAATCGCATGAAAATAAACATTCAAAATCAGCGTATTCGTTTTTTTTGATAAATGGAATACGGAGCAGACACAAAAAGGCCGGAATTGCTTCCGGCCTCTTTTTTATAAAGGGATGATCCCCGATATTACTGATTAATGGCAGTGGGGTCCATGTACACCACTTCCCATAAGTGACCATCCAGGTCACTGAAGCTCCTTGAATACATAAAACCCAGATCCTGCGCTGGTTTCGGCTCCTTTGCGCCAGCCTTTACAGCTTTGTCTACCGATCCATCTACCTCTTCTTTGCTATCGGCAGAGAGGGCGAGGATCACTTCATTTACTTTTGAAGTATCGGCGATATCCTGGCTGGTAAATCCTTTAAAGAAAGGTTCAACCAGGAGCATCGCATAAATTTCTTCAGATATCACGAGGCAGGCGGCATTATCATCGGTAAACTGTTTATTGAAAGTATATCCCATGGCAGTAAAAAAATCCATTGATTTTTTGAGATCCTTTACCGGTAGGTTGACAAATATTTTTGTTGCCATCATTTTATTTTTTATCGTTATTAAATAATTACTACAGCATAGTTTCCTTTATGCTTCTTCCCTGCGTAAAGGGAAAACGGTATGTAAAGCGGGATCGCGTAAGAACAACCCAATCCATACCAGTACACCGAAAACAATGGGGAAATAATAAGGTTCATGTACACGGGCCATAACGGCTACTGCGCCGCCGAGGTAGCAGCTAACGAAGATAGCGCCGAGAAGAGCGGTACGCGGTATACTATAGAGAATGGTAGCTATCAGTAAAACAGTGCCGATTCCCTGCACCATTTCGGCCGGCCATTGCAATTTAACAGATCCTTCTACAGAAGGTGCAGCCTTTACCACTTTCATAATGGCATCCACCAGTAAAAAAAGGACGCACAAGGCGGAGATGATACGCCCGGTCCAGATGGATTTATTTGCCCGTGTTTTTTTTGACATAACGTTGTGTTGAGCTTCCATAAAATACTATATTTTTGGCTTGTTTGATTAACAGTACAAACTTACCCGGATTAATTATTATTAAAGCTGTGTAAACACGACATTGTTAAGGGCCATTTGCGACAAATTAATAAATGCTTGCCCTGATCCCGAAATAACTTACCTTTGCCGGTTTTTCAGGTATAATAAATGGTAGCCTGCTCATAGTGATCAGCCTGTTTATATTGAGAATAAATACATTATGAGTAAAATAGTTGATTACAGGAAGCTTTTAGGCGTGAGCAAAGGCACTGAGGTAAAGGAATTAAAGACCATTTACCGCAATTTAATGAAAGAATGGCACCCCGATAAGTTCCAGGAAGAAGACGAAAAGAAACTCGAAGCAGAAGAGAAAAGCAAAGAACTGATTGAAGCATACCATTTTTTAGTGAGTATAGCACCGGAAACGATTGAGCAGGCATTGCCGGCTTATACTGAAACGGTGTCTGTTTCCACTATCGAGAATTTCTCCTACTCCAAGCAAACGCTGCAGCTGCATTTCATGGATGGTAGTAGTTATGAGTACTTTGATGTACCCAAAAACATCTACACAAAGCTGATTAACTCAGATGCACCCGGAAGGTTCTGCCGCCGGCATGTTTATTTCTCCTATGTATACCGTAAGGTTGCAAAGGCTGTAGAAGCCTACTAAACGAAGGCTTCTGCTAGTCAATATAATGTTTCTCATCTGAGGCATCGCCTGTTTCCACATGTTTGCGTGGAGAAAAGAAATCGAAATAATACAGGCCAGCCTGTTCAAATAATTTCATCTGCGGTTTTAGCCGTGCGGTGAATTTGTCAAAATCCCGTTTGGCTGGTTGTGTCCATGCAGCTTCCGCCAATGCGGAAATGCGGGGATACAACATGAAATCAAGCCGGCGTCCATCAGGGATGGTTTCGGTCCACAAACAGCCCTGTATGCCCAGGATCAGGCTATCCTTCCCGTGTGTGGCGGGCAGTTGCTCACTGGAAAATGTGTATACCGATTTCAGTTCATTAAACTCCCCATTCTTCCATCTCCGGCCTATCTTATGGGAGCTGTCCTGCACAAAATCTAAATAAAACGGTAAACGGGGGCACAGGATCACGGAATACCCTTTCTGCAACGACATTTCCAGTGTTTCCGGTTTTTCCATTCTCCACCAGCATACAATTGTTTTATTGGCGGGCAGTGTGGCCGTGGCTATTTCATCCCAGGCCATTACCTTATTATTCATTTTCAATACGGTGTCGGCCATACGCTGAATAAAATAATCTTCTACCTGTTTTCGGGAGGTCAGTTTATGCGTTTGCATTAGTCTTGCGATCCCGCTATCCGCATCCCAGGCTGCGTTGCCAGAGGAGACTTCATCACCACCGAGGTGAATCAGTTGCGAAGGAAAAAGTGCATCCGTTTCCTTCAGGATATCCGTCAGGTATTGATAGGTGCCTTCCCTGCCGGGGTTAAAAGTAAAGTCAGGATATTTTTCAGTACCGCCACCGTTAAATGCAGGATATGCCCTGTTTGCCGCACTGGCATGACCAGGCATATCTATTTCGGGGATGATGGTGATAAACCGTTCCTGTGCATAAGCCACTATTTCTTTGATATCATCCTGGGTGTAATAGGCGGCAGGTGCATTTGGGTTCTTGAAATTGCCGATACCACCGACAGTTGTTAACAGGGGATATTTTTTTATTTCCAGCCGCCAGCCGGGTGCATCTGTGAGGTGCCAGTGGAAGCGGTTTAGTTTATAAAACGCCATCCAGTCGAGAATGGATTTTACTTTTTCTTTTCCATAGAAAAAGCGGGATTCATCCAGCATTAGTCCGCGCCAATGATAACGGGGTGCATCGGTAATATTCCAGCAGGCAACCGCCAGTGATGCATTGTTTACGGTACTACCGGTAGTTAATTGCAGCAACGTGATAATACCGTTGAAGATACCTTCGTTATGACGGGCACTCACCAATACCCCTTCTTTATTCATTGTCAGCGTATAGGCGTCTGCGTTTGTACCGGGTTTACTACGTTGTAATACAATAGCAGGTCCCCTACTTTTTGACAGGATATTCACATGAATCTGGTACCTGCGTTGTAATTCCTGCTGCAGATACACAGCGATCGGGCGCAGTGAGGCATCTTTTACCACCAATGCAGTATGATTACCGATCACAAATTCATGCTCCACTTTGCTGTACTGATCGGGTAAAGGAATGACCGGGCAGGCTTGTTGGGCTATCGTGTATTGGCAAATGATCAACATCACCATACACAAAAATAATTTTCTCATGTTCAGCTTATAGTTTTAGCAAGATGACCGGCATTTGTTCCGTCATCTTATTCATCTATATGGTTATTATCTGCCAAGATACTATTTGCATCCATTACCTGTACCTGTTTATCCGGAATTATATTTTTCTGAACACTACAATACCATTATGACCACCAAAACCGAAAGTATTGCTCATGGCCACATTCACCTCTTTCTGATGGGCGGTGTTCCGTACAATCTGCAATCCTGCCGGAATGGTGGGGTCCAGTGTTATGGTATTAATGGTGGGGGGTATAATACCTGTTTTAATGCTCAGGATGCTGGCAATGGCTTCTATCGCGCCTGCGGCGCCCAACAGGTGGCCCGTCATTGATTTGGTAGCACTGATGTGCAGCTGTGCAGGTTGTGTACCGAATAATTTTACGATGGCGGCTATCTCACTCAAATCACCCACAGGCGTAGAAGTAGCGTGTGCATTCAGGTAATCCACCTTTTCTATTGTCAGACCGGCATCTTCCAGTGCAAACTTCATAGCCTGGTATGCTCCCAGCCCTTCTGGATGTGTGGCGGTCATGTGATAGGCATCGGCTGTCATGGCAGCACCGGCCACTTCTGCATATATGGTGGCGCCTCTTGCTTTGGCGTGCTCATATTCTTCCAGTACCAAAGCACCGGCGCCTTCTCCCATCACAAAGCCATCACGCTCGGTATCAAAAGGACGTGAAGCAGTGGCAGGGTCGTCATTCCTGACAGACATCGCCTTCATGGCACAGAAGCCACCTACGGAAGCCGCTGTGATGGGCGCTTCCGAGCCTCCCGTGATCATTACCTTGGCCTTTCCTATACGGATGTAGGTAAGCGCATCCATGATAGCTGTATTAGAGGTAGCACAGGCAGAAACAGTGGTATAATTGATGCCCATGAGACCATACCTGATGGAAATCATACCTGAAGCCATATTGGAGATCAGCCTGGGAACGAAATAAGGACTGAACCGCGGATTATAATCTCCCTTTACATATTCTGTTACCTGTTCTTCAAATGTTTGCATACCACCCTGCCCGGAGCCCCAGATCACACCCGTATCAAAAGGGTCCATGGTGCTGAAATCCAGCCCCGCATCTGTGATGGCTTCCGCTGCGGCAGATAGTGCATACTGCGTGAAGGGGTCTGTTTTCCGGATCTCATTTTTATCCAGTACATCGGCTGCATTGAAATCTTTCAGTTCACAGGCAAACTTTGTTCTGAAACGGCTGGCATTAAAACGGGTGATGGTTGCTGCGCCATTTTTGCCGGCAACCAGGCTATCCCAGAATGATGTTACATTATTACCAATCGGTGTTACAGCGCCAAGGCCGGTGATGACAACTCTTTTCATAATGAAGTTTATTTTTTAGCGTAAGTCTTCCAGGAGGCGTTTGGTGATCCGGTTACAGATTCCCCCTCCCAATACTCTTGATAACAACAAAGATGCCTGAAGATTTGATATCACCAGTAACGCACGATCACCGGCATCCCCTTTAAAGTGAAGTAATTTTTTTCTCCGTCCCTGTTCGAGGCAATGGGTTAACCAGGTAAGGATACCGGTTGCCATTTCCTGTACTTTTTGCTGCATATCCGGCGATAGTGTTCCGTAATCCGGCGCCAGCGATCCCATTAAACAAATATTGTGCGCCTGGCTGTGCTTACGGAATACGTCGAACAATTTTACCAGTTGTTCATCTTCCGGCAAATTTTTCCATCTGTGGGTATGTGCAGCAAACTTCTCCAGCTCTTTATCTATTACGCTGATGCCCAGATCAGCCTTTACCGGGAAATGGTAGTGAATGGCTGCATTCTTTACCGACAGCGGATCGGAGATATCTTTATAGCTGAACGCATTGAACCCTTTCACCCGGATCAGCTGATCCGCCATTGCCACAATTTTTTCTTTTGTTTCAGACATGTGTTGTTGTTGACTGCTGCAAAAATACTTACTTATCAGTAAGTAAGCAAATAAGACCAGGATAAATAGGATTAATATGATTTAAAGGAGATGATGTGATGCCCGTTTAATGCAATAAAAAAGCGCCGGGAATATGCTGTAACACATATCCCCGGCGCATTTTAAATAATATTATCTACCGGTAAGTTTTCAGTGCGGCTTTATCCCCTATCTCTGCCAGCACCTTTTTCAATCCATCTATATTGAGTTGTAATCCCACTTCGGCATCCGGGGCAAAAGATTCATTAATAATGCCAACAGGGCCCCGATAGGAACTTTTCCACACCATACGCATGATGGCTGCCTCTGCATCTCCCTGTCCTACCGGAACAACTTTTACCGGGTCGCCTTTTATAAGACCGGCAATATTAAATGCCAGCAGATGCGGCAGGATCTTAGGGAAGAATACCGGGAAACTGTTGAGATCTCCTTCTGCATGATGTAAATTATATACAATTCCGATGTTGGGCATTTTTAAATAGTCTATTACGGCTAATTGATTTTCGGGTTCACCAAACCATCCCCCATGATTATAAAGCCCCAGTTTACAGCCGATTTCATCCAGCTTTTTTGCGATATAAGCTACTGGTTTTGCCATAGCGCGTACTTTTTCTTCCTGTGTCATATTATCAAATGCAGGAATACCGCCAAACATGCACCATAACTGTGTTTTTACACCATGTCTTTTCAGCAGGTCAATTATGATCTGTAAGTTTTTATCGTCTTCAGGGTGGGGACCGGAAGCAAACCAGAAGCCTTCCAGTTTGATGTTATATTTCTTCAGCATATCCAGTTCTTCATCGAAAGAAGGAATATGTTTTTCGCGCCAGTCGTACGCCAGCTTTGTAATGCCGAGTTTTTTCAGCATCTGTGCGCGTTCTTCAGGGCCCCTGTTTTTGCTGTCGAATGGAACGATGCACCAGGCAACAAGATTGTTTCTTGAATAGATATCACCACCGGAACGTTTTTGCGCTTTAACAGGCGAAACGTGGATACATAACACGAATAGCAGTGCTATCCCGGTTATGCCGGTAAAAATCTTATTCCTTTTTTTTGCACGAAGAAGATTCATATTTTTCTTTTTGTTTGTGTACGATTAATGCTGATCAGGTAATGCAAATGCCACATAGGCGTCACCGTTGGGTGTACCCAGTTTGCCGCCACCAGTGGCAGGTATCACCACATATTGTTTACCATTTACCATGTAGGTGCTGGGAACGGCATTGCCGCCATAAGGAAGTGGCGCTTCCCACAACACCTTACCGGAATCCTTATCAAACGCCCTGAATTTCAGGTCGCGCGCTGCTGCGATGAATACCAATCCCCCGCCGGTTACAATTGATCCGCCAAAGTTTTCTGTACCGGTTTGAGGAATCCCTTTGCGGGTTAGTTCTTCGTATTCGCCCAGTGGTACTTTCCATTTTATTTTGCCGGTGGTCAAATCCAGTGCATTCAGTGTACCCCATGGCGGCGCGGTGGCAGGATAGCCTTGTTCATCCAGGAATTTGATGTAACCGGTGGACTGAAAAACAGGTATTTTTTCCCGTATTGTTTTCGCCGTTGTATTTTTAGTATCCAGCAGATAAGCAGCGATGGCTTGTACATCATCTTCCGGAATCTGTGTAAAAGCCGGCATACCGGGTCGGCCTGTTTTGATGATCTTTACAATATCCGCCTGTTTATATTTCAGCGATAAATTTTTCAGCGCCGGAGCAGCTCCCATTCCCTCCCGGTCGCCACCATGACAGCTTACACAACCCCTGGACAGATAAACATTCCTTCCCGGTGGTGCGGCGTTTTTGCCGGTTGCAGCGGGATCAGCATTGATATCCTGCATGGTGATATGCCATGCCAGTTCATTTGCATTTACGTAGAGCGTATTGCTTTCCGGTTCATAGGAGCCACCACCCCATTCCGCGCCCCCATGGATGCCGTAGTAGATGATTCCTTTTTCGGAGGGCGGCACAAACCAGCCGGTATCAGAAGCGTTAAAACGCTTTAATGCGGATGCATGTGCTTCGGGGTTTAGCTGTGTCAGGTCTGCGGAAGTAACAACCTGCCGGGAGAAAGGCTCCGGCCACAACACATAAGGTTGTGTAGGAAACCCATTCTCACCGAATAGTGAACTCACCGGAACCTGCCGCTCTTCTACTTTGGAAAACAGCTCGCCGGTTAAGCGGTTAAAGAGCAGGGTGTTGCCGGTTTTCGTCAGCTGTGCCACTCCCGGTACCTTTTTACCGTCTTTCCTAAGGTTTACCAACATGGGCGCACAAGGGAGGTCTAAGTCCCACAAATCGTGGTGAATGGCCTGGTAATGCCATTTCTTTTTCCCTGTACCTGCTTCCAGCGCAACAATACAATTACCATACAACTGCTCGCCTGTATTATCCGGCCGGTAAAAATCATTTTTGGGTTGCCCGGTGGCAAAGAACACCATTCCATTATCGCTATCTACACACAAGCCTCCCCATACATTTACGCCGGCACCGGTTTTCCAGAAATTTTTATCTCCCCAGCTTTCATATCCTGCTTCACCGGGTTGCGGAATAGTATGAAAGATCCATTCGCGTTTGCCTGTATGAATATTGAATGCGCTTACATTCGCGGGTGCACTCCAGGTCATGGCGCCCACTATCACCAGGTCTTTGAAGATAACCGGAGATGCCGGAGCAGTAATAGCCATTTCAGCAGCAGGTCTTACCAATCCATCGTTTAAATTGATTCTTCCCTTATCTCCAAAACCGTCCATGGGTTTACCTGTTTTTGCGCTGATGACATTCAGGTATGAACCAGCAGTAAAGGCGATCAGGGATTGCGTTCCTTCTCCCCAAAAAGCGATGCCCCGGTTAACTCCTCCCATTGTTTCACCTGCTCTTGCGGGATTATAGCGCCAGATCTCTGTTCCTTTTGCTGCATTTACCGCAATCACTTCCTGCGATGGTGTAGTGATGTACATGATACCATCTACAATCAAGGGATTGCCTTGAACATTCCCCGCCATATTGCCGGTATGATAGGTCCACGCAACTTTTAGCTGTGCAACATTTTCTTTATTGATCTGATTTAGTGCGGCGTAGTTGGTATGTCCTTCGTCTCCTCCCGTAAATTTCCAATCGGGATTATTGACTTGTGTACAGGAAACGGCAGACAGGATCAGCAGACTACTGCATAATCTTTTCATTCCTTTCAGGCGGTTATTCTTCTTATTCATAACGTAAAAATTCCTGCTGTTTATGATTTCTTTTCAGGGAAATTATACGCGTATTTCCAGGTATCACTCATTTCAGGATATTGTTGTCTGCATGCCAGGTATTCCTCCATCATCCGCTTCATGTCAGGGCTCAGTGTTTCCAGGTATTGCGGTGTCAGTAAGTCGCCATTCAACAGGTAGAAATGCCAGGTAGGCGGATATTGTGCGCTGTGATATCCCATATGCAGCGTTCTTCTCGGGAGCTTCATCACTTCCGTGAATCCACGGTGAATAAGGTTGTTATTGTACAATACCGCCTGACCGGCTTTGAGCATAACAGGTATACCACCAGGCATGACTGCACCAACCGGTGCATAATGTTTTGAGCCTGCGAATGCTTCATTTTCTCCTGCCGTATTCCCCCTGTTATGACTGGCAGGTACCACCCACAGCGAGTTTTCGTCTACCAGCGGAAGATTGATCTGCACACTGTTATGGAACCGTTCCGGAGAGAACAGCCAGTCTTCAATTTCGGGTTGGGGAATCTGAATGATATCCCGGTGCCATCCGAGTGAGTAGGCTGTTCCTACGTTTGCCGCAAGGATAGAAGCATTATTAACGATCAGGTTGGGCCCGATGATTTCTTCTACAGCTTTTAATATTGCCGGATGATGAAAGGCATGATGAATGGATTCCGTACCTGGCTTTGTGAGCAGGTGGAAATAGTATTGCCTGGCTTCTTTTCCGAAATCGGCTATCTCATCGCCGAGATGCTGAAAAGAAGAGCTGTGTTTTTTAGTATCTCCGGCGGCGGATTTGGGGCTCAGTAATACATCCATTACTTCCCTGAAGGCAGCAATTTCTGCTGCTGAGAGAACATCGATAATAACATATCCGTCTCTCAGAAATTTTTCTTTGATTGACAACATCGCTTTAAGATAAGAGGGGTGTTAGTGAATAGTGACCTGTTGTTTGTTTTGTGCAGACAAGAGTCCTGCTTCCAGTACGCGCATAATTTGCAGACCGTCATGAAAGTTAGGTGCAATGGGTTCTTGCCCGGCAACGGCTTTGAGAAAATCAGCGGCGGCATGTATAAATGAATGTTCATAGCCGATGATGTGTCCCGGAGGCCACCAATTGCTGATGTATGGATGTACGGATTCAGTGGCGAGTATGGTGCGGAAGCCCCTTGCATGCGGAGGGTCGTCTGCGTTATAATACTGCAATTCATTCATACGTTCCAGGTCAAAAGCAAGGCTGCCTTTACTGCCATATATTTCAAAAGACAATTTATTTTTCCTTCCTGTTGCAAAGCGGGAGGCTTCAAAAGAACCGATGGCCCCATTTTCAAATTGTACCATCATCAGGGCAGCATCTTCTACTGTTACTGGACCTTTCCCGGTTCCCGTGGCAGTGGCTTTCAGATTGCCAACAGAATCTTCGCTGGCCAGTGGTCTTTCTGTAATAAATCCCGTAGTAAGACAAGAAACTGTTTTGATGGCGCCTATGAGGTAGTGTGCCAGATCAACAGCATGTGAATTGAGATCCCATTGTGGTCCTGCCTGTGCCGTTTCTTTTTGTAACTGCCAGGAGAGCGGAAATTCAGGGTCCACGATCCAGTCCTGCTGATATGCTGCGCGCCAGTGGAAGATGCGTCCGAGTGCACCTTCTTCTATCATTTGCTTAGCCAGTGCGATGGCTGGTACGCGGCGGTAATTATGATTCAGGTAATGTGTCACCTTATTTTCGGTACATACCCGCAACATTTCTGCGGCCTGTAGTGCCGTCATGGCCATGGGCTTTTCGCAGAAAATATGTTTACCTGCTGCGGCGGCAGCTATCGCCACTTCATAATGCAGGTGTTGTGGTAATGCAATATCAATGATATCTATATCGCTGCGGCTGATCACTTTTTTCCAATCAGTTTCTGTTTGTTCCCAGTGCCATTTCTGTGCGAATGCTTTCAGTTGGGATTCATTTCTTCCACAGGCTACCTTCAATACCGGTTGCGCCGGTACCTCAAAAAAAAGGGGTGCCTTTTTCCAGGCGTTACTATGTGCCTTCCCCATAAATTTGTAAC
This sequence comes from Chitinophaga sp. MM2321, assembly GCF_964033635.1. Classification (NCBI taxonomy): domain Bacteria; kingdom Pseudomonadati; phylum Bacteroidota; class Chitinophagia; order Chitinophagales; family Chitinophagaceae; genus Chitinophaga; species Chitinophaga sp. MM2321. The sequence goes on from NZ_OZ035533.1 coordinate 4,271,203, forward strand.
CGATAATACCAATGTTGAGTGTCTTCATATCAGGCTATTGTATTTGAAAGGCGATGTTCCTCAGGGCTTTGATGCTTTGCGCCACCACAGCTTCTTCCTGGTTAGCATAATCAGGATGGAGGAAATCAATTTCCACGGCGAGGAAGCCTTCATAATTATTTTCTTTCAGTAAGCGGGCCAGCCTTACATTTTCAACGAGGCCCAATCCGGCAGGCACGCAGGAGAAAAAGTACCATTCATCTACGGGAACGCCTTTTACCGGCATAAGGTCTTTGATATGCGTGGCGAGTACGTATGGCGCCAGTTTTTTCATTGCCTTCACAGGGTCATCGGCTACACGCAGGAAATTGCCGGAGTCAAAGTTTACACCGAAGAACGGGGAGTTTACATCTTTTACTAACTGAAGTATTTCATCCGAGTTATAGTCGATATGATTTTCTACAGCCAGCTTCACATCATACCTGGTTGCGATGGCGGTAGCGGCGGCAAACATTTTAGTAAGTTTCTCCAACTGCGGACCATGGGGCTGAAATCTGAATTGTAAGCTGCTGCCCACTACCCGCATCACTTTTGCGCCGATTTGCTGCGCATATTCAATATGCCGGAGCATATCATCATAGGCTGCTTCATTGCTGCCTCCTTCCAGTCCGTCGGGATGGCCCCAGGCGTACACCCTGTCCAGTTGCTGGTTATCCAATGTTGTCTTGATTCCACTGAGATATGCGGGGGTGAATGAGGGAATAAAACAAGACTCCAGTGAAATGCCGTCAATGCCCAGCTCTGGCAGCCTGGAGAGGAATGTGTCAAAGGACAATTCTTTCGCGGGCGCTTGTTGTCCGGGATATACTTCACCAAATAAGCGGTGGTAGCAATAGCTATCGATACCTACTTTCATAGTATTGATTTACAGTGTTAAATGGACACACGATTTCTTCCTGCAACAGGTGTTTTACTAAAATAGTGTACGTTAACTATTTCAAAAGTATACAATATTGCAGCATATCCAAACTTTTTTTTTATTATTTTTTCTGTTAGGTCTTTTATCTACTTTTGAAAAAAAAATTATTAAAGAGAAGAACAGAAATATCGGTATTAAAGAAATAGCGGAAAGGGCAAATGTTTCCATCGGACCTGTTGACAAGGTATTGCATAACCGTGGCGGCGTATCGGAAAAAACGCGTCTACGGATATTAAAAGCAATCAAAGAACTGGATTACAAACCCAATATCCTTGCCAGCAGATTAAAATCAAAGAAGGAATACAACCTGGCCATCCTCCTGCCACAAGGTACCCAACAAATTCCTTTCTGGTTTGAACACCAAAAAGGTTTTGAACGTATTAGAAAAGAGCTGGACCAGTTTGGCATAAACCTGGAAACATTCCATTTCGATCAGAACAGTGCATCTTCTTTCACTACCAAGCTTAACAAAGTCATCAAAGGGAAGTATGACGGTATTTTTATGGTACCGGTTTTCTATAATGAAACCATCAGGTTACTGCGGCACGCCGGCAAAACAGGTACACCGGTGATCTTCTTTGACAGTAACATCACTGACCAGGGCAATCTCAGCTTCATTGGTCAGAATTCCAGGGATAGCGGCTACCTCGCTGCCAACCTGCTGGACTATGGCGTTTCTCCGGAAGCAACTTTACTGGTAGCCACTATTGTCAGAAAAGATGATAACCACATTCATTTCTCCGCCAGGGAAGCGGGTTTCCTGGCATATTTCCAGGAAGCAAACCGGAAGATCATTCACTATGAAAATAAAAGTGGTAACGACCGTGCAATAGAGAAAGAGATCACCGCTTTACTGCAACGGGAACCAGGTATTGAAGGCATCTTTGTGACGAATGGCATTTCTAAAATAGCCGCAACCGTTAGTCAACTCAATACCAACCGCTACAAACTGGTGGGATATGACCTCACCGATGAAAATATTTTTTTCCTGGAGAAAGGAATCATTCATTTTCTCATCAATCAACAACCCGACAAACAAGCTTACCAGGGGATCAAACTGTTTTATGAGTATCTCATATTAAAGCAACCGATCGCCAAAAGTTACTACATGCCTATCGATATTGTAACGCGATGCAATCTGAAATACTATCAGTAGTATTGTATCCATCCTATCCCCCTTTTCTGTTCCCGGAAATATTTTCAAAAAAATTTGGTAAAATCGTTTGTCTGCTTATCTTTGCAGCCCCTGACACGATATCAGTTGCCCAGATGGCGAAATTGGTAGACGCACTGTGTTCAGGTCGCAGCGTTCGCAAGGATGTGCTGGTTCGAATCCAGTTCTGGGCACAAAATGGACAAACTTCGGTTTGTCCATTTTTATTTTCGGGAAGACCTTAATCTTTATCGTTGAGTATTTCCCCCCATAGGAGAATACACCGGAACATAAAAGGGAGAATAGCCATTGTAGCCGCCTCTACTTACGCCAATGCTACCGGAAATGGAGAATGTTCTTTCATTATTGATATACATTACGCCTATTTTTGCATCCGAATAGGCGGTAAAGTTGTTAGTCTGCATCAAGCTATTGTTCTTGTTAATCGCAGGTTGATAAGGAATACTGTTGTAATGGAAAATATAAGGGGTCATCGATACGCCTCCGAAGGCGTACAGGTTATTGGTCAATTGACGGTTGACCTGCAATGCCAAAGGTACCGACAAGAAGGAACTTCCCCCTCCTTTAAATGCTACAAAGCCAGAGGATACGCCGGCATATTTTGTAACAAACCATTTCTTATAAATATTGTTGGTATCGCTTACCTGTTGAGGGTGTTTGAAGGCAGATTCCCTGCCATTCATAGCTCCGAAAGATGAGTCTATCTGTGCATTTACAGCCATACCCGACATTAAAATAGCAGCAAAAAGTATTATCCGTAACATACCATTAAAGATAAGCATCCTTTTTTATTAAAATGCTAACATAATCACAATATGCAAAATAGCTACGATTGAATCTGAGAGTGACATTTATATGGACCAGGTCACGAGAATCAAGGTATTTTTTTCATCTTATAAAAATTACTCAGTAATCAGCTTGAGCACATATTCCATCTGCGTATCGCGGTTCTGCATAAAATCACTGAAAGTAGGCCACACCGTATGATCGGGAATAATGCCCCTACCTACTGGTTGATCCGGCTTTACAGGTGCATCCTGATCTACATAAACAATAGAGAATTTCGTTTTTATTTTTGAATGAGGCAGTTCGTATATCACCGACATATGGCCGTTGTGGCCATAATATCCTCCAACGGTTTCTACTCCAACAATGGTGACATTGCGTGCATAGGCTTTTACAAGAGAAGCCAGGTGTGATGCTGCTGATGCCACATTTTCATCAATGAGTAGATACAATTTTCCTTTGAAACCGGGATGCTTGGGATAATACACCGGGTTGTATTTGATGTTCTGCATATTCCGGCCATTATGCAATGCCGGGAAATAATCTTTCAGCATTCGCTTTCCATCAGCTTTTGCCATCGAGTCCATCCTTTCTGCGGTAGATACACCCCAAAAATATTTTTCATATGGAATCCCGTCATCAAAGATCGTATAAGCCAGTGTATTTTCTTTGAAGCTGGAATCCGTCAGGTACATCATCGGTTGTTCAAAAGTAGGATCACTGCCACCGGGATTGCTGCGGATGTCCAGGATGAGGTTGGGTATATTGTTATTGTTAAGTGCCTGGAATACGCTGTCTATAAACGCTACATATACCGGAAAGGCCGGGTCCTCCAGTCCACTGGCCATGGAGAATATCCGCAGGTTCAATAAACCCGTTGAGGGGTTCACCATCTTAAAACTATATTTAGGTTGCACAGTGTAATCGATCACACTATCTACTGATGCACTATGACGCAATATTAAGTTGGCTGTTCGTTGCGCCAGCGATACAGCTGGTACTGTCACTGTTTGCTCTTGGGTAGCACCCGGGGCTACAAACGCGATGGCAAAACTATCTTTGATGCCGTACTCATACAGGTAACGCAATCCATAACTTCTGTTCACACTGCTTGATAGTTTTTCTGTTTGAGTAAAGCCATCTGCTGTTATGTATTTGTAAAAAGATTGCATCAGTTCCTTGTCAGTAATACCATTGATACCCATCACCCGCGATCCTACAGGGATTTGCGCTGTTTTGCTATTAAAGATCATATTACCTTCAATATATTTAAGGGCAAAAGGAAAGAAGCCACGTTGCCGATTGTAATATCCGACAAGATCGGCTTGCGGTTCTGTATAGTTATGGCAGCTTCCTTCAAAATCAGTCAACTGCAAAATGATCTTATAAAAGGCAAGTGTAGACATAGGCCGGCGTACCTCCTTAAAGGCCCATTTATAAATGCTGTCGATTTGCCTTTGGGTGCGGTAGCGATACAGACCAGAGTTAGCTTTTTTACGGATATCAAGGAACAACCGCAGGTCCTGCTTCATCTCACTGGGATGAAGCTGCCGGTTGTATATGGACAGGCTGTCGAACGGTTGTTTAGCCTGCTGGGATGAATTAGCGGTTGATTGTGCCCATCCCTGATGCGCAAGTAATAGCAAAAACAGTAATTTTTTCATATGATTTCCGGGTATCAGGCGCTAATCTACAAAAACCTTAGAATGTGACCAATTCGTACAAATTTATCACAAGGCTTTTTTTGTAGGTAGCTGAGTGATGTGGGGAATGGTATGCAATTACTCCACAGGCAAAGCAGTTTTTTGCCTCATGAGTTCAGCGCACGAATTCAACATGGACAGTTTGGCACTTTTGCAACCTCGGTCAAGTATTATAGGGTATGCGCGAAGCGTATCATAAAGCACTTGATCGAACTAAAAGTAATATTTTCGGATGAAACTTCACAATCAAGATATGGAGTCCGGTATGGCTATATCTGTACAAAGTATACCGGGTTCCCGAGGAGACCAATGCAGATTCTTATTGCGGGACAATATTCGAAAACTTCTGCTTACCAACAACATTATCTGAATAAAGAACTGTTTTCTTCTTACCAGCTGATTTATAGCATTTACCATGAAAGCAATAATAGAATATACTACCTGCAAAATACATTGCCACATCCCACCAATCACCTATATAGTATGTGTAAAAATGAGGCATAATCCATTCAAAAAACAGGGATACATACAATGCAATAAATAAAAGATATCCAAGAGAATATGTATAATACCTATTTCTGACTATAAATATACGGGTAAAAGTAAGCGTTAGATGTGACATGGCCGGCACCGCAATAAAATCGGTCAAATAGCCATTGAGGAGGGGAATAGGCTGGTGTATATACCGGCAGATATGAATAACGCTCCATACCAGGCAGTAAATAATAAATAAACGATCGAATAATTGCTTCATTTACAACACAAACATGACAGCTCCACAAATAACCAATGAAATGAGTAGAAACATAACTGCAAACAGGTAGAACCCACTGTGTTTAAGCATTTTCACCGGTAATACATCTCCAGGTTTGACAGGAAAAATACTGTTCCTCAATCGTTGAAGTAAAGGTCTTTCCTCCTGTTGTAGATCATTTAATTCGTCCGCCATGTTGTTCTTATTTAGAACAAATGTACTATTTTTATTAAAAATTAGTTCAATTGTTCTAAATTTGAATATGAATACTAAAGAACGCATTCTGATAACGGCTTTGAAACTATATAACAGCCAGGGCGTAAATACTATTACAAGCAGGCATATCGCAGCAGAAATGGGAATCAGTCCAGGTAATCTACATTATCACTTTAAGCATACTGATGAAATCATTCAAACGCTTTACGATAGATTATCCCTCGATTTTGATGCCATCATACTTTCAATGGAATCACCCGGCCACATTGACATAACTGTAATTAAAGATTTAACCAGGCGCTCATTCGAATTAGTTTATACGTATCGCTTTATATTCTTACATTTTGTGGAAATAGGGTTACGCATCCCCGCTGTAAAAAAAGATTACTATGCATTAACACAACGAAGAGAGCAGCAATTTCTGGCTTTTTTTGAAAAATTAAAGTCTGATGGCGTATTCAGAAGAGATATACCGGCAACCGTACTTCAAGCACTTGTTACACAAATTTTTATTATAGGAGACTTCTGGCTATCAAACAATGAATTAACACTAAAGCTGAAAGGAAGTAAGGCAGTAGCTCATTACAGCAACATCTTATTCAATCTGTTCTACCCTTACCTGGTAGATCCTGCACAACTAAGCTAGTGTTCGGGAATATCAAACTTACCGCTGCTTTTGTAGAATGGCGGTAACAGTAAATATTTTTAAAACGGGACCAGGTGAGGAGTAATTTCAATAATTTTATAAGGTCGGATTAAATAACAGCTGCAACAATATTATCGATATCATGCTACCACACACCTGCGATGTGACCAAACCAGTAAATTCTGTGACGAATGCCTACAAAGAGACAGGAAGCAAAGACGTTGACTTTAAGTTAGTGCTCCGGAGCACCTGATTGGTTCAATAGCTTACCACTATTGTTGATTTTTCAAGATTTCTTACTGGATATTACCGCAACCCGATAATTTAATCAGTTGCTTTACATCTTTAATCCAAATCTTTCGTCCCTGGGAATTTAAAATGCCGGCAGCTTTGAACTCTGTTAAAAACCTGACGATATTTTCATTGCCGGTACCTACCATATTAGCCAGATCACTACGGGAAAGATTGATCATAATTTCTTCGCCAGGCAATGTTTCTGCTTTAAATTTTTCGCGTAATACAATTAATGTAATCGCCAGTCTTTCTTTCACAGAACGCTGTGCAAATACAGAAATGCTATTTGTCAGCACCGCGAATTCATGACTGAGGGTTTTGAGTAACCTGCGTGGCAGCACACTGGATCTTTCCAGGGTAGTTATAAAATCTTCTTTGGGGATAAATGCAATGACACATTCTTCTAAGGTAGCGGCAGAATCAGGGTAACGTTCGTCTGCTAAAATAGCGTGGTATCCAATCAATTCACCTGTATTGGCAACATAAATAATTTGTTCCCGGCCGTTTTGATCCACCTGGTATTTTTTTACTTTCCCTTTTTTAACAAAGTAAATACCCGAAGCAACTCCTCCCTCTCTGAATATAACTTCCCCTTTGCTATACCGTTGTTCCTGCATGTGCGCACAGAGATCAGCATACTCATCTTCCGGCAGATTATTTAAAATGGACTGCGATTTAAAATTCCATTTATCAATAGGAAACAGACCAGCTAAACTCATAGAAAATTGACCTATTGGATAAAAAAAAGTGATTTTTTCAGCTTTCCAGTTGAAAAGTATCAGTGAACCTGAATGGCTTCAAAGGTACCTTCACCTTATGAAAGTATCAACTATTTCTTGTCCTGGGAGGTTATAATTTGATCCAGTACTTCAACAAGTGGTCTATATCTGTTCCCACAATATGATACCCATGTGGCGCTTCATCTTCATTGCAGTGGTAAGTAGCCAACCGTGTTCCTGCCGGCATTTTTTCGAGTTCTTTATATAAGTATCGGTTATATTGATTGTACAGGTACCTGGAGTAGGTAAACTTATCATCTATTTTGTAAGTACCGGGAAGGTTTTCATAAAAAGAGTTGAAAAAGTAAAAATGATTGTACTCCCTGAAATCAAGTTCTATCAAATTACCGTGCATGAAAGTAACATTCCCGAGTCCGACCATTTCTTGTGCAATGGTTGCATAACGTACCAGATCCATGCGCTGTTCAATACCGTAAAAAGAGGCTTCCGGGTTATAATAAGCGCCGCCCAGACAAAATTTTCCAGGCCCGCTACCAATATCCAATATCTTTACACCCGGCGTTGCCGCCAGGAATTCCGAAGCTTTCTGAACTACTTTTAGCGGAGTCCAATGCCTTTGAGCCAACGCCTGTATATAAAGCGGATAGAGATGGTGAAAATGAAAGTCGGAGGTAAACCATTTGTCTAGCTCTCCAGGTAAAGAAGGAGATGTTACCGGCATATTTTATCCTGTTGTTTTATGCAGCAAAGGTATTTATCAATCTATCTCTCTGCGGTAAACTTTATCATCCCAAAAAGTGATTTATATCAATTTTAAAATGGCTAATTTTAATCATTATGAGTATCAAGGGTGTTTTTCCGATAGATAAATGGGATTTCAAAAGTGAATCCATCCTTGCTGATTTGCCATCGGATATTTATGAGCTGCTGACAGCCCATAAAAGTGAGCAGGTATATAAAAGAAATGAGGTGCTTTTCAGAGAAGGCTCCTATCCATCCGGCATATTTTATATAACCAAGGGCAAGGTCAAAAAATATAAAGTAGATAATGAAGGGAAAGAGCAGATAGTCTACCTCGCCAATACGGGGCAACTAATCGGGTATCATGCCATTTTATCCGAAGACAGGTACCCGGATTCTGCGGCCGTGATAGAAGATAGTACCATTGCCTTCATTCCCAAAGAAGATTTTCTTAAAACACTGGAACATTCTCCTGTGCTCAACAACAGGCTACTCAAGGCTTTAAGCCATGAATTTTCGGTACTGGCCAACAGCTTGACGATGTTCGCACAGAAAACTGTAAGAGAAAGACTGGCGCTACAATTAATTGTTATCCGCGAGAAGTATAAAGTAAATTATGTAGCAGGAATGCCCGTAGAAATAAATATCAGCCGGGAAGATTTAGCCAGTCTGGTTGGTACCGCCAGGGAAAATGTTGTCAGGGTTCTGACTGAATTCAAGGAAGACAGCATATTAGAAACAAAAGGCAGAAAAATTATAATAAGAGATGTTAACAAGTTGATTAAAATAGCCAATTTAAAATAACCTTTGATAAGCCGGATGTTTTCTTCTTGCTGCCATTACTATCAGGTTCCCGCGATCGTTTTTCTATCCTGTATCCTGATATGGCGTACCATTTTGGAGACACGGATACGGAAAGCCTCATAAAACATGGCAATAACCAGTATGACAGCCGGAAAATAAAAAGTGAAGTATTTATATTGCAGAAACGCATATCCTCCTACAATACCACCTCCCAGAAAAAAGAATATGATCACAAGCCGCAGGATAATTTTCTTTTTGACATGGAGCACGTTTTTTGGGGAAGCCGATATCAGTGTATATAAATCAATACCAAGATCCGTGAACATGCCTGTAAGGTGTGTAGTTCTAACCACATAGCCCGAGATGGTTGACACCAGCGCATTTTGCATTCCCATGGCAAAAAGCAGGCTACCTGCAAAATATTCTGTTTTGATAATAGATTGATCAAAAGTATATCCGAAGCTCCCTACCAGTATAAGGATCACTATCTCACTTACAATAGGCACCACGTAGCCAAATCGTTTGTGCTGTCCTATTTTGCCGGTACAAAAACTGGAGAAAAATGCGCCGGCAAGAAAAAGCAGTAACCATAATCCAACCATGCGTGCAGACCGCAGATCCCCGGTTGCTAACTTCTGTGCCAATAACGCTGCATGTCCGGTTACGTTGGTGGTCAATACCGCAAATGCAAAAAAGCCTGCTGCATTTACCATCCCCGCTGTAAAACATAAAAGCACTGCCAGTCGCAGGTTGTGCTTATAATTCCTTTTTCTTCCGATATGACGTAGCATTTATTACCTCCATTGAACATTTACAATCAGTATAATTAAAAGCCAGCCTCAGACCATCCGTTTTTATACCAACGCCGTCATTGAATATTCCCGCAGGTATATAGACAGGTATATAGATGCGTAACGTAAACAACTCCATTGGGTACTGTTCCAATCGAGCGGCGATAAATCTTTGAGCCACCCGCTCAGTTGCAAAATAAAAAGTCTGGCTGCCTCAATATTCGCTGTTTTCTCCAGGTTGGAAATGGCTGCTGAAATGACCCCTTCTACCTGGTTGTTATTCTCTGTCAGCTGCAGTTTTTCGATCACCAATAATGTATGCTTATCTATTACCATTTTCTAATTTTTAAGCTATCCGCTGATTGTTCTATCTGTTATCTCTTTATCCACATTTTCAATAAAAAATCTACCGTTGCATCTACTAACTGGTAACTGGGAGGTACTTCATCTTCCAGGCTATGATAGGTGACTAACCTGGTACCGCTCGGCTTATCGTCCAGCCCTTTAAACATATAACGCGAATAATATTTATACAGACTTACTGAATATTCCATATCCTGATCAATATGCCCATCCTCCACCAGGTTTTCAAAAAAGGCATTATAAAAGTAAAAGTGATCAAAGTCTGCAAAATCAATCTGCGTAAAATTGCCATTGATAAAATCAACATTCCTGGCGGCTGTTAACTCTTTGGCGGCTTGCGCAAAATGATATAATTCTTTCCGTTGTTCCACACCGTAAAATATAGCTTCCTGAAAATGATGCCCACCAATAAGACAAAACTTACCGACACCGCTACCTATATCCAGTATTTTCCCTCCTTCTGAAGCCAGGAACTTTGCAGCTTTCTTTGCCACTTCTACCGGTGTCCAGTGCTGCCTGGACAATTGTTGTATCCTTTCCGGGTACAACCAGTCAAAAGCCGCATCATTTACATACCATGTCGGATCTAATGTAATACTCTTCATATTTTTTATCAGCCCCCCTTTAGAAAGAATATCATCTTTCCAGGCACGGGTTTTAGGGGATACGCAATATTTTTTTTGCTAAATAATCCATTGCTCCGCAGGAGTATGCATCATTTCGTGCCGCAAAGGTAGCAGTAGATCCCTTCCGTTTAACTGATACTTTTCAATAAAAAAGCTGCAAAAAATCACTTTTTAGCAACGTGTTATCAAAAGAAATGAAAATATCAGGGGGTGATTTACGACAGATAAATATCGTCCGCTCCGCTATGAGGAATGCGCCCTGAAGGGTTACTCAGGTAGTCGGGTAAACGCAAATATTTTCTATTAGCCTACTAAATCTATAGAATATGTTGTGTAATTGTAAGCTAAGTATTACATTTGCCCATGAAGAATTAAATTACTTACAGAAATGAATAAATTTTAAATCATGAAAAAGCATTCCCGACTCAGTCTCCGCTTCCTTGCCAACCATTATCAACATATTTCTTCTCCCTCTCCCTGCTGTTGTTGAGTTTTCAGCAATTCACCATTCTACACCTTTTATTGGAAAAAATAAAAGGCAGGATTTAATCCCTGCCTTCTTTCGGTCGCCCAGTACGTAACGCCAATCACTCCTGGGTTCCCGGCAGTTTTATCAACGAACAAATCATTTAATAAAACCGATTAAAGATATGAAAAAGTACGCGGGTGCCAAGAACTCGTTCCTATTTCTTTTGAACCTGGTCATGCTACCAGGTATCATTAATGCCGCTCCAGGCTTAAATTTCCCGACACATTCCGTCTCTGTTAAGCTATATCCCGTTCACGGTAAAGTTACCGATGAGCAGGGCGTAGCCTTGCCTGGTGTAAACATCAAGATCAAAGGAGGGAACCGTGGTGTATCTACGGATGCGCATGGCCATTTTGAGCTACAGGTAGATGAAAAAGCTATCCTGATATTCAGCTATCTCGGCTACCAGTCAAAAGAAATAGCCGTAGCCGGCCAGCAGGAAATACAAACGCGGCTGGTACAGGATAAGTCCGATTTGAACGAGATAGTCGTAGTAGGCTATGGAACACAAAAAAGAAGCGACCTGACAGGGTCAGTGGTATCTGTGCCTACCGAGGCACTGCGACAGCCGCTCACATCTTTCGACAGGGCCTTACAGGGCGCTGTACCTGGTGTACAGGTAACGCAGACTTCCGGTCAGCCGGGCGCTGCTATCAGCATACGTATCCGTGGTGGCAACTCCATCACAGCTGGTAATGAACCGCTATACGTTATTGACGGGTTTCCGGTATACAATGATAACAGCGTTGCGGACGCCGGTGTAGTGAGTGGCCCCAGCATCAATGCCCTGGCGGGAATAAATGCGAGTGATATTGAATCAATAGATATCCTGAAAGATGCCTCCGCTACAGCCATTTATGGCTCAAGAGGCGCTAACGGCGTTGTTATTATCACCACTAAAAAAGGCAAGGCAGGTACCCCTGCGATCACCTACGACGGCTCTTACGGCGTACAGCAGGTAATAAAAAAACTGGATCTGCTGGATGCCGCCCAATGGGGACAACTAAAAAATGATGCACTGGCCGATGCCGGCAAACCGCTGCAATACACACCGGAAGAAATCAGTAAACTGGGAAAAGGTACCGACTGGCAAAGTGCGGCATTCCGCACTGCACCACAACAAAACCACCAGCTCACTATTTCAGGTGGTAATGAAAACGTACATTACCTGGTATCCGGTGGCTACATAAAACAGGAAGGTATATTGCGCAACACTGATTTCGACCGGATATCCGGCCGTGTAAACCTGGATATAAACGCTTCCTCAAAACTGAAGTTAGGGATCAACGTTACCGGGAATAAATCCATTGCGAATATTGCCGACCAAAGCATTGTACTCGCACTGTTAAGAACACCACCTACCGTTTCCATTTATGACGACGAAGGAAAATATACTATTGAAACACCTTTTGAAGGAAGCATTACCAATCCCGTGGCTACGCTCAATGAAGTGACCAACCAGTCCTCCTTATTCCGTTTCCTCGGCAATGCCTTTGCAGAATATGAAATACTGGAAGGACTGAAACTGAAGGTATCGCTGGGGGGTGATGTACTCAACAATAAACAGAACAGGTACCTGCCCACCACTACTTTTGCAGGAAGCCAGGCAAATGGCAGTGCATCAGTAGGCTCTATCAACTCAAATACCTGGCTCAATGAAAATACCTTGTCGTATTCAAAGAGCTTCAACAGGCATTCACTGGATCTGTTGGCCGGTTTTACCCAGCAGGAATTTAAAAGTGAAAACCTGATCGCCAGCGGACAGCAGTTCGTGAATGACCAGCTAAAATACAATAACCTGGGCAGTGCCTCCTTTACGCCGGCATCTGCTTCGGGCAGCAGGGAATGGGCGCTGAACTCCTTCCTGGGCAGGGTGAATTATGCTTATGATAACCGGTATTTCGTAACCGCTACCTTTCGTGCAGACGGATCGTCCAGGTTTGGTACAAATAATAAATGGGGCTACTTCCCTTCCGGTGCGCTCTCCTGGAAAATCAGCAATGAAAAATTCTTTGCACCGGCCACACCCTATATCAACAGCCTGAAACTCAGGCTTAGCGCCGGTTCCACAGGCAACCAGGAAATCGGCGTGTACCAGTCACTCGCTACTCTTGGTATCACCACCGGTTATGTTTTCAACGACAACTACGTTACCGGATTTGCGCCTAACAAACTGGCCAATCCAAACCTCGGATGGGAAACGACCAACCAGTATAATGCCGGGCTGGATTTCTCCATCGTGAACAACCGGATCGGTATTGTGCTGGATGCCTATTACAAGAAAACAAAAAATCTCCTGCTGGATGTTCCGGTACCTACCACTACCGGTCAGGTTACTTCCCTTCAGAACTACGGCGCTGTACAGAACAAAGGTTTTGAGCTGGAAATAAATTCAGACAATCTGAAAGGTGATTTTACCTGGAACACTTCTCTGAACTTCTCGCTCAACCGCAATAAGGTGTTAAGTCTGGGTGGCGACCGTGATTACTATTATGTAGCACTTCCTTCCGATACCAGAACACAACCATTGATTGTAAAAGTTGGAGAGCCACTTATTTCTTACAGTGGTTATATAGCGGATGGTATTTTACAAACGGGAGATGAAAAAGGAAAGGCCTTTACGCTGAATCCTTCTACTGCTAAACCGGGAGACCTGAAGTTCAAAGATCTTGATAACGATGGACAAATCACACAGGAAGGCGACCGCAGGATATTGGGTAACTCACAGCCCAAATTTATCGGTGGTTTCAGGAACACCTTTACTTACAAAGGCTTTGACCTGTCTGTATTTCTCCAGGGATCTTATGGCAATATGCTGTATAACAAAAACAAGGAGCAGATTGAGATACTGAATGGTGGCAGCAATGCAGCTATCAGCGCATTGGACAGATGGACACCACAAAATCCTTCCAACGAATTGCCCCGCGCAAAAGATGATCCGGCCGCAATAGGCTATGACCGCTATTTTGAAGACGGCTCCTATCTCCGTTTGAAAAATATCACCCTCGGATATAAGCTTCCTTTAAAAAACAATTCAAAGCTCAAACAGGTCAGGATATGGGTAGGTGCGACCAACCTCTATACCTGGACAAAATACACGGGCTTTGATCCGGAGGTAAGCTACTACGAGCAAAATTCAACCAACCAGGGATTTGATTACGGTGTATATCCTAATTCAAAATCATTTACCGGTGGTATTAACATCACTTTTTAGACAATAGCCATGAACAGAATATATTTCTTACTGATACTGGCCATCCTGACAGGATGCGCCAAACTGGACGAGCATCCTGCTTCTTTTATCACCGCAGACCAGTTTTATAAAACCAAAGAAGATGCGTTATCGGCGGTGAACAGCGCGTATTCCAATCTGAACCAGAGTGATAATTCATCCGAACAGGGCATATACGGCAGAACACTGCACTTAACCGGCGATATATCTTCTGATGATGCCATTCCCGGTCCGAAGGCCACCAACACCGATATGCGCGGTATAGGCTTCCTCTCGTTTTTCACGACCAATAACCGGGTATCCGAATTATGGCGGCAGCATTACCAGGGCATTGACAGAACCAATATTGCCATTGACAAAATACCGCTGATCGAATTTGATCACACATTGCGGGATCGGCTGGTGAATGAATCAAAATTTCTCCGGGCACTGTATTATTTCAACCTGGTGCGTTTATGGGGTGGTGTGCCGTTGGTATTGCATCCTACCACTTCGCTGGATAAAAGCGGCTATCAGATCCCCCGCGCTTCCGTAGATGAAGTATATGCGCAGATCATCAATGACCTGACCGATGCGGAAAATTTACCACCTGTATACACCGGCAACGATCTCGGCAGGGCTACTGCCGGTGCAGCCAAGTCTTTGCTGGCAAAGGTTTACCTGACCAGGCAGGAATGGGATAAAGCTATTCAGAAAAGCGAAGAAGTGATAAAAGGTCCTTACGGATATGACCTTTTTGAAAATTTTGCAGATGTATTTAATGTAGCTACCAAAAATGGGAAAGAGCATATCTTCTCTGCACAGTTCAAAGGATTTTCCAACCGCCTGGGAAACATCCTGGGTCAACGCGGCACCCCTATCATCCCCGGTATTTCAGGTGGTGATTCCGATGCACCTACGGAAGGTCTTTACGACTTGTATTCTCCGGTGGATAAACGTAGAGACGTGACTTTCTTCACCTCACTGGTAAGCCCCACAAATGGAAAAGTTTACACTTTCATTCCTCATTTTGCGAAGTACTACGATCCGGCTGCATTATCCGATCTGAAGGAATCATCCAAGAATGTACCTGTCATCAGGTTTGCAGAAGTATTGCTGATTCATGCAGAAGCCGTGAACGAAAAAAACGGCCCTGTTGGGGAAGCCTATACCAGCATCAACCGGGTACGCCACAGGGCGGGACTGATTGATCTTCCCGAAGGGCTTAATAAAGACCAGTTCCGCGATTCCGTGTACCTGGAAAGAAGACTGGAATTGGTGTATGAATGCCAACGCTGGTTTGATCTGGTGCGGACCAAACGGCTCCTTACCCAGTTGCATGCATGGGGCAAACCCAATGCGGTAGAAAAACATTATTTGCGCCCGATCCCACAGGGAGAGATCAGTGCAAATCCTGCCCTTACCCAAAACCCAGGTTGGGAGAACTAAATACTATCTGAAATGAATAACAGCAACACACTTAAAATAATGGGCGGTTTCTTATTGTCAATCCTCACCGGTTATCATGCACAGGCCCAGCATGATCCCAAACCGGTTTTCCAGGGAAAGACCGGTACAACGGTAGCGGATACACGCGAATGGTGGCAACCGGGAAAGCATGCACCCGCGCATGCCCCCAATGTGATATGGATATTGCTGGATGATGTAGGATTTGGTACCACTACCGGTTTCGGCGGACTGATCTCCACACCGGTGCTGGATAGTCTGGGTAGCCATGGTTTGCGGTATACCAATTTTCACAATACAGGTGTATGTGCTCCTACCAGGGCTGCCATGCTGACCGGCCGTAATTCACATGCGGTTGGCTTCGGCTATTTCGCAGAAGCCGCCATCGGTACGCCCGGCTATAATGGCCGGTTGCCTTTCGAAGCCGGCACCATCGCGGAAGTACTGAAAGAAAACGGTTATAATACTTTCGCCGTAGGCAAATGGCATTTGATACCGCCCGGCGAAGGCACGCAGGCAGGGCCTTTCAACAGGTGGCCGCTGGGAAGAGGCTTTGAACATTATTTCGGCTTCCTCACAGGAGCTACAGATCAATGGCACCCACAATTATGGGAAGGCAATGATAAAATAGACCTGGCACCTGATAACAAACACCTCACAGAGCTGCTGGCAGATAAAGCCATTAATTATATTGCCAACCAGCGGTCCAGTGCACCCGACAAACCCTTCTTCCTTTACTTTGCACCCGGCGCCACCCACTCTCCCCATCAGGCACCTGAAGAATGGATTGATAAATACAAAGGAAAATTTGATGCCGGATGGGATAAATACAGGGAAGATGTATACAAACGCCAGTTGGCAGCTGGTGTTATTCCTGCCAATACCAAACTGCCTCCGCGCAGCGAAGAAGTACAGGCATGGGATTCGCTGACGGCAGATCAGCAAAAATTATATAGCCGTTTCCGTGAGGTATATGCCGGTTATCTCTCTCATACCGATTATGAAATTGGCCGTATTATCAACTATCTGAAAGAAACCGGTCAGCTGGACAACACACTCATCATAGCTGTACTGGGAGATAACGGAGGCACTAAAAGAGGATCCATAAATGGTATCACGGAAGAACGCGCTTATGAGCCCCGTAACCAGGAAGAGATAGACAAAGAAGTGCCTTCTCTGCTCAGCCAGTATAACAAACTTGGCACCGCGCAATCTTATGCGGTATATCCACAGGGATGGGGACAGGCAGACAACACGCCCTTCCGTTACTGGAAATATGATGCGAACAGTGAAGGGGCTACCCATACACCACTCGTCATCTTTTATCCGGAAGGAATAAAAGAGCGCGGTATCCGCAATCAGTACGGCCATATAATCGATCTGTTGCCTACCACCGTAGCACTGACAGGCGCAAAAATACCTGATGTGATTAATGGATATAAACAGGAACCCGTTCAGGGAATCAGCCTGGCCTATTCCGTAAAAGATGCCACCGCCGCTTCCAGACACACCCTTCAGTATTATGAAATCACCGGCAACCGGGCTATTTATAAAGATGGATGGAAAGCAACCGCTTACCACCAGGATGGTAAAGGTTTTAATGAAGACACCTGGAATCTGTATCACTTATCCGAAGACTGGTCAGAATCAAATGACCTGGCAGCAAAGGAGCCGGCAAAACTGGCAGCACTTAAAAAAGCTTTTGATGAGGAAGCGCGGAAATATAACGTCTATCCATTAAAAGGCCGTTCCTACCAGCCAAAGAAGAAGACCGGTAAATCCGTTACCGTATTATATCCTGGCATCACCCAACTGAATGAATATGGAAAACCGAACCTCTCAAAAGGTAGTTTTTCTGTGACGGCGGAAACCACTATTCCCGATACAGGAGCGGAAGGTGTTTTATTTGCTGATGGCGGTAAAGACGGTGGTATCAGTTTGTTTATAAAAGATGGAAAACTACAGTTATTGCAAACAAACGGCCAGGTTACAGCAAGCCTTGTTGCCGACCGTCCGGTGAGTGCAGGAAGTAATACTTTCAAAGTAGCTTTCATACCGGATAAAGCGCATCCAAAAGCTGGTGGTGACCTTAGTCTTTATATCGGCCACACACAGGTAGCACAGCAGTATTTGAAAGTCAACCCACTGGAAAGGGCGGTGTACAACGCATTGGATGAAGGTATAGATGTAGGCAGAGATGGCATTACAGCCGTAGGAGATGCCTATGCAGTGCCTTACCAGTTCACGGGTACCATCCATAAAGTGATTATCGAAACGGAGAAGTGAGAAAGTATTACACATTATTTAAAAAGGAATCAGCCATGCAGCATAAAACAGCATCGCAACATACAGCTTTCGACAGAAGATCATTTTTACAGCTGTCACGCTTCGGCTTATTGTTACCACTACTGGGGCCTGCTTCATTATTCGCAAATGAGCGCAGTGCCGTTCCCACTGAAACAGTACCGGGGCTTTTAATAACAGGTATTGATCTTCATGTGGTGAAAGTAAATGCAAGAGGCGACTGGTATTTTATTGAATTAAAAACAAACAAGGGGTTAACAGGACTGGGAGAATGTTCGCATGCGCTTTCAAAACAATCTTCTGAGGGAGCATTGAAAAATACAGTGCAGGATTTTTTTCAACTGATAAAAGGAGCATCCCCGTTTAATATTGAACAATACAGGCAGCGCGGCCTGCCCAAGGCAACGGATAAACTGACGCGAACAGTTTTCAGTGGGATCGAACAGGCATTGTGGGATCTGAGTGGTAAAGCATTGGAAGTGCCGGTATATAACCTGCTGGGCGGGAAAGTAAGAGATAAGATCAGGGTGTACGCCAATATTAACCGTGCTTCCAATCAACGTGACAGCAATGGGCGGCGTGCTGTTGACTCCTTCCGGGAAAATGCAGCACTTGCCCTGCAACATGGCTTTAAGGCTGTAAAACTGGCCCCGTTTGATGAAATGAGGCCACTGAAAAATGCTACACCGCAACAGGTTCAGGAAGATATTGCCTACGCCATAGATTGCATAGAAAAGGTAAGGGCCACTATCGGCAAGGATGCTGAACTGCTGGTAGATGTGCATAGTCACCTGGATGTACCCCTCGCAAAGGAAACAGCGCGCAAGCTGGAACCCGCCCGTTTGTTTTGGTTTGAGGAACCGGTTGCCCCCGGCCTGTATCCTGCTGAAACAAAAGAGATCAGAGAAGCTATTACACAGGTGCTGGCTGGTGGAGAATCCATTTTCGGCAGGGAAGGATATGCCACCTTACTCAACACGCAGGCGCTGGGTATTATCATGCCGGATGTAAAACATTGCGGCGGTCTGCTGGAGTGCAAATACATTGCGGCACAGGCAGAAACCAACGGGAACATCCAGGTAGCACCCCACAACCCCAGCGGACCTGTGGCAACAGCTGCTACTGTAGCGGTATGCGCAGGTCTGCCCAATTTTTCCATCATGGAATATGCATTCAATGAAGTGCCGTGGAGCAGCCAGCTGCTAACCCCTACTGAAAAAGTAGAAGATGGTTACATCACGGTACCGGACAGGCCCGGACTGGGTTATGAACTGAACTATTCCGAGCTTAAAAAACATATTAAAAGCGTATAGTCATGAAAGTGATCAGAAAGATATTTATATCGGCAGGCATGTTTGTTTGCTGGAACAGTGGCTCCGTTGCCTATGCACAGCATGAGCCTTTGCCACAGTACCAGGGCACTATCGGCAAAACCCTGCAGGACACGAAACAATGGTGGCCTGAAAAAGTAAAGGCACCCGCCGGTGCGCCCAACGTGGTGTGGATAGTGATAGATGATCTTGGATTCGGCGCTACCAGTACCTTTGGAGGATTGGTGGAAACGCCTAACCTCGACAAACTCGCGAACGGAGGATTGAGGTATGCCAATTTCCATACTACCGCTATCTGTGCGCCCACAAGGGCCGCACTGGTTACCGGAAGAAATTCACACTCCGTTCATTTCGGTATGCATCCGGAGCTAGGCATCGGTACACCAGGCTATGATGGCTATATGCCTTTTGAGAAAGCAACCGTTGCGGAGATATTGCGGGAAAACGGTTACAATACTTTTGCTGTGGGCAAATGGCACCTGACTTCGCCATCAGATATAACACCCGCCGGCCCCTTTAACCGGTGGCCTACCGGCAGGGGATTTGATCATTACTACGGATTCATACCCGGGGCAACAGATCAGTATCACCCGCTGCTATGGGAAGACACACACAAACTGGGAGATGATCCACAGGGAAAATTACTGACGACACTGCTCACGGATAAAGCCATCACCTATATTGCCGAACAAAAGTCCGCCGCGCCGGAGAAGCCCTTCTTCCTCTACTATACACCAGGCGCCACGCATCAGCCTCACCAGGCGCCAAAAGAATGGATAGACAAATACAAAGGTAAATTTGATGGCGGATGGGACAAGTACCGGGAACAGGTATTGCAGAACCAGATAAAGGCCGGCCTCATTCCCGCGGGCACACAGCTGCCTCCGCGGAACCCCGGTGTGAAAGCATGGAACGAACTAAACCCTGCTACCCGCAAACTATACGCACGCTTCATGGAAGTATATGCGGGCTACCTGTCGCAAACAGATTTCGAAATAGGCCGGCTGATCAACTACCTGGAGCAGATCGGACAACTCGACAATACCCTCGTGTTTGTATTGGTAGGTGATAATGGTGCCAGCCAGGAAGGTACACAGGTAGGCTATGTGAAACAGAATAATGAAGATATCACTGACGAACAACGCCTGCAGAAAAATATAGAGAACATCGGTATCATCGGTACGGCAGAAGCCAATACAAATTATCCGCTGGGTTGGTCAATGGCTGCCAATACGCCTTTCCGGTATTATAAACGATATGCCAACAGTGAAGGAGGTACCCATAACCCCCTCATTGTACGCTATCCCAAACTGATAAAAGAGCCGGGCGGCATCCGCCAGCAATACAGTCACGTAACGGATATACTACCTACTACCATAGAGCTGACCGGTGTAAAGGTTCCCGAAAAAATAAACGGGTATGAGCAGGCCCCGTTTGAAGGAACCAGCTTTGCTTATTCTATCAGCGATAAAGAAGCACCTTCCCGTCATACGATTCAGTACTATGAAATATCCGGTGCAAGATCCATCTATAAAGATGGCTGGAAAGCCTGTGCATTCCACAAGGCAGGCACCGACTTCAGTACAGACATATGGACGCTTTATCACCTGGCGGAAGATGTAAATGAAAGGATTGATCTGGCACCACAATATCCGGATAAGCTGAAGCAACTACAGGAAGCTTTTGATGAAGAGGCAACAAAATACAATGTGTTTCCACTGCATGAGCGGCTGCCAGGTTCAACCAGGAGCAGCTATTACGGCAGAGAACATGTGGTACTGTATCCAGGTATTTCCACGGTTACACATGGCCCGGGTTTTAACAAAACTTCTTTCTCCATCACCGCAGATGTGGTGCTGCCGGCTTCGGGTGCGGAGGGTGTATTGCTTGCCAATGGCGGGCGCTCCGGGGGCTTCTCCCTGTTTGTTAAAAACAGGAAATTATACTTTGCCTATAATACCGGTGATAAAGTATTTGAAATAAACACCGGTGATGCAGCTCTCCCTTCCGGGCATGTGAAGCTGAAAGCCGCACATACTTATGACAAGGAAAATGGTAACGGTATCGCCCTGTTTATAAATGACCGGCAGGTGTCAGCACTTAAAACCGGACACGCTGCGCTGGCGTCCTCCTATGAAGGCCTGGAAGTTGGCCGGGACATCAGCACACCTGTCTCCACACAGTATGCTGTACCCTTTGCTTTCACCGGTACTATTAATCAGGTAGATATCGATTTCAGGTAATCATTAACTTTTAAAAAATGGATCGGATACATATAAAAAAATGGATCGCTGTATGCTGCTGTTTTATGCTGGCGCATACCGCTTATGCACAAAACTATTCTTTCGAACGGCTGGAAAATAATCCTATTATAAAAGCCAGTCTGCTCAGCGGTGCCGATGGTGATAACATTAACGGACCTACGTTGATAGAAGCGCCTTCCTGGCTGCCCCGGAAACTAGGAAAATACTATTTGTATTTCGCCCACCACAAGGGTAAATACATACGCCTGGCCTATGCTGATGACCTGAAAGGGCCCTGGAAAATATATAAGCCGGGCACGTTGCAATTGTCTGATTGTAAAGTATGTGAAACCGGGCTTCCCACCGCAGGCAATAGTACCAGGCACGATGGCGCAGAAAGCGCCGAAGATGCGGTAACGCACGTTGCCTCACCGGATATATTGATTGACACCGCTCATCAGCAGCTGGTCATGTATTTTCATTGTCCACTTGTAAACGACAAATACAAGGGCCAGTATACGTTCAGAGCTACCTCAAAGGATGGTATTCATTTTCATCCGGATACAACCGTACTTGGGTTCTCCTATTTCCGCGTATTCAAATGGGGGGAATATTATTATTCCCTGTCCCGCGCCGGGCAATTAGGAAGATCGGCAGATGGTATTGCCGCATTTGAGCAGGGGCATAATCCATTTAGTGCGAAACAAACAAAAGATAACTACATCCGTCATGTTGCTGTTAAATTACAGGGAGATACATTACTGGTATTTTACAGCCGGATCGGAGATGCACCTGAAAGGATCTTGCTGTCGCGGATAAAGTTGAATGACGACTGGAAAACGTGGTCCCCATCTGATCCTGTGGAAATTGCAGCGCCGCTCAAAGATTATGAAGGTGCGGATATACCGGCTGTTCCATCAAAAGCAGGGTTATACTATGGAAAAGTACAGCAGTTGCGCGATCCTTATGTATTTTCTGAAGGAAAGAAGTTATACCTGTTGTATACCGTAGCAGGCGAGAGTGGTATTGCCATCGGGGAGCTGAAGGCAAAGTGATGTTATTGCTGATAAATGCCCAGTGCAAACACCTCCCGTTTGCACTGGGCATTTCCTTTTGCTTTATGATGGGTTATAACCAAAATAAGATAAACCAGGTTTTAACAAAAAAAATCTCAGCACCTGTCCTATTTCGGTTATCTCAGTCATTATTGTAGTGTAATCATTCAATAACGATTAAAATCATAAACAAAATGGAACCGAGGATTTACAACCTGGCCGAAAAAGGTCAGAACGCCTTTAAAGCCATGTATGGCTTGGAAATGTACCTGGCAAAATCATCCCTGGAACAATCGCTGCGTGAGTTGGTCTCTTTCAGGGTATCACAAATCAATGGCTGTGCTTTTTGCCTGGATATGCATGCAAAGGACATGCGTGTTGCCGGCGAAACAGAACAGCGTATTTATACCCTGGATGCATGGCGGGAAGCGCCTTTCTATACCGAGCGCGAACGGGCCGCATTCGCCTGGGCAGAATCCGTTACAAGGGTTACGGCAGGGCATGTTCCGGATGAAGTATACGAAATAGCACGCAGTCAGTTTTCTGAAGAAGAATTGATAGATTTGACAATAGCCGTTATAGCCATTAACAGTTATAACCGGCTCAACATTGCTTTCCGTACTACAGCAGGCACCTATGAGCCTGGTCAGTTTGCGCACGCAAAATAATCATTAATGGTAAAAAAAAGTTGGTGTAACTTATGTATTCAATCACATTTTAAATCCCGGAAAGATGAAAGAATTCATGCTATTATTCCGGCAACCCAACTATGATTACAGCCAGACCTCGCCAACAGAAATGCAGGCGCTTACCAAAAAATGGCAGGACTGGGCAGGAAGCATAGCAGCACAGGGCAGATTAGCCAGCAATGGCACCCGCCTTGCCCTGGAGGGTAAAGTACTGAAAGCAGGTGGTGTGATTACGGATGGTCCCTTCGTTGAAATCAGGGAACGACTGGGCAGTTTTATCATTGTTAAAGCAGACAACCTGGAAGATGCTATCACATTAGCACATGGCTGTCCGGCGCTGGATGCAAACGGCAGTGTTGAAATACGGGCTATCATTGGATAAATCTATATAAAAGAAATGGCACCACTCTTTCACAAGAGTGGTGCTTACTATTAAATATGGAAAAGGAGCATGCATCTTTAAAACAGCTATTTCAACAGGAATTTTCAAAAATGGTGGCTGTTATCAGTAAGCTGTACGGTTTACAGCATATAGAAATAGCGGAAGATATTGTGAGCGAAACATTTTTGCAGGCAACAGAAACATGGGGCATTAAAGGGATTCCCAAAAATCCAACCGCCTGGCTATATACCGTAGCCAAACAAAAAACACTTTATCATTTTAGAAGAAACAAAATCTTTGAAAATAAAATAATCCCCGAATTAACTTTTAGAGAAGAAAAAAATCACTTACCCGAAACCTTGGATTTCTCACAGCAGAATATTAAAGACAGCCAGTTACAGATGCTCTTTGCCATCTGCAATCCGGTAATCGCCAGCGAAGCGCAGATAGGACTGGCATTACGCATCCTTTGCGGTTTTGGTATTGATGAAATTGCCGAAGCATTTTTATCTAATAAAGAAACTATCAACAAACGGTTATTCCGGGCAAAAGAAAAATTGCGGACCGAAAAAATAAAGATGGAACTACCATCGGAAAATGAGATCGTCAACCGGCTGGATAATGTATTGCGCATTATTTACCTGCTTTTCAGCGAAGGCTATTATTCCCAGACGCAGAACCAGATCCTGCAAAAAGACCTGTGTATAGAAGCACTACGTCTGGGCCTCATGCTAACCGCCTATGAAAGAACTAACCGGCCAAAAACAAATGCTTTAATAGCCCTCATGTGTTTCCATGCCTCCCGGTTTGATGCCAGGCAACCCAATGAAAACACCGTAGTACTTTACGAACAACAAAATGAAGCATTATGGGATACCACGCTCATACACCAGGGTATTCATTTTCTAAATCTTGCTGCAGCCGGAGATGAAATAAGTTCCTATCATTTAGAAGCAAGCATCGCTTACTGGCATTGCATAAAAGAAGATACCAAAGAAAAATGGGAGCATATCCTGCAATTATATAACCAGCTGCTGCAGATTAATTATTCCCCCAGCGTGGCCCTTAACCGGACTTTTGCCCTATACAAGGCGGATGGACCACAAGCGGCCCTGGTGGAGGCAGAGAAACTAAAACTGGAAAGCAATCATTTTTATTTTTTACTACTGGGAGAACTTTACAAAAACATCGATACCTCCAAAGCAAAACTACATCTTCAAAAGGCTTATGCTTTAGCCAAAACACAAACGGAAAAACAAGGCATCCAGGAGAAAATTGACGCCCTTGGGTAAAAAATTTGTAAGGATAATATAAGCAGCCTCATTGAAATATTAAAAAATATTTATAAGAAATAAGGAGTTATTTTGATGTTAATAAATAACATCAAAAAAGCTGAATAATGGCATTACCCAATATTTTCACCCAGGCCGTTGCCGACGAAGTAATTAACAGGATCAATCAGTTGAAACCGGATACAACACCCAACTGGGGAAAAATGGATGTAGCGCAAATGCTGGCGCACTGCAATGTAACCTATGAAATGGTGTATGAAAATACCCATCCCAAGCCCAATTTCCTCATGAAATTCATTTTGAAATCATTCGTAAAGAGAATAGTAACAAACGAAACGCCCTATAAACATAATTCACAGACAGCTCCTGTTTTTTTAATAAAAGGTAGCAGGGATTTTGAAAAAGAAAAACGCCGCCTGATCGACTATATCAATAAAACCAGTGCAGCAGGCGAAGCCAGCTTCGACAACAAAATGTCTCTTTCATTCGGCGCTTTGAATAAGCAGGAATGGAATAATATGTTTTATAAACATTTAGATCATCATTTAACACAATTTGGCGTGTAATTTTTCATTTCATCCTGCCCGGTAGAAATTCATTTATGCCTTACCGTTAGCTTAACTTTTCCCCAGGTCACCTTTCGCTCGATAGGGTTAAAGGTTTTGGTTTCATAGCTTGCCAGGCAGTTTATTTCATGTCCATCAGGGCAACCGGGTGCAATCCGGAGTACACTGGCAGAGGTAAAGCCATCCGGCCAGCGGGCGGGAATTATTTCTTCCACCAGTTCCTGGTGTACCCAGGGATCTTCTGTATAAATCCGGAGGCGGTTGGTTCCCTGATACAACATGATCTTCTCCCCTGCTTCGGCGATACCGTTGCCGTTACCACTTCCTAAAACAGTATCTCTTACCGCCTTGCCATCGTCTATATTTATCTGATCAAATGCTGTTGTATTAAACCATACGGGCACGGTGAGTTCATCATTAAAAGTGTGATCGCCTACCTGGATGACCACTTTCAATTTTACCTGCCAGGGCTCTGCATGTGGTGGTGGCACTTTATTACATGCCACTTCCAGCGGTGGCAGCGTCAGGATACGCTGCCCCGGTGTTGCTTTGATAATGCTGGTAGCCACAGGTAGCGCGATGGCACTATCTACCGCACTTACCGTTACCTTCACTTCCTGCGGCAGGTTATTCTCCCCGCCCCTGTTCAGTAATCGTAAAGTAAGCCGGTTATGCTGACTGACCCCCAGGTACCTGCTATTGTCGCCCACTTTATAGTCCAGGCAAATAAATGCCGGTGCATCCTTTTTGTCAAAGATGCCAACCTCACTGCCGGCAGCGTCCAGTTTAAAGGACAATCTTCCCTGTTCATCACTCTTTACTTCCCGCACATCAGTATTGTTGCCCTGCGCACGCCAGGTTACTACCTGGTAGGTGTGCCCGGGAGTATATACCGGCGCTGTCAGCACACTCGATTCCACGTCCGGCAACGAGGGCCCATCCGGTAACCATTTCCGGGTATAGAGACCAAAGCCGCTTTTATCAACATTGCGGAGGAATATAAAACCAGGTGTTTGTTTGTTACTGGCCACTTCGTATCCCCATACTTTAAAGTCGGGATACAGATCGTAGTGCGACCAGAGTTTCGCTGGCGGCAGCGGATTTTTAAAGGCGTCCACCACAAACCGCATGGCCGTGTCAAAAACCTTTGTCTCTCCGGGTTTATCTACCATATGCCCGCCTTTAAAAGCGTGATAAGCAAATGATACGCCGCCTTCCCATAAGGCGCCGGCGCGGACTTCTTCATTCAGATAATATAAAATATCTGAATCACTGGTATGCATACTCGTACTTACCTGTTGCAGGTTTTTAAATGTATAACGTAAAGGGTACAACGTATGGTCATGGGGGTACCCGATGAAAAATTCGGGGCTGCCTGTCATGCTTACAGCAGCACTTACTTTATCCGGATATTTACCTGCGAGAAAAAAAGACATGATACCACCCATGCTAAAACCGATGATGCCGCGGTGTCTGCGATCAGCTTCGGTGCGGTAAGCACTGTCGATATAGTTGACCAGTTCCGGAAAATAATCCTTCATCTGTACTTCAAACTTTACATCTTCATGATTGCCTACATTATATGGCCGGGGTTCCTGCTCATCGATATTACCATCCCACATTACCAGGATCACTTTGTATTTATCTACCAGCTGTTGCAGTTTTTCGTATGCCAACTTCGCATTATCATCTTTAAAATGCCTGCCGCCCCATCCGTGGAAAAAATAAATAACAGGATAACGTGTGGCGGTGCTATTGTAGCCATCGGGCAGGTATAAGCGATAAAACTTCTTATGCCCGAAAACGGCACTGTTATGGGTAAGGTCGCGGTAAGGGGGAGACTGTTTGCAGCTAAAAAAAGCCGGCAACCATAAGGCCAGGATAATAAGGGCGATGCGATACGATCTTTGTGGCATATGTGTTTATGTTTACAACAATGTTAGTGTTATTCTGCTTCTACCAGGAAACCGGCTGTATCCCGGAACGCTTCTTCCGTCACTGTGATGTTTAGTACCTTATTCTTCCAGGTCCAGTTAACGGCAGCGGAAGCACCATGAATATTTTGCCGCGTTATTTTTTTCGGCTTGTTATGATACGGTAATGAAAGATGCCCGGCACTGAAAGGAATAATGGCCAGTTTACCGGAAGCTGTTACCGGCCGGTCATCCTGCGATATCAGTCCCCAATTACCGGACCAGCGGATGTTTTCAGCAGGCGTACCTTTCAAATCCTTGTTGCTGTCTTCTCTCAGGGTTAATGCCGTGAGTATTTTATTACCGGCTATTGTTTCCTCGCGTCCCCAGCAACGCAGGTGCGGCGGCTGTTCCAGGTCGCCGGTGTGACTGTTAAGCCAGCAAGGCGTCCACAATACGGTGCGGCGATACCATTTATTGACGGCCCATCGTTTGTTCAGGTATTGTTCCGGTATCGGAGCGCCGTTGTCCAGCTCTGTGCCCAGCACGGCGCCCGGAGATCCCAGTATAATGGTGTTCATCAGTACTTCATCATCGGTTGTCCAGCTGTAAGAAGAAGAGCCGCTAACAGCTATGCCCTGCCGCGATAAAAGGGAGGCCCATATACTCCATTCCTGGTGGCCCTGCCGGGTATCATACCAAAGATCGCCCTGGTCATCCAGTGACACCATATCCATTACCGGCGCCCACAACGGGCTGATACCGTAATACATGATGATCACATTTTTATCCACACTTTTGGCTGCGGCGGCAATGAGGCTTACCAACTCAAAAGATTGGCGTTCACCGCGGAATTGCGGATCACGGGGCGCACCCATATCAGGACTCGGAAGACCGTAACCAAAATCGAGCTTGATGAGCTGCGGTTTTATTGATTGCATCACGCGGCGGGTGCGTTCCTGTAAAAAAGCACGGGCACGCGGGGAGCTTACATCCAGGCAATAATAAGCGTCGCCGCTGGGGTCAAAGTTCCAATTGGCCATGCAGGGTTTTCCATTACTATCTACAATAAGATCCTGGGTACCCAGTTTGCATGCGAGTGTATCTTTTATCCAGCCGAGCGTTTCCCATATACCAATCTTCACCCCCTTCTTCCGGATATAAGCGATGTCTTCATAAAAAGCGGGAAAACGTTTGAGATCCGGTTCACCGGAGCCTTGTGAAGATTCCCAGGGATCATCCAGTACCATCATCTCATTGCCCATCTGTTGCATAAAATCGGCAATGGGCCGGATCGGATATTTTTTCAAGCGCCACATGCCCCAGGTATTCCATACCGACGTAGCCGCAGGTATGCTTTCTTTTTTTATGACCGGAAATGAGGTATAATATTTTTCAAAGGCGCCTAAAGCTGTAGTGTCTATCGTGATGCGCAGCAGATCCTGCCAGGTCCTTGTATTGCCGGTGGGTGCGCCCCACAGGTCTTCCCGGTACAGGTAGCGGAAACATCCGCGGGTAGCCCTGATGCTGAGTGTCATAGCCGCATCCGGTATACTGCCGGCGCCTATGTTCAGCCATCCCTTACCGGCGCCCATGGCGGTAAATAATACCGGCCGCGGAAATGCAGCGCCGTAGGGTGTACTCATGGAAGGACCAAAATTTCCCAGGGCGATATCAGGCTGACCAAAATCCCACATGCGGAAATAGCTTTGTACGGTGCCGGCTTTGGCGCCTGGTACACAATAACCCATTGTCTGCCAGTCCGGCATAAAAGGGCGGTCCCATACCGGCTTTACATTCGCAGCGTTTGCCGGCAATGCGGAAGCCCCGATATACATCTCTATAATTTCCGGCGCTTTATCATGCCAGGTGAATTGTAATTCGCTGAAACGCATGCCCCATGGCGCCCGTTCTATGATCAGTTGTCCGTTTCCGGCTGCTGCCAGCTCCAGGGACAATACCAGTTTATTGCCATTGTCCAGCTGCATAGCTTTGCTGACTTCCGGTTTCAGGTAACGGTGCTGCCCTGCAGCATCCTTTACCCAAAAAGAAGGCAGCAGGCCACCCTGCCAGGTAACGGCGTGCGTAACGGTATCCGTCAGCGTTGCTTTATCTGCTACGGGGTCCCAATGAAACCGCAAACTGCCGCTGGTATACTCCCAGGAAACGGGTGGCTGCGCCATTGCTCCCATGGGCGCCAGCAGGCAAAAAATAGTTATATACAAAAGTTGTTTCATAACGGGTCCGGGGAATTATTAAAATAATAATTGTTAATTTAACAATTATTATTTTAAATACATAGCCTGACCTGCAACATATAAAAAAAACGGGGGAAGATCCAAAGATCCGCCCCCGTTTTAAACAGCTATACCTGTCTTATCTTTTTTCGGGTACCCATAGCACGGCATCAGCAATCACGATCCCTTCCCCATCGCTGCCGGCAGAGATCTCCACCGCGGAACCGGTACCTTTCTTCAGCGGGAAAGTACCCAGCTTCACCCATTCACCGGAGGTTTGCCCGACTACTTTCACATCTGCTTTTCTAACCGGTACGGGATATTCTTTCTTCCCGCTTATCATCTTCACCTGCATAACAGCAGCATTACTTTTCAGATGTGGATAATATAAATAGATACTGTACTGTCCGGATTTACGGAGATAAGGGCGGAATATTGCTTTCGCATTTTTCTCCGCAGTAAGCATATCCGGTCCGTAGCTTCCTTTTCCCTTTTCTGTTTTCCAGTCGCCTTCCAGTTGCAGGGAATCCGCGTTATCCATGAGTACATCGCCGGTCCTGCCATCTGCCAGCGGATTGCTTTTAAGGATGCTGCTCACTTTGGCAGCATCTACTTCCTGCACAGATATGCCGGATGCAATAGCAAGATCCGCTGCCACACCGGTAGCCTGTCCTAACGCCATGAACACGGGTTCCATACGGATAGACCCATAGGCAATATGACTGGCCGATAAACAGATCGGCACCAACAGATTCTTACAATCTTCCGCTTTTGGAATCAATGCACGGTAAGAAACCGGGTAAGGCGGAAATCCACCTACTTCCACATTCCCTTCATTCTTCACCATCTTCTTTCCATTCTTTTCAATCACAATCCGCTGTGTATTGTGTGAGTCCATGGTATAGGCAGCCATACCCACGCCATCGGTCACAACTTCTTTTCCTACACAATTGGCCTGTGTCATCACATATGCGCCCACCATGCGGCGCGCCTCGCGGATATATAACTGCGGTGTCCAGTTGTTGTTATCCTTGTATTCATCTTTCGGATAACCCCAGCTGCGCATCTCTGCCTGCATCTGTTGCGGAACGCGGGGATCGCTGGCGCAGAAATACAGTAATCCTTTTGTATAATCATCGTGCGATTTGAGGATGTTAGCACGGGTAGCATAATCGGCTTCGGGGTAGTTATAATTCATCCCGATCATATCAGTAGAAAAACCACCCTTGTTGTTGATATCCGTTTTCTTACCCGGCATACTGCTGATGATAAAATAATCGCTCAGTTTTGTTTTACCCGGTTCTGCTTTGAACAGTCTTGCCAGCAATTCATAACGCGCCGGATCATAATTTTCCGGACGTGTGATAGGGATCATATTTGCCGGATCATTGGTTAAACAGATCCTGTGATTATAGGCCTGTACCTGTTTATCGCCACTGCCTTTTGGTTGTAAGGCAGCATCGCTGATACCCCATACCAATCCACTGGCAGGATCACCCGGTATTTTGTAAGGATCTATATTATCCGGAAACTGGTGTGAATGCAGCATCTGTACCCCATTCCAGGTTTCGTTGTACACCTCGTTCCCTTCGCGGCCGACGATGTACGACACACCGGCCTTCGCCATCAGATCGCCTTCGTAAGTAGCATCTATAAACACTTTGGCGGAAACGTTGATAGTAGTACCGTTTGCATCCAGTGTGATTGTTTTGATGTTACCGTTTTCTTTCGCTGCTGCCATGAGGCGGTGCTGATAGAGTACCTGTATTTTTGCACGTTGTATATAATCGTTAAACAGGCTGTCTGCCACATGCGGTTCAAAAATCCACTGCTCAAACTTCCCGTAATGCCGGCCTATCTGCCGGTAAAATTCCAGCGATAATCCACGGATGGCATATTTGTTTCCGATATCGGTATAGCCCAACCCGCCGGTGGTAAGGCCACCGAGGTGTTTGCCCGGTTCTATCAGTAATACGGAACGTCCGGCTTTCTTTGCGGTGTAAGCGGCAATAACACCGGCGGAACTACCACCATACACGCATACATCTACTTTATAGTCTGCCCATGCCACTTGATGACATAAAAAAATAGCTACGGCGCAGATCAGGAATTTGCACTTCATGGTTTGAATCAGTTATGTTTTATATAATATTATGCCGGCAACAAAAACCGTTGCAGATAAGCCGGATAACTTTCTTTATCAACGCCGCCGTCTCCCGCTGTGATGCTATCTCCGAAACACACAATGCGGCTTTTCGGCAACCGGTTATAAATAATATACTGGTAAACGGCGAGGCCAATAAAACGGTAGCCATCGGGCGTTGGATGCACGCCGTCTGTTTTATGCGTGTTCACCTCATTCTGTATAAGCGAGTGCTTACCCAGTCCAACCTGGCCACCTTTATCAAACAATGCTCCCAGGTCCAGCAGGGATGTTTTATGTTTCGCTGCCAGTTCCCGGATAGTGCGGTTCACTTCCGCTCTTCTGCCCGAAGGGCCTTCTGTACCATAGTGCGCCGGGTTATGCCGGGTGAATAAATATTCTTCGATGAATGGACAGATGGTCATCAGCAGCACTTTACTTTTCTTTGCCCTGATCTTTTTAATGATCGTGGAAAGATTTTCCCGGTACTGCTCCAGCGGGATATACTTCATGCTGTTCATATCATTTGTTCCGATCATCAGCACGGTCAGTTCCGGCGCGTGCGCCAGGCAATCCTTATCGATCCTTTTCAACAAGTCGTTGGTATTGTTTCCGCCCACACCGGCGTTGATCACGGAATAACCCGGCTCATCACTGCCGGATGCCAGGGCGGGTACATCAACTGCAATAGCAAGGGCTCCCAGGATAGAAGCAGATAGAAATGTTCTTCGTTGCATCGTTCGCGTTATATTTTGGTTTCAATCTATAAATCCACTTTCACCGTAACGGCGGCAAATGTATCAATAGCATTTGCAACCGGAAGATACAAGGTTTTAAATTCCATTGTACCTGTTGTTGGTGTACCGGTCAGCAAAGTCGTTTTCTCTTCGGAAGGAATCAGCTGTGTATGCGCAACGCCCGCCTGGTCCTGGTAACTGAGCAACACGCCCGGAGAGCGGGGATCTGCGTCCTCCCATTCCAGTTTTGTATCACCGCCGGTGATCACCGCACTTTTCAATATCCGGTTCAGGAGGCCGCTCTCATAGAAATTACCAAACACATCTCCGTTTACTTCCGCTTTAATAGAACGGTCGCCCTCCGCATTGTAAGTATACACTTCGAAAATGTATGGTCCTTCGCCCAGCTCCAGTGTATGCCGGATAGTATCTACGGAATTTTTATGTGAGACCGCTATCTCTACGGAATCCGCTTTACGGTTCCAGAAGATCCGGCATTTCACGATGCGGGGATCCGTGTTCAGTAACCAGGCCAACTGGATACGTTCCTTACCGGGATTGGCTTTCAGCGAATCTACCTTACCGGGATACACATTTTCGCCGTTGGGGGCAAAATCTTTATAATTCTTGTCAGATTTTTCGCAGGCAGCGAGGCATAAGCCTGCTGCCAGTGAAAAACATAGATATCTTAACAATGTCATGTTTTACAATTTTAATTATAACTGTATTTCTCCGTAGAAAGTGAGTTCTGCCATCCAGAAATAATCTGCATTTCCAAACGTCTGCAACATTTTAATACGGAGATACCTTACCGGCGGTATATCCGTTGGGAGCTTAAACTCGTGTCCTGCCTGCGCCTTGTTGATATCATCATTTGAATTGACACCGATAGTTAATCCCGAACCTTTTACCACCTCACATTCCGAGAGTTTGGTCCAACCGTTGAAACTACCATCCTGATTGGGGTCATCTGTTCCCCATATTTCAAACAGTTGCGGATCTCCGGCGCTGTACAAGAGGTTGTTTTCATCAAAGGCGCCTCTGGGGATCTCGATAAAACGGCTTAACCGCGCAGTTACGCCCATATCAAATGTAACCCAGTGTGGTATGCCCGATCCATTGGCCGAACGGAACCAGGTGTTGTTACTACCGGAACCACCGCTTACTTTATCATTCCATAAATTAGTTAATGGGCCGGAAGGAAAGGTTGTAGCATCTGTGGGCAGCTTCATAGCTTTAAACAGTTTCTTGTCGAGCTGCTGTTCAAATAGTGGCGTCAGCAATTGCCAAACGGTATCGGAATAGTTTTGCCAACGGTCCCTTACATACAGGCCAAACCAGCGTTCGCTGGCATCGAATCCGCGAACGGAAAACTCTCCTTCTTTATCGCTGGTATAATACATATCCGCCGGAATGGGTGCGCCATTTTGATCTTTTGTTATTACACCGATCACAATATTGGCAGAATCTTCGTTCTTGAATTTCGCGTTGATACCACCAAAATCTGCTGCAAATTCCAGCGAAGTAAACACCGCGGTAACCGGTGGTGTAAGCGGTTTTACCTTTACAGAAACGGGTTCGGAACGGACTTCTGATTTGCTGACGGAATATAATTTCACTTCCCGTTCTTCTGTATTTCCAAAACCTTCCAGTGTTAAACTGTTATTGTAAAATGTAGAAATCACTTCCATTTTATTACCTGGCCGGATTTCGTATTCTGCTTTTACATACAGTAATTCCGGGTCGGCAGGAATGTCGTAGGTGAGCACTACTTTTCCCGACTCGTTCTTAACGGTTACGTTGGAAACAACGCCGGGTGCTTTGCCACCTTTTGTGAGGGGCTCAATTTTTTCTTCCTTACAGCCAAAGGCGAGTAAGAGTAAACTTAATATGGGCAGAAGATGTGTACGCATTGTTATTACATTATGGTTATCAGATAAGGCATCCTTACCAGCCGGGGCTTTGCACCAGCAGGTTGTTCTCGATCAGATCCTCTTCCTTCACAGGCCAGAGATAATCGCGCTTACGGAAAACCTGTGCATACAGGTATTGCACCTGGTAATAGGTGTCCGGTGTTTTACCGGTATAGTTCCAGCCGGTGATAGGTTCATTCATCACCCTTTCTGCTTCTTTCCAGCGGCGGAGATCCCAGAAGCGGGGGCCTTCAAAAGCCAGTTCTATCAACCTTTCGCGGTGAATGATTTTTCTCAGCCCATCTTTGTTTTGTGGTGCGCCGGGAGATGTAGAATACTGCGACCAGGATTCTTCCACGGTTTTCAGACCGGCTCTTGCCCGTACCAGGTCTATCCATTTGAATGTTTCTCCACCAGGGCCCTGTGATTCATTCAGGGCTTCTGCATAAAGCAGGTACAAGTCTGCCAGGCGGATCAACGGCCAGGGATATTGCTGTACGGTAATTTCTGTGGCGGAAGAAATGGTTTGTGGATTGACCAGCTTCTTTGCCCAGTAACCGGTAATAGAATATGCCCAGGCGTGGTTATTCGCTATCTGTCCCAGCTTTGCTTCCAGGTATACATTATCTGCATCATTAAAACGACCTTGTCCGAACCATCTGCCGCCATCAAAACCGAGGCTGGCATAGAAACGTACTTCGCGGTCGAAGTTGAGATTAGCCGTTACGTAGTTGGGTTTCAGGCGGAGAATATCTGCCGTGGTAGCAGTTCTTGTTGTATACCGGCCGTTATAGTTCCAGGTTTTATCTTCGGAGATGGGCACACCATTCTTTGTATAGAACTCCTCTGCAATCTTCATCGGTACACCGAAAGAAGATAAAGTGGCCGTTTGCTTATCGCCGGAATACAGGCGGGGCAGGTTTTCCAGCTGTAATGTAGCCGCCCTGTTATTGGTGCTTGTCCAGATTATTTCAGGATTCCATTTTTCACACACGGCACTACGTACGCTCATTTCCGTTATTGTTTCCGGCGAACCGGGGAACGGCAGGAATGCGGCATTATAGTAATACAGTTTATGACCTGCGGCATGGCACTGCTCAATGGCTTCCCGGCAGGCTACCGCAGCGCGCTCCCATTTAGCGGGATCGTAGGTGTTGCTGAAAAGTTTGCCGCCCTTTTTATCTGTATAGGAAGCATAGTCGCTGTTGCCGTTGAAGAGCGGACTGGCAGCTGTTACCAGCAACTGCGCTTTCAGTGCCAGGGCAACGGATTTTGTAACGCGGCCTTGCTCGGTGGCTTCATTCAGGATCCTTTCCGGCAGATCCGGCACTGCTTCATCCAGCAGGCTGGCGATGTATTCCACACAACTGTCTATCGGCGCCTGGGTTACTTTTACTTCAGCCGGACCACTGGTAATAGGCAGGTTCTGTTTGATGAGTGGAATAGGGCCGTACATGCGGAACAGGTAAAAATGATAATAGGCTTTGAGGAACTTTGCTTCCGCCGCCCAGCGTGCCTTTTCATAATCATCCATGTCGGGCACTTTGAAAATATTTTCCAGGAAAGTATTGCAATCCCGGATAGCTACGAATGTTCCCCTGCCGCCGTTGCTACCACCCCAGTAGTTGGAGTAAGGATCTACTACGTTCTGAAACCCTTTGGCAATCTGCCATGCAGGCTGCACCAGGTTTACATTAAATTCATTCGCCCATAATTCATCTCCTCCCAGGAAAGTGGGATAGTTGTAGGGGTCTGTATATTTTGGCTGATAGCTGTAAATCGTAAAAAGATATTGTTCTGCTGTGTTACGCATCCGGAACACGTGGTCCACCGTAGCGATGTTATCCGGCACAATATCCAGGTACTCGCAGGAAAAGAGCATTGGCCCGAATAAAGCCACCACCCATATTTTAAAGTATTTCATAACAGTCTCTTTTAAATAATTGATCAGAACGACAATTGCGCGCCCATGTTAATAACCCTTTGGACGGGATATCCCAGGCCATTGCCTCCCATTTCCACATCCCATTGTTTAAACTTGCCCAGCACCAGAAGATTGATGCCGCTGACATAGAAACGGGTCTTCTCCACCTTGATCCGCTTCGTCAGCGATGCCGGCAGGGTGTAACCCACTTCAAGTGTTTTCAGCCGCAGGAAGGCGCCATTGCGCATGAACCAGGTGCTGTTCTGGGTATTATTGGCAATAGGTCGTGTACTTAAACGTGGCCATGTGGCATAGAGATCGCGGTTATCTTCCGACCAGTGATTATCTGCATATACCTGCAACAACGCGCGGTCGTTTACAAAAGGCGCGGTGGAATCAGGATTGATCCAGAACGATTCTCTTGCCAGTCCCTGGAAGAATGCAGAAAGGTCGAAATTTTTATATCCCACAGAGAAACCAAATCCGTATACAACTTCGGGTGTGGTAGGATAACCAATGGGCACCCTGTCGCGGCTCGTGATCTGACCATCGCCGTTTACATCATGGTACTTGATATCTCCCGCCCCATATTCGCCAAAACTTTGTACCGGTGAGTTGGCCACTTCCGCATCATCTGCAAACAAACGCTCTGCGATATAACCCCATGACTGCGACAGCGGATAACCTTTGTGGGATAAATATGTTTCCTCGTATTCCGGTTCTTCATACACTTTAAAAGCACTGGTAGCATAGGTGAAATTACCACGCGCCTGGATCCACCAGTTCCTGTTGAAACTGTGGTTATAATCTACTGACAGGTCGAATCCTTTACCGGTGGCCTCTCCGAGATTGGCCTGTATATCTGCATTACTCAGCAATCCCATTGTAACGGGAATGTATGCACGGTTCATCAGGATGTTCTTCCTGTTTTCTGTATAAATATCCAGGAGGATATTTATTTTATTAAACAGCCCTATCTCCACACCCCAGTTTGTTTTTATAGCGGTTTCCCAGGTAATGTCATTATTTCCATACCGGTTGATAAAAATACCATCGCGGTAATAAGTATAATCTGTTCCGAAGGCAGAACCCCGAACGGGATCTTTCATACTTACATCAGCGAGATAGAGGAACCTGTCTTTCGGATCACCGATGGCATCGTTCCCTACAACACCGTAGGTACCACGCAGTTTCAGACTGCTCACTACTTTCAGCAAAGGTTTAAAAAACGGCTCGTTGGATACCAGCCATGCACCGCCCACTGAAGGGAAGAAGCCAAAGCGTTTGTCTGCATAAAATCTTTCCGTACCATTATATCCGAAATCATATTCTGCGAAATAACGGTTGTCATAGGAATAGGTAAACCTGCCGGACACGCCGATATTCCGGTGTGGCAGCGACAATTGCAGGGAGCCGGCATTAGCGGTGATCTGGTTGTTCATGAGGAACACCATCATCGCGCTTACATTATGTTTATCCCTGTAAGTGCGGTTAAAATTGGCTGTCGCCTGGATATAGGTAGTAGCTTTGATCTCCTTTGGCCCTTCGTTATAGTTCAGGTATTCTGTACCGGTATTAGGGTTCAGCATACTCAGGTTGTACTGGTTGGTATACTTGTCGTAATTACCCAACTGGTACCAGAAAGGATTGTAAAAGCGTGACACATCAAAATAAGAAGTGCGTGTTGTATTGAAGAGTGCATTCAGGGAAAGCCCTTCAGTAATGAAAGATAAATTCTGCTTCAGTTCAAACTGTGCCAGCAAATTGGAACGGGTATATTCCTTATATCCCTTCACCATGTCTGCATATGGATTGATGTAATTGCCGTTGCCGAAATTACCAAACATAATATGCTGTACATAGGCATTTTCGTCGTCTACCGGGTAGTAGGCCGGAAACAGCACGGGATTGGAGCGGATCACTTTCCGGTACATATCTGTTCCGCCATCCACCGGGCCTTTATAATCATCGAAGGTGCCGGATAAGCGGATGCCTACTTCTGTGCTTTTTGTCAGATTGATATTGACGTTGGAGCGCATGGAGTAGGTTTTCAGTTTGATATTATTGTTGAAGTTATTGCGCTTGTCTACTTTCAGCATACCATTATCCTGGTTCATCGTTGCAGCGAGATAATAGCGCGCTACTTTACCACCACCGGAAACGTTGAAGTTCACCCGCTGGTTCATCGTATAGTCTTTGAACAATTCCTTTCTCCAATCAGTAGCGGGATAGACGTAAGGGTTAGTACCGGCAATGGTGTTATCGATCTTTGCCTCCGGGTAAGGCAGGATGCCCAACGGATCGCGCGTTAATACCGCTTCATTACCCAAACGCATATACGTAACGGGATCTGCCAGCGCCACGTTTTGTGTGGGGGCCGACAAGGAATTTTCCAACCGTACAGATATGCGTGCTTTACCTTCCACCCCTTCTTTGGTGGTGATGAGGATTACGCCGTTCGCGCCCCTTGCGCCATACAACGCGGTGGAGGTAGCATCTTTCAGGATAGAGAAGCTGGCAATATCATCTACCTGCATCCGGGAAAGATCGGTCGTCGTTAGTTCGATACCATCTATCAGGATCAGGGGGTCTTTTTTGTAGCCAAAAGTGGTAACACCGCGGATAAAGAAATCGGCGTTGTCGGCTCCCGGCTCACCACTGCGCTGGTAAGCGATAACGCCGGCCAGTCTTCCGGCCAATGCGGTAGTGAGGTTGCTGGAAGCAATTTTCAGTTCTTTCGGATTAATGGTGGTAACTGCGCCCACCACTTCCTTCTTCTTTTGTGTACCAAAACCTACAACAACTGTTTCTTCCAGTTGGTTGGAGGCAATGGCCAGGCGTACATTAATTACATCGCGCCCGTTTACGGCTATCTCCTGTTTATCATAACCAATCATGCTGTACACCAGTGTGGTGGCGTTATTGGGGAGATCCAGCACATATTTACCATTGAGATCAGTGGTGGTACCGATGCTGGGCGCCTCTTTTACAGCGATGGTCACACCCGGTAAAGGCATGCCTGTTGTATCTGTGACCATACCCCGCACATCCTTTTTCAGCAGTATCTCCGTTTTTTCATCTTTAGTGGTGATGGCAATCAGGTTGCCTTCGAGTAACCGGTATTCAAGATTGACAAGCGGTAACACCGTTTCCAGTACTTTGAAAACGTTTTCATCTTTTACAGACAGGTCAATTCTCTTTTCGATCTTCACTTTACGTTCACTGAAAATGAAATGATATTTTGTCTGTGCTTCTATCATGAGTAACATCTTCCGCAAGTCTGCAGACTCCAGGCTCAGTGACACTTTATCCTGTGATCGCACTGTTGCTGAAACGTGAAGAAATGATAACAGAAGGAAGAAAAATGCTAGTTTCATAATCACAAGTACCTTTATTAGCGCATGCGGCGGACTATAAGCATACACTAAATGCTTTTTTTTCATAACTTACGTAGAATTAGTTGTTAATAATCGGGCACAGCCATCCCTCAACCGAGACTGTTCCCATTAAGGCTAATGACGGGAAATGGGTTCAACATTTCCCGTTTTTTTTGCTTTTTTATTTCAATGGCAAAAGATTTTGGTATTTGCTTAATAGATAATAATAGTGGTATCGTCCACCATTCTGTAATTAAACTGTTCCGTTAATTGCAGTGCTTCCAAAGCCTGCTTTACTGTTTCATTTTTAAAGATCCCCGTAAAACGTAGTTGTTGAATAGTTGTATTTTCGAAACAGATGGACACATTGTACCAGCGTTCCAGTCGGGTCGCGAGGCTGGTAAAAGATTCATCATGGAATATGAGTTTATTGTCAATCCAGGCCGTTTCAATGATGGCGCTGTCTTCTTTTGAGAAATAGGTCGGCGTACTGATAATCGGTACTGCCAATGCCTGGTATCCCTGCAGTGAATCCTTTCCGTTAGGGAGTACGAGTTTCTCCGCCGGTTTCAGGCGGATCTTTTTATCAGACCGGTTTTTCATCTCTACCTCTACTTCTCCGCTGATCAGCGTTGCTTCGCTGACACTGTCGTTCGGATAGGCTTTCACATTAAAGCTGGTGCCCAGTACATTTATATTCATCGTTGCCGTGTGTACAATGAAGGGCCTGGAGGCATCTTTCGCCACATCAAAGAAAGCTTCTCCTTTCAGGTATACTTCTCTTTTATCTCCTTTAAAACGCGAAGGGTATTTCAGCTCACTGTCTGCATTCAGCCATACAGAAGTACCATCCGCCAGTTTGATATGTGAACGGGTGCCCCTGGTATTGGATTCAGAGCGGAGCCCGTCTTCTTTCCAGGGCAAAACACCGGTTGTTTGCATGATATACCAGGCACCCACCAAAAAAAATATGGCTGCCGCTGTACGCGCCAGTAGTGTCCACCATTTAATGCGTGTTGGTTCCTGATCTTCCTCCTGCCACAGCTGAGGATCTATTGTATGCATCTGCGATTTCAGCTTTTCAAAAGCTGCCTTCGTTTCGTCATTTTGTGCATGCCGTTCACTATCCTTCCAGAAAGACTGTAAGGCCCCGCTCTCCTTCCGGAGTTGCGGATCCGCTTTCATAAGGGCTTCCAGCTCCTGTTGTTCCTCATCCCGGATCTCGCCGGAAAGCATCCTGGTGACCAGCCATAAAAACCGTTCTTTGTCCATCTATATAAAAACTGCGATTTGCGCTGCTTTTATACATAGACACTAAAAGTGGGGTGACTTACGTACTCTCCCGAAAAAAAAATTTTAATGGAGGATGGTTCCTAACAATAAGGAAAGCAAAACTGCGGCGTCTACGCCACTGGTAGCGGTTTTTTGCTGTGAAGTTAAGTATGGCTGGAGTATGGCGTGCAGCGTTTTCACAGCGGTGAAGAGCTGCTTTTCCACGGTGCGGTGCGATAAATTCATGATTTCTGCTACTTCTTTAGGTTTGAACCCCTCCTCCCGGATCAGCTGGAAAACCTTGCGTCTCCTGGGTGGCAGCATTTCCACCGCTTTATCCAGCCTGGCAAGGAGTTCTTTCCACTCAGATGCCTTATAAGGATCGTGGGAAGACAAAACACCATATTGTTCCGGATCATCTGTGGTTACCACGCGGTAACCGGAAAACTTGCGCTGGTAATTCAGCGACTGGTTGCGTACAGCGGTAAAAAGGTATTTTTCTATATGAAGTACATCTTTATATGTCTCTCTTCCTGCCCAAAGCTTTAGAAAAATATCGGACACAATTTCTTCGGCAGACTCATGGTTATGAACATACCCTTCTGCAAAACGCACAAGCCCTTTGTAACAATGATGAAACAACTCTTCAAATGACCGTTGATCATTTTCCTTTGAAACCCTTTGCCACAGATCATTCATGTCGGTTTTATCAGTCCTCATACCGGGAATATTTATTCACAAAGGCATTCTCTGCAGACATACGAAAGTGTAATTTGGTTGATAATTTTACGCACGTGGAATTTTGATGCCCCGGTAACTCACTGGTGTATTCTTGATTTCTAAAGTACATTTTATAAACCGATTATGCAAGCGGGGAATATTACTTTTCAGTAAAATAGTTGTTCCCATAAACATCTCCGCTTTATAGAAATGGCGCAATCAACCCCTTATATTGTCCTATTCACACGCTGTCTTTCTCTCCTATAAAGCGGATATTTGTATAAGTAGCTTAAAAGACAAAACGATTATATCACCCTCATAAAGCGCAACATATGGACAAACCACAAAAGAAAGCCATCCTGGAAGCCTTCCTTGGCTTATATGATTTTCACACAAAATTATTTCATAACGTGCTCGTAAACGTTTCAGATAAAGATGCCAATAACCGGTTGAACACAAAAGCGAACCATATGGCATGGATTGCGGGCAGCCTTCTTCAGCAAAGGTATTTTTTAGGTGAAACAGTGGGAATAAACCTTCAACAGACTTCCCCCCAATTTTTCGAAAACTTCAAAGGCATACAGGACAATGTTACCTATCCGCCGCTTGCTGAATATATAAAAGACTGGGATGCTATTTCGCAGGTATTAAAAGATGCTTTTGCCAATTTGAGTGAAGAAGCCCTGAACGGGCCCGATCCTATGAAGATGCCGGGAGGCGATTACACCTTCCTTGATTCGATTATATTCTGCGTAGATAGGGAATCATACTGTATTGGCCAGTTAGGATTATTGCGCAGACAATTGGGTTATGACGCGATGAAATACGATTAAAATTTGGGGATTTTTTGATTTACGAATTTAGGGATTTGAAATGCAGCGGATATATAAATATGTACGCTTAAATCTCCGCTGCATTTCAAATCCCTAAATTCACAAATCAAAAAATTTCTAAATCCCTATGCTGAACCACTTCTTTAAGGGCAAACAATTTCCGGTTACCTGAAAAAAGTAATGGGCGTTGTCTGTTTTTTGCGGCGTTTTGATTTCAAATAACGCCGTATTTCCTTGTACCTGCTTTTTGGAAACAGTAAATCCCGGTGCTTTCAATACTAAAGCAGCCATGTTCTTTTTTTCGCTTTCCGGTTTCCAGGGTGCAAATAATTTTAACTTTACTTCCAATGCAGCTGAAGCGCCGTTCTTTTGTTGCAGTTGCGCTATCATGGGTAAAGGCGGGCAATCCGGCAAAGGAAAGAATACCGCTGATACAGCGTGTTGTAACCGGATGAAAATACCTTTCCCGTTTCGTACAATGGGTATTTCATGCATAGCCGCAGTAGCTACATCAAACTCAAAGGCATGTGTAATTTCCGGCGGTAGTTCCGGCAATTGAATCTCTGCTCCGCCGGATACCAATGGCGTAGCATCTTCATGCCCGCCGGTAAGTACCCAGTAGTTGGTATCTTTCCATAAATGTCCGATCCATCCGGAATCGTTCAGGGAAACGGGGTCCCATTCCGTCAGATCACCGCGGGTTAATGCAGTGGCGAAAAGCGGATAAAGTTCATACCAGGGTAAAGCGGCTCCCGGCCCTGGCGGGTAATCAGCCGGGCTCGATGTGCCTACATGCCCCCAGGCCCAGTTCAGCCGGTGACTTTCCGGCTTGCTCATTACGGCACCGGTAATAGCTGCTTCCGCTGCACCGGCATGATATGATAAAGCCAGGTAAGAAGGCATCGCTACTTTCATCGCATCTATTTCGCTTCCGCTACAATCCATTACCAGCGCACCGTTAGTATAAGTATGAAAATAATCCATAAAAAATTCTGTAGAAATCACCATATCCGGGTTGATCTTATCCACCGCTTCGCGGATCCTGCGCAGGTACTCCCGCATCCAGCGGTGACAATCATACGGACTTTCATGGTGATGCGCCGGATTAAAGCATGGGCGGAAAGGAAAGCCTATTTCATCCAGTCTTATTTCATCTACACCGGCTTTTGCCAGCATGGTGCATACCCTGATCATATTATCCTGCCAGGGTTTATAACCAGGACAGGTAAAGATGCCGAATACTTCGTCGTCTTTCTCTCCCCTGTATTCAAAACTGATCTTACCCTGGGCATTTGTCATGATCGCCCAGTTCTTCCAATCGTCTCCTTTAAATAAAGGGCTGGTGGTTCTGATGCCATATCCCGCCACATACATGGCTACTTTGCGACCGTATTGATGTACATTTTTTACGCCTTTTACAAATGCTGTGCGGCCACCCAGGTCTGAACGGAAATCTATAAAGCCTGAAGACATCCAGGGGCCGTAGGTTTCGGGCCACAGGTTTACCCCTTCATTCCACATGCCCATTTCCAGGCAATCGCTGTAACCACCGGCATACTGTTTGGGCAGTTGTTCAAAAGAGGTGATGACACCGGTACCTTTCGCCAGCTTTTCTTTTTCTACCGCTTCTTTTGTCGGTATCCAGGTGCTTGACCGCATAGCCACTTCTTTTGTATACCAGGCAGGTACCGGTCTTGGTTGCATATTTTCGTTTACCCATGACCGGTAGGCCATTGCTGCGATACGCCAGTTGCCGTTAAATACAAGTACCCGCGCAGCCGGCCAATCGCGTGCCTCGCCCTGACGAATCGTTTCCTGATCAAAATACAACGACTGCATGCCGCCTCCTGGAAAGCAGGTCAGGATCTTATTACGGAAGGTTGTATCCATGGTAATAAAAGCAAGTCCTTCTTTCAATGCCGGCTCATATACGCATTGCCATTGCATTTGCACATCCCTTCCATATACACCGCCACTGTTGGCAGCCCAGGCTTTTATAC
Source organism: Chitinophaga sp. MM2321 (assembly GCF_964033635.1). Lineage (NCBI taxonomy): Bacteria > Pseudomonadati > Bacteroidota > Chitinophagia > Chitinophagales > Chitinophagaceae > Chitinophaga > Chitinophaga sp. MM2321. The sequence continues at coordinate 4,315,937 of NZ_OZ035533.1, forward strand.
CGGGATAACCCCTGTCCCACATATTAACAGCCAGGTTGGTAGCTGGTTCTTCTCCCAGGCTAATGCCGGAAAAGTAAGGGAACGAAGAATATACTGCACAGGAAGTATTACTGTTATTAACTACTACCAGTTTACAATCAAAAAAAGATGCTGTATCCGGTAATGTTATGGTCAACAACACGGTGAGTGATTTTGCGGTTGTCATCTTTAACGTCAATTCACGCGCGCCTGCTTTTGCAGCAAAAGAAAAATCCTTTAGTACACAAGTGGATGGATCTATCATACTACCGCCGTAGTTGTCATTATGTGCACCCGCCGATAATGCAGGCATCGATGTTGTGTTTACAAACAACCGGAACAGGTTGCCGCCAGATGGGGTTTTCAGGTAATTATCTCCCGTAATTTTATTAACAAGGCTGCTCAACATCCCTGTTTTTTTATCAAATACCAGTGCTACCTTTTTGTTCTCCAGGCTTATTTTTTCATCTGCATGCCGGAGCGCCGGATTGGTACCAGGCAGCCGGAAAGCCATGCTGCAACAAACAGCACATACGAACAACAGTTTATTCATATCAATCTTTTAAAACTATTTTACAGAAGGAGAAAACAACCATCCGGGTCAATGCTACGAACCCGGATGGCATGTTATCAATATCAATCCCTTACATACCTTACCGACAAGCCTACACAGTTCGGCCAGTTATTCCACCGGCCGGTTCCATTACCCGGAGGGTAAAATCTGTAATAAGGGCTTTCACCAGATGCAACGCCTTCATCCAACCCGGTCCAATAGAACGCCATGCTCTGGAAATCCTGGAAAGCGCCGCCACACCACTGTTTCCCGCCGGGATGAATATTAAATTCCATCGCACCGCTTTCCTGACCGGGCCACAGGTTCGACTTCAATTTCTCATTTGATCCACCTCTCCATTCTACGTCGTCTGCTTCTTTTCTGGTAAGTCCTGTGAGTATTTCCAGCTGTTTCCATTCTTCATCTGTAGCCAGGTGCCAGCCTGCGGGCGCCACGGCCACCGCTTTATCATAGGTATACAGACAACCATACTCGTGATAGTATTTATTCTTTTTTGCTTCACCGCCATCTGTACCATTATAATCCTGCATCCACATTTCTGTACCGAAACCTGTTGCGGGAATATGGCGGAAATTCTGTGTCATCCATACCGCGTTGCCATATTGTTTGATGGTGTATTCCTCTCCGTCACGGGGATCCGTAAAAGAAGGCGGCAAAAATATTACGACCAGCTGCTCACTGTAAGCAGTACCAAAACGATTAATAGCATAGGCCCTTACATAGTATTTTACAAACGTAAGCAGAGAAGGAATAGTATCTGTAAAGCTACCCTGGTCGGTGCCCAGTTTGACTTTCTGATCTGTTACTTCCGGGTTTTCATGCGTGCTCCATACAAGGCCTCGCTCTGTCACCACATCTCCGCCAACAGCGGTTACTTCTCCCGTAATAACCGCCGCAGAATCACCGATATTTATATACTCCTTCGCCAGCATTACTACAGGAGGAACCAGTTTGGAAGAACGGAACAACACAGATTCACCGTAGGTTACACCCGCATCATTTGCGGCATATGCTTTTACAAAATAAATGGTATCACCGGTCAGTCCCGTGATGGTTGCCTCAAAATCCCCTTTCACAGGCGCTTCCACATGCACCCCGTTTCTGACCACCAGGCTGTCTACCCGTGTCATATCCAGTTCCCCCCGGGTGTCATACATATCCGGGGACACCATCACGGTATAAAAACCCTGTCTGGTTATTCCTTTACCACCTGTTAGTGATATACCCGTCAATGCTGCTGACGTGGCCGTTACGTTTACGGGGTAGGTGGTCACTACTGCGGGTGTAACGCCCGCGTTATATTTAATCTTATCCTTCTTACATGCCAGCACCAACATGATTGCTCCGGATAATAATATCAGTATTTTTTTCATGTTATTTTTATAATAAGATGTAGATATTATTGCTGTCCTTTAACGGAAGCATTTTTTTACATGAGATGCTTATATAGCGATCTTCACTCTGAAGCCGATGTTGCTGGTAGTGGCTTCCGGCTTGTCCCGGAACCTGCTGGTAGTGTACCTGGCACCTTCCAGGTAAGAGCCGCCCCGCAGCACTTTATCAGCGCCTGAAGATGGACCACCTGGTTTTTCAACAGGGCTGCCGCCATAATAGCTGGCGTCATACCAGTCATCACACCACTCCCAAACATTGCCGTTCATATCGTATGTGCCCAGTTCATTCGCGGTTTTTTCGCCACCCGGATGCAACTTACCCGCAGCATTCGCCGCATACCACGCTACATCACCCGGCGCATTGCTGCCGGCATAAACAAAACCTGTTGATTTTATACCACCGCGTGCCGCAAACTCCCATTCCGCTTCCGTAGGCAACCGCCCGCCAGCCCAATTGCAGTAAGCTTTGGCGCCATACCATGATATCCTGATAGCCGGATAATTTTCAAAACCCGCAACCGGTATAAACTGTGTACCATTGTGCGTGATCAGCGTTTCCGCATGACCCATATCAATGTATTTCATCCCCCCGTCGCTACCATCGGCAGCCAGTTCTATTTCATTCAGGAATTTACAGTATTGGGTATTGGTCACTTCTTTGGCAGCGATAAAATAATTCTCCAGTGTTACCATGTGTACCGGCTTTTCATCATCCTCACCGAGGATATTACCCATTTCAAAATCACCTCCTTCCACAAAAACAAATCCATCGGGAATAGCCGGGGTACGGATCAGTACCGGATAACTATATTTTATACCCTCGCTGTTCTTTGCATAAAAACAGGCGAAATAGGCCGTATCAGGTACCAGTCCGCGGATACGCACATTCACAAGACCGGTGCTTCCATCTATGTTCATGGTATCGTTAGTGATAGTAGGGAACTGAAGTGTTTCTCCGGGTCCTGCTGTATTTTTCAGCACCCAGCAAACACCCCGCTGTTCAATAGCCGAGCTGCCTTCAATGTATACCCTACCCTGTACGTCCGCATACGTAGGGCCCACGCCCTTCAGGTAGGTTTTTGAAATCATGGGAAGTGCGGTATCTTTTTTACATCCCCCCAGTACAGAAAATATAAAAACAGTGATTAGTAATCGTATTAAAAGATGATTTTTAAACATCGCTGTAAGCTTTAAATAATGAAGGATTGTTCACCTTACAAAGGCCGGTTAATTTTAAATCAGGCATTCGCGGCCTGTTTAATAATAGCCCGGATTCTGCACCATGTTTGGATTGGAATTCATTTCACTCCGCGGGATAGGCCACAGGTAATCCCTGGCCGGATTGAACTGCCTGTTGTCAATGATCAGGGTTTCGTATTTCCAGAGATTGGTAGTACCCATACCATCACCAGGATAAGTGATCAGCTTTGTATTATCATATCCGCGGGCATTTACCATCACCTCTTCTCCTATCCTCCAGCGCCAGATATCGGGCAACCGCAGTCCTTCAAATGCTAATTCAATACGACGTTCATTTCTTATCACTTTCCGCATGTCTTCTTTCGACAAGCCGGGCATGGCTTGCGTCAGTGTAGTCATCGCTACTCTTCTCCTGAGCTGGTCAATAGCATCATAGGCATTGGCCGGACCGTGTGCTTCATTCTCTGCTTCCGCATAAGTGAGCAACACCTCTGCATATCTTAAAAAGTATTTATTACGTCCTTCTTTAGTAGCGGCAGTCAAGGTTCCATCAAGATGTTTCTTGGCCCGGAAACCACTTATATTCAGCAACCACACGGGTGTTTCAATGGAATCTTTGGATACCGCAGGATCAGGTGATTTGATCATAAAATTCAGATATCGCGAACCGGGATAAAAAATGGATGCCTTCAATCTCGGATCCCTGTTCATATGCGGGTTTTTAGGATCATAGCCTGACCGGGGATTATCAATGGGCAGGCCGTTCTTCATATAGTAGGCGTTGACCAGTTGCAGCGTAGGTGAAAAGGCCGGGTATTCTCCCAGCGGGTAATATAAAAACGAAGGCATGATGTCCGGTGTATAAAAAACCTGCAACATGATTTCCTGATCAATGGATGCTTCATTCTTTTCCAGGAACAACCCCTGGTAGTCAGGGTATAAACTATATACACCCAGGTCCATTACTGCTTTCGCAGCAGCAGCGGCCTTTTCCCATTGTGCATTGTACAGCAGTACTCTTGCTTTAAAGCCCATCGCAGCGCCTTTCGTAATTCTTCCCCTGTCTTTATCATTATCATATTTCACGGGCAGCACTTCGATTGCTTCGTCGAGATCTTTCAGGATCTGTTCTACCACCTCTTTCTTAGGTGTGCGGAACGGGCGACTGTTACTCAGATCACCGGGGAGCAGTATTAAAGGAATGTCTCCGTAAAAAGTTGCCAGGTCATTATAAAACCAGGCTCTCAGGAATTTTGCTTCTCCTGTATAACGCTTGATATTATTTGATTTAAAATCAGCATTTACAATAGAACTCAGAAAAACATTGGCCCTGGAAACGCCCTGGTAATTCAGGTCCCATTTCCACCTCGCCCAGGGACTGTTTGCATTGCCCTGTCCCCTTGCCCACTCCGTAGTATTGTGCCAGGGCTGTGCGTCAAACACATCATCCGACATGGTGTCGAAATGAAGTGGAAACATCCGCTGGTTTTCATTGGGGTTCTCTATGTAATCGAGACTATTATACACCCCATTGAGGAGGATTTCAGCCTGTGCTTCATTGGTGAGATAATTATCAGGAGAGATAAAATCCTGTGGAACTTTATTGAGAAAATCTTTACTACAGGAAATACATAATATCAGGATTCCCGGCAGCACTATTTGTTGTATAAATTTCATGATCATGGCGCTTTAAAATTTAACATTTACACCCATTGAATAAATACGTGTCTGGGGATATTGCAGTGTATTCACAATCCCGGCAGGCTTTTCAGGATCAAAGCCAAACCGCATCCTGGTCCAGGTAATGGCGTTCTGGATATTCGCATAGACCCTCAGCCTGGAATTGCCGGGATTCAAGCCAATCTTTCTTATCCACTGATCGGATAATGTATACCCTACTTCCACATTTTTCAAGCGCAGGTAAGAAGCATCCTCCAGGTAATAACCGGAAACAATGGAGAATCTTGATGGATCGCTGTATACGCGCTGGATGGTTTTACTTGGATGTTCTGCTGTCCAGCCATCCTTGTACCAGGCGCCGGTGTTGGCTTCGCCGCCGTGAAACGGTGCGGTTACCATTCCCTGGTTAAGCGAGTTTATACCATACACCCCCTGAAAGAACAAGGAGATATCGAAGCCTTTCCAGTCAAATGCAAAAGTGGAAGAGAAGGTCCAGTCGGGATACGATTTTCCCATAATCACTTTGTCGTCTTCGTTGATAACCCCATCCCTTGAATCAGGAATACCGTCTCCGTTGGTATCTTCAGTTATCTGATCTTTAAACCGGATATCACCTGGTACTGGAATCAAACCCGCATATGCATTCACCTGGTCGCCATCCTTATTTTTAACAATCAGGTGGTTATTGATTTCTTCCTGCGACTGGTATATACCTTCTGTCTGGAAACCATAAAATGAATTATAGGGATAGCCTTCTTTCCAGATAAGATCGCCATTGATAATAGGATTACGTCCTGCCAGGTCTGATACCCGGTTCTGCACATGTGATGCCATAACGTTTACATTCAATCCTACGGGGCCGAGACTGCCGGTGTATTTCACATTCATCTCAATACCCTTGTTCCTCATTTTTCCTACGTTCTGATACGGCGTGGTGGTCAATCCCAACGTACTGGAAACAGGAATCTGCATCAGGATGTTATAGGTGTTCTTGATAAAATAATCCACACTACCGGAAAACTTGCTGTTGAGTATATCGAAATCAAGTCCCCAGTTATATTGCTCGGCTGTTTCCCACGAGGTATTCCGGTTGGCGAGTTTGGTAACGGCGCCGGCGGACACCAACTGGTTATTGAAATTCATCAGTAAGTTGAGACTGAGTTCATCAGAAGCTGCATAATATTGACCTATACTTTCATTACCCAACCGTCCCCAGGAAGTACGGAACTTCAGGTTGTTGATGACAGGAAAATTGTTTTTCATAAATGGTTCCTCTGATATTCTCCATCCGGCAGAAACAGAAGGGAAAAGTCCCCATTTCTTTTCAAACCGGGAGCTGCCATCATAGCGTAAATTTGTTTCCACCAGGTATTTTCCTTTGTAGTTATAGCCCAGTCTTCCAAACTGTGAAAGCCATGCAATGGAGGAAGCGCCGCTGTTATTGAGTTGTGTTGTAGGGTCGCCAAAATCGAACTGGGGAAGATTTACAGATAAGTTGGTGCGGGAAAGGCCGTAGTTGCCGGTATTAAATTCCCTGGATTCAAAACCAACCATAGCTGAAATATTGTGACCGCCTCTAATGTTTTTGGTATAGTTCGTATAGGCGTTGAACGTTTTGGTAATAGATTCTGACCGGTTTAAAGACAGGTCAGATACCCGCGGAGTAGGTAAAACAACGGAGCCATCATCATTCAGCGCCTGGAGTTGTACAGTAGGCCGGAATATTTTTTGTTGCCAGAACGATTTGTAGATACCATAGGAGACATTCACTTCCAATCCTTTTACCACATTCAGTGCTACCGATCCTCTCAGGTTGAGCGGGCCGGACTTGATCTGATTAAGCCCTCCTGCCGCTTTTGCGCCGTAACTATAGCCATAGTTGCTATAGCCTACGCCCGGTACTTCCATTCTGATAGTAGGTGGTGCTATGTATGCAAAATAGATGGCGCTGCTCATCCCATCTACCAGGTCATCTATTGTTTGTTCATGACCTGATACCTGGATATTAATGCGCAGGTGATCCTGTAAAAAACTGGAAGAAAGGTTGGAGCGGAAGGTCAGCTTTTTGGTGTTATTACCAATGGCAATACCATCCTGGTCCAGGTAGCCGATAGAAGTGGCATGCTGAAAGGTTTTTGAGCCACCGGAAACAGACACATAATGATCGTGCATGCCTGCTGGTTTGAATAGTGCACTTACCCAGTCAAAGTCCAATGGAAACATGATGGGATCAACATTATTTCTGTAATTATCCATGTATTTATCGGTATACCATGTGGGATAACGTTCATTGGTATTCTTATAGGCTTCAGCTTTCAATTCCAGGTAGTCAAGCCCCTGGAGTACCTTTGGCATGGAGGTGACCCGTTGCTGTCCGTAATACCCGGTGTACTCTACATTCAGCTTATCCTGTTTACCCCGTTTGGTGGTGATCAATATCACGCCATTGGCAGCCCTGTTACCATATATCGCTGCCGAAGCGGCATCTTTCAAAACCGAGATCGTGGCAATATCCTTGGGGTTCACATCATTTAAACCGGCTTCAATACCATCAATAATCACCAGGGGGGATGCGTTATTGAAGGTACCTACTCCCCTTATCCGGATCTCGGCGTTATCGTGGCCGGGTTGTCCTGAATTCTGAGAGATGAAAGCACCGGCCACCTTACCCTGCAATGCCAGGCTGGCATTGGTGAGCGGTCTGCTTTTTATATCTTCCAGGTCTAATGTTTCAATAGCACCGGTGAGATTAACTTTTTTCTGTGTACCATATCCCACTACCACTACCTGGTCCAGGTTACTTTCAGCTACCTGCAGGATTACATCGATCACGGATTTTCCTGCAACGGCTACCTCCTTTGTCTGATAGCCGATGAAAGAGAAAACCAACACAGCATCTTCGGGGGCTTCTATGGTGTATTGTCCGTTGGCATCGGTTCCTGCGCCGAGGTTACTGTTCTTTATTTTCACCGTAGCGCCGATCAATGGTTTCCCGGATACATCGTACACCTTGCCGGTTACCTTTGTTGCTACCGGCAGCAATGCCACCTCAGACAGAGGTTTCGCAGTTGCTTTCCGTACAATAACATTTTTATTCAGGATGGTGTACTCCAGGGGTTGATCTCTAAAAGACATTCGTAACACCTCTTCAATAGTGGCATTTCTGACCTGGATATTTACCTTATTGGCATTATCCAACATCTGCCTGCTATACAAAAACAGGTATCCTGTTTGTGTGCGGATATCCCTGAAAACAGTTTCAAGGGGTGCATCTTTAACGGATAAAGTGATCCGTTGTGCATAGGCGCTGGCAGTTACCTGGAGGGTGGCGGCCAGCAATAGAACAACCGTTAGCTTCATACTCAACAGTGTTTGGGCATTTGGAAACCGCCTTACCTGAAGCAGGAATTTCCAAAGAACAGTTAATTGCATACTTTTGTGGTGTTTGAGTTCAATAATTTCCATCCCGGCCCAATAGCAATTGAAGCCGGGAGAGCAGTCCTAGTCGATTGTGTTAATGCATTGACTCAGCTATTCACCGGGTCCGACCCCCATCGGATCCGGTTTTCTTTGAGCCAATCAGCTTCTTCATGCCAGTTCACTGTTATGGCACAGAAAAAATCATATACGTGTTCTTTTTCATTGTTAATAGTCGGGACGCTTATATCAGCGCATGATATGGATGGTTTTTCCCTCCAGCCTGAAACGGATCATATGTGTCAGTTCCAACATAGTTAAGACCTGTGACACATTCTCCTGGCGGGAGATAGCGCCGGAAAAACTGATATCCGGTATGTTTCCTTCATACACTACGTCTACATTATACCATCTTGTAATCTGGCGCATAACAGACGGTAAAGAATTATCATCGAATTCAAAGCGACCATTTTTCCAGGCGGTAGCAACATCTACATTCACGTTTTTAACCAGCTGCAGCTGCCCTTCTTTATTTACCTGCGCCTGCTGTCCCGGCTTAAGCAACATGGGTTGCTGACCGGTGGAAGCAGCTGTTGCAGTTACTTTCACGGCCCCTTCCAGCAGGGTGGTCCGGATGCTGTTTTCATCCGTATAGGCATTGACGTTAAAATGTGTACCCAACACGGCTACTTCCATATCATTTACGGTTACCTTAAATGGCATATCCGGGTTTTTAGCCACTTCGAAATAGGCTTCCCCTGTTAGCACCACTCTTCTTTCTTTACCATGAAATGTGGTAGGAAAATGCAGGGAAGAAGCAGCATTCATCCATACTTTGGTGCCATCGGCCAGCACGAGTTCGTATTCACCGCCACGGGGCGTAGCAATGGTATTGTAGAGTATTTCTGCTGTGCCGCTTTGACCGGGGCTATAAGTCAGCCGGCCATCTTCCGGCTTGGATATTTTTGTTTTGCCCTGTTGTATCAGGGTGCCGTTTCGTGCACTGTCCAGTACAATGTTGCTGCCGTCTGCAAGTATCAATACGGCTTTATTGCCACCCGGCGCCACATCATGCATATGGAAATTTGTCTTGTGGGCTGTTGCAGCCATGCCGTCAGAAGAAACGGTGCGGTTAAAATAAAAATAGCTGCTGCAGGCAAGGAACAGGATGCTGGCAGCAGCGATCCAGCGGTGTTTCCAGAGAAATATAACCAGGGCAGGTTTTGCCGCCTTTTCATGTTGCTGTATGGACGCACGGATGCCCGCTCTCATACTTTCCTGTAGTTGCAGCCGCAGATCGGCCACATCGGCCGGCACCTCCACTTCTTCATCATGGAAAGCATAAAACCAGTCATTCACCTGCTGTTTTTCAAGTGGTGTGGCCATGCCAGCCAGGTAATTATCAATTGCTTTTCTGAGTTGTTCAGGTATTTGCATAGTCGCAGTTCTATTAGTAAGTGATCCGGGCAACGTTTTACACGTACGCCAAAGGCAACTTTTTTTTAAAAAAGATCAGAACCAGCAAAAAAGGTTGGCAACCTTGCTTTTAAATGATTTGCGGAGATGGCGCAATGCTTTGGAGATCTGGGTTTCAACGGTACGGGGTGATATATTCAGCTGACGGGCAATTTCGGCCACCGTCATGCTGTCTTCCCGGCTGTATTTGAATATCAGTTTACATTTTTCGGGCAACTGGTTGGTTTCTTCCCGTAATAATTGCAGCAGGTATTTATAATGGAGGTCGTTTTCTACTGTAGCAGCGGTAGCAAGCGGCACATCTGCTTCATTTGTACAGATGCCAGCCCGGTCTGTTTTACGCAGATGGGCCAGGGCCAAGTACTTGATAGCAGTAGCCAGGTAATTTCTTAAAGATAACAATGCTGTTTTATGCCGGTTGAGCCAAAGACTGGTGAACAGATCCTGCACAATATCCTGGGCTACCTGTATTTCTTTAACACGGTTATAGGCGATGGCAAAAAGCGTTTCCCAATATCGGTTATAAATCTCGGTAAAGGCAGCTTCCTCATCCTTTTTAAGTAACACCAATAACTCATTATCTGATAGTGTTTGGTATATAGCCATTAGATATTTTTTTTCATCAATTGCTGACAAACGCTCATTTCTTTTCTTGATGAATGCAAATTTCAGGGGGAGGACAAGCACTGCTATCAGCATACTACCCGTCCAATCCGGCAATATATTTCATTGTTCGGCTTACCAGCCCTTTGGTTGATATTCTTCAGATACGTGAAATTATTTAAGATACCGGGATATCTACAATGGATGGGAAAATACAGGAATAATCAATTATGACAATACAAACCGCCTTTGTAAGGCGAACATTTTTATTAGTACAAGTATAGTAAAATATTTACGGATTTAGGAATTTACGAATTTAGTTATTTAAAATGCAGCGGATAAAATATTTACGGATTTGGTTATTTAGAGATTTAGTTATTTAGAGATTTAGTTATTTAAAATGCAGCGGAGATTTAAGCGGAGATGTAGGTACATATGCCAACATTTCCGCTTAAATCTCCGCTGCATTTTAAATAACTAAATTCGTAAATTCCTAAATTCCTAAATATTTTGCTTCATTACAAGAGCTGCGTCCTTATCATCATAGTGTTTTATTTCTGCTGTCAGTTGGGTTTTGAGGGAGGTCTGTATTTTTTCGTATCCTTTCTCTCCATACAGGTTATGCATTTCATGGGGATCTTTTTGCAGGTCGTATAGTTCCCACTTATCAGCATCCTGGTAGAAGCGGATCAGTTTATACCGCTGTGTTTTGACACCAAAATGCGGGATAACGGAGTGTTCGCCGCTTTCATAATAATGATAGTATACTGTTTTACGCCAGTTATTAACGGTGTGTGTAACTACCGGTAAGAAAGATTTCCCTTGCATAGCTGCCGGTGCTTTCACCCCTGCAACGTCCAGGCAGGTGGGCGCAATATCCAGGTTGAGTACAAAGTCGTTGATCTTTGTGCCTGGCTTTACCACACCGGGATAACGCATCACCATTGGTGTGCGGAGCGACTCTTCATACATAAACCTTTTATCAAACCATCCATGTTCGCCCATATAAAAACCCTGATCTGACAAGTAAACGATCATCGTATTTTCGGTGAGATGATGTTCGTCCAGGTAGTCCAGGATGCGGCCGATGTTTCTGTCGAGGGCAGCGGCGGTGCTCAGGTAATCTTTCAGGTAGCGTTGAAACTTCCATTCGGTGAGTGCGTTGCCACTGAGATGTTTTGCTGCCAGTTCTGCTTCAATAGGTTTATAGTAAGCATCGAACCGGGCGCGCTGCGCTTTGTTGAGACGGGTGTAGTTACCCTTGCCAAAACCGGTGTCCGGCATCATTTTCAGGTCATAACCCAAACGCATGGTATGTGCGATGTTCATGTCCTGATGCTTGGCTGCATAACGGCCTTCGTAGGTATCATAGAAACTATCCGGCAGGGGGAAAGTACGGTCATCATATTTGCCCAGGTCGGTGGTATCAGGTATCCAGGTGCGGTGTGTGGCTTTGTGGCCTATCACCATGCAGAAAGGTTTTGTGGTATCGCGACCCGACAACCAGTCCTCTGCTACATCCGTAATGATGTTGGTGGCGTAGCCTTCTACTCTTTTGGTGCTGCCATCCATCATGAGGAAGTCGGGATTATAATACATTCCCTGGTCCGGTAATATCTGCCAGTAGTTAAATCCCTGCGGTTTGCTACCCAGATGCCACTTCCCTATCCACGCTGTTTGATAGCCTGCTGCCTGCAACCGTTTTACAAATACATCCTGCCCGCTGTTGAAGGTGGAGAGGTTGTCTTTGAAACCGTTCTTGTGACTGTATTTGCCGGTGAGGATCACGGCCCTGCTGGGACCACAGATAGAATTGGTGACGCAGGCATTATTGAAGATAGCGCCTTCGCGGGCTATCCTGTCTATATTCGGCGTTTCCGCCAGCTTGCCGCCGTAGGCGCTGATAGCCTGGTAGGCATGATCATCTGACACGATGATAATGATATTCGTTTTTTTGTGACTGCCTGCTTTGTCCTGTGCAAAAAGATGATTACACGCGGGCGCCAGTCCTGCTATAGCGAGGGCTGTCACCAGCCCTGCTTTTCTTAAACCTGTCATACATTCAGCATTTTTCATGTGGTTATTGATGTACTGCCAGCCGGTAATGGCGGTATACCGCAGCAGCTTCCTTTATATTTATTGTTGCTCAAATACCAGTTCCACCGGTGGCAGGCCAAAAGTAGGACTCACGGTTACGGCTACCCTGCGTGCTGTGCCTGTGGTATTTTCCGCTATTGTTACCGGTACGGTAAAATCGCCGGAGCCATATATTTTCTTTATCACACACCAGCTTTTTTCTGTGGCGGGAACGGTTACCCACCAGCCGTCAGCGCCTGCGCTGATAACGATATTCGCCGTACCGCCGGTGGCAGGAAAGGTTGTGCTTCCGTCAATACTGGCCGTAAATGGTGATGGTTGCGGCTTTGCAGGCATCTCATCTTTCCGGCAGGACGAAAATACAATTATTATCGCCATTATAAAAAGTGTACTGATAGTACGTATGGTCGTTCCAGTTATCATAATTCTCAATTTATAAATTGTGTATCGAAACAATTATTCCCTGTTACCAGCCGGGGTTCTGTGTCCATTCCCCACCGGTTAACAGTAACATGCGATCCTGTATAGGCAACAGGTAATCCCTTTGTAGTTTGAAGCCAAATCCATTGGGCAATACTTTCTGATAAGGGTCCATATACCGTCTCGCATCACCCGGCGTACCTGTCAGGTAAAAGTTGACAGACTTGCCCGCCGGTGGCGTATCATAATACAGCATGGCATCTTTATAAAAACCGGTCGCAGTATTTTCATCAGCCATATTACTACCAGTGAACAATACCCCTAATGGACGTTTTTTTGCCAGCAGCACATCCGCTGCGGCCCAGCGCAAAATATCATCCAGCCTGGTTCCTTCAGCTGCCTGTTCAATCCTGCGTTCCCGCCTTACACTTTGCAACACCGGACTCAGGTCTTTAAACGGATAAGCCGGATCGGTATTATACTCCCTGTTGAAATCAACACCCGGCATGCCTGCACGGTCGCGCAGCGGTTGCAGCGCCGTTTTAATCAGCGTGGCATCTTCCCCTAATTCTGCTACTGCTTCCGCATAGTTCAGCAACACTTCTGCATACCTGAAATAGATAGCAGGCACCGAACTTTTAAAGTCATCAGTGGTGGCAGCTACGTCATCGTATTCAATGTATTTATATAAAGGAAAGCCGGTGGTGTTTCTGTTAAACCCACTCTGGTTGACAGGCGGTAAAGCAGCCACCACGCCCCCATTCGGCCGCAATGGTTGTCCCGGTATGGCTACTGTCTGCGACAACCTGGGATCGCGGAGCGTGGGCATCAGCTCAGCGGCATACGTAGCCTGCGCCTGACTACGCGCGGTACCTGTGAAAGGAGCGCCCTGACGTGTCAGGTAATCATCTACGAGTGAAAGCGTAACACCGATATCGCCACCACCGGTAGACAGGTATTTGCTGATACTATGACCGATATTCTCGCCGGGGTTATATTTACGCCACAACATCACTTCGGTACTGGCGGAGAGATCTTTTGTCAGGAACAGGTTCTTGTAATCTTCCAGGGGATTGCCGGTAGATGCAATGGACCAACGCTTGCTGTTCATTACTTCCAGTGCTGCATTCTTCGCCTGTGTGAAATAATCCCGGATCTTTTCATCACTGATATTTTTCGTCCAGAAAGGATCTGCTTTTAATTTATGATACTTCTGCCAGGTGGCTTCGTACAATGCCACCCTTGATTTAAATGCCAGGGCTACATCCTTGTGTACCCGCATGGTGGCACTGTTGGTACGCAGCGGCAACAAGGCGGCGGCAGCGTCCAGGTCTGCCAGCACGGAGTCTATCACCAGTACCCGTGAGGTACGTGGCACATGCATCGCATCATCATCAGAAGATAATACTTTGCTCACCCAGGTAACATCCCCGTATTTTTTTATCAGGCTAAAGTAGAACCACGCGCGAAAAAACTTCGCTTCTCCCAGGTAACCATTAATGAGCGCCTGCTCACCCTTTGCATTGGTATAATTCTCCAAAAAATAATTCACTGCACGAATCCTGCTGTATTCATCCATCTTCGCCGCGTTGCTTAATGCCAGGTCACCATTGATGCGGGCATTCACACTGGTCAGCATCAGGTTATCACTGTTGGTATCATCAAAGGCAATACCAATACCACCGGTAACGGTAGGTTGCCCCGGCAATGTTTCGTAGAACTGGTTGAGGTATAATCTCAGTTCATTGGTAGATGCCAGGTTGCCCGCGGTAGACAATACATCCAGCGGCTGTTTGTCCAGGAAGTCCTTATTGCAGGACATCGCAACAACACAGGTGATCCATATAAAAAAATGTATCTTATATTTCATATAACTTGTATTAAAAATTAATATTCAGGCCAACAGAATACACTTTGCTCAACGGGTAAATTTTTCCCGGAGCAGAGCCGCCCACCAACGTTTCCGGATCAAACATCTCTGCCAGGTTTGTAACAGTGAGCAGGTTCTCCCCTGTGATAAATACGTTGAGCTTTTTCAGCTTTATCCTTTCACACAGATTTACCGGCAACGCATAATTGAGCGTAAGATTTTTTAAGCGGAGATAAGCGGCATTTTGCAGGTACCTGTCTGACACCTGCTGTGTTTTGTTGACGTATGAATTGATGGAACCTACCGGTGACGCATATGGGTTGGGATAATAGGCGTTTGGATTTTCAGGTGTCCAGTAATCCAGGTGCTGCTTAAACACAGTTACCTGCGCCAGTGATCCGGAGCCCCAGAAGTAAGCATCTGTTGTTTGCGGTGCAAAATCCATCTTACCTATTCCCTGCCAGATCATCGACAGGGTAAGCCTTTTCCAGGAAAGGGAACCATTTACGGAATAGGAATAACGCGGTGTACTGTTACCAATGATCGTCATATCACCCATATCTCCTTCCTTGTTGGCGCCGCGGTTTATTTTGCCGTCATTGTTCAGGTCAATATATTTTACATCTCCCGGCAGCCAGTCTCTCGCAGATAAAAAAGAACGGTCGAGCTGATTATACTCCGCTGCTTCATGTTCATCCTGTATTAATCCTGATGCCCGGTATCCCCAGATCTCTCCGGCTGCTTTACCTTCATACCAGGAATTGGCAGGATCTGATTTGGTAGGATTCTGGTACTTTGTTACGACTGATTTATAATCTGCCACGAGTGCACCTGCTGTATAGGTAATATCATTACTGATACGGCCTTTCCAGCTGAGCGATAATTCCCATCCACGGGTACGCAGATCCGCGTTATTACTTAAAGGAGGCGTAGCACCGTACATATCGGCAACATCCAGTGTGGGGCCCAACATATCGCGGGTGTTACGCTGGTATACATCGAAGCTACCGGAAAGGCGGCCTTGTAATGCCATGAAATCCAGCCCTACGTTGGTGTTCTCAATTTTCTCCCAGGTAATGAACGGATTAAAGGAACCCGGCAGTTGAATATAGGATTCACGACCGGTGTTGTAGTACCAGTTGCCACCGCTACCGATGCCCGGCACCACCACATTCATATTTTCTGAAAAGGAATAAAGTCCCGCACCGGCCTGATTACCGAGGAAACCATAAGACCCGCGGATCTTCAGCAGATCCAGCCAGGGAGCGATATCCTGTATAAAATTCTCTTTGCTGATATTATAACCGGCAGAAAAGGAAGGAAAAAATCCCCACCTGCTGTCTGTAGCAAAACGGGAAGAGCCATCATATCGGCCATTTACTTCTGCCAGGAATTTTTCTTTATAGTTGTAGGCCAGTCTGCCGAAGAAGCCCTGCGTAGCCCAATGGGTACGGCTTTCCGTTACCAGCTTGGTACCGGTAGCCAGGTTGATACCGGGACGTTCGTTGCTGATCAGATCCTGTGCACTGGCAGATAAACTTTTATATTGATTGGACTCCTGCTGAAAACCAGCTGTCAGTTCAAAGTTATGTGTATCATGTAGCGAGTAAGCATAGGTACTGTAGATATTGGGAGAAATATAGAGCGTATTCATCATATCGCGCGAATAGCTGCCTTTGGGCGGAATATTGTACTCGGCCCTGTTCACCATAATAGGCGTGCCATCGATCCCGTAAATAGTACCCGGCAGTTTCAGCGCAGAAGCTTCAGTATTCAGCTGACTGAGGTTTACGTCCACAAATATTTTCCAGTTCTTTAATGGTGTGATCTCCACACCTGTCAGCAATGCCAGCTTCGTGTTATCCGTTTGTGATTTGGAGCCGGATTGCAGGTAAGGAATCATGGATTGTTCTGTCCAGTTACCATTCAGGTCATACGCCGATACGTTGGGCCGCATACGCGCCAGGTTATGAAAGATCATGTCTTCAAATCCTGCGAAAGGTGTTTCAAAACTGGACTTCGTATATTTTGTATTCGCCTTGATCTTTATCCAGCTTGCCAACTGGGAAGTTACGCTGGCGTTGAAATTGTAACGTTTAAAATCAATATCGGCAAAGCGCAGGGTGCCGCCTTCGCCGTAGTAACCACCGGATACATAAAACTGTGTAGCCTGGTTACCACCACTTAAACTGATATTATGATTTTGCCGGAAAGCATAGGGTTTGTAGTGCAGCTTAAACCAGTTGGTGTTGGCCACACCATTTGAACTGTTTTCCCAGTCAGCATAATTGTTGCTGTTTACTTCCGGGAATACAGACATGTTGCTGGGGTCTTTTATATACTGTTCCAGCAAAGCCAGCTTGGCATCTGTGTATTGTTTGGTGCCCAATGCATTGAAGGTAGCGGCATTGAAATATTTTGCAAACTCCAGTGAATTCACCATGTCCGGTAATTTAATGGGAGAAGTGAGTCCTGCGTTTGAGGAATAGTTGATCAGGGTTTTGCCGGATGTTCCTCTTTTTGTGGTAACGAGTATTACGCCGTAAGCAGCCCTGGAACCATATATCGCGGAAGCCGCCGCATCTTTCAGTACCGAAATCGATTCTATATCATTCGGGTTTACATCGGAGAGTGGCATCTCCAATCCATCTACCAGTACATAAGGTTTATCTGTTCCGCTCAGGTTGCCCATACCTCTCACATTCAGGCCAAAGCTCTGACCGGGTTTGGTGTTGCCGCTTACATTCACGTTTAGTCCGGGTACCATTCCCTGCAGGCTTTGCGTGGCATCTACCACCGGCCTGGTTTCGAGATCAGCACCTCTTACCACGGAAACGGCGCCTGTCAGGTTTACTTTCTTTTGTGTGCCGTAACCTACCACCACTACCTGGTTGAGCGAAGAGGTCTGCTCCTTCAGCGATACATTTACCGTACTGTTATTTTGTACCGCTACTTCCTGTGTGATGTAACCGATGTAGCTGAAAACAAGCACGCTGTTGTCGCCGGGTACCGTCAAAGAAAACTTCCCCGTTGCATCCGTTACCACGCCAATGCTGGTGCCTTTCAGTTTGATGCTGACACCTAACAGCGGTTGTCCCTTTTCATCTGTTACTGATCCGGTTACTTTCCGGTTCTGTAGCGGACTTTCCGGAGTAACAGCTGTCTTTCTTTTTATCACCACTGTTTTGTTGTGAATGACATAAGTAAGATCCTGGTTTGATAAACATTTTTCGAGGACGCTGGAAAGGTCGGTATTCTTTACCTGGATGTTTACTTTCCCGGTATTGTGCAGCGCCTGGGAGCTGTACAGGAAATCGTAGCCGCTCTGTGCTTTGAGTTGCCCGAATACTTCCTCCAGGGTAGCATCGCGGGCAGACAGGCTTACTTTCTGGGCATAGGATGCAGCATTTACCTGCACCATGAACACTAACAGGAAAATAAATGAAAACTTCATTTTCAGTAATGGCTTCGTATAGGCGTAGCCGTACTTCCTGCGTGTGAATAACACGGACTTCTTGAGCATTTTGGTTGTTTGGTTATAGGTTTTATAATTCTCTTTATGGCAAAACGATCACTTTATTTCCTTCAATATTGAAATGTACATCTCCTGTCAGTTCCAGTGTTTCCAGCAGTTCGGTGAGACTACTGAAACGGGCTACTGACCCTCCGAAATTTTTATGGCTGATATCTGTTTTGTATACTACTTCCACATCGTAATACCGCACTATTTTCTTCATGATGCTTTCCAGGTTTTCATCATTAAAAACAAAGTATCCGTTTTTCCAGGCTACCGCTTCCACAGTATTGGCCTGCTGTACCTGGATATCTGTACGCTGGTAGCTGGCGATGGCCGCCTGTCCGGGTGCGAGCAGCACTTCCTTTTTCTCCCTGCAGACTTTCACGCTGCCCTGCATCAGGGTTGTTTTCACAAAAGGTTCATCTGTATATGCCATCACATTAAAATGTGTGCCCAGTACTTTTACGGCTACCCCGTTGGCGGTTACCATAAATGGTTGTTGTGCATTGGCGGCTATTTCAAAATAGGCTTCGCCGGTAAGTGTCACGTTTCTTTCAGCGCCCTGGAAAGAAGTGGGGAATTTAATCTGCGAGGCGGCATTGAGCCATACGATGGAGCCATCCGGCAGTGTGAGCCTGAACTGCGCGCCCCGCGGCGTTGTGAGTGTATTAAATGCCGTTGCTGTTGCGCTGCCTTTCGCTTCATACCGCAGTTGCCCTTTTTGCTGGTATACGCTGACATTCCCCTGCCGGATCACCTGATTGCCAGTGCTGTCCAGTTGTACCACCGAACCATTTCCCAGCGTCAGTGTGGCTTTGTTATAACCCGGTACCGGTCCCTTGTATTCCTTTATGGTAGCCAATGGGTGGCGTGTTGTCTCCTGCGGGCGAAGTAAAAAATAGCTACTTACAGCTACGATAGCGCCCAGCAATGCGGCGGCAGCAGTGTATTTCCACCAGTACCGGGTTTTCATTTTCACGACGGGTGTTTCATCCGCCAGCAGCGCAGCATTGATATTATGCAGCATTCTTTCCCGCAGAGCAGCTTCTTCCTGTGGCAGCAATGTAACGGGCACATCATGCTGCAACCTGTGGTAACAGGCGTCCAGGAGACGGCGTTCTTCCGCTGTTGCAGTACCATCCAGGTAGCGGTTTACTAATTGTATAAAAAGGTCCTTTTCCATTGTTACGTCTTTAAGTACCAAAAAGGGAGGTGTACCCTACGGCAGGAACAGATTTTTTTTTAAATCATGGATAGAACAAGGTGGGAGATAAATATCAGCTGATCCTGGCCAGGAGGAGCAGTAACAGTGCCTTACCCAGGCCGGTGCGGAAATGTCTTAATGAAAAGGACATTTTTTTCTCAACGGTTTTAACAGAGATATGCAGCCTGGTGGCGATTTCGAGGTAGGTAAGCCCCTCTTCCCGGCTCAACCGGAAGATCTCCCTGCAATCGTCGGGGAGGGTACCGGTAAGGCGGGCAAATATTGCCTGCATCTCTTTACCCAGCAGGGGGTCTTCTTTTATAATAACTGCCGTAACATGTTGTAACCGTTCATAGAACTGGCCATCCGCCTTATTATTACGGATGGCTTTCAGTACCTGGAACTTTACGGCTTTGGCAAGGTAGGCTTTCAGGTGTTCGATTTCCAGCTCATTACGCCGCCGCCACAGGGATATAAACACCTCCTGTACCAGGTCTTCCGCCAGCGGGCCCTGTTGCAGAATACTCATGGCGGTACTGTACAAAGGTTGCCAGTACCGGTTGTAAATTCCGGTAAATGCTTCTTCTTCGTTGTTTTTAAGTCGTTGTAGTAATATGATGTCAGTCAGCTCCTCCATCCCCGTAAATACGTGTTCACTATAAAGAAATAGTTGGTTGATCCGTCCAAATATAAAAATAATCCAGTGATATGATGGGCGGAAGTAATTGAAAAAGGCTATTTTCGTTTTGTCGTGGATTTAATAGCAGCTATAAAACAGGGGGACGAATTGTCGTTTGAGCAGGCGTATATTAGTTGCCGCGGAAAAGTGTATGGCTATTTTTTAAAGAAAACAAAGTCTGAGGAAGAAGCAAAAGACCTGTTGCAAACTACCTTCCTGAAATTATGGCAATACCGCCATTCCCTCTCCGAACATTACTCGCTCGACCAGCATTTATTCAATATTGCCCGCACTGTTTTTATTGATGCTATCCGAAAACAAAGCAGGTCGTTCCGCGCCACTGCTGTATCCGACGATACCAGCCAGGTAGAGGACCCCGCCGGTGATAATGCCGATGAACGGGATATCAACAGGCGTTTGCACAAACTCCTGGAAAAGATGCCGGCAGTTCAAAAGAAAGCATTTGTATTGAACCGCCTGCAAGGTTATTCCTATAAAGAAATAGCCACCCATCTCTCCATCTCTGTAAAAGCGGTTGATAACCATATTGCCAAAGCGGTAAGACAACTGAAAAAATATCTTCATTTGATCATCCTTCTCTTATGCAGTCATTTTTTCAAATAAAAAATAACACACAATCATCTCATTATAAATTAATTATACATTAAGTAGAAATAAATTTATTTAACGCGCAGGAGTTTTACCTTTTGCAGCGTATTACTTTATCAGAGGCCACTATTGAATAATGCAGATTTCAAAAGAACTAATAGAGAATTTTTTAAGCAAAGATTGCACTGCGGAAGAAGCAGCGCAGGTAAGTGAATATCTGAAAGATAATCCTGCACTGCTCAACGAATACCTGGGCCAACAGGAATGGGATGAAACAGTGGTAGCTGATAAAACGGAGGAATTCTGGCAGGAAAGCTGGAACATCATTCAACAGCAAAAGAAAAAAAGTGCCGTCATCATCCGTTTGAAACAGGTAGCCGTAGCTGCTTCCCTGGTGGGCGTTTTACTGACAGGCTATCTCTGGTTTACAGCAGATAAAGGTCAGGGAAACAAAGTGGCCATGGTGCAACCGAATTATAAAACGATCACCAATACCACCAACCAGGCGATGCGGATTATTTTGCCGGATAGCTCAGTGGTGGAGTTGTTGCCAACATCAATATTACGCTATGATGCGCCTTTTCAACAGGACAAAAGGAATATTTATTTAGAAGGAGAAGCACGGTTTAAAGTAGCGGGGGATGTAGCCAAACCATTTACAGTATTCAGCAATGCCATCGCTACTACCGCACTGGGCACCGAATTCGGGGTAACCGCCTTTCCCGGCGACAACAACATAAAAGTACATTTGTACCAGGGAAAAGTAGTGGTGAAATCTGCCGACAGTATGCAGGTAAGATTAAACAAAGACTACTACCTCCTGCCAGGTGATGAATTCAGTTACAACCGGATCACCGGTATCGCCGCACTGATAACAGCAAAAGCAGCAAAACCAGTGGTGGCCGGCAAAAGCGTCACTGAAAATAATCAGGCCAGTGTATCCAACTGGTATATGTTCGACAACCAGGACCTGGCCCACGTATTTGACCAGTTAGCAGACATATATAATGTGCCACTTTATTACAACCAGGCAGATGTGAAAGGAATGAATTTTATCGGCAGGATTGAAAAAGCGGATTCTCTTGTGAATATTTTAAAAGATATCGCATTACTGAACAATCTCTCCGTTACAAAAACGGGTAAGGGGTATACCATAAAAAAGAAATAATCACTTAATACAGGATAGCAACAGGAGTTGAAATGCCACTGCAGGGCATAACAGGAGTCCTTTGCCTATAATTTAAATCAAAAACAACTACACGTGCGAAAAAGACTTTCTTTATCAACCAGGCTGCTACCGTTTTTATGTTCGGTATTCGTATTAGTACATTCAATGGCCATGGCACAGGAGCGGACAGGCAGTGTGAGAGGCATTATCAGGGACGAAGCGGGGAAAACAATGCCCTATGTAAGCGTTCTTGCCAAAAACAACACCACCAACCTTAGTTCCGGTGCACAAACAGATTCTAACGGGGTATTCATCTTCTCCCGGTTACCGGTAAATGGCAGTTATACCTTTACCATCAGTTATATCGGTTATGAAACCCAAACACTGGCGAATTATACTTTAAAAGCGGGAGAATCTACTTCTCTCCTGGTAAAACTGAAGACCAGTACCTCCGCTTTAAATGAAGTGATTGTGGTAGGTTATGGTACCCAGCGGAAAACAGATCTCACCGGTTCCATCGCTACCATTAATCAGAAAGATCTTACACAGGGCGTTAACAACAACGCCATACAAGCCGTTAATGGTAAGGCCGCGGGCGTGTATGTGAGCCAGTCCAGCTCCGCACCCGGTGGTGGTGTGAATATCAGGATAAGAGGCGCCGGCTCTATCAACAGCGGCAACGATGTACTGGTGGTAGTTGATGGACTATCCAACGTAGACCCTTCGTCTATCAGTCCGGATGATATTGAATCCATACAGGTATTGAAAGATGCCAGTTCCGCCGCTATCTACGGCTCCAGGGCGGCCAACGGCGTGGTACTCATCACCACAAAGAAAGGGACCGCAGGAAAAGCCGCCATTACCTACAGCGGCTATATAGGCGTACAAAAGATTGCCAAAAAACTGGATATGCTGGATGCACCACAATACATGAACGTATTGAATGAGTTGTCAGCAGCACAGAACCAACCGGCCGTCTTTACACAAAAACAAATTGACTCTATCGGCAACGGTACCGACTGGCAGGATGAAATTTTCAAAACAGCGATTGCGCAAAATCATCAGCTGTCCTTCTCCGGCGGATCGGCTACCAATAAATACTATGTAGGATTAAACTATTTTAATCAGCAGGGTATTTTGCTGAATACCGGTTATGAAAAATACAATGCCCGTATTAATTATGAGATCAGACCGTCAGACAAGTTTAACATGCTGCTGTCTGCCAACCTCACAAGATCCAATAACAGTAAGCCTTACGGCGAAACCTCCTTCAATGAAAATGCAGGTGCTATCAACACCGCATTGAATTTTGATCCTACTGTTACACCGGACAAAGATGCAGATGGCAGGTATCGTTTTAACCCGCTTATCTCCATGGAAAATCCTTTAGCCGTGGTTAACGGGATCACACAAAAAAGAATCACCAATAATAATTACGGAACAGTTATCGCAAACTACACGCCCATAAAAGACCTGACCTTTACGGCTCGTCTGGGTGTGGACATTCTCAATTACCGGGATGATTATTATAACAGCCGCATCACCCAGCTGGGGCTTTCTGCCGGTGGAATAGGTACTATCACGAACCAGGAAAACACTCACTGGATCATGGAATACCTGGCTAAATATGATAAGAAGTTCAACGACCACAGCTTCTCTTTATTACTGGGTACCACTACGGAAAGATACGACTACAAAAGTTCTATGGCTGGCAGCCGTAACTTTTTATCAGACATCACCAACACCAATTTGTTGCAGAGTGGCGATGGTATCAACGGCGACAATGTATCCAGTTCCCGCACTTCCAATAAATTGAATTCTTACCTGGGCCGGTTGAATTACAACTACCAGGATAAATATTTATTAACCGCTTCCTTCAGATCAGATGGTACTTCCCGCTTCTCTGATAAACATAAATACGCCCTCTTTCCTTCCGCCGCAGTAGGATGGAATATTTATAAAGAAGCATTTATGCAAAGTGCCAAAGCTATTTCCAACCTGAAACTGCGCTTTGGTTACGGACAAATAGGCAACCAGGCTATCGACAACTTCGCCACTCAGCAAACATATATTGCCGGCGGGAAAGCCGTATTTGGTGATAACCTGTACCAGGGTGCTGAACCAGCCAGGTTCCCGAACGAAGACCTGAGATGGGAAACAACAGAAGAATACAATCTCGGACTCGATTTCGGTTTCTTTAACGACCGGATCTACGGTGCCATAGAAGTCTACGTAAAAAATTCCAGGGATCAGCTATTCAGCAAACCCATTCCTGCCTTTACCGGCTTCTCTTCGCAGGTTGTGAATTTCGGAAGTGTGCAGAATACCGGAATGGATATTCAGATCAACACAAAAAATATCGTGAAAAAGAATTTCACCTGGGAAAGCGGTATGTCAGCTTCCTTCCTCAAAAACAAGGTGACTGAATTACCTGGTTTTATTCCGCAGGTACTGACCGGCGCCTTTGCCTTTATCCCCAACTTCGCCCTTGTACAAACAGGTCTGCCGATCTACTCCTACTATGGATATGAAGTAACCGGCATCTTCCAGAACGACCAGGAAGCCGCTGCTTCCGGACAGGCAGGTGCAAAAGCAGGTGATCCTATCTTTAAAGACCAGGACGGCAACAAGGTGATCAATCCAAACGACCGGAAAGTACTGGGTAGCCCTTTACCAAAATTCACCTGGGGTTTTACCAACAACTTTAATTACAAACGTTTCACACTAAATGTACTGTTACTGGGTGTACAAGGTATTTCTACCCTGGATGCCAACGTAATAGAATCTATTTATCCCATCAACTTCCAGCGTAACCACATGGCAAAATATTACCTGGACAGATGGACACCTGAAAACACAACAGCAAAATATCCTTCCGGCATCAACGCTTCCAGGTATGGCGGGCAATACTCCGTAAACTCCTATACCGTGCAGGATGTTTCCTTCCTGCGCCTTAAAACGGTGACGCTTGGCTACGATATACCCGTGAAGAATAATACTATAAAAGGATTGTATGCTTACCTCGCTGCGGACAACCTGTTCACCATCACTAATTACGACGGCTATGATCCCGATGCAAATGCACTCGGAACAAGCGTTACAAAAGTGAGCCAGAATAGTTATCCATTAACAAAAGTGTTCAGGCTCGGTGTTAAAGTGAATTTTTAAACGTATCCGCAGGTAAGATCTATCATCATAACATTATAAAAATACAGGGATGAAACAGGAAAAATTATTTGTTTACTTATCAATTTTTACACTTGCAATTATGTTTGGCAGTTGTAAAAAGTTTTTGAAAGAAGACATTTATACACAATACGATCCGGCATCTTTTACCAATACCGTAGATGGTTTTGAAAAGGTGTTAAATGGCGCCTACAGCCAGTTACAGGTAAGAGACTACGCCGCCAGGAATGACATGTACTGCTTCGGCGAATTCTGTACCGATGAAATGCTGGAAACAGGCGGTGGCTTTGAAGCACAGGCAAAAGACTTTATCAACTTTACCTGGAACGCTACCAACGACTTCTTTAATACTTCCTGGACAAAGTCGTACGCAGCTGTAAGGGATGCAAATGTTATCCTCGACAACAAAGATAACAACAGCGGCATTCCGGCCGACAAGCTGAAAGGATTTGTGGCAGAAGCAAGATTTATCAGGGCAGCCGCTTACAGTTACATGTATAATTTCTTTGGACCGGTACCGCTTATTACCAGCACAAAGAATGTAAATGCAGAACAAGCCAGGGCTACTGATGATGAGATTAAAAAGTTCATCATCGACGAGCTCACCGCAGCTGCACAGGATTTGCCGGTGACCCAGGCCATACGTGGCAGGGCCACCAAAGGCGCTGCACTGGCGGTATTGACCAAATTTTACTTAAACACACGCCAATGGCAGGAAAGCGCCGATGCAGCAAAACAGATCATCGACTTGTCTGCTTACAGTTTGTTCCCGGATATCAGCAGGCTCTTTGCAGTGGAGAATGAAAATAATGCCGAGTACATTTACACATTCCCCTGTATCAACCAGTCTGGTTATGGCAACATTGTGATGGCACATACTTTCCCCGCCTCTTATCCTATTCAGACCAACTGGATTATTTTCGGCGCACAATTCAAACTGTATACCAGCTTCGTGGATACCTTTGAGCCTGCCGACAAAAGGTTCAAAATGATCCTGACGGAGTATACGGATACAAAAGGCACCCATCATGAAATGGTGCGGGATGCCACCGGCAAAAGCCTGGACAATGCAAGGTCGTTTAAGTTTGTGCCTGACCCGAATGGGTTATCAGCTGATATGGGAAATGATATTCCGGTAATCAGGTATGCCGATATATTGCTGTCAAGAGCAGAAGCATTAAATGAACTGAATGGCGCCACTATCGCATCTATTGATCTTATCAACGAGGTAAGGAACAGGGCAGGCGTTGCAGACATCAAACTGGCGGCTTATCCTTCCAAAGAAAAGTTGCGCGATTTTATACTGGAAGAAAGAGGCCGTGAATTTTTTGCAGAAGGAAAGAGAAGGGAAGACCTGATCAGGATGGGTAAATTCATCTCCGGTGCAAAAGCAAGAGGCGTGAATGCAAAAGACTATCATGTTTTGTATCCTATTCCGCAAAGAGAAATTGATGCAGACAAAAACCTGGCACAGAACGGCGAATATTAATCGTCAATCGCACATTAATAGATAAAGAATGATCAACAGGCTTTTATTACTTGCCGGGCTGCTTATTGCCTGCTGTGCGCAGGCGCAGGTATTACCCAATGCCAGACAGGCAGCCTGGCAACAAGCATCACTCGGCGTCGTATTTCATTACGATCTGCATATTTTTGATAAAGAAAAATATAATCAGACAACAAACAGGATTACACCGGTAGCTGATTATAATATTTTTAATCCTGCTGCGCTGAATACAGATCAGTGGGTGAAAGCAGCCAAAGATGCCGGTGCACGTTTCGCTATACTGACCGTTACACACGAAACAGGTTTTGCATTATACCAGTCTGATGTAAACCCCTATTGCCTGAAAGCCTTAAAATGGAAAGACGGCAAAGGTGACATCGTAGCTGATTTCGTGGCTTCCTGCCGGAAGTACGGCATTGAGCCGGGCTTGTATATCGGCATCCGCTGGAATGCTTTTTTAGGCGTGCATGATTTTAAAGTACAGGGTGGCGACAGCCTGTTCCGGCAGCAACGGCAACAGTATTACAACCGGCTTTGTGAAGGGATGGTGAAAGAACTGTGTACCCGTTACGGCAAATTATTTGAGATATGGTTTGATGGCGGCGCTTCAGACCCTGCACTGGGCGCTCCCGACGTACTGCCCATTGTGCAGCAATACCAGCCAGATTGTTTATTTTACTGGAATGCACAACTGTCTGATGCCAGGTGGGGTGGTTCTGAAACCGGTACAGTAGGTTATCCCTGCTGGTCTACCTTCCCTTATCCGAGTATGCTCACAGACCGGTATCCTGCCATCAGTACCAACAATTTTTACCTCGCAAAACATGGTGATGAAAACGGTAAATACTGGGTACCGGCCATGGCAGATGCACCGCTGCGGGGCTACAATGGCCGCCACGAGTGGTTCTGGGAGCCTGGTGACGAAGCGCATATCTATCCTTTATCAGACCTGGTGGATATGTACTACCGGTCAGTTGGACGCAATTCCACCCTGATACTGGGTATTACACCTGATACCACGGGCCTGGTCCCTGCTCCGGACGTTGCGCGTTTAAAAGATTTCGGCGACGAAATAAAAAAACGTTTTGATGCGCCTTTAAAAGAAACAAAAGGAACCGGCAAAGTGATGGACCTGGTTTTTTCCACAACGCAACCCATAAACCAGGTAACGATCAGTGAAGATATTACCAAAGGAGAACGCGTACGGTCTTATACCGTACAGGCAAAAGTGAAAGGTCGCTGGAAAAATATCTGTACAGGAACAGCGATAGGAAATATGCGGATACAAACTTTTCCTGCAGTAACTGCCAGCGCCCTCCGGTTGCAGATAGTCACCAGCACGGACAAGCCGGTCATTCAATCTTTCAGGGCCTATCTTGTTGATGATAGCAGCCTAAAAATCAATACTGACAAAGATTAGCGGGTAATCCCGCTGATCTTCTACCGTAAAAAAATATTCAGATGAAAGCAAAATTAAAAATCGGTGGTGTATGTGCTGCGTTGCTCGTCAGCTGTAGTACAATGGCGCAACAGCCCGCACAAAAATCACCCAATGTGATCTTTTTCCTGGTAGATGATATGGGCTGGCAGGATACCTCAGTACCTTTCTGGGACAGCGTGACCACTTCCAACAAAAAATTTCATACCCCCAGCATGGAACGGCTCGCCGCTACTTCCATGAAATTTACCAACGCATATGCGGCATCCGTGTGTACGCCTTCGCGGGTAAGTTTATTAACAGGTATGAATGTGGCCCGTCACCGTGTGAGCAACTGGATCCATCTAAGGAATAAACCGGTAGACCAAAAAGATAGTGTGCTGGACATCCCGGAATGGAATGTAAACGGACTGTCGCCTGAAAGTACCCAGGAGCGCAGCGTTCATGCCACCCCACTTCCACAGATCTTAAAAGACAACGGCTATTATACGATCCAATGTGGTAAAGCACACTTCGGTGCACATCAGACATTAGGTGCTGATCCGCTCAATTTAGGGTTTGTGAAAAATATCGGCGGTAGCGCAGCAGGCAATCCCGCTTCCTACTTCGCCGAAAAAGATTTTGGATATAACCCTGACCGTTATATCGTGCAGGCAGATATTCCCGGCATGAAAAAATACTGGGGTACCGAAACTTTCCTGACAGAAGACCTCACACAGGAAGCCATGCTGGCAATGGATACCGCCCAATTAAAGCAACAGCCTTTCTTCCTGTACATGTCGCACTACGCGGTACATCTCCCCTATAATGCCGACAAAAGGTTTATCCAGAAATACCTGGATATGGGATTAACCAACCACGAAGCGGCGTATGCTGCCCTGGTAGAAGGTATGGATCAAAGCCTGGGCGAGCTGATGGACTATCTCGACAAACACGATCTAACCAGCAACACTATCATTATTTTCATGTCAGACAATGGCGGCTTCTCTCATCCTCCCCGGCAGGGTGCCCCCAACTCGCAGAATTATCCGTTGCGCGGTGGCAAAGGTTCCTTGTATGAAGGCGGTGTAAGAGAACCCATGATGGTGCGCTGGAACGGTGTTACCAAACCCGGAAGCGTTTCCAGTCAGTATATGATCATCGAAGATTTTTATCCTACTATCCTGGAAATGGCAGGAATAAAAAAGTATAAGACCGTACAGAAAGTAGATGGACAAAGCATCCGGCCGTATTTAAAAGATGCCGGTTTGCAGGATAATAAACGTGCGCTTGTATGGAATTTCCCCAACGATTGGGCTGGTGGCAACCTCGGCGTAGATAATTCCTGGATGACCGCTGTAAGACAAGGCGACTGGAAACTCATCTATTTTGAAAAATATGGCAGGCTGGAATTGTATAACCTGAAAGATGATATCAAAGAAGAACATGATCTCGCCAAAACAAATCCCGGCAAAACAAAAGAAATGGCAAAATTATTAACCCGGAAATTAAAGGGTTATGATGCGCAAATGCCGGTATACAGGGAAACGAATAAAGTAGTCCCATACCCGGACCAGGATTAAACAGATAAAAGGATTAACCGGATGGGCGTTTTGTTATATTTATAAAAAGATTGCCGGAGATAAAAGCGGGATGACGCTGATATCTCCGGCAATCTTTTTTATCTTTTTATACTTAACAAAACACCCATCCGGTTAATCCTTTTATCTGTTTAATCCTGGTTCTGGTTATCTTTGGCGGATGGATTATTTCAAAAAGCTACTGGATTTACTGAAGAAAGAGCGGGAAGAGGACCAGCAATCTTACCTGAAACTAACCGAAACCACCACTGTATCGCAGCGAAGGGCCAATGGCCTCACCTGGTATCCTATTGCCATCAGGGGTTCGGAAGTGGGCCGGGGAGACTATCTCACAGTAGAAGTGGAGCGTACCACGCACCAGGATATTGCTCATCAACTCCGTTTTGGCGTATCAGCAGTGCTTTTTTCCAACCATGATCCAAAAAAAGACCGCGTAGAAGGCACCATTACTTACCAGGGTGGCAACCGGCTTAAAATTACCTTACGCACCGAAGAATTGCCTGAATGGGCCAATGACGGAAAGTTAGGGATCGATCTGCTTTTTGATGACAACAGTTATGATGAAATGCAGAACGCCGTAAAACAGGCTGCCGTTCTCCACGAAAAAGCGGAAGAAGGCCGCCTGATAAAAATCCTGACAGGTGAAAAATCTCCCTCCTTTCAAACTGATATTCCTGCTTTTACAAATCAAAAATTAAATGCTTCGCAACAGGCGGCGGTAAATAAAATTTTGTCGGCCAATGACCTGGCTATTGTACACGGCCCTCCCGGTACCGGCAAAACCACTACCCTGGTGCAGGCCATCAAAGCCCTCATCAAACAGGAGCATCAGCAAATACTGGTAGTAGCGCCCAGTAATACCGCTGTTGACCTGCTGAGTGAAAAGTTATCGGATGAAGGACTCAATGTACTGCGTGTAGGCAATCCTGCACGGGTGTCGGAGCGGCTGATGTCATTGACGATGGATAGTAAAATGGCCGAGCATGCGCAGATGAAAGAAATCAAAAAGCTGAAGAAACAGGCCAACGAATTCAGGAATATGGCGCATAAATACAAACGCAGTTTTGGGAAAGCCGAACGCGAACAGCGCAAAGCCCTCTTTGATGAAGCGCATAAGATCATGAAAGAAGTAGGCAACACCGAACAATATATTATTGATGACCTGGTAGCCAAAGCACAGGTGATCACCGCCACACTCGTAGGCGCCAACCATTACACCGTGCGTAATGTCAAATATAAAACAGTGGTCATCGATGAAGCCGGACAGGCGCTTGAACCAGCCAGCTGGATTCCTGTTATAAAAGCGCAGAAAGTAATTTTAGCCGGCGATCATTGCCAGCTGTCGCCTACCGTAAAGTCGGAAGCAGCAGCCCGTAACGGATTAAGCACCACCCTCCTCGAAAAGTGTGTGGCCCTTCATCCGGAAGCCGTTGTTTTGCTGGAAGAACAATACCGCATGAACGAAATGATCATGGGTTATTCTGCTGCCATATTTTATGGAGATAAATTAAAAGCACATGCTTCCGTAGCACAGCATCTGTTATTTTCAACAGACACGCCCCTCGCTTTTATAGATACCGCCGGCTGTGGCTTTGAAGAAAAATCTGAAGGCACCAGCACCACCAATCCGGAAGAAGCCGCATTTCTATTCAAACATTTAACGCAGCTTGTGACGGAACTGGGTAGCCATTATCAACCAAAAGATTTTCCTACGATCGCTATTATCTCTCCCTACAAACAACAAATTCATATACTGAAGGAGCAGCTGTTACATTCACCGGTGCTACTGGCTTATGGAGATAAAATAGCGGTCAATACGATTGATAGTTTTCAGGGACAGGAGCGCGATATTGTATACATCAGCATGACGCGCAGCAATACAGAAGGCAAGATCGGCTTCCTCTCCGATATCCGCCGCATGAATGTAGCGATGACAAGGGCGCGGAAAAAGCTGGTGGTGATCGGTGATAGCGGCACCCTATCGCGCTTGCCGTTTTACGCTGATTTTATTACTTATACGGAGCATAAAGATGCTTATAAAAGTGCCTGGGAATTTGTAGATAATTAAATAATTCACAAACATGAAATGCCACCTGACGACCCGCAGGGTCATCCTGTTTTGCATAATAAGCCTCTTTACAGCTACCGGCATCAAAGGACAGGCATCCGGGCCCGCATTCAAAGTTATCGCCTTTTTCACGGCCAGGAACGACCAGGCGCATATCAGTTTCGTACATGAGGCCAACAAATGGTTTCCGGAAATAGCGAAACAATATCACTTCACTTATGATACCACCAGTAACTGGCATAACTTGAATGAA
Organism: Chitinophaga sp. MM2321; assembly: GCF_964033635.1. Classification (NCBI taxonomy): domain Bacteria; kingdom Pseudomonadati; phylum Bacteroidota; class Chitinophagia; order Chitinophagales; family Chitinophagaceae; genus Chitinophaga; species Chitinophaga sp. MM2321. The sequence continues at coordinate 4,347,895 of NZ_OZ035533.1, forward strand.
CAGTTTCTGTCACAATACCAGGTGGTTCTTTTTTTGGATACCCGTCCCGATGATCCGGCGCAACGTGCAGCATTCAAAAAGTATATGGAAAATGGCGGCGCCTGGATGGGGTTTCATTTTGCCGGGTTCGCGCTTACTCCTTCTGATTTCCCGCAGAACTGGAACTGGTACCATGATACATTCATAGGCGCCGGCTCTTATGTCAGTAACACCTGGCGCCCTACGGCTGCCATTTTACGGGTGGAAGACCGGCAACACCCCGCCACAAAGGGCCTGCCGGAAACATTCAAATCTTCCCCGAATGAATGGTACCGTTGGTCCAACGACCTTCGTAAGAACCCCGACATCGACATCCTTTTATCCATTGATGCCAGCAGCTTTCCACTGGGCACCGGTCCAAAACAACAGGAAATATGGCATAGCGGCTATTACCCGGTTGTGTGGACAAATAAAAAATACAGGATGATGTATGTAAACATGGGGCATAATGATATTGACTACGAACACAAGACCAATAAAACGTTGTCTTTTACCTTTGCCAATGAAGTGCAGAATAAACTAATTATTAACAGCCTGCTGTGGCTGGGTGGCCGGAAGTAAGGTAAAAGCTACGGGCCTCCGTGGTGGAAACCCGCATCTTTTTAATCTTATTTATACGTAATCCTTACAATGCGGTTGCTGGTCCTGAAATCATACCTTGTAAAACTTCCCACGGCCAACATAGATTTTTCTGCCGGCTGCTGCACAAATCTGTTGATGCCGCCACGTACGGCGTTTTCACCGAGAGAGATGCCGCCATTGGTATTATAGCCCGGATGAACCGACCCATCAGATTTCAGTACAATGAAGTTATTCCGGGACAGGTCATCAAATTGCTTAAAAGTTCCGCTGAGTACAATCTCTCCGCCCGGCATAATGCCAATAGCAAACACATTACCATCCGCACCTTTTGTTACTTTAAAAGAAGGATCTATGGCGCCATCTTCATTGATGCGTACTATATGCGGTGTTTTCTGTCCATTATAATTGTTGAATGCACCCACGATAAGATATTTACCATCAGGCTGGCGTTCAAAATTATAGATGGGCTGATCTGCACCAGATCCGGGATTAAAAGACGGATCAAGCGAGCCGTCAGTATTCAGGCGGGCCAACCGGTTTACCGGCTGTCCGTTGTATTTGGTGAAGTTGCCTGCAATCAGCAGCTTTCCATCCGGTAATAACAGGGAACGATTGATGCTGCCATTCGCCCCTTCTCTCCCCCGGTGATTCACCAGGTCATAATTGAAAGTGCTGTCAATACCGCCGTCAGCATCCAGCCGCACCATATTATTGACCATGATAGAATCCAGGTGAACAGAATCCAGTGTACCATCCACCGTTTTAAGATTAAAATCCGGCTGTACATAATAACGGAAAGCACCCACCGCAATTATTTTATTGTCCGGTTGCAGGTGCAAGGCCCCCACCTGCCCGGAAACGCCGCCCCGCAATACAGATACCGTCTGTTCCTTTTGCGATACCGGTAAGATGATCTTGTTTGTTTCCAGTGAGCCATTGTTGTACAACCGGGCAATACTGCTCACATAACCGGTGCCTTCGTAACTGCTAAAACCGCCTGCTACCAGGTACCTGCCATCAGGTAACGCTATGGCTGTACTCACAAAACTATTGCTCCCTTTATTTTTTCCATAGGTAAACGAGCCATCCAGCGTACCATCATGGTTGATGCGCGCCACCCTGTTTACACCACCATCTATGTTGGCATTATCGTAGTTGGTAAAATCACCAACGATCAGGTATTTATCATTTTCCACCGGAACAATATCATAGATAGCGCCGTTGGCCCCACGGGAACCGGGGTACAGCGTGTCCATCTCAAAAGTACCCTCCACGCGGAAAAACGGACCAAAGAAATATTGCTGGTCTACCTGCGCAGATACATTACCGGTAGCTGCCATCGCCGGGATCTTAACACGTATAGTCGTATCTGTTAGCGACAGCACCGTAGCTTTCACATTATTAAAAAGGATCGATAATTTATCTTTATTCGCCTCAAATCCTTTACCGGCAATCGTCACTTCATCATTCACGCTTCCCTTGCCCGGACTGATCCCGTCTTTATTGATGCTGATGGCAGGCACCACTGTTTCCTGGTAAGGATCTTTCCCGTTAGAGTTGACCGCCTCTTTTTTACAGGCGCCCATGCCAAGCAGGAGCACCAGGAGATAGGTATATTTTTTCATACTACTTGCATTAAAAGATTATCTGTTCTGAAGGTCCTGTTCGGCTATCGTCAAAAATTCATTCGGGCGAAACCCCAGCGTATGGCTGAGATTCAATACATGCAACACCCCATTGACAGGCAGGATATCTGAGGTGGCCACCGTCACTGCCGGGTTGTTGGTAAAGGTGGCAGGATCATAGGTGATATCCGTTAGCAGGATAATGCGTGCACCTACTGCTTCCACATTGTTATAGTTCTGATAGATCAGCCCGATGTTCAGGATATAGCCGTCATCCATCACATAGTTTATTCCCGGGTACGCATATACGTTAACAGGGTCTATCCGGGCAAAGCGTTTAGCAGGATATTTTCCCCTGATGATATATCGGGATAAGAATTTCCGCCATATGGTGGAATCTATATCAGCCAGGTGTACGCTGTCTTCTACAGTAATATACCGGTAGAAATTCAGGTCATCCATTGCCTCCTTAATACTTTGATCGGTTGGTGCAAAGAAGGTAACAGAATCATGTTGCAATGTTTCTTTTAAACCCGCCCTTTCTATCACATATGCTACCGTATCAAACAGGTAAGGATTATTTGCCAGGTAGTCATAGATGGTGCCATTGTAGTGGGGCTCTGCCAGTCCTCCATCTACATAATAATCTTTTTTACAGGCAGAAAATAATAATCCTGTTAACAGCAGGATGCCGGCCATGGGCAATAGCTTTCGCATAAAGTATATTTTTGCGGTTATTGGATCCAGTATTGATTTTTTGTTATCAGCGGATTATTCCTGACCGCGCCATCGTATATAGGCCAGGTCCAGGCGCCCTTATTAAACTGATCGGTTGTGAGATAGTTCTCTGTCAGGTTCTGATCTGTTACCCTGCCGGTACGCACCAGGTCGTACCACAGATGCCCTTCTCCCATCATTTCCTTTTCCCTTTCAGCAAAGATGGCATCCTGCAAAGCCTTATCGCCACCGCCTATATAGCTCCTGGCGCCGGCCCGCTCACGGATCATGTTCAGTAACTTCCTGGCGTCTGTATCCTGTTTCAGGTCTGCTAACGCTTCTGCTCTCAGCAACAACAGATCTGCATACCGGAAAAAGATAAAGTTGGCGTCGTAGTCCCTCGATGTAGGATCTGTTACCGCAGAAAATTTCAGGAACATAGCCGACTGCGGATTCTTAGTGCAATAAGGATCATCAAACCACAGCTCAAATCTTTTGTCGGGTTCTCCCGGAACATACAGGCGGTCAAGATGTTTCTTCATCGGCGTGATCTCACTGCCGAATCCACCATACACGTTTCCGGCACTATGAATGATCGGTTCATGCAAGGTCCACTGACAAATCAGTGAGTGGAACTTTTCGCCATAGTTGGCATCCAGTGATAGTTCAAAGATGCCTTCCTCAGAGCGGCCTTTAAAAATCGTCTGAAAAGTTTCTTTTGTATAAGGCAGCAATTCATAAACGCCCAGGTCCATCACTTCCTTTCCCAGGTCTGCTGCTGCCTGCCAGTATTGCTGTTTCTTTGCCTTATCAAAACCTGCCTGCCACATATTCATATGCGCCATTAAGGTCAATGCCGCGCCTTTTGTTCCACGTACAGCCCTGTTGGTAGGGTCTTCATAGGAAAGCGGCAGATCATCCAGACAATCTTTCAAATCCTGTTTGCATACATCCAGTACATTAATCATGTCCTCCCGTTTGCGGAGCTGGGTATCATAGGGGTCCAGCTGCAAGGGCACATCACCATACATCCTCACCATATAATAGTAGATGAAAGCCCTGACAAACCTGGCTTCCGCAGTCAATGCCTTTTTTTCCCTGGTACTGAAACTATTGTCTTCTATACCTGGTATCCTGTCTATACACAGGTTTGCAGCAGCGATAGCCCGGTAAAAACCGGACCAATCCTGCCCACCATCCGTTCCATCTCCCGAACCGGTGTTGAGCATCCTGTTCGTACCCAGTGCGCGTAGATTATCTTTTCCGAACCAGTTCCAGTTACCTGCGCGGAAATCGCCGGTATTGTACAGCGTGCCATCCAGGAATTTGCGGAGCAACAATGTATACACGCCGTTAATAGCTTTCTGTGCATCGCCTTTGGTTTTCCAGAAATCTTTCCCGGAAAGTGTGTCCAGCGGCTTTACTTCCAGAAACTTCTTACAGGCGCCAGCACCTGTAAAGAGGCATATTATAATCACTATCTTATACCATTTTTTCATCTGAAAATAATTTAGGTGTCATTAAAATTGTGCGCCGATACCAAACGTAAAACTGCTGGCTGCCGGATACCCGTTGATATCATCCCTTCCCAGTGAAGTAACCGTTTCCGGATTAGGACCGGTATAGTGTGATAACATCGCCACATTGTATGCGGTAAAGTAAGCACGCAGTACCCGCAGCTTTAACTTCTTCATAAAATCAAAATCGCGGAAAGCATAAGCCAGCGTTACCTGGTTAATTTTGAAGTAAGATCCATCTTCCTGGTACAGGCTCTGATCCAGGCGGTTGGGCGCTACCAGCAAATCATGATAGAAGGAACCAACGATAGCCGGATGTGTGGCATCATCACCGGGATTTCTCCAATAATCAATTTTGCTGATATCATATAAATTCACAGGTCCCTTTGCGGTGCCTTCGCTCTTCAGCAGGTCGGGATATTGTAAGCGCCAGATTCTCGCTGCTACTGCATTATTTAAAATACTTCGTTTGATCAGGTAAGAACAAAACACGCTCATCGAAAAATTGTGGTAGCTGAAAGTATTGTTAAACCCACCGGTCACCAATGGATCGGGATTACCCATGATCACATAGTCCGCAGCGCCCAGGTTATAATCTCCGTTGAGATCTTTCCAGATAGGATCACCACCCTGGAAATACTGGATACCCGGTCCGAGGAAAGCCTTGTAGCGTACACCTCTTACAGGATCTACCGGCACATCATCCGTGGTTTTATACACCCCCATGGTTTCATACATGAAATTGCTCAGCGGGTTTCTGCCCACTTTCAATGCCATAGACTGATAGGTATTCTCATCCTGTTGCAGGTAAAACTGTGAGCCACCGGGTAATGCGGTCAGTATACCTTTATTGAAAGCACCGTTGATGGTAACCGTCCATTGAAAACCTTTCAGGTTTGTATGCACAACCGGGCGTGCCGTAATAGAAAGTTCATGTCCGTAGTTCACCATGGCGCCACCATTGATCTGCATCTTTTTATACCCGGTAGCATCCGGCAGGAAATTATCGCGTACAATATTATAATTGCGCTTATAATAAGTATCGTAGATAATTTCCAGGCGGCTTTTGAATAAACCGAGATCCACGCCAAAGTTGAACTGCGACGACTTCTCCGGCTCCATAGCCGGGTTAGCCAATACATCAAAATTTGGTGCAATAGCCGTACTGTTGTTATAGTTATCATACCCCTGGTACACCCCCAATGAATTAAGGATGGTAGCGGTAGGGCGGCTGTTAACGCCATAGGTTACACGAACAGATCCATAGTCCAGCCAGCTGAGACTACGCATCAGGTTTTCTTTATTAAAATTCCACCTGAAGCCAACAGAAGGATTTTTCGTATAGGGGTTATTGATACCCGCAGCAGAGTTGCCGTCGAGCCGGTAAGCAAGATCCACACTGTATTTTGTGCGGAAATTATAAGACAGGAATCCGGCCCACGAAGCGGCATGATACACATAGGAAACCGGCGTACCATTTACGTTGATCCCATCCGGATCATTCCACGGATTACCGGGATAGAAACGGGGAGAATAACCACGCGGTCCCCAATAGAAATCATTAGGACCGTTACGTACATCCCGCACATGCTGATCATCTGATTTAATATTTATTTCGCTGAACACACTCGCATAGATATTATGTCCTTTTTCCACACTGCTGTGGTCACTGCTGTAATTATAATTCACCCCGTTGCGGGTGTTCAACTCATCATGCCGGCCCACATATCCATACAATCCCGTTTGGTTGTTATTGGAAAATGACTGGTTAAAACGATCTCTTGTATCCGTATAATAATCGTAGGAAGTAGTAGAGTTAATACGCAGGTTATTGACCAGCTCATAATCCACATCCAGGAAACCACGCACGTTAATGGTATTGTTATCATCCATATTGTTCTCATAGCCATCCAGTTTGGGATTCCCTACAAACTGCGAAGGGCCGGGCAGCAGGGAGGACGTAAAGGCATCTCCGGCACCGTTATCTGTTAAGCCGCCACCGCTGCCACGTTGCTTTTGTCCCAGTGCGCTAAACAATTGCGCACCAATACGCAACCGCTTATTTGGCTGCATGTTCAGCTGCATGTTCAGACTATACTTATTGAACCCGGTATTTTTCAATACACCCTGGTTCATCTGGTAAGCAAAGTTGGCTTTGTAATTCATCTTCATATTACCACCACTGATCTGCAGGTTATTATTGGTGTTGGTAGTTGTCTGATAAAATAATCCCTGCCAGTCGGTGGAGTTATTATAGAAGGTGTTGAGACTATCCGTCAGGAACTGGGATTCCGACAGCATCGACCGCGCTTCGTAATCATTCAGGCTATTCTTCAGGATAGAATTAATACGGTACCTCCGCTCCGCATTACCACCAATGGTAGCCCTCAGCTGTGGCGGAAAATTGACGAATACACTGCTGTTAATATCAATAACAGGCGTAGGGGAATTACCCCGTTTGGTGGTCACCACAATTACGCCGTTGGCGCCCCTGGAACCATACAACGAAGTGGCCTGCGCATCTTTCATCACTTCAATAGACTGCACATCTTCCGGGGGAATAAGCGCCAGTGGCCCCGTGGCAGCACCCGGCTGCAACATGGACTGGGATATGCCGCCATCAAAATCTACCGGCACATTATCTATTACCAGCAAGGGGTTGTTAGTAGCCAGGTACGCCTGATCACCACTACCGGAAACATTGAGCTGTGAAATTCCCCTGATGGAAATGGTACCACGGAAGCCGGGTGCACCGGAGTTATTCTGGATATTCAACCCTGCCACTTTCCCCTGCAACAGCTCCTGTATATTTGACACCGGTACATCCTGTAGATCTTTTCCGGAAATAACAGCTACCGAACCCGATACCGTTTCTTTGGTACGCTTCTGATAACCCACTACCACTGCTTCTTTCAGTGATTTATTTTCGGAAGTAAGGGAAATATTCAGGATGGCTTTCCCCGCCTTCACCGTTTCAAAGCGATAGCCGATATAACGGAATTGTATCGCTTTATCCACTTCCGTGTTAATACTGAAATGTCCCTGCGGGTCTGTTACACCCAGGCCCTTATTACCTTTCACGTCAATGATCGTTACGCCGGGAATACCTTCGTGCGTAACGGCATCCGTCACACGCCCTTTTACGGTGATATTATTCTGCGCAAAAACAGCATGGCCGGCACCTGTAAACAACAGGATGAAGATGACCAGCTTTATGATGTACCGTTTGTTCATGGCACCAGATTTTAATTTTTTTCGGGAATACAATACCTGATTAATCATTCGCAAACCGCGGATTTGTCTTACACTTAAAGATCACCTCCCAGCTGCCCGGTTCGAAAATGGCAAAGCCCAGGCTGATAGCAGCCTGTGTCCGCAGCCCGAAGGCTACCCTTTCATACATAAAAGAGATGGCTGCTTTTTCGTCACCACCGGCTACATCAGCCAGTACAGGAAAAGGATTGGGGATATCAAAAGATACCACCGTACTATCTTCCGACATCTTCCTGTTGAAACCGAAATAGATCTTTCCATCTACCGTATTACTTCTGTAAGTGAGGCTATCCCATTTCATCAGATTAAACAGGGATAATTTCAGCGGCAAGGAATCTTTATCAAAAAATTTAAAAGAAACCGTATTACCGGGAATGGTTGTTTTCCGGAAATACACATTGATATCTTCCCGTTTCACTTCGTTATTCAGGTCATCTCTCACCCCAATTATCTCAGGATGGATAACACCACCGTCTTTCTCTTCCTTCTGTTCACCGGTATCATCCCAGAACTCATAAGGATCGTATGGGCGTGGACGCCGGAGATCCAGTTTTCTTTTCTGAAAAAGTTTTTGTCCGCCATTATTCTTCACCAGTATATCGAATGTGTAGATCCCTGGTTTTATTTTTGAAGAATCGGTATTCCAGAAGATCAGGTCACCGGAATGTTCCCGGATATCGAGTACCGGTCTTTTTTCGGGTTCGCGTTTCGCATATATCTCTTCAATACTTTTTTCTGTACCGCTATAGTATTTTTTCCATTGCCAGGTATTTACCTGTTCCAGCAATTCCGGTGCAGGTGAGCCATCTGCGTGTTGAATATTTTGTATTTCAAAAGTCAGCGGCTGTGTGGAATAGTCGGGGTTAAAGTTGGCAATGAATACATTAGTGCGGCCAATATTTGCCAGATAGGTATCCTTGTCAAAAGCTGCATTATCACTAAAGTGGTCTTTCTCTTTTGGCAACAGCTCCTTATAGCAGCCCGACAGGACTACGGCCAGCGCCAGCATCACAAAGACCAGGTACTTATATGCTTTCCTGTTCATGGTTAATCATTTTAAATTTTTGTGAAGATGTACCGGTGAATATTGAAGCCGCTAACTTGCATAAAGCACTTCAGGTAATGCCTTCCTGCCGGTAGTTGTACGATAGCTGTAGTACCGCTCCAGTTTTGCCAGCCGCCGGTATTATGTGTGATGATATCACCACTCACGTCTACATCATCAATAAGGAAATGCACATTACTATCGCAACAACCGCTGGCGGTTCTTAGCTCCACCTTATAGGCGCCTGCTTCTGCTATATCCACGGTATATCTTAGCCATTCACCATCTACAGTCCAGCCTACATTATAATTGCCGCCTGGGCTGCCGCCATCGGTATTGCCTTCAGAACAGTTTTCCGTACCCGGACGATCGGGGCGATAAGAGTGGTTACCATCTCCGTTGGAATCATGAAAAGCAATTCCTTCTCCGCCATCATCGTAGTCAGCTGCATCTATAATACCCGGAATTTTGAACGGATAGCCGAGATACGGTCCCTGCGCGGGTTCCAGCGACCGTGGATAAGCCATGCCTACAAAAGAGGTAAAGCCGAATACATGCCTGCTTTCCAGGATGTGCATCATGCCGTTTTTTGTTTTTACATCTACATTTTGTGTAAGGGCTACCGACCAGTCTTTGGAGAAACGGGAGTTATTTTTATCACTATACATGAGCACCTGTGTGCCCGCATCTACTGCGCCGGATGCATTGGTGCCCGCTGTTTTACCGTTCATTTCATGTCCGTAAAGTGTAGTCAGTTCAGTACCATCCGCATATCGCAGGGAGTCCGCATTTACGATGCCTCTGACGATGTACCGGCGCAGGAGGCTGTCCCATACGGTAACGGGTATACTATCGAGCGTCCAGTTGCCGGGATCACCCAGTTTCTCCCGCGCGAAATTGACGTTCCTGATAGCCGTAATAATGCTGTTGTCCTGCGGAACAAAGAAAGTGACCTGTTGGTTTTTCAGGGTATCCGTAAGTTTTACTTTATCTATCAGTAATAATAAGGTGTCGTACAACGCTCCCTGTTGTTGCAGGAAATCGTAGGTACTGACACTCACTTCAGACGCCGGTTTTGCATTACGGTACTGGTCCATGCCTTTTTTGCATGCCCAACATCCGATGATCGCCAGCAGTAATAAGATTTTTTTCATGGCAGCTATTTATTATTTCCAGAAACTATTTTGCACCAGTGATTTGTTGTTAGAGAGCGCAGCCTGCGACAGTGGCCAATAGGCAGCGCCATTGCTTACATCGGCTGCCGTTAGCCGGGTGTACTGCGGAATCTTTTTAAAATGAACAAGATCATACCAGTACCACCCTTCTCCTATCAGCTCGCGGCGGCGTTCCAATAAGATAGCGTCCAGTAATCCCTGCCCGGTGATGGCTACATTCAGGTTCTTTAATGCGCGCCGGCTACGTACCTGGTTGAGATCATCCGCGGCATTAGCCATGCCCAGCCGGGCTTTAGCCTCTGCCCGTAACAGGTACAATTCTTCGTAACGGAACACAATAATGCAGGAGGAATATAATTTCAGGACGGGGTTCTGCACCGTATTATCTATCTGCTTCATCTTATAAAATACCGGGTAAGCTTCTTCCATTTTTGTAAAGAAGTAGTCCGGGCGTTGTTCATGCGCTTCTCCATAAATTTTCAACACACTGTCTTTGGGAACATATATTTCAGATTCCCTTTTAGGAATGAAAGGTTCCCGGAGGGTCCAGTCTTCCAGTTGGCCGGTTGTAGAAATTTCAGCGTGATCAAAGTTCAGATCCACCTGGAAAATATTATCGTAAGTACGGCCACGGAAACCGCCGCCCAGCCTGGTCAGTTCATCCAGTGTTGCAAAAGTGTAACTGGTCTGCGACTGATTATTGATCACGATATCTGCATACTCCAGGGCTTTGGCATAATCTTCTTTCCAATGATAAATATGCGCCAGCAACGTATAGGCCATCCCTTTAGTAGCGGCAATTGACCGGTGATGATCTTCGCCCTGTCCCCTGTACTGGCCCTGCTGTTCGGGCGACTGCCCATTATACTTCCATGGTAATCCCTCTATACAGTTTTGCGCATCAGTAGCAGCAAAGTCCAATACTTTCTGCCACTTTTCGCGGGGAATGGCTTTCGCATCACCATCAGTTGGCAAGGTTACCAGGGGAACATCTCCCCAGATCCTTACAATATAGTAGTATAAAAAGGAGCGTATATACATGGCCTGTGCCCTGTCCAGCCGCATATCATTCGGTGAGTAGCGGTAGTCCCGCTCTGTTACCAGCGGTAGTCGCGCAATAGTAAGATTGCATTGTGCAATAGCAGCGTAAAACCTGCGCCAGTCACGCCATTCATTCATAGTCGTGAAACTTGCATTCAGGTTGCTTTCCACCACCGCCTGCAGGTCGCCACGCTTTGTGGACTGGAAATCACCACCCCGCATATCGCCATATACCCAATGTGCATTCTCATTTGCCATAGCAGCCCGCATCAGGGCATAACAGGCAGATAATCCTGCCAGCGCATCATTCTTGTTCTGCCACATATTCTCTTCCGTCAGCGCGCGATGAGAAGGAATATCCAACATTTTTTTGCAGGACAGGTTACCGACCACCAGGAAAAGTATGATCCCGGCAACAGCTATATTTTTCATACGCTTGTTTTTTAACATCAGAATTGAAAATTGAAACCCAGGGTGAACGTACGCGGAGCCGCCCAGTTGTAATACCCTTCATCATACCCGGTATAACTCACTGCTTCGGGGTCACCGCCTTTGTACCTGGTCCAGGTGAGCAGGTTATTACCGGTGGCATAAATCCGCAGGTTGTCCACACCGGATTTTTTCATCCAGGCAGAATGCAGGTTATACGCGATGGTTAATGCGCGCAGCTTTACATAAGAGGCATCTTCGAGGAACAGCGTCTGATCCGGCTGATAGGCATACACAGCACTCCAGGGATTGTATTGCGGTACTTTATTGTAGTCGCCTTCTACTTTCGACCACCAGGTAATTTCCTTGATCGCTTTCGGATCATCAATACCTTCCCTGTTTACAAAATCAAAACGGTTGGCCAGTACTTCGTTGATCACTTTGCGGCCGAAAGAATAGTTCAGCAACACCGTCAGGTCCAGGTTCCCATAATGGAAGCTATTGCTGAAACCACCCATAGCAGCGGGTGACAGCCGGCCTTTCATCACACGGTCTTTATCGTTGATGTCATAATTTTTATCCAGATCTGTCCATTTGGGATCGCCTTTCTGTAGTGTTACGCCCTGGTAAGACATCTTCTTACCGGTAGCAGGATTTACCGGCACCTCATCATCTGAATTATAAATCCCTTCATTGAGCAATAACCAATACCGGTCTACCGGCTTACCCACCAGGAAGCGGCGGTTATCAATCACCAGGTCTTTTATTCCATCCGGCAGGGCGATTAATTTATTCTGGTTGGTATATACGCTTATGCCGGTGGACCATTGAAATTTTTTGCCTTGCACCACATCAGCATCTATAGCTAATTCATAACCGTAATTACGTATAGCCATGCCGCTTTTTACGATGCCGGTATAGCCTTCTTCTTCCAGTGTGGGTATTTTCAGGATCAGGTTACGGTCTGTTTTGGCATATACATCCAGCGACGCCCGTACACGGTCATGAAACAGGGCAATGTCCAGGCCGCCGTTTAGTTGTTCCACATATGCCCAGGAAGTGCCGGGCGCTATATAGCCGGTACCATAGGCCGCATTGATAGCAGGGAAGCCGTTGTAAGTAGACATATTCGGCACACCATTCCATCCGGCATCCACATTATAAACAGGGCCTCCTTTATAGAGTTCATCCATTGCGAGGCGGCCTACACGGCCATAACTGGCGCGCAGGTTCAGGTTACTGATCCAGGACGATTCTTTCAGGAAATCTTCCTGCGATATTTTCCAGGATGCCGCCAGGGTAGGTGAGATGAGCCAGCGGTTTTCAGTAGGCAGGTAAGAAGTGCCATCCCTTCTTACATACAGGCTTACAAAATATTTCTGTGCATAGTTATAGCCAACATTGGCATAAAAAGAAGCGAGATTAGACTGCGTATAGTCTTTCGCGTTAAACATCAGCCGCAGGTTACCAAACTGCTGCTGGTGATTATCAATATTCGCGGGTTCATAGATCTTTACATAATCACTCTTGCCTTTGTAGGCCCTGCCATAATCATAGCGCCATTTATCCCATTGACCATATTGCCCTAATGTAATCTCCAGATGATGTTTATCGGAAAAGGTGTTTTCATATCGGAGTGAATTATCCAGTACCAGGCGCTTATTCAGACCATCGTAGTTCGAAACATAGCTATTCCCTTCACTTAGTGCAGTGGGTACAAAGTAGTCGCGGAAATTCTGCCCGTAATCAATGGCAAAGCGTGTATTCCACGACCAGTGGGAGCCAAAACTATATTGTGCATTGGCAATAATGCGCGCAGAATTGTTCTTATTCCTGTTGAGCGTATTTTCAAGGTCAGTATAATATTGTTGCAGGTATGCTTTGTTGGGAGATAACGGTGCATCATAATTAAAGAGATAATCTTCATCACCCGCTCTGTCTCTTATAAATTCATTTCTTTTACGCTTCACAGTAGCAACACCGATAAAAGTGCTGAATACCAGGTTACGTACCGGTACAATGTTAATACCGAAGTTTACATCATACCGTTGCAAACCGGTTTTATCGGCCACTCCCTGTTGACCGGATTGTCCCAGGCTAAAGCGGAAATTGGCAAAAGGTGTACCGCCGCTCACGGAGGCCTGGATACCCTCACTTAAACCATTGCGGTAAAACAGGTCGTCCCAGTTAGCCGGCCCGAAATAGCGGGGTTGGGAAGAATCCGCCAGATAACGCGGGAAGTTGCGCCACTGCGTTTCATTCGCATACTTTTCATAAAAAGGCAACCTGAAATCACTTTCATATTTTCCGTTTACCACATCTACGGAAGGCTTCAGCGATAGGCCGGCATAGGCATTTACAGACACGCGCATCTTACCTACGCGCGCGCCTTTCGTGGTAATATTAATAATGCCGTTAGCCGCATTGGGACCGTATCTGGCGCTGGCGCCAAAATCCTTGAGCACCTCAATACTTTCAATATCATTGATATCAAGGGAAGTGAGCAGGTTTGTTTCTGTACCCATCCTGTTAAAATCAAACCGCTGGATATCATATGCAAAAGCATGCTCCTGGATGAGTGGCACACCATCCACTACATAAATGGGTTGTGCATAAAAGAGGTCACTGTTTTTGAGGAGCAGTGAGGAAGTACCTCTGATAAATACGCTGTTGCGTTTTCCCGGTTCCGCCGTCGGTGTTCGTACATCCACCCCCGTTACACGGCCTATCAGCATCTGATCAATGCTGACATAAGGCAGCTTCTTTACTTCATCAATATCAAGCGATGAGTAGGCGCCACTGACGGCCCGTCGCAGAAACAACTCATTGTTGGGGATAAAGCCTGCTGAATCGCGGGCGGTTACTACTATGTTGGCAAACAATGCGGAATCAGCATTATTTGCAGTAGTGTCCTTATTCTTAAACAATACATTCTGCGCCTGTATTGTAAGGACCGACAGCAGGAAAGCTGCAAACAAACATATGCCCCGCTGTAATAAAAAGTAAAGGTATTTCATACATGCAATATTTAGGAATGAGTATCCCATAGCGTAAAGTGACTTTACGCCGGCAATTGAATACAACGTTATTTTTCAGACATAGGAATCCCGCTTCCTGAGCGGAATCTTATTTTTTAAACCTATGCGTATGGCGGTTCTTCTCTTACTGTGCTGTCAGCGGATATGATACAACTTCACACAGTGAATAACAAGAAGGTGGTTTGGGAAAGAGGACAGGTTCCCCCTTCATGGATAACAGTAGGTGATTCATGAGAAAAAAATTGAAGAAATGTGAAATCTTAGTCTGGTTTTTCAATCATTTTTGTGCTGAAGGGCATAACGCGGGTTTCTCTATTGCTTTGTGGGACTTTTTACTCCCATCAGTACATCAATGTATTCAAATTTTGGTTGCCTTACAGTTAAACTATTGATCAAATATAATTAGCTAAACCGATTTTTCATAGCTTTTAGGGTTATTTTTTAAAAATAAATTTTTACACTGCTTTTATCTCCCTCAATTATTCTTCTCATACTTCAAAGGAGAATACAACATCCATCCCGGCACAAATATTACCAAATAAAAACCGGTGTACCATCTATATGATAGTACACCGGTGCTTTTATTGTTTATGCTTAGTTCTCTATTACTTCTTTTAAAAATTTCCCCTGCGCATCAAACATTACATCCTTTTTATTTACTTCCGCTTCATAATTTACCACACCATCCGCTTTGGTAATTTTTGCAGCTTCCTTAACGGGCGCTCCTTTGTAATGCTCCTTTACATAGGCGGTAACACCCGCGGGCAACGCAGCAATTGCAATGGTTTCTTCCGTTTCCTGTAAGACGCCGTTATGATCGTATACAGCAGACATGTGCTTGTGATGTTGCACAAAGTTGGCTTCATACGCAGTAGCGCCCTCTTTTCCCCATTTCACGTTGGTAGCGCCCGGAAACGCTTTTTCAAAAGCGGTTCTGGCGGTAGCAGGTACTTTTACCTGCGAAAAGCCGGCAGTAGCAATACCGGCAAAAATAGCCGTCAGCAAAAGATACTTTTTCATACTGTTGTGTTTTATGATCCACAACCTACAACCCGATTCTGTTATTTTTCTGTAGTTCTCCGGGCAGTGGCAAGCGGTCTCTTCTAAACCGGAAAGCCCAGTACAAAATGCTGTTCCTGCATGTACCGCAAAAATTCCAGCGTATCTTCTTCCAGTGTGCCCGTATCCGTTATATTGAGCTGCGGGGCATAATCCAGTATATCCTTCACCGTTATACCCATTGCCAGTTGTTCAATTACAAAGGCCAGCCAGGGCGATACATCGGTAAACTGTACATGACCGGTTTCTGCATCACGGTACAGCAACACAAAATAAGCGCCGCCGGATACCGATAACGTTTTCGCTTTCGCTACCAGGTGTACCGGGTATTGGAAAGCCAGCAACCGATGCTCAGGATTTAGCACCAACGGCGTTTCCAGCCAGTTCCCCGTTAATTTAAAAGGAGGAGCCGGTATATCTTCCATATTGTATACTTCCATTTCCGCCCACTCAAAACTGAGCAGATCATTCAGATATGGGATCTCATAGGTTTCTGCCCAGTTATTTTCTACTGCATAGGTGTAAAACTCCAGCGGCAATTTCCACATCTGGTATGACTGGCAGGCATGTTGTGCAAAAAATGTTTTTACCATTTTTTGCCACTTGCGGGCAGGAATGTTTTTATAAGCAATAGGAAATGCATTTTCCATGGTATCGCCGATCATATTAAAGATCATACGGCGATAATGTTGCAGCCTATCCGGCGCTACGCCGGGCAGGTTCACTTTTTTGCCGTTGCGGCAATAGGCAGAAAAAGTTTGCTGTATATGATGGGTGTCAGGCAACAAGTTCATTTTTCAATTTCCATTGTTTGTGACAAATATTTTTCAGTCTTGATAACTCTCCCTGCAACTCGTTCATTTCCGGAATATTAAAATCTCTTTCCAAGAGTACCGGCAAAGGTTTCAGGCGTTGTATGGTCCATTCAAACAAGTCGTACACCGGGTCTATAATAGGTTCACCGTGCGTGTCTATGATCAGGTCCGGTGCCACCTGCTCATGACCGGCCATATGAATATAGGCCACTTTATCCATCGGCAATTGCGCTATAAATGCCTTTGCATCATACTGATGATTAAAAGCATTGACGTAGATATTATTCACATCCAGCAACAATTGACAACCGGATTGACGAACAATTTCATTGATGAAATCCACCTCGCTCATTTCAGCCGCCACCGGGGTATAATAGGAAACAATTTCCATGACCAGCGGACGTTGCAGATAATCCTGTACCTGTTGAATTCTACCGGAAATATGCTTCACCGCATCCATCCGGAAAGGAATAGGCAGGAGGTCGTACAGATGTGCATTGTCACATTTGGAATAGCTCAGGTGCTCAGAATACAACTGTACCTTGTATTCATCGAGAAAGGTTTTGATATACCGGAGAAACTCCTTGTCCGGCGCTTCGGGACTACCAATGGATAAGGAAAGCCCGTGACATAAAACCGGGTATTTTTCTACCACCTGGTGTAATACTTTCTTCCAGTAGCCGCCAATGTTCATCCAGTTCTCAGGAGCAAACTCAATAAAGTCGGGGGTGATGTGTTCACCACTGATCATCTCTGCTGCAAATTCACGACGAAAACCTAATCCTACCATGATCTTATATTTAAAAGAAAGGCCGGTAACTGCGGGCTATCCGGCCTTTCAATTGTTTTTAAATTTTTTGGCCAGACTTGGTGGTATCAGCCTTTGGTTTTTCTTTACCCCCTTTCTTATCTTTCTTGTTACCACATTTACCTTCTCCACATTTACCTTGTCCGCATTTACCTTCTTTTGTTTTACCAACTGCTGAAGAATCTTTTTTTGCACCACAGGACAGTTCAATGGAATTGGCAGTGGTGGTATTACCGGTCAATGCACTTCTCACCGCAGCGCCTGCGCCCATATTAGTGTAGCTTACAGGATTGGCAGATATCTGCAGAGAGGCCAGTCCCAGGATGGCGCTGGCAACGAGCGATCCCGAGAATAGAA
Organism: Chitinophaga sp. MM2321; assembly: GCF_964033635.1. Taxonomy (NCBI): domain Bacteria; kingdom Pseudomonadati; phylum Bacteroidota; class Chitinophagia; order Chitinophagales; family Chitinophagaceae; genus Chitinophaga; species Chitinophaga sp. MM2321. Next base: position 4,365,415 of record NZ_OZ035533.1, read on the forward strand.
CTTTTTTACTGATAGATTTGTTGTTTTCCATTTTTAAGCATTTTAATTAAGTGAAGAGAATGTTTGTTTGCTACAAGAGAAAATACGTGCTGATGAGAATCAAATTTTGTACCTGCTTATCGTCCTTTGTTGGAAGTAGTACTGTAGAAAGCTTACGGAAATTTAAATATTTTAGTTTTTAGTTGGCCAAAAAAAAATGTTAATGCGGTTAAAAGGTGTATATAGTGGTTTAAATGGTAGATGAGAGATGGTCACGATTCACCTTTTTATACTATTTTTGGTCTATACCCAATAATTATGAAATAACTGCGGCTCATGAAACATAAAGTGCCCCCTGTAACGTCCATTTACTTTGCTACATTGATGAAGGCATATTTACGTGGTACTAAAACAAGAGAAGAAGTAATTCAGGACCTCTACGGTCCATCCCTATTACCGCAAGATGCAATGGATCCCGACGAAGATGTAACCCGCATACTGTTGCAGGTTGCCAGAGATACCAATGAGCACTATTATGATGAAATCATAACAGCGATCACACACGCTACCGATTCGGCCCCATCCCGCGCCGGACTGATCCACCATCTCCAGGCTTTGCTGGCAGGCGAACTTACCCGGAAGCAATTGCTGCAATGGGCCACCTGGCATAGCGAACCGGACACCGATACCGGCGCCGGCTATTTCGATGACCTGGCAGTCGACTATTTCTGTACGCACCTGCTGCCCAATCCGCCGGAAGAGTTTACAACGGCGCATTTCGAACAGGCTTTAAAAATATTGCAACATGGCAGCCAGGACCCATTAAAAGATAAAGTGGCGCTGGTGCTGATTTTCGACAAGGAAAAGCAGCGTTTCCTCTTTTACCTGGGCGACTTCATCCAGGGGCATAGCACACCGGAACAACTGGATGTTTACCTCCTGAATAAGTTCGGGATGGATCACCAGTCATTTCCTTATATGTCTACTTTATCTACTATTATGCATAATCCGGCCAAACTGCCGGCGTTGCTTGAGGTTGCTGCTATGTAAAAAGCGGATATTTACCGGATCACATCCATCACGGCTATTTTCCGGTTCTCACCGCGTACAATGTCCGTCGTGTAGGTATCTACCCGGTCGCCATTTGCATATTTGAGGTGCATTTCCAGTGGCATGGCTACCGGCGGATAGCTCCCCTCGATGAGCATGTCCTCCATCTGGTCTTTGTAATGATCGGGTATAAAGGCATAACCAGGGAAAAGTGTGTGCGGTTGCATCGGCACCCAAACAGTGGCGCCCAGCAGGGAGCGGCTGGTTACATTTACCTTCCCGGAGTCCTCCCGCATATTGTTGGCCGTATATTCTTCGCAGGCCACGCCGGCAATTACTTTTTTAGCGCCTGTCTTAATCAGTTGATTCAGATATCCCGACTCTCCCGGGTATACCGGCTCCATCGTTTGCAGGTCCAGCTGCTCTTTGGTGCCACTGCCTATTTTGTGGATAGCGGTAATGCTGAGTTGGGAGGCTTTGGCAAAATCAGCATAAAACTGGTAAAGTGCGCCCGTACTTTTGCTGACCAGGTGTACCCCCAGCTGCGGCTTTACACTGCTGTAATAGATCACAATATCCTCTCCTCCCTTAATAACGCGCTGATTTCCCTGCCAGGCCCGGGTTTCCTGGTATACCGCGATATCAAATTCAAATACAGAATCTATCTGTACCTTCTCATCGCCACCAATAATTAAAGATGGATTTTCATTCAGTGGCTTCCTGCCGGGCATGTCCTCAGGCCCTTCTTCCAGCGTTGAATCAACATTGGCTGTAGCCAGGCTACGTACCTTTTCTTTCATTTTTTTCAGGAACTGCGCCTGTATAGAGGACCCGCAAAGGATACAAGCCAGGAATAACAACGCCCGCTTTTTCATAGGAATAGATTTACGGCAGCAATTTACATTAAATAAATTTACTATGAATATAACCGTAACGGATAAACGGATAAGCGGTTAACTAACCATCAGGCTACAGCCTCTTAGTGCAGAATTATCGAGCCGGCCCAATACTTCAAACCGGCCATCGGCATGGATCCTGCCGATATCATCGGTCGCAATAAAAGCGCAGGAGTAAATATTGGCGAGATCTATTACATTCATAACACCGGCGGCTTTGCCCGCTGTAATCTGGAAAGGGTCATTCTCATCACGCACCAGCACCTTCATCCAGGGCGGCGTTTCAAAAAATCCCTGTCCTTTGGAATAAGCCTGCGATAACAGCTCGGTCATGCCGTATTCCGCATGTACCGCCGCCACACCCAGCCTTTCTTTCAGAAAAGCATGCACCTCTTCCCGGGTCCATTCTTCCCGCCGGCCTTTCATACCACCGGTTTCCATCACAATGGTATGGTTCAATGTCAGTTGATACTGTTCGGTAAAATCCAGCAAACCGAAAGTCACGCCGATCAGCAACACGGGCTGCTTACGCGCTTCCAGGGCCTTCAGCGCCTGATACAACTTATCATGCTCATACAGGTAAAAGCCGCTTTCTTCTCTGCCACTGCGCACAATCATCTCCTGTACCATCCGTACCAGCGATGAATGCTGCCGCTCAAGATAAGAAGGCAGCAACCCCACCACCACATAGTCGCTCACCGGCCCATAAAACTGCTCAAAGGCCGTCATAAAGCTCTGTGTGTAAATAGCTGCATCCTTTACCAGGTGCCGGCTGTTGACCATTTGTGTAGTACCGCTGCTCTCAAAAACCAGCTGCGGCTCAAATGAACCACATACTACCTGGTGCGTTTTGAAGAACTGAATAGGCAGATAGGGAATCTCCAGTATACTTTTCACAGCCTCCGGGCGTTTGTGCAACGCATCCACATACGCGCGGTAAAGGGCGTTTTCCCGGTACTGATAGTGAAACAGCTCCAGGGCGGCGGCTTCCAGCCCATTTGGCTGCAATGAAAATATATGTTCCGGAGAAACGGCGGTCATGTATAGCTGTGTTTAAAATCGTACAAAGTTAGGGAGAAGAATAAATTTACCGGCAGGAAGTAACAATTGTATCAAAAAAAACGTTTTGTCAAAGATGGGTAGAGATAGCTGAATATTTGTATATTTCCTAAATTAATGTAGGTTTGTTTTATGAAGAAAATTCTGTTTTTGTTCCTGCTGGTCGGCCTTGTATATGCCTGTAAAAAAGATAAGGGTGTTGGCACTAAACCAATTCTCACGTTTAAAAGCTATTCCATTGATAGTGTAACAGCCACCACTGAGCAAATGACGGTTACCTTAAATGTACGGGACGGTGACGGAGATATAGAAGACACCCTGGCAATGGCTGTTTTTTATGATAGCATGGGCACCGCAGACTCTCTCTATGGCATCAAGAAAATGCCCGGCATAGGTATCAACAAAGGCAAATCAATAAATGCAGACGTCATCCTGCCACTTATCGGATCAGACTTCCTGCTGGGAACAGGCGACAGGCCGAATGACAGCATGCATTTTGCCATTTATATCATTGATAATGCAGGTAACTCCAGCGATACCATCTCTACACCCAAGATACCTTATAACAGATTACCATAATCATACAAAAGAATAATAGATCAGACCACTGATTAAACTGAATTATATACGTCAGTTTATTCAGTGGTCTGATTTTTTCCTCTTTACACAACCCCTTTTATTGTTTAGCTTTATCATTCATTTTTCAGCATATGGATAAAATAGAGGAGTTACAGTCGAAGATAAACGAAGCCATGTTAGGCGGTGGTGAAGCGCGTATCGCTTCCCAGCATAAGAAAGGCAAGTTGACCGCCCGGGAAAGATTACAGCTGTTGATGGATGAAGGTTCTTTTGAAGAACTGGATATGCTGGTCGCCAACCGTAACCGTGGCCTCACCAGTGAACAGGAACAGTTTCTGGGCGATGGCGTAGTAACCGGTTATGGTACCATCAATGGACGAATGGTGTATGTGTTCTCCCAGGACTTTACCGTATACGGCGGCAGTTTATCTGAACCGCATGCCCGTAAAATCTGCAAAGTAATGGACCTCGCCATGCAGAACGGTGCGCCGTTGATAGGGCTGAATGACAGCGGTGGTGCAAGAATCCAGGAAGGCGTGGTAAGTCTTGGTGGCTATGCAGACATCTTCTACCGCAATACCCGCGCTTCCGGCGTTATTCCACAGATCTCCGCTATCATGGGGCCCTGCGCCGGTGGAGCCGTATATTCTCCCGCCATTACCGATTTTATCATGATGGTGGAACAAACCTCTTATATGTTTGTAACCGGTCCAAACGTAGTGAAGACGGTTACCCATGAAGAAGTAACCTCCGAAGAACTGGGCGGTGCACACACCCATGCAACCAAAAGCGGCGTTACCCATTTCTCCTGTGCCAATGAAGTAGAATGTATTCAGAATATCAAACAGCTGCTCAGCTATATCCCGCAAAACTGTGAGGAAACAGCGCCGGTATATCCATATACACCTGCCAATGAGGTCAGGGAAGCCCTGAATACGCTGATCCCGGCCAATGCGAATCAGCCGTATGATATGAAAGAAGTGATCGGACATATAACGGACACGGATAGCTTTTTTGAAGTACATAAAGATTTTGCAGAAAATATTATCGTGGGCTTCGCCCGTATTGCCGGGAGAAGTATTGGTATTGTAGCCAATCAACCCGCTATCCTGGCAGGGGTGCTCGACATTCATGCCTCTGTGAAAGGCGCCAGGTTTACCCGCTTCTGTGACGCCTTCAATGTGCCGTTGCTCGTACTGGTAGATGTGCCCGGCTTCCTGCCCGGTACCGACCAGGAATGGAACGGGATCATCACCAACGGCGCCAAACTGTTGTTTGCGCTCAGCGAGGCCACCGTTCCAAAATTAACGGTCACCACCCGCAAAGCCTATGGTGGCGCGTATTGTGTGATGAACTCCAAACACATCGGGGCAGACCTGAACTTTGCTTTCCCACAGGCAGAAATAGCGGTGATGGGTGCTAAAGGCGCTGTGGAAATCATTTTCAAAAAAGAAATTGATGCCGCTCCGGATCCGGAAGCACGCATGAATGAACTGGTGGCAGACTATAAAGAAAGATTTGCCAATCCTTACCTGGCAGCAGAAAAAGGATATATTGATGAAGTGATTATACCCGACCAGACACGCGCAAAACTGATCAAAGGTTTTAAAATGCTTGAAAATAAAGTGGTAAATATGCCGAGAAAGAAACATGGCAATATACCTTTGTAGCAATTACGCCTGACAAATAACGAATGACAGCCATTACCCGTAGCTCTTTACAAAGATCTTCCCGCAAACTGTCATTCGTTATTCATCAGGGTAATGCTTACAAAAAGTAATTTGAATCAATGCTAAAAACCGCATTTAATCTCTTTCTTTTCACATCGATCTATATTTCGCTGTGTGCGCTGATGATGATCTGGCAAACCAATCAATTGCTGGACCTCCACTATCAGCAAAATACCTTCTATCTCTTTGTCTTCTTCTCTACTATATGCAGCTATAATTTTCACTGGTATCTGACGCCGGCTACTTACTCCTCTTCCGAAAGAATTCGCTGGGGAGAAAACCACCGCCCACTGATGCTCCTGCTCTGTGGTATCGGCATGATCGGCGCCCTGTATTTTTTCTGGCTGCTACGCGAACACTGGCTGGCACTGAGTGGCAGCGCCATATTGACGTTCCTCTATTCAGCGCCCAAATTGCCGCATAAAACGTTTACCTGGCTGCGGCGCATCGCTATCGGCAAAACACTGTTCCTCACTTTTGTATGGACCTACGTAACCACGCTGTTGCCCGCACTGGTGGCAGATCAGCCCATCACCTGGCCCGTGGCATTTATCACGCTGCACCGCTTCTTCCTCATCTATGCCATCTGTATCCTCTTTGATTACCGCGACCGGGAGTCCGATAAAAAAGAGGGGATCCGCAGCCTGATCACGTATCTCCCGCAAAAAGATCTTGATAAACTCTATTACGGCTCTCTGGCAATGGCTGCTGTAAGCGCCGCCCTGCTGGGCCCCTACACCACCATACCGGTTATTATCACCCTGATGATACCTGTGGCTGCCACCGCGCTGATCACCCGCAAAGCAGAACATACCCAATCGGATTATATGTTCTATTTTGTGCTGGATGGATTCATGGCATTGTCGGCCATGCTCCATTTAGCGATATACTAAATCCTAAATCCTTATTTTTGCTCCACCAGAACTATAAATCATTATGTCTAAAAAACAGAAATCCATATTCAACAAGGAATCACTGACATTCCTGGAAAGCTATCTGAACAATCCTTCTCCTACCGGTTTTGAGAAAGAAGGACAGAAACTCTGGCTGAAATATCTCGCACCGTATATCGACGAACATTTCGTGGACCCTTACGGTTCTGCGGTAGGTGTTATCAATCCTAAAGCGGCATTTAAAGTGGTGATTGAAGCGCATGCCGATGAAATCTCCTGGTTTGTAAACTACATCTCACCGGAAGGCTTGATCTATGTAATCCGCAATGGTGGCTCAGATCAACAAATTGCTCCTTCTAAAAGGGTGAATATTCATACGGAAAAAGGTACGGTGAAAGCTGTTTTCGGATGGCCGGCTATTCATACCCGCATCCGTAGCGGCGATGGTAAAGAACCACAACCTAAAGTAGAAAACATCTTCCTGGATTGCGGTGCACGCTCCCGCAAAGAAGTAGAAGACCTCGGCATCCACGTAGGATGTGTGGCTACTTTTGAAGATGGCTTTGAAGAACTAAACTACGATTATTATATCTGCCGCGCTATCGACAACCGCATCGGCGGCTTTATGATTGCCGAAGTAGCCAGACTGCTGAAAGAAAAGAAACAACAACTGCCTTTTGGTTTATATATCGTAAACGCCGTACAGGAAGAAGTAGGATTACGTGGTGCCGAAATGATCGCCAAACGCATTAAGCCCAACCTGGCTATCATCACGGATGTGACACATGATACCACCACACCGATGATCAACAAGAACATCGAAGGGGAGATCAAATGTGGCGGTGGTCCCAGCATTACCTACGGCCCTGCTGTACACAACATCCTCCGCGACCTGATCATTAAAACAGCCAAAAAGAATGATATCCCCCACCAGCTGCACGCCGTAAGCCGCAGCACCGGTACGGATACAGACGCTTTTGCCTATGCCAATGACGGTACACCATCTGCATTGATCAGTTTACCGCTGCGTTATATGCATACCACCGTGGAAATGGTGAAGAAAGATGATATTGAAAATACCATCCAGCTGATTTATCAGACACTCCTAAACATTACACCAAAAACAAATTTTCAATACCTCTAAATAGATATTTTGGGATTTACGGATTTTCTGATTTACGAATTTCGGGGATATAAAACCCCAAAATCAAAAAATCAAAAAATTCGTAAATCCCTGAATATTATTACTACGTTTGCTTCTCAATTAATAATCTATACGTATGCAAGATGTGCAGATCCGTCATGACTGGACGTTAGAAGAAATAAAAGCCATTTACAACACTCCCTTGCTGGAGCTGGTGTATCGTGCTGCCACTATTCACCGCCAATACCAGGATACAGCGGAAGTGCAGGTTTGCACCCTCCTCTCTATCAAAACCGGCGGTTGCCCCGAAGATTGTGCTTATTGCCCGCAGGCTGCCCGATATAATACAGATATAAACGTTCATGGTCTCATGAAAAAAGAGGACGTGCTGAGCTATGCCCAAAAGGCAAAAGATGCCGGCTCTACCCGTTTCTGTATGGGCGCTGCATGGCGCGAAATACGCGACAACCGCGACTTTGACCGTGTACTGGACATGGTAAAAGGCGTCAATGAAATGGGCATGGAAGTATGCTGTACACTGGGTATGCTGAATGCCGACCAGGCTAAAAAACTGGCAGATGCCGGCTTATATGCCTATAACCACAACCTGGATACGTCCAGGGAGCACTACGAAGAGATCATCACCACCCGTACTTATGACGATCGTTTACAAACGCTGGACAACGTCAGAAAAGCCGGTGTAAGCGTATGTTGCGGTGGTATTATCGGTTTAGGTGAATCGCATGAAGACCGTATCGCCATGTTGTATACCCTGAGCAGTTTGCCCAAGCATCCGGACTCCGTACCTATTAATGCACTAAGCCGTGTAAAAGGTACACCGCTGGAGCATCTGCCAAAAGTAGAGTTCTGGGATATGGTGCGTATGATTGCCACCACCCGGATCCTGATGCCACAAGCCATGGTTCGTCTGAGTGCAGGCCGCGCAGAAATGAGCATGTCCGACCAGGCATTATGCTTCATGGCAGGCGCCAACTCTATCTTTACCGGTGAAAAATTACTGACAACAGATAACCCTTCTTTTGAAGAAGACCATATGATGTTTGAACTGCTTGGACTGAAAGCCAGGGAAGCATTTAAAGAATCAGTGGAAGTATAATCAGCTGATTAAAAAATAAAAGCAAAGAACCCGTCTGGTAAAATATACCAGACGGGTTCTTTGCTTTTTTATATCCAACAAAAAACAACCATCCGGTCAATCCTTTAATCTGAAAATCCTGGTCGCATGATTTACTACATTTTCTACCGTAAAGCCATATCGCTTAAAGAGTTCTTTGGCGGGTGCGCTGACACCAAATATAGAAATACCGATAACGGCGCCGCGCTCTCCTACCCATTCATCCCAACCCTGAGGGGAAGCGGCTTCTACGGCCAGCCGCGCTTTAACAGCCGGTGGTAGTACTTCATAGCGGTATTCTTTCGGCTGTTCCCGGAATAACTCCCAGCTGGGCATGCTCACCACCCGGGCATCGATACCTGCTTCCAGGAGATGTTGCTGTGCTTCCAGGATCAGCTGCACTTCCGAGCCGGTAGCCATCAGGAGGATGTCTGCCCGGTCGCCCTTTTCCTTTGATAAAATATAGGCGCCTTTTGAAACATTGTCGGCAGACGCTACTTTATCCCGATCAAAAATGGGGAGTTTTTGCCGGGTAAGTACCAACATAGTGGGGCCTGTTGTTCTCGTTATGGCCACGCGCCATGCATAAGACGCCTCATTCGCATCAGCCGGACGGATAACGCAGAGGTGTGGCATCGCCCGGAGAGAGGCCAGTTGCTCAATGGGTTGGTGCGTAGTGCCATCTTCTCCCAAACCTATGCTGTCGTGCGTCATCACATAGATAACCGGTAGCTCCATGATACAGGCCAGCCGGATAGCGGGACGGGCATAGTCCGTAAAGATGAAAAAGGTAGCGGCAAAAGGCCGTACGCCGCCGTGTAACTGCAACCCCGAGCTGGCAGCACACATCACGTGCTCTCGGATACCCCAGGCGATGTTGCGGTTGGCATATTTATCTTTCTCTATATAACCGGAAGATTTGATCATCGTCAGGGTAGAAGGCTCCAGGTCGCCACTGCCGCCTATCAGCCAGGGTAGCTTATCGGCGATGGCATTGATAAAGTCTTTCGAGATTTCTCTCGTGGCTTTGGGGCCATCCTTCGGCTGGTATACCGGCACGGCCTTGTCCCAGTCCGGTGGTAGCTGTTGCGCCAGGTATTGATCCAGTTGCGACGCCAGGTCGGGATAATTTTTTTTGTACTCCGCCATCAGGGTCAGCCACTCCTGCTCCCATTGTTGCCCTCTTTCCACGGCCTTGTGCATATGTGCCTCTACATCTGCCGGTACCAGGAACTTTTCATCCGGAGGCCAGCCATAAAATTCTTTTGTGAGCCGGATCTCTTCTTCTCCCAATGGCGACCCATGTGCTTCAGGTGTGTCCTGCTTATGCGGGGAGCCATAACCTATATGCGTGCGCAGGATGATCATCGAAGGCTGGTCGGTGACCGTCCTGGCCCTTTCAAATGCCACGGAGATAGCCGCCAGGTTATTGCCTTCATCACCCAGATCCTGTACATGCCAGTGATAGGATTCAAACCGTTTGGCTACATCATCAGAATAAGACAGGGATGTGTTTCCTTCTATCGTAATGTGGTTGTTATCATACAAACAAATCAGCTTTCCCAGTCCGAGATGTCCCGCCACAGAAGCCGCCTCATGAGAAGCCCCTTCCATCAGGTCGCCATCACTGCAAAAAACATACGTATAATGATCGATGATCTTTTCTTCTTTATTAAAACAGGCAGCAAGGTGCGCTTCCGCCATTGCCATGCCTACAGCCGTCATGATCCCTTGTCCGAGTGGCCCTGTAGTCGTTTCAATACCAGGTGTATGCCCATACTCAGGATGACCGGGCGTAGGACTTCCCCATTGCCGGAAATTCCGGAGATCGTCCAGCGAAAGATCATAGCCGGTGAGATGTAACATCGCATATTGTAACATGGAAGCATGTCCGTTTGACAATACAAAACGATCACGATTGAACCACTGCGGGTTTTGCGGATTGAAGCGCAGGTGATCCATCCACAACACATAAGCTGCCGGCGCCAAAGCCATGGGCGTACCCGGATGGCCTGAATTGGCTTGCTGCACAGCATCCATTGCCAGGCAGCGAATGGTATTGATACTCTTCTCTTCTATGGTCATTGCTTTCATGAGCGGGAGGTTTATGACGGTCTTTCCACAAATAGGGTACCACTTAAAATTTTTGATTTTGGAATTTTGGAATTTAGAGATTTGGCTTCAATGTCGGTCTCCGCTGCATTTGTAAATTCCAAAATCAAAAAATTCCAAAATCAAAAAATCATTCCGCATGTTCCAACCTGATCTCCTCAAAAAAAGGCGTCCTTCTTTGTTCCACACACTTTGCAGCATACAGGTACAATGCAGCCGACCAGGTTTGCCAGTTCTGCCCCATAGGCTGACCATCCTTTGCACGGTGCCATTCATTGAAGCCATAATCCAGTTGCTGATCATTGACGGCTTTGATGGCGTGTGTGAGTGCGCGTAGCTTTTCTTCTGCCAACGCATATTTTTTTGCAGCTACTAACGCCGATATATATACGCCACAGATAAATGGCCATATGCCACCGTTGTGGTAGTCGCCGGGATTGTTGAACTGTTTATATCTCGGGCGCCAGTCGGGATCTTCGGGCTTTATGAAAGGGAAGAAGTTGGGAGGAAGATCCGGGCCCAGTTCACCGCGTTCCTGCATGACAAGGCACTCGGCTTCTATCCATGCTATCATATCTGAAGCACGGGCGGGCGAAGCGATGCCGGAGAGAATAGCCAGGCTGTTGCCCAGCAGGTCAAATCTTTCGCTGCTGTAGATCTTATACGACCAACAGGCATAGTATGGTTTGTATTTCACAGTGAGTCCTTCATGTACATGGCGGTGCATCACGTCGGCGCTGATGGTAAAAAGCCGCATAGCTTTCCGCAACCCGTTGGCTCTTTCCTGTTGCCCGCATAAACGCAGCGCACTGTACACAAGCGCATTTACATACAAGCCGTAGCCAAGCACCCATTGCTCATCGCGCCAGTCGCTGGTGGGTAGCTGCGCCACCAGGAAACGATCAGACGGACTCTGATACACCAGCCAGGTTAACGCCCTGTCCACCGCTTCCTGAAGAAAAGCGGTTTCACCGGTTAGTCGCCTGTAAATACCTACGCCTATCAAAAAAAGCGGGGTGGTGTCGCTGGCGCCACGGTCTTCCTTATCGTGTACGAGGGAAGGAATATGCCCGTGCTCCGTCTGGTTTTTTGCCATGGCTTCCAGGATGTCCCCGATGCTGGTTGTCAGCACTTCATTATGGGATACTGCCAACCCGAAAATAGAAAAGGCCAGATCACGGGTGTAGGGTTCAGGATAACCCCAGCCTGCGGTACGGGGCAGCCCCTTGTAAGGCCCGCGGCGGTTATGTAACAATACAGCTATTGCCGCCTGGCTCGCAGCGGCTACTTCTTCCGAAACAACATATGCTTTCATACAATCCCCAGTTTTTCGTGAACAATCTTCAAAAACCGTCGGGCAACCGTGCGGTAATCGAAATTTTCTACCACCCGTTTTCTGCCTGCGTGGCCCAGCTGATCACGCAGGGAAGAGTTGGTCATCAGCATCTCCAGGTGATGGGCGAGATCAGGAATGCTAGCCCGGTAACCCACTGTACGCGGGGTGTTAAAGATCACTGTGTGCCTGTTATCAAAACCGGCTTCCTCTCCCACGATCACTTCGCGCACCACTACATGTTCCGCTACATCCGCCAGCAAGGCGGTTTCCCCATGCACAAGCGTATCCAGCATCCCCATCGCTTTCAGGCTGAGTACCGGCTTCTCACACGCGCCTGCTTCCACCTGCGGCATACCAAAACCTTCCAGCCGCGAAGGCGCGGCATAGATATCACAGGCGCTCACCAGGAAAGGCATAAAGTCGCGCGATACTTTGCAGGTGGTATATACTACCTGTTTGTCGATACCCAGCTCTACTGCCAGTTTCCAGTCGGCGAAGTTCTGCAACTCCGTTCTGGCCTGCGGCCATACCTTGCATACATATTTCCAGGGAGGTACTTTCCCATTGATGCGCGCCAGTGCCTGCATTATTTCCTGCGCTCCTTTTGATGCAGCATCGCCGCCTACGGTGAGGATCATCAATTCTTCCTCCCTGATACCCAGCGATTGCCGCACAGCGGTAATTTTTGGGTCCTGTTTATCATAAGGCCGGAAAGCATCCGTGTCACATCCTACCGGCAGCACTTCAATATTACGCCCGTCAATACCATCTCTCTGGTACATTTCCTTTACCCATTGAGAAGTAACCAGGATCAGCGGTAGTGCATTAAGTACATCCTGGTAATTGGCGATATAACCATCTGCTACCAGCCAGGGCACCGCTGCAATGCCAAAACGCTGCGGATGCAATACCAGGTGAGGCAGATGCCCCCAATAACCAATACCTACTACTACATCCGGCTTAAACCACTGGTAATACCATTCTTTTTCCTGATCTGATTCTGCATGCGCGGCATGTGCATCTATTCCCAATGCCAGTAATCCTTTATACAACAGATCTCCTTGTGTGGAAAGACCGCCGGGAGCCGGCGGATAATCATATAATATTAATGCTCTCATAATACGCCTTTTTGGTGCAGCCATGCTTTAGCGTCCTTTGCCGTATAAAATTGCCAGAATGCCTCTGTAATCGGGGTGGTGCGGGCTTCCCAACTACTGCTATCAAATCCGTAAATGTTTGTAATGATGTTATATTTCTGCTGCCAGATATGTTCCGGCAGGGGGAGATAAATACCTGCATTTGTTGCTGCTATGGGAAGATGTTTTTTTTGTCCGTCGTGGTAAGCAAAGGTCCATAGCTCATCAGTGGTGATGCCGCCGCTGTACCATAAACTGATCACGGCTTCACTCACCTCTTCATGCCGGCGGTGCCGGGTATATTCACCGGAAGGGTTATGGGTAATGATCAGGTCTGCCGGTGTGTCGGGCAATAGTTGCAGTATGAGTGCGGCTACTTCCATGCCGGATAAGGGAAGTTGTTCGGGACCATCGTCCAGGTCAGCGATTACACCGGTGGCGCCGAGTGTACCGAGTGCATTGAAGAACCGCGGTGCGCGGTCGGGATCATTGGCGCGGCAAAGACTGATCACAAAACAGTGCCAGTCAGGATGACTGAGGATGGTTCCGCCGGCCCATAATGTTTCGTCATCAGGGTGCGCCACTATGATCACAACGGATTTGTTATGCTGTGGCGGTGTTACCGGGGAAGAAGGATCTTGCATGATTAACAGGGAAATGAATACCCTGCTCCGCAAGCCCCAATAAATGTACCTGAATTACGAGGCATGCGCTGCCGTATGCTTTCAGAGAGGGATGGTAATGCCCAGGTATCGTCCGTGATGGCTCACAGAAACGGGGCTTTCATACTGGTGTTGTGCATCCCACAAATAGGGTATACCGAGGTGACTCTTCAATAACTGGTGATGCTGCTGGAGGATACCGGCGCGACGCAGTATCTCCGTATAATCGTTACCGTTATACGGTACAACCGCTGTCTTTATTTTTGTAAAAAGTGTTTCGGTGGCCACAGCGATGGTGTGTACACAGGCGCCGGTTATTTCGCTCCGGAAAGGGTATTGCCGGTTTTCATACTGCACGGTTCCCCTGATCATTTGCCCCTGCATCTCCAGTGAGGTGCATTCAAATTTTAATGGTGCATAAAATTTTGTCTTCGTAGCACGGTTCACAATTTTATATACTGCTTCCTTGCTGCTCCAGAGCAGCCACACAACAGTATCCGGCACTTCATCCGCCAGGATACGCGCCTGTTCGGCAGGGGTATACACTTTGTCGAGATACCCCTTACGCTGCCACCGGCTTTCTGTAGCAGCCAGTTGCAGATCTACTACATCATTCCCTATCATGATGCCGCCAGTTTATTGGCTACTATATCCATGGCAGTTTGTACGTTGATCATTTTTTCCATCGATTCATTATCGATCACAATATTGAATTTCTCTTCCACATCCAGCACTACATCTACGAGGTTGGCAGAGTTAATTTTCAGGTCTTTGATGAAGTCGGTGGATTCACTGATATTTTCCAGTGCCTCCTGGTTTTTGGTATAAGGTCTCAGTGCTTCTTTGATCCCGGCTAATAATGCTACTTTATCCATGTGCTGTTATTTTTTTTTGTGAGACAGGTACCTTATTGAAATCGTTTTAAAATGATACAGGCGTTTACATCACCAAAGCCAAAGCTGGCTTTGGCAATTATATTTACGTCTTTATACAGCAATTGCTGCGGAATCTTCTCCCGGTCAATGATCTCCAGTATTTCCGGGTGTAAGTCTTCACAATTGATATTGGGAAATAAAAAACCTTCCTGCAACTGCAACACCGCTGCTACCAGTTCAATACTGCCGGATGCGCTGAGGCAATGTCCCACCATACATTTCAGGGCATTCACATACGGAAAGTCCTTTCCCTGCCGGTTGAGTGCTATGCTCCAGTTGCGGATCTCCGTGGCATCCTTACCGGTAGCGGTGAGGTGGCCGTTGATCGCGTCAATATCGGCAGCATCGATGCCTGCTTCCTGTACGGCCTGCCGGATGCAACGCTGCACCGCCATGTTGTTGGGTGCCGTCATGCTGCCTTCGCTACGTTGTCCGCCGGAGTTGACGTGCCCGCCTAAAATTTCCGCATAGATCGTAGCGCCGCGCAACAAGGCGCTTTCCAATGATTCCACTAGCAGGGCGCCTGCACCTGCACCCGGCACGAAGCCGGCGGCGGTGGCGCTCATGGGCCTGGAACCTGCGGCAGGTGTATCCTTGTTTTTAAAAGTACATACTTTCATGGCATCAAAGCCGCCCCAGATATAAGGACCGCTGTCGCTGGTGCTGCCCGCCAATATTCTCGTGGCTTTGCCTGCTTTGATACGGTCATATGCCATCAGTACACTTTCTGCACCGGTGGTACAGGCGGAAGAGTTGGTGGTTACCTGGTTACCCAGTCCCAGCTTACCGCCCAGCCATGCGCTGATGCCACTGGCCATGGTTTGCACCACTACGGTACTTCCCAGACGACGCACCTGTAATTCATCTACTTTATAAATGGCCTCCCGCAACTTGTCGATACCGGAGGAACCCGTACCGAAAATAGTGCCACTATCCCAATCGGGGCCGCTTTCATCTCCGGGAGGCAACCCAGCATCCTGCCAGGCTTCCATGCCCGCCAGTACACCATATAAGATAGCACTGCTATTGAAACTCCGCAACTCCAACGGATCAAAATATTGTTGTTTCAGGGATTCGGGGATTTCCGGCGTACCGGAGATCTGGCAGGAAAACTGTAACGCTTCCAGTTGCGGATCATTACGGATGCCGGAGATCCCGCTCTTCACGGCATCCCTGAAAGCAGGCACCCCTGTGCCATTGGGCGCCACAACGCCCAATCCTGTTATGACTACCCGATTATTCATGTGTTCTTGTTACAACCATACCGGCAATAGTACCACTGCAAACTTCCTGCCCCTGTTCATTATTCATGACCACACTGCACTTTAATTTCCCAAAGCGGAAATATATTTTTGTTCCTGTTACCGTTACTTTTTCTCCCGGAAAAACCGGTTGCATAAATTCTATATTGGTAGCTGTTAATGCAAAGGACAGTCCCCCGTTACCGGTTAAATAAATGCCCATGCATACCAGGCCTATCTGCGCCATCACTTCTGTGAGCAACACGCCCGGCGTTACCGCATAGTCCTTGAAATGACCTTTATAGCAGGCCATTTCGCGGTGAAAGGTAAAATGTCCTGTCACCTTTTCTGCATCGATATAATCCAATGCGTCTACAAACAGGAAAGGTGCTGCATAGGGCAGCTGTTGTAAGATCTCGTCTGTTGTCATCACCTAGTTAATATGTGTGCCCCCGTCTACCGGGATAACGGCCCCGTTCACCCATGCGGCCTCGTCTTTACACAAAAGATACACCATATTGGCTACATCTTCCGGTGTGGTGAGCCGGTGAAAAGGGCTCCTGTTTTTACTATAAGCCAGCAGTTGCTCGCTGCCGGGAATCATGCGCAGGGAGCGCGTATCTGTAACGCCCGCCTGGAGGCAATTGGAGCGTAGTCCATATGGTGCAAACTCCAGCGCGATACTGCGGCTCACCGCTTCCAGTGCTGCTTTGGCGGCTGATACAGCGGCGTAATTCTTCCATGCTTTGCTGCTGCCCTCGCTGGTAAAAGAAAGCACCCGCGCATCGGCGGCAAACAATGCCTGTCTCACCAGTGCTTTTGTCCAGTCGTAAAGACTAACGGCCATACTTTCCAGCGTGATCATAAAATCATCTGTTTGCAGGGAGGCACTGCCTGGCTGATCCATCGCTTTCAGCGCGCCCTTGGCAACACTGTGTAGCAGGCACCTCACCCTGCCCCCGCTCCCCATTTGTTGTTGCAGCTCTGTCACAATATGCGCCCGTTTTTCCACATTGGTAATACTGGCGTTGAAGGTAATCACCTGTACACCTGTTGCCCGGATCTGCTCAAAAGATTCCGACACCTGATCCATATCTGCACCTACATCGCGGTGTACAATACAGATATGCATGCCATGTGCGGCCAGCTTCAATGCCGCCGCCAGCCCCAGGCCGCTGCTGCCGCCCAGGATCAGTGCCCAGTAATCATGCTGTTCAAATTCTTTTACCATTGTAATAATATTCGTTGTGCAGAAAAACCTGGTCCGAAACTCAACATCAACCCCTGGTCGCCCGCAGGGATCTGTTTATCCAGGAAACGCTCCAGTACGTACAACACCGTTGCACTGGACATATTACCATACATACGTAAAATCTCCTTTGTCTCGTCAATATTTTTACCACTATTTTTAAAAAGTTCTTCTACAGTCTGAATAATCTTTTTCCCGCCGGGATGAAAGATCAGGTGTTTTACCGCCTCCATGCTGCTTCCATGGCGGGCCAGGAAAGGATGGATGATATCGGGAAACTGTGCAGCAATCTGTTCCGGCACGGCTACATCCAGTACCATCTGCAACCCGGCATTGGTAAGCTGAAAACCCATCAGGTGGGTAGCGTCATAAAAATGATACATCTCTGCCGCCATGATAGCAGGACCTTTGTCGGCTTCATGGGAAGACAGGATCGCACAGGCCGCACCATCACCAAAGATGGCGGCACTGACAATATTCGCCATCGAAAAATCGTGTAATTGGAAGGTGGCGGTGGGCGATTCTACCGCCAGCACAGCCGCACGTTTGCCGGGATTGGCCTGTAAAAACTGGTAGGCATAGATCATCCCTGAAATACCCGCCACACATCCCATCTCCGTTACAGGCAACCGCACAATATCCTGCCGCAGCTGTAACTCGTTGATAAGATATGCATCCAGCGATGGGATCATGATACCGGTACAACTCACGGTAATAATATAGTCCAGGTCCTGCGTACCGATACCGGCTTTATCCAGCGCATTCAGCAAACATTGCTTTCCCAGTTTAATCACCTCCCGCGCATAGAGGTTGTTTTTATCTTCAAAAGAAGTATGGCTGAATACTTCTTCGGGGGTCATAATAGAATAACGTTTATCTACAGCTGCATTCTCAAAAATCTTTTTTACCTTTTTAATAAATCGTTCCTCCTGTCCCGATAACCAGGTATCCAGGAAAGGAATAATCTCGTCAGTAGACCTGTAATAGGCCGGCAATGCTTTCGCTACAGCCTGTACTTTAACACTCATAGATTAGAAATTACCCATTGATAACGGAAAGCCCATTTCCAACGAAGACTATAATGAATCAGATTTAATTTTTGAGAAAAATAACGGAGTTCTTTTTTCTTGAATCCACGCAGGATAGAAGTGAGCCCGTCTGCTTTGGTCATCCTGTTGAGTCCCAACACAAAACACAACGCCTGAAACAGGCGGTAGGCAATGATATTACGGTGCAGGTCATTGATCACAATACCCACGGCAGCACTGTTGCGGAAGATCTTCATCAGCTGAAAGATCTCTTCATTTTTAAAATGATGCAGCGTGAGGGTACAGAGTACAATATCACATTTCATGTCTGCAAATGAAGTGTGTGTAACATCCAGGCAGCGGTAGCTGATCTCCGGAAACTTCGCAGACAATTGTGCCGCATGCAGGGTAGTAAAGTTATTGGCATCTATGCCTATCAACCGGAACTTACACTGTTTTTTTCTACCATAGGCAGCCAGTGTGCGCAGCATATCACCGTTGCCGCAGCCGATGTCTGCGATCACTACTTCGCGGTCTGCTGGCAACTGTTGCAGGAGCGCCTCCACGCCCTGAATGGTTATTTTATTGCCACCCAGCAACCTGTTTATTTTGGCAATCCTGTCCAATGCTTTCTGCAACAAACTTCCCTCCATCGCGAAGTCGTCCATGATCTCCGGCGCCAATGACCTGTGCGTAGTGTCAATCGTGTACTGCTTAAACATTGATAGGCCTGCCATGTGTTTGTTTTATGATAAATGGCAACAATGCCGGTACGGATGCCAGTCCCCTGATGAGCAACATCGACAACCGGTCTTTCAGGAAAAGTTCCGTCAACCGTCTGCCGGTTTGCATGCGACCTTTAAATAACCGGTTCCATTCCCTGATATAATCTGCTTCCAGTTGCTGCCGCGTATAGCCGTTGCCGTGAAAGAACCGCAACACGCCTTCCGACGCTATCTTGGCGCTATGCACCGCCATCGCCATCCCGTTGCCGCAAAGCGGATGAATAAGACCGGCGGTATCGCCTATCATCAGGATATGATTTTCTACTTTTGATTTTTCTGCAAAAGACACCTGGCTGATCGTTAACGGCTGCTCAAATAAAAGACGGCTGTTATCAAAGATCTTTTTCAGGTGCACATTACTGCAAAGCACTTCCTGCCGGTGGATAGCCGGATCTTTGTAACGTTTAAAAGTTTCGTAATTAACCAGGTAGCAGATGTTCAGTTTATTGTCTTCAATTTTCGATACACCGCAATAGCCGCCGGGGAAGTTGTGCAAGGCTACCAGTCCATCCGGGAAATCGCCTGCATAATGCGCTTTCACCGCCAGCCAGGGTGACTTCTCCCCTACGTAATCCCGCGATAGCCGCTGGTCCAGCGCCGCACGTTTTCCATAAGCGCCCAGTACCACCCTCGCCTTAAAAACACCGCTCCCCGCAGTATGCACCAGGAAGGATTCATCTTCATAAAAAATATCTGTTACGGTAGCTGTAATTATGGTACACCCGTTATTTACCGCCTGTTGTTGCAAAAAATAATCCAGCGCATACCGGCTGATACCAAACCCGCCAAGCGGCAACGGTGCTTCAATTGTTTTGCCACCGGCCGAAGATACCAGTACCCGGGAAATCTGCGCAGGTGCCAGCACAGCAGGATCTGCGCCCAACCATTGCAGGTAGGGTAATACTTCATTGGAGATATACTCTCCGCAAACTTTATGTCTGGGAAATGGGTGCTTCTCTATCACGAGTACGTGCAAACCGGCACGGGAAAGATGAATGGCACTGGTTAGTCCGGCCAATCCACCGCCTGCAATAATTATATCGTACCCCATGGCCATATCTTCCGAATTAAGGTTTCATCTATGCGGGTGTTACAGCAAGATACGATTTTTACGGAGCGTGGAAAGCGGGGATAAATTTTATCAGCTGTTATTAACAGCATCGACATTATACTTCTCTAAAAGCGCGGTAAACCGCTCTTCTTTGAAGAATTGCTGGTAGTAACTTTCTGAACGGATAATACCATCTACTACCTCTTTATCCAGTTTTAAAGCATGTTCAAAGGTCAGGTAAAATTCGTTCAGCTTTTCAGAATGGGCATATATTTCGGCCAGCGTTAAATAAGCAATGGCCTTATCGGGATTCAGTTCTATGGCTTCAAAAATATCATTCAGCGCATCTTCATACTTCCCCATGGCCTTGTAGGTATCCGCCCTGTTGTTGTAAGCGGAGTAGTTGCCCGGATCCGTTGCAATAGCACTGGTATAATTAAAGATGGCGGCTTTATAATCTTTCATGCCTGCATATGCATCTCCCAAACCGGTGTAGCCTTCAGGAAGATTGATACTAAAATATTCAACCGCTTTTGGATAATCCCGCTTCGCGAGAAATAACCGGCCGATTAAATTTAAAATGATCGGGCTGCTGCCCTCATCCATCTCCAGGATCTTTTTATAATCTTCCAGCGTAGCGTCAAAGTCTTCCATCGCTGCGTGCTGCTTTGCATTGGAAAGATAATATTGTTTTATCTCTATTTTCAGTTCTTCAATTTCTGCCCTTACCGCATCCATCCGAATGAAATGAAGAAGATCATCAGCTGCTACTTTTTTCTTCTCCATCCTTTCCAGGTCCAGCAAAAGTGTCTGCAACTTTTCCTTTACTATGAGATATTCTTTTTCATTCGCTATCATATAGCTTCATTTCAATTTATTGAATACTTTGGTGCTGTAATTTAACACAAAAAAGTACGCAACAAAAAAGTTATACCGGGAACATCTTCCTCACAATACCGGTATTCGTCCTGACCGCCTGTACCGCCACCGCATCAGGGTAGGCAACACCACCAGCAACAATGGCAGGGCGATGATAAACCCGCCTATAACGGCAATGGCTAATGGCTGATGCAACTGCGCACCCGTACCAATACCCAGCGCAATAGGCAGCAGCGCCACAATGGCGCCTATGGCGGTCATCAGCTTGGGACGGAGCCGGGTGGAGATGGCATAGACGATGGCCTCATCTGCATGGGAAGTATGGTGCATGGATTCCCGGAATTGCAGGAAAGTAAAGATCGCATTCTCGCCGATGATCCCCACAATCATGATCAGGCCCGTATAACTGCCTACGTTGAGCGGTGTATGCGTGAGGAACAAAGCGATGTAACTACCCGAAATGCCCAGTACCGCCACCAGCAGGATGATCAGCGCATCTACAAAATTTCGGTAGAGGAAAAGGATTACACCAAATACCAGCAGGCTGGCCGCTACCAGGATGATCAGCAGCTCACGGAAAGATTGCTGCTGATCGGCATAGGCGCCGCCATATTCAATACTGTAGCCCTGTGGCAACCGTATGTCCGCTGTGATTTGCTGGTCTATCTCTTTCATCACGGCGCCCAGGTCGCGATTGTCCAGGCGGGCAGTAACGATCCCCATCGACTGTAGATTTTCCCGTTCTACTTCTGCATCGCCATCGTTTATTTTGATCCTGGCAAAATCAGTGATGGGGCGCAATACACCACCCGGCAAAAAGACCTGCAAGCGGGAAAGGTCCGCTACTTTCAACTGGCTGTTACCGGGATATACCAGCCTGATGGGAGACAGTTGCTCCTTTTCAAATACAGCGCCAGCTACATTCCCTTCCAGGGCTGTTTGCAGCTGATATTGCAGGTTAGCGGGCGTAATACCGTACTGCGCCAACGCCGTGTAGTTTAGCTCCATGCTGATAGAAGGACCCGCAATCACGATGCCGTCAAATACATCTGCGGTACCTTTTACACCACTGATTAAAGCCGCCACGCGCCGGGAAAGCCCTTGCAGGGTTTGCTGATCGCTGCCAAATATTTTCACTTCCACTGGTTGTACGGAGGTCATCAGGTCGCCCAGCATATCCCCGATCACCTGCCCGAAATCAATGCGGAGAGCGGGCTGCGAAGCCTCCACCTGTGTACGGATAGCATCTATCACTTCATTGGTAGACCTGCTCCGCTGCGGCTTTAGCTGGATCAGGTAGTCGCCGCGGTTGGGCTCTGTAATAAAAAATCCCATCTGCGTACCTGTTCTGCGGGAATACGCCGATACCTCCGGGATAGTGGTAATGATCTTCTCCACCTGCTGCAACATGCGGTCTGTTTCTTCCAGCGAGGTACCCGGCGGAGAGCTGTAGTCCAGCACGATGCTTCCTTCGTCCATTTCAGGCAGGAAGCCCGTTTCCAGCCTCGGCACGATCAGTACGACCGATATAACCAATACAGCGATGAATACCACGCTCAGCCAGGGCCGCGTGATAAAAAAAGTCACCCATCGCTGTTGTTTCACATCGTGACCTGGCGGTAACTGCCGCCCGTTCTTTATTTTTTTGTGCCTGGTGAGCAACAGGTAGATCACCGGCAGCACCAGCCACGTAACCAGGAAAGAGCACACCAGCGTGATGATCATGGTATTGGTCATCACCTTAAAATAAGCGCCGGCTACCCCTGTCATCAGCAGGAAAGGCAGGAAGATCACAATGGTGCTGAGTGAGGAACCTACCATAGCCGGGAAGAGATAGTGGATCGCTTTCTGTAGCAACGCCGTGGTAGGTTCTTCCGGATGTTCTTCATGGGTACGGTGTATCTGCTCCACCACCACAATGGCATCATCTATAATCAGCCCGATTGCTGCGGCGATGGCGCCCAGCGTCATGATATTGAAAGTTTGCCCGGTTACATACAGGATGATCAGGGTGAGCAGTAAGGTAACGGGTATCGTGATCAGGATGGTGGCGCTGGCCTTCACCGACCGCAGAAAAATCACGGCTACAATGATAGCCAGGATCAACCCGATCCACAAACTATCTGTGACACTTTTAATAGCATCTTTTACAAAATCGGCCTGTACATAGTAGGGCGCGATTTTCACATCTGCCGGCAAGGTCTTTTTCAGGTCTTCGATCTTCGCCTTCATCCGGGTGGAAAGGTCTACCAGGTTGGCGTTTGGCTGCTTGATCACTGCTATGAGGATTCCTTCGCGGCCATTGGCATTTACCTTTATATATTCTTTTGCCTCGCGGATCTCCACGGCGGCAATATCTTTCAGCGTTACAATGCGCTGGCTGTTGTTGCTGATTACAATATCATTCAGCTGCGCTTTTGTGTTGACCAACGCATCTGTTACGGTCAGGTACATAAGGCGGTAGTCGGACAAATAACCATTTGACTGGATGAAATTGGTCTGGCTCAGGGCATTGCTGATCATTTCGGGTGTAATGCCCAGCGTGTTCATCTTCTGCCGGTTCAGCTCCACCCAGAACTCCTTCGTTTTGCCGCCAATGATCCGGATCTCGGAAACACCCGTTACCTGCGACAGGAATGGCTTGATGGTATAGGTAGCGAGATACTTCAGATCGATGGGTGAACGGTTCCGGCTCTCCAGCGTGTAGCCGCTAACCGGTAGTATGGAAGGATTCATCCGCTCCACATTGATCTGCAAATCCGGCGGCAGGGTATTCTTTATCTCGCTGATCTTTGACTCTATCCGTTGCTGGCTGATATCAATATCAGCATTCCAGTTCATGAAAGCGGAGATCTCGCAACTGCCCCTGCTGGTGGTACTACGGATTGTTTGCAGATCGGGCACCTGCTTGATGGCCAGCTCCAGTGGCCGCGTAACCGTGATCATCATTTTACTCACCGGTTGTTGACCGGCATCTGCAATGATCTTTATTTTAGGGAAAGTAATTTCCGGGAAAAGAGCCGACTGGATGCGGCTATAGGCAAACAAACCGCCCATGATAATGATAGCCACCAGCACCGTCACAGGATTCTTATAGGCAACGAAAAAGTTCTTCATCGGGCTAATTGTTTACGATGGTTACTGTGGCCGTATCCGGCAATCCGTAATTGCCATTGATCAGCACCCTGTCCTGTTTTGTTAATACGGGAGAAAGGATCTCTACTTTATCCGCTGTCTCCAATCCCTTCTGTACCGGCACTTTCACGGCTGTGGTACTGTCCATCATTTTCATGATCCAGTATTCCGTTTGCGATTCATTCGTTAGCACCGCCGCCTTAGGCAACAGCACGGCATCCGTTTTCCCCGACTTCAGCAGCTTCACTTTGGCCACCAGGTTTTCCGGGATCTGCTGCGGACTACTAATATGGATCACATAGCGTTGCGTTTGCGATACCGAGTCTACGCTGGGTAATGGCGCACCCAGCTGCCCTCTTAACTGCTGTCCGTCAGGTAAGGATAATTCCACCGTATTATTCACCGGCACATATGGCTTGTATTCATAGGGCAGGTTTAACACAAATACAAAACTTTTATCGTCGGAGATGACCGCCAGCTGTTCCCCATCCTGTACGTAGTTGCCCGCCTGGTAAGCCAGCTGCGTGATGTAGCCACTACCCGGCGCCGTGATGGGGATCACGCCGGTGAAATGAAAGTCGGGGTCGAGCTTATTGATGGTATTGCCCAGGTTTTGCGCTTCCTTTGTTTTTAAGGAAAACAACAACTGTCCCCTGGTAACGTGCTGCCCCAGCTTGATATCAGCCGATTGCAAATACCCGTTGGCCACTGCTTTTACATTCGTTTTCAACAAAAAAACAGCCGTTGCATTCAGCACCACCGTATCTGCTATCACACCGGTATCCGGTGCTGCTACCGTTACCGGTGTACCGGTAGCGGCGGCGGTTTCCTCCGCAGCTGGTACACTGTTATGACAAGCGGCTAAACCGGTAACGAGCAATAAGCCAAGCAAGCTGTTTACATTCATAGCGGATATTAATTAACACTGTTCCAGTAATTAAGCTGGTTAATGAGCTGGTATTTATTTACCTGCTGTTCTGTGATAATATTTTTTGCATTGAGATAATTATTTATCGCAATGATATAGTCTGCAATTCTCACATCGCCATTCATCAGCAGTCTGCGGTTAGCCACCATCAGCCCATCGGCATACCTAATCTGTATATTGGCCTGGTCTATCAGCTCCTGCGTGGATTGCAGCTGCTGCGCCAGTTGCCTGATCTGTTGCTGATATTGCTGTATATAAAAATCCTGGTAGCCCTGTCTTGTTTGTTGTGAGATCACTATTTTATCATGCTGCATCTTCCGCTGCCGCCCGTCATAAATAGGTACGCTGACCGTCAACCCCGCACTGACACCAAAGTTTTTATATGGGTTTAGTGCCAATGTAGAATTGAAGCCACCATCGGCATACAGACCTAGTTTTGGGCGGTAGCTGAAATCGATCTGCGCATTACTGTTTTCCAGTTGCATACTATCGATCTGGAACTGGCGGAAGAACACGGTATTCTCCAGCTCCGGAATATGTTCCAGTAACAACGCCGGATCCGGCAACGCATGAAACGTGGTATCGGTCAGGCCGCAGAGGTAGTTGAGCTGTGCATAATCATATTGATAACGGATCAGGACCTGCCTGATCAGCAGCTCCTGTTGTTGTTGTGTAACCAGAAAGGTGAGATAGTCTGTTTGTTTGTAGGTGCCGGTTTCCGTAAGTCGTTTCAGTAAAACGGCTTCGTCTTTCAGCAGCTTTAATACGTCTGCATTAAAACTATACTGTGCCCAATCGCCATAGGCGGTAATATATTGCGCGATGATATTTTTCTTCAGTTCCTGTTTCGTAATAGCAGCGGTATTCTGCGTGCCCCGGTTCTGAATGGTGACAGCCTGTAACTGGTTATCCAGGTTCTTCCTCCCAACAAACTGCCTGGAAGCCACGATCAACGCACTTACCTGTCCGCCGTTGGTAATGGCGTTATCATAACCGTAGCCACGCCATGCCGGCGCATAGCTGTTCGTACTCACCCCACTCAGCTGCGGACCATAACCCGCACGCACCCGCATACTGTCGATCCCTGCCGCCAGCACCTGGTTCCGGTAGTCTTTCAACAAAGGGCTATGCTGCGTACCTGCTTCCAGGTAGTATTGCATACTCCTGTCCTGTGTATGGACCTGCGGCAACCACACCACGAAAAATAGTAGTAGTAAAGCGGCTGTTCGTATCATAGATCTTCCTTTGCCATCGTTTATCAAATAAACTATGACAAAACTAGACACTGATTCTGAAGGAAATTTGTGGCTTTCCGCTACTGACCAAATACTTTCCTGGCCATCGCAATCGTCTTCTTACCAACTATACCATCCGGCACCAGGTCATTATCTTTTTGAAATTTTTTGATCGCAGCCTTGACCGCATTTCTCAAAGGCTGCTGTTGGGCGATGGTAATATATTGCGCATGCAGGGCATCCCACATTCCAAGGATAGTTAAGCCATTCTGTTTATAAATACTGCGGATAAGGTTGATATCTCCCTTATAGGTTCTTTTACCATTAATAATGAAGATGCTATCTGCGGCAATACCGTAATGATGCATGCCGTTGGTTTTGATCTTGCTCGCACCATTATTGAAATATTGCTCCTGTAACGTATTACTCCTATACGTTTCTGTAAAAGTAATATCCTGATCCGGGTATGTTTGCCGGTACTGGCTGACACAGCTTTTCAGCCTTGCCAGGAAATCAGGATACAACAACGCCTGATCATCTACCGGCGTTTGTGAATTATACTTTGTACTGGTCACGAGGGTCTGCAAATAAAAATCTGTTGTGCTCATGGGGAAACAATTTAATCTGGGGGTTACGGTATACGTACATGAATTTACGACAATCCTGTTAGTTGTGTTTAATATAATGGAGGATTCGCTACGATAAGTCCGGAGGACCAAATATTGGTAAACCGGGGTATCAGCACGATCAAACGTTTATCACTATGAAATAATAAACCAATACTTTGATCCGATATTTATCACACGATGATTACTTGTAATTATTATGCATCTGTTTTGTTATCGTGCATCTGCTTTTTAATAAAGCCCTTTTATATGGTGTTGACCACAGTATACGACACCCACGCAACCGGGGTTAAAACCCCGGTTTACCAATATGCGGTCCCTACGGGACCGATTATGTTTTATTGCCCGGAACGAAGATATAAATACGTACCTCTCAATACCCCGGATTTTGTGTCAGGAGCAGATTATTATCCAGCTGATTTTGTGGTACGGGATAGATGATCTGATAATCCTGTACATGATAGTTCAGGTTCTGACCGGCGCCATTAGTGAATGCATTCATGACTGTTAATGCCCTGCCTGTTCGTTGCAGATCGAACCAGCGATGCCCTTCAAAAGCCAGTTCCAGCCGTCTTTCCTTTTCGATGGCCAGCGCCATATCGTTGGCATTGGCAGCGGTGGTTGCTGGTAACCCTACACGGGCGCGTACTTTGTTAACCATCATAGCAGCGTTGCCGATGTCGGCTTTGCTGTTGTAGGCTTCAGCGCGCAGCAGTAAAATATCTGCGAGACGGATCGCGTAAAAATCGTTGGTACCATCGTTGGGATCAGGATATTTGGACAACACCGGGTAATGAAGGGGATCTTTCCAGTAGGCATCACTCCAGCCGTAGTCGACGAAGGTGATAGAGGCTTTCAGGCGAACAGAATCGCCTTCCGCGCGGTAAACATTCACGAGGTCGTTGGTAGGTGTGTTGAATTTCTTCCAGCCGCCGGTGAGGAACTGTGATGGTATCCAGTTACCTACTTTGCTATAGCCCACATAGTTAAATTCCCAGATAGCTTCCTTGTTGTTTTTAGCGGAGTTATCCCATAAGCTGTTGAAGTTGGGTACCAGCGAATAGTTGGGAATCACCTGATCGCAGTAGTAAGCCACGGAATCCCAGTTGGGCGTAGGCATGGACGCATATACTTTTGCCAGGATTGAATTTACGGCCCCCTTGGTAATCACCATCTTATTGGGTGGTGTGTTGTCTGCCTGCACATTGGCGCGGGCAAACCACAGATCGGCGAGGATAGCCTCGTATACGGAATCCACGGATGATTGTGGAATCAGCGTAGAAGCGATCAGTGCTTCAGAATTTGTTTGATCTACCGGCTCCAGCATGATGGGCACACGGCCAAACAGGCGTACCAGGTCGAAATAGGTGTAAGCCCGCATAAAACGTACTTCTCCCAGGATCTGATTTTTTCGGGTAGGTGTTAATGCAGGATCTGTACATGCCGCTACCTGCGCAAGGGTGATATTGGCTGTAGCTACGATACCAAAAGCATCTTTCCAGTCGCGCCCGATGTTGTCGTTAGCGGCATTGAAAGTAAACAAGTCTATGCTGATATTATTCGGGTTATCGCCACCGGCATAACAGTTATCTGCTTTGGCATCACCGTTGGTGATACGGTCCAGCACATTGAACTCCAGGCCATAGGCGTAACCGGTTTCCGCATCATATACACCGGCGAGAGAATTTTCTGCATCCAGTGCGCTGATGGAGGTAGCGCCTGTGTTGGTAATAAGATCCGTAACAGGTTGCTTGTCCAGTATTTTGGTACATCCACTTATTATCAGCCACGTAGTGACGGATAAGAAAACAGCATTCGGAAAGATTCTATTTTTCATGTGGAAAAAATTAATTGTTGATAAAAAACAGCTCGTCATCTCTTTCTCTTCACACATCTTTTACAAGCTTACATTGAGTCCGAAAAGGAACATCTTTGACTGCGGATAAGCACCATTGTCCATACCGATGGAGATATTCCTGTTATCATTTATGCTGGTAGCCTGTGTAGCATCAGCAGCAGCACCCAGCCCGCTGCCATTGGAACTTACTTCCGGATCAAAGCCTTTATATTTCGTGATAGTGATCAGGTTATTACCGGATACATAGATGGTAGCTGCCGTTAATCCTATATGCCGCAGCAATTCAGGACTAAACCGGTACGACAGTGTAATGGTCTTGAACCGCAGATAAGAGCCATTCTCCAGGAAGCGGGTAGAGATCAGTGAATTGTTGGTGCTGCCATCTTTGGTAACGCCGGGAATATCGGTAACATCGCCTTCTTTGCGCCACCTGTTGAGAATGGCGGTACTCTGGTTGATCCCAAAGATCATCGCCTCTGATTCCAGCCTGGCGGCATTGAATATTTTATTTCCCTGTGAGCCCTGAATAAATACGGTCAGGTCGAAATTTTTATAGGTAAGTGTATTGGTTAATCCATATACAAAAGTAGGTTGCGCACTGCCAATAACGGTTCTATCTGTTGGAGAAGGATTGTGGGTGGTTTTGCCATCTTTAGTGAGATACAGCTGATCTCCATTAGCCGGATCCACACCTGCTGCGGTATAACCATAAAAGGCGCCCAGGCCGGAGCCTACGGCCAATGCGATAGCTTTACCCCTTGAATCCACATCGCCCCATGCATTGAGGAACTCTATATTATTAAAGATCCTGGTCACTTCATTTTTGTTGAAAGAAATGTTCAGGTCTGTACTCCATTTCAAATCAGGCTGATCGATATTGCGGGAAGAGATTAAAAATTCCTGTCCCACATTCCGGGTGGCAGCTCCGTTTACCGGTGCGGTGGCAAAGCCGGCCTGCGAAGGTAAAGGCAAATTGATCAGCACATTCTTCGTATTCTTTACATAAAAATCTGCGGTAAAGGACAAACGGTTATTCAGCAAGGTAGCATCAATACCCACATTGGTCTGGGTACTGGTTTCCCAGGTTAAGCTTTCCGGTGCAATAGATTTCGGCGTAACGGCGCCGGTAACCGGATCGATGCTGGACAAAGGCAGATAGCTATAGCTGCCGATACCTTCCTGGTTACCATTCTGCCCCCAGCCACCACGCAGTTTCAGGTCATTGATCACGGTTACATCTTTCATAAAATCTTCTCTTGATATTCTCCATCCGGCAGAAAAAGAAGGGAAGACAGCGTTTCTGTTACCCGGTGCAAATTTGGAAGAATTATCAGAGCGCACGTTTGCCTGGAACAGGTATTTATCATCATAATCATAGGTGATCCTGCCCAGGTAGGAGATCAGCGCCCATTCATCCACATAGGTGGTTGGCGGCGCATGCACGGAATCTCTCAGGAAGCTCTGTTCCCAGGGGAGGTTACGGTACTCCGGTTTCAGATAGGAGCCTGAAATACTTGTTTGTTCTGTATGCGAGTCCTGTACGGTCCAACCAGCCAATGCGGTGAGATGGCTTTTTCCGAAAGTTGTTTCGTAATGCAGCGTTTGTTCACTCAGCCAGGTGAAGTTGTTTAACTTAATCTGCTGATGTTTGGTGGTACCCGGATTTCTTCCGTTGGTAGTCAGGAAAGGATCCAGGAAATAGGTATTCTTGTTATTGGAGTAGTCGATACCAAAACGCGACTGGAACACCAGCCCTTTCCACAGCTTCACATCGGCGCCGATGTTGGATATCAGGCGGTCATTTATATTCTTGGTCCAGGAACCCAGGATGCTGCCCAGCGGATTCTCCCAGCCATTACCCAGCGTATTTAAACCAATGGTACCATCGGGATTAAATTTGGGCGTGATAGCGGGCGTTTCCAGGGCAGATAATACGACCCCGCCCCTGGCCACGCTCTGGTTATCTTTGGAGTCGTTGAAATGCGAACGTGACATAGATGTATTGGTCATCACTGTCAGCCAGTCTGTTGCTTTGGTGGTGATATTCACCCGGGCACTGGCCCGGTTGTAAATCGCCGGCTTGATGATCCCTGTCTGATCGGCATAATTCAACGAAATATAATGTTGTGTTTTTTCTGTGCCACCGGAAACGGAGAGCTGGTAATTCTGCTGGTTACCGTTCCGGAAAACTTCATCAGGCCAGTTGATGTTATTCGCTGCCACCATGGCATCTGTCACAGTACCGGGGCCTTTCAGCTCATTAACGAAATCCTGGTACTGTTTTGCATTGATCACCGGTAGCATTTTTGAAGGAGACGTAATACCGTAGTAGGTACTGAAATCAATCGACGATTTCCCGCTGACACCTCTTTTGGTGGTGATCACCACCACCCCGTTGGCCGCGCGGGTACCATATATAGAAGCAGAAGCCGCATCTTTCAACACAGAAATAGAAGCAATATCGTTGGGGTTGAGCGAAGTAATATCCGTCATCGGAATACCATCTACCACATATAGCGGTTCGTTGCCCGCGCTGATAGAAGAAGCGCCCCTGATACGGATAGATAAACCAGCTCCCGGCTTACCAGAATTAGATACTACCTGTACGCCGGCTGCCTTACCCTGCAAAGCCTCGCCTGCATCTACAATGGGACGGTTGGCAATATCGGCGGCAGTGACCACAGAAACCGCACCGGTAAGATCTTTTTTGCGCTGGGAGCCATAACCTACTACAATCACTTCATCGAGCTTGCCTACAGATGCTGCCAGTTTGATGGTGAGGGTTGTCTGATTGTTGATCACAACTTCCGTAGAAGTAAACCCCAGGCTGGATACCACCAATACTTTATCACTTTCCTGGATGTTGAGTTTAAAATTACCATCGATATCGGTGGTGGTACCTCTCGAAGTACCTTTTACGGCGATGCTGGCGCCCAGTACCGGATCACCATGATCGTCAACCACCCTGCCGGTGATGGTGCCGGGTGGCGCCTGCACGGGCGACAACGCGGCTTCCAGCTTTACTGCAGCTTCCGGTTGCGTAGCAGGAAACAGCAGGATCTTATCTTCCACTATTTTATAACTGATGTTCAGTGGTTTTAAGATCTCTTCTATAAACTGGCTGATGGTTTTATTTACCATGCGCAGCGATACTTTCCGGTCGGCCTGGATGGCATTGCTGCTGTAAACAAATTTTACACCGGTTTGCGCCTGGATGTTGGCGATCACTTTTACCAATGTCCGGTTGTTGACAGATAAAGAAAGCTGCCGGTCAAGTATTTCCTGCGCTTTGCTATCCTTGGCTGATAACGTGACGGTACATAAAAGTATAAGAATGAGTGGTACAATGGTGTTTCTCATGACAGTGGATACCAAAGCAATCAATTGCTTCTTTCTCATAACAGTAAATTTTTCAGTTTAAAAAACCTATTTACAGCCGCTTCCCTTGATCAGGATCCTGGTTCCTTTTATTTCATATGTGGCGTTGATAACACGGGTAATCATATCCAGTTTGGTGTAGAGTGATTGTTCGGTTACATCCCCGGTAAAAATGCAGTGGTATAAATTGTCGTTTTCCACTACAATTTCAATCCCGTAAGCCTTTTCCAGCGCCGATAGCACGTCTGCTATGGGCTTGCCTTCAAATACAAAGGCGGGTGGAGTAATAGCCGTAGCGTGGCGGTCGGCCGTGAGCGGCTCCGGCGCTTCTACCAGCGTAGTTTCAAATTCCCGTTTATCGTTTTTGTAGATCCCCTTCTGATTTGGTGTGAGAATAATGCCTTTGGCGGCAGATTCCCCGGCAGGTAGCAACGCCGGGTTTTCAAATACCTGTACTTTTCCCGTACGTACATTCACTTCTACCTGGTTATGTAATTTATTTTGTAAGACAGAAAAACTGGTGCCCAGCACCTGTGTAACAATACTATTGCTGTATACTAAAAAGGGGGTATGCGCGCTGTTGCTGATCTCAAAAAACGCTTCCCCGCTTAAATAGACCTCTCTTTTGGCGCCCAGGAAATGCCGGGCATATGTGATGCGGGCTCCCGGCTGCAACACAATGGCAGTGCCATCTTCCAGCTGTACCCGCTGTGGTTGAACGGATGTATTTTCAGTGCTCAGCTGATCCGTTACGGCGGCGGTATAAGTTATGTGGGCAGGCGTGGCGGGTCTGTTCAACAACAAATAAGCGGCGGTAGCGATCACCGTAAAAACAGCCGCGGCTGCTATCCAGCGGGAGAAACTCCTCCGCCGTTTTGACAACCGGAATACTTTGTCCGTATGCCGCTCCGCAGATAAAATATTGGTAACGATGCGTTGCGCCCGATGCGGCGCCAGGTCGGCGCCCACCAGCTGTTCCCGTTGCAGCATGCCGGCAATATTTTCTTCCAGCAGCTCATTGTACAACCCGCTATCGATCAGCGTAAACAGTTCATGGTGCTGCGCGGGGGAGATATCACCCGAAATGTATTCCTTCAGCAAAGCCTGGAATCGCACACCCTCCATAACAACTGTTTTTATGACTGGCTAAAAGCAGCCCTACTATAACAGACAACTGAAAAAGCCCCCCGGAGTACAAGCCTTAAAATTATTTTTTACCTATCAGGAGTAGAATGACAAACACCACCCCGTTTTGCCGTAAAAAAGTACGAATAGCATCCAATGCCCGGGCCATATGGGTTTTAACCGTTAAAGGAGAAAGGGATAACCGCTGCGCGATTTCCTCGTAAGAAAGATATTGTTCTTTACCCAGCTTATATACCAACTGTTGTTGCTTCGGCAACTGTGCAATGGCCTCCGCCAACAGTTGCCGGTATTGCTCCGTAATCACCTTTTCATCCGCATTCCCTTCATCCACCTGTGTTTCTTTCAACCACCGCTCCCTGGCCGTCCATTCATGCGCCGTTTTCTTGATAGCATTGAGCACGAAATTCTTTGTAACCGTATATAACCAGGCTTCCAGCGAATGAATGCCTGTCAGCTCTTTGCGCTGGAACCATAGTTTCAGGAAGATGTCCTGCACGATCTCCTCTGCAATAGCCGGAGATTTCAGGTACACCACCGCTACCTTGTACACGTGGTTGCGGTACCGGTCGAAAATAAGCTGGAAAGCATATTCACTGTCCTCCGCGAGGAGGGCGAGCAAAGTGGATTCCTCGTATTGCTGGTAGGATGACACCGGGAGTGATTGTAGTGTAAAATTAGGGGATTTTTGGGAGGTGGGGGTGTTTCGTTTTCGGGGAGGTACTTTGAAGGAAAGGGCCGATTCGTGGAATCAGCCCTTATGGAAATTGATTAGCTGGCAATGAATTCACCACGGGTATGAATTGCCGTTAGTATACGAGCTAATAATCGTTGGCAATAAAGGTTACATATCTATCCGGACAATCAATACTATTCGGTATTATAGAAACAGCTACTAATCTAATGCCTCCGAAAGTGTAACCCGTAACAGGCACAGTACATATTCCACTTCCAGCTTCACCCGTATACAGCACGTGATTATTCCTTGCTTTAAAAGCCAATGCGCCACCAGCAATTACTAAAACACCTAGAGCTGTTAACATGGTTCTTGCTTTATTCATAATGGTTGCTTTTAAAATCAAAAGCTTATTTGATGAAATGCGCTCATTCCTTTCTAATGGTTTTCAGTTTCCCAATGTAAATTGATCATCTTCTATCTTGCTTACAATCAAAATTATTTCGACCATCATGTTAGATCCGATAAGCATTTAGCATGATATTTCAATCAATAATTATACATGGTTAGAATCTGATAAATAACCTGGAGTTTCAATTGCCTTACTTGGTATGGATAATCACTTTGAGCTATCACTTAAATCTTCTTTGAGGGTTCTTTTCAAGGTAAGCCCCGCAGAAATTGGTCATATAGTTTATTGCTAAATAAAAAGACAATAAAAGGGCTGTTTAAAAATCATTCCGCTTAGAGTTAGGAATCAAATATTAAAGGTTGTAGTTGTATAAGTAGGGTAGCATGGACCAGGTATTTTTGTCGCAGGTACCAAAATAACCCCTGTATCGGTGATTTTAGCACCTGTCTTTAAAACAGTGCAATTACCCTTTTCTGATTCTTGGGTATAAATATATTGAGAAATCCTGGCTTTAAAAGCTAGTGTTCCACCAACCGTTGCTAAAACAGCAACCGCTGTCAACATAATTTTTGCTCTTTTCATAGTAAAAATGCTCTTTAAATCAAAAAGCTAAACTTTAGTTAATAAAACATGCCTACTCTTTTCTAATGGTTTTCGGCTTCTCCATGTAAATATTCTACACAAATCAGATGGCTTCTTGGGCTCCTTCATGGAACCACTCTGTGATATCAGTACTATTAAAATCCATCATAATTTCAACGATTATACGTCCACCTAATAAAACTATCAGGAAAATCAATAGAACTGGATAACGTAGACACAGCTACGTAATCTTCAGTATTATCATAATAATATATATAGTTGAACATAGCGCATACTTTGCTTTTGGCAGGTCCTATATAGAGAATAGAGCAAATACTGAAACCTTACATAAAGGCTAACGTTCCATCACCTACCCATAAAACAATAACTGTTATTAACACAATTCTCACCTTTTCCAGAATAGAGGTTATTTCCAAACTAAAAAACTAAACTTAATGCCAATTAAATTTATCTGCACTTTTATAATTCCCGTTGTCGTCGGTTTCTCTACCTAATTTCAGGTTATATATACTACAATCAATCACTAAGAAACGTAGCATAGGCAGGAAAAAGAGACATATAGAAATTCCATTTACGGTCATGAGGAATCATTAGCCAATCAACCATTTAATTAAAATTACACAATTAAGATTTCAAAAAATAAAATACTTTTTTTTGTTGCCTGTGCCGTATTCTGTAGCTGATGGCTTTAGGCTGCGTTGTTTTTGCAGGCCTTCTTGCTATCTTACCCATCTCAAAATAACCGTAATCGGTATCCTCCGTCGCAAAACGAAGTATGATGACAGCTATCCAATCCCCGGGAAGTATTCAACTCGGAATATCCGATAAAATAAGTCCACTTACAAAAGTGTATAATGCCCTTCCCTCATTTTATACCCAATACAGCGTTAATGGGGCCATAGTGCAATATACGGAGGGTAACTTCGGTTGTTTTTTCCGGCAGGAGTTGCATAACAAGGACTGGATCATTGGGTGGATGAATATTTTCATTACGCACCCACAGGTATTATGTGTGGTCTCCGCACTTCCTGTAGTGACGTTGCAGCTAAACTTGGAAGGCTCTTTTTGCACCAAGTATGGTCCACTCATGACATCACCCGGGGAATGTTCCCTTCTGTATATACCACCACGCTCAAAACATCGTTGCTATTTTAAGAAGGGTAATTACGAAACAGTCTTCATATCTTTTTCATCGCGCTACTTGGAAATATTCATGGACCAGCATCCACTATTACATACCCTCTACCAGAACCAACAACAACATGGACCTAACACAGCAGCTCTGCCATTCTTCTATCTACCTCCTCTGGGGTTGGAAATATTACATAAGATCCGGCACTGCAATCAGGAAGGCCCGCTGCGGCAATTCAGACTTCAATGTTGGATCAATGAATTATTACTTTTATACTTTACCTCCATTGAACAAATGAACAAGCCTACAGCAAAGCATAAAGCAGACCAAGAAAAAAGATTACAAATTGTAGAAGATTACATCAAAAAAAATTACCAGTCAAGGATTACAATCCCGGAACTGAGTAGGATAGCCGGCCTGAATACAACTAGTTTTGAGAAAGGCTTCAAGAAGCTGTTTAGACGAAATCCTAGAGAACACCTGGAGCATTACCGGATCGAGCAGGCAGCGCATTTGCTGAAGACGACAACACAATCTGTTAAGGAAATCACCTATGCAATTGGCTTCACCGATCCAAACCATTTTTCACAGGTATTTAAGAAACATTTCAACTGCACCCCAATTTCATTTCGAAAAAATGGAGAACCTTTACATACAAATATTAGCAATAGATAGCCTTTATCTTCTCGGAAAATTCATACTTTTTATTTGAAATAATGAAGATGATTACGAAAGTATTTTAAGAGATTTATAACAACAAAAAAAAACATTGCAGAAAACCCAAAGCTGGAATTATATTACCAACAACTATCATTTTCACTATGAATCTATTATTACTTAACCGGTAATATCCTTTCTTTAAGATGACTAAAAAAGTTATTATTATAGGCTCGGGACACGCAAGCCTTATTGCGGCTAGTGCATTGCTACAGCGAACAGATATTGTTCCTGTTATCCTGCAGTCATCAGGCAGCACTTTTATTACGCATGGAATGATCGACCAGCAGCAATCTTATATATATTACAATAATAAATTATTCCCCAATCCGGTACAACTCTCCCTTGATCTATTATATAAAATGGGCATATCTGCCAGCCTTCGCATAATTACCTCCTATCTGGCTTCACAACTATTTCCTAGCAGGAGGCAAAAGACACTGGAAGATGTAATGATTAATCGTTACGGCAAAAGCGTTTACAAATCATTTTATAAAGACTATATCGAGAAGCTATATGGTATGGCTTGCCGAGAAATTCCTGCTACCTGGGGAGTAGCTCCTATGGACTATGTAGCTATAGATCCTTCCCTCTCCAGCCAAGTAACCACGGTGGGAGGCAAGATCTTCCCATATCACCAAACAAAGGAAATCAACATGCAAGAAGACAAGATCACTTCCATCATCGCCATCAACAATTTAACAGAGGAAGTGATTACCGTAAAAGGCGACTATTTCATTTCTACCATGCCAGTGCAGGATTTTGTCACCAGCATGAATGGACAAACACCATATGAAGTGAAAGGAGTAGTTGCTGGTCTCCAATATCGAAACAGAGTCTCCATTGGTATTCTCTTGAAAAAATTATCCTTCCTGAGTAAAGCCACCGGTGAATGGAAACCACTGGACCTGCGGAACAGTGTTATCTATATCGCTGATAAGGATCTAAAGGTAGGATGTATTCAGCTAACCATCCCATTAAAAGATTCCATATGGATAAACATGGAATACTATTGCGCACCCGCTGATGCCCTCTGGAAACTAGCTGACGAAGACTTCCAACAACTCGCTGTTTCAGAACTGGAAAAAAACGGCTTCGCTTGTGCTACTAATGTACTCGATACAACAATAACACGCACCGAAAAAGTATTTACTGTTTATTCTGGCACCTATGATCAGTTCAGCACCATTCATAGCTATTTGGTCAGGTATAAAAATCTGTTCTTCGTGGATGGCACGGCGACGCCTAAAGATACTAATACTGGACTCACAGCAATGGCTGCCGTAAATAATATTCTCGCAGATATGTCGGAGAAGGGGGATACCCGGGTAATAGAACCAATAACATCTATGTCTCCCAATGAAAGCAAGACTTTAAAAGAATATGTCTTTAATACCCCTGCAAACAAATGGTACTTATGGATGGCCATTCTTGGCGTTATCGTACAGTTTGTAGTGTTTAAGTACTTTTACCCGTTTGCAGGATTCATAGATGGAGATTCATATGTATACTTGGAAACAGCTTATCATAATCTTGATATAAACACCTACCCAATAGGTTATTCAAAGTTCTTACGACTATTTAGCGTTTTTACCAAGTACGATACTTTACTGATAGCGTTTCAATATTCTTTACTGCAGGTGAGTCTATTATCATTTATATACACGCTGTTCAAATTTCTCAAACCGGCGAAATGGATAAAAGTATCTCTTTTCGGATTTATGATTTTTAACCCGGTGCTATTGTATCTTAGCAATTATGTGTCAAGTGATGTATTATTCTTATCATTGAGTTTAATTTGGTTTACGTTGTTGCTTTGGATGATCTACAAGCCAACAAATCGATTAATTATATTACATGGAATAGTTCTACTTTTAGCCTTCACTGTTAGGTATAATGCCTTATGGTACCCAGCCATATCAGCATTGGCATTTCTGCTATCAAAACAAGGTTTATGGGTCAAAGTAACCGGGATGGCATTTGGGATAATACTTATCGGTGCATTTATCTGTTTTACCAGCAATAAATATTATAAACTAACAGGCATCAGTCAATTCACACCATTCACAGGTTGGCAGATGGCGAATAATGCGATGTATGCCTATCGCTACGTAGACAGCAGTGCAAGAAAACCTGTCCCTTCAAAGTTCAGAGAATTAGACAATATGATAAAAACCTATTTTGACACTACGCGCGATGTAAAAAAATACCCGGTGGAAATGTTGGTAGCAAGTACAATGTATATGTGGGATCCCCGATCACCATTACAACATTATATGAATAATCAGTTTAAAAAGGACACTACTGCAACATCCTTAAAACGTTGGGCAACCGTCGCTCCTCTATATGCTGATTACGGCGGCTATTTAATACGCCAATACCCATTTTATTTTGGAGAGCATTATTTGTGGCCAAATTTCTTAAAATATTATGTACCCCCAATTGAGTTCCTTGAAACATACAACATGAAAGTAGACAGCGTTCAGCCCATTGCTCGGGTATGGTTTCAATATAAAAATAATAAAGTACACACACACTTAAAAGATTTTAAGGTAACAGTTCTTAACTTTTATCCAATCATGGCAGCAGTTATAAATGTTGTCTTTTTATTCAGTATGGTGTTCGTGCTTGTTCTAGGCATTTACAAAAAAGTGCCATTGTTAAAAAATGTTTTATTGTTAGCCTTCGGTTTATGGATCACTAATTTAGGATTTAGTGTCTTTGCATCACCTATTGCCCTACGCTTTCAATTGTTCCCGTTATTTGTATCGACAGCATTTGCTTTTTTACTAATTGGAAACATTTGGAAGGTAGCTACCACAAAGGAATAATATTACACACACATATGATGCTTTATAAAAGTTCAGCCATATGAAACAAACAATTCTTATAGAAGCCATCTCTCTATTATTTGTCATTTTATTCTTGTACACGGGTATCAGCAAAATGATCGAATATCCATTATTCAGAGAAGTAATTTCACAATCGGTCTTTTTACAACCATTTTCTTCTTGGATAGCTCGTCTGATACCAATAACAGAAATCATTATTTCCATTTTACTATTTATCCCATTTAGTCGCTTACATGGATTATATGCAGCATTTAGTCTGATGTTAGTTTTCACAGGCTATACTATATATATCCTTAATTTTAGTCCTCACCTGCCTTGTGGATGTGGTGGAATACTGGAATCCATGACATGGCCAATGCACTTAATATTTAATATTATTTCGACCATCATAGCACTTATTGGTATTTACCTAAAAAGAAACCAGAGGAAGAAAATGAATATGCCTATACATCAAAATTAATATAATACATATACCAAACGCAATCCAATATGAGAAAGATGCGGTTAATCCTGCTATTTGTAAGTTGTATGGGATGTTTCACACCTCCTCCCTTTAAAAGTGGGCTAGAAGGAAATAAACTACCTTCTTTCAAACTCTTACTTATTGATAGCATTACATCCTTTGACACCAATGTGTTGTCAGATGGAAAAGCAATAGTGCTATTTTATTTTACACCATCTTGCCCCTACTGCCGGGCACAAACATCAACTATGCTAGCTAATATGGATGCTTTGAAAGATATTCAATTCTGTTTATTGACACCAGCTCCTTTTCCTGCATTCAAAAAATTCTATACCGAATATCATTTAGAAAAGTATAACAATATAACGGCAGGTATTGACAACAATAATTCCTTTGGCGAACACTTCAAAGTAACAAAGGTACCTTACACAGCTATTTATACCCATCATAAACTATTAAAGCAGGTAATAATCGGACAAATCGACGCGCATAAGATCAGGGACCTCACAACAAATTAAAAATGTTGCGTAACATATGTCGGCATTTGTACTTGCAAGTAAAGCCGGCCATTTACATGGGGAAGCCGAAAACCATTAAAAAAGAGTAGGCACATTCTCATCAAACAAAGTTTAGCTTTTTGATTTAAAAAGCAACCTTTATTATGAAAAGAGCAAAATTAATGTTAACAGCAATAGCCATTTTAGCAGTAGTTGGTGGCGCATTGGCTTCTAAAGCTCGGATTAATCACTTTGTATATACCCAAGCAGGAGGAGCAGGCAATTGCACTGTTTTACAGACAGGTGCTAAAATCACCGATGTAGGATCCGTAAAAGTACCAGTTGCAGAAGCCTCCGGCGCTTGCACTACTACAATTTATACAGTTGCTACTTCAGACCTTTAATTCTAATAGCAATGAATTTTTGATAGTTCTCAACAGTTCCAATGAATTCATTGCCGGTTAGACATTAACCTTTCGAAATAAAAGAAGCTGTTTAAGTATTGAAAAACAAGCCTCTTTCAAAATTCAAGAGGCTGTCTCGTAAGTACGAGACAGCCTCTTTTTCAGGTAGTGATGGAGACATTTTGTCTTATAAACAACTTTCAGGCACTTAATTCATTATTGGGGACTATTTGAATAAGTATGTGAACTTAAAAATCGGAATTCAATTTAGGGACTAAACTTTGCCTCTCGAATCAAAATGGCTAAAAATTGATTTAAGATCACCCCCTAGCTTCTGATAGACACCTTTTTTGAGGCCTCTTAAAGTCAAATATACGAATTTCAATACTCCGTCATTATTTCAAAAACTGTGCAAACATATAACGATCTAACTATTAAGAATCATTATTAAGCTGATCAGAAATAGAAATACTACACTGCATGCTCCTACTCTGGCTTTAATACTGAATTTCGCTAACCAGTCCAGTTCCAGGTGTCCGTATATTGCTATCTAACTCTAGTCCATTATCAATTCCTTTCAACTTTGCAGAAACTCCCCTTGTCATCCATATTGGTGCGCTTGCACCCTTTAAATAATGATCAAAAAACTGCTTCATGCGTATGGTCAGATCAATTGCAGCACGACCAAATACTATGTGATCCTCTTTGTCATACTGTAACATCCAAGCCTTCTTCCCCAATCTACGTAATCCTGTAAAAAAAGCCACCCCTTCTATAAATGGAATATCACCATCCATTCTATTACTCATCATTAAAAGTGGAGTAGAAACTTTATCTATATTAAATATTGGAGAGTTTTCTATGTACAAATCCGGTCTTTGCCATAAGGTAGCACCAATCCGTTGGTAGCGCAATTCCATTCCACTCTTCCGGGTATCACCACTCGCACGAACTCCGCCATAAAGGCTGACGAAATCAGAAAAGCCAGATGCAGACATCGCTGCAGCAAATAGATTTGTCTGCGTGATTACATAATTGGTTTGATACCCACCTCGGCTGTGCCCCTGTATACCCATCCTCGTACTGTCTACCCAAGGAAATTTAGCTAGGTACTCCGCAGCTGATACGATCGAATTAACCGCACTACTACCTGGATGACCAATTTTATAGTGTATATCAGGTGTAAATACAAGGTAGCCACTACTTACATAAAAAGGAATATTAATTGATCCCCTACTCATCTCCGGTTTGATAAATCCATGTAGGTCCTCCGACAATCTTTCATAATAATAAAACAGAACTGGATACTTCTTCTTTGGATCAAAATCTTCAGGTTTATAGAGTATCCCCTGCGACAAACTTCCATCCAATGTTTTCCATGTCACCAATTCAGTTGTAAGCCAATTATATTGCTTTTCAGGATGCAGGTTGGTTAATGGAATAAACTGTTTAAAATCACTTGTATAGAAATAATTAGGCGATTCAGTAGCACTCATGCGTCTTACCAAGTATATTTCAGCATCCTTGGCTTTTATTGGGCGAATAGGGGATATATTTTCACTTTCGTTAGTCCCCTGAAAAATGTAAGGTCCCATGGTAAGTAGTACCGGATTTCTTTCCACGCCTAAAGTCACGCTGTAAAACCCTCCATCTTTATTACTCCTATTAAACGCATTCAAAACAAGCTGTTCATTTGGTTTAATAATGGGTGGGGGCCAAGCTCCCATCGCCAATCGAAATACAATATTGTTCCTTCTTCCATAATCATTAGTAAAATTAACAGACCGCTTCCTTCCTGTGAGGTCCACTTGGAAAATATCATTTTGATCATACAAGAGTACTGCCTCATCATGTAGCACCCATCCAGCTATACCAATGGGTAAATAAGCAGCCATAGGTATATCTCTGTCTTTATAAGTTGTCCATCGACCCTTAATTCCTTGTGTAATATTCCGCGTTCTTCCTGTAAGGATCTCATAAGCAAAGTAATCTTTCTGGGTGGCACTATAATAAACAACAAACTTCCCTTCCGGAGATAGTTGGTACGAGTTCGCAATACTTTCAGGTAATTTATCATTTAACAATCTCCTGGACCCATCTTTTATTGATACTAAATAAACAGATGACTGAGCAGTCTTATTCCAGTTCCATTCATTACCCAAGTCCCCTTCCCCTTTTCGAAGTAGTACAAAACCCTTCTTATTTTCACTATTAATAGAAAAAAATAAACTCTCCCCTCCCAAATGTTCCAATTGAAGGATGCTATTATCAGAAAGATGAATAACAGCTTCATATCTTTGATCATGACTAATTTCATTCAATTGCTGCGATTGTAATTTTGGATCGATATAGCTCCATATGTCAACCATCACATCTAGCCGCTCAGAAATCGGGCTACTCTTCTCCCGCAAATTAAAAAAAATGCTCTTCCCATCTTCACTAAAATTAGTAATACTACCTAATTCCAAATTCTCCTTAATACCAGATGAGTTATCATCAGCTATTCGTATGGCTTTATCTGCACCCAACCTATAATACCAAAAGGAAATCGTTGCTATACCAGGAGCGTCTATTGCGGTAAAAGCTAGCTGACTATCTTTACTATCAAAAACAACCCCATCAGCATTCATCCCTTCCCATATCGTGATATTCCTATTCCTTATCAGGTCAACCCATTTCAAAGACTGCATAGTAATGCTATCTTTTTTAAGTTCAGTTCTTAATAACATTCCCCTCCCATCATCTGTGAATTTATAATCCTTTACATTCTTAAAATATTTCTTACAATTTGTTAACAGATTACATAAAACCAACTCCTTTCCAACATTATTAAGTTGGTAAGCTAACCATTCTTCTTTACCATGATTGGGGAGTTTGAAAGAAATAACATGAGGAATATACTCAATATTTGAATTGCCTAATTTAACAATACCTAAACTATCATCAGTTTTAAAAATCATCTT
This sequence comes from Chitinophaga sp. MM2321, assembly GCF_964033635.1. Taxonomy (NCBI): domain Bacteria; kingdom Pseudomonadati; phylum Bacteroidota; class Chitinophagia; order Chitinophagales; family Chitinophagaceae; genus Chitinophaga; species Chitinophaga sp. MM2321. The sequence goes on from NZ_OZ035533.1 coordinate 4,409,316, forward strand.
GCGGCTGTCGGCTGTCATTTGGCCGCCCTCCCCTCTCTCAATCTCCAAGTTCCAACTTGTATGTATTGACTGTATGACTAAGGTATGCTGTCCAACTGGTTTGTTATAGATAGTATATAATGCATAATTTCCATCATTCCCTATCATTGGGTTGCCAACCAATGGCCATTCCCTAAAAACGCTTGTATCAATAAGGGGTTTTTGGCCGAAACTGTAGCAGGTACAAAATATGAACCACACGCAAAAAAAGAACCTCATAAATGAATATAATTAAATAATGGATGATTACCTCAATCGCTGGTGCACAGAGAAAATAATTCTCTATTTATACCCATTTAAGTTACAAAAAAGAGTGGTCAATATGAAATATTTATAACCTATTCATAAATATTTTACCACAAATTAGAAAGCCTAATTCACTGTCCAGGTAGGCTCGTTCTTTCTCATTTTACCAATCGTTCGCTCATAAATCTCTATTTCATTTTTGAATGCAGCAATTACAATGCTATCCTTTTTACTTTCTGCTAGCTTCTTATTATTTTTGGCGATTTTCAATGCCCTTTCTTCCCAATACAATGCTTCTTTTGTCCTGCCAATTTTATACAGCAAATTCGCATAAGTGTCAATATTAGGCCCATCATTAGGAGTAGCCTTTACAATGATCTCCATCCAATTGACTCCTTTTCTTAGTACTACCATATCGTTACTATGCAAGAACATGACATTCCATATCATATTATTAGTAAAAAACTTCCCCATACCAATAGTATCAAGTCCATTTTTTTCAATTTTTAAGATATTATACTTCGCTACTTCTGGCCATGCTTTCTTTTCAGTATACCACCTTAATTGTGCATTTAAAAGTGCATTTTCGGCATAATATCTATTAAACTTCCTCGTAATAACATCCATCAACTTCTGCCAATCAGGGGTCCCAGCAATAGGTACCTCTTCTGGCCATAATCTGGGGTTTATTTCCTCCCTTACAATTGTCATCTCGACTATATATTCAGAAAACCCTTTACTATCCATTATTCTATCGACGGTGTCACCATCTAGATAAAATAATTCGAAGGCTTTGTCTTTTGAACATAGCAATTGACTGAAAGAGGTTAAGAATTCAATATTCCTCCTTGTGCACATATTCGTTCTGCTAAGTTTGTTCAAATAGAGATCAAAATAATCTCTAGCTATAGTATTTGCCAAGGCCATATTACCAATCTTCTTCGTTATATTTGATAAATACAGCATATGGGTCGAATCTCTTTCCCCTAGCTTATATCTATCCAACAAAGTATAGTATTGCTTATTCGGTGTTAGCGCATTAGACGCAAGTTGAAGAAAAAGGGTGTCAGGCATAGCACCCAGATACCTATGAACAATCTTACCTTCTGGAGAGAAGAAAAGATATGAAGGAAAGGCTGTGATTTTATATTGTAAATTGATATCCGCTGCCTCTTGATAAAATCTCTTAATCAGCTCATTGTCTTGTTTTGAAGTATCCATTTGTACTTTAACTGAAATAAATTTTTCGTTCAAGAGATCACCAACGACCCTCTTAGTATATACTTCTTTATCCATATACTTGCAAGGGCCGCACCAAGTAGCATAGCAGTCTACAAATATATACTTGTTTTCGCTTTTAGCTTTCGATAGCACTTGTTGCCAAGTCAGACCTTCCGAGAATTTTATACCTTTATCAATTTGAGCATTCACCATAAATGGTATAAAAATCACTAAAAAAATGAGCTGCTTCATATGTTTTTTTATTGTACTTCGGTAAGTAAATCGGGATCTCTAAACCCGGGGCTCTGCTAGAACGGAATATGACACTCTCGCGCCATTCCACTCCAATTATCCGACAGCCGGTTCCGAACCAAGTAGTGACCAAGGAGCAAAGGAATCTAGTCTACGCATGCATATACTGTACAACAATTTTATTTCTTTTACCTCACTCGTTGGAGATTCTTGTATTACTGTCTCACTCAGCGCGCAAGTTTTACATTAACAATGTGTATAAAGAATCTAAGTCTTACTTCGTAAAATTTACCGTAGTAATTAATCCTGCCTCTTAATACAGAATCTATCATCGATGCAATTTCCTGTATTTTATTTATTGCCCTCATCAATTTACACATCATCTGCTTTCAGTAAGAAACTGATCGTCTTTCGTAACACTCAATACCCTGCATTTTGTTCTAGTTGTGGCGCCATTAGTAATTCAGATAATGGAATGGGGTATAACTGGTCAGTAGTATTCCAGGTACCTCCTTTTTGGGGCGTAATCAAACTCATCACTTTGTCCACAGTACCCGTCCTTTTTAAATCCAACCAACGATGTCCCCATTCCCCAAATAGCTCTACCTGCCGTTCATGCATTATAGCAGCCAATAAAGCCGATTTTTCATGAACATCAGTATTAGTCAAGCCCGCACGATGCCGGATCATATTTAGATCAGAAGTAGCCCCAATAATATTATTTTGTTGCGCCCTTGCTTCTGCACGAATAAGCAATTGTTCTCCTAAGCGCAGTACCATGGAATATTCTGTAATAGGATCATTTAGTTTGGCACTTTTATACTTATAAGGATAGCTGTAAGTAATAGTGTCTACCGTAACACTATTAATCCAATCAATCCTTCTTTGATCACCTACCTCAAAGCTACCAAGCAAACTCTTACTTAAATAAATAGGCTTGCTATTGTTTGGGCCAGCAGGAGGAATAATAAAAAACCATGCATCTGGTGTATTTTGCCCAATATTTACTGGTTGCAATTGCCAGATTGCTTCTTTACTACTTTTACTGAATACGTTATTATTTAAGGAAACTGTATCAAATAAATTAGTATTATTAATAATAGTGGTAGCTTGCTGCTCAGCACCGCCCCAATCATTTGTATACAGATAGACCCTTGCTAGTAGTGCAGCCGCCGTCCATTTGTTCGGCCGTACTCTTTCCGTTGTAATTGTAAAAGCATCTCCTCCTACATAGTTTTCATTCAATAAATCCTCTGCGGATTTCAGATCCGTAATTATTTGTTGGTAAACAAGATCTTTGGGTATCCGGATAAGTTCCGCATTTATTGTATAATCAGTACTGATGGCAAGTGGCAAATTCCCATATAAATTAGTTAGGTAGAAATAACAAAAGGCCCTCATAAATTTCGCTTCTCCTATCAACTGCTTTTTCACTGCCGGGGTCAAACTACCAGCATTCATAAGCCCTTCAATAGCAGCATTGGTAACAAAAACAATCGGATATATGGCACTCCATAAGTCTGTTCCTGCTGCATTTGAATTGGTTAATTCATTTGAATAATAAAAATTAGCAGGTGTATTGGTTATCCCATTATACAGATTAAATTCATCCGCAGACAATCCATTAAACAAAGAGACGGTTCCTATTCCACTACTATTGACGGAAAAAGTAGTAGAACTCATTTGGGCGTATATGCCAGTAACAACAGCAATAGCATTAGCATCATTAGAATACACATTCCCCGAATTAGTACTGGTATAAGGAGTATTCACTTCAACAAGTTTCTTACAACCTGTTAAGCTTAATGTGAGTAGTGAGACCCCTGTTATTATTATAACGGCACATCTTACTATTTGTATATGGCCAGATACTTTCTTATTATGTTTATATGCTTTATTCATAATCTCGGTTTAACGCTTTTTGGAACTCAAATAAAGGCAATCATTACCAATCCAAATTATCAACTTCATAGCCCCACTTGCAAGCCAAAATTCCAGACTCTTAAAGGAGGTAACCCTAATCCTGTTTCAGGGTCAAGTCCCTTATATTTTGTTAGGGTTAATAAATTCTGACCCTGCAAATAAATACTGCCCTTTTTTAGATGTAATTTGTTCTTCCATTGCCCTGGTAGCTGCCATGAAAATGATAAATTCTTCAACCGAATGTAAGATGCATTTGAATATGAAGCATCACTGGTCATACTCGCAAAAACGGCTGGAAAAATCGCTCCATTATATGTGGCACTATATTGTTGATGAGAAGCGATATCATTTGGATGTTGCCAACGTTCTAACACCCATGTAGGTTGGTTGTTATTTCTAGTGCCCGGTAAACTACCCAGGAAAGAGCCGATCCTTGTTTGCTTCACAAATTGAAAAAGGAAATCTAACTGGAAATCTTTATAGCTGAAGCTGTTTTGGAAACCTCCATACCAAGTAGGAGCAGTATTAATTAAAACAGGTCTATCAGTCAAATAATTAGGATTTGTGGTAGGAGAACCATGTTCCGTAGTGAATTGGTAGATGCCAGAGGCAGGGTCAACTCCCTGTAAATGATATACCTTAATAGCTGTTATAGGCAGTCCAATTGTGTAGGAACTAGCATAACTGGAAGTTGCTAAATCCTTAAAAGCCAGTAATTTATTTTTAGGAATAGTAAGATTTATATTGCTAGACCACCTAAAATTACTAGATTTTAGATTAGTTGTATTTGCCGCAAATTCCCAACCTGAATTTTCTACAGTAGCTGGAATATTCTTTTGGACAGCGCCAAAACCTACAATAATAGGCAACCCATAACTTAATAACTGATTAGAAGAACGATTTTGATAATAATAAGTATTTAGTAAAATCTTATCCTTTGCCATCCCTAAGGATAATCCAACTTGCATCTTTTTCGTTTCCTCCCATTGCAGATAGGGATTGGCTAGTCCATTGGGTCGTAATGAAGCAATGCCTTGATAAGGAACACCGACATCGATAGGATTATACAAATTCAAAAATTGGTATTCTCCGATCTGATCATTGCCGGTTGTACCATAGCTTCCACTTAATTTACCGAAACTGATGAAGGGCAGCATTTTCTTCATAAAATCCTCCGATGAGAACACCCAGCCAAAACCAGTAGACCAAAAATCATGGAACTGATTCTCTGATCCAAAACGACTACTCCCATCTCGGCGGCCTGTCATATTCAGGATGTACTTTTCATTCCAGGTATAATTTAGTCGGCCAAATACCGCATTGTATTTATAAACGAAAACCACATTTGATGATGACAATACTGTGCTGGCGGAATGAATGTCCTTGAGTGCCTGATCACTGTTATAGTTGAAACCTATAAATTGCTGACCATTATTGTTATTCTGACTGATAGTAGCACCCATCAATGCATCCAACTTCCCTTTAGCAATAGACCTTTTATAAGTAACCTGCGGCTCAATTGTCCAAGATAGGACATTGTTATTCCCATAAATTGCTGTTCTAGAGGCATATGGCCGATCTTCAGGTCGTACTGCTATCAGAGGATTAATTGCAGTTTCGATAGATTGTATGTTAGTATAGCCAAAACTACTCCCAATATCCAGTCCGGGTAACAACTGGTACCTTGTTTGAATGTTACTAACCAAATTATTAGTTTTGAGACTATACTTTCGGTATAAAGATACCAACGGGTTATCCCAAGTGGCGGCACCTGTAGGTAGTGTTTCCCAATTAAGTGTACCATCTGCATTATAGAGCGATGGAGCAGTTGGCGCAAGCGTTCTTGCAGACGCCGTAAAATCATCACCGGGCAATTTATTATTATCAACCAAGTAATTACCGGATAAGCTAATGCGGAACTTCTGATTGACGGAAATACTACTAACATTGAACTGTAAAGATCCTTTCTGGTCGTCAAAATCACCAGGAAAAACCATCGTCTCACGTTTATAACCAGCCCCTACTAAAAATTGGGTCGTAGCATTTCCGCCGGAAATAGTAATATGGCCATCAGTATAGTGGGCAGTTCCGCCAATCAACTCTTTTTGCCAGTCAGTATAACGTGTAGTATCCCAAGTACCGTTAATATCATAATCCGTTGCACTGGTAGCTAGTCCATCATTACTAATGGCCTCATGTCGCATCAGCAGATACTGTGGTGTATTCAACAAGTTCGACCTACGGGTTACCTGTCCCCAGCCATTCTGAAGATTGACATCCACATTGGTTGGGCCTTGTCTCCCTTTTTTAGTAGTAATAAGAATCGCCCCATTCGCAGCGCGAGAACCATAAATAGCGGTAGCATCCGCATCTTTCAACACCTCAATGCTTTCAATATCTGCAGGGTTAATATAACTTAATGGATTCCCCACAGGACCAGAGTTATTAACCCCATTAATTACCATATTTCCACCAGAACTACCTAAAATCCCCCTAATCATTGGTAGTAATTGCGAATTATAAGGCACCCCATCAATTACATAGAACGGGTCATTACCATTCTTAAGACTATTTTGCCCCTGCACACGTACTGTCACGCCCCCTCCTGGGATACCATTCGTCTGGGTTACAAACAAACCTGGCACCCGTCCCTGTAAAGCCAGCAAGACATTGCCAACAGGCTGCATGGCGATTTCCGTTCCTTTCACAGTGTTTATATTACCTGTACTTAAACGCCTGCTAGTAGTACCATAGGCGATTACCTGCGTTTCGTCCAGCATATTAATCTTTAACAAGACCCTGACAAAAATCCGATCCTTCCCATCTACTTTTATCACTTCATTTTCATATCCCATACTGCTAATCAGGAGTATCGCATTATCATCTATATTTTTCAGCTCAAACTCTCCTCTTTCATTGGTGATAGTCCCTTTATCAGTTCCTTTCACCATCACAGTGGCGCCGGGTACAGGTGTTCCAGCGGCGTCCATCACCTTACCTGTGACTATGGGTTGCTCCTTCCACGCCCACCAGGTCTCAAAGATGTTTTTTTTTTCAGCATCGATACCGATCTTCCGTACTACCAGCACATCATCTGTAAAAATCCAGATGTATTTGCCTACCGGCAGTATTTCGTTCAATACTTTCTTCAGCTCTACATTTTTCACCTGCAGGGATATCCGTTCTTTGTTGGTAAACCCTGCATCCTTCCCGATGAAGGACAGGCCGGTTTGCTTACAGATCAGTTTAAACACATCCTCCATGGGCGCGTTTTTCACGTCAATACTTACCTTTTGGTCTTCATGCGCAAATTGCGCGTCACGAACAGTGGTGGCCATGGAGAGAAAAGGCAAACAGACAAATGTCAGCAGGATGGCCGGCAGATGCAGCGGTAGTATATGTTTTGCCATGAGGAAGGAATTTTGTTTAGTAGCAGAAAAGAATAAGCAATCAAGATGGAAATGGTATCACATGATTTTGATTAATGTCCTTACGCAGCCTTTAGGAGGTACAAGCGTAGTTATTGGGGGAGCAAGCAAGGAGAAATGCGGCGGCGCAGTTGTTATCGATATATCCTAAACGACCGGGGAGGAAAAAAGTACTATAACCCTTAACAATTTTTTCATGAAAAAATAATACGTACATTGGCTACTGTAAAAGATTTCGCAGCACACCACTTTGCGAATAAAAGGTTTTTTGTCCCCCCTTCCCCCGGCTTTCCAAACAGCTTCTAAATAATTACAGAATCACATTTGATTAACAAACATCAACACACTTTTAACAACGATTTGTTGGAAAATATCCTCATTATTGCAATCACATCGCTGAAGCATCGGAATCATTAACCAAAATAAATCCTCATGCAACCAAGCACAGACCACTTATTGATAACCACCCTGAAAAACGGAAGCGAATTTGCTTTCACAGAAATTTATAACCGCTTTTACCCCCGGTTACACATGGAAGCCAACTACCTGCTGCACGACAAAGACGAAGCAGCAGACCTGGTACAGGAAGTATTCGTAAACATGTGGATCCGCAGAGATGAACTGCCGGAAAATATCTTTCTGAAAAGTTACCTCTCCACCTGCCTGCGTAACAAGTGTCTCGACCGGATGCGGAGAATAAACAGGCACCAAAAAAAAGTAAAAGTGTACGCAGGTAATATAGAGGAGTACACCCAACACGTTCCCATAGAACATAAAGAACTATTCCAGCAGATCCTGACGGCTATCAATGAGCTGCCGCTGGCACAGCGCCAGGTGTTTGAAATGGCCTACCTGGAAGACAGAAGTCACCGGGAAATCATGGAAGCAAAAGGCACTTCCCTGCAAACAATCAAGAATCAAATCAGCACCACGCTTAAAGTATTGAGAAAAAAATTAAAATCTGCATCGCTGGAATAGTACTTTTTTTTCTGCCGCTCGTTTAAATTATGTATACAATCAAAAAAATTCCGGGCTATGAGGGACCTACATGAAGCAGCATGGTTGACCATAGATGAAATTGCAGGAACCATCAGCCCTTCCGATCAACATTATTTAGATCTTTTAATCCTTGAAGATCAGGACGCCTTAGATGTCTGGGAATTGCTGCACAGCGATCTGGGTCCACGACTACAAGCGGAAGCGGCAGAAAGCCTGCGCATGAACCCCGCACAACAAGTGCTGGAGCAATGCAAAAATCAGCAGCGCCGGTCCCTTCGTAAAAAAACTATCATTGTTGCCACAGTGTTAATATTAATTGTATCAACCTGCTGGTATTTTATCCTTCGCAACGATAGTAAATGGAATAAATCAACCCGGGCTACAACAAGTAGCAGCCCAACCGTTAATAATAAATAACAATCACGGTATGAAAGTGCGTGTGAAGAAGCAAGCGTGAGAAGTGAGCTGAAATCCATTCACATTAACCACTGCAACCAAAGGTTACCCCATATAAACTATCTTAAAATAATAAACCTGTCATTCAATCAGGCATATACCAAACACAACAAAACAATATGAAAACTATTTTTCAGCATTTTTTCATGCTGGCATTCTGTTGCCATCTTTTCCACCCTCCCACCTTTGGGCAATCCAACTGGCAGATAAAGCCCGTACAGCTCCAGACAAGATGGGCCAAAGAGGTAACACCCAACAACGCTTTGCCGGAATACCCCCGACCTCAAATGGTGCGCAGCGAATGGCAAAACCTGAATGGCCTGTGGCAATACGCTATTACTGCCAAAGATGCAGACATGCCCCAAAAATTTGATGACCGCATCCTGGTGCCCTACCCTGTTGAATCTGCATTATCAGGTGTAAAGAAAAATTTATTACCTGAACAGCGGCTATGGTACAGACGCACCATAAAAAAACCAAACCAAACGGGAACCGATAGAGTACTCCTTCATTTTGGCGCCGTAGACTGGCAAGCAGTTGTTTACATCAACGGCCAACAGATAGGTGAACACCAGGGCGGTTATCAGAATTTTTCATTCGACATCACAAACGCCCTCAAAAAAGGAGATAATCAGTTAACGGTAGCCGTATACGACCCCTCCGATCAGGGACCTAATCCACACGGCAAACAGGTACTGCATCCGCAAAACATCCTCTATACCGCCAGCAGTGGTATCTGGCAGACGGTATGGCTGGAAACAGTACCCGCAGTACATATTGGTTCCTTAACCATGACACCAGCCATAGACCAGGGCTACCTCTCCCTTAAAGTAAATGTGAAAGATGCAGGAGAAGGTTACACCGTAGAAGCAGTCGCCAAAAGCAACGGCGCTAAAATAGGCACGATCACAGGAAATGCGAATACCGACCTGCAACTGCTCATTCCAAACGCGCATCTCTGGTCACCCAACGATCCTTTTCTGTATGATCTCTCCATACGCCTGCTGTATAAAAACAAAGTAGTAGACACCGTCGGCTCCTACTTCGGCATGCGGAAAATTGAGATCAAAAAAGATGAGCTGGGACAGGAAAGAATCTTCTTAAACAACAAATACACTTACAACCTCGGCGTACTGGACCAGGGCTTCTGGCCCGACGGGCTCTACACCGCCCCCACGGACGAAGCACTGAAATTTGATATAGCCGCCATAAAATCAATGGGATTTAATACGATCCGCAAACATATCAAATTAGAACCGGCCCGCTGGTACTATCACTGCGACAAAACAGGCATGCTGGTATGGCAGGACATGGTTACCTGCGCTAATGAAAGCCCAGCAGCAAAAGCGGCATTCGAAAAAGAGAACCAGGAAAACATCACGCAATTACATAACTACCCGTCCATCATCTGCTGGGTACTCTTCAACGAAGGCTGGGCAAGATACGATCAGCAACGCCTCACAGAATGGATGAAAAAAGCAGATCCTTCCCGCATCATAGATGGTCACACTGGTGAAAACTATGATCGCAACGCTCCGAAGAATCCTATGGAGAAATGGATCAGCAGCGACCTTACAGATATTCACGATTATCCCGGCCCCGGCATCGCACCCGCCCTCCCCGGCAAAGCAAGGGTACTCGGCGAATGGGGTGGCGTACAGGTACAGGTACCTTCCCACCAATGGAATGAAGCAGACGGCTGGGGATACATCTCCCTCCCCGCTGCACAATTCGCCCGCAAGTATGAATTCATGATGAAACACCTCAAAGTATATGAAGAAGAAGGGCTGAGCGGTTCGATCTATACAGAACCTTTTGATGTAGAAACAGAAGAGAACGGACTCCTTACCTACGACAGGGAAGTGATTAAAATACCTGTTGATCAGCTAAGAAAAATACACGCCATGATTATACCTCCCACGAGCGAGGTACTAACAGCCTTCTCTGCCCAAAACATGGACACAACCAATCCGGATAACATGTATACAAAATTGTTGCAGCAGTACCAGGACGGTAACTATGACCTGGACTTCCTGCGTAACCTGTCGCAAATGGCCGTAAGAAAAAATGATCCTGCAAATGCTGCAAAAATGGCCAATGAATATATCAGTCAGCTGAAACCGCCCTACACACCCGGCCAGCTAAAGTATATAAACAAGTTTACCAACAGTACCAAAGACAGGGGATTTGCGATCATCAATAAATACCAGGAACAATTCAACAGCGTACTTGGCACCCGGCGCGCCGAAGTAAAATTGATGAACATCATTTTCCAGGATGAAATCAGTCCCTATGTATCAGAACCGCAAGCAGACCCCGACTGGAACCTGCTCGCAGGAAACATCAAAAAATATGGTGCACCCGGCGAAGAGATCTTCTTACGTGCCAAAACCATCCATTACCTCAACAAACAGGAATGGGACAGCTTTGCCACCACAGCAGATCAATACATCCAGAAATGCGCTCCCTACATCTCCGCACAGGACCTGAACAGCTACGCCTGGACCGTATTTGAAAATGTGATGGACACCACCCATCTCGCCAATGCACTCAACTGGAGCCGGCGATGTATACAGGTGGCCAATGAGCCGGCATATATTGATACGTACGCCAACGTACTCTATAAATCCGGCAAAACCACTGACGCGATCGCCTATGAGGAGAAAGCACTGAACCTCGCGCCAGACAACGAAAAGAAAACTTATCAGGAAACACTCACTAAAATGAAAAACGGTGCTAGAACCTGGAAATGACAAATTAACCCAAGCCCAGCTGGAGTATTGCTGGAAGCAATCGCATATCGCCGCTGTAAGATATAATGTGCCTCCCTGTTTTTCGGACTATGTTATGATGATTATGTTAGCCGAAATATGCCCCAAATCTGTAGAAGATTTCCTGGAAAAAAGTTCGCTGCGGCGGCTCATGATCGGGGGTAAAGGCGAATATAATCTAAGAGTCGTCAATTGCTGCGTATGCATCCATTTTGTTGATGGAGAAGTGCTCACAGATGAATGGATAGGAGATATCAGCTGGCGGGAATACTTTGAGGGCGCCTACGTAGAATATGACATCGCTATACTGGAATTAATACGTTACCAATATTATGATGCCGGCATCAGACAATAGTCGTTAGAATAAAGATATATGGTTTGATTACAAACACCTGCCTGGGTATCTACCCGGGCAGTTTCTTTTAATGCAGCGGGAATAGTATATCGTTCAACTAATTATACGATATTTGTCTCCCTATTTCAGCTTTTATGAAAGTTTGCATTGCAGAAAAACCAAGCGTGGCCAGGGATATAGCGGAAGTAATCGGTGCGAAGCAACGCAAAGATGGCTACTACGAAGGCAATGGTTACCAGGTAACATGGACTTTCGGCCATTTTTGCACCCTGAAAGAACCACATGATTATTTTGAACAGTGGAAGTCGTGGCGACTCGAAGATCTCCCTATGATCCCACCTAGTTTTGGGATCAAACTCATAGAAAATTCAGGTGTACAAAAACAATTCAAAATAATAGAGCAGCTGGTACAGCAATGTGAAGAAGTGATCAACTGCGGTGATGCCGGCCAGGAAGGTGAGCTGATCCAACGCTGGGTATTACTAAAAGCCCGGTGTACCGTACCTGTTAAAAGGCTCTGGATCTCTTCCCTCACGGAAGAGGCTATACGCAATGGCTTCCAGCATCTCAGGGAAGGCAGTCAGTATGATAATCTCTACGCCGCCGGCAGCGCCCGCGCCATCGGCGACTGGCTCCTGGGCATGAACGCCACCCGCCTCTTTACCCGGAAATTCGGCACCGGGAAAGTAGTGTTGTCCATCGGCAGGGTACAAACACCTACCCTCGCCATGATCGTGGCCCGTCAGAAAGAAATCAACGCATTCCTTTCGGAAGACTACTGGGAGCTGAAAACAATGTACCGCGAAACGGAATTCACTGCTGCTATCGACCGCCTTGCCAACATAGAAAAAGCGCAGAAAGGATTAGCCTATCTCACAGAACATCCGTTCGAGGTCACTTCTTTCGAAAAGAAAGATGGCAAAGAAGGTAATCCACGCCTGTTTGACCTCACCGCCTTACAGGTTGACGCCAATAAAAAATACGGCTACTCCGCCGACGACACCCTCAAATACGTGCAGAGCCTCTACGAAAAGAAGCTGGTCACCTACCCCAGGGTAGACACCACCTACCTCACCGAAGACCTGCACCCTAAAATAGCCGGCATCCTGCAGGACATGACACCCTACAGTGTGTTAATAGCGCCGGTGTTGGCAAAGCCTATCCCGAAGCTGAAAACCGTCTTCGATGATAAAAAGGTAACAGATCACCACGCCATCATCCCCACCGGTATGCACCCCGGCGGCATCGGCCTGGATGAGAAACGCATCTACGACCTCGTAGCACGCCGCTTTATTGCAGCCTTCTACCCTGAATGTAAAATATCCAACACCACCGTACTCGGAAAAGTAGGACAGGTACCTTTTAAAGTCACCGGTAAACAAATCATCGAACCCGGCTGGAAAGAAGTGTACGCCAACGATACCAGTATTAAAAAAGAGGGGGAAGAAGAAGAGAAATTCATTCCTGATTTTGTAGTGGGAGAAAGTGGTCCGCATACGCCCCGCATCCACCAGGGAAAAACATCCCCGCCCAAAGCCTTTACAGAAGCTACACTTCTGCGGGCCATGGAAACCGCCGGCAAACAGGTGGATGATGAAGAAATGCGCGAGCTGCTGAAAGACAATGGTATCGGCCGCCCTTCTACCCGGGCAAATATCATCGAAACACTGTTCCGCAGAAAATACATCGACAAGAAAAAAAAGAATATCTACGCCACACAAACCGGCATGGACCTCATCGACACCATTCAGACCGAACTACTGAAAAGTGCCGAACTAACCGGTCAGTGGGAACGTAAACTACGTCTCATCGAAAAAGGTGAATACACTATCGATACCTTCAAGGAAGAACTCATACAGATGGTGGTAGACCTTACGAAAGAAGTGAAGACAGCCAGTTACAAAACCATCACCATCGCACCACCACCTCCGCCGCCTGAAGAAACGAAACCCAAAAAAGCGCCCAAGCCGAAAGCACCAAAGAAAGCCATCGTCATAGAAGAACTGACATGTCCCAAGTGCAAAGCTCACCTGCTGAAGAAAGGTAACACCGCCTATGGCTGCGCCAACTTCAACGCATGCGGCTTCAAAATCCCTTTTGAATTTACCGGCAAAAAACTGACGGACAAAAACATTGCGGATCTCGTCACCAAAGGCAAAAGCGGGAAGATGATATTGAATGGTGCATTTGAGATTTCTAATTAACTGCCGTCAGCGCAGTAGGCACGCACAGTACCTTCCATGTTTCCAGCTCTGATAAGTACTGCCGCAGTCTTCTATCTTCCTATTATCAACTCCGCCGGATTATAATCCGGACAAGCTCCTTCCTGCGTGGTTACAAAGGCACTGAGTCCGATGGCAAAATTCATGGCTTCTTCCAGTGGTTTTCCCTGGAGTTTCCGGGCCAGGAAGCCTGCTAAAAAAGAATCGCCACTGCCAACGGTATCTTTTACAGGTACCTGTTTTGCCAGCAGATCGTAGTGGGTGTCGTTGTTGAGATACAGGGCGCCCCTGCTGCCGCGGGTGATAATAATTTCTTTCAATGAAAATTTATCGAGCAGGAACCTGGCACCGTTTTGTGCGGTTGTAAATTCAACATTATAGGTAGACAATAATAATCTCAGTTCTGCCTCATTCATCTTCACCATATCTACCCTTTCCAGTAATTCCCGGATGATACCGATAGAGCTGAAAGGCGGCCGGATATTAACATCAAAGACACGATAGGGCGCTATTTCCAGCATCGTGAAAAGCGTGTGCCGCGATACGGTATTACGGGTGACCAGGCTACCGAAAACAAATGCTTCGGCACTGCGGATCAACGTTTCAAATTCCGGCTGCCATTGAATATAATCCCAGGCCGCAGGATTCCTGATTTCGTAAGACATCTCATGATCCTTTCCCATCGTAGCCAGTACAGAACCGGTGGGGTATTCACTATCCTGCTGACACCAATCTGTAGAGAGCTGCCAGTTCTCCAATTGTGATAGCATCCGCTCGCCTTCTTCATCAGCGCCTATACGACTGATAATATTGGTTTCCATGCCCAGCTTATTTAAATGATAAGCTACATTCATGGGAGCACCGCCTGGTTTAACTGCTTTGGGGAAAACATCCCACAATACTTCACCGTAACATACGATCATACATTAAATAGGTTATATGGGGTCAGCAAATATAATAAAGCAACCTGCAATATCCGGATGCTCAACTGTTTAACGCAGATAGCAATAATAATATTTTCCAACCGGTTTAATCCGGATCATTTTATGCCTAATTCTTCCTGGATCTCTTCCAATGTTCTGCCCTTCGTTTCAGGCATCACTCTCCAGATAAATACAAAGGACACCAGCATCATTACACTATAAAATACAAAGGAATAAAAACCACCGTCAGGACTGCCTTCCACGATGATGGGGAAAGTCCAGGAAATGAGTGCGGCCATGATCCAGTGCGTGAAACTCCCCAGTGATCCGCCTTGCGAGCGAACAGAGTTGGGAAATATTTCAGAGATGAATACCCATATCACGGCGCCTTGCGAAAAAGCAAAGAAGGCGATAAATCCGATCAGGTAAATCAGGATGTTGCTGTTGGCGCCATCGATATGCCGGAAAGCGATGGCCGTTAATCCGAGGAAGACAAACATACCGGCGCTGCCGATCAATAATAATGTTTTCCTGCCGATCTTATCGATGACGGTCATCGCCAGCAAGGTAAACAAGAGGTTGGCGCCACCAATGTAGATCGGTTGCAGATAGGCGCTGGCAGCATCAAAACCGGCCATCTCAAAAATGCGGGGGGCGTAATAAAGGATGGCGTTGATGCCGGAAAACTGGTTGAAAGCCGCCAGCAACATGGCGTAGAAAATAGGTTTATTATATTTTCCGTTAAACAGTTTTTCTTCCACGGCCTGTCCGGCAGATTGCTGCTCTGTCATGATCCGGTCCAGTGCCTGTGGCTCACCGGTTTTTTCAAAGATGCGTTTCGCCGCATCATAGCGGGCATTCAGCGCCAGCCAGCGGGGGCTTTCAGGAATAAAATTGAGTAGAATAGCGAACAACAAAGCAGGGATAACCATGATGCCCAGCATCCAGCGCCAGCCGGCATCACCAAAGTCAACGAATAAGAAGTTAGTAAGATAGGCCACGAAGATCCCGGTTACGATCATCAGCTGGAAGAAGCCAGCCAGGCGGCCACGGATAGCGGCGGGAGCAATTTCAGAAATATACATCGGTCCTACTACGGAGGAAGCCCCTACGGCCAGTCCGCCGATGAAACGGGATGATACGAACAGCAACCATTGCGATGTTAAAGCACAACCGATGGCAGATAAGATAAACATCAGGGCAATGACCATCAACACTTTTTTGCGGCCATATTTCTGTGCAGGCGTACCTGTTATCAGTGAGCCCACCACGGTACCGATCAGGCTCGATGCCACCGTAAAGCCCTGCCAGGTGGAAGATAGCGACCATAAGTGTTGAATGATCTTTTCAGCGCCGGAGATCACAGCTGTTTCAAAACCAAAGAGGAAGCCGCCCAATGATGCGATCAATGCGATGCGCACGGCATAACCGGAACCGGTAGTACGTTGCTGGGCGGGAATTGTTGCTGCTGGTGATGACATAGATAATAATTTATTTTAGTTGTGGATCGGATCTGGTTGTGCAGGATGTGCAGGGTCGTAGATGGCTACGCCTACCCTTGAATCCGCACAGCCGTAGTACAGGTACCATTTTTTCTGAAAGAATACCAGCCCTTCAATGAATACCGTGCCTGCTGCATATTGACCGCTTTTTTCAAAGGGTTCCATAGGTCGCAGGAAGGGCACGTCCAGCCGGGCGATGGCTTTCTCCGGATCGTTTATATCAAACAATACCTGTCCGGCACTGTAAGTGTTGGCATTAAATCGCGGATCTCCTTTATCACCGGGTTCGTTCTTGCCGTTATAAAGCAATACAATGCCCTTATCCGTGATGATCGCCGGCGGTCCGCACTCTGTCAGGCCACTATCGAAATAACCTTTCCTGGGGGAGATAAGGGCCTTTAGTTCGTTTCTTTCATCTACCACCGGTTGCCAGTCTACCAGGTTGGTGGAGGTAGCCGCAAATACACCTGCTTCTCCCCAGTATAACCAGTATTTTCCATTGATCTTTGCCACTACCTGTTTATCTCCCACCAGCCTGGTGACGATGGAAGCAGATTTATGCGGTTGGTTCAGGAAGCGGCCGTTGTAAGCCGTTTCGAAGATGGGACCGTGTTTGGTCCAGTTGATCAGGTCGCGGGAAGTGGCAACGCCCAGCCGGGGGACCTGCCGGTTCCACTGGGTATAAAAAATAACATAGGTGCCGTCATCGGTTACGGCTACCCGCGGATCTTCGCAACCACCGGGCCATTCAAAAACCTGCTGGTCATCTTTTGCCGGATAAAGTACCGGTGTACGCCGGCGTGTAAAGGCTGTTCCATCTTTACTTTCGGCATAACCTATACGGGAGGTACGAAAACCAATACCGATGCCTGATTTATCTTCCGACCGGTACAGTACCACGATCTTCCCATCTTTCACTACCGCAGCAGGATTGAAGGTATCATTGGATTCCCAGTCTACATTTCTTTGCAGTAATGAATCATAAAAAACGGCTGTGGAATCCGGCAGAATCACCGGATTTACACCGGGCGGTCTTACAAAACCACCCAGGGCCCAGTTGGGCAGAGTGTTTGTCTGACCGGCACTCTTACCGGGAGATAAGAGTAGCCCCAGCAGCAATAAACGTGGAAATAGCTTTATCACAGCAATAAATCGATTTAGTCGAACAGGGTTGAAGATAATATCTTTCCCGTAAAATTTATTGCTAAAAAAATGGGGGCTTTTTTAACGGCAGCTGAAATGCAACAGGACCGGCTTCGTCACAATAGTGGGCCGGGCAATTTTTTCAATTTGTACATTAATAACTACATGAGTATGTCCACATTCTATTATACACGCCGGATTACCTCTACCCCGGTTTTGCCCGCCACCACTGCTTCCTGCGCCATCTGGTAAAAAAGGGAGGTTTCCAGGATGCCCGGAATAGCTTTCAACTGCGGGTTGATTGTGTCCACCGGCGGAAAAGTAGTAAACCAGAGATCGATCAGCAGGTTCCCGTTTTCGGTGATCACCGCACCATCTTTCTTATTACTGATACGTACTACCGGATTGACCGTGCTAAAAACTTTTTTCACCTGCAACAGTACAAACGGTACCGCTTCCGGAATCACTTCTATCACCACCGGGTACGTAACGTACAACTGGTCAACATACTTTGAGCCATCACCGATAATGATAAATTTATCCGCCATCGCAGCCAGCAATTTCTCCCGCGTATGGATACCACCGCCACTTTTCAGGGCATTCAGCTGCCGGTCAAACTGATCGCAGCCATCAAAATAAAGATCCAGCCGGGATACCCCACCGATCTCTTTGATAGTAAAGCCATGTTCCTGTAAAAGCAACTGGGTATTATAAGAAGAAGTAACGGTCGTGATACTTTGCAGCAGCGCCGCGTCTTCCTTTAAATAGTGTATGAGGTGTGCAATGGTACTGCCGGCGCCCAGGCCAATAGTACTGCCCGCCTGTATATACTTCAGCGCCTCCCTGGCTGCTACCTGTTTCAGATCTTCCATGCGAATAGTTATTGAGAAATAAATATCCGGTAAATAGTTGAACTATATTAATTTTTTAGAGAGATAAAAATAAAATTTTATCGCGAAGCCAATCCCTACTTACCGGTAATGACCAGTTTTCGTATAGCCTTGCCCTTTATAGGATGTACAATAACGACCGCACCATTTGTACCATCCGGTATAACCTCCGCATTTTTACTGTCCGACAAATGAACTTTCTCCGGTGGAAAAGGAACGTATAGCCGTGTGGGTGATGATATGCTCGCATCGTTTTTCCAGTGTACCGTTAGTGTACGGTGCATCCGGTCGTATTTAAAATGCAGCAACTCCCCTGCCACCGCCATCGGATAACCCCTGTTGATCAATGGGAAATAAGCGGCATTTTCCAGTGAATTAAAATAGCTCCAGTAAACTTCTCCACAACGCATTTGTTCCAGTTGTGCTACAATATAATCACCGGCAGTAAACATGCTGCTGTCTGCACTATAAAAGGCGCCCCACTCACCCAGCAACATGGGTATCTGCATCACCTTACTCACGGAGTCCAAACGGTGGAGAATAATTTTCATGCGTTCATTACTCGCGCCTGCCACACTGCGTGTATCCGTAACAATATCGTAGGCATGTGGTGCAAAAGCCAGCTGCTGTTCCGCTGGGGAAAAGGATGCCGCTATATGTGTTTTTACCCCGAAGTTGGCCGAAACACTGGGCTCCAGGAAGATGATCTGTTGTTTATTGACTGCCCGTATTGCCGCCTTGGCCTTTTGAAAATAAGGTACCAGGTGATCAGTTTCAAAAGCAGCATAGTATGCTTCCGGAGCGGCCACCAGTTGTTTATATAAAACGGTGTCGTTGAGTTGCTGCATCAGGCGGGCCTTCCCTTCTTCCGTTACCCACTGCTGCATCACATCTTCTTCACTCATCGCCGGTTTCATAGACTGTGCCAGCGTATGCATAAAAGCTGCCAGTACTTTATTCACAGCACTGCCGATAAAGGGTTCATTCAGCAAATCAAAACCTATCACGGCGGGCTCACCTCCATACCTGGCTGCTATAATTCCCCAGTTCGTCACCAGGTGATCCTGGATACCTTTTCCGTCGGGTGCAGGTTTATTCAGCCAGAAATTATCGAAGGCAGTTTGCACCGCGGCGCTCATAAAATAAGAATCGTCCCAGGATACTTCGTTGGCATAGTGTGGCTTACCTTCATCCAGTGTAGCCCAATCCGGTGCACCGTTGGCGTATTTGGTGCTGTACAGGTCCTGGTGCATATCCAGTAATACATACATGCCCAGTTGCTTTGCCCACTTTACCCGTTCATCCAGTTGCCGGAGGTATGCTTCAGACACCGCTCCCGGCGCAGGTTCCATCCCATCCCAGGTAACACCCAGGCGGATACAGTTGATTCCCCACTGCTTCATTTTCACCAGGCTGAGTGAATCATCTGCGTAGCGGTAGCCTTTCGCTTTATCCTTGTTCACAAAATTTAATCCATGCAGGATCACCGTCCTGCCGGTACTATCAATAAAGCGCCGGTCCTTCGTAGTCAGATAAGGAGATTGGGCATGAAGGGAAAGGATGCTCAGAAAGCAAAAAGAGAATAACAGCTGTCTCATAGTTTTTTTTACATACCGGCCCCGGAACCGCCACTGGGCGGTTCTGAAGCCGGTCATTATTTTTTATTTTTTATTAATTATTTATCCCACCAAACCCTTGTTACATAACTATCCGCGCCTTGTTTGGCAACGGCGTCTTTCACGTTTTTGGCATTGGCACTGTACTCACCGATAGGATAGGTAAGTCTGCGGGGAATAACACCGCTGGTAGCATTACCGGGATAATTAACAGGGGTGAGTACAGGGAATCCTGTTCTGCGCCAGTTAGCATATGACTCAATACCATTCATAAAAGTAGCTACCCAGTATTGCTCGGCGATCACCTGTAGTTGTGCAGCTGCGCCGGTAGCAGGGAAAGGCTTACCGGTTTGCAGGTAAGCATTGATGGCGGCGCCATCGATGGTAACACCGTAGTAAGATTGTTGCTGCATGGAGGCGGTAACCGCTTTGGTGTAGTGGTCTGCCGCGCTGCCAGCGGTCCAGTTACGAATGGTGGCTTCTGCCAGCATCAGCTCTACTTCTGCATAGGTAAGCATAAAAGTAGGGGTAGATAAAGGCAGTATTTTGCTGACGTTGAAAGTTGAATAGGTAGCCAGGTTATTACCACCGGGATAGTTGGCGAAAGCGTTGGCATCCAGCCCATTTGGCAGTCCTTTCTGACTGGCCACGGCGCTGTTGCCATCGGGCAGCGACATATACGAGGATATACGCGGATCCTTGGTCTGCACCAGGTAATCCAGGAATGTTTTACCGATCTTGATATCGCCCAATTCTACCAGGTTAAACTTTAAAAAAGCATAACTAACCGGATTGGATTGTGGTTCGTTAGGCCCTTCATGCGGCAGTTTGCACATATCTTCATTCCCCTGCATTACGCCACCGGCAATCGCTTTTTTTACCCATACTTCCGCCTGCGCAGCATCTACTTTTGATAAGCGCATGCCCAACCGCAACATCAGGGAATACGCCAGGCGTTTCCATTGCGGGATCTTGCCCTGGTACATCACATCGGCCTCGCCAAAAGTAGGTTTGGCAGCGTCAAAAGAGGCGGCGGCTTCGTCCAGTTCTTTCAGCATATCGGCATAAATGCTTTGCTGATCGTCGTATACGGGGGTATAGATGTTTTCTGAATAACCTTTACCTGCACCGAAATATGGGATCGCCCCATACAAGTCTGTAAGGTGGTGCATCACGAGCACGCGCCAGATGCGCATGGCAGCATAACGGTTGATATCCTCCGGCGAACTTTTCACATCGTTCATCACCGTTTCCATATCTTTAGCCAGTACATTATATGTATCAGAAAAAATAGTACTCGCGTTATCACTCTGCAGGTACTTGTCACCCTGCAGATCATCGATTTTGGTCGTAGCCGTCTGTTGTACAAACATCATACAGAACCCGATACTGCCGCGCCTTGCCGAAGAAAGCAACGGTGTATTCATCAGGATATTCGTGAAGAGCGGATCAGGTGATACATATTCCGGCGTATTCGGATTGACGTTGATTTCTTCCAGGTCTTTAGTACATGCTACGCCGGTGATCATCAAAGCGCATGTTATCGTTATATATTTGAGCAGATTACTTTTCATGTCAGCTTGTTTTAGAACTTTACGTTAAGGTTCAGGCCAAAAGAGCGGGTGGCAGGCAGCGCCAGCATTTCAATACCCTGCACATTTCCATTCAGGAAAGTGGACTCCGGATCTACCAGTGGCACTTTGCTGTAAAGGGTAAACAGGTTGCGGGCCACCACGGATACACTGACATCATTTATTTTTACCTGACGCAGCCAGCTATGCGGCAGGTTCACACCTACCACCAGTTGACGCAGCTTTACAAAGCTGGCATCGTATACAAATTCTTCCGTGATATTATTCGCTACCCAGGTATAATAACTTTCAGCAGATACATTCACTTTGTTGATGCCACCGCTTTCTGTTACACCCACGCCGGTAACGCCGGTTTCGCGGCCTTCCAGTGTTTTCTTGTGCAGTCCGGCCACATACGCGAGGTTGTTGGTACCCGAAGATATTTTACCGCCGAATTTGGCGTCTACCAATACGCTGGCATAGAAGCTACCGTAACGGATTTCGTTGTTGAAGCCCATCGTCAGCGGCGGAATACTGTTGCCCAGTGTAGCGATGTCGCCGCGTACAGGGTAGCCCTGGTCGTTGTAAATAATATTGCCTTTGTCATCACGTTTGTACGTGTTGCCGGTAATGATGCCATAAGGTTCACCCACTTTCACGTTGATAAACGCCGGTACACCACCATCGCTGTACAAACCCGGACGGCTCTGTTGCAGCACCATGGCATCCTGACCATCTACCAGCGCCAGCACCTTGTTTTTGTTATAGCCCATGTTATAGGACATATCCCAGCTGAACTTACCGTATTGTACGGGCGTACCCGTTAGTAACAATTCCACACCGGTGTTACGCATCTCACCGGCATTCAGGCTTACACTACCGAAACCGGAAGTAGCACTGATCTGCGAAGTGAGGATATCATTGGTAGTATGCCGGTTATAAAAAGTAAACTGCACGCCTATACGATCTTTCAGGAAACGGGTATCGAAACCTCCTTCAAAAGAGCGGCTAACAGAAGGTTGCAGCTGTGTATTCGGAATAGTTCCGGAAGCCACGTAAGCAGTAGGCTGCCCCATATAGGTATTACCGAAACCATAGGAAAGTGCCTGTGAATAAGGCGAGATGTCTGCATCATTACCCGTTTTGGCCCATGAACCACGCAGCCGCGCATAGGTAAACCATACTGGCAGCGTCACGGATTGCGACAGCACATAACTCAATCCTACGGAAGGATAGAAAATATTATTGGTATTGGGATTGAGGGTAGAGAACCAGTCATTACGGCCTGTTACCGTCAGGTATAAATATTTCCTGAAACCCATCTCGGCGGAGCCGAACAATGAATTAAACTCCTTCTCAGACCTGCCGTAACCACGCGACAAAGATTTCGTGTTATTCACCGCATAAAAACCGGGTACAATAAACTGGCTGCCACCGGCGCTCACGTTGCTGTTTACATTTTTCATGATGTTACCACCCACAAATGTACTCAACGAAAAATCCTTGCTCAGCTCCTTGTCATACCCTACCTGCAACTGCGCATTAAACTCGTTATCAAAACGCTGTCCTACGTTGATACTGGGCTGCGCAATGGCACCACCTTCAGGATTCATCCCTTCAGAAAAACGGTATGCCATATCCGTTCCCATTAGTAAACGTACATACAATGCACTGGTAACATTATATTTCATATCGGCGGAAGCAATCAGGCGGTTTTTTGTATCGGAACTGAGCCTGTTGTACGCCATAAAATAAGGGTTCGCAAAATAGATGTTATCCGAGAAAAGATATTCTTTGCCCTGGTCATCTACCCGGCGGTCCTGTGTGCGTACATCCATATTGGTGGGCAACAGTTGTACCGACATGTGCGGATTCCAGGAGAAGTCGCCGGAGTAAGGGCGGTTTCTTACCTTTTCGTGTACAAACATGGCATTCACCTGCAAGGTCAACTTATCGGCCAGCTGCGCAAAAGCACGCAGGGTATAGTTTTGACGGCGCAAACTGGAGTTAGGCATCAGATCATGGTTGTTGAGATCAGATACAGAAAACCGGGCATTTACTTTTTCATTGCCACCAAAAATAGAGACGTTGTTAGTAAAAGTATTAGCATTGCGGTAGAAGTTTTTGATGTTATCTTTTACAGGACTGTATGGTCTGGATACGCCATCAAACTGTATAACAGAAGAGCCATCCAGTTTAGCGCCCCAGCTGCCGGGACCAATAGCCCTGGCGGTAGCTACATCCTGTGGTGCGAGGCCCTGTGAGCCCTGACCATATTCATACTGAAAATCTTTTTTATTATAGAATATCGGCTTATCCATGGTATAGCTGCCGTTGTACTCCACACCCAGTCCTTTGTGCGATTTACCACTTTTGGTAGTGATCAGGATAACGCCATTGGAAGCGCGGGCGCCGTACAATGCGGAAGCAGGGCCACCTTTCAGCACGGTCATCGTTTCAATATCATCCGGGTTGATACTGGAGATACCATCTCCCCCGTCAGAACCACCATAGAATACGGATGTTTGTCCGTAGGTATTATTTACCAGTGGTACACCATCTACAACATATAGTGGCTGGTTATTTCCGGAGATAGATCCGTTACCGCGTATTACCACGCGGCTGGAACCCATGGCGCCGGAAACCGGTTTTACTACGTTTACACCGGCCACCTTGCCTTCCAGGGCGTTGGCGATATTCGGCTCACGTGCTTTCGTAAAATCTTCTCCCTGTACGGTGTTGACGGCGTAGCCGAGGGTATTCTGGTCTTTCCGCAACCCCAGGGCAGTTACCACTACTTCGTTGAGGTTATTTTTCACTTTCAGCTGGATGTTCAGGTCCAGTTGTTGGTTTTCTTTAATGTCCACACCATTGATACGGCCTGGCTCGTAGCCGATAGAAGAGATCACGACGGTGTATCTGCCGGGTACAACGCCTTCCAGTTTATAGTTACCATTGCCGTCGGCAACGGCGCCCTTATTGGATTCCTGGAGGCGGATGGAAGCGCCCGGTAGCCCCTCCCCGTTGGTGGCATCCGTAACGCGGCCGCTCATGCTGCCGGGCTTCTCCTGTTGCAATACTTTGCTGAAGTCGCGGCCAATGGTCACGTTATCATTAATAACATCATAGGAGTATACTGTACCCTCCAGGAGGCGGGTCAGGATATGATCCAGTGGTGTGTTGCTGAAGGCCGTATCGGGCGCCCACAGCTGTTGCAGTTTCTTTTTGTCATATGCAAAGGATAGGCGGGAAGTCTTTTGCAAATCGGCAATGGCAGCCGCCAGGGTCTGGTGTTTAAAGGTAATGCTGAGTCGCATTCCTTTGACCCTTTGCGCATTTCCGGTGTGGGCCTGCAACAAGCCTGCCGACAACACCATAATTCCCAAGAAAATCGTTGACACTCTCATAAATTGCCTGGTAATTCCCCTAAGGTTTTTTTTCATACATTTGATGAGTTTAAATGGTAATAAAAGGCCCTTTAAATGCACAGTCATTCATAATCCTTTGACCGGGAGGTGAATGCTGTAACACTTTTCAACAGGGGCTGGTTGCACAGCTCCTGTTGCATTTTCGGGATGATAGCTGGTTGTTTAGTATAAGGTAATAATACTGTCCTTTTGTTGATAACGTGCTTGTTGGATTCTGCAAATCATTTTCATAACCTCTTCTATATTATTGGTATTTTTAAATGTAGCAGTAAAAGATGCCTGTTGCAGGGTTTTGCTGCTGGTATTCAAAGTATATCCGTATACATTTTTTATAGTAGTGCGCAGTTCATTAAAAGAAGCGCCGTCCAGCCTGATGAGGCCATCTTTCCAGTTGCCTATCTGTTTGGCACTATAATCTTTTATTTCCACCGTACCATTTTCCCGGTTCCAGTTCAGTTGCTTGCTTTCCGTGAGTATGCCCAGTGATCCTGCGGAGTCCATCACTTGTATTTTACCGGTGGCTACACCGATGTTAACCTTCTCCAATTCCGTATAGGCGCGCACGTTAAAGGAGGTACCCAATACCCGTACGGCCAGTTTGCCGGTATGTACAATAAATGGTTTTTTACTGTCGGTAGCCACATCAAAGAAAGCCTCTCCTGCTGTGAGCCAGATTTCGCGGGTACTGTCTGTAAACTCCGCGGGGAAGCGCAGCCCGGAGCTAGCATTCAGCCATACCTGGCTACCATCGGATAGTGTGAGCTTCATCATCTTACCAGGCTTTGTAACTGCCAGCTGATAGGCTGGTGCTACCGATGGCATCTCTTTCTTTATGATCCACCTGTATAACGGCACTCCTGCCAGCAGCAACAGCAGCGCAGCGGCTGCACCATACAGGAAGCGGCGGCGCATAGGCACCACTTTCGTCTCTGCCGGCGCGGCACTTTCAAGCGAGTTCCGGATCCTGCCCAGCAAACGTTCCTTTGCGGTCACTTCATCAGTTGCCGTAACGAAAGGGTTCAGCCTTTCCCCCGCTGTATCAAATGCTGCATACCATGCGTCCAGCTGCTGCCTTTCTGCGGCTGTCAGCGTACCCGCCCGGTATTTGGCTACCAGTTCCTGCAATAAAATATCATCCACTTCAATGATTTTGATAGTATACACGGAGAAGTAAGGGAAGAGTACTAGATAGGAGAAAAAAAAATATCAGAACATTTATTCATGCTCCGCCAATGCCGTCCGCACTCTTTTGAGCGCATTTGTAATCTGGTTCTTGACGGTTTGCAGAGAAATATTGAGCTGGCTGGCGATTTCATTGTTGGGCAAATGCTCTTCGCGGCTGAGGAGATAGATCTCTTTCATTTTCTGCGGCATACGGTTTACTTCTTCCATTACACAGTTTTCCACTTCACGGGTCAGCAAACCAGCGTCAGTACGTATGGCAGAAGGCGCTTCTTCCATACTGGTATCATTTTCCAGGTGGGGCCTGATCCTGGCTTTGCGGTAGTTATCTATGATCCGGTGTTTGAGCGACTGATGCAGGTAAGCACGGATGGAGCCTTCTCTTTCCAGTGCTTCAGGGGTGCGCAGCAGGGAAAGAAAAAGATCATGTAACACATCCTCTACATCTGCGGCAGCGTGCAGGCGACGGAAGGCAGCCACGTACAACTCCTTCCAGTAAAGGGCGTAAACTTCCTCTATTGTAAACTTACTATCCTTATTGCTCACTGGTTGACAAATTAGTAATTAAACTCCCACTAAATCTACTAATAATGTTGCGGAAGAAAAAATCAGGGCAATAGCAAAAAGTATTTTTGAATCCTTATCTTGTTATTATCTTGGATATCATGATGAAAAAAGGGTGTACAATACTGGCGCTCCTCTTTACCATTAACGCTATTGCGCAGCCGCCACAGAAAAAAGTGCTGGTCTTTTCCAGAACACTGGGATACCACCATGCCTCCATTCCCGAAGGCATAGCCGCTATTCAACAGCTTGGAGCGCAGCATCAGCTGGGTGTAGACACTACCACCAACAGCGCCTGGTTTACGACAGACACTCTCCGGCATTATGCCGCCGTGATCTTCCTGAGTACCAGCGGAGAAGTGCTGGACAGCGCACAGCAACGCGCCTTCCAAAAATATATCCGGGCAGGCGGTGGCTACATGGGTATTCATGCGGCATCTACCACCTGCTATAGCTGGCCCTGGTACGGACGGCTCGTAGGCGCGTATTTTAACGGGCACCCCAAACCACAGGAAGCCATCGTAAACGTAATTGATCATCAGCATGCCACCACCCGGCACCTGCCCGTAAAATGGAAATGGCTCGATGAATGGTACAACTTCAAAGCATTACCCACCGATGTACACATCCTGCTTAAAGTAGATGAAACCACCTATACCGGCGGCAAACACGGGGCAGATCACCCCATAGCATGGTACCATGAATTTGATGGAGGACGCGCTTTTTATACTGCGCTCGGACATTTTGGGACATCCTATAAGGAACCGCTTTTTCTGCAACACTTGTGGGAAGGCATCGTATACGTCACCGGACCAGGATTACCAGGATGAGTGAAGGATTATAGGATGGGACAAGAATAGATTAAACATGGATTAAACATGCTTTAAATATGCTTTAAATATGCTTTAAACATGGATGGGACATTGATGGAACATGGATGATCAGTATTTATTTTTAACATGATATTTTTTAAATCCATCCTTGTCCCATCCTATAATCCTTCACTCATCCTGGTAATCCTGGTCATTCCTTCCAGGCATGCTCTTACATTATGATAAGGACACTTCCACAAACCTACTTTATCTTCTTCCATAATACTGTTATCCTTTCTTACACCCCAGTACCATTCACCATTGACTTTATCCCGGATACGCTCACGGATAAAGTTCCAGCTGTTAACGGCATGTTGCAGGTAGCGCCCTTCAGGATGGAGCTGCCATGCATTGATAAAACCAACCACTGCTTCCGCCTGCGGCCACCAATGCTTTTCGGCTACCAGGTTGCGCTGCGATGGTTCATATTCATACCATAATCCGCCGTCTTTGTCGATGCCCACAAGTGTGGCATGCGCCATTTTCAGGGAGAGTTCTTTGAAGTTGTCTATTAGCAGCGGATCGCCAATGATCTCTGCGGCTTCCAGCAGGAGCCAGCTGGCTTCAATATCATGACCATAGGAAACCGTGTCGCCTTTTACCCGCCATTGTTCATCAAAGAATAAATGCAGGTGACCGGTCCCGGGATCAATGATCTTATCCCGGAATATCACCAACAGGTCCCGGATATTTTCTTTCAGCGCAGGTGCAGGCCAGATAGTATAAAGATTGGCATAGGCTTCCAGCACATGCAGGTGTGTGTTCATCGTCTTCTTCTCATTCGCATCCTTGTTGCTCAGGCGCAGGTCTTTGATCTCCTGCCAGTTGCGGGTAAAGGCTTCCAGGTAGCCGCCATACACCGGATCATAGCTATGCTGCTGCACACGGTTGTATAATTCAATGGCCATCTGCTTCACTTCTTCCTGACCACGCGCTTTGTAATATTCGCTGTACGCATACACGGCAAAGGCAATGGCATACACCTGTTTTTTTGTTTCTACAGGATGGCCTTTATAATCCACACTCCAGTAAACACCACCAAATTCCTTATCAATAAAGTGACGGGCAAAATAATCATAAGCCCTGTCTGCCATCTTCAGAAACTGTTCTTCTCCAGTGCTGTTATAGGCAGCAGAAAATGTCCAGAGGATACGCGCATTCAACACCGCTCCTTTTACCGCAAAGGGATCATGATGATTGTTGTTGTGCAGCTTTCCGAAAAAGCCACCGTGTTCTCTGTCAGGTGTATATTTCATCCAGTAGTCAAGGATGGTATATAACTCTGTATGAAGTGCCTGCTTTAATTCCGCTTGCATGAAATAGTTATTTTCTGCGTTCTTCCAATTCAGATGAGATAGTGGCAATACGTGCTTCCGATAGTGGATACATCGCTATAAAAATGATCGATAACAGGGACCCTATCGCCGGTAAAAAACTTAGCATGAATAAAATACCTGTTTGCGCATCGGCGCCCTGTACTTCGTTGGCTTTAAACCCGAAATATCCCAGCAGCCAGCCGGTAAGTGCACCGCCGATTGTCCAGCCGAACTTCTGCGACATGGAAGAAGAAGAGAAGATAAGACCGGTAGCACGACGGCCATTTTTCCATTCCGAATAGTCGGCAATATCTGCATACATAGACCATAGCAAGGGAAAAATAATACCTGCGCATACGCTGATCACAAACTGGAAAATAAAGATCAGCGTAAGCTGTTCCTTACCCAGCCAGTAAAACAGGATGCTGAGTACAGATGCAATAACCATGGCACCGAGATACGTGTTTTTCTTTCCTGCTTTATTACCGATGGGAGATGCCAGTATAACCCCCAGGATGTTGGCACCCTGTCCTACCATAAGGTAGAGTGTAGAATACGTAATGCTCATGGCGCCCAACGTAAATGCTTCGGTATGCTGAATATAATATTTGAAATAATACAAGGTAGCGCCATCGCGGATAGAGTTGAAGATCAGTGCCGCAATACCGGCGCCCAGCAGGATCCACCAGGGTTTATTTTTGCAGAGATCGCGGAAATCATCTTTCAGGGAAGATTGTTCTTCCCTGATGGGTTGTACCCTTTCTTTCACCCATGAAAAACACAGGAGGAACAGCAATACACAGATGGCCGCAATCACCATCACGCCCAGCTGCCAGCCACGTTCGTGATTGGGTGTACCGCTGTCTGTTTTACTGAAGAAACCGGCCAGCGGTTCAATCAGTGCCAGCGCAATAAAGCTGCCACCAAATGCAAAGGCCATTCTGAAAGATGCCAGCGTATTCCGCTCCTTACCATCCGGTGATATAACCCCCAGCAAGGAAGCATACGGTACGTTGATGAGTGAATAGATCATCATCATAACAGAATAGGTAATATAAGCATACACCAGTTTTCCGGAAGCAGTAAACCCCGGTGTGGTAAAAGTGAGTACCCCTATCACGCCAAACGGAATGGCCATGTATAAAATGTAAGGCCGGAACTTACCCCAGCGGGAATTTGTTCTGTCGGCAATAGCCCCCACTACCGGATCAAAAAAGGTATCCCATATACGGGTGATCAGGAACATGGTGCCTACCGCTGCAGCAGCGAGTCCCATTACATCTGTGTAAAAAAATAACAGGTACATGCCAAACAGCTTCCAGAACATAGAAGAAGCCATATCACCAAAACCATATCCAATTTTTTCCTGTAACGTTATTCTATTGCTCATAGGTGGAATCTAAAACAAAGCATTAATTAAGGTATTGCTCAGTGGCGGGCCTGGAATCATCAGCGACCAGGTTCACAAATCTATCTTTATAATCTGCATTTTATATAATACTTATTTATCTATTCCATGTGCTTTGTTAGCTGGAATAGCTTCACTCCTCCTCTTCCACCGTCAGCCGGTACCGGGCGGCGTGTAGTAAAGGTGTAATGGGCGTCCCGTTACGCTCTCCCCATACTTTGGTAAAAGCTGCGCCAAAGTAAAAGATAAGGGAAGAATAAAACATAAACAAGAGCAATAATACGGTAGATGCAGAGGCACCATAAATAGTATTGATGCTGCTATAGGTGAGCATCACCTTTAAAATTATCTTGCCGATTGTAAACAGGATACCGGTCACCAGGGCGCCGGTCATGCCGGTCTTCCACTGGGGGCGGCCATCGGGGATGAAATAGAACACCAGGTAAAACCACATCGTAACAATCACCACGGAGATCACATAGTTCAGGGCGCTATGATAGTAGATGGCCAGTGCCGGCAGGTATTCCGTTATATATTTTCCCAGGAATGCCTGTACCGCATCCGCTATAAAATCAATGATAAAAAGCAGGCCGGCAAACAGGATCACCAACACCCCCCTCAAACGCCCCAGCATGATTTGCCCGAAGCTCTCCCGGCGCACAGGTTTTATCTTCCATAACTGGTTAATGGATCCCTTGATGATTTTGAATAAAGTGGTGGCTACAAATAATAAAAACAGGAAGCCTGCTATGTTGATCATCCAGTTTTGCGCAATACTGCGAAAAGCCCGGAGTGTTTCGAGAATGGCATCGGCAGTTTCTTTTCCGAATAACCCCTCCAGCTGCAACGACAGCCGCTCTCCCACATGCCGGACCCTGAAAATAAGCCGGAGTAATTGTATAATGATCACCAGGATAGCCGGTAAGGCAAACGTAGTAAAAAAGGCAGTAGCGCCCGCCAGCCGCAACGGATCATTTGCTTGCAACTCCTTATATGCATCTTTGAAAGATAACAGGAATAGCTGCCAATGTGGACGGATATTTTCTGTAGGACCAGTTTCCATACGGCCCAATTTAACGAATATTAGAGATTTAGAGATTTACGAATTTTTTGATTTACGAATGTAGGAATTTAAAATGCAGCGAGGACTTTCGCATAAATCTCCGCTGCATTTTAAATTCCTACATTCGTAAATCAAAAAATCCGTAAATAACTATATTCCCTCTATTTGTTGCACCGTCGAAAAGATCATATCCTCCACGCCTGCTACCTTCACGCCTATACGTGCAAATACATAGTGCTGCGCAGGCGTAATATCCGGTACATCCACCTGCAAACTCACAGCGGCAGGATTGGTAATATCTGCACCGGCTATACTGGCCGATTTGAGGGTGGTTCTGCCATCTACAAACTGTGTTTTGCCGATATATAAATATACCCGTTCAATATCTTTGGCATTTATGTCTGTGATGATTTTTTCTACGGCGCAGGTAGCCGTGATTGTTTTACCTGCAGCTGCAAATTTGGGTGTTCTGATCATGTAGTAAGGCATCACTTCAATGTCCATGGTCTGACTACCGGTGAGATGCAGCAGCATGGTATCCGTGTTGGTTGTTTTATCCGGAACGGACCTGAAAGGCCCCTGCGATGCGGGGATCACCAGTTTATAGCTGGCATCGAACAACAGCGCGGAGAAGTTACCTTCCTGGGTAATGCTGACAGTGATCGGTGTATTTTTACCCCAGCCGGGTTCCCATAATTCAAAATACACATCGTTATAGCTGACATTGATAGGCTCGCCTTTGTAAACAAGCCTGCCCTGGAAGCTGGAGCCGGGTGCCTGGTAATTATCCTTTTTGCAGGAAATGCACAGGATACCCAACACCATGCATAAGATATAATGAATATTGCTCTTCATGTTAAATCACTTTACTGGTTAGGATTTTTTACAATTTTCGGGTTGTTATTCCTGATCTCATCACTGATCCAGGAATAGTAATTGCCCAGCCGGAATTTATGTGCAGAAGTAACTGCACCCGGCAGCAGTTGACGGAAAACATATTTACCATCATTCGCATTGCCCGGATCATAAATTTTATACGGCCATAAAGCAAATACGCGGGTACTTACTTCCCTGGCTACACCGGGATGTTGCGTGAGGTCAGCCGCATCGCCATTCCATACGATGTGGGCCAGGCGCCAGCGTTTCATATCCCAGAATTCGTGTCCTTCAAAGGCCAGTTCCACTTTTCTTTCATGTACGATCCTGTCGAAAGTGATATCTGCCGCGGTGAGTGCCGTGAGGAAACCGGCCCTGGCACGCACCTCGTTGAGATAGGTGGCTGCGGGTCCTTTCTGTCCCAGTTCAAAGGCTGCCTCAGCTGCGTTGAGCAATACTTCGCCGAAACGATAACGGATCCACCACACTTCACTCTGCGTACCAATACGCCCTGATCCGATAGCCGGGTCCAGGTACTTCCTGACAAGGAAACCCGATTGCGCGCTGAACTCCAGGTTGTCAATGGGCCCATCGAAACCCACTACCTGCACATCCGGCCCGTTGGGGGTGAGCTTTGCCTGGCCGCCGAAATTTGCAGCTGTAACAATACTGCCGTCCTTGCGGATATAACCCGCCCAGATATCCACCCGCTTGCCTTTAAACTCTGTACCCGGCAATATAACGGTACCGGCTAAACGCGCATCCCTTCCTTCAAAAAGATCTGTAGGTTTATCGTAATAAATATAGGCGCCACCTGCATCCTTAATTTTATAGGGGGCAAAAGAATTATCCAGTAACTCAAACGACTGTACGAGATTCAGCGAAGGATTCAACCTGCCGCCCTGCTGCTCTTCTGCAGAAGAACGGGGCTGACTCCATAACGTCCACGGCTGTATTTTTCCGCTCTGCAATTTGAAGTCCTTTGCAAAAATAACTTCCGGGTTCCCTCCTTTGTCGATAAACAGGCTGGAGAAGTTATCTGACAAATTATCAGGCTTCTTCAGATACAGGGAGTAGCCCCCCAATGAAATAACATCCTGTGCTGCTTTCAATGCGGTAGTGTAGTAGCCAACAGCAGCGGAAGCAGGGATACCCACTTCACCACCCGGCAGCGACACCTGTGGGGTGGTGGCGCCATACTTCGCAATGGAACCTGCATACAACGCTGCACGCGCCTTCATGGCCAGCGCCAGGCCGGTAGTAGCCCTCGATTTGTTGTTCGGATCATTGGGCAACAATGTTTTGATGCTATCCATTTCACTGATCACAAAATCGTAGACTTCAGATTCTTTTGCCCGTGCATGCTGGAGATAAGCAGGATCACCGGCATAATCATATTCCAGCGGCTCCAGGATCAGCGGCACACCACCCAGCCTTTTTACTTCTTCAAAATAAACGGAGGCCCGCAGAAAACGTGCTTCTGCTACAAATCTCGACTTCACTTCTTCTTTAAGTTCTGTAGCCGCGCTGCATTTCTGGATAAAAAGATTCAACTCGCGGATATAAGCGTAATCCCAATAAGTTACATCTACATTATTACCATTCACCCGGGCAACCATACCAGGAAACAGGTAATCATATTCCTGGTTCTTATGCCGCCAGTATTGTCCCGCTTCCGATGCAAAAGCTTCATCAAAACGCGCAAACTCTGCCCAGTTGTCGATGGTTTGTGCAACCACAGACGGCACTCCCAAAGCAGGATCTGTTTGCCTGTCAGGATAACGGTCGTACAGATCGGCCAGCACAGAGAGGACCAGCCCCTCATTTTTCCAGATCTGATCATTCACGAGTATATCCGTAGGTGGCTGGTTTAAAAATTCTTTATCCTTGTTGCATCCCGCATTTAATGCGAGCAACGCCACCAGTATATATAAGAAACTTTGTTTCATGACGCAATCATTTAAAACTTAAAAAGTAAGGTTGAAGCCTACATTCACCAGTTTGTTCTGCGGATACTGCAACCCGTTCTCATCAGCGATTTCCGGCTCTATACCCAGGGCTTTCACGTTGTCAATAGAAAAGAGGTTGTAAGTATTTAAATACACCCGGATCTTTTTGATCTTCACCCTGTCGAGAACAGACTGCGGAATGGTATAGCCAATCTCCATGGTCCTCAGTCGCACGTAGTGCACATTGGTTAGCCAGAAAGTAGATGCTTTGTTATAGTTACTATGTCCGCCATCGTTGAAACGCAGTGCAGGATATTTGCCGGGAATCCATTTGCTGTTTACATCAAAAGGATCTTCGCGGTGCCAGCGGTCATCATAAAACTGTTTCAGCAGGTTACCACCATTCTGAAAAGGCCATCTCATTTCCCAGTTCTGATTGTAGGAATAGAGAGAACCACCGGAGAAGTCGGCCGAGAAGTCAATGCCTTTCCACCTTACGCCCAGGTTGAGCCCAAAGTTTACCGTTGGGTTGCCGCTTGTCTGATAACCGATTGGTCTTTCATCATACCCATTGATCACCCCATCTCCATTCACATCTTTATAAATAATATCTCCTGGTAAGAGCGTTTTATTTCCCTGCCCATCTACATTTACGGGATACTTGTTAATTTCTTCCTGCGACTGGAACTGGCCAACAGCCTCATATCCCCAGTAAATATTACTCCACCTGTCTTCACCTGAATTGCGGTAATAATCGAGTGAATTACCCCATACCGGTTTGTAGGAAGAAATAAACCTGCTCCTGGAATAGGATACATTACCACCTACTACAAAGTCCACCTTGCCGGCCTTCCCGGTATAGGCTGCGGAAAATTCACCGCCCACCTGCTGATCGCTGTTTACATTTTCCTGTGGTAATCCGTAACCGATTTCGTTAGGCACCAATACATCATATTTGCTGCCGCGTAACCCGGAACGTTTACGTTTGAAATAATCCAGCGATCCGTACACCTTACCATTCCACAACTGGTAATCCAGCCCGATATCAGTGATCTTACTGGTAAACCATGACAAGCGGTCGTTTGGTACGCCCTTATCGCGCGAACCTTTGATCACCTGTCCATCCAGGATCACTGTGGAAGTAGCGTACGTATAGCCGGGCAGGTAGTCGTAAGCGCCGATACCAATATCATCATCCCCCAGTTCACCATAAGAGGCGCGCAGTTTCAATTCACTCAGCAAGCTGTTACCACCCAGCCATGCTTTGAAGAAAGGTTCTTCTGTCATTCTCCAGCCCGCAGATACAGAGGGGAAAAAGCCCCATCTTTTATCCGGTGCAAATTTCCAGGAGCCGTCGTAACGACCGGCTGCTTCCAGGAAATATTTATCTGCATAGTTATAGTTTAAACGGCCGATATAGCCTAAGCGCGCTTCTGTCCAGTCTTTATCATTATAGGTATCCATGTCGGCAAACTGTAACAGGGGCAATACATTGTTTTTGGGAACAGCGTGCACCCACACATCCAGCTCCCGGCGTTTGATCCTTTCGGATACAAACGTTGCACCGATGGTATGTTTACCAAAAGTATTGTTGTAGTTGACCTGTCCCTGCAATACATTTTCCAGCACTTTATGGGTGCCGCGTTCCCGCCATGGGTTAGAGCTGCCGCCGGTACGTTCATAGGAGCTGTCTGCCGGATGGAAAGTATACGTATCGTACGTGTATTCGTGCCCGTTCATCAGCCTGTCGGCATAGTAATACGAATACATCCCTTTCAGGGTGAGTCCTTTAATGGGTGTTTCGTAGGTAGCGTTGAAGTTGGTTTGCAGTACGCGCCAGTCTTCCGTCCAGTAGCCGGAGATCGCTTTGCTTTGTACGGCCCAGTTTTCTGTATTATGACCTATATCATTGGGATACGCCGGGTTATCATTGGCATATGCGTGTTCGGTAGGTCTGTTACGGAAGAGTGCAAAGCGGGGCGCCCAATAGTCGTCCCCACCGGGCACGCCGGGGTTATCCCGCTCTTCGATACGGCCATTGAGCTGCACGCCTACCTTCAGGCGTTTGGCTACTTTTGCATCCACATTACTCTGGAAGTTGGTGCGGTTAAAATCAAATTCCCGCCCTAATACCGACTTCTGATCAAGACGGGTAACAGAGAGATAGTAGTTGATATTTTCTGTACCGCCGGTCGCATTTACGTTGATAGAATGTTGCGGCGCATTTTTTTTGATGATGAAGTCGTACCAGTCGAAACTCTTGTAACCCGGTTCTGTACCGGCTTTCCACTTATCCAGTTCTTCGCGGGTAATATCCGTTTTAGGATTCTGTGCATTCATTTCAGCATCCGCTTTGCCGAGCATCCACTCATAGGCGTTTACTGTTTTGGGAAACCTGGACCAGTTCTGCCATCCCGTATAGGCGTCTACGTTAATGGAATTACCGCTGCCGGCTTTTCCTCTTTTGGTGGTTACTACCACTACCCCGTTGGCTGCTCTTACACCGTAAATGGCTGCTGATGCATCTTTCAGCACAGTGATCGTTTCAATGTCATTGGGGGAGATATTATTAAACTGTCCGGCATCCTTTTGAATACCATCAATCACATACAATGGATTTCCGAGATTACGGATCTGTATGTTGGCACCGGCGCCGGGGCGGCCATCCGGCATCCGGAAAGTAACACCGGGAATTTTACCAGCGAGGGTGGCACTTACGGTAGACGCATGCACCCGCTCCAGGTCTTTACTGGTAACGGCGGAGATGGCGCCGGTAACAGATTCCTTTTTCTGTGTACCATAGCCTATTACGATCACTTCGCCCAATCCTTTGCTGTCGGTTACCAGTTGTACATCCACCACCGCTTTTCCGGCAACGGGTACTTCCTGTTTTATAAATCCGACATAAGTAAATACCAGTACCGCGTTGTTATCGGGTACGGTCAGCGAATAAGCGCCTTTACCATCGGTGGCGGTACCCCTGGAAGTACCTTTTATGCTTACACTAACACCCAGGAGGGCATTACCCTGGTCATCCGTCACTTTACCGGTAATAGTGAGGTCTAACGGGGCAGCATGTGCATAGGACAACATACTGGCCATGAGCATGCCGATAAGCATGACCCTCCGGATCAATCCGGGAATTTGCAGTTTTGTTTTCATAACAAGGATTTGATGGTGATTTTGGTTGCCGCCTTGCGGTCTTTTATATCCTATCTAACCACGGGGAACGCTACTATCCTGACTTTTGTACAACCATATGGCACAAGTGTTATTATTTCTTCTTTGTCATCAACGGCGCCTTTGTAAATACCGTTCCTGTCTGTTACCGGCTGAGGTGCTACATCCTCTACGATCTTCCATCCGGGAATCTTTTTTGCGGTGGTGGTGATCGCGATGGGTGCATGATCCAGGTTCCATACAAACTGATCTGACACCGGTTTTACTTTTGTTACAGTCAGATATTGCGCGGGTGCTTTGATTGCTTTTTCCAGCAGCCCGTAATTCCAGTCGCCTCTGGGAAATACGCTGTAATAATCGCCTTCTGCTTCATCACGTCCTTTCTCCCATTGCTCTGCTAACTTCAACGCATATACGAGCGGGCCTCTTTCTACCGTGCGGGAGTTGCGGCCCCAATTGGAAGTACGTACTTCCATGGGCAGTTGCAACGTGAGCTGGTCGTTGTGGTCCCAGGTCCTGTCTATTGTAATAATGCGGCCACCTTTTTCTTTCCGGAGTGGTTGCCCGTTAAGCGATACAGTGGCTTCTGTACACCATTCAGGGATACGCAGCTCCAAAGGAAAGGCGACGGATTTTTTTGTACTGATATTAAAATGGATCTGTTCATCAAACGGATAAGCCGTTACTTCCTGAATTGTGATCTCCGTATTGTTTTTACCCACTTTGGCAGTGATTTCATTGGGACTGTAGGTGAGTGCAGCCAGCCCATTATTGCGGGTGCCATACCAGAGGTGTGTGGTGAATTTCGTCCAGCCCTGGTGCATATTGGCCGTACAGCAGGTGTAACCGCTGCGTAGTCCGAATACGTTATTCATCTGCCGGTCAAAAGGAAGTGAAAAATTAAATACGCCTCTCTTTACCTGTACCTGGTTGGCTATCTGAAAGTACTGTTTGGCATTGTAATCGTCTGTTGTTTGTGTAGGCAATGCGTTGAAGGTCATACGCTCCAATGCCTCCATGTAGCGCGGATCGCCGGTTATGCTGATGATTTCTTCCAGCGAAAACATAGACTCTACGATGGCGCATAGTTCTGTTCCCTGCGTAGGTCCGTTACCGTGAAGATCTTCATCAGCAGAAAAAATACCCATTGGCAGGCCGTGCAATGTCATCAGGTCGTGGAAGCCTGTTTGCAGGGAGTCGAGGTATCTTTTATTTTTTGTGCGCTGATAGTTCAGCGCCGGATCTTTCAATGCCATGGCTACGTTCACGCCATGACGCCGCATCCAGTGCTCGTCGTTTTGCTGTGCCGCCGCTTCCATCACCCAACTGCGGTTACCCAGCCAGGTGGTCCAGGGGAATGCCTGTCCCTCGATCAGCGCCGCCAGCTCTAATAATTTATCGTCTTTAATGATACGGTACAACCATTGTACTACCAGCACATTTTCTGAACCCCGTGAAGTAGCCCATTCCGTCCACTTGCCCAGCGGACAGGTTTTTAACACCTGCCGCTGATAATTGAAATATCGCGTCATGAAGGGAATTACGCGGACATCGTGGGTAGCAGTGTAATACTGCTGCAATACTTTTAGCATCACCATTTTTGGCCACCAGTCTTCTCCCTGATCGCTGTTACTAACGTCAATGGATATATTTTTCTCCCGCTCTGCTTTTGTCAGCGGACCAAAATAAC
Source organism: Chitinophaga sp. MM2321 (assembly GCF_964033635.1). NCBI lineage: Bacteria > Pseudomonadati > Bacteroidota > Chitinophagia > Chitinophagales > Chitinophagaceae > Chitinophaga > Chitinophaga sp. MM2321. Next base: position 4,448,401 of record NZ_OZ035533.1, read on the forward strand.
CCGATGGCCGTTGGTGGTCCAGCGTCCAGTTGATATACTGTAATACTTTATCTGTAAGGGTTTTGTCCTGCAACAGGTAGGCCAGCGGCACGGCGCCATCCAGCCAGTAAGGGGTTTCTTCCCAACCATCTCCCTTACCTCCCAGCCAGCCGTTATCTTTTTTTATTTTGTCATGTACCTCATCAAGATGACCGGTAGTACCGTCGCGCATGAGCTGCAACTGGTGCAGCAACCAGCCCTTTGGCTTTACCGCGCCCAGTGCAAGCTCGCTGTACACGGGCATTACAAAGGAAGTGGTATCGAGGCCGGCCACCGGCGAATGAGCTGCATCCGCCGGTGTGAAGCCAGCCATGATGGATGACAGGGTTAAAAAAAGTAAGGGCTTCCGGAGCATGTTGTTATTTTTTTATGTTGACCAATGCCGGATTATATAGTTTCTGATGTACCTGTTTCAGTTTTTCCAGTTCCATCTTCTGCACTTTTCTGTCGTAGGTCATCAATCCGTTTATTTCTACTTCCACATCAGTGGTCTGCGTATACACGGCGGCTGATAACCCTTGTTTGATAAGACTTTCCAGTCTGTCCATAAAACCGGCGTAGCGGTTAAACAGGTCGTTGGCGTTCTTAAAACTCTGGTATCCCCAGTTATTTTTCTGTTGCCATACATGTCCCTCTACCGGTAATCCCAGGCCGCCAAATTCGCCCAGTACAATAGCGCGTTTATCGCCAAAAACAGCCGGATCAGGCATCGCAGGTTCGGGGTAGTTATGCAGATCGATGATCGGTCCTACCGGGTAGAAGTTGCCACCACTGGCAGTATTCACCAAACGGGAAGGATCTTTTTTCATCGTCCATTCCGCTATTTCCACTGTTTTAAATTGTCCCCAGGCTTCGTTGAAAGGTGTCCATACCACAATAGACGGGAAGTTGTACAGGGTATTGATGATAGCATCCCATTCTTTCCTATAGTAGGCTTCTGATTCAGCAGAACGATTTTGATCTGTACCACGACCAATGATACCCGGACGTTGTTCCCAGCCATTACCCAGGTCGCCGCTCGGCATATCCTGCCATACGAGCATACCTAACTGATCGCAGTAGTAATACCAGCGGGCAGGTTCTACTTTAATATGTTTTCTGATCATATTAAAGCCCATGGCTTTGGTTTGTGCAATATCAAATTTCAGTGCTTCATCTGTTGGCGCGGTGTACAAGCCGTCAGGCCACCAGCCCTGATCCAGCGGGCCGTACTGAAACACAAATTCATTATTCAGCAACATGCGCTGGATACCATTGGCATCTTTACCGATGGATGATTTACGCATCGCGAAATAGCTCTGTACCTCGTCAATGGTTTTGCCTTTGCGGGTTACAGACAAGCGCAGGTCGTACAGGAAAGGATGAGTAGGTGACCACAATTTCGGTGAAGCAATTTTCAGTACGGCAGCTTCCCCGCTGATCTGACCTTCTGCTACTTTAGTAGCGCCATCCCAGGCGGAAACATTTACCTGGTCGCCCGCTTGCAGGTTTTGAACATCCGCGGCTACGGTGATCGTTTGCTGATCAATATCAGGTGTTTGCTTTGTACCCGCAATATAAGTAGCCGCCACTGCTTCTACCCATACGGTTTGCCAGATACCGGTAACGGGTGTGTACCAGATGCCTTCCGGTTTTTTTACCTGCTTGCCTCTTGGCTGCGGACCTTCATCTGTAGGGTCCCACACACGTACAACGATCTCCTGTTTGCCTTTTTTCAGGAGCGGCGTAATATCAAAAGAAAACGGATCAAAACCGCCCTCGTGGGTGCCTGCTTCTTTTCCGTTTACATATACGGTTGTTTTCCAGTCTACCGCACCAAAGTGCAGGAGGATCTTTTTACTTTTCATACCGGCCGGCAAAGTAATGCTTGTATTATACCACAGCACACTGTCCTTCCCTACTGTTCTTCCAACGCCGGATAATGCAGATTCAATGGCAAAAGGTACCAGGATCTTCCCTTCATAAGTGGTCGGGGTGCTTTCATTTTTTGCTTTGACAGCATAATTCCAAAGTCCGTTGAGGTTTTTCCAGTTGGCCCTCACGAGCTGTGGACGCGGGTATTCAGGTAATGTCTCCGCTGGTGAAACTTTTTCACTCCAGGGAGTTGTAATTTTTCCTGCTACAATTTTCCAGTCGCCCTGTGCTTGCGCAACGTTGAGTCCACATCCAAACATCAAGGCAAATAATAAGTGCTTTTTTATCATGGTCTGTTTTTGAAATACAATTTTTGGTCTGATCAATATTTTTTATTCCCCACCGGGCTTCCTGATCTGTTCTCCTATTTTCACTGGTTCGCCAAAATCTGGGCTGCCATCGGCTTTCCAGGTAAATGGTTGCATGCGTGGATTTCTTAATCCGCCACAACCCTGTCCTGCTTTGGAGTTGGCGTGATAGATGATCCAGTCTTCCTGGCCATCTGCCGATTTAAAGAAACCATTATGACCGGGTGCATAGGCGCCGTTTTCCGGTTTAGCGGTGAGCACCGGCAAAGGCGATTTGTGCCAGTCGGCAGCTTTCAGCGGATCACCGTTTTTCTTCAGCTGCATGATCCCCAGCGCATAATCTTCTGACCAGCAGCCACTCGCAGAGAAGATGAGGAAGATATCATTTTTAGCGTTCTTTAATATTTCAGGGCCTTCATTGATGCCGTTCTTTTCCCAACTGTAGGTGGGTGCGGCAATCTCTACACGTGCGGTGGCTAGTGTCCACGGATTTTTCAGCTGTGCAATATAGAGACGTTGTACAACATCTTTCCCGTTATGCCCACTCCAGATAAAATAGTGCCGGTCCTTATATGCCAGGATAGTGCCGTCAATGGCGAAGTAGTCGGCAGCGGGATCTTTTAGTTGTCCTTTGCTTTCCCAGGTGCCGGTGGTAGGATCGGCAGCGGTATTTTCCAATACAAAGGTGTGTTGCGGGTGGATGCTGTCTGAAGATCCTGCGGTGTAATAGAGATACCATTTGCCATCGAGGCGGTGCAGCTCCGGCGCCCAGATATCACGCGCATCGGGGCCTTTGGCCGGTGGTGTCCATAAAACAATGGCTGGCGCCTTATCCAGTTCCGACATAGCGCGTGTTTTACGGATCGTAATATTATGTCCCGTGGTATGCAGGTAATAATATACCCCATCCTGTTGGATCACCCAGGGATCAGGTCCACCGGGCAGCAACGGATTGGTGAAGGTGCCGGTGGTATCCGGTCCTCCTGCACGGCAAGCGCCGCCCATCAGCAGTAATAGTAACAATGAAAGTAGTCGGCTACATTTCATAACATGGATCTTTTTTTTATTTAAGCGTAAAAATAACGCTTAAAACAATACTCCAAAGAAAGAGAATCCTGCTATAGGTAGTACGCTCAATTGTCTCATTCTTTCCTTATTTTGTCTCAATATTATTCATCGCCGGATGATTATCTTTGGCATAACCAGCAACACCATCTTGCCAATACGCCACATTATTTCCTGCTTATTATTCGTACTGATTGTTCACCAGACACTTTACAGTCAGTCACCCGGCTTCGTTCACTACCAGGTAGAGAACGGGCTGTCCAACAATACGGTTATCTGTACCATGCAGGACAAGCAGGGCTTTATGTGGTTTGGCACCAAAGACGGTCTGAACCGGTTTGATGGCTATACCTTCCGCGTATTCCGGCATGACCCGGAAGACACCAGCAGCCTGGGCAATAATTTTATCTGGAGTCTTTATGAAGATGATCATGGTATGCTCTACGTTGGCACAGACAAGGGCCTCTATCTGTACAACCCTGCGAGTGAACAGTTCCGCCCAATAGGCCCTAAAGCCGACCTGGAAATACGGGCTATTGATAAAGATGCAGCAGGCAATATCTGGTTTATTTCCGGCATACAGTTGTACCGCTACAACCCGCAAACAAATAGTCTTCATTCGCCTGCCGGCTACCCCAATGCCTCAGCAATATGCCGTACCCCGGCGGGAAAAATATGGCTGTCATCTCCCGAAGGGAAAATAGCAGTATATGATCGGGCAAAAGACAGCTTTACCAGTTATTCCCTGTTTGATCATTCCAATAAACCAGCCGCCTACTGGACAACAAAAATCCTGGCCACCAGTGAAGACACTCTTCTGGTGGGCACTACAGACCAGGGCGTAAAATTATTCAGTGCAAAAACCTATACGTATACAGACATCCTGCCCTACAACAGCGATAAAACGGAGATCTACGCCCGTGATCTGCTCCAACGTTCGGCAGATGAATATTGGATTGCCTCCGAAACCGGCATCTTCATCTATCACCTCTCTACCGGAAAATTTACAAACCTGCAAAAGAAATACAACGATCCCTATGCCATCTCTGACAACGCTGTATACAGTCTCTTCAAGGATAAAGAAGGCGGCATATGGGCAGGTACTTACTTTGGTGGTATCAACTATTTCCCGCAACAGTATGCGCCTTTCGAAAAGTTTTTCCCCAAAACCGGCGAAAACGCGCTGGGCGGCAATGCGGTAAGAGAAATCTGTCCGGATAAATATGGGCAGCTATGGATAGGAACAGAAGACGGCGGGCTTAATAAATTATCGCTGAGTACCGGTAACATCACCAACATAAAACCGCAAGGCAAGCAAAACAGCTTATCCCATACCAACATCCACGGACTACTGGTAACCGGCGACACCCTGTGGATAGGTACTTTCGAGCATGGCCTGGATCTGATGCATATCCCTTCCGGTAAATTCCTGCGGCACTATGCAGCCGGTAATGGCAAGTATGATATGCGCAGCAACTTTGTATACAGCATTATACAAACCCATACCGGGCAGGTGCTGCTTTGCACTTCGAGGGGGCTTTACCGTTATAACCGGCAACAGGATGGTTTTGACCTGGTACAGGAAGTACCATCGTATATTTTTTATACCACTGTTTTTGAAGATAGCCGGGGCACCATCTGGCTCGGCACCATCCGCGATGGATTGTATTATTATCATCCGGAAACAGGTAAAAAAGGACTTTACCTGCATGACGAAAACAACATCCGCAGCCTGGGCAACAACCACGTAAACCGCGTATTTGAAGATAGCCGTCATCGTATATGGGCTGGCACTGAAGATGGCTTATGTCTCCTGAATGAGCAGCAGCGCGACTTTACACGTTATACCACCCGCAATGGTTTACTCAGTAATATGATATTTGGTATGCTGGAAGATGATAAACAACATCTCTGGATAACCACTTCCAAAGGACTGGCCTGTCTTTCACCGGAAACGGGTAAAACAAAAGTATACACCAAAGCCAGCGGCCTACTCAATGATCAGTTTAATTATAACTCCGCTTACAAAGACAGCAGCGGCAATATGTACTTCGGTAGTGTGAGAGGGATGATCCGGTTTAACCCGGATAAATTTCTTCCCGACAATTTCATGCCACCCATATACATTACCGGTTTCCAGGTATTCAACAATCCGCTGCATGTGGGCGGTACGCTGAAGAAAGCCATTAATGTTACCGACACCATTGTGTTGACGCATGATCAGTCTTCTTTTAGTATCGACTTCGCTGCACTCAGTTATACCGCGCCTGAAATGACGGAATACGCGTACAAAATGGAAGGACTGGATAAAGACTGGACACACCTGGAAACAAATCGCAAAGCCTTCTTCACAAAATTATCTCCCGGCACTTATCACTTTATGGTGAAAGCTGCCAACAGCAGCGGCAACTGGAGTATTCACCCGCGCCTGCTCACTATCAGGATCCTGCCGCCATTCTGGGCCAGCTACCCGGCATATGCGCTCTATCTTATTTTATGCGGCGGCATTATTTACCTGCTCATCAGCAGCTATCACCGCCGGGCAGAACAAAAACATAAACGCAGCATGGAATTACTGGAACATGAAAAAGAAAAAGAAATTTATGAGGCCAAGATAGAATTCTTTACCAACGTAGCGCATGAAATACGTACGCCGCTTACCCTCATTAAAGGCCCTATGGAAAAGGTGATCCGGAAATCCGAAGCCGTACCGGATATCCAAAAGAACCTCCGCATCATGGAACGGAATACCAACCGGTTGCTGGACCTCACCAACCAGTTACTTGATTTCAGGAAAACAGAAATCAACGGCTATCGCCTCAATTTTGTAAAGACCAACATCCCCGATCTGCTGAAAGAAAACCACCTGCGTTTCATACCGGCAGCGGAACAAAAAGAAATCCGTTTTAAAATAGAATTATCCAGCCTGCATTTCTTCGCGTATGTAGACATGGAAGCATTGCATAAAATACTGAGTAACCTGATCAACAATGCCATCAAATACGCAGACAGTTGTGTATACATTCAACTGTTGCCGGTAGCGGAAACAGATACCACCTTTACCATCCAGGTAAAAAATGACGGACATATTATTCCGCCGGAGATAGCAGAAAAAATCTTCGAACCCTTTTACCGGGGCAAGGCCGCAGAAAGCCAGCCGGGTACAGGTATCGGGCTGGCCATCGCCAGATCGCTCACGATCCTGCACAAAGGAAAGCTGGTGCTTATCAGATCAGACAACAACCTGAATACTTTCGTTCTTACTTTACCGGTACACCAGGAAATAGAATTTAATTTAAGTAAATGGAAAAAAATACAGCCATCGTGAAACCACTGATCCTGCTGGTAGATGACAACGAAGATATCCTGTCATTCATTGCAGATGACCTGGAAGATAAATACAAAGTGATGACGGCATGCAATGGCGCCACTGCGCTGGAGGCCTTGCGTGAAGCGCCGGTACAGTTGGTAGTCAGCGATGTGATGATGCCCGTTATGGATGGTTTTGAACTATGCCGCATCATTAAATCAGAACCGGCCTACAGCCATATTCCCGTAGTATTACTGACCGCGCGCAACACACTACAATCCAAAATAGAAGGGCTGGAACTGGGCGCTGATGCCTATATCGAAAAACCATTTTCACCGGAACACTTACAGGTACAAATCGCCAATCTTCTCTCCAACCGTAATAAAATAAAAGAATTTTTCGCCAGCTCACCCCTGGTACACCTCCGCAGCATGGCCGGCTCCCGCGCAGATGAACAGTTCCTCGAAAAGTTGAATGAGGTAATCACCCAACACCTCACAGACATCAATCTCGACGTGGAACAACTCGCGGACAAAATGAATATGAGCCGTCCTACTTTTTACCGGAAAATAAAAGTCATCTCCGATCTTACTCCGCATGAACTTATTAACATTGCCCGCTTAAAAAAAGCCGCTACTCTTTTGGCAACAGGCCACTACAAGATCAATGAAGTAGCAGAGATGACAGGCTTTGCCTCTCCATCCAATTTCGGCAGGAATTTTCAGAAACAGTTTGGCATGCTGCCATCGGAATATGTAACGCGGAATCATCCCGATTGATCCTCTTTTATGCTTTTTTAACCGATCATCATTTTCTCTATTTCTTCCAGCGATTTTCCTTTGGTTTCAGGAATCCTGACGATAATAAAAAGAAAGTAAGCAAAACAAATTACCGCGTGGATCACGAAAGTGAGTGGCAGTCCCAGGTATCCTTTCATAACAGGAAAAGAAGCCGTTGTGAAAAAATTGGCGATCCATAAAGCAAGGGTGGCAAGTGCCATGGCATTGCCCCTGATCCGGTTGGGGAATATCTCCGACAGGGCAACCCAGGTAACAGGACCCAGTGTAGCCGCATATATAGCGATAAAGGAAAGCAGGAAGATCAGCACATAAATACCCGGTAGCTGCCAGTAAAAAGCGGAAGCCAATGCAAGGGCATCTATACAAAGTAAAAGGGTGCCCCACATCAGCAACTTTTTCCGGCCCGCTTTATCAATGGTGGTGATAGCAATGAAAGTGAATATAAAATTGATCAGCCCTATAATAATCGCTTGTAAGAAAGCACTATCCTGCGACATCCCGGCTTGTTTAAATAATTCGGGCGCATAGGAGAATAAGGAATTTTGTCCTACTGCCTGTGAAAAAACAGCAATAACAATCCCGGTAAACACAATTGGCCAGATACCTTTGCGGAATAATTCAGCTACACTTCCTTTAGCCTGGTGCTGATAGCTTTCAACGATTTGCCCGGATTCAAAGCCGGCATATGCTGTTCCACCGATCCGCTCCAGTATAGTGAAAGCTTCCTTGGAACGTTGCTTCCCGATCAGCCACCTGGGACTTTCCACTACAAAAAATAAACCGGCGAAAAAGAACAGGGCAGGCAGCGATTGAGAAGAAAACATCCACCGCCAGTTATGGACGCCGGTATTAAGCAGCAGGTAGTTTGAAAGATAAGCGAGCATAATTCCGCAGACAATAGAAAGCTGGTAAAAAGATACCATCCTTCCACGCATGGAGGCAGGTGAAATTTCAGCCACATACATGGGACATACCAAAGCAGCAGCACCTACGGCTACGCCACTCAGCATCCGGAAAAGGATAAAGCTGTTAAAATCAGTTGCCCAACCGGTACCAAGACCTGTCACCGCAAATAAAACAGCACTAAACATCAGGGCCTTTCTTCTGCCTAGTTTATCACTCAGTTTACCCGCCATCAACGCGCCTATGGCCGCACCAAGATTGATACAGCCAACGGCCCATCCGGTAGACAATTCGTTCAGATTAAAATAGTTTTTAAAAAAGGGGATAGTTCCTGAAATAATAACCAGGTCAAATCCAAAAAGTACCCCCCCCAAGGCTGCTACAGCACTGATAATATAAATATACCTGCGGTTATAGTTGTAGCTGATGACAGGTACGCCTGATTTAACTTCCGGGATAAATGCCATGTATGTTTTTTAAGCGGAGGAGTTTTATTGTAAAGACTTATCATCTTCTTTTCTTAAAAAATCAGCGGCGTCCTCATTCACCCCTTTCGCTTCCCTGCTTAGCAGTGCGTCATCCGGCACCACTGCAATGGGTGTAGTACTGGATTTATCAGACGCAGAGTCATTGTAACCAATATTCGCCTCACGGTTATAACAGGAGATCAGGGACCATCGTGCATTATCTGAAAGATTGGCTTCAGAGCGGTGCAGCAGGTTGCTATGAAAAAAAAGTGCATCTCCCGCTTTTAATTCTACATAAATATGTTCCATGGTTTTTAAAGCCAGTTCCACATAAGTTAGAGAAGCGCCATTTTGTTCACCGGCAAATCCATGTTCTACCCGGCCCATTTTATGCGACCCTTTGATCACTTGCAGGCAGCCGTTTAGCCGGTTTGCATCAGATACGGCAATCATAACAGACATCATCTGATCGGGAAAGAGGAACTGATTTTTATACCAATAGCCATAATCCTGGTGCCACTCCCAGGCCCCGCCTACCCTGGGCTCCTTTTGCATTAGTTTGGAGTGAAAATGACAAACCGCGGTGGTTCCATCCATCAGTTTGTCAACTGCATTGACCATCCTTTCACTGCGGGTCAGCAATCCGTAAATATCATCGCCGGGTTTGTACCATAGCGACAGCTTACTGCGTTTGCCACTACTATCATTCACATCAATAGCATGTTTGCTAATGGTATTGTCGTCAATGGCTACCTGGTAAAGTTTCTTTGCTTCTTCTTCCGTAAAAAAACCAGGGATGATCAGGTAACCCTGATCCTGATAATCAATAATCTGTTGATTGGTTAGCGTAATCATGATGTTGATTATTTAAAATTTTAAAGAGGCTATGCACGCATGCACTGGAACGGGAACTGTTTAGCTATTCATAACGGTTCTACTAAAATAGGCAGGTTATTTTAGCAAGAGCTCCATTATACTATTCAAAAACTAAACTATTTTAACAGAAAAATCCATTTTTTATCTTTATTTTATGGAATATCATCAAGTCGCATGAAACCACTGATCCAGAAACTACCACTAGGTGAGCATCATTCTTTTGTTGCCCGCACCTATCGTACACCACATTTTGAAGTGGGCTGGCATCAGCATATCGAGTATGAGCTGACGCTGGTGACCGAAGGTTCCGGTCTTTGTTTTGTGGGCAACCATGTCAGCAAATTTGAAACGGGTGACGTTTACTTTCTGGGCACCAATCTTCCTCATACTTTTCAAAAAATAGATCCGGTATCAATAGGCAGTTCTATGGTTATCCAGTTCTGTGATGATTTCTGGGGCGCCCATTTTATGAACCTGCCTGAAAGCAGGCAGATCAAACAACTATTTGAAACATCCCGCTACGGGCTGAAAATAACCGGTGAAAGCAAATCCAGGTTACAGCCACTGATAAGAGAACTGGAGTTCGCAACCGGCTTTAACCGCATCCTGCTGTTGGGTAGTTGCCTGCAGATCATGGCAGAAAAAAGGGAATACCTACAGGTGTCTACCCAGGAAACAAGACAACTAAACCATAAAGACAAAGAATGTATAGATAAAGTTTTCCGGTTTACCATTGATAACTTCCGGGAACCGGTAACGCTTACCGGGGTGGCCGGTATTGCCTGTATGAGCATTCCGGCTTTTTGCCGGTATTTTAAAAAGCGTACCCAAAAAACTTATTTTGATTTTTTAAATGAAGTACGCGTTGGCTATGCCTGTACCTTACTGCTGGAAACCCGGAAGCCCGTATTAAATATTTGTTATGAAAGCGGTTATAATACCATCGCCAATTTCCATAAGCAGTTTTTAAAAATTAAAAAACTTACGCCCTTGCAATACCGGAAATATTTTGCCGAAGATCTTATAAACAGTCATCCGGGTGATATACAATAGCACCGGGCTGCATCCTTAAAAAGTGTCTTTTTTTATTTTATTTACACCACCCCATCATGGGTAATTTGTTATTCTTTCTGTTGGTGGCTGCCCCAAAAAACGATATATTAGCGATATTCAGCAAATCAGCAAACTGGCATTAACACATATGTACGACCCTTACGGGCCGTCATAAAAGTACATTAAGCAATATTATAAAACCGATTATCTCTGTATGCATGTACCACAATTAATTATTGACCTGGCATTGATTTTAGGCGCGGCGGGTATCATTACTTTACTATTCAGACGGCTGAAGCAGCCTATGGTGCTGGGTTATATTATAGCGGGCTTTATAGTAGGCCCCAATTTTCATTTATTCCCTTCTATCAGCGATGGGGAAGGGATAAAAATTTGGTCGGAGATCGGCGTAATTTTCCTTTTATTTTCACTGGGACTGGAATTCAGTTTCAAGAAACTGATGCGGGTAGGAGGCACGGCTACCATAACGGCATTTGTGGAGATAGCCTGTATTACCGTAGCCGGTTACTTCACCGGGCAACTGATGGGATGGGGTGTGATGGACAGCCTGTTCCTGGGCGGGTTACTCGCCAGCTCCTCTACAACCATTATTATCAGGGCATTTGAAGAGTTGGGCATTAAGCAAAAGCCTTTTACCAAAATAGTTTTCGGGGTACTGGTGATAGAAGATATTGTGGTGATCCTGTTGATGGTATTATTATCTACCATGGCAGTGAGCAAACAATTTGAAGGCACCGAAATGCTTTTCACCATTACCAAACTGATGTTCTTCCTGGCCGTATGGTTCCTGGCGGGCATCTTCCTGTTGCCTACTTTTCTCAAAAAAATGGAGAAGTACCTCAACAACGAAACATTACTGATCCTCAGCATTGCTCTTTGTCTTGGTATGGTGATCCTGGCTACACAGGTAGGCTTCTCTGCTGAACTGGGCGCCTTTATTATGGGCTCCATCATTGCAGAAACGACTTCGTCTGAAAAAGTGGAACACCTCATCCAGCCATTGAAAGATCTTTTCGGCGCTATCTTCTTTGTATCAGTGGGTATGCTCATCAACCCGGAGATGATCGTAGAATATAGATGGCCGGTATTATGGATAACATTGTTAACCGTTTTTGGTAAGTTTTTCACTACTACGCTGGGTGCACTGATTTCCGGACGCCCCCTGAAAGAATCAGTACAGGTAGGTATGAGCATGGCGCAGGTGGGTGAATTTGCTTTCATCATCGCTACCCTTGGTGTGACACTGGGGGTAACCAGCTCCTTCCTGTTTCCCGTAGCAGTAGGCGTTTCCGCTATCACCACGTTCACTACGCCGTATATGATCAAGTTTTCCACTCCGCTGTATAACTGGATGGAGAAAGTTATTCCGGCACGGTGGCTGGCGGCGCTCAACCGCTATAGTGCCAGTTCCCAGACCCTACAGGGCGAAAGCGACTGGCGTATTGTACTGCGCTCCTACCTGAAAGTGATCATCTTAAACAGTGTGATCCTGATAGCGATCATCCTGCTCAATACCTATTATGTTAGTCCGTTTATAGCCAGACATCTGGAGAATCAGCTGGTGGCCAAATTTATTGCGGTGGTATTAGCCATTGCCATGATGGCGCCGTTCATTTCGGCACTCACCATAAAAAAAGTACAGGGCAGCGCCTACAAAGCATTGTGGCTGGATTCCAAATACAACCACGGTCCGCTGGTAGTGGTGGAAGTGGTCAGGAACGTACTCGCCGTGATGTTGGTAGGTTTCCTGCTCATCCAGTTCTTTCCTTTCTGGCAGGCATTGCTCGGCACTTCTATTGTTATGCTTATTGTGTTGCTGGCCTTGCGTCAACAGCTACAGAAATATTACAACCGTATTGAATCCCGCTTCCTGAGCAACCTGAATGCCCGCGAAGATGCAGATGCCGCCGCTAAAAAAGCACAGGCAGCAGACCTGCTACCCTGGGATGCACAGGTATCTGAAGTAGAAATCAATCCGTGGTCTACCCTGATAGACAAACCCCTGGCTGATTTGCAGCTGCGTGAAAAATTCGGTATCAACGTAGGCGCTATCAAAAGAGGCGACATCACCATCTACGCACCCACCCGTGAAGAAAAATTATTTCCGTACGACAAAATCATTGCTATCGGCTCAGAAGCCCAGCTGGAAGAGTTCAACCGGGTATTGAACACCCTGATCCTGGAAAGAAATGATGATGTATCAGATGAAAATATCGGGCTGACCAGCATTGTAGTAGATGAACACAACGGCCTGAAAGGACAGACGATTCGCAATTCCGGCATCCGTGAAAAAACAAAAGCACTGGTAGTAGGTATTGCCCGTGGTGGTGAACGTATCCTCAACCCCGCTTCTGATACCCAGTTTGAATGGGAAGATGTGGTTTGGCTGGTAGGAGACAGGAAGATGATTGCTGAGTTTACAAGGAAAGGATAAAAAGAGATGTAGGGATTTTTTGATTTGCGAATTTAGGAATTTGAAATGCAGCGGAGATAAACACATACGCTTAAATCTCTGCTGCATTTCAAATTCCTAAATTCGCAAATCAAAAAATCCCTACATCTCTTTTAGTTGGATGGACTGAAGTTGTAGCGGATCGTTACACCATATGTCCTGGGATCACCCAGTACTGCAGCATATTGTCCTGCATTACCTGCTGCTACAAGCAATTGCTCAAAGTAATTTTTGTTGAAGAGATTACGTCCCCATACAAATAAGGATACTCCTTTTGCTGCGCGGAAGCCAATCCTGCCGTTTACCAGCACGTAGCCGTCAATATTCAGGTAAGGAGAAGGGGATGGACTGGAAGAAAATTCAGAGCGATAGTATCCATCGAGCGCCAGGAAGTATCTTCCGCCCTGGCCCAGGAATTTTCCACCGATGGATGTTTCAGCGCCCAGGGAAGCTGCCCATTTGGAAATGCCAGGCAGCCTGCTGCCGGAAATGTCCTTAAAGGCGTTGGCACCTCCGGTTTCTTCCAGTGGTACCGGTGCATTTTTGAAAGATTTGTACTTCCCATCTGTATAGGATGCCGCGCCAAAGATAGAGAACTGATTGCTAAACCTGATGTTACCATCCAGTTCGGCGCCACGCACCTGCACTTTTTCCGCATTGGCAAGATAGCCACGGTTTACGCCCAGTTCAGCTGTCTGTACCTGTGTCTGGAAATCCTTGATATCTGTATTGTAAATAGCCAGGTTCAGGGTAGAGGACGCAGAAGGGGTTGTTTTGATACCTACTTCAAAGTGCTGCACATATTCCGGTTTGACCTGTGCCAGTTCCAGCATCGGTTTACCATCGGCGGTTGGAAGTCCACCAAGATTAAGTCCTACAGGTTTATAGTTGGTGGAGTAGGTGGCGTAAGTATTGATATTGTTGTTGGCTTTAAACGCAATGGTAAGTTGGCCGGTAAGGTTGGTGTTATCCGTGTTGGCGGAAAATACCTGGTCTGAATACACTGCTTTCTTCAACGCCAGTAATGCGGGGTCTGTAGTTTCAAGGCCGCCATAAGTTTTGCGGCTGAAATCCAGCTTTTTTTCATCATAATTATACCGCAGACCAGGGAGTACGTGCAGCTTTTCTGTGATGGCCCAGTCCAGTTGTCCGAATACCGCCGCGCTGACTGTTTTCAAACGGGAAGTTGTGTGAATACCGTATCCGTCCAGTAACCCCGGGGTTTTCCATAATTCGCTGGTGGTAGTCTGTGAGAAACGCCATTGCGCCGAACCAGATTCTTCGATATGTACAGGATCTGTCTTAAGATCCTGACCGATTGCGAATACGCCGATCACACCACTCAGTTTAGAGGAGAAATCACCGGCATACCTTACTTCCTGTGACCATTGCTGGTGTTTGGAGGTAGCTTGTGATAAGGACAATACAGACAACCCGGTAAAGTCACGGTCGTTGGAGGGATCCCAATTCCAATAGCGCCAGGCAGAGGTTGCGGTCAGCGTACCACCGCCTATTTTCGCGTCAACGTTTACGGATACCCCGCCCTGGTCATTACCGGAGCGCCAGGGGGTGTTATTGTCGATCACCCGGTCGAAAGCATTGCGGCTGGGGAGTTGATAGTTAAGGTCCGCGATGATATTGTCGAACTGCCGGTAATCAGCACGCTGTGTTTTTACGACACCCGCTATTACCTGCGCATATCCTTCTGGGCGCTGTTTGGAGGCATCCCCGGTGAGGGTGATATTCACACGTTCCGAGGCGGTATACAGGAGCTGAGCCCGCGCGCCGATGTTGTTGATATCATTCACATTTCTCTGGGTAGACACATTGTAAACGGTACCATCGCGCTGTGTACCGGAGAAGGAAACCTTACCGGCCAGCTTGTTGACAATCTTACCGGTAACAGAAGCTTTTGCCTGAATGTATCCGTAGTTGCCATAACTAACTTCCGCGGTAGCACCCGGAGAAAAGGAGGGTTTACGGGTGGTAATGTTCAGGGCACCTGCCGTGGTGTTCTTGCCGAACAGGGTACCCTGTGGGCCACGTAATACTTCAATCTGCTCAACATCTATAAAATCAAATGTAGTGGCCGCAGGGCGCGCATAATACACACCGTCCAGGTAAAATCCAACACCCGGATCAATACCGTCGTTGGTCAGGCCGAACGTAGATCCGAGGCCGCGGATATTGAGCGTGGTGTTACGGGGATTGGAGGAATAGAGTTGCACAGAGGGGATCAGCTCTTTCACCCGGTTCACGTTAAAAGAGCCGGATTCCTCGATGACGCCACCCCGTACCACTGAAATGGCAATAGGCACATTTTGTATTTTCTCGTTACGGCGACGTGCAGTAACAGATACCTCATTGATTTGGCGGCTGTCTATTTTGAGAATGATCTCCACGTTGCTGTGGTTTTGCGCTGTCACTTCCACTTCACGGGTGGCAAAACCAATGGATCTAACTGTCAGGGAAGCGGGAAAGGGGGCATAGGTGCTCAAACTGAATTCTCCCTTATTGTCTGCAATAGCATAGTTGGTAGAACCATTGAGATTAATGGTAGTACCAGGTACAGGGGATCCTTCTTCTCCCTTAACAACACCCTTAATTACTTTTTGTGCAATTGCGGTGTTGACCACAAAGGCTGTAAGGAATAGCAGCGATAGTAATCTTTTCATGATAATGATAATATAGGTTATGTGATGATATTTGGTTGCTATAATAGTCTATATAGTCTACCAACTTGGTAGACAAATATAATACTGTGAGAGAACTTTTTTATATTTTTTTTAACAATGCAGGATTTATGCTTGGGGAGAAAACGAAAAATTAGTGGGGGCGAGCGTTAAAGTGTATGCGTTATAAAGTGGAGTTATTGATGGTAGTAATTATTTATTTATTTAGAGATGTAGATATTTACATCTCTAAATAAATAAATAAATGCTTTCTATCCTTTCTTCAAAAAGTCTCTCAACACAAACTGTAATATTCCGCCATTGCGGTAGTATTCAATTTCTATAGCAGAGTTTAAGCGGCATTTCGCTTTAAAAACGATGGCAGCTCCTGTTGCCGGTTTAGCCGTTACCGTTACTATTTTTCCAGGAGTAAGATCTTGTGCAATATCCGTGATGCTATATGATTCTGTACCGGATAATCCCAACGATGCTGCGGTTTCTTCATTCACATATTCCAGTGGGAGTACACCCATTCCTACCAGGTTGCTGCGGTGAATCCGTTCATAGCTTTCTGCAATAACAGCTTTCACGCCCAACAGGTTGGTGCCCTTCGCGGCCCAGTCGCGGGAAGAGCCGCTGCCATATTCTTTGCCGGCCAGTATGATCAAAGGCACTTTTGCCGCAGCATATTGTATGGCGGCATCGTATACAGACAGCACCACGCCCTGCGGAATCATAGTAGTAAAGCCACCTTCTTTGGGAGAGAGTTCATTTTTAATCCGCACGTTGGCGAAAGTACCACGGATCATCACTTCATGATTCCCCCTGCGTGAGCCGTAAGAATTAAACATCTTAGGATCTATGCCGCAGTCCAGCAAATATTTGCCGGCAGGCGTATCTGATTTGAAAGAGCCTGCGGGTGATATATGGTCTGTAGTAACAGAATCGCCCAGTTTCAGCAATACACGGGCGTCTTTAACGTCTTCTATCGCAGCCCATTCTTCCGGCAGCCCGTTAAAAAACGGCGCTTCTTTGATGTAGGTAGAGGTCTGGCTCCAGTGATAATCTTTCCCGGATGGCGCCTGTAGTCCTTGCCATTGTTCATCTCCATCGAATATAACAGCGTATATTTTTTCAAAATCTTCCTGCTTCACAGCAGCAGCTACAGCTTCATTGATTTCCTCCTGGGTGGGCCATATGTCGCGCAGAAACACGGGTTCTCCGTTAGGATCGTAGCCCAACGGATCGTTGAGCATGTCCACATCGATGCGGCCGGTGATAGCATAGGCCACTACCAGCAGTGGCGATGCCAGGAAGTTCATCTTCACCTGCGGATGTACCCTGGCTTCAAAGTTACGGTTGCCGGACAGCACGGAGGCGACAATCAGGTTGCCCCTATCCACTGCTTCTGCAATATGCGGTGGCAGCGGACCACTGTTACCAATACACGAAGTACAGCCATAGCCTACGGTATGAAAACGCAGTGCTTCCAGCTCATATAACAATCCTGAACGTTTCAGGTATTCCGTTACTACCCTGGAACCAGGCGCCAGGCTTGTTTTTACCCAGGGCTTCACATTCAGCCCGCGGCTGATGGCTTTCCGGGCTACCAGCCCCGCACCTATCATTACACTGGGATTGGATGTATTGGTGCAACTGGTAATGGCGGCGATAGCAATAGCGCCATCACTCAGCACATATTCCTCATTTTTTAGTTTGATGCGGACTGATTTCAGGTAGTCCACTTCCACGGCCACCTCTTCCACATGTTTCTGAATTTCGTAGGTGAAAGTGGTACCGGAGCCGCCTTCCGACAGCCAGGCGGTGTCGCGGCGCTTGCTTTCCGGCGTATACATACGCTTGAATTCTTTGTTGAGCAGCATTTCAAAATCCGCATGTACATTCTTTACAAGGATGCGGTCCTGCGGCCGCTTGGGGCCTGCCACGGCGGATTGCACCTGCGACAGGTCCAGCTCCAGGATATCTGAGTACGTAATATTTTCATTGCCATGACGCCAGAGCATGTTCTCTTTGCAATAAGATTCTACCAGCGCCACCTGTTCTTCAGAGCGGTTGGTGCGGCGCATGTACTGCAAGGTTTGCATGTCAATGGGAAAATAGGTAACGGTGCAGCCAAACTCGGGCGACATATTCGAGATGGTGGCACGGTCGGGTACTGATAAATGATCCAGTCCGTCGCCAAACACTTCCACAAATTTATCCACTACTCCGTACTTGCGGAGCATTTCTGTGATGGCCAGCACCATGTCGGTGGCGGTAGTGCCTTCACTGAGCAGTCCTGTGAGCTTCAGCCCTATCACCTGTGGACAGGAGAAATAAATAGGCTGTCCCAGTATAGCGGCTTCTGCTTCAATGCCACCTACACCCCAGCCCAGCACACCGATGCCGTTGACCATAGGCGTATGCGAATCCGTACCTACCAGGGTATCGGGAAACAGCCAGCCATCGCGCTCAATCACGCCTTTGGCAAGGTATTCCAGGTTTACCTGGTGACAAATACCCATACCCGGTGGTACAACGGTAAAATTATCAAAGGCTTGCTGCGCCCATTTGAGCAGCTGATAACGTTCTTTATTGCGTTGATATTCGTAGGCTACATTTTTAGTATAGGAATAATCCGTTCCGAAGAAATCTACCTGCACAGAATGGTCCACTACCAGGTCTACCGGGATAGCCGGATTAATACGCGACCCATCCTTCCCTTTCCGGATCACTTCCGCGCGGATAGAGGCAATATCCACAACAGCGGCCACACCTGTAAAATCCTGCATGAGTACCCGCGCCGGTTTA
This sequence comes from Chitinophaga sp. MM2321, assembly GCF_964033635.1. NCBI lineage: Bacteria > Pseudomonadati > Bacteroidota > Chitinophagia > Chitinophagales > Chitinophagaceae > Chitinophaga > Chitinophaga sp. MM2321. Next base: position 4,467,092 of record NZ_OZ035533.1, read on the forward strand.
AAAGGAATTTCCTTGTCCATGCCCGCCGGCACCCAGTTTACGAGGGTATCGAGATGTTCTGCTGTAATGGCAAAGTTATCCTGGTTGCGCAATACATTTTCCAATAAAATCCTGATGGAGAAAGGCAGCCGGGAAATTTGCCTGCCCTCTTGCTCCAATTTGCTGAGAGACGCGATTCGTTGTTGCATAGTTCTGTATTGATGACGTATCTTTCAAACAACAAAGGGACCTTTTTGTTTATTATCTTCCCGGCTTAAAATTTTTATTATTTTCCTGTTCCCTTCATTTCCAGGTCTGGCTTACGGCTTGTTGCAATGACTGCGCATTCCGTTTAGCCATGCCCGTTGGATATATCCATCCACCAGTGTTGCTGTGGATAACTTTCGCCGATGATCACCGGCTCGCCTATGAGTGGCGTGGTGGTAGCCATTCCTTTCTCCGCCGCGCTTTTCACAACACGGATGGCGGGTTCGTCCCACGGGTGATTGGCCAATGCAAATTTTGCCCAGTGTACGGGCAACAATACTTTCGCATCCAGGTCGATGGCTGCCTGCACCGTTTCTTCCGGCTTCATATGAATGAAAGGCCAGGAGTCGTTGTACTGTCCGCATTCGAGGATCGCCAGGTCAAACGGACCAAACTCCTCCCCGATGGCTTTAAAGTGCGTATCATAACCGGAGTCGCCACCGATATAAATGGTATACCCGAAAAGTTGCAGTACAAAAGAGGCCCAGAGACTGCCGCCTCTTTTAATCCCCCTGCCGGAAAAATGACGTGCAGGCGTGGCCGTTAGTGTGATCTCTTCCGCTACTTCCACGGTATCCCACCAGTCCAGTTCCGTGATATGCCGCTGACCCATACCGCAACCCTGCAGATCTCTCCCTACACCCAATGCGGTGTACACTTCTTTCGTAATCGGTCTTAGCTGTGCAATGGTTTTTTTGTCAAGATGATCATAGTGGTTATGCGTAATGATCAGCATATCGATGGGTGGCATATCCGCAGCACTGTATACATTTGCACCGGGAAACGCTTTCACCATAAATGACATGGGGGCGGCGCTGCCGCTGAAAACAGGGTCTACCAGGATGTTGATATCATTGATCTGTATCAGATAAGAAGAATGCCCGAACCAGGTTACTACCGGTTTTGTTGAATGAACGGTTTTCAGATTTCTTTGTACGCTGGGCAAAGGAGCAGACGGCCTGATCGTGTCAGGCCGTCTGAAGCTGTCTTTTAATAATTTAAAATAAGATACCTCTTCCAGCTTCATGGGAGTGAGTGATAAATTCTGAAACGCCCCGTTTTTAAAATTGCCGGACTGAAGTAACCTTTCTCTTATTCTTGCGGACTTGTATAGCATGTTGGTGTATTACTGCTACAAAAGTACGGATATTCTGCGCACACCATCAGAACTTCTATCATGATTAACGTACAAGCAACTTCTTTCCGCGGGCCATGAGCCGCAACAGGCGGGTGTTACCAAAGAATGCGGAATGATACCTGGCTTCTGTGGTACGGCGCATTCCGTATTCCCGCAGTACCGCATCAGCCGTGACGAGGCCGGTTACTTTATCTTTATCCACTACCGCCAATACATCGTTGCTGTATTTATTAAACAGCGCCGCCACGGTAGTAATATCATCTCCTGCATATACAAAAGGCGACGTATGATCCTGTACAGATTCCACCGTGGCCGTTTCCACACCGGATAATTTATCCCGGCTCAGGTATCCTTTGAAATGGCCGGCTGCATCCGTTACCACCATCTGACGGTGATAGTAAGCGTAATTGTCCAGCAACATGTTTACCTGTCCCAGTGTCATGCTATCCAGGAGCAGCAGCATCGGCTGCACAGCTACAGTAGATACGCTGATCTGCTGCATCACATCAGGGGTATACTCATCCGGAGCAATGATGCCCCTGCGCCGGATTCTTTCTGTCATGATGGTACCTTTCATCAGGAAAAACGATACAAAATAAGCGGTGGTACAAGCGCCTATTAGTGGCAGTAATCCATGTGGCTGCCCGGTTGTTTCCATGGCAAACACAATGGCGGTAAGTAATGCGCGGGATGAGCCGGCAAACATCGCTGCCATGCCTATCAGTGCTGCCGTAGCAATATTGATATCGCTGCCGGGAAATATTTTTAGTACATACACACCCATCAATGCGCCAAAAGCGCCGCCGATAGTGAATAACGGCGCCAGTGTTCCACCGGAAGTACCGCTACCCAGTGAAATAACCCAGGAAAGATATTTCAGTACACAGAGGGAGATGATCAGCGCCATAGACAGATTACCCGTCAGGAGGTCTTTGATATTATCATAACCCACACCCATGGTATGCGGTGCATAGTAACCAATCACACCCACCACTACAGCGCCCAGCGCGGGCCACCACATCCAGTGGATCGGTAATTTTTCAAAGAGATCTTCCACCAGGTATACTGATTTGGACACCAAAGCGGCTACTACGCCAATGGCAGCACCCATCAGTACATAAGTGATCAGTGCCACATCAGATACTGCCGGGATCGCCGGCATCGCAAACACCGGCTCGTTGCCAAAAAACAACAGGTGCATTCCCGCGCCGGTAACACAAGCGATGGCTACGGGAATAACAGAGCGGGGAGAAAATTCAAACAACAACAGTTCAATCGCCAACAGGATGGCCGCCAGCGGACTACCGAAAATGGCCGCCATACCGGCACAAGCGCCTGCTGCCAGCAACACTTTGCGCTCTGCCGAAGAAATATGAATGACCTGACCGGTAAATGATCCGATGGCACCACCTGTGGCTATGATAGGGCCTTCCGCACCAAAGGGTCCGCCCGTACCAATGGAAAGGGCAGCCGACAAAGGTTTCAGAAGGGTAATGATAGGAGGTATCTTACTCTCATTCAGGATAATATTTTCCATGGCTTCGGGAATCCCGTGTCCGCGTATTGCTTTACTGCCAAAACGCGCCATCACGCCTACCAACAGGCTACCGGCTACCGGAATCAATACCACATACCATCCCAGGTGGTTACCTGCCGGTCCTTTTTCTGCAAATGTAAATTCCCCGTAAAATGACAGGTTGGTAATTAAATTAATCAGCATTACCAGCCCTTTTGCAACAGCACCAATCACCATTGCGTTGATAAGTGCCTGTAAACTTAAATAAAGTACTCTTCTTGATACTGCACCAGCCAATTTTGGCTCTTTTATATGATCCATAATATATTAAGTGACAACTATTTTCTTAAATTCCCTGCAAAAGTATGATCTAAATCATATTAAACCCTATTTTTTCTTCTCTAAACTCAAAAAAGTATTAGTATTGCACACATGAAAAAAGCCGGAGCCTGTGACCTAAAGACATGTTTTTTGTGCCAGTTCTGTATACCGGAATGGCTTTCTTCTGTGGAGATAAACAGGCAACACCTGTTTTTTAAAAAAGGGGAAACCATCTTCCTGGAAGGATCTCCGGCTACAGGCATCTTTTTTTTATATGAAGGCAGGGTGAAAGTTCATAAGCAATGGGGAGAAGATAAAGACCTCATCGTTCGCTTCGCCAGGAAAGGAGATATCCTGGGGCATCGTGGATTTGTGAGCAGCCAGCGTTTATACCCGGTATCCGCCACCGCAATGGAAGACATCACCGTATGTTATATGGACCTACCTTTTTTTGAAGCATCCCTGAAAGTTAATACCACCCTCACTTATAAGCTGATGCAGTTTTATGCGACAGAACTGGAAGAAGCAGAGAAAAAAATGCGCAACCTCGTGCATATGGATGTGAAAGGCAGACTGGCAAATGCTTTGCTGGAAATAAGCCGTTCGTATCATGACAAACAATTCACGATCAACCGGCAGGACCTCGCCTCTTTTGCAGGCACCACCTATGAAACCATTTACAGGATCATCCAGGACTTTATCCAGCAACGCCTGATAGCCGTAGATGGAAAAGCAATTACCATCTTACAGGAAAAAAAATTACAACAATTAATTACGGGGTAATACCCGATTGACGGCATAGCTGTTGCAGCTTCGCTTCATGCAGGATGGCAATATTTTTTCCCGAAACCGCTATCATACGCGCTTCTATCAGTTCATTCAACATTCTGAAAGCCGTTTCATAAGTAGTACCCGTATAAGAAGCGAGGTCCTGTTTACTGAGCGACAGGTCGATAAATCCCTCTTTATTAAAACCGAATTTATCTTTTAAGAAGAGTAACGCACAGGCAATGCGTTCTTTAACAGACATATGGGCCAGGTTGCGCATATTTTTTTCTGACTCCTGCAATTCCTGTGCATAAAAGAGCATCAGTTCATATAAGAGCGACTGATTTACTTTGAGAGATGATTGAAAAAATTCCATCTCAATAAAACATACTTTTACCGGCTCCAGTGCCGTAGCAGATACCGGGTATACCTGGTCATTTCCGCCAACGCCCCTGTGCCCCACAATATCACCCTGCCGGGCAAAACGCACGATCAGTTCTTTTTCGGGCCCCCAGTGTTTGTGTACTTTCATGCGGCCTTCATAGATAAAATAGATACCGGTTACTTTATCGCCTTCGTTGAAAAGCGTCTGGCCTTTGTTTAAGATGAAGTTCCTGCGGTGCTCTTTGATGGCCGGTGTCCATTCTTTGAGCGACAGTCGGCATAAGAGACAGGTTTTCAGATCACAGCCCTGTTTATCTTTCTTCATGTGTATTATTCATTTTCCGGATCTCCTGAAAAGCATCGCCTGTTAATAAGGTATGCAGGTGCACTACTTCCCCCACTACAATCACCGCCGGGTTGCCGATGCCCGCTTCCTGTACCCGCAGGGCAATATCGCGTACTGTGCCGGTCACGATCCTTTCCTGCGGAGTGGTGCCGTTTTCTATAATCGCTACGGGCATCTCACTTTTTCCTTGTTGTGCAAATAAATCCATAATGCCTTCCAGTTTACTCATCGCCATGAGGATCACAACGGTAGCAGAAGAACGCGCTGCCAGCTCAATGTCGGCCGAGATGCTGCCGGAGCGCGTGGTACCGGTTGTTACCCAGAAACTTTCCGCAACGCCCCTGCTCGTAAGCGGGATCATTAGGGAAGCGGGTACAGCTATCGCGCTGGAGATGCCGGGGATGACCGCCACCGGGATACCGTGCTGCCGGGCAAACAGGATTTCTTCTGTGGCGCGGCCAAAAACAAACGGGTCACCGCCTTTCAGCCTGACTACATGCCCGTGTGCCCGCGCATTTTCCACGATCAGCCGGTTGATCTCCTCCTGGGAGAGCGCATGACAGCCATAACGTTTGCCTACAAATAGCAACACAGCCGCCGGCGATGCATAACCGAGCAATGATTCATTTACCAGTGCATCATATAAAATCACGTCTGCCTGACGGATAATATTAATGGCTTTGAGCGTGATCATTTCCGGGTCTCCGGGTCCTGCACCTACTAAAGATAAGCGGGGTTTTGGCACATTCATACATATTATAATTATAATTATCTAACAAATTTAACATCAACCATACTTAAATTTAGAACAAAAACCTGTAATTTCACCATTAACATCATACACCTACCCATAAAATCATCTCCAAAGCAATAATTTATATTATATTAATTTATTTATAATATAAATAGTTTTCATCATCTACGAACGCTAAAATCTAATCAGATGAAAATTGTAGTCATTGGTAATGGTATGGTAGGTTATAAATTTTGCGAGAAGATCATCGCAAAATCAACCCACACCCCGCTCCATCTGGTTGTATTTGGCGAAGAACCCAGGCCCGCATACGACCGTGTACACCTCAGCGAATTTTTTGCCGGCAAAACAGCAGCAGCACTTTCCCTCGCAACAACCGACTGGTACGCCGAAAACAACATCCGGCTACACCTGGGTGATCCCGTACTGCACATCGACCGGCAAGCCAAAACAGTGACCTCTTATAAAGGCGTTATTGAAACGTACGACTATCTCGTACTCGCTACCGGTTCATCGGCTTTTGTTCCGCCCATACCCGGCATGGACAAAAAGGGTGTGTTCATTTACCGCACCATCGAAGACCTGGAAATGATGCAGGCTTACGCGCCCAAAGCCACTGCAGGCGTTGTTATCGGCGGCGGCCTGTTAGGACTGGAAGCCGCCAAATCCCTGCTGGACCTTGGCGTCAGCAACACCCATGTGATCGAATTCTCCCCCCGCCTCATGCCCCGGCAAATTGATGATAAAGGCGCTTTCATCCTGCAAAGTAAACTCGAAAGTCTTGGTCTGCAAATACATACCAACAAAAACACCCGCGAAATTCTGGGCAACGGGGCCATTACCGGTCTGCAGTTTACCGACAACAGCATCCTGCACGCTGATATGCTGGTAGTATCCGCCGGCATCAAACCCCGCGATGAACTGGCCCGGCAGGCAGGACTGGCAACAGGTGCCCGTGGCGGCATTATCGTCAACGAACAATTACAAACCACAGATCCCTTTATATATTCCATCGGCGAATGCGCCTTATACAACAACATGATCTATGGCCTGGTAGCACCCGGCTACGAAATGGCGGAAGTAGCCGCCGCACATATCACCGGTGAAGAAAAAAGCTTCACCGGTTTTGATATGAGCACCAAATTAAAACTCATCGGCGTAGACGTGGCCAGCTTCGGCGATCCCTTCCCCGCCCCTGAAAGCTGCCACAGCATTGTGTATGAAGACAACCGGAAAGGTACTTACAAGCGGATCAACATCTCCCCCGATGGTCAGTACCTGCTGGGCGGTATCTTAATCGGCGATGCAGCAGCCTATAATATGTTATTACAAACAACCCGGAATAAACTGGTATTGCCTCCCAACCCCGAAGACATACTCCTGGGCGGTAGCCGTGGTGGCGCAGATACAGGTCCCGGTGTAAGCGCCCTCCCCGATGATGCCATGATCTGTAGCTGCGAAAACGTGAGCAAAGGCGCCATCTGCAATGCCGTAACACAGGGTATGGAAACACTGGAAGCGGTAAAAAAATATACCAAAGCAGGCACCTGCTGCGGCGGCTGCACCCCGATGGTAAAAGATCTCATCACCGCCACCATGAGGGAACAGGGCAAATACATCCGCGAGGTGATGTGCGAACACTTTACCTATTCCCGCCAGGAACTGCTGGATCTCATCAAAATAAAATCGCTCCGCTCTTATGATGAAGTACTGGATCATTATGGTCACGGCGAAGGCTGCGAAGTCTGTAAACCCATGGTATCATCCATACTGGCCAGTTTGTGGAATGAAATGATCCTCGTAAAAGGCAACGATACCGCACAGGATTCGAACGACCGCTATCTCGCCAATATTCAGAAAGGAGGTACCTATTCTGTAGTACCCCGCATTCCCGGCGGTGAAATCACCCCGGAAAAACTGATCGTCATCGGGCAGATCGGCACTAAATACAACCTATATACGAAAATTACCGGCGGACAACGCATCGACCTTTTCGGCGCGCATCTCAGCGACCTGCCCGATATATGGGAAGAACTGATTGCCGCCGGATTTGAAAGCGGGCATGCCTACGGCAAAGCATTACGTACCGTAAAAAGCTGCGTAGGCTCCACCTGGTGCCGCTTCGGTCTGCACGACAGCGTGAGCTTCGCCATCCGGATTGAAGAACGTTACCGCGGACTCAGGGCCCCGCATAAAATAAAATCAGCCGTATCCGGCTGCATACGCGAATGCGCAGAAGCACAGTCGAAAGACTTCGGCATCATCGCTACAGAAAAAGGCTGGAACCTGTATGTATGCGGCAACGGCGGCTCCAAACCACAGCACGCCAAACTACTGGCAGCAGACCTGGACAGCGATACCTGCATCCGCTACATCGACCGCTTTCTCATGTTCTACATCAAAACAGCAGACCCGCTCACCCGTACCGCCACCTGGCTCAACAAGCTCGATGGCGGCATGGACTACCTCCGCAACATCGTGGTGCATGACAGTCTTGGTATTGCCGCTCAACTGGAAACAGATATGCAGTTCCTGGTAGACAACTACAAATGTGAGTGGAGAGAAGTGGTGGAAAACCCGGCGCTACGCAAGCGTTTCTCTCACTTCGTGAATGCACCTGAAGATAAAGATCCGACCGTAAAATTTGATCCGCTGCGCGCACAGAAGAAAGCCGCAGAATGGAAATAATCTTTTTATAATAAAATGATACCGCTATGTCTTTAACTCAAACCGTTACCACCAACTGGTTCTTCGCCTGCAAAACATCTGATGTACCCGCCAACGGAGGCGTATGTGTAAAGTATAAAGATGAACAGATTGCCTTGTTCTATTTTGCCCGGAGGGATGAATGGTATGCTACACAAAACCTGTGTCCGCACCGCCGGCAGATGGCTCTCAGCCGCGGCATGACCGGCACCATCCAGGATGAACCCAAAGTAGCCTGTCCTTTTCACAAAAAAACATTCTCGCTGGCAGATGGCCGTTGCCTCTCCGATGAAGCGGAATGCAGTCTCACCGTATATCCTGTAAAAATAATAGACGACCTGGTATACATCGGTGTAGAAGTAGTAAAATAACGAAACCCGGAGGCTGGCAGGCCATCCGGGCTTCTGATTCTAATATGATGGCTCATTTAAAATCAACCGAAGTTACATGAAAAAATGGTTCCTTGGCGGGGCATTGTTTATCCTTTCGGATACACTGTTTATAGCCCATTGTTATGCACAACTCTCGCTTGGTGCGCAACTCAGAACACGCACGGAGCTACGCGACGGACAAGGCACCCCACTCCCCCGGGGCGCCGGTCCGGCACTCTTCACCTCACAACGCAGCCGGCTCTTTGGCACTTTCAGCACCTACCGCATTAAACTCGGACTAACGGTACAGGATACACGCGTATGGGGACAAGACGCTTCTACCATCAACCGCACTACTACGCAGGACACGGATATTACGGCCATGCGCAAACAGTTTGGTACGGAAGCCGACCTCACCGCCACCTATGCCCTCACTAAAATGATCGCATTTGAAGCCGGTTACAGTCACTTCTGGAATACCGCCACACTCACCTCGCCCACGGTGAAAAACATCACCGATGCCAGCAGCAACAGCAACTGGGCATACCTGATGATCAGCATCCGGCCGGAAATCCTTATTAAATAATTCAACCAATATCTTTACTATGGCAGCACCGCTTAATAAACTACAGCTATTTAGTCTTGACACCGTGCAGATGCGCACGTTTCATATCACCTGGCTCATGTTCTTTGTATGCTTTTTCGGATGGTTCGGACTGGCGCCGCTGATGCCCACCATCCGCGAAGACCTGGGATTATCAAAAGCACAGATAGGCAATATCATTATTGCATCCGTATCCGGTACCATTATCGCCAGGCTGGTGATAGGCAGGTTATGCGATACATGGGGGCCGCGTAAAACCGCGATACGGCTACTACTGATAGGTGCGCTACCTGTTTTCTTCGTAGGACTGGCAAAAGATTATACCTCCTTTTTATTATTCCGTTTAGCCATCAGCGTTATAGGGGCTTCATTTGTGATCACACAATTTCATACTTCGCTCATGTTTGCACCAGCCATCAAAGGTACTGCCAACGCTATTACCGGCGGTTGGGGCAATCTTGGTGGTGGTGTTACCAACATGGTGATGCCGCTGATCTTTGCCGCCATCGTTGGTTTCGGTTATACGAAAGCAGAAGCATGGCGATACGCCATGATCATTCCGGGCCTGATGATGCTGGGCGTGGCCTGGCTCTACTACCGGTATACCCAGGATACACCCGCAGGGAATTTTGAGGAAACCGGCTACAACAAAAACAACAGCAAAACAGACTGGTCACTGTTGGCCGATTGGCGCATCTGGGCGCTCACATTGGCCTACGGTATGTGTTTCGGCATGGAGATCACTTTCGATAATGTGGCCTCCTTACATTTCGTAGACACCTTTCATCTTTCTCAAAGCAGCGCCGGATTCTGGGCTGGTATTTTCGGATTCATGAATCTCTTTGCCAGGGCATTAGGCGGATATATTTCAGACAAGGCCGGCGCTAAATATGGCATGAAAGGCAAAGGATGGTTATTGGCGCTGGTGTTGCTGGCTGAAGGAATAGGACTGTTACTGTTTGCACAGTCAGGTAACCTTACGCTGGCGATCATCTCCATGTTGAGTTTTGCCCTGTTCCTGAAAATGGCCAATGGCGCCACTTATGGCATTGTGCCGTTTCTTCATGAAAAAAATGCAGGCATGGTGAGCGGCATCGTAGGTGCTGGCGGCAACATGGGCGGGATGCTTTTCGGCTTCCTGTTTAAATCAGATACCATCAGCTACGTACAGGCGTTCACGTATATTGGTTTTATTGTGATCGGCGTATCCTGCATAGTGATGCTGACCCGGTTCAGCAAACAGGAAGCAACGGTTGACGCGCCGGTAAGAACACCTGTAGCCGTATCCTGAATCATTCATTAAATCCTTACACATGCAGTCATCATATAAAACTACCTGTTGTTACTGTGGCGTTGGTTGTGGCATTGAGGTACACCAGGACCGGCAGGGGAAACTGCATGTAGAAGGCGATAAAGACCATCCGGTGAATAAAGGTATGTTATGCTCCAAAGGCATGAACCTCCATTATACCGTGATGGATACCTCCGACCGGTTGCTGTATCCTGAAATGCGCTATCATCGTAACCTGCCACGGCAAAGGGTTACATGGGACCAGGCGCTGGACAGGACCGCTGCCGTATTTGCCGCCATCATCGAAAAGTATGGGCCTGATGCCGTTGCTTTCTATGCCTCCGGACAATGCCTTACAGAAGAATATTATGTGGTGAATAAGTTGATCAAGGGATTTATTGGCAGCAATAATATTGATACTAACTCGCGGCTCTGTATGAGCAGTGCCGTAGCGGCTTATAAAATGGCATTGGGAGAAGACGCCGTACCTGGCACTTACGATGATCTTGAACTGGCTGATTGTATTTTTGTAGCCGGCGCCAACCCTGCCTGGTGTCATCCGATATTGTGGCGGCGCGTGGAAGCCGCCAAGGCCGCCAATCCTGCGCTGAAAATAATTGTAAGTGATCCGAGGGCCACACAAAGCTGCGCCATCGCGGATATACACCTGCAACTCCTGCCCGGCACCGACATCACCCTGCATCATGCCATCGGCAGGATACTGATCATGGAAGGCCATACAGACAGTGCTTTCCTCCAACAACATACAGAAGGCTTTGCACAGTACCAGGAAACCGTTATGCAACGGACGGTAGAAGAAGCAGCTGATATATGTGGCATCGATGCAGCAGATATTTATACAGCCGCCGCTTACATCGGCAATGCCACCGGGTTTATGACATTGTGGACGATGGGCCTCAACCAAAGTGTAGTAGGCGTACACAAAAACCTTAGTTTAATAAATCTGCATCTCATCACCGGGCATATCGGTAAACCGGGCAGCGGTCCCTTCTCTTTAACGGGGCAGCCCAACGCCATGGGTGGGCGCGAAGTAGGCGGCTTATCGAACCTGTTGCCTGCACACCGTGTACTCAGCAACCCGGCGCATCGCAAGGCGGTACAGGAATTCTGGGGTGGCACAGCGTTGTCAGACAAACCGGGATTAACAGCTACCGAGATGTTTACCGCCCTGCACGACGGGCGGCTGAAAGCCATCTGGATCATGTGTACCAATCCGCTGGTGAGTCTTCCTGACGCCCGCTTCGCAGAAGCCGCCCTGCAAAAAGCAACATTTGTAGTGGTGCAGGAAATATCATCCAAACCCGAAACACTTCGCTATGCAGATGTGGTGCTGCCCGCAGCAGCGTGGACAGAGAAAGAAGGTACCATGACCAATGCCGAGCGTCGCATCAGTTATCTCACAAAAATAATATCCCCGCCGGGAGAAGCATTGCCGGATGCCACCATCATCTGCCGCTTCGCACAAAAAATGGGGTATCACGGTTTCGATTATACGAATATGGCCGCCATATATGCAGAGCATTGCCGGTTGACAGCAGGCACCAATATTGATATCAGCGGGTTGAGCTACGAAGTCCTGCAAGAAAAAAGAAGCGTGCAATGGCCCTACCCCGGCGGCGCCTCGGGGAATGGTACCGCCCGGCTTTTTACAGATCATCATTTTTATACAGATAATTCCAAAGCAGTTATCCACAGCTTTGAAGATGAAAATAAATCCACTCCTACCGACCATGACTATCCGCTCATCCTCACCACCGGCAGGATCCGTGACCAATGGCATACCATGAGTAAAACGGGTAAAGTGGGCAAACTGAAACAACATATTGACCGCGCCTTTTTAGAAATACACCCCGAAGATGCCCGCCGGCGGCAGATCAGGCAGGATGATATGGTAGAGATCAACAACAGCCGGGGAACGGCAAGGGTAAAAGCACAGTTGACCAATACTATCAAAAAAGGGGTGGTATTCTTACCGATGCACTGGGGGAAAATATTAAACAATGATCTTAACCGGGCAAATAATTTAACCCAAAATCTACTGGACCCCATTTCCCGGCAACCGGATTTTAAATACTCCGCCGTGCAGGTACAACGCTACAGAAAACCAGCGCAAAAGATCGTCATCATTGGCGCCGGGGCGGGTGCCTGCGGGTTTGTGAAGTCGTACCGGCAACTAAATACCACCGATGAAATCGTGGTGTTCAGCAAAGAAAATCTTCCCTTCTACAACCGCGTGATGCTACCGGATTATATCAGCGGCACACAGCAATGGGAACAGCTTATTAAAATGACGGAAGAAGAAGAACTGGAGCTGAACGTCATGCTGCACAAAGGCGTGAGCATTACACATATTGACCGCACACATAAAGTAGTAACCGATAGTAACGGCAACGTACATACGTATGATATCCTGATCATGGCAACAGGCAGCAGGGCGGCTACTTTAAAAGATGTACCGGCCCTTCCCGGCATTTTCACCATGCGCACCCGCCTGGATGCGGACGCCTTCAAACAACACCTCGATCCGGCAAAAGGCAGGGTAATGATTGCCGGTGGCGGCTTGCTGGGTATAGAACTCGCCGCCTCCCTGAAAGAAATGTATATAGACGTTGCCGTTATACAACGCACTTCGCGGCTCATGGACCGGCAGCTGGATCTCTTGGGCGGTCAGCTGCTTTACCAGGAACTGACTGACCGCGGCATCGAAATATTTTACAATGATGAAATTGAACGCTTCACCGGGCAAACGAAACTGGAAGGCATCCGCATGAAAAGTGGCCGCCACATTGACTGTCAGGCGGTGGTAATGTCTATCGGCACCGTTCCGAATATTGAGCTGGCTACGGCCGCACAACTCTTGTGCAACCGCGGCGTTGTTGTAAATGAATACCTGCAAACCAGCGATCCGGAGATCTACGCCATTGGCGAAATTGCTGCATTCAATGGAACCCTGTATGGTATCACCGCCGCCGCAGAACAGCAAGCCGCTGTGGTAGCCCGCCACCTGAACGGCGACATCAGCACCTATTACCAGGGCTCCTTATTTATGAACATCCTGAAAATGCATGGCACAGACCTTTGCTCACTTGGCATGGTGGAAATGCCCAACGATCCGGCTTATGAAGAGGTAGTGTTTATAGACAAAGCCAAACGCTATTATAAAAAATGTATCATCCACCAGGACCGGCTGGTAGGCGCCATCCTGATCGGTGATAAAACAGAATTCAATGAATTTAAAGATCTCATACAAAACAGGATCGAGCTGTCTGACAAGCGGTTGCAACTATTGCGCTCCAACAAAAAAGCTACCCCCGTATCGGGTAAACTGGTATGCTCCTGCGGAAATGTAGGAGAAGGCAACATCCGGGAAAAAATAAGATCAGGCTGTGCTGACCTGGAACAATTATGCCAGCTCACCGGCGCGGGATTAGGTTGTGGTAGCTGTAAACCGGAAGTGAAAGCGATACTGCAACAGCAGATTAACAAACCCGTTAAAGCATTTGCATAAATATGGCCAGGCATACACATACTATTGCTGTTAATTTTATCGGTGGCATCATCTCACCGGGGCATCTGCTGGAAGTACTGGAAGTGGCCACCGCAGCCCAGGTAACGCATGTTCGTTTTGGTTTGCGGCAACAATTAATACTGCATATCCCGGAGAAAGAACTGCCAGCATTCAGAAAAAACTGTGCGCAGAAAAATATCCATCTCCCCACAACACCAAATATCATCAGCTCTTACCCCGCAGCAGGTATTTTTATCAGTAACAGCTGGCTGAGTGAAGGGATTTATAAAGATGTTTTTGATTTGTTTGATTATATACCTTCCCTCAAAATAAATATCTGTGACAGCCAGCAAACATTTGTTCCTTTTTTTACGGGACATATCAACTGGATCACTTCTTCCCACCTGCATTACTGGCACCTGTATGTACGGGTGCCGGGCAGCAGGCAGCTTTTTTCATGGCCGGAACTGATCTATACCAATAATATTTCTGCTGTGAGCAAAGCCATTGAAAAATTATCGCCACAGGCAGATTCCCCTGAAACCCTTTATGCACAAGTAAAATCGGTGTGTAGTTATATCAGTCGCCCTGCGGACCAGGCGCTGGAATTACCGGCATTCCATCTCCCTTATTACGAAGGTTTTAATAAATATGACAACAATTACTGGCTGGGAATTTACCGCCGGGAGGAAGAATTTCCGGTGGCATTCCTGAAAGATATTTGTTCTATTTGTCTTGAAACCCGCACGGGACAATTGTATACTACCACCTGGAAATCGCTCATCATCAAAGGTATTGACCCTACGCACCGTCGGCTGTGGGATTATGTGCTGGGCAAATACGGCATTAATGTGCGGCATGCTGCCAATGAACTGAGCTGGCAGGTGGAAGATAATTGCGAAGATGGCCTGATTCTGAAGCGGCACATTATCCGCTACTTCGATACGGCGGATGTGCGCACCTATGGCCTGTGCTTCAGCATACGTATTGAACAGGCGGATAGCCTTTTTGGCACCATCGTGATCAGAAAACAGGAAAATAAATACGGCAGCAAACTGAAATATATGCAACGGTATGATATTCTGCATACTGCCGGCTACAATCCTAATTCCGCGCAGTTGCTGGTATACCGCGAAGGTGTGCCGAAAGAATACCTGGGACCTTACATCACAGCACTCTGCAAACAATTTTATGAAGAAAACAGTGCAGCCGACCTGTTGCAAAAATATGTAGCAGCACAACAACCGCCACCCGGCATTAGTGCGCCGGAAAAAACGCTGCATCAATGTCAACGCTGCTTTACCGTGTATGATGAATTATCGGGAGATGAAGGACAGGCGGTGACTCCAGGCACCCCGTTTGCTAATTTACCGGCAGATTACCATTGCTACGTATGTACGTCACCGTTATCTGACTTCCGGCTCATCACCGCAGCATCTTTACAACATCATTAGCAGAAAAAATACGCGTATAAAAAAACAAAGGCCGGAAGAATCCGGCCCTTTTTAACCTAACACGTATTATTTGTCATGAGAATCTTGTTGCTATTTATTGCAGAATAACTTTGACTTCTTTTGGTGCGTTCCAGGTCGTTTTCACTTTTCCATTAGGCTGTTTTACATGCTGTACTTTTACTACGCCATAAGGAGTAGGAAAGGTACCGGATGCGAATTCCAGGTCACCCAGGTGAGGGGTGATGCTGATCACCTTACATCCCGGCGCTTTTACACTGATGCCCAGTACATATTCGGTCAGCCAGGGTGTAGGTCCTGAAGCCCAGCCATGACACAGGCTATGCCGGAATCCTTTATAACAATAAGCGCCATAGTCGCCATGAATATCTTTTTCTCCCGGTTGCAGCAATGCATCTATACGGCCTGCTTTATCCATCCAGTCCAGGTTAAAATCTTCCCAGAAAGTAGTAGCGCCCAATTGCAACATCGCGCCCCAGTAAGAACGGATCGCATCCAGTGCGCCCTGGTAGTTACCGGAACGGGCCATCGCCGACAGCATGTAGTAGCCATAAAAAGTAGAGAAGCCATGCGCACCATTCACCGACAATACCTCTTTATCCATTTTCTCCGCAGGCGCTAACCCGGAAAGGGAAAGCAATGCAGCTGCCTGTTTACTACCCGCTACATCCGGTACATGTTTTTTCAACCGCGCTACCGCTGCTTCACATTCCGCTGCTACAGCAGGTTCCTTTAATGTTTTACATAAATCTGCGCCCGACTGTAAACACAGTACCATCATAGCTTGCAGCCCTGCATGTATACCTGCGGGGTTTTCGCTGGAAGGCCAGTCAAGAAAACGTCCGTCCAGTTTTTCGCTGTTGTTTTCATCAATATGTTGCATGATCTGCCGCAGCAATGGCAGCAAATATGCTTTCTGTTGTTGCAGGTAAGCCAGGTTGCCCTGATGCAGGTACCAGTCGTGATGAATAATCACCCACCACATAGAGTAAGTGCTGATACCATTCATCCAGCCGGGGAGCGGCGTGATATCACGTACCAGGTCCAGGCTGCGGGGCACCACATCGTTGTAGCCAAACACCGCATTGATGGAAGCTATTTCGGGATGCATATCCCCTACCCATACCAGCCGGTCACGTTTGATACCGTCCCACAGGTAGTCCTGCATATTGAGATGTACGGTATAGGCGCCGGTCATCCATATTTTATTCAATAAAGTATCGCTGCAATGAAAAGAGCCCAGGTAGGGAATATCGCGGTAGTTGAAGATGGCCCTTACTTCCTGCAATAAAAATGCAGGGACCTCATCTATTACATCTATTCTTACAAAACGAAAACCGGAATTACCGATTTCGAGTTTTCCCAGCCAGGGTACCTGTACAATCATATCACGCATCGCGTGATCATTGGTGGCATTTTTTTCCGGTTCTATATCACTCATGGCTTCACTAACGGATTCGCCTAAACGAATACGGATCTTCACGGCTTTATTGCCCGCTGTCATGCCCGTAACAATCTGGATACCACCCTGTAGTTCCTTTCCAAAATCCAGCAGGATAGCCGGTTTCGTGGTACCGGACGGTTTTAATGTGCAGATATTTTTACCGGCCAGGTCCGCCTGTCCATTGCCTGTACGCAGCAATGCGGCGGTATTCTGAATATCTCCTGCCTGCCACACAACACGTACCGGCGACAGGTATTTACGGATAGTGGGTGTTGTTTGGGCTGCAGCCGCCTGTTTGCTGTCAAATACCGGCGGCAGTTGCGCGTAGATGCCCTGATGCAGCATCAAAAAAAATATGATCAGTCTCTTCTTCATCAACAAGTGATTACGTTTAAAGTGTTTATTTTTTTGTTAGTATGCGATTGTATGTAAAGTGACCGGTCCCAGCAAACCTGCCGGTTCATAATGACTATCTGCTTTGTACAGTGGCGAGCTTGTCCAGGTACCCCGTTGTTCTGCCGGGAGCCTGGCGTCTCCTATCAACCTGTTTACCCAGGTATTGGCTACGGTGATTTCTACTTTATTATCACCCGCGTTGAGTAAGTTGGTTACATCTACCTGCCAGGGGGCTGTCCATGCAGTACCGGCATCTACGCCATTAATCTTTACCGTAGCGATCACTTTTACTTCACCCAGGTGCAGGTATATCCGCTGGTCTTTTGGCAGCGTCTTTACTTTCAGTACCGTGGTGTATACTGCTTTGCCGGAATAATCGCGGATGGCTTCATTTTTATTTTTACTCCAATCCTGTAATGTTGTCCATTGCTGTGGGGATGCAGGTCCCCGCATAGCCGGGTCGAACTGCACTGCCCAGGGGCCTTGCAATTGTTGCAGTACCTGTGGTTCGGGGAAGTTCTTTTTTGCAGCAGTTGTTATTTTATTTTTCCGGAAGATGATAAACCCACTCTGAAAAGCATCCAGTTTGAGCGGCACCGTGGTGGTACCATCCTGTTGGGTATATTCCGGTAAAGCGCGACAGGTACCCGTTACAGGGTCCCACCACTCCGGTTGTAAACCGGTTACCCGGAAAGCCGGGGCGATATTTACCTGCGGCGCATCCTGGTTAGTAACAAAATAAATTTCTTCATCCGCCGTAGTGCGGTGTGTATATAATACAGGTGCGTCTGTCTGCAAATTAAAATCAGGTACTGTTTTCAACAGGGCCATTACTTCGGGTATGCTCATACCAGACAGGATCATCCCTTTTCCATAAGATCCGGATTTTATCGTATGTCCGTCTACGTTACCCCATATTTCTTTTGCCAGTTTTTTCACTTCGGCGTCTGCCGCCGGGTAATCCTGCATACTGGGTGACCGTTCCGGTGCCGGCCCCAGTACTACTGCACCCGCAGCGATCAGCGTTTTCAGTTTACGCAACAGCGCAGGACGCATCGTGGTTAGTTTTGGTAATACCAGTACGCGGTATTCCATACCGTCCGGCAATACCAGTCTGCCATCTTTTACCTGTAACCGTGTTTCGATCACTTCTGCATTGATATAATCAAATCCATAGCCCGCAGGTAATGCGGGGTCGCGGGTACCTGTCATTTTTGGTGCATCTTCTCCTATAAAATAGGCCACATCGTTCACGGGTTTACCTTGCTGTAGCAGCAGGTTACATCTCCTGATATAATCTATAAATGCCTTACCCATAAAAAACCAGGTGTTCTTGCGGTTGAACTCTGTACCAAAACCTGCATTTACGCCCGGGTTACGGTCTTCATAGGGTTGTTCTATATATACATGCAGCAGCGTATTATTGATTCCTTCTGTGAAAGACCAGTCGCCGCGTTTTTTCAGCAAAGCCGGATAACGTTGATAAGGTAGTCCGCCTGCGGTAAAAGATTCTGCTGATACTTTTGTTTTTCCGTAGATATGTGCCGCAGAAGAAGCGGCTTTATTTTCGATGCTGCCCAGCTCACCTTCATTCCAGAATTCACCACCTATTTCGTCCGACTGTCCGCCATATTGCAGAAACTCGCCGGGAAATCCCCAGTGGCCGTAGTTTTCCAGCCAGGTGCGTAATCCGTGCTGGTGACTAATTTCACGCAAACCGCCTACATAATCATAGGCGACCCTGTCTGCCACGAGGCGGCGCAGGTCCCACAGGAAGCGGTCGGACTGATCAGCACTACCCACCACGCGGCCACTCAGCACCGGCAGCCATGGTAAGGGATCATAACCATATTGTTTTTTAAATGCGCTGCTCATGTCATCCGTCCAGTTTTGTGAACCAGTCTCGTAACTATCCGCCACCACGTATTTAAGCGCCGTGCGGTCTGCCGCAGGCATACTCTCCTGTATCTTTCCCACAAAAGCCTTAAAATGGGCAGCAAGGGCTGTTTTATTCATTTTGTCTACTTCCGGTCCCGTACCTTCCGGCACCGCAGGTGCATTATGCACACCGGTAGCTGCCATCGCGTAGCGCATCACAATCCAGTTGCCCGCAGGCACCTTCCATGAGAGTGTACCGTCTTTTTTCAGATAAGCCGTGAGGTCCACCACTTTCGCAGGATCTATCATCAGTGACAGCTCATCCGGTTCAGGCGCCTGTCTCCACTGATATTCCTTCCATAAAGGCAGCGGGGTCTGGAACATTTTCCCCAGTTGTTTTTCTATATAATGTTCTACCCTGGGAGCAGTATTGAGCTGTATTTCTGCCAGGCCCGCTTTACCCTTGATGCCGGTAAAAACGAGGCGGAACTGTTTACCGGTGGTAGCCGGAAAGGAAATACCCACCGGCCCGTAAGGCATAAAGCCTACATTATTATTTGGATTACTGCGGTCTATCGCAAATGACTGGATGGTAGTATATGCTTTACCGTTATATACCTGTAGTTCACATTGTGCAGCAAAGGGGGAAGGCGCCGGATAGATAACCAGGCTACGGGCGGTAAAATTATTTTTTACTTCCAGGTCAATTGTTATCTGTTGCTGCCCCGCAGGCAGGAAAGCCGCCGTGGAGAGGTCTTTATCTGCTACAGCAGGCAGTGCTGAAATGGTCACGTTTGCCTGCACAGCCGGGTTGTGTGCGGCGATTTCGTCGGTATCTGCTGCCGGTACCGGAAAAGCCAGCAGGGCAACATCCTGCAATGCGCCGGCGGGCGGATCAATACGACCGGAAAACTGCTGTGGTCCGCTGATACGGCGCAACGAGGCGGTGAGGTAGCGCATAGCCTGTTCATCCTTTATCCAGGGGCCGCCAGACTGGCTCCAGCCGGGACTGTTGAAAAGTCCGATATCCACGCCTTCTTTACCCGCAGTTCGTATAGCCTCTTGCGTTATATCCCACCATTCTTTGCTAAAGATCCGCACTTTACCATAGGGCGTTTCCGCCTTATCCATCCCGATGTTACCAATAAAAGCACGGCCGATACCCACTTTTGCCATGGCCTTCAGGTCTTTCACCACTCCGTCTTTAGAAATATTGTCGCTCATCCAGTACCAGTAAATGGACGGTTTCACGGAATCGGGGGGTGAATGAAAGCCTGCTTGTAATGACTGTGCCTTCGCAGAAAAAGCGCAGGCACAGCAAATAAACGGCAGAGATACATAGCGTGGAATTCTCATGTCAGTTCTTTTATGACGTCACGCAGCATACCTATATACATAGGTGTATTGGTCGCATAACATTGCTTTAAAATAATAAAGGGGATCTGGAAAACTGTCCTGTACCCTCATGACCAGGATTAACAGGATTAAGCAGGATTAAGCAGGATGGAACAAGGAGATAGAAAGCGGTACTTATTTATTATATCTCTTATTATATCTGTTATAGAACCTGTCCCATCCTGCTTAATCCCATCATCCTTTAATCCTGGTCACTTGCTCCGTCCTGCAAATCCTGTTAATACGGTCATTTAATCAAATAATTCAGGTCAGATCAGTACAGTACGGAACAGTACAGGATGCAACAGGACAGGGATATACTCTTCTTCGATTAAATTCATTGCTGTAAAACCAAATGCCCTTTCACCAAATCTAATTCCACTCGTTATGATCAAAGTTTCCATCCTTTATCAAAAAGGACACCCCTGTCTTGCACGCTTCGGGGGACTATTTTTTCTCCTGTTTCTTATTTGTACATATGGCTATGCACAACAGACAGGGTCTACAAATGGCGCTGCCCATAAGACCGGGCCCATAACAGGACAGCTTACAGATGCAATCGATGGTTCACCGCTTCCAGGTGTTACCATCGGCATTAAAGGTACCAACCAGGGTACATTCACAGATGCCAACGGCCGCTACACCATCCAGGCCGCATCCACAGATTCACTTGTTTTCAGTTTTGTAGGTTTTGCCACAAAAGTGATACATGTAGGCAATCGGACAAAAATCAGTGCATCACTGGAATCCAGCAACAAAACACTGACTCAGGTAGTAGTAGTTGGTTATGGTACACAACAAAAAAAGGATGTAACCGGTTCCGTGGGAATTGTTTCCATGAAAAACATCAAGGATATGCCGGTATCCGGTCCTGATCAGGCATTAGCCGGACAGATCGCCGGTATCCAGGTAAGTACTTCCAATGGTATCCCCGGTGGCGGACCACAGGTACAGGTAAGAGGTATCGGCGCTGTAGGTGCCGGCAGCCAACCACTGTATGTAGTGGATGGTTATCCGCTGGCATCCTCTTCCGACCAGATATCCGATCCAATGAATGCGATCAATCCACAGGATATCGAGTCTATGGCTGTATTGAAAGATGCATCCGCAACCGCTATTTACGGTTCCAGGGGTGCTAACGGTGTAGTGCTGATCACTACAAAAAGAGGTGCCGCCGGTATTCCGGTTGTTCAGTTAACTGCTAACTATGGTTTGCAGCAGATCCCGCAAAAAGGCCGGCCTGAACTGATGAACGGACAGGAATTTGCACAATTCAGGAAAGAGTCTATCGAAGACAATATCCGTTTTACAGAACACCGGGAACCAGTAGATACCGATATTCCTGAAATTTATCGCAACCCGTCACTGATCGGCGAAGGAACCAACTGGTTTGATGCCATCACACGCGTAGCACCTATGCAGGAAATCAATCTCAGCATGAGCGGTGGTACTGAAAAAATAAGGACCTATGTATCCGCAGGTTACTTCAACCAGGATGGGGTTATCATCAATTCAGGTTACCAACGTTTTTCTGTAAGAGCGAATGTAGACGCTACTTTATCAGACAGATTTAAAGTAGGCTTTAACGTGGCTCCATCCTACACTACCCGTAAAGGCTTTAGCTCAGGTGAAGGCAGGGGTGACGTTTTTGGGATCGCCAGTCCGGTTGAGCCGGTCTATAAAGCGGATGGTAGCTATAACGAATTTATACAAAGCCCCGGCACTTTTGGATTACCTAACCCGGTGATGACATTGAATGATGTCACCAACAAATCCAAGAGTACCCGTATCCTTTTCAATACTTACGGAGAGTATGAAGTAATAAAGAACCTGAAATTCAAATCTACTTTCAACGTAGACTATCAGGAAGGTAGCGGCGAATTTTTCAGACCATCCACTATTGGTAACACCAATGCGGCACCACCCAGCATTCCAAGCGGCAGCGCCTACAACGGTAATTACTTAAACTGGTTGAATGAAAATACCCTCACCTATCAGTATAATACCAGCAATGGTCATGCTTTCACAGGCTTACTCGGCTATTCTATACAGTCTCAGAAAGAACAGTTTGCCGGCTTCAACGGAAGCAACTACCCGGATGATGATATCAAAACTTTAAATGCCGCTGCTACCATTACAGGTAGTACCGACAAAACAGAGTGGGCATTATTATCTTACCTGGCCAGGATCAACTACGCTTATAAAGATAAATACCTGGTTACTGCTACCGTAAGAAGTGACGGGTCTTCCAGATTCGGACCTGACAACCGCTGGGGTACTTTTCCTTCTGTAGCCCTGGGATGGCGCGTTTCACAGGAAGATTTCATGAAATCATCCAATACTTTCAGTGATCTGAAAATAAGGGCTTCCTATGGCTTCTCCGGTAATTTCAATATTGGTGACTATCCTTACATGAGTAATATCGGTACCAGCGATTACGTATTAGGCGGAGCACTGGCTGGTGGCCGTGTGATGAATTCACTGGGAAATCCCAGCCTGGGCTGGGAAAAAATGCGCGAGCTGAACATAGGTGTCGACATCGGCTTATGGAAAGATCGTGTATATGTTACTGCTGATATTTACAAAAGAAATACACAAGACCTCCTCTTAAATGTGGAAGTGCCACAGTCCAGCGGATTCAGCACCGTAACACAGAACAAAGGAGATATGGAGAACAAAGGACTTGAACTCGGTATTTCTTCCCGCAATATTGAAACACCAAGATTCTCCTGGACTACCAACTTCAACATTTCCTTTAACCGCAACAAGGTACTGGCATTAGGTACAGACAATGCACCTATTTATTCCGGTAACAGTAGTGAAGGTAACCCTACCAACGTGAGCAGGGTAGGCCAGCCGCTGGCCATGTTGTATGGTTATGTTTTTGATGGCATCTATCAGAACCAGGCTGAAGTAGATAAAGGCCCTGCTTTTCCAGGTGCTATTCCGGGAAATATCCGCTTTAAAGATATCAATGGTGATGGTGTAATTAATCCACGGGAAGATTTTGACATCATCGGCAATCCTTATCCTGATTTCAACTGGGGACTGACCAACATTCTGAGCTACAAAAACTTCGACTTCCGCGTATTGATCGTAGGATCTATGGGAGCAGACAGACTCCACGCCACCAATGATTACAACGGTAATATAGATGGCGTATTCAACGTAAGAAAAGATGTGGCTGACAGATGGAGATCAGAATCCAATCCAGGTAACGGACGTGTACCTACTACCAATGGTTCCGGCCGTGGAAGGGTAATGTACAGAGATGTAAGCTCCCTGACAGTAGAGAAAAACAATTATGCCTGGGTTAAAAATATCACGCTGGGATATACGATCCCGAAAAAAGGATTTGTACAAAGCGCAAGGGTGTATGTAAGTGTGCAGAATGCCATCCTTTTCACCAAATACAGCGGCAATCCTGAAGTGACCAACTATCTGGGCAAAGGAGGAAGTGGTGCACTGGTACCAGGGATAGATTATTCCAACTATCCTGTTCCCAGAATTTTTTCACTGGGTACCAACCTTTCCTTTTAATTCAGTATCAAAAAGACTAGCAACATGAAAACTAAAATAACTCTTATAACGCTACTGGCAATAGCATTGAATGGTTGCAACAGCATGCTGGATGTAAAGCCAAACTCTTTTTCCAGCGGATCCAGCTACTATAAAACAGAAGCGCAGATCGAACGTGCTGTGAATGGCTGTTATGGCGAACTACAGACATTATACACCAGTGATTACTGGGCCATGTCTGAAATGAGGTCAGATAATACCAACTACCAGTATGATGAAAGTGATCGCGGTGCACAGCAACGGGAAGAAATAGATGAGTTCCTGACTACCACCAGCAATAACTACATCAATAATACCTGGGCACTGTTATATAGAAATATCCAGCAATCAAATGTTATCATCTCCCGCATAGATGGTGTGCCATTCGCAGATGACGCTACCAAAAACCAATATATCGGAGAAGCAAAATTTCTGCGTGCACTTTACTACTTCCACCTGGTAAGATTATTTGGTGGGGTACCTTTATTAGTGGAGGAAGTGGCCAGCCCTGAACAGGCGCTCACCCCTAAAAGATCCAGTGTAGAAGAAGTGTATGCGCAGATCATTAAGGATGCAGGCGATGCTGCTGCCAGTTTGCCCGCAACATACGGAAGCAGTGCTATTGGCAGGGCTACCAAAGGTGCAGCATTAACATTGCTGGGCGATGTGTACCTGACCACCAAGGATTATCCAAAAGCGGTGACTACTCTGCAACAAGTGAAAGGAATGGGTTATACCCTGGTAACCAATTACGCAGATAACTTTGATCCGGCTAAAAAGAATAATACTGAATCCATATTTTCCGTACAGTATAACTCAGGTATGGAAACAGAAAGCAGTAATTTCATTTTTAACTTCGGTCCGCGTAATGGCAAGAAAGACCTGACCGGCTTCAACGGCAACCTGGGAGGCGTGAATATGCCTACCCCCAGTATTGTAAACGCTTACGAAGCAAACGACAAGAGAAAAGACGCGTCTATTTTCATGTATGACAGTCCGACCAATGCAGCTTTTGCAGAATCTGTTGCGTTTGGTGGCAAATTACCGCTCATCAAAAAATTCTACCATCCGCCATATGCGCTGGACGGCCGTGCCAATGAAAACTGGCCGGTATATCGTTACGCACAGGTATTGCTGATGCTGGCAGAAGCCATCAATGAAACAGGTACAGGCGATCCACTTCCATACATTAACGAAGTGCGTGCACGTGCTGGTTTAGCTGGTTTACCCGCCCTGGGTCAGGTTGCCTTCAGAGATGCGGTAGCGCATGAACAGCGCGTGGAACTGGCTTTTGAAGATCAACGCTGGTACCAGTTACTCCGCACCGGTAAAGCAGTGGAAGTAATGACACAACACGGAAAGGAAGAAAAACTGAGATTGAGCCGCCTCAGCGCCGCATCATACAATATTCAGCCTTTTCAATTGCTTTATCCGATACCTGAAAGAGAAGTACGGTTGAATGGATTTGAACAAAATACCGGTTGGTAAAAAATGTTGAAAAAACGGAAACCGTTTGCTTATATTACCAAAGTGAACAAGCCATTCCGCGTTAATAGATCAGGAACCTATAAGTATATACAATATGATCACGTCACGAAAATCAACTTTCAAATTATTATTACTGGCTGCCACTGTTTCATCAGTGGTGGCCTGTAATAACGGGAACGACTCTACGTCAGGGGACTCTACGTCAGGGAATATCGGCCCTAAAAACGCCAGGATCGATGCCTTGAAGCTGCCAGACAACTTTAAAGCGGAGCATCTTTACAGCCCCGGCGACAACAAGCAAGGGTCCTGGGTATCCATGACCTTCGACGACAAAGGCCGTCTGATCGTATCTGATCAATATGGCTTTCTTTACCGCCTCCAGCTGCCCGCTGTTGGCGAAGATTCATCCAAACTAAAAATTGAGAAGCTGATCATCGGAAAAGATAATCCCGCTGACTCTTCCAATGCAAAAGTTTCGATGGGCTACGCACAGGGATTACTGTATGCTTTTAACAGCCTGTACGTAATGGTAAATCACAACAGTGATGATAAGTTTAACAAAGGCAGTGGACTCTATCGCCTCCAGGATACGGACGGTGATGATCAGTTTGATAAAATCACCCTGCTGAAAGCATTGGAAGGTGAAGGTGAACACGGTCCACACAGCGTGGTACTGTCACCCGACAAACAATCCATCTACGTGATCGCCGGTAACTTTACCAAGATCCCGGAGATGAAGAACTACAAAGTACCCCCATCCTGGGAAATAGATAACGTGTTGCCATTAATCAGAGACCCTAACGGTCATGATAATACGGTAAACACACATGGCGGCTGGATTGCGCATATCGATTCTACCGGTACCGACTGGGAACTGATCAGCTCCGGCTTCCGTAATCCTTTTGACCTTACTTTTAACGACGCAGGTGATATGTTCACCTACGATTCTGATATGGAATGGGATTTCGGAACACCATGGTATCGTCCTACCCGTATCTGCCATGTAACAAGCGGCAGTGAATTCGGATGGAGACCAGGCACCGAAAAATGGTCACCTGCCTATCCTGATAATTTACCGGCAGTGTTGAACATTGGCCAGGGCTGCCCTACCAACTTTGTCTCCGGTGGTAAAGCAAGGTTCCCTGAAAAATACCGCAAATCATTATTTGCATTCGACTGGAGCTTTGGTATCATCTACGCCGTTCATTTACAACCCGATGGCGCTTCTTACAAAGCAAGTGCAGAAGAGTTCCTTTCTGGTTCTCCCCTGCCCCTCACAGACGGTGTGATTGGTCCTGATGGCGCCTTGTATTTCCTGACAGGCGGACGCAGACTGGAATCAGATCTGTATCGTGTTATTTACAAAGACAACAAGGAAGACAACTCACCACTGGCAGCTGTAACACCCAGCGATGCGCAGAAAACACGCAGACAACTGGAAGAATACCATGGTGGACCTAAAGCAGGTGCTATAGATTTCGCATGGCCTTATTTGAAAAATAGTGATCGCTTCATCCGCTTTGCCGCCAGGGTTGCAGTAGAAAACCAGCCGGTGAGCGAATGGCAGAATAAATTATTACAGGAAAAAGATCCTGAAACACTGATCCAGGGCACTATCGCACTGGCCCGTCAGGGTAAGGGTAAGTCAGATGCCAAACAGGCATTGCTGAAACAACTCACAACAATTGACTACGCGCAATTGTCTGAATCCCAGCAAATAGATCTCCTCCGTGCATTTGAACTGGTATTTGCGCGCATGGGTAAACCGGATGCTGCGCTGAACGCACAGATAACCACTTACCTGGATCCGCACTATCCTGCCAAAACCAATGATCTTAACCGCTCCCTGAGTAAAGTACTGGTATACCTGGATGCACCGCATGCAGTAGAAAAAACCATGGCTTTGCTGGCAGAAGCAAAAGACGATACTGCTGCACAGAAAACAGCGATGCAATCTGCTGATCTGATCATGCGCAACCCGCAATACGGATTGGATATAGCCGGTATGCTGTCTAAAATGCCGCCATTACAACAAACCTGGTATGCAGTAGCATTAAGCCAGGCAAAGAATGGCTGGACACCTGCCCTGCAGGAACAATACTTCCAATGGTTCTATCACGCGTTTACTTTTAAAGGCGGACATAGCTTTATCGGATTTATTAACAACGCCAGGAAAAGTGCACTGGCCAATGTGCCAAAAAATCAGTTCGCACATTTCAACACCCTCTCAGGTGATTCGCTCATCAACAACAGCGGTGGCCTTGCACAGGGATATGCACAACCTAAAGGTCCCGGAAGGAACTGGAAACTGGAACAAGCTGATTCTGTAATAAAAAGTGGCTTAACCGGTCGCAATTTTGAACAGGGTAAAGCCATGTTCAATACTTCACTTTGCGGTTCCTGTCATGGTATGCAGGGAGAAGGCGGCGTAGCTGGTCCTGATCTCACGCAACTGGGTACACGCTTTTCTACCAAAGATATCCTGGAAGCAATCATTGACCCGAGCAAAACTATTTCTGATCAATATGGCGCTACCGTATTTGCATTGAAAGATGGTGGTTCTATTGTAGGCAGACTGGTAAGCCAGGACAAGGATAAATACATCATCTCTCAGAATCCGTTCGCACCACAAACACACCGCGAACTGCTGAAGAAAGATGTGACCGGCACAAAAGTATCTACGGTTTCCGTAATGTTACCTGGTTTGATCAACCGTTTGAATGAAGATGAATTAAAAGACCTGATTGCCTACCTGAAATCCGGTGGCAACAAACAGGATTCTGTTTTTACCGGTTCAAAACAGTTGACTAACAAATAATAATTACCATTTATTCATTTTGCCATTTTGTTATTTTTTTATCTTAAAAGAATAGCAAAATGGCAAAGTGAATAAATAAGTAAATGAAAAATGGACATGGACTGGAAGAATAAGATCTCACATCATGCGCAGCTGGGCGGCATTGAAACAGCTGTAATGGATAATGGCGCGGGCCGCGGCACACGCATCGCCTGGATCAATACGGGAACGGGCCTACGCTATAAGGTAGTGATAGACCGGGCCATGGATATTGTGGATACTTTTTACAATGAACATAGTCTCGCCTGGTTAAGTCATGGAGGCATCATAGCGCCACAACGCTCTGCTGATAAAGGTTTGGACTGGCTCCAAACCTTTGGTGGTGGATTAATGACCACCTGCGGTCTTACGCATATAAGCGGGCCGGAAAAAGATGAACACGGGGATCGTGGTCTGCATGGCCCCATCAGTAACACACCTGCCGAAATAATATCTATCCTGCAACCCGATCCGGTAGCGGGCAATATGGAGATGAGCATTACGGGTATCATGCACCAATCAAGGGTAGCTGGTCCGAAGTTGGTATTAAAACGCACTATCTCCGGCACATTGGGGCAAGCCTCCATTCGTATCAGAGATGAGGTGATCAACCAGGGCAATACCGATACACCGCACATGCTCCTCTATCATTTCAACCTCGGATGGCCGCTCGTAGATGAAGGCGCCACCATCTGCTGGAAAGGGTCCTGGAAAGCCAGGGAAGGTGATATCACGCGCATCTTCCAGAAAGATCATGATTTTCATAAATGCCTGGCACCACTGGACAGCCACGCCGGTGCCGGTGAAGAAGCTGCGTTCATTGATCCCGTTGCAGACACCAACGGATGGTGCGCCTGTGGTGTTCATAATGCCGATATCGGCATCGCACTTTCCATACGTTTTAAAAAAGCACAACTCCCCTGGCTCACCAACTGGCAACACTGGGGTAAAGGAGAATATGTAATGGGGCTGGAACCCGGTACCAATCCACCTATCGGGCAATCCGTGGCAAGGAAACAGGGAACACTCCTCTTCCTGGCGCCCGGAGAAAGCAGGCAATACGACCTGGAAATCGATGTACTCAGGAATAAAGAAAAAATCGCACAATTTTTAACTGATCTATCATAATCTATATAATTAAAGCCCATGGAAAAATTAAGTTTAGCCGAAAAAGCACTGGAACAAGGACAAGGAATACTGCGGCTGGCGCCCACCTGGGTGCCCAGATCGTTCTGTGTACCAGGCCGGAGAATAAAATTACATCCGGACGACTATTACATATTAGGAGGCCAGCGCGGCGGTATCGATGAACGTTGGTTTTCGTCTACCACACCGGCAAAGAACGGCCCGTTGACGGGAGAAAACGAAGGGTTAAGCATGGTTATCGTAAATGATGGTGCTGCCACAGAAAGCGTTTTATTGAAAGATGCTGTCAGCGAATTAAAAGGTAAACTGATCGGCAAACGGCTGTGGGATGAACATGGTGGATGGCCGATGTACTCCAAGTTCTTTGATAACATGGGACCACTCCCCCACCACATCCATCACAATGATGAAAAGGCGGCTCTCATCGGACAGATGGGAAAACCGGAAGCATACTACTTCCCGCCACAACTGAACAATCACGGAGGCGATTTCCCGTATACTTTCATGGGTATTTCACCGGGTACAACCCGCGAACAAATCCGCGAATGCCTGGTAAATTTCACCAAGGGAGATAATAAAATAACCAACTACTCACAGGCTTTCCGCCTGGAACCCGGTACAGGATGGGATGTACCTCCCGGACTGTTGCACGCACCCGGTAGTATGTGTACTTACGAACCGCAAAAAGCATCTGATGTTTTTGCGATGTACCAGTCTTTGGTAAATGAAGCCATCATCCCGGAAGAACTGCTCTGGAATGGTACTCCGGCAGACAGCATCGGCGATTTTGAACAACTGCTCGATGTAATTGACTGGGACCTCAACCTCGATCCGAACATGCACGAAAACCGCTACATGCATCCAAAACCGGTGAAACCACTGGCAGAAATGAATGCAGCCGGTTATACCGAAAACTGGATCTGTTACAAATCCGACGCTTTCAGCGCCAAGGAACTGACCATTGAGCCAGGTGCCACCGTAGTGATAAAAGACAGTGCTGCTTATGGTATGATCATGATGCAGGGACATGGTAAAATGGGTGTATGGGATATTGAAACACCTGCGCTCATCCGCTACGGACAACTCACCAATGACGAGTTCTTTGTCAGCGAAGCCGCCGCAGTAGCTGGTGTTAAAATTGTAAACGCCTCTGCTACAGATCCAATCGTAATGCTGAAACATTTTGGTCCGGGTAACCCCGACCTGGTGTTGTAATAAATTACTGAATCAATACGACTACGTTATGAAAGAAAATAATTATCCAAAACTACACAACGCTACCTGGCCCGGCATTGTAGGCAAAGGACCCGGTTCTGAACCCATCATAGCATTTGACACACTCCTGGAAATGACAGCTGCTGCGGAAGTAGACGGCGTAAAGTTTGACGGGGTGGATATTGGTCTTTTTGATCCGCACGTAAGTGTGGATAGTTCTGCTGACGGCCTTAAAAAACTGGCCGACAAGGTATCTTCCTACAACCTGGAGATAGGTAGCCTGGTGGCGCCGATATGGCCTCCCAGCGGTGGTTCTGCTATGGGCAGCAAAGAAGAACGCGCACAATTCGTAGAACAGGTACGTAAATCCTGCCAGGTGGCTAAGCAACTGCGTGAACTGGGTATTCGTCCCGGTGGTGTGATCCGTATCGATTCCGCCAGCTCACCGGAAAGCTGGGCAAAAGATCCGGCTGGTAATACAAAACTGATTGCACAAACTTTCCGTGAAGCCTGCGATGTAGCAGCCGACTATGGCGAAAAACTCGCTGCAGAGGGCGAAATCTGCTGGGGTGGCATGCACAGCTGGAAAGCTATGATCGATACATTAGAGGCCGTAAACAGGCCCAATATCGGCTTCCAGGCGGATATGTCGCACACCTTCCTCTATCTCCTGGGCTACAACAGCCCGGAAGACCGCATACTACCTGTTGATTTCGACTGGAAAGACCGGGAAGCACTGACAGCCGGCCTGCGTACATTAACGCATGCCCTGCGCCCCTGGACCATTGATTTCCACGTAGCACAGAATGATGGCACCGTACACGGTACCGGTTCACACGACAAAACAGGACGGCACTGCCTGGCCAGCGACCCCAATGGTAAACTGGACATCGCTACTGATGCCGGCCACTGGCTCCGTGATGATGCAGGTGCACTCACCAAAGCATTCCGTCACATCTGCTGGGATGGTTGCATGTTTCCCAACGAAGTGATGACACAGCCAAAGACCTGGAACGATATCCTGGCCGCCATGGTGAATGTAAGGCGCAAACATGGATGGTATGAAGCAGTATAACCATTCAAGATGACTATTCTCAACAAATATAATCCGTGACAACTATGACAAAAAAGAAAGAACTGAGGATTGGATTAATAGGATGTGGCTTTATGGGCAGAACACATTCCAACGGCTATCAGCGGGTAAAAAATTTTTTCCCTGACCTGGCCTATGTGCCGGTGTTGCAGGCCGTATGTTCCCGCACAGAAAGCAAAGCACGCGCTTTTGCTGATCAGTGGGGTTATGCATCCGTAGAAACAGACTGGAAAACACTCCTCAAACGTGATGATATAGATGCAGTGGATATCTGCACACCTAATAATATGCATGCGGAAATTGCCATCGCTGCTGCTGCCGCAGGCAAAATGATCCTCTGTGAAAAGCCGCTGGCACGCACCCTGGAAGAATCACAAACCATGGTGGATGCCATCGAAAAAGCAGGCGTACCCAATACGGTATGGTACAACTACCGCCGCATTCCGGCCGTTACCCTGGCTAAACAGATCATCGATTCAGGAAAGCTGGGTCGTATCTTTCACTATCGCGCCAACTTCCTGCAGGACTGGACCATCAACGCCAACCTGCCCCAGGGCGGTGAAGCCTTATGGCGCATGGATGCTGACGTGGCAGGATCCGGTGTAGTGGGCGATCTCCTCTCCCATTGCATAGATACCGCCATCTGGCTCAATGGCAGCATAAAAAATGTATCTGCTATGACAGAAACATTTGTGAAAGAACGGATGCACCAGTTGACCGGTAAAGTAGAAAAGGTAAGCATTGATGATGCCTGCGCTTTCATCTGCCGCTTCAATAACGGCTCTCTCGGCCTGTTTGAATCTACCCGCTATGCACGTGGACACAAAGCATTGTATACCTTCGAAATCAATGGTGAAAATGCCTCTATCCGCTGGGATCTGCACGACTTAAACCGCCTGGAATACTTTGATAACGCAGACGCCTCTACGGTACGCGGCTGGCGCTCTATCCATGTTACAGACGGCGATCAACCCTACATGGATAAATGGTGGGTACCGGGACTGAGCATCGGTTACGAGCATTCTTTTGTACACCAGGTGGCCGATTTCCTCAAAAGCCTGGAAACAAACACACCTTGCTCCCCTACTTTCCGGGAAGCCCTGGAAACACAGGTGGTATGCCAGGCTGTACTGGATTCCGCCGCCTCCGGCAACTGGAAAGAAGCAAATGCATAAAAGGTATCGCCAATGGCTATACGAAAATAACTGATAACTAAAAAAACAACACTATATGCTCAGAAAATTTCCTGCAATAGCAGTGCCATTGGCAGCCGTATCGCTCCTGTTTATGGCCGCCGGTTGCGGTAATACCAACAGTGCGGCCCAGGAAGGCGCTGCCGGGGATAGCACCACCAAAGAAGCGGAATTCGTTTCCATCTTTGATGGCAAAACATTAAATGGCTGGGAAGGTGATTCCATTCACTGGAGCGTGCAGGACGGCAACATCGTTGGCGAAATAACGCCCGCCAATTTAATAAAAACCAACACCTTCCTCATCTGGAAAGGTGGACAGCCAGCCGATTTTGAACTCACCCTGGAATTCAAAATCACCAAGGAAGGGAATAGTGGTATCAACTACCGCAGTGTGGCAGTAGAAGATGTACCGCACGCACTGAAAGGCTACCAGGCAGATATAGATGGCGCCAACCACTACACCGGGCAGAACTACGAGGAACGCGGACGTACTACCCTGGCCTATCGCGGACAGGAAGTAACCATTCCGGCTCCTACCTCCTCCCTGAAGGATGGCGTTAAAAACAACGCATGGACAGCCGCCATCGTTACCAAATCATTGGGCAGCGCGGATTCCTTACAAACACTGATTAAAAGCGAAGACTGGAACAAATGTCATTTAATCGTAAAAGGCAACCACCTCCAACATTATATCAATGACGTTTTAATGAGCGATGTAACCGACAACGATACCGTAAACGGAAAGTCAGCAGGTATGCTGGGCGTACAGGTACACGTAGGCGGACCGATGAAAGTAGCATATCGTAACATTATGCTGAAACAGGAATAAAATATTTGGGAATTTTTTGATTTACGTATTTAGATATTTAAAATGCAGCGGAGATTAACCTTAATGTTAAATTAAAAAATCATATCTCTACTGCATTTATTTTTCGCTGCATTTTAAATATCTAAATACGTAAATCAAAAAATTCCCAAATATTTAATCTAGTTTTGCACCCTGAATGACTCCAAAAGGAGTGTGTTTGATTGAAAAATGTTAATAGAAATTCAGCAGGAAAGCAATGCCAGGCAGTATAGAATAGCTACTTCCGTATTCTTTTTTATCTCTGGGCTGGGCTACGCCACCTGGGCATCCAGGATACCTTCCATCCAACAGCAACTACATTTAAATGAAGCGCAATTGGGGGCAGTACTCTTTGCGCTGCCGATTGGCCTCATGATAACGATGCCCATTACCGGCAAATTGCTGGGGAGCTTCAGCAGCCGTAAAATCATGGTGGTAGGCGCACTCGTCTTTAATCTCATCCTCAGTTTACCCGGTTTTACCACCAGCGTATGGCAATTGGCACTGATCCTCTTCTGCTTCGGATCATCCCGCAACCTCCTGAACCTGTCAATGAATGCACAGGCGGTACAGGTGCAATATCTCTATCCAAAGTCAATCATGACCACCTTTCACGGCATATGGAGCATTGCCGGTTTCGCCGGTGCCGCCATCGGTTACCTGATGGTATCCATGCATGTGGCGCCCTCCTATCACCTGCTGGCTGTGAGCGCATTATTGTTGGTATTTACGCTGTACTATTATCCCAAATCATACCCCGACCAGCCAACACCGCAACTGGAAAAGAAACCAGTGTTTTCCCTGCCTGATAAATCATTGCTTAAATTTTCCTTTATCTGCTTCGCCTGTATGGCCACAGAAAATACGATGTATGACTGGAGCAGTATCTACTTCCATAAAATAGTGGGTGGCTCCGGATCTGCTGCCACCGCCGCTTTTGTATTATACATGGTATCTATGACCATAGGCCGCTTTGCGGGCGACCGCCTCGTGGCAAAGCTGGGCATTAAAACCATGTTACGTAACAGCGGCTGGTTAATCTTCATCGGCCTGTTACTGGCCATCCTGCTGCCTTACCCTGTCACTACCGGCATCGGGTTCATCTTTACAGGACTGGGAGTAGCCTGTATCGTACCATTGGTTTTCAGTCTCGCAGGAAAATCAAAAAGCACCAACAGCGGACAAACGCTGGCATCTATTTCTACCATCGGTTATATGGGCTTCCTCGTAGTACCACCATTAATCGGCTTTGTGGCACAGGCTTCCAGCCTGCGCTGGTCGTTTGGGATCATGGCTATATGCGGACTCGTAATTATATTGATGGTGGCAGGGATTAAAGAATAGCTTAGACTATGCGGAAATTTTGGGATTTATGAATTTATGAATTTTGGGATTTGGAATGCAGCGGAGACTTAAGCATATGTGTTTATCTTTGCTGCATTCCAAATCCCAAAATTCGTAAATTCATAAATTCGTAAATCCCAAAATAGGAACTACAACTTGAAGAAAATCTTCCTCGTATACAACCAGTAACACATACCCCATTCCAGTACCAGTACTGCCAGGGCAGATAAAACTTCACTGATTCCTTCCGGTGTTCCTATCATCCCGGCAAAGCCTTTCACGAAGATACCGACAACGCCGTTTACCCATTGTACTCCCACCGTTTCAAAGAAAAGATAGATGAAAATAGCATTCATCCCTACAACCGTAGCGATCCAGGCATAACGCACATTTTTCTTAACATCTATCAGCCAGTATAACAGTGCCAGTACAAGCATTACCCAACCACCGGATGCCAGGGCAAAAGAAGCAGTACTGATCCTTTTGATGATAGGCGTAATACCACTCCAATCCAGGCCAAAACCAAGTACCAGTCCAATCAGACCGGCAACTACCAGCGTAAGGACTTTCTGACGGGATGATTTATCGCTGATGAGTAACTTACCCGCAAGCACGCCCCATATAGTATGCGCCGCAGTTGGAATGAAGTTGATGGTTACCCATCCGCCACCTCTGTTGATCTTACCCATCAATACCATGTCCATAAATGAGCCGAAATTATGGTCCTTTATAAAGGGTTCTTCAAAACCCGGTACCAGGATGTAGCGATACATCAGGTCAGTGGCGATCAACAGTAAAATACTGAAAGCCAGCTGAAAACCATCCGAACGGCGGATAATGAGATAGGCAATCATAGTAGTTACGGCCAGTTGCGTGAGCACATTCCATAACTCCCATACTAAC
Source organism: Chitinophaga sp. MM2321 (assembly GCF_964033635.1). NCBI lineage: Bacteria > Pseudomonadati > Bacteroidota > Chitinophagia > Chitinophagales > Chitinophagaceae > Chitinophaga > Chitinophaga sp. MM2321. Next base: position 4,503,274 of record NZ_OZ035533.1, read on the forward strand.
TTCCCGGAATACACGCAGTGTAAGGCAGTACCACAGATGAGCAGCTTCAGGCAACGCCAGGCAATATGCTTGAAATTTTGCCCCCAGGTGATCCCCTTCTTCGTTTTGTAATAATAAGAAATGTACATGGCGGAACCTGCCATGGTCATGAATGCCGGCTGTACAAGATCCCAGGCACGCAGGCCATTCCATGGATGATGAAAGAACTGCTGCATAAAGCTATGGAATATGCCAGTTGACTCCAGGTTGTTGAGTGACTTATACAGACGGGCACTCTCTCCTGCGAGGAGGATCATGATAAGCCCGCGCATAACATCCAGGGAAATGAGACGTTGATTAACGGTAGTGGAATTGTTCATTGTTCATAGTTATGGCACTTAAAGTAATAATTTATTCCGGCATATTCAATAAAAAAGAAGGTGCCCCATCATCCGGAATTGTGCCTAACTGTGTACTCCAATCATTGCTCGTAGCCACCATACCCAATCGTATAGCCGTTCCTGTGAATCCTTTTATTTTGGAACGGTCCAGTTTTCCTTCAAACCGCAGTACCCCATTCGCCTCAGAAATAGTCCCGATACTGAAAAAGTCGGTCCCCGACTGCGCATCAAAAGTAAAACCCGTCTGCGGACCAGTATGATAATACATGGCCATAGGAATGGCTGCCACGGCTGGCTTCAGCAGCAGTTGCCCTTCCAGCAGTACATCATAGGCGCCATCTGTAAATAGTCCTGTCAGCAGGCCCGTACCGGGATTGTTATCTGCATCAATATAAATATCGAAAATATTGGCGTCTGCCAGCTTCGATGTCATTTCTACATAAAAGAATACACTTTGTCCGTCGTAATCAAATTTTGCCTTTTTAAACACGCCGCCGGCAGGACCTGCGGTGATCATATTCTGGCTGATAGTATCCCAGTCGGCCAGGCTGTTATCATTCAGTTTCACCGGTGATGTTTTGGAGATACGGATCACGGTAGATCCTTCTGCAGTAACGCCGCCGGCAGATGTGGCATACAGTGTAGGCACATATTTTCCTTTGCCCTTGTACGTATGCACCGGGCTTACATCGGTAGATTCGCTGCCATCGCCAAAATCCCACTTATAGGAAGTGGCGCCGGTGGTTTCATTGTTAAAGGTCACCTGGTTACCATCTACTGCAATCGTGTATACAACGAGTGGCTCCGGCGATGTTTCGTCCTTTTTACAGGCTGCCAGCAGGCATAACAGGAAGATATATAATAATGTCTTTTGCATGTTCAGTGTGTTTTAGGGATTCTGTACGCACAGTTTATTGGTTTCTGTTTCATCTATCGGAATGTAATAGATGATCTTCGTATTATCCGGCTGGATGATCATACCGGCATAACCCGCCGGGTTCACAGCCAGGTTGATATCCGATTGTTTCAGACCGGGAAGATGATAGCCCCAATAGGTCCTGTTCATCGGCCGTTTGTTGCGGTATACATCAAAAGTGCGATGCCCTTCAAAGGCCAGTTCTATCCTTCTTTCTTTCAACACAATGTCCAGTGCGGTTTTACCGGAAGGCAGCTGCTTGTTGTACAAGGCATTTTCCAGTCCCCTGTTGCTGCGGATAAGATCCACATCATCAAGCGCCGCATTGGTTTGCCCCGCCTTGGCCGATGCTTCTGCACGATTCAGGTACATCTCCGATAAACGGAAAAGGATCGGTGAACTTAAAGTAGGACTACCGCCCTGTCCGGAAAATTTGGAGATATAATAGATGTCAATCCCATTCTTTTGTTGCACAATCCCGTTATCATCTTTCAACGGCACAATATATTTCCAGCGTACATCTTCCGGGTGTGCAGCCATTGTATCTCTCAGCGAGGCGGATGCATATTCTTCACCCCAGCCGGAATTACCATCGGAAAAGATCATGGAAGCAATGGAACCAAATTTATGGTAGTCTTCCACCTCTGTAAAAGCCACGCAAAAAATAGTTTCGCTACCGTTTATAGCATTCGCAAATAAAGTGGGATAGGTAGCGGCAGTGGTTAAGGTAAAACGACCGGCATTAATCACTTTATTGGAATAATAAATGGTACTGTCATTTTTGCCTTCGTATAAATAAGCCCTGGACAACAGCGCCCAGGCGGCTTCCTGCGACGCATACTGGGCACCTCTTTGCTGGTTCATCAGGGCGGCGCCCTTTTCTGCATCTGCTACTATCTGCGCATATACATCTGATACGGTAGCCCGCTCTTTTTGCGGTGCATCACCGGTGGAAGTACGCAAAATAATGCCGGGTCCGGCCGGATTTTGTGTATATGGCATTGCAAACAGCTTCACCAGGTTGAAATGACTGAAAGCCCGCAGAAAATAACATTCGCCCAACATCTGCTGCGTAGCTGCGTCGGGGTTAGTTACTTTCTCCACTGCTTCTATCACTGTATTTACATCGTTAATGATCTTATAAGAGATATACCAGAAATAACGTGTATTCGTTTGCGTGGGAGAATGACCAAGTGAGAAACTGTAAAACAAAGGATCCTCTGTTGTTTGTCCACATACAATATCATCACTCGCAAAATCCGACAACTGGAAATACTGGCGCAGGTACATATTATTATCATCTGTTGTACCATTAAACGTTACATGATCTTTCAACAGGGAATAAGCGCCGTTTACTGCATTCCTCAATCCTTCGGGGCTACTGGTAATCGTTTCAGTCGTCAGCGCATCCGTGGGATTTACATCCTTCATGCAGCCCGTCTGCCAAAGCAGCAGTGGTAGTAATATCAATATTATTATAGCTGATTTCATTATAGTAGTATTGAATTAAAATCTGAAATTAATGTTGAACAGGTACTGGCGGTTATTCGGATATTTAAAATCCGACACGCCGGGCATCACAAAAGAGCCGGGTGTAATAGTTGTTTGCGGGTCCTGTCCCAGGAAATTGGTAAACGTATGTACATTGTCTGCCGTAAAACCTACCGTGATGCCATCCAGCCGCAGCTTTTGCACCAACGATACCGGCAACTCATAACTCAAACTGATATTACGGAGTGATAAGAAGCTGCCATCCTTTAAGAAACGGGTGGACGTCTGGGTGGAATTCGCAGAATTCTGTGGACTAGGTTCTGTGGCGTCATCTCCGGGCTGGGACCAGGTTTTGGAGCCAGCAGGTAATTTCACCTGGTTATAATAAGGTTCATTACCATCGTTTTCTACGAAGCGTAAGTTGTTACTGTAAATTTTATTGCCGGAAAGGAAGTATACATTCACACCTAAAGTCACACCTTTGTACCGGAAGCTGTTTGTCATCCCGCCCTGGAATTTCGGCAGTGCTGATCCTACTTCCTGGTAGGTGGCGCTGGCGTAATCAGAGGTAGCGGAACGGTTGCCATCTTTATCCACAACTTCCCATAAAGGCGCACCATTATCTTTATCTACACCCAGCCATTTAGGCATATAAAATTCGTACAGGTTGCCACCATTGCGGTAGATCTGTGAGATGCTCCAGGTAGACTGTGTATTGATGATACTGTTCGGGAATTTTTGCAGCTTGTTGGTATTGAAGTTGATATTAAAATCTGTACTCCATTCAAAAGAACGGCTGCGGATATTGACAGAGCCGATACTCAGTTCAATACCGTTGTTCACAAGTTCTCCCACGTTTTGCCATCTCGTTTCAAAACCAACAGACAATGGCTGGGATACCTGCAATAACAGGTTTTTGGTGACGTTGTTATATACATCTACGGTAACGTCTATACGCTTAAATAAACTGACATCCAGGCCCGCATTCCACTGGTATTTACTTTCCCAGGTGAGGTCCGGACTTGGCAGTTGTGAAGGTGTAGCCGCTGTCTGGGAATTATATTTGCTGGTCAGTGAAAACAGTGCCAGGTAACGCGCAGAGCCGATGTCCTGCGTACCGGTCACCCCATAGCTCAATCTTAACTTCAGGTTATTGATAGCCTCACTTTCTTTCAGGAATGATTCATTGCTCATCAGCCAGGCAGCAGATATCGATGGAAAAGGTGCGTAGCGGTTATCCGGTGTAAAGTTGGAAGAACCATCCACCCGGTAAGAACCTGTCAGAAAATATTTATCAAGATAACTGTAATTCACCTGCGAGATGAACGACTGGATAATGGCCTGATCATAGCTGCCATTTACCTGCTGATTATTGCTCACCACATTCAATACTTTAAGGCCCTGCGGCAGCCCTTTTCCGGAAGCGCCCAGGATCTCGGTATTACTACCTTCAAATGCCAGTCCGGCCAACCCGCTGAGATGATGATCTCCTAAACGGAAGTCAAACTTAAGCAGGTCATTGGAGATATAGCCATAATTGAGTGTACTCAGCTCGGCCAGATAACCGGTGCCATGGTATTGCCCCGCTACCCCGGATGAATAAAACGATTTGTTTTTATTATAGCCAACAGAAACCCTGTTGGTACTGGAAAAAGTAAGCCAGCTGGTAATACCGGCAGTTAGTCCCAGGTCGTAGTTCGCATCAAAATTTTTATAAGGATGCTCAGAGTTATCGATGGTGTGTATAGGATTCACTTTGTCGCGCGACCACCATTTGAATGGGGCATTCCCATCTACATACAACGGCTTGCCCACGCTGTCATATGGATTATCCCACGGCATATTCAGGTAGGCATAGTACACATCATTGTAGTCGTAGCTTTTGCCCGATGTACCGCTGATATTAATATTATTGGTAAGGCTGATATTTTTTGTAAAATGATAGGTAGAATTGGCGCGCAGATTTACCCGTTGATAGTTGGTATTCCGGAACGTTCCTTTTTCATTGTAGTAGGAAAGGCCCAGATAATAATCGGCTTTTTCTGTTTTGCCGCTGGCAGATAAATAGATGTTCTGCATGGGTGCGCGGCGGAACATGTCTGTTAACCAGTTATAGTTCTGATCGCGCAGGGCCAGTGGTCGTTCATTGTAAAATTTAAGCAGATCAATTTTATAGGAGTTATCGGTATTACCGGGGATATAATCGCGGTAATATTCTTTCTGATGTTCGTATAATTCGCTTCCGTTCATCATATCCATCGTACCAAAGTCGGGTGTACGGAAGCCGGTAGTGATCTTTGCCTGGAACCGTGTTTTCCCTGATGCCGCTCTTTTGGTGGTGATGATGATAACGCCCGCATTGGCTTGTGAGCCGTACATGGCGGTGGCACCGGCATCTTTCAGCACGGTTACATTTTCAATATCATTGGGATCATAATTTCCGCCGATGATCCCGTCTACTACTACCAGCGGGCTTTGCGAAGCATTCACGGAAGAGATGCCGCGCATGCGTATTTCCGATGCTGCACCGGGTACACCGGAGCTGCTTACCACCTGTAAGCCTGCTACCTTGCCTTGCAGCATGGTACCTACATCGTTGGTGGTTACATCTTTCAGTTTACCTGCATCTACAACAGTAACGGCACTGGTGAGTTCACTTTTCTTTTTGTCGGAGTAGCCTACCACCACCACCTGGTCAAGCTGACTGCTGGAGGGTTGTAAGGTTACCTGCATGCCTTGTCTGGCTGGCAGTTCCTGTTTATCATAACCGGTAAAAGTAAATACGAGCATATCGCCCGGATTAGCGGAGATGGTAAATTGTCCGTTGCCATTGGTGGCGATGCCGCGGCTGGTTCCTTTTACGATAACGGTGGCGCCGGGCAGGGAGGTGCCATCAACTGCATTTACCACACCGGAAATTCTACTCAGTGTATCCATTTCCGTTAGTGACTGTGTTTTGCTTTTGATCACAAACACACCGTTATGTACACTGTAGGTTACCGGCTGATCCAGCAGGCATTTTTCGAGTACTTGTTCCACCGTAGCAGCGTTTACCTGCAGGGTTACCCTGCCGGCATCTTTCAGGACTGATTCATTATACACGATAGTAGCTCCTGATTGCATGATGATCTCCGCAAACACCTGTTGTAGTGGCATATTTTTCACGGAAAGCGTGACGCCCTGTGAAAAACCGCGCGCGCTTACATGCAGGCAGGCAATCAGGATAAGCAATGTGGTCATTTTCATAACCCGTGTGATTTTGGTAAATAAAAGTCCCCTGGGGAGAAACCATGTCTCCTTAAAGTTTAATTGCATACTTTTAATAAGGTTTAGAATTCTTAAATGATCTTTTGCTGATCTTACAGGATGCTGGACTTTCGCCGGGGGTGTGTCACCACCTCCGGTTTTCCATTGTTCATAGTTTATTCATACGTTATTTTTTTACAGGTTTACCTGGGTAATACCACCACTTTCTTCCCTTCTATGCTAAAGTGATTCGGGCCGTTCTCTTCGAGTACGCGCAAAACGGCTGATAAATTAAGATTCCGGCTGATTCCGCCACCATACAGCTCATTGCCGGCCGGGGCGCTATATACAATTTCCACATCGTACCATCGGGCAATTTCGCGCAGGATGGTAGGCAGATCCATTTTATTAAATACAAACAAGCCGTTTTTCCAGGCGATTGTTTTGTTGATATCGGCGTCCTGAATGGTCAGTTCACCACTGCCATGCAGGAGTATGGCCTGTTGTCCGGGGCTGAGTATTTTATCCTGAATCCTCACTTTCCCTTCCAGTAACGTAGTACTGATCATCGCTTCATCCGGATAAGCCATCACATCAAAATGAGTACCCAGTACATTCACTTCCATTTCATTGGCCACCACTTTAAAAGGCTGCCGGGCATTGGCGGCAATATCAAAATAGGCTTGTCCTGTCAGCACCACCTTTCTTTCCCCTTCGGGGAAACTGGTAGGATAACGCAGCGAGGAAGCGGAGTTGAGCCATACTTTGGTACCATCCGGCAACACTACCTGGAACTGGCCACCACGGGGGGTTGTCAACGTATTATAGACTACTTCCGCCGTAGCGTTTCCGGACTCATAAGACAATTGTCCTTTTTCTTTCTTTACCACTTCACTACCACCCTGCCGGCTCAAAGCGCCATTGGCGGCGTCGTCCAGCGCAATGGTGCTGCCATCAGCGAGGGTAAGCAATGCTTTTTTATTGCCGGGTGCTATATCTTTCACCGGCGATTGGGTAGCTATGGAAATATTATGAGGAGAAGAAGCAGGACGCAGTAACCATATGGCACCGCCGGCAGCTATCAGCAGTACAGCCGCTACGGCATAACGCCACCAGTAGATGCGCGCCCGCAGGGGCACCGGCTGCATCACGGGCTTCAGCCTGTTCAGCAACCGCTGTTCCAGCTGTATACGGTCTTCGCCCGGTTCCAGTGGCAGCTCTACGGCGCTGTCGTCAAAAGTATGATACCACTCATTCAATACCTCTGCTTCTTCAGGCGTGGCTTCCCCTTTCAGATAACGTTGGATGAGATCTTTTAACTGGTCCATAATAGTATAGTACAGAAATGAAAACAATACCCTTAGTCAGACAGGATATTTTTTTAAAAGAAGAAAGGAAGTAAAGGATATAAATCTTTGAGACGACCGCGCAAATGCTTCAATGCTTTGGTAAGATGGGCTTCCACCGTTTTTTCAGACAACCGCAAGGTAGCGGCGATCTCTTTATTCGTAAACTGTTCCCGGCGGCTGTATAAAAAAACCAGGCGGCATTTTTCCGGTAGCTGGTCAATTTCGGTACCCAGCCTTTCCTGTAACAGCAGAAAATCCAGGTGGCTGGTATCAGGATCCGCTACCAGCAGCTTTTCCGCCTCGGCAACATCCAGCGACTGATCCGGCAGCAACCTGCTTAATTGACGGAATACAGCGTAGCGCGTAGCGGTAGCCAGGTAATGGGAAAGATGCTGGATCTCCAGTTCGTGCCTGCGTACCCATAAACTAGCCAACACCTCCTGTACTACATCTTCCGCAGCAAACCGTATCCGTAACCTGTTATAGGCAATCGCATATAATTTTTCCCAGTAACGGTGAAAGATTTCAGTATAGGCCGCTTCATCAGCATCCTGTAATCGCTGCAATAACGCTATGTCACTCAGTTCCTGCACTTATGATAGTTGGTTGATACATTACAGGTTATAAAAATAGCTAAAAAGCAGCAATGATGAAAGGAAATATGATGCCGGGGGTGTCCCGGCAAGCAAATAACAACAGTACATAATTATCTCCCGAAGAAAAAATATACGGTGGCAAAATAAAATACGGTGGCTGCTGATTTCCTGTAAAACACTTTATTCCGGAACGGTCAATAATCAAAATTGGTTAACCATGACCTGATCTTTTCATTCATGCCCAGTTCAAAACGATACATCCAGTCGGTGGTCATGCTGTTGGCCGGATTGGCATGACTGACACTCGCATCGATGATATAATCATCCGGATTATGAAGTACCCGGGTTTGGGCAAAAACATGTTCAAAATTTTTCCTGATCCGGTTAAAGCGGGTAACATATGCATTGATATCCCTCACGGAAGCGGTTTTGTCCATCACGGGCTGCCGGTCAAATGCTTCCAGCAGGAACATCAATTGTATGGGATAATGCTGCACTTCGTTGATCTGTTGCAGCAGTGACAAATGATACTGATTGCGGATGGCTTTCGCCTGTACTTCTGCTATCTTTTGTTGTACTGTTCTGTAATATTCATCCGCTATATGCGCCAGGGTGAGTTTATCTCTGTATTTCTTTCTCCATTCGCCGGGAATATTCCTGTCGGGTAGCCTGATCAGTTCAAAAGGCCGGCGCGATTTATTCCTGTCGCCCTCATCTACCAGCATGTTTTCCCAAAACGATAAAGCATTTTCCAATTGGTCCTGGAATTCATACCTGGCATCACTTACGGCAGGTCCATAAAACCGGTGGCGAAAGATGGTATTGACAACCGCCACATCGGGTACCTGTGTGTTCCAGGAAGAAAGCGCAAAGAAATACATTCCCCGCATAAAAGTTTCCATGTGTGGGGAGCCGTCATCCCAGGTGGTACATAAAATGCCATCGAGTCCTTTCTCTTTTGTTATTTTGTTGAATCCCCTGATCGCTTCCCAGTTGGAATGATCCCGCGGCATCAGCATCCAGTTGGTCTGGGCCGCTGTAGCCGCCATTGCATCCAGCTTTTTCGATTTATACCAGTTGAGTGCTTCAAGGTTGCCCCACAAATCCTGTGATCCGTAATTCCAACGCATAAAAACACAGTTTCCGGGAAACAAAGCCAGGTTCTCATCCAGCTGGTGCCGGTTTTCCTGCCATAACTGCCGGGATGCATCCACAGACAAGGAAGGGTCGTACGTGGTGCGGTAAAGCCCGGAAAGCTTGAAAATCATATCATCCCAGAAAATGGGAATACGGTGATGTTGCTTGGCAAAATCGGTTACTTTTTTCAGCCAGTACATTTGCAGCTCAAAAGGTTTCATACCTGACTTTTTTGCCAGTGCCGACTTTCCGATTTCGCCGACTTCATCTCCACCCACATGCAAATACTTTCCATAAGGGGTCGCCTTGATGGCATCTTCATACAACGCAAACTGAAGATCATAGGTACCCGGATTCAACGCACAAAATGCCCAGTTGGAGGTGGAATCATCCCGCAGGGATTTATACTGTTCATGTTTCAGGATGAATGGTACATGCCCCAACCCCTGCACCAAGGGACTGATCTCGATATGACGCTCGTGTGCATATTCACTGAGGGCCGCAATGGTTTGAATGGACATTGCGTTGGATGCGCCTATTAACGGCGCCTTTTCATACTTCAGTTTATCTTCAAATTCGATAATTAGCGCATTTACTTTTATATGCGCCAGGCGATCTATCATCTGGTAGTAATATGACAGCGAATCAATATGATATTTCAGGTCCCAGTGTACGGCGCGGTAAGCAATGTCCGGATAATCTGTAATGAGGCAGGAGGGTATATCAATCCGCTGATCTCGCGCATCTTCCACCAGTTGGCCCAGCGTCTGGCAGCCGTAAAACAGGCCGGCTTGTGTTTCGGCTGTTATTGTTACCTGCCCGGAGCGTACTTCCAGCACATACCCTTCGCCTGCATCGGGCAGCTGCCGGAGCTTGGCAATACGCAGTGTAACGACGCCCTTACCGGGATTAGCAACCGTTGTTAAGGTTTTCAGGCTGCTATACAGGACAGGTAAACGGACTCCTTTTTCAAGATATATAGCATGGAGCACTCCCTGGGCAATTCCTGGTTCTTTGAACACGGTTATTTGCTGTGGCTGCGGAAGTAATCGGAACGATTGATGGAAACTGTCTGTTGAAGAGTCCTGTGCAAAGGCACTATGAGTGCCGGGTATACAGATCAGGCAACAAATAAAGAAATAAAGGGATTTCATGCTTTTTACCTTATATAAATTTTTTACATACACGCTTTCTGAAGGGGGAAGCGGGATTACGCATTACAAGCTATAAAAAAATAGCTGAAAAGGTGCAAGGATGAAAGGAAATAAATGGGTGTGTCGCTATGGTAGGTCCCTCCGGGACCTACCATAGCGACACACCCCCTCATTTTTTAACATTTCCTCCATCAATAAAATGCCTTTTATAACCCGGTATGGCGTAAATTTGTATGCACGCGTCCCCCGCTTTTTGTAACCTCCGGAAACCTTCTCCGGGCGGGGAATTACAACAACGGTAAACCTTTCACATATGGACAAACAACTCATCCGCAACGCTTATAAACTCGCCTGGCTCGAAAATGGCAAAGCGCCGGTATCCGTTTATGCTTTATGCAAAACACTGGATATAACAGAAGCCGCCTTTTACGAGGAATACAGCTCTCTCGAAGCCATCGAAAAAGATATCTGGTTATCTATCTTTCAATCTACACTGGATCAGTTAAATACAGATGAAATATATCAACAGTATACTGCCCAGGAAAAACTCCTGGCCTTCTATTTCCTCTGGGTTCAAAAGCTGAAAGAAGACCGCAGTTATCTGTTGCTGCAAAAAAAGCACTTCCGGATACCGGATCTCTACCACAACAAACTGGAAACCTTCAAACATGCCTTCTATAATTATGCATCCGATCTGCTGAAAGAAGGATATATGAGCAGTGAGATCAAGGAAAGGAAATATATTTCTGATCAATATGTACATGGATTCTGGGTACAGGCCCTGTTTGTACTCAAATACTGGCTGAATGATACCAGCACCAATTTTGAAATGACCGATGCCGCCATCGAAAAAGCGGTAAACCTGAGCTTTCAGCTGATCAGGTCCAATACACTGGACAGCTTACTAGACTTCGGGAAATTCATTTTTACGCGGAAATAGGCTTTATGAAAGAACAATCGAATATTCCCACCTCCAAAGTGGAAAGAGCAGGTAAATTTGTTACCACCGGACTAAAAGTAGGCACCAACTATATTAAACATTACACCCGCAAACTGATGGACCCCTCCGTTACCAAAGAGGAACTCCACCAGGATAATGCGGCAGATATTTACGATACCCTCAGCAACCTGAAAGGCAGCGCCCTGAAAGTGGCGCAGATGCTGAGTATGGACAAAGGCATGCTGCCCAGGGCATATTCAGAAAAGTTTGCCATGTCGCAATACAGCGCCCCACCCCTTTCCGGTCCGCTGGTAGTGAACACGTTCATGAAAACACTGGGTAAATCACCCTTGCAACTCTACGATAAATTTGAACTACAGGCTTCCAACGCCGCCTCTATCGGGCAGGTACACAGAGCCTGGAAAGAAGGTAAACCACTCGCGGTAAAAATACAATATCCCGGTGTGGCCAACAGCGTAAAATCAGACCTGCGCCTCGTAAAACCTTTTGCCATCCGCATTGTAGGCATGAACGAGGTAGACATGGATAAATATTTTGAAGAGATAGAAAGCAAACTACTGGAAGAAACAGACTATAAACTGGAACTCGCCCGCTCCATGGCGCTTTCGCAGGAATGTGCACACATTCCCAACCTGTTGTTTCCGGCGTACTACCCCGCCTGGTCTTCTGAAAGAATCATCACCATGGACTGGCTTGAAGGACAACACCTGAAAGAATTCCTGCTCACCAACCCTTCACAGGAAGTACGCGACAAAATCGGACAGGCGTTGTGGGACTTCTACCAATTCCAGGTACACAAACTGAAACAGGTGCATGCAGACCCCCATCCCGGCAACTTCCTGATGCGCGCCGATGGAACGGTAGGCATCTTCGACTTCGGCTGTGTAAAGGAAATCCCGGAAGATTTTTATGAGAATTATTTCCTGCTGGTAGATAAAGAAGTATTGAAAGATGAAAAACGCAGACATGAGATCTATACCAACCTGGAAATGATCCATCCCAGCGATACGCCCAAAGAAGTGGCGTTCTTCTCCGGCCTCTTTCAACATATGATTGACCTGCTCACCCTGCCGTTTACACGGGAAACATTTGATTTTGGCAACGAAGTCTATTTCAATGAAATATACGCCTACATGGATGAACTCTACAACATGAAGGAAATCAGGGAATCGAAAGTTGCGCGCGGCTCACGGCATAGTCTATACGTAAACCGTACTTATTTCGGGCTGTACTCCATATTAAGCGATCTTAAATCCAATGTGATCACCGGCCAGGGAAGAATTCATGAAATGATGGAAGGCGGGATGGTCCATGCTTAAAGTCATCGTGCAATTCCCCGTGTTGGTCGCAATATTTATCACGTACGCAGTTTAATACTTAAATTGCGGGCATGAAAGAGGAATGGTACAACCGGAAATGGGCTATAGTGGCATCCCATGTTTTTGCATGGGCAATCCTGTATTCACTGCCTTTCCTTTTACGTCCGTCTTACGAGAAACATACCTCCGAACCGATGGACGAAAAGATGGCGTGGTTCTATTTTATCATCTTTTACTATATCGCCCTGATCTGCTTCTTTTATATAAATGCGCAATACTTCATCCCCAGGTTCATTCATAAAAAGAAAATCGCGGAATATGCGATAACCATCCTGGGAGTATTCCTGTTTTTCTATGGCCTCCGTTACAGCTTTGAGAAATTGTTTCTGAAAGACCACCTGATCGACATCAAGCCTGCCATCCTCTTCACCTTCTTTACTTTGTTATTCATACTCTCTGCCAGTACGGCTTACCAGATGATCCGCGACCGGATAAAAATGGAGCGGAACGCCAGTGCACGGGAAAATGAAAACCTAAAAACAGAACTCTCCCTGCTACGCTCGCAGGTAAGTCCGCATTTCATGTTTAATGTGCTGAATAACATGGTATCGCTGGCGCGCAAAAAGTCGGATGTACTGGAACCTTCGCTGATAAAGCTATCATCACTCATGCGCTATATGTTGTATGAAGCCGATGAAGAAACAGTGCCGCTATTGAAAGAAACAGAATACCTGCAAAGTTATATCGATCTGCAACAGCAACGCTTCGGCAAAAATGTGGTGATCAACGTGTCACTGGATACCATGGAGAATCATTATGAAATAGAACCCATGCTGCTGATCCCCTTTGTGGAAAATGCCTTCAAACACGGTACAGGACTCATTCCCAACGCACAGATAGATATCAGTCTGCGTACAAACGACGATAAATTATTTTTCTGTGTGAGAAATAAATACAATGAAATATCCGGGGAGATAAAAGATAAAACCAGTGGAATTGGTTTAGCCAATGTAAAACGGCGGCTGAATTTATTGTATAAAGATGATTATGTGTTGAGGATAGATAAAAAAGATGACTGGTTTGCGGTAACGTTGCAATTAAGTCTCCACTAAACAGTCAAAGGAAAGTATATGATGAAATGTATAGCGATAGATGATGAGCCCCTGGCACTGGATCTCCTGGAAGATAATATCAGCAAGGTGCCCTATCTTCAACTGGTTGGCAAATGCAACAATGCCTTTGAGGCCATAGAAGTATTGCGGAATCAGCCGGTAGATCTCCTTTTCCTCGACATACAAATGCCCGGTCTTACCGGCCTTCAATTCTTACAATCGCTGGCCAGCAAGCCCCTCGTCATACTCATTACCGCGTATGAAAAATATGCGCTCGATGGCTTCAACCTGGATGTAACGGATTACCTCGTAAAACCCGTATCACTGGAACGCTTTATCAAAGCCTGTAATAAGGCACAGGAGCTCCACCAGCTGAAAGCCGCCGGCAAAACAGGTAAAGAACAGCCCGACTTCTTTTTTGTAAATGTAGATTACAGTCTTTTAAAAATAGTTTTTTCAGATATCATCTGGATAGAAGGATTGAAAGATTATATCAAAATTCACCTTAAAAATACTGCGCGTCCTGTTATTACCCGCATGAGTATTAAAGGGGTGGAAGAACAACTACCGGCAGCCCGGTTTATCCGCACCCACAAGTCGTATATTGTATCGGTAGCAGCCATCACGGCCATCCGTAAAAACAGTGTATTCCTGGATGAGCTGGAACTACCCGTGGGCGAAACCTACCGCGATGCCCTGTATGCCATAGCCGGGAAAACCAACCAGTAAGACTACCCTGTTCGTAGCAACATTTTGCCCGATCATCTCATTTACAGCAGAAATAACTTTCACAGGTATACATTTGCATCTTCAGAATACTTTATAAAATGCAAAAGATCTACTTGTTTATCACCCTTTTTCTGTTTGTAACACAAGCACAGGCCCAGGCCCCCGCCGGAAGGGGGATGTCTATGGGCAATAACGGACACGTATACGGAAGAGTTATAGATACCGACGGTAAAGCCGTGAACTATGCCTCTGTTATCATCCTGCAAAACCGTATGGATACCGCTACCAAAAAAATGAAAGAATTCCTGGTAAAAGGTGTACTAACCAAAGGGAAAGGCGAATTCAGCCTGGACGAACTCCCGATGAAAGGCCCCCTGAAACTGAGAATATCCGGTACCGGCTACAAAACATACGAGAAAGCGGTTACTTTCCCGCCGTTCGATAAAGACCTCGGCAACATTAAACTCGCTGCCAGCGTAAGTCAGCTGCAAGGTGTCACCGTTACCGGCACCAAACCACTGATGCAGATGGATATCGATAAAAAAGTGTTTAACGTAGAGAAAAATATCGTCAGCGCCGGCGGAACAGCCCTCGACGTGATGAAAAACGTTCCATCTGTGAACGTGGACATCGACGGTAACGTAACCCTGCGTAACAGCTCACCACAGCTTTATATCGATGGCCGCCCCACCACCCTCACCCTGGAACAGATACCCGCCGATGCCATCGAGAGTGTAGAAGTGATCACCAATCCTTCCGCCAAATACGATGCCTCCGGTGGCAATGCGGGCATCCTGAACCTCGTACTCAAGAAGAACCGCAAAACAGGCTACAATGGTAACCTCCGTGCAGGCGTTGACAAACGCGGCGGACTGAATGGCGGCGGCGACTTCAACCTGCGCCAGGATAAGGTAAACATCTCCGCCAGCGTAATGGGTAATCAGATGAAAGGACGTACCTCCGGTACAACCGACCGCCTCAACTTCGGCGAAGAACCAGGTACATCCATCAATCAGTCTAACTACAACCAGACCAACGGCGGTTTCGTTTTCGGAAAACTGGGACTGGATTACTTCGTCACCAACCGTACTACCCTGTCAATCACAGGCATTAAAGTACACGGTGCCATGAATCCATCTGAAAAAATAGATATCAATACCGATACCCTGTTGAACGGCAACGCCTTCAGCAGCTACAGTCAGCGTAATTCACATACCAAACAAAACTTCGATGCCAATGGCCTCGTACTCGGTATGAAACACCTGTTCCCAAAAGAAGGGGAAGAACTGACCGTGGACGCCAACTACTTCGGCGGCAAAAGCAAGAACAACTCCAACTATGCGACGGATTATTATAAAAACGACAACATCGCCTCATCGGATCTTCAGGAGATCCAGGGTAATGGCCGCATCAGTTTCCTGACCGCACAAACGGATTATGTAAAACCGATTACAGCAAAAATGAAACTGGAAACAGGTTTACGCGTATCTATCCGTCATACGGAAAGTAATTTCAACAACTACACCTTCGATCATACGAAACAGGAATATGTACTCATACCGGGTGCATCCAACAATTACAAAAACAATGACAATGTATATGCAGCCTATGCAAGCATCTCCAACAGTATCAATAATTTCGGGTACAAAGTAGGGCTGCGTGCAGAAAGTTCCAACTACACCGGTGAACTCATCAACGTAGGTGAGCACTTCAAAAATAATTACCCGGTGAGCCTGTTCCCATCCCTGTTTTTAAGTCAGAAACTAAAACATGAGCAGGAACTGCAACTGAGCTATACACGCAGGATCAATCGTCCCAACTTCTTCCAGCTGATTCCGTTTACCGATTCAACGGACAAGCTGAATATTACCAAGGGGAATCCTGCACTGGTACCGGAGTTCACACAGTCTGTGGAAATGTCTTACCTGAAAACGTTCAAAGGCAATAATACGTTCCTGGGATCATTGTACTACAAGTATACCGACAACCTGATTACCCGCTACCTGAACAAGGAAACGGATCCGGTTAACGGTAGCCAGATGTTGGTAAACACCTACATCAACGCTAATTCCAGCTATGCAATGGGTGCGGAACTAACGGCCATGAATACACTAACAAAATGGTGGACCCTTACTTCCAATGTCAATATCTATAATTCAAAAATCAATACGGATAACATCAGTGGTACTTCACAGGATGCCATGCTGAGCTGGTTCGGTAAACTGAACAATACGTTTAAACTGCCGGCCAACTTCGACATACAGCTCACCGGTACCTATCAGTCCAAAACCAATCTGCCGGTCAATGACAACAAAGGCAGACAGGATGGTCCGCCGATGATGCAGTCGCAAAACGCCTCACAGGGTTATATCGCCTCTTTCTATGGTGTAGACGCCGCCATCAAAAAGAGCTTCCTGAAAAATAATGCAGCTTCCGTAACGCTGAGTGTAAATGATATTTTCAGAACCCGCAAATCAACGCAATATTCAGAAAGTGAATACTTCACACAAACCTATAGCCGGTTGCGCGACCCGCAAATGATCAGGCTCAATTTCGCTTACCGTTTTGGTAAGATTGATGCCAGCCTGTTTAAAAGAAAGAACATGGGCGCAGGCATGCAGGGAATGTCAGAGGTAGTCCAATAAGACCAGGATTATATGGATTGTAAAGGATTACAGGATTGAACTTTTGTTGTTTGTAAAAAAGATTAGCGAAGATAAAAGCGTAATAGCAGCTTATATCTTCGCTAATCTTTTTAGATCTTTTTATAAACAACAAAAGTTCAATCCTGTAATCCTTTACAATCCATATAATCCTGGTCTAGTTGCGTCCCTTCTCTTCTGGGTACAGTGTCCACACGGGATCGCTTTGCCATACTTCTTTTGTATCGACATTCATGGCAGAGAGCTTGCCGGTAAAGGCGGCGCCGGTATCTACATTGTATACATTGCAGGCACACATCGGCATATCTTCGCCATAATTCAGGGTAGGTGTATGACCAATAAATATTTCACGAAACAATAAGAGGCGTTTAGGATAACGTCTTGAATCCCTTTTTATCCGGGGGTCTACGGCCAGCGCCAGCTCCCACAATGTTCTGTCCCAATAGCACATAGCAGCAAAGCGGTCGTGGGTAGGGCCATGCATAGATGCAAAACCGGCATGCACAAACAGGCGGTTATCTTCATCTGCATGATACAGTAACATGCGGTTAAAAAATGCCAGGTGCCGCAGCCGCTCTTCGTGGGATAATTTCTCATAACTGGCGATGGTAGCCTTTCCGCCGTGCATCAACCAACTGCTTTCGGGCATCACCCGCAACATCCATGACTCACACCAGGCATCATGATTGCCTTTGATAAAGGTGCAACGGTATTTTTTGTCCAACGCCATCAGATAAGTGACTACACCGGCCGATTCCGACCATCCATCTACATAATCTCCTAAAAAAATAAACTGGTCATCTCTGCCGGGTGCAATTCTTTCTATCAGTTGTTCCAGTGCTTTTAGTGCTCCATGAATATCACCTATGACGTACGTTGCGGACATTTTACTCCTTCTTTTGCCTATAAAGGTAACACAAGCGAAAGAATTACCAATTACGACACACGTACTTTCATCATCTGCTTAACACCAAGCGTTATCCAGGAAGCTGCAACAAAGGGGAAAGTTAGTACGGTATAATTCAGCTTTACCATCGCCACATTGATCAATACAGATAATACCACCGCAAGGAATACAAAGATGCCGTCAAGCGATTTGTTGCCCTGAAAGGTAATGGCACACAGCACGGCATTGAAACTAAAAAGACCAATGGATATATTTTCGGGGGCTGCTCCCAGCTGCAAGGCTATAAAAGCACTCAACACCGCGCCTGCAACACCATACAGGGCTGCTACCGGCGAGTTGATAAATACCGCTATAAAAAAGAGAATACCCGTTACCACGCTCCCCTGAAAGATCACTTCCCCAAATCCATGCGCCACCAGGTTAAAGGCGTCATTCACAGGTGTACCGGCGGCAACCGCATCGGGGCCACTCACCACTATTACCTGGTGAAAAAGGTATAAACAAAGCCAGGTAACCACGATAAACGGAAAAGTGAAACCCGGCATCTTCTTTACGATAAAGAAATGCTGGATCATGGCGGCCAGTACTGAACCGACTACAACAGCGACCCATATCACCGGCAACGGCTTAAAATAAAAGGTAAGGGCTACACCAACCAGCGCGGCACTGAACCCATAAAGACCGTCGTTGATTTCCTCCTGGTTGTAACCGGCTATTTTCGCTGTAAGCGTGCCTGTTATCACCGCCAGCAAAGCTGCGATGCCCATTACCACAGAGTTATAAAAGATCCCCAGCAAAAAGAGTAAACCAGTGAGCGCGTTGTTTTGTAACATGATCTGACCAACACCTCTCAGATAAGGCACACAAAATAGTTGTAGTCTTTTCAATTGTTTTTCTTTAAAAATAAGGCAAATAAATATTTTGGGATTTACGGATTTTTTGATTTTGGAATTTTTGGGTGCTGTTGCTATAGCAGATATACTGTTTACGGCAGATATACTATAGAAAGAGGATCCCAAAAATTCCAAAATCCGTAAATCCATAAATCCCAAAATGTTTTTTATTCTTCGCTGTTCTTCATCTTCATTAACAACGTATATGCGTTTTTTGTTACAATTTTTTTGTCGTCCAGGTTAGTTCTTATTTCCGTATGCCCGTCAAAGTTAGTACCGGTTTCTACGGGTGTCAGTACAAAGTTGCCGGTACCTTTTTCCACAAATACATAAGGCTTGTTTTCCCATTTCACCAGCGCATCATCCGGCACAGCGGTTACCTGTGCGTTGTTCAGCCGGATCTCTGCGTTCATAAACATACCCGGCAGCAGCTTTTGGTTGTAATGATCAAAATGACAATGCACTTCTGCGGTCCTGTTATCATCGAGGCTGCGGGTAATGAGATGGATCCTGGCGGTATACTTTTCATCCGGCCGGCCGTTGGCGTAGCAGGTTACCTGCTGCTCCGGTGCGAGGTTCACAACATCCTTTTCAAAAACGGTCAGGCTCAGGTGCAGGTCTGCCGGGTTGATGAGTTCAAACAGCACTTCTGTAGGACTTACATACCTGCCCGTGTTTACATTCACTTTCGTGATATAACCGCTGATCGGTGCATAGATGTTGATAGTGCGGGTAATATGCTGCTCATTCAGCGTGGCCGGGTTGATGTTGATCAGCTGTAGTTTTTCAGCCAGGGATTTCACCATCACCTGCTGACTTTCAAAGTCGCTCCCCGCCTGCTGGAAAACTTTGTCGCTGTTGGTTTTGGTTTCATTCAGCTCTTTCTGCCGCGCATAGTCTGTTTCCAGGTAGCGCAGCCTGCTTTTAGCTACCAGGTAATCCTGTTGCAGCTGGATGTATTGTGGATCTTCCATCACAGCAAGCACCTGTCCTTTGTTTACCTGCATGCCCGGCAGCAGTCTCATACTTTTCAGATAGCCACCCAGCGGCATGCTCACGGACACAATGTTCTGCGGCGGCACATCAATACTGCCGTTCACTTTAAGCGTAGTATGCATATCGCGTATAGCCGGTGCGCCTACTTCGATACCGCCATTTTTAAATTGGTCCGGTGTAAGCTGCACTTCGTTGGTAGCTACTACAGCCACTTCCGGCTCTTTGGTGGCCGGTTTATTTTCTTTACACGCCAGCAGCAAAATACTGTAACAGAAGGCGCTTAAAATTTTTGTCTTCATATCCTGTGAGTTAGTTTGTTCCACTTAATTTTTCAACGGTGAAGGCAGATTCATTCATTTGTTCTACCACGGTAAAATAGCTGTTGCGCATTTCCAATGCCTGGTTGATGAGGATCACCCAATCGAGGTAACCTGTATCACCACTGCTCAGGCGCTTGTTGGCGCCGTTGATGATAGTGGAGGCATTATGCAGCAGGACCGACTGGTAAGTGCGCACCAGTTCACGGTGACGACTATACGTACGTAGTGCGGTCAGCATTTCCGTACTGAGTTGTTGTTGTGTGGCGGCCAACTCTCCCTGCTGTTGTTGCACCAAGATATTGGAAGCGCGGATGCGCGCGCGCTGCCCCGTGCTGAAGATGGGAATACCCAGGCCCACATTCACGGAAGAGAAGCGATCGCCGCGGCCATAGTAGCGTTCCTCTGTTCCCACCAGCTGATACCCGATGATGCTCATGTTATTATAGCCCAGGTTCAGCGTAGGCAGCAGCCGGCTTTTCTCCAGTTTATTTTCCCGGATACGCTGCTCCAGTTGTTGCTGTTGCAGGGTGATAACGGGCGTAGCGGCCAGGGAGCCGGTGTCGGGTAATACGGTCAACTGGTAAATAAGGCTATCCTGTTCCGGTACCACCACATCCGGTGTATTGAGCAACATCCGGAATTGTTGCAGCAGGATATCATAATCCGTGCGTAACAGCGATAGCTGGTTAGCAATCTGCCAACGCTGGTTTTCGGCGGTTGCTTTCTCCAGTGCATCGGTGTCGCCTACTTTAAAACGCAATGCAGCTTTTTGCATAAAAGCAGTGTAAATACTATCTGCTTCCTGCAACAGATTTTCTTTCTGTTGCAATACCACGAGGGCGTAAAACACTTTTTTTACCTGTGCTTTCAGTTCCACTTCTTTAAAGCGGGTAGTAGTTTCACTGATACCGATATTGATTTCATTGATCGCCCGCTGGTGCTTGTATACTGCGGGAAATTCTATGCCCTGGGAAACGGAGAAGCGGTTATCGTTACTGATACTGTTGAACTTTCCGTATTCAAAACCGGCCATCGTTTTATCCAGGTCAAGATGACTCTTTTTCAGGGAGCGGTAATACTGTTCACCCAAACGCGATACCTGCATGTGCAGGTTATTTTTCAGGGCCAGGTCCAGCGACTGTTGCAACGACACCTTTTGCTGTGCAGGTAAAGCTGCAGGGATCATCAAGGCCAGTACCAGTAATACTTTCGCCGGTTTAAAGTGTTTGAATCCCTTTTCGAAAAGGATATACAATACCGGCAATACAAATAATGTAAGCATTGTAGAAATGATTAAACCACCAATGACAACAGTAGCGAGCGGCTTCTGAACTTCCGCACCGGCGCCCTGGCTCAGTGCCATAGGAATGAAGCCCAGCGAGGGTACCAACGCGGTCATCAGTACGGCCCGCAGTTTTGATTTAGTGCCGTGGATAACCACGCGGCGAATATCTGTCCAGCCTTCTTTTTTAAGGCGGTTAAATTCTGTTACCAGCAGGATACCATTCAGCACGGCTACGCCAAACAGGGCAATGAAACCTACGCCGGCGGAGATGCTGAAAGGCATATCCCGTGCCCACAGCGCCAAGATGCCGCCGATGGCGGATAGCGGAATGGCGGTATAGATCAGTAGTCCTTGTTTTACGGAATTGAAAGCAAAATATAACAGCAGGAAAATCATCAGCAAGGCAACGGGCACCACAACGGATAAACGTTGTTTTGCTGCCGTAAGGTTTTCAAATGCGCCACCGTATACAATGCTGTAACCGGCGGGCAGTTTCAGCTGTTGCGCTACTTTCTGCTGTAGTTCTGTTACGATGGTTTGTACGTCGCGGCCATTTACATTGAAGCCGGTAATGATGCGCCGGCGGGTGTTTTCACGCTGGATCTGATTGGGGCCCTCTATTTCTTCCACGGTGGCCACCTGGCTCAAAGGCAGTTGAATGCCCTGCCTGGTGGGGATCAGCAGGTTTTGTACATCAGACAAATTTTGCCGGGATGCACCTGCCAGCCGTACGACCATATCAAAACGTTTCTCTCCTTCATAAACAAGTCCCGCGCTTTGCCCTGCAAATGCGGTGTTCACGACACGGTTAATATCGCTTACATTCAGGCCATATTGGGCCATCGCATCGCGGTTGTATTTAATCACCACCTGTGGCATCCCTGTTACTGTTTCCACATAAATGTTGATAGCGCCATCCACTGTTTTGATCATTTCCCCCAACCGGGTGGCGTACAGCGCCAGCGAGTCGAGGTCTTCCCCGAAGATCTTGCACACTACGTCCTGCCGGGCGCCTGTCATCAGCTCATTGAAACGCATCTGTACGGGAAACTGGAAACCCACGCTCACGCCGGGTACAGCGGATAGTTCTTTCGTCATCTTTTCCGCCAGCTCATCGAAGCTGCTTGCGGATGTCCATTCTTTCTTATCTTTCAAAATCACCATCATATCACTGGCTTCCAGTGGCATGGGATCAGTAGGTATTTCTGCACTCCCTATTTTCGTCACCACTTTTTCTACTTCCGGGAATTTTTTTAGTAAGATGCCCGCCGTTTGTTGTGTAGCGTTGATGGTGGTATGCAGGTTGGCGCCGGTGAGCAGGCGGGTTTCCACGGCAAAGTCGCCTTCTTCCAGCTCCGGAATAAATTCACCTCCCATGCGTCCCAGGATAAATAAGGCGATGGCAAATAACACCAACGTACCGGCAATCAGTCGTACCGGCATGGTTAACGCCCGCCGCAAAGCAGGCTGGTAGCGTCTTTCCAACCAGATCATCATCCGGTCCGATACGGTTCGTTTATGACTTATCTTTTTATTTAAAAATAATGCGCTCATCATCGGCACATAAGTGATGGACAACAGGAAAGCGCCCAGTATGGCAAATGCCACGGTAAATGCCATGGGCTTGAACATTTTGCCTTCAATACCCTGGAGCGACAAGATGGGAATGTATACAATGAGGATAATGATCTGGCTGAACACAGCAGATTTGATCATGTGTCCGGAAGCGGCATTTACTTCCGTATCCATTGTTTGCTGGCTTACCCTGCCTACATTTCTGAAATGCCGGGAATGGGAAAACCGGTGCAGGATAGCTTCCACCACAATCACCGTTCCATCCACGATGAGGCCAAAGTCAATAGCACCAAGGCTCATGAGGTTACCACCCACCCCGAATTTATTCATGAGGATGATGGCAAACAGCATAGATAGCGGGATTACGGAGGATACGATCAGGCCCGCGCGGATATTCCCTAAAAAGAATACCAATACAAACACCACGATCAGCGCGCCTTCTATCAGGTTTGTCTGTACCGTGTTAATGGCATTGTTCACCATTTTGGTGCGGTCCAGGAAAGGTTCTATGACCACGCCTTCGGGTAGCGACTTTTGTATTTCGGCTACTTTTTCTTTTACCCTTTTGATAACAGCAGATGAATTTTCCCCTTTCAACATCATTACTACAGCACCGGCTACCTCGCCTTTGTCGTTGTAGGTCATGGCGCCATAGCGGGTAGCCGCGCCCAACTGCACAGTGGCTACATCGCGGATCAGCAGGGGCATGCCGTTGGGCAGTGTTTTCACCACAATTTTTTCTATATCGGCGATGCTGCCGGTGAGTCCCTCACTACGTATATACAGTACCGTTGGGCCTTTTTCTATATAGGCACCGCCGGTGTTTTCGTTGTTCTGTTCCAATGCATCAAAAACGTCTGCAATGGTAACGTTGGCGGCTTTCAGTTGTCCGGGGATGACGGCAATTTCATATTGCTTCAGTTCTCCGCCAAAGCTGCTCACATCCGCTACACCGGGGGTGCCCAGCAACTGTCGCCGCACAATCCAGTCCTGGATTGTGCGGAGTTCCATGGGGCCGTATTTGCCTTCATAACCGGCCAGGGGCCGCACCACATACTGGTAGATCTCTCCCAGTCCCGTGGTAACCGGCGCCATTGCCGGCGAACCAATACCGGTGGGAATTTCCTGTTGCACCTGTTGCAGGCGTTCCGCAATCTGTTGCCGCGCCCAGTAAATATCCGTTTCGTCATGAAATACAATTGTCACCAGCGACAACCCAAACCGCGAAAAACTGCGGATCTGCTTCAGTCCGGGGATGTTGCTACAGGATTGTTCTATCGGGAAAGTGATGAGCCGTTCTACATCCGGCGCACCCAGGGAAGGTGAAACGGTGATCACCTGTACCTGGTTGTCGGTAATATCCGGTAGGGCATCAATGGGCAAACGTGTCACCTCAAAGGATCCCCAGCCAATGAGCGCCAGCACAAAAAGCCCAATGATCAGCTTATTCTTTACAGAAAAGCTAATGATCTTATTCAGCATAAATCTTTCGTTATTACTAATAGAAATAATGAGTACGCCATTGCCGGTTGACAGCAATTAACGGACAATAAAGTAAACCTGGTAAGACTGTTAGGCTTTGGGAGGTCTGAAAAGCGCCCTCATAGCGGGCTCGGGGAAGTAATTATCTTTCAGTACAGGATAATGAATATCCAGGCTGCGATGTTCCTGCTGTCGGATGGTAATCACCTTGGCCAGTGGAATATAGGAAAGCTGGATGGTGCTGAAGTCTACATTTTTATAAGGCAATTGCCGGTCCTGCTCATCGTCATTGTCGTTATCTTCCCCCCAATAGTGCATGCACAGGTAGTCCATCACACTAATATCACGATTCCTTTGCTGATGATCATGGTAATGTGTTACCAGGGCGGGCAACTTCAGCAGTTGATCAAATGTGGTATTATGTAAAATGAAAAGCAATAATAATATGTAGGCGCTTCCTTTTTTCACGGAGCAAATATAAAACAAAAAGGCGGCGCTAGCAGCACCGCCTTTTTTATTTGGACCCGGGATAGGATTATTCCAGTCATCAGATAACCTACAACTGTTACACTGTTAGTAACAAGCTTCAAAGGTAGGTCCCGCGGGCCAGATAAAGTATATTACTTTCCAAAAGGAAAGCAGCTTTCATTGATATATTTTTTTTACGCCCTTGTTAACAAGCCACAGTAAAGGCTTTTCAACACCGGGTCATTTATCCTGTCTATGCCGGCACACCTCCTTTTGCTTCTCTTTCCCAGTACCGGTGCTGTGCAACCGCTTTTATAAAGGCAGCAGGTTTGCCGTTAATGATCACTGCGGGGTCTTTATCGTCAACGGGCACATAAGAGGCCTTCAGCACCTCCGCTCCTTCTCCATCGGCTGCAATGGCTTTACAATGCTTGTAGGCTTCATTTATAAAGTGAATGGCTTCCGGCGATGCCTTCAGTGTAGCCGCACTGCCCGCTCCTTTGGGAATGTATACCGCATCAAAGAGTACGGAAGACGTTGCCGGTAAGCGTTCATCCGCTTCCAGAGCTTTGCCGGAAGTTTTAATGGCGCCGAGGCGGGGTGCTATCAACTGCACCTGCGCACCAGCTTTCAGCAAGGCGGACTTCATATCATTCACATCATCAAATGAAACGCCGTCAGCTACCAGGAAAGCAATCATCCTGGATTTAACGGTATCTTTTACAGTATTGGCCATACTCAGTGCCGGGGATGTTTTCACCTGTTGTGGTACTACTTTCGGCTGAAACTTTGCAGGGTCGCCATCTGCGGGAATACTATGGTTAATGGGCTGTTCCGGTTTTGCAGGTACCTTTAATCCCAGTCCTTCTGCTACCCTGGCCGCCAGCGATTTATCTACCTGTGATAAAAGTCCCAGCATACGTATACGTATATCCGTTACCGTTACCTTCCCCAATTCAAAACGGAGCGCATTCACCAGGTGTGTTTTTTCCGCTTCCGACTGGCTTTCATAAAACAGGGTTGCCTGGCTGAAATGATCGAAGAAGCTCCTGCTGCGCGCCCGTACCTTATGGCCATCCACCCGCTCTTCATAGGAAGAGAAACCGCCATCGGCTATTTTGGCCTGGAAAGGACAACCGCCGCCAATGGTATTGGGCTCGTAGGCTGTATTACCCCGGTTGATGGTTTGCCGCATATGTGCGTCCCGCTGGTTGTTATGCACCGGCGACACCGCCCGGTTGATCGGGATTTCATGAAAGTTAGGACTCCCCAGGCGCGACAACTGCGTATCTGTATAAGAAAACAATCTTCCCTGCAACAGCGGATCATTGCTAAAATCTATTCCCGGCACCAGGTGTCCCGGATGGAAAGCCACCTGTTCTGTTTCTGCGAAAAAGTTATCCGGGTTACGGTTCAGCACCATTTTGCCGATACGCTGCACCGGCACTACTTCTTCAGGAATAATTTTGGTAGGATCGAGCAGGTCAAAGGGAAACTTATGTTCATCGGCTTCCGGTACTATCTGCACACCCAGCTCATACTCCGGATAATCACCATTTTCGATAGCGTTCCATAAATCGCGGCGATGGAAGTCGGGATCTTTCCCTGAAATGGCCTGCGCCTCGTCCCAGGCTACGGCATGCACGCCCAGCAATGGTTTCCAGTGAAACTTCACAAAGCAGCCTTTACCTGCTTCATTGATAAA
Organism: Chitinophaga sp. MM2321; assembly: GCF_964033635.1. NCBI lineage: Bacteria > Pseudomonadati > Bacteroidota > Chitinophagia > Chitinophagales > Chitinophagaceae > Chitinophaga > Chitinophaga sp. MM2321. The sequence continues at coordinate 4,529,958 of NZ_OZ035533.1, forward strand.
TCGGAATGTGTGAATACCAAATCCTTCCATCATGCGATAACTGCGGGGTATGGCGCGGTCGCTCATTACCCACATGATCATGTGCATGGATTCGGGCATTAATGAAATAAAATCCCAGAAAGTATCGTGTGCAGAGGCTGCCTGTGGCATTTCGTTATCAGGTTCAGGTTTTACCGCGTGTACAAAATCAGGAAATTTTACGGCATCCTGGATGAAAAACACCGGCATATTGTTGCCTACCAGGTCATAATTACCTTCATCAGTATAGAATTTTACTGCAAAGCCGCGTGCATCACGGGCCAGGTCAGTGGAGCCCCTGGAACCCGCCACTGTGGAGAAACGCACAAACACGGGTGTTTGCCGGGCCGGATCTGTCAAAAAACCCGCCTTTGTAAATTTTGCCATCGACTTATACACCTGGAAGTAACCGTGCGCCGCAGAACCCCGCGCATGCACAATCCTTTCCGGTATCCGTTCATGGTCAAAGTGTGTAATTTTCTCCCTTAAAATAAAATCTTCCAGTAGGGAGGGGCCTCTTTCTCCGGCCTTGAGTGAGTTCTGGTTATCATTAATACGCAATCCCTGGTTGGTGGTCAGGAACTGATCAGCTCCATCTTCTGTGTGAGGGGCGAGGTTTTCCTCTTTTTTATTAAGACTTTTCGGATTCTTTTTTGCCATAATCCCAACAATTTAATAGGTGAGAAAAGAAACAAAAAGCATCAGAAATCGTACCATCCGAAGATACGGGCAGCCAGCATGCCAGCCTCAGCAATACTTTATACAGGCTGTCAGTTGCAGGCGCAACAGACAGCCTGTTTGTGAATTGTTTTACTCTGAAATCACTGTTTTACCATCCAATGCCCACTCAGGTTTAATTTTCATCCCCATCCAGGCCATCACATTCACGGCCATATCCATGGAATGCGGCACCAGTTGCGTGGCATCAATTTCGGACGGATTCAATACATCTTTTTTCACATCCCACTGTAAGCCGTTGGAGATCGTAAGATCGGCGGCTGTTTTACTAAAATCCTTGATGCTATTACCCGTTGGCAGTTCATTCGCTTTCCAGTAACCGATCAGTGAAGCATAATCCGGGTGCTCTTTACTGATAGTTTTGAATGCCCATTTATTAATGGTAGCGGCAGACAAAACTGTTTTCCATACCCGGATATCAGCGATATAATTATCACCGGAGCCATCGTCGCCATTATAGCCATAATTCAGCGTACCATCTGTGCCTACTACAAAAGGCAACCCGGCATCCAATGATCCCATGTCTTTAATATCAGGACCTGCCACAAAGAATTCACCATCGAGGTAAAAGCCGATCGTACCCTGTCGGTCAAATGTTACCGTAACATGATGCCAGATGCCATCAGCTACCGGCGGACCATTCCGCACATCAATCCTGGACTTGTCAGCACCTTTATAGTTAAGGCGGATGTTCCCATCGGTCTTATAGATAATCCACCCGGTATTTGAACCACTACCCCAGTTCTTATTTCCAATAACACCATGGTCATCACCACCATCATAAGTAGTCTGTATATTAAACTCAATCGTAAAATTCTGTGCCGCACCAAAATGAAATGCCGGGTTATCCGAATAAGCCGCGTGATCTCTTCCATCTTTGCGGTAAAAGAAAGGATAGGTGCCGTCATAAGGTACGTTTAACGGGGGAAGCTCCAGCGTACTGGATGTAAAGGCTTTGTTGTAGTACAACAGGAAGGTATTCCTTTCATTAAAACTATCCCCTCCATAAGTACCTTCTTCCGTGCCACCATGATTGGAGGTGATCACGATCAACCAGTCTTCCTTTGCATATGCTTTCCTATTTTTCAGCGCCGCCAGGATCTCCCCGATATAAGTATCTACCTGGTGAATCGCAGCTGTATAAGCCGCAGCATTGGCAGAGAAGCCGCTGCTTTTACCGGCGGTATTCACACTGCTGAAAGCAACCAGCAGCACATCGGGATCGGTATGTTGCAGGCGTCCGATAGCAGAGTCTTTTGCGGCGATATCATTGCCGGTGGTTTTCACCAGCGTGTTGGTACCAGCCTGCAGCAGCAGGGTATCATTGAGCGAGGCGCTGCTGCTCACACCGGTTATTTGTAAGTTAGTACTGATAGCCATCCGCTGTGGAAAGGAAGGATAGCTTTCCAGTTTATTCCCCGTATATACGTTACCGTTAATGCCATTTTTATGGTTGATGGTACCGGTCAGCAAACTGGCCCAGGAAGCAGCATCCAGTGTAGCCGTGTCCGTTACTGCATCCCAGCTGGACACACTGGCGGATAACAGGGACTTTATATTGGGAATATCGGCATCCCGCACTACCTGTCCGCGTGCGCCTTCGATGGCAATGATCAGTACTTTCTTTTTCACTGCATCGGGTAGCGAATCAGTGACTACGTTATTCTCAAACAATACCGGCTTATTACAGCTGCCTGCCAGCAACAGTAATAAGGAAAATGCAGGCGCTACTAAATTTCTTATCATGGTAAATCTTTAAAAATCGCTGAATAATTACGGTAGCCAGGAAATACCATCCAGGCCCCACGACGGGTCGGCAGTTATATGCAGCCAGGCAAATACGGTAGGTACCACATCTACACTTTGCGGCACTGGCGCCGGTAACTGGGTATTACAGAAATCTATTTCCTGGTTTACCCATTGCGGTGAACCATGCAACAGCAGGTCTTTTTTCAACGGTCCAACATCTGTCAGCACACTACCTGTAGGACTGGTTGCTTTCCACCAGCCAATTATCCGGCTGTAGTAAGGATTGTTTGTCTGAATGGTATCGCAATGGCTATATTTCTGCATATCTTCTTTGGTCCATACGGTATCCCATATACGAATATTCGCCAGCTGGAAATCGGCATTCCCCCAGCTTCCACGATAATTCCCGGTGATATCATCGCCTACAGCTAATGTCACCGCATCCTGTGGTGCAAACGACGACAGGTTATTCAGCGAGCTGCCGCCTGCCGGCAGGCCATCCTGGTACAGTGCCAATTCGCCTGCACCACTGCTACGGTCTACCGTAAAGGCCAGCGTATGCCATTTGTTATCGGTTATAGCCGCTCCGGTTGAATTTACATCCACCCTGCCGCCAGAACCGTCACCAGCCTGGAATTTCCAGCCAGCTGACCCCTTGGGACATAACAACCAGCCCTTATTACCACCACTATTCCAGTCCTTATTACCGATAAATGGCGGGTCACTATCAAATCCTCTTGAACGGATAGATAACTGAACCGTAAATTTTTTGATGCTATCGAAATTATACAGCGGATCATTTGAATAAGCATATTCACCGGTCGATGCAAAACGCACCGCTTTAAGAGAAGCCAGTGGGGGTACTACTTCTTTTCCCCCGAATTTTTTATTAAAGAAGATGGTGAAGATGTTCCGCTCTTCATGCGTGTTACTTCCTTCCGCATTATCAATACCACCATGATCAGAGCTGATAATGACCAGCCAGTCTTCCTTATCTTTGGTAGCACGGCTTTCTATCGCGGCCAACAGGTCGCCCACATAAGCATCCACGGTAGAAATGGCGCTCATATATTCCGGTACATCAGGGCCGTATCCGGCATCATGCGCTGCGGAAAGCACCCCACTGAAACCTACCACCACCATGTCTGCATTGTCTGTTTTCAGCCTGCCTACCGCACTGTCACGCACCGCAGCATCCTGTCCGGCAAGGCTCACTTTCACGTCCGCAGAAGCAATCAGCTGGTCGTTGACAGCAGGCCATGACTGCACCGATACGGTACGCAGATGCGGCGCCAATGCTTTCACATATTTAAATGCCATCGGGAAGCGACTCAGGTTACTGCCGGAAAAGCTATCATCCGTTACACCGTGCTTTTCACTCCACACACCGGTGAGGGTGCTGGTCCAGCCAGCTCCTGTGGTAGTAGGTGGTTGTGTTAAAGCATCAAAACTATACACAGCATGTGGCAACATGCCCGTCATATTAGGCGTTTGCGCCACCTTCATGGCATCACCGCGCACACCGGATATACCGATGTACAATACCTTTCGCCTGATATTATTCACATCCGGTGCACTGGTGGTATCATTGGGATCTATGTCTGTTGGAGGTCCCACCACCAGCATCTTTTCTTTGAAACAGGCTGCCAGCAAAAACAGCAAACCTATGAGCGCAGGAAGAAGTCTTTTCATCATACTTTTTAATATCGTAGTAACATAATACTGTTCAGCGTCAGCAGGTCATATTGCGAGAAACTGCCCACCATGATAGTTGCATTGCTGTTGGGTACATTCAGCATACGGGTTATTGTACCACCCAGTGAGCCCATCGAATTATACCCTTTGCTCAGCTTCCCGTCTTCATCAAGGATAACCGTTCCGCCACGTTTTACGCCGGAGAAGGCGTCAAAATATCCACTGAGGAAAATCTTTCCGTTCTTCAGTTGTATTGCGGTGTTGATAAATCCGGCAGGACCTGCATTCGCGCCGATGCCAACACTGAAGCCATTGTACAGGGAGCCATCTGCATTCAGTACGGCTACTTTGCGGGATTCAGTACCATTTATTTTTCCAAACATGCCTGTGATGAGATAACGCCCGCCAGTCACTGGTGATATGGTGAGCACCCGGTCATCCGGGCCGCTGCCGGTGTTAAAAGTATTATCCAGTTCACCATTAGCATTGAGTCTTACGATACCCCCTGTCTGCTGACCGTGATAGTTGGTGAAAGTTCCTACCAGCATAATCCTGCCATCATCCTGTATGAGCGCATTCGCAATGGATCCATTCGGCCCCGGATAGCTGCCGCGCCTGGCCGTGCTATAGTTAAATGTGGAATCAAAGGAGCCATCTTCATTCAGCCGCATAATACCTTCCATGCGAATACTGTCTATGATAACAGAATCACGTTTACCATCGAAGCTGATACCTGCATAATTCTTGCGCATAAAATATTTAAAACCTCCTACCAATACCAGCTTACCGCTGTCGGGTGTTTGTAATACTACAGCCACCGCACCATCCAAATAAGCATTCAGTCCAGGGACGGTATCGCGGTTACCCAGCGGGGTTACTACTACGGTGCTGTCATACATACCATTGGCATGCAGGCGTACAATATTCCGCAGGTAGCCGTTTTTGAAGCGGTTGTCATAGTTGCTGATACTTCCTGCCACAATGTATTTACCGGAAGCCTGTACTACTGTACTAAATACCATACCCTCTATTCCTTTACCCACTTTAAAATCATGGTCCAGCGTACCGTCACCGTTGATACGTGCCAATCCGCGGTAGCCATCTTTGGCACCGGAGTTGTCATAATCTTCAAAGGAGCCGCCGATCAGGTATTTACCACCGGGAACATAAGTAATGGCATGTATAGTCCCCTTATCAGCACCGGGTACAGAAGCAAATGACAGGTCCGTAGTAACGGGTCCGGTTACACGAAATTTTGGTCCGGCAAAAACCTGCCGGTTTACCGTGAGCGTAATCAGGCCGCTACTACCCATTTCCGGCACTTTGGCCGTAATGGAACTTTCCGTCAGGGCGGTGATCTCTCCGGGTACATCATTAAATTTGATGACTATACCGCTATCCTTATACAAGGCAAATCCACTTCCTGTAATGGTAACGGTAGCGCCTACACTACCGGCCGCCGGTGTGGCCACCGTTTTATCTACTTTTATTTTTAATGGCTCCTTCGCATCAGCGTAAGGATCTTTTCCTACGTAATTATCTTTCTTACATGCTGACATCAAAATCAGCAGTACCATAGTCCAGGCCAGCGAAAACTTTTTCATATTCATCATGATAAATGCGTTACTGTAAATATTCCCTGACGGTGGCTGCAAAATCAAAGGGATTGAAGCCCAGCTGATGGTTAGCATCCAGTACATGAATGACCCCGTTCTTTGTTTGCAGATCAGAAGTTGCTACTAATGAAATATTGTAAACAGGATTGTCCAGGCTACCCATATCCGCGATCATAACCTGCCGGGGACCTACATCCCTAGTGCCGTTATAATCGCTGAACAGCACCCCCAGGTTCATGATATATCCCTGCCAGGATTCCATATTCATACCGGGGTATACTTCCGGTTGTGAACTCATGAAACGGGGAATATCCTTCAACATAAATTTATCGCGGAAGATGTACCGGGAGAGGTATTTCCGCCACACTTCCGATGGTATATCAGCTAGTTGCAGGGAATCCTTAAAATTAGCGTGGCGGTCACTGTTCACTATAGCCATCGCCATCTGCACGGAATAATCAGTCGGTGCAAAAAAAGTAATGGTAGAATCGCGCAACACATTTTCCAGTCCTGCAAGCTGTATAACAGTAGCAACGGTATCAAAAAAATAAGGCTGTGATTGCAGGAACTCATAGCTGGACCCGGGGAATACCCCTTTCTGCAATCCTGTATCGTTGTAGTAGTCCTTTTTACAGGCGGTAAGCCATACTGCCAGCGCGAGCAGCAGCAGCAGTAGTATACGACCTGGTTTTCCGGATGAGTGCATAGCAGTGATCATTTTGTCCAGTAGGTATTTAAAGTGATGTTAGGATTAAAATTCCTGGCGTCGGCTGAAATTGGCCATGTCCACCCACCGCGGTTAAACTGTTCGGGGGTGAGGAAATTTTTACATTGTACAGGATCGGTTACCCGGCCTGTGCGTACCAGGTCATACCAGCGTACGCCTTCGCCAATCAGTTCCCGTTGTCTCTCCATAAAAATAAATTGTTTCAGGTCTGTTCCACCGCTGTACTGCTGGGCGCCTGCGCGCTTTCTCACGAGGTTCAGTATTTCAATGGCTTCATCGTTTTTTCCCAGGTTAGCCATGGCTTCCGCTCCCAGCAGTAATTCGCCGCCATAACGGAAGATGATCAGGTTGTCATCCAGGAGCCAGGAAGCAGTGGTGATCATATTCACCACGTTACTATACTTCACGAACATGGCGCTTGTATTGTTGGCATAAGGCGCATAAAACCACAGGTCCAGCCGTTTGTCTGGTTTATCCTGCGGAAAGATCCGCTTCACATAATCTGATTCAAAAAAGCAATCGCTGGTGGCATAGTTTAATACCAGTGGCGAATGTAACGTCCACTGGCCTACGCTTACATAACGGGTGGTTGTACCGTAGTTGGCATTTACAGAAAATTCAAACAGGCTTTCTTTGGTACGGCCGTCAAATACTTTACGGAAATCTTCTATCGGCAATAATTCAAATGTACCGGAAGCACGGAGGGCACGGATAGCATCCGCAGCGCCGGTCCAATATTTTTGCTGGTTGGCTTTATCAAATCCTGCTGCCCACATATTTACATTTGCCATCAGGCCGTATATCGCTCCCCTGGCGGCGCGTACGCCCCATTTGGAAGGATCATCATATTGCCAGGGCAGGTCGTCTTTAATTTCATCCAGCTCCTTCAAACAAAACTGTAATACTTCCACCATCGGTGTACGTGGCAGCGGATGCTGGTCGTAGGCTTCCACATATAAAGGCACGTCGCCATAAATGCGGGAGATAAAGAAATAGGTAAAAGCCCGTACAAAACGCAGTTCAGCCATGTATTGTTTTACTTCCTGTGGAGATAAGGCTTTTACATCCGGCACCCTTACCAGGTCAATATTACAGGCAGCGATAGATTGGTAAAAAGGATACCAGTCACTCAATGCATTCATATTATACCGGTCCAGCCGGCTGAAATTGGTCAGGTCATTCTGTCCTACAGCAGTGAATACATCAAAGCCGTTGGTAGCATTAAATTCACCGGCACGGATATCTCCATTGGCCGGTACATACGGCCCGTTGGTAAGGATATCAAACAGGAAACCATATGCGTTGGCGATGGCAGATTCCACATCCCCTTTTGTTTTCCAGAAGGCGGCATCGCTCATGCGATCCGGCGGCGCCACTTCCAGAAACTTACGGCAACTACCGGTGGTGAGCAGCACTGCGACCATGAGCCATGTATAAATAATACGCTTCATACCCTGATTTTTTAAAACTCAACATTTAAACCAAACGACAGTGTTTTTGATACCGGATAAGTATCCAACCTGTCACGACCCAGCTCTGTTACTGATTCCGGATTAGGACCGGTATAACCGGTCACCATCAGCGGGTTGGTAACAGTGGTGTATACACGCAGTGCATTGATATGATATTTAGATGACCACTTACGGTCAACTGTATACCCTACCGTAACAGCATTTATTTTTATATAGCTTCCATCTTCCTCAAACAGTGTTTGTAGTCCGCGGTAGGAATTAGTATAGGCGTTATAGTTATATGGATTGGGATAACGCGACACATTTCCGGACTGCGACCAGTAATTCATACCACTCAGATCCACCAATGTTTTCTCCTCATAAGGAGAACGCATGTTATCCATCCGCTCCGCCAGTGCATTATTGATCAGGTCCCTCTTAAACAACACGGTTCCGTTGAAGCTCAGGCTGAAATTTTTATACGTGAGATAAGAGTTAAACCCGCCAGTTATCCTGGCAACGGGCGTACCAGCTACCTGCTTGTCTGCTTCATCTGTCACATAGTTGCCATCAATATCACCAAACTTCACATCCCCACCCTTGTAATAACCCAGGTCACCGGTACGGAAACGAAGCCCTGTGATAGGATCTACCGGCACATCATCGTCTGTACGGTACACCCCTTGTGTTACGTACAGGTAGTTTGACAATGCACCATAACCCACCCGGTTAATGATAGTGTTATCTGTTGATAGCATCTGTGTGGCGCCTCCTGGAAGCGACAATAACACATCCCGGTTTACAGCACAGTTAAGATTCACTGTCCAGTTTATTTTTGAAGTAGATTTAAACGGACGCAGGGTAAGACTCACTTCATAACCATAGTTATACAGGGATGCATCATTCGTGAAAGTTGAGGAGAACCCCGTAGAAGTAGCCAGCGGACGGGAATACAGCATATTATATACTGTTTTCGTATAGGCATCAACGGTAAGACCGACCCGCCCATTGAATATACTCATATCAAAACCATAGTTCAGCTGCTCTACTTTCTCCGGTTTCAGGAAAGGGTTCGGCATTTGTCCCAGATGTGGTGAAATCCTCGTCACATCATTATAATTCCCCTTTATATCATACCAGCCCAGTGAGGCATATACATCTGTAGTAGGGCGCAGGTTCACACCATAGCTGAAACGGAGGTCACCGAAGTCCAGCCATTTCTGATCTTCCAGCAATTTCTCTTTATTGAAATTCCAGCGCAAACCAATAGACGGACTTTTTGCCCAGCGTTCTTTTACACCTGCATAAGAGTTACCATCAGCGCGATAGTTCACGTTGATGATATATTTCTTCATATAATCATAACTCATATTGGCTGCCAGTGCTACAGAGTGTACTTCTGAAAATCCGCCTTTCAAAGGTGTTCCACTGATAGAGGAATAGTAAGTATTAAAACCCAGCGGACCATGGTAGAAATCATTCGGTGCATTTGCCTGGTGGATCACTTTTGTTTGTGCCTGCGTGAGCGTGGTTTCCGTAAAAACAGATCCATAGATGGCATGTTTATCTTTAAAAACATTATTGTACATGATCATACTACGGTTGTAAAGATTTTCTTTCCGGCCGGAAAAGCCATATACCGCAGGCTGATCACTATTGGCAAGTGCCGGGGTAAAAGTATCTTCCTGGTCGGCGGTATAATCAAAACTGGTGTTGGTAGAGAGTTGCACATGTGGCAATACTTCATACATGATATTCAGGTAAGTACGGATATCATAGGTACGGGTATCATTTTTACTCAGCATAGCACCTGTGAAATGCCCTACGTTATTGAAGTACGATGGACCCGGCAACAGGGAGGAAGAAACATCTTTACCCGCGCCCACATCAGTTAAACCATTACCACTACCCTTCAGCTTTTTACCCAGTCCGGCAGAGAGGTAGCCCGCTACCTGCAATTTTGAGTTGGGGTTAAAGTTGATATTCTGATTCAGGGAATATCTGTCAAAACCGGTGTTCTTAATAACCCCTTTCTCATTGTAGAAGTTCACGTTTGTTTTATAGTTCAACTTCTGATCTCCACCACTCACTGACAGGTTATGTGTCTGGTTGTAGGTTACCTGGTAATAAATATCCTGCCAGTTGGTGGAGTTATTAAAAAACGGATTCAGACTGTCCGAAAGAAATGGTGTCAATGAAATCAGGTGGATCTGATCCAGGGCACGTGTATCCATGATCATGTTCACACGGTAATCTCTTTCCCCTTTTCCACCGATTGTTTTGCGCAGTGCTGGTGGAAAATTAATGAACATATTACCTGCATACCGCACGATTGGTACGGCAGATTGTCCACGGCGTGTAGTGATTACGATTACGCCATTGGCGCCACGGGAGCCGTACAGGGCGGTGGCCTCCGCATCTTTCATGACATCGATGGTTTCAATATCTTCCGGCGGGATGAGTGACAGCGGGCTGGTACCAGGACCATTAGACTGAAAGCCGTATTCGAAGCCGGCATTCGCATCCACCGGCACCCCATCAATTACATACAGGGGTGATTGCGGTGTGAGATAGGAATCGTTACCGGAGCCATTTACCATTACCTGCGACAAACCGCGGATAGAAGCCGACCCCCGGAAACCAGGCGCACCGGTTGTTTGCTGGATATTCAATCCAGGTACACGTCCCTGTAACAACTGTTCAACGTTCGAAACAGGTACGTCCTGGATATCTTTAGCCGTAATACGTGTAACCGCTCCCGTTACCGTTTCCTTGGTACGTTTCTGATAACCTACCACTACGGATTCTTTCAGGGAAGTAGCAGAAGGTTTTAACTGCATGTTGATGATATTTCGGTTGTTGACCGATACCATCAACGACTCATAGGAGATGAAACGCAGTTCCAGTTTTGCATCCGGCGCTACTTTAATAATGAATTCGCCTTTATCATCCGACACGGCAATTGCTTTGGGCTTAGCTCCTGTTTGATGCAGCAATACAGATACTCCCGGCAGCGGCGTACGGTCTGTTGAAGCGGTGACCCTGCCCTTTACGGAAATTATTTTATCCTGCGCAAGTAATGTATCGGAGAATAGTAATAATAAGAGTAATGGTATATATAATTTCATAAATGGCATGTATTAATCGTCATTGAAAAGCGGGTTCCTGCGGAAATAGAATATGATGGTCCAGTCACCCGGCTCATAAATAGCGAAGTTCAAACCGAAGTAAGCATCCACCCTTTCACCACCAAAACCTTTACGGCTATATCCAAATGTGCAGGTAGCTTTACCGTTGGCTGCAAACTCCGTTTTAAGATTGGTCAGCGGCAATGGATAAGCAACATCGTAAGTCACAGAACTATCTGTTTGCCGGCGGTTGAAGCCATGCAACAGCTTATCCCATTTTGTATTATTAAATACTGCCGGATTGATAGCCTCCAGGTTTTCATCCAGGAATTTAAAAGTGAGTGAATGCCCGGTTGGATTGGCTTTGTTGATATATACCGATACCAGTGTGTCTGTAAAGAGACTATCCTTATCGCTCGCGTAATACAGCTCTGTGAGCGTGCTGGGATGAATGGTATAGGGTACCTGGTATTGTCCGCCTCCTTGTATGGGTCGGCTCTCCATTTTACGCTCCCTTGTATACACATCATACTCATACGGTTCGTAAGGCACTTCTTTCAACGGGCGCAGGTTGAAATTTTGAATGGTGCGTTCATTGCCTTTGTTTTCCACCTTTATATCAAACACGTAACCTGAATCGGGATAAGTGGCGATCAAGGAGGAAGGGGCGCTGCGGAAAATAAAGTCGCCGGAGCCTTTGCGTATTTCCAGGAAAGGCGCTTCTACCCACACACGTTTGACTTCAATTTCTTCCAATGATTTTTCCAACCCGGTATAATCACGTAACCATTCCTGCACCTTTACGGGTTGAAAGAGTTCCGGTGCATCCTTTCCGCCTGATACGCGTCTCGCATTCTCAATGGTGAACAGTAACGGATAGCTGGACCCATCTGCGCTGAATTGCGTCAGCTCCAGCTGCGTACGGCCCAGCACAGGTTCATACACCGATTTCTTGTTAAAGTTGGCATCCTGGCTGAGATAATCTTTTTTCTCAGGGAGCTTTCTGCATGCAGTGATGGCGAGAGAAAGTACCACGGTGCATTTTAAATAACCTTGCCATTTCATCTGAAAAACATTTGTCGTTTATATGATTTATTGCTCCCTGATAGCGATATACCTGATCACTTCCGTAACGGTACAATCCTTATCATTACTGTCTTTGTAACTGTAGTTGAGTGTGTATGTCTGTCCGATAGGATCAAATAAACACAAGCCATTATTTTTAATCGTTGCATTGGCTGATCCGGGCGCGGAGGAAACGGTTATCTTATTATCTGCATGAATAGTAAGCAGCATGCGGTAGTCGTCTGCCAGTTTATTGGCCGCTTCTGTTTCCACAGTATTGGCATCGATGGCTTTTAATTTTTTTGGATAAAAGTTCCAGAGGTTTACGACACCATTGCCTAACGTAACGGCACCGTCAGCAAACGTTTTTTCTTCAGAATAGAGGTTCTGATAAGCGGCTGCTTTGGTAACGAAAGTATTGAAGCCTACCACATGCTTTGATTCCAGGATATAGACCATCCCGTTAGTAGCATGAATGTCTGACGTTGTAGCAAACGTAGACAACCAGTATTTGATGAAGCGGGAGCCATTCATACTGGAAAGGCGCACTACCTCCGAGCCCAGTCCGGCAGCGCCGGCAGCAGGACGTTGTACGAGGCGGATATCCATGGCACGCAGTCCCATACTGGTGAGTGTGCGTCCATCCTGTCCGGCAAAGCTCTCCATTTCCCAATTACCTTTGAAGAGATAATTAGCGAGTACACAACGCCAGGTGGAGGAATCAATATCATTGAGTGTAACAGGCGGAGAGCTCAATGTTTTCAGGTATACATTATATGCTTCCAGTGCAGCGTTCAGACTCTGATCGGTAGGGGCAAACACGGTCACCGTATCCTTTTTGAGTACCGTTGCCAGACCGCCTTTCTCCAGCATCAACAATACATTTTTGAAATTACCCGGCTGCGATTGCAGGTATTCGTATACGGTACCCGCATACGTATCTTCCGGCACCGCAGCGCGGTAGGTATTATCTTTTTTACAGGATGCCACCACCACACAGCAGAGCAGCAACAAAACAGTGCTGATTTTTCCTTGCATAATTTATAATTATTGTTGCCAGAATTTATTTTGAATGATTTGTTTGCTGCCATCCAGCACATCTTTTGCAACCGGCCACCACTGGGCGCCTGCGGCGATGTCTGCTGATGTGAACCGGGAATAATCTGTGAGTTTATCAAATCTTACCAGGTCGTACCAACGCCATCCTTCTCCCAGCAATTCCCTTCTTCTTTCCTGCAGGATAGCCTGCGCGAGATTGCCATCAGTAGCTTTAAAAGCCGGCAAGCCCCGCTGCGCGCGCACACTATTCAACAGCTGAATGGCATCCGGGTTTTTACTGAGAAACAGCATGGCTTCTGCTCTGAGCAGTACCAGCTCTTCGTAGCGGAAGATGATAATAGCAGATTGAAAACTGCGTAATGGATCTGCCCCTGTAATACTCAGCTGTTTTATTTTTGTGAACATGGGTAACGGATTTCCGAATCCGGTAAAATAGTTACCGCTGGCCGCGCCGCCATCCCCCACTTTAAAGCGTAGATCACCCGGCTCATTAAAAATGCGCAGGATCGAATCATTGGATACATAAATATCAGGTGATACCCGGGAGATAAAAGGTTCTGCGAGTGCCCAGTCTTCTATATGACCACCGGCAGATGACTCCTGGTAGGTTTTGTTGAAGGGCAATGCAAAAATAACATTGGGCGCCTGACCGGCGAAGGTGCCGTCAACACCTGTCAACGTAGCCACGTCTGCAAATGTATAACCACCTGCTGCTTTGTTATCAATCGCCAGGCGTGTATACTTCTCCGTTACAAGATAGTCGCCGCTCCAGGCTGCAATATGCGCCAGTAAAGCATAGGCAGCGCCCTTGCTGGCGATAACGCCTTTCCACAACGCGCCACCCTGTCCCCAGTATGGTGACTGCTGTTCGGGGTATTGCTGGTTATACTGCCAGGGAAGCCCCGCCGCCGCCGCTGTAGCATCCTGCCCGGCCATCGCCAGTATCTTTGCCTGGCTTTCCCGTTGTACCGGTGTAAAGCTGCCATCTGTGGTAGTGGTCACCATGGGAACATCTCCCCAGATACGGACGAGATAAAAATAGGTGAGTGCACGCAGGAACCGTATGTTGGCGATATCCAGCTTCATCTCTTCCACGGTATAGCGGAAATCGTTTTCGTGTACCAGCGACAATTTTTCCAGGCACAGGTTTGCCTGTGCTATCGCGGCATAAAAACGACGCCAGTTTTTCCAATTTTCCAAAGTAGTATAAGTGGCATTAAGCTGGTTGCCTGTTACCGCATCCAGGTCACTACGGGAGGCGCTGGAAAAATCGCCGCCACGTAATTCACCATAAGCGAGATAGGCATTGTTATCAGCAAGTGCGGCACGAAACATACCATAGGTAGCAAATACAGCAGAGCGGGCATCATTCTTTGTACGCCACATCTGTGCATCTGGTACCAGGTGCGTTGGGTCCAGCTCCAGCGTATGCTTGCAGGAAACCATCAGGATGGTGGCTGCCAGCAATATTTTTATATGTAAACGGATATTCGTCATGTAGCGGTGCGTTTAAAAATCTGCGTTGATACCAATCGTGAAAGTGCGGGGTAACGGTTGCGCATAACCGTTGCTGTACCCAAAATAATCTGATAGTGAAGGGTCGCCACCGGAATAAGGTGACAACGTGAATACATTGAGTGCAGACATATATACCTGCAGTTTCCTGATACCAGTTTGTTTTAGGAATGCGTAAGCAGCCAGGTCATGCCGCAGCGTAATTGCCTGCAATTTCAGCCAGGAAGCCTTTTCGTAGAACAAGGTCTGCTCCGCCTGATAAGGCTTTACCAGGCTCCATGGATTGTAGCGGGGATATTTATCCAGGCCGGACTGCACCTGCCAGAAAGTAATTTCCTTTATACCATCCAGCCCTGCTGCTCCTTCTCTGTTGGCAAAATCAAAGCGGTTAGCCATTTCACCGTTGAGCAGGGAGTTACCCAATGCATAGGAGAAGGAAAGATCGAGTGTCCATTTTTTATATTGCAGCGTATTATTCCATCCGCCGCGGAAAGGCGGGTTAATATGTCCCTGCAACACACGGTCCTTATCATTAATAACGCCATCTCCGTTTACATCTTTCCAGCGCGGATCACCGGCGTGTAAAGCAATGCCATCATTCGTAAGCTGTTTGCCGTTTGTTACCGGGATCTCATTGTCGCTGTTGTAAATACCTTCATTCTGCAACAGCCAGAACTGGTCAGTTGCTTTGCCAACTTCCAGGCGCCGCTGTCCGTAGGTCATGGATTGCAAACCATCCGGCAGGCGTAACAGTTTCTGCTGGTTGTATTGCATCACTATACTGCTGGACCAATTCAGCTGGGAGGATAAATGAAAATTCCCTTGCAGGCTCAGTTCTACGCCCCGGTTACTGACATCCATTCCATTCACCGTTTTTCCGGAGAAGCCGTAAGCTGCGTCCACCGGAGATTGCAGCAGGATGTCTTTGCTCGTGCGGGAATAAATATTCAGTGCAGCCGTAAAATGGTGGAAGGCTTGTAAAGAAATACCCAGTTCCAGGTGTTCATCATAAGGCCATTTAATACCACCGCCCGTATAGCCTCTGCTGTAAGGCATTCCAAGCGTAGGCATGGAAGCATAGGTGGCTACTTTGCTACTTCCGCTCCAGCCAATATCTACGGTATAATAAGGTCCGTAACTATAATAATCATCTACAGGCATGCGCGCGGTACGTCCACCACTGATATTCAGGTGCAGCGCATTGATAGCCGCCGCATCTTTCAGCCATGCTTCTTTCTTCAGATCCCAGTTCAGCGATGCAACCGGTGAAACAGCCCACCAGTAACCATTTCCAAACAACGATGATCCATCGCTGCGAAGGGAAAGTGTAGCGGTGTACTTATCTTTCATAGCATAGGAAAGATTACCGTAGAAAGATAAAGTGCGTTGCCGCATATAATCTTTATAGGTATACACCAGCGTTTTATCATGCGAAATCCACAGCGAGCTATCTGTATCCACCTGGATCACCTTTATAAAATCTGATGGTCCGCGGAAAGCGCGGATATAATCATATTTCAGCTGATCATCTTCCAGTGTTTGTCCTACCTGTATCCGCAATGCGCGTTTACTGTATTCCACATAATTATTCCAGCGGATACGCCTGTTGACACCCGTGAAATAAGAGTTGTAGCTGTTGCCATCATTCAGGGAAGCAGGTACAAAAAGGTCGCGGTTATTATCGTTGTAATCGATAGAGAACTGTGTATGGAGTGACAGTGTTTTCAACAGATCATATCTCACATCAATAGCTGCCTGTATGGAATTTCCCATATTCCTGTCTATGCCCGTTTCCAGCAGCTCATTATATTTTGCGAGATAATTTTTATTGGGAGATAACGGGTATTGCTGATTGGTATAATATTCTTCTTCCGCCAGGCGCTCGCGGATACTGTGGTTCCTGCTTCTGCGTGCGGTAAGCGCCTGTACATAAGTATTGATAAACAATTTTTCTATGGGTATAATGGTCATGTCATAGAACACATTATACTTTTTAAGGTTTGTATTATCTGCTACACCATTTTCCGTACGCTCCCCTACACCAAAGCGGAAGTTAGCGCGATTACTGCCACCGGCAATACTCAGCCCCATGCCATGTTGAAAAGCATTGCGATAATAGGCATCATCCCAGTTGGCAGCGCCAAAATATACCGGCTGTGTGGAATCTGCGAGATAGGCAGGGAAGTTCATCCATTGTGCAGGCTTCGCATACTGCTGATAAAAAGGCATCAGGAAGTCGCGCTGAAAACTGCCGTTCATTGTTTTGATGGCAGGCTTCACCGCTACACCGCCATACATATTAAAACCGATATGATAGGCGCCCGGTTCGGGATCTTTTGTAGTAATGACAATGGCGCCACTGGCTGCACGCGGGCCATACAATGCAACGGCTTCAGCGCCTTTCAGTACCGATACATTTTGCACGTTGTCCATATCCAGCAATGCATTTACATCGATACCACTGCCTATAGTAGTGAAGTCAGCATCCTTTATTGCCAGCGCATAGGGATGATTGTTACTCACCAGCGGCATACCATTTACAACATACAAGGGCTGGTTGCTGTAGAGATCTTTGTAACCGCCCAAAGGAACAGAGAACCCGCGAATAACCGGTACCGGCGCTACGCCGGGCTCACCGGAGGTTCGCAATAACGATACACCGGCCATCCTGCCTTCCAGTAGCTCCCCTGTATAGAGATAGGGTAATTCCTTTACAGTGTTGTAAGACAGTGAATCTTTTCTGTCTGAGAAAAAAGTGGAGTTCTTCCAAATGGTACGCCTATACGAAGTATCCTTCGGCGCATCCTGGCAAAAGCCTTGCTGCGCCCAAAAGATGCCTGCCAACAGCGATAAAGTACCAAGCCGGGTAATGAGTAAAGGTGAAATCATCAGGTTGAATAATATTTAGCCAATGCAAAAAATCATCTTCCTGTAAACGCAATACAATATCATGCAAGCCTGCACTGCAAGCCTGTCCCGATCTTATTATGAAAGGTTGTGGACACTACATACCCATCATCGTTCACATGGTTGATAAAAATGTCGCGCCGTTTTTACAGGGGCGTTGTATAAGGGACACAGAAATTTCAGAATACCCCCAAAGGAATAAATATTTTTTTTCAGGAAGGCGAAAAGGGGTGCTTTATTCTGATCTTAAACTCTTTACGGGATTGGCAAAAGCGGCTTTTACAGATTGATAGCTTACGGTCAGGAAGGCAATGAGGATGGCAATAACGCCTGCAAATATAAATATCCACCAGCTGATACTGATACGATAGGCGAAGCCCTCCAGCCATTTGTTCATTACTAACCAGGCAATAGGAAAAGCAATGACGAGGGCCAGTAAAACCAGCTTTACAAAATCTTTCGACAGCAGTGCAACAATACCCGCTTCACTGGCGCCGAGTACTTTTCGTACGCCTATCTCCTTAATACGCTTTTGTGTGGTAAAAGTGGCCAGGCCAAAAAGACCCAGGCAGGAAACCAGGATAGACAGCACAGAAAAGACATTAAAAAGCCTGCCCATCTGCTGTTCGGCTTTATATAATTTAGTCAGGTCATCATTTATAAATCCATAGGAAAAAGGATAGTCAGGATACACCTGCTGCGAAACCTTCTTCAACTCGCTGATAGTATGTTCCAGGTTTCCACCGGTGGTCCTGATTACCATATAACCAGCATTACCATTCATATTCCCGGAAACAGCATTCTTTAATATAAGGGGTTCTATCGATTTCTGTACAGGCTTAAAATTAAAATCTTTTATAACGCCTATTATTTGTCCTGTTTGCCCGTTATGTTCAACTGCCTGCCCTACTGCCGTTGCCGGATTCATCTTCATGATCTTCAAAGCAGTTTCATTCACCACAAAATTATTTTCATCTCCTTTAAATTCTTTCGAAAAAAATCTGCCGGCAAGCATATGCATACCAAAGGTTTTGACAAAATTTTCATCTACCCATATCTGCGGAAAAATTATTTGTTGTTGCGGATCCTTGCCCGACCAGTTTACATTGGTGGTGCCGGTGGTCAGATAAGTAGGCAGATGGCTGACAGTGGTATAGTCAGCAACATCCGGATACTGGCTCAGGGACGCCTTTATAGCCTGGTTGTTATGTTGCAGGTCACCCACCTGCGGCAGCTGCATATAAAGCAGGTTATCTTTATTGAAACCAATATCCCGGTGGCGGATAAATTGCAACTGCTGATAAACCACCAATGTGCTTACCATCAGGATCACCGAAATAGCAAACTGCATCACCACCAGTCCATTCCTGAAGAATGTTTTTCCTCCATGCAGATTTTTTACGCCTTTCAATACTTTCACAGCACTGAACGATGACAGGTACAATGCCGGGTAACTACCGGCAATGAGGCCCACCAATACAGCAGTACCGATGAGGATGGCCATTAACTTTACGTTGAACAGATCGAATACAATCGTCTTGGCAGCCAGATCATTGAACAGCGGTAACAACATAAATGCCACAACGATACCAATCACCATCGAAATAAAAGAGAGGAACAACGATTCATTGATAAACTGCATGATCAACTGGGAACGCATAGCTCCCGCGGCTTTACGCATGCCCACTTCCTTGGCCCGCTGCGATGAAAGTGCGGTAGACAAATTCATAAAATTAATACAGGCTATCAGCAAAATAAAAATGGCCACCAGTGAAAACACCCGTACATACTGCCCGTTGCCCTGCCCTTCTACATCCAGCATCAGTTGGCCATCCAGGTGAATAGCCGTAAGCGGTTGCAGGAAGTACACACTTTTCGTTTTGGTGACATCAAATTTATCGTGGACTACATTTATCTGTTGCTCCAGTGACTTTAATGCGGCAGGCGTAGCATCAAAATGATCATCGAGCTGGAAATA
This sequence comes from Chitinophaga sp. MM2321, assembly GCF_964033635.1. Classification (NCBI taxonomy): domain Bacteria; kingdom Pseudomonadati; phylum Bacteroidota; class Chitinophagia; order Chitinophagales; family Chitinophagaceae; genus Chitinophaga; species Chitinophaga sp. MM2321. Next base: position 4,549,604 of record NZ_OZ035533.1, read on the forward strand.
GGTAAACACATCAAAATTTCCCCACGCCTGCGTTTGATTGATTATTTTATCATAGAGCGATATAGGCAGCAAGAGATCGAACTGCAGGTGCGAATTATGCGGAATATCCTTTAGGACACCGGTTACCACCAGGTCTTTCCCCTTAATATCATTATCAATATGCAACACCTTCCCCATCGCATTTTGTGTGTTGCCAAAATATTTCGCGGCTGTTTTTGCGGTGAGTACCACGCCATCTGCGCGTGAAAGCACAGTAGCTTTATTGCCTTCCAGCAGCGGGTAGCTGAACATCTGAAGGAAATTGGTATCGGCGTAAAAAATATTCTTTTCGTCATATTTAGTATTGCCTATCGTTACAATACTATGCAGGGTGGATAAACGGGTGGCATTCTTAATAACAGGGATCTCTGCTTTCATCGTTACCGCCATAGGTATTGGTACTACCGCAGCATTAATGTCAGATAAACGGGTAGTGAGCCGGTAGATATTATTGGCATGTACATTAAACTTATCATAGCTTAACTCGTCCTGTACCCATAAAAAAATCAAGATACTACTGGCCATCCCGATAGCCAACCCGAAAATATTCAGGCCGGTAAATAATTTATGACGAACAAGATTGCGAAAAGCTATTTTAAAGTAATTTTTAAACATACTGATGAATGGTTAATAGTACAACACCTGTTCCTACCCGCGCCAAAAAAATGCCATCCTATCAAACATCTGAAAGTCAATCAATTACTTTTTTAAAAAAATCATAAATTGTCCGGTTTTGATAAGGAGGGTGTTCGTTTTAAGCCATTATTTCAGCAACCACATCACCCCGTTCAGGTCATCGGCGCCACCATATTGCCTGTTAATCGCTTCTTTCAGGTGTACGCCATTGTCGAGATACTCCGATGCCGGGTACACCCAGCGCACCGGCAGCAAGCCCTGGTTTAAATTAGAGGGGCCTATTTCAAATACAGGCACACCCGTTCTGCGTTGGTTGTAGAAAGGTTCCCACCCGGAGTTCTGGAAAAAGGCCAGGTACTTCTGTTGCAGGATCTGTTCCAGGCCGGCACCATTATTCCCCTTGTAACGTATATCCGTTTGCGTGAGGTATGCATTAATGGTATCTGCCGGAATATTATATCCCTGCATGGAGGCGGTGATACCTGCCGTGTAATAGGACGCTGCACTACCGGTAATCCAGCCGCGGTTGATCGCTTCTGCAATGGTAAAATTCATTTCTGCATACCCCAGCAGAATGGTAGAAGGACCTGTTTTAGAAGAGAAAAAGTATTTGTAATCCGGCAGGGAGAAATAACCCTCGCTGGCGGAATCATTCAGCTCCGCCTGGGTAGTGCCGGTATGCGCACCCCTGTAAACATTGAAATCATGCACTTGCAACCCACTGGAATCCGCGATAGTTGCCGGCAACGCTACTACAAATAAACGCGGATCACGCAGGGCAGTCAGCAAGTTGATATAAACGGCGCCCAAAGGATTACGTTTGGCATCCACTTCGGCGTTAGCGGAATAAGCAGGATTATAATTACTCACATCATCTGCGCCATACGTAACCTGGAGGTTGTCCACATTACCGGCAGGTAAAGGAAGCTGCATTATTTCCGCAAAGGTTTCTTTTATCCGCAGCTCCTGATCACCTGTTTTATTACTTAAACTGATCAGTGCGCGCAGGCGGAATGCATTAACGAGCTGCTGCCATTGCTTCAGATTACCATTATAAAATACATCGCCGTTAACGGTATAGTTGCCGCTGCGGTTCAATGCAGCCAGCGTATCATGCGCCCGTTTTAACAACAGGAAAGATTGCCTGTACACATCCCTTTGCAGGTCATACGCAGGCCGGTCTATCCCTTTATCAGCCATCATAGCCTGACTCATAGGCACATCCCCCATTTGCGCCGACATGTTAATATAAAAGTATGCCTTTATAAAATTGGCCAGTGCAAAATAAGGACGCATCTCATCCCCTCCTACACGCGTTGCCTCTTTTTCCAGCTGCGTTACATCACGCAGGTTGTAATAGTAAAAAGTACCGGATCCAAACCGGTAGCTTTGATCACCGTAATAAGTGTAGGTAAGACAATGATACTGACTGCTACGCTGTGCATAACTCCAGGGAGCGGAAAACATCGCCTGCTCAATACCCGTAAGCACTGCCCCCGGCGGCGCCACGGTGGCCTTGTTGGGATTTACCTGCAAATCTGCCGGCTTCATACAACCTGCACAATATAACAACACGATCCCCGCTAAGATGCTCCTGCTACGGTTCATGACTCAGAATTTAATATTCAGGTTAATACCTATGCTTCTCATAGACGGCTCTTCCAGTTCACTCTCCGAATTATATGCCCAATGATCCAGGTCAATCTCTTTCAACTGCGCAAAGTACATCACGTTGCGGGTGACCAGCGATACGCTGGCGGCATGCACTTCTTTCACCCTGCGTAATAGCTTTTCAGGGAAACGATAAGTCAGCGTGATACCTCTTAACTTAAAATAGGTTTTGCTCCGGTATTTCCGTTCATCTGCTGTTTCATAGCTGTTGGCCCAGTTCTCTTCCAGTACAGGCATGGTATTGGGGGCAAAGGTCCGGGTATCCGAAATGATCTTTCCCTGCTGATCATACTTCACTTCTCCGCTGGTTACTATATCGCCAACGCCTACACGCGTTCCTTTATATCCCGGATCATCGCGGTGCAGCCAGTCCTGATAGCGGTATTCATTATCCGAAGCTGGGTTGGTACCCGATTGCCACATCTTGTAATTAAGGTAGTTGAAGATCTTTCCGCCAAAGCTGCCATCAAATTCCAGGGTAAGCGATATATCCTTATAGGCAATAGTTTGGGTGGTGCCCAGCATCCAGTCGGGATCAGCATAGCCCCAGAACTTATACACCTGGTCATTTACGATTGGTGTTCCATTACTGTGATATAGCATCGCACCGGTGGTGGGGTTGCGTTCAAAAGGATTGATATAGATCTGGTCAAACCGCTCACCTATCTTCACCCGTTGATAGCTATCCATGGTGTCATATACTTCTTTGAGATAAGTGATATTACTGCTCCAGTTCATCACCATATCCCAGGTAAATGTTTTTGTTTTTACCAAAGCCCCTGCCAGGTTCAATTCCAGCCCGCGTCTTTCTGTTACCAGCCCGTTTACTTTCCGGTAGCCAAAACCCGATGCATTGGAAATGGAAAGACTGAAGATCTGCGGACCATCGACAGATCTGTAAGCCTGTGCACTTAATCCCAGCCGCTGATTAAAAAAACGTATATCCATGCCCGTTTCAAACGCTGTATGGAATTCCGGCCGGATATCTTTATTATACAGCACATTATCTATGGCATAGTTAACAGACCTGTTACCCAGCCAGGTATTCCCCTTGTCGTAAGTGGGCACCAGCGAATAATCTCTGTTAAGCGCGGTGGAACTGATGCCTTCTCCCACTTTCGCCACGGAGGCAGATAGTTTCAGAAAAGAAATCGGCTTTGGTAAACTTACCATATCCGAGATCACGGCGCTCATGCTGGCCTGCGGATAGAAATAAGTATTGTGATCTATCGGCATGCTGGAATTCCGGTCTGCCCTACCGGTAATATCCAGGAACAACACATTTTTATAACTGAAATCAGCATAGCCGAATACACTGGCCACCTGCTTCACAGCGCGGTAGCTGGTAGCATTATCAATCTGTTTGGCAGAGTTCTGCAAGGTATATACACCGGGTATTAACAGGCCCCCGGAAGTATGCGCATCACTACTCTGAAAACGAATCGTTTGTATATTACCGCCCATACTCAGTTTCATGGCAAAGCCAGCAGGCAACTGCCGGTGAAAGTTCAGCAGCACAGAATTATTCTGCTGGCTATACCTGTTGGAACTTTCTGCATAAGCGCCGTTTTTATAAAAATCCACCCCGTAATAAAGACCTGACACCGGGTAGTTCGTATTTTGATTCGTAAAATAAATATTGAAGGCAGATTTTACCTGTACGTCCAGGTATTTATTCAAATTATACGACAACGATGCATACCCCGTCAATACATCTTTATAAAAAGCTTTCTTATACTCGTTGGCATTAAACCAGGGATTGTTATAACGGGTATATTCCACCCAGCGTTGTTGTAGCCCTTCCATACCGGGATACCAGTAATTTTTCAGCTCAGGGTCATTGATATCAAAATTGCTTCCACTCCAGATCAATAAGCCATAGATAGGACTTTCAGGCCCATACGCGATACTGGGATAGTTGGGAGCGTATTGTTTATTGTAGGTAAACTGTGCATCCACCCTTGCTTTCTTACCCAGTTTATACCCACCGGACATTTGCATGGTGGTAATCCCCAGCCTGGTATTAGGTAAAGTGCCGCGTTGATTCAGCTGTGTAACAGACAACCGGAAATCGCCCTGCTCATTCCTACCGGAAACGGCTATATTATTTGTAGCCAGCATTCCTGTTTGTAAAAAGTCGCCGAGGTTGTCTTTGTTTTTGACTTCCCAGGGCAGCGGTACCAGGTTGCCGTTTGCATCCCGCGGGCTATTCCACTGGGTGATGAGTTGTCCTTCCAGCCGTGGGCCCCAGATGTTATAGTCGTAATCAAATATGCCACCGCCTTTTCCGTCTACAAAGGCATATTTAAAATAATCTCCCGGTCCGTAGTTATACTGGGCATGCGGGATAGCGATAGCGCCTTTCTGTAATTCTGTTGTTGAATTGATTTCCACTTCGAAGCCGCGCTTATTATTACTACCCCGTTTGCTGATGATCTGCACAGCGCCCATAGCACCTGCCTGTCCGTACAAAGCAGCGGCGGCAGCGCCTTTCAGCACTACAATGGATTCCACATCATCAATATTCAGATCCCAGGAATCGGAATTGACAGGTACGCCGTCCACCACGATCAGGGGTACTTTTCCACGCAGATATAATTGGGGATTATTGTAGAGATAGCGGGAGTTCTGCACCGCCAGGCCGGCAACTTTACCATATAAGGCGCTGTATGCATTCGGTTCTCTGGCTTTAACCATCTCTGTTCCGGATACCTTTACTTCCTGAACAGCATATCCGATGGAACGGGCTTCTTTTTGTATGCCCAATGCCGTTACCATCACTTCCTGCAACTCTTTGTATTGCTCTTCCAGCACGATATGCAGCTGCTGCTTTCCTTCTATTAATATGGTTTTATGGTTATAACCCACATGGCTGATCCCCAGCGCACCATTGGCAGTGACCAGCAGATTGAACATGCCTTTTTCATCTGTTATCACCCCTGTTTCTGCGCCCTGTTCATGTACCGTAGCACCTACTACAGGTTGTTCCTCTTCATTCACTACTGTTCCCGAAACAGACTGCATAACGGACCTGGAGCCTACTGCTGCTATTACGATTAACTTATTATCGAGGATCCTGTAAGCGAGAGAATCGCCCAGGAGCATATCAAGTGCATGGGGAAGAGATACTTTACGAGCCCGCAGTGTTACCGGGCCTGTAGGCAACAAGCGGGGATTATACAGGAATTTGCAACCGCTTTTTTCTTCCATAGCTGTCAGGATCTTCTCCATACTGGTGTTGGTATAGGAAAAGGTAAATTTTTGCTGCGCCCGTGCATACGTGTTCCCTAACACAGCTATCAGCATGCATAACACTACTCGAAACATCATAATGGTCTACAGTTGGTTAGTTCTGTGTCTGCCTCTTTATATAAATATCAGATCCTGATTGAGAGAAGGAAAAGGGAGTGGCAATCTGTAATGCCTTTAATGCCTCCGCAATATTTTCCTTTTCAAATACGCCATTAAATAACTCATTGCCTAAAGTGGAGTCCTGTAAATGAATATCTACATTATACCATCGTTCCATCTCCCTGGCCAGTAGCCGGAAGGGTTTATTCTTAAAGATCAGTTGGTTGTTTATCCAGGCTGTTTCATCGCAAAAATTATCGCCTTTTTTCAGGTTTATCGGGACTATCTGTAAACTATCAGGAGAGCCTTTGCTCCATGCCAGCAGCTTTTGTCCGGGAGTGACCTCCACTTTTCGTTCCCCGCCATGCATGGTTACGGCTACTTTGCCGTTCAGTACCGCCGTCTCTGAATGATCATCTTCCGGATATGCTTTTACATTAAAAACGGTTCCCAGCACAAGGATATCGATATGTCCGGTATGTACAATAAAGGGATGGCTTTCGTGTTGCACCACATCAAAATAGGCTTCCCCTTCCAGGAATACTTCCCGGTTGCCATGGGCAAAGCCATCGCCATAGGTAAGCTGACTGCTGCTATTCATCCATACGGTGGTGCCATCCGGCAGTTGTATGCTGGATCTGGCGCCTTTGCGCATAACGATCTTATTCTTCTCCTGACTGATATGTGTATCTACCAGTGGCCGGGTACGGAACAAAAAGGCCGCACTCACCACTACCAGGATCAGCACCGCTGCGGCCATTGCCCGTATGGGGATACGGCGCACCTTTTTTTCGCTGATAACCACCGGTGTCTCTTCTTCCGGTGCGTTCATAGCCGCTTCCAGGTTTGCCCAGCCACTTTCCGCCCACTGCCGGGTATCGGTAGTAGTACTGGGTTGTGTTGAATCCACTACCTCCATCACAAACGCGGTATCAGGATGCTCCTTCATCCACTGCTGCAATTCTTCCAGCTCGGTTTCTGTAGCTTCACCCGACATGCGTCTTGCCAATAATAAGCTGATTCTGTCTTCCTTCATTAAATTAAAAATACTATAATTACCACTAGGACACTCTTTTGTTCAGATACCCCCAAATGGCGCTATAATTTTGAGTATTCATTCACCAGCTGCTCATCACCGGTAACCAGGTAAATCTCTGCACTGATCTTCCGGATAGCGATTGTCATCTGGTTTTCAACCGTTTTAACCGACAGGTGCAGGATTTCTGCTACCTCCCGGTATTTAAGCCCATCTTCCTTGATCATCTTAAAAATGACCCTGCATTTAGGCGGAAGACTATTGACAGCAGTCTCTATCCTTTTCCGTAGCTCCGCTGTGATAAGCAGTTGCTCCGGATCGGTGGTAAATTCCAGCGAAACCTCAGAGATAGTATCAATATCCACATGCTGCCACTCCTTATTTCTGCTGAAATAACTGGAGATGCCGTTCTTTACACCTACATACAGATAAACGCGGGGGTTTGCTATTTCATGAAGCCGTTGACGCGAACGCCAAAGATTCATAAATACGTCGTTCACCACCTCTTCTGCAATAAATTTGCTTTTAATGTATACAAAGGCGAAGTTGAGCAGTTGCGGAGCCTGGGATAAATAAAACTCACGGAATGCAGCCTGATCACTATCGTATTGAATACGGCGCAACAAATCCTCCATAGCAATTTATAGATTCTGGTATGCACAATATAAGAAAGGCGATAACAACTTTTTATATTTTTTTTAACAGCATACTTTCTCCCCAACAAAGCGGGTGTTTAAGGTATCCAGCCGGAGATAGGGCATGGGGGTTTTGAACAATTTCAACCTTGCGCTGTTCCTTAAAATATGAAAACACAACACTTCCCTGCAAGTGAGAGAGGACTCAAAGACATCGGCTGGCTGAAAAGTAATTTCTCCTTCAGCTTCAGCGATTATTACAACCCGATGCGCAGCGCCTTCGGTACACTGATCGCCTTTAATGACGATTATGTTCAGGCTGGCAAAGGATTTGGTATCCATCCTCATGTAAATATGGAAATTATATCAGTACTGCTGGCTGGTAAAATGAACCACAAGGATACTTTAGGCTACAGTACAAAAATTGAAGCCGGTGCCGTACAGATCATGAGTGCCGGCGAAGGATTAAGACATGAAGAATATAATATCGGTGAGGGAGATGTCAACTTCCTCCAGATCTGGATTGCACCCAAACTGCAAAATATCAGTCCCCGTTATCAACAGCGCAGCTTCCCCCGTGAGAAAAGAAAAAACAAGCTCGTAACCATCGTATCCAGCGAAGAAGGCCCCGAACATTGCTGGATCAATCAGAACAGCAAATTATCCCTGGGATATTACGAACAACCGGGTTCTATTCAATACAACCTGCACCCGGTCAACAAATGCCTGTTTATCTTCCTCATCGCCGGTTCCTTAAAAACACATAACCAGGTATTACAGGAGCGGGATGCCATCGGTATCTGGGAGGCCAGTGAAATAAGTTTGCAGTATGGCGAAAACACGGAATTCCTCGTAATTGAAACCCCGGTGAACCAAAAATAAAATGCTTAAATTTAGTATCATCAAAATACAGGACCATCCATAGTATCCAACACCATACAGATTTTGAAGTGCTTTTCAACCATACCCCAATGGGAATACTGCTGGCAGAAAGCGCAGGCAGTAGTATCCTGATGGCCAACTCCTTCCTGCTCAACCAGTTTGGCTATACCAGCGAAGAGGTAACCGGAAAATGCGTAACATGGCTGATTCCCTTACTCCGGCATATCACAGATACTGCGGCCATGGAATACTATGGCATCCGGAAAAATGGTACCAGGTTTCCCGTATCCGTTAGCCTCAAATCCGATGAAGGATCTGTGATCATATTTGTGACAGACATCTCCGATCAACATATCGCAAAAGAAACATTACGGGCCCTCGAAACAGCCATTGAAAAAAAAGAAGTCCCTGTAACGCTGTCGCTCCCCGAAGCTGCTGCTGAACTAACGCAGAACATAAAGGATCTCCGGATCAAAAATGATGTTCTCCGCCAGCTAAACAAAACACTGAACAATATATGGTTGAATATAAATACCCCCCTCACCTTCATCAGACCTGACGGGCTCCTGATGGGAATTAATCCCGCAGGGGAAAAAATTCTGGGTTATGACAAAGCAGATTTACTGGAAAAACAGTCTGTCCTTATCTTTCATGATCCGGAAGAGATAGCCCTTCGGGCAGATGAATTTTCCCAACAATTACAGGAAGTCGTTGAACCCGGCATAAACACGCTTACCATCAAGGCGCAAAAGAGCCTGCTGAACGAGTCTGAATGGGTGTATATCCGGAAAGACGGCAGCCGCCTGCCGGTATCTATCTCTGTTTCCCCCATCTACCGGGAAGGCAACATTGATAGCTATATAATTATTGCTATAGACATTACTGACCGGAAAAAGGCCGAAGAGGAAATACTAAAAACCCTGGAAAATGAACGGGAACTCAATATGTTGAAGTCGCGGTTTATTGCGCTCACCTCCCACGAATTCCGCACGCCACTCAGTACCATCCTGTCTTCTAATTATCTGCTTTCAAAATATCAAACAACAGCAGATCAGCCTAAACGGGATAAACATATCCTGCGCATCGCCCGCACCGTAACGATGCTGAGAGAAACCCTGAACGTTTTCCTGTCTGTGGAAAAAATAGAGGAAAAGAAAATACATGTACGCAACAGCACCGAAGAAACGCACAAATTCGTTGCTGTAATCGTCCGGGAACTGGAGGGACTGAGAAGAGGATCACAACAGCTGCGGTATTCACACGACGGTTTACCGGATGCTTACCTGGATCACAACCTCCTCAAACATATTTTAATGAACCTCATTTCAAATGCTATTAAATTTTCTCCGGAAACAGGTATTATCCGTATTCACACCATATCACATCCGGAGAAATTTATCCTCTCTGTAAAAGATGAAGGTATTGGTATTGCGGAAGAAGACCGGCAACATCTTTTTGAAAGATTTTTCCGGGGCAGCAATGCAGAGGCTATCCAGGGCACCGGCCTGGGACTCCACATTGTAGCCAAATATGCCGAACTGATGAAAGGCGATGTTATTTGCAACAGCGAAAAGGATAAAGGCACAGAATTTATCGTCACTATTCCATCCCCTCAAAATTAAAGCCCTTGGAAAAGATACTGTTAATAGAAGATAATGAAGACATTCTCGATAACCTGTCCGAAATCCTCGAACTGGCCGATTACGAAGTGCTGACAGCGGTGAATGGTATTGAAGGCGTGACAATGGCGCTGGAACACCACCCCGACCTCATCATATGCGATATTATGATGCCTGCACTGGATGGCTTTGGCGTATTGCATATGTTGCATAAAAACCAGACCCTCCGTCCTATTCCATTCATCTTCCTCACGGCTAAAGCAGAACGCACGGATATACGAAAAGGAATGGAAATGGGCGCCGATGATTACATCACAAAACCTTTTGAAGGAACAGAACTACTAAAGGCCATTGAAAGCCGCCTGAAAAGATGTGCTGAAATAAAACAAACCATGACCGGTGGGCTGAACGGATTGCATGCACTACTGGCGGTTACTACCGGCAAGGATTTGCTGTCATCCCTGAAAGAAGACCGCAACACCAATCACTACAAAAAGAAACAACAGGTATACACAGCCGGCAACCGCCCCGAATGCCTGTATTATATCCTGCAGGGAAAAGTAAAAACCTATCACCGGAATGATGAAGGGAAAGAACTGATTACGGGGTTGTATAATGAAGGCGATTTTCTCGGCTACACAGCCCTCCTGGAAAGCAGCTCCTACAAAGAAAGTGCGGAGGCGATGGAAGAAACTTCGCTCGCAGCGATCCCGCACGAAGACTTTCAGCAACTGGTCAACAACAACCCTGAAGTGTTGCATAAATTTGTACAATTGCTCGCAAAAAATATTACGGAAAAAGAACAGCAGCTGATAGGACTTGCTTATAATTCACTGCGCAAAAAAGTAGCGGCAGCGTTGCTTACGCTTGACAAAAAATACAATAGCAGCGGGAATAAAAATTTCTCTATAGATATCAGCCGCGAAAACCTGGCGGCAATAGCTGGTGTGGCAAAAGAATCGCTGATCCGCACCCTGGGCGACTTCCGTGACGAAGAACTGATAGGGCTGAAAGAAGGACAGATTATATTGAAGGGACGGGAAAAACTGGATATGCATTAATACCGGAATACAGATTACCAGGCCATAATAAACCGGGCAAACGCATCTTTCATCTGGTTAAAGTCCAGCACCATTTTCTGTACATCACTATCCAGCACCGTATATTGATGTGGTGATTCGGGTAGCGGTTGCGGCAGAATATCCAGGAAGTCCAGTTGCTCCAGCACTTCATGCCGTAACAGTACCAGGGCTTCTTCCTTCTCCAGCATCCTCGTTTGAAATTCTTCTGCTTGCACCAGGAATGCAGGATCATCCACATCACGCAGAGCTTCCGCCAACCTGTTCAACAGCAGTCCGTTTTCCTTCCTTAACCCTTCCAGTGTTTTGATCCATGACCTGCACAGCTGTTGATCATCCAGGTACGTTCTCTTCCTGTTTTCCGGATTCTCCATCATAATACATACTAGTTATAATAAATCTGTCGCCCATTCAATAGCTGCTGTCCTTTCCAGTGTTGCAAAAGCCCCACCAGGTGCTCCTGTGTCAATGTCAGTTCCTTGATAGCAGCTATCAGTTTGTCCATGATTCCATCCACACAAATATCAGTATAAATACTATCATCTAACATACATATTTGTATATATTTGACAGTTTTATTACTCTCCTTAATTAACCCTTTCAAGAGCTTCTGCACATTATGGTGATGGTCTGCATTGAAATAAACGGTTACCCGTTCATCCATATTGCGATTGAGTGCCATCCTTACTTCCACTTCCAGGTTGGCCAGTACTACCGACTGAAAAGTATTCAGCTCACCATAGAAGTGTATGATCCGTTCGTTAAACTCCGGTAATATAATCAGGCCATGGTGTTTGTCCTCCCGGCTCACCACATACAGGCTTTCCAGCTGCTTCATCACTTTTTCCACCTGGGGGTGCGCCATCTTCTGTATAGTGCGGGCCACTTCACCGGCATAATAACTACTGAAGTCAAATATATCCCGCTGTACATCCAGCAAAATTTTTATACCTGATTTATTGTTGTACTGCTTATAGATGGCATTACCATACCGCCGCAATTGTTTAAATGGATAAAAGAGAAACCCTTCGCAAAATTTCCGTTGTAGAGAGGAAGAAAAAATACCGGCAAACATATCAAAAACATATTATTAATAAGTATAAATCATTTCCGTCACTACAAAAGTAGCACTGCTCTTTTTCCTGAACAATGACGATGATCAGGATGGGAGATGATACTCGTCAACGGGATGATTGATATCTGTAATTATGGCAACATTACCGGCGGATGATAATCCCGGCAACGGAATACCAGGAACTTGCGTACTACGCGACCATGCTGTTTTACCACAATTGGTGGCAAAGGTTCCACAGTATCGAAGAAAGGCCGGACTTGTTTTACAAAGGCTTCTTCATCGATATCGTCATTTACATCTGTCAGAGAATTGATAAAGATCGCATTCCTGCCTTTGAGCGCCTGTACATCCGTGCCTATATAATCAAACTGCAAAGCATTCTCCCCGATGATATTCCGCGAATACACCATCTCTCCCAGGTAAAAATTCAGCATGGCGCTCGTCTTATAATCATCGGCGGCAAAAATAAAATCATCCGGATATTCGGCACGTAATGCTTTGACGCCTGTTCCCAATCCACTCCAGCCGATCATCGTATCGTCAGAGTGAATAGGCACCGGATAAAAAATAATCTCCACTGCCAGCGCCAGGTGAATCACCAGAGAAACAATCCATTGCCAGCGGATGTATTTCATCCCTAACCAGGTACTTACCCAGATGATCCCGGTTATATAAGCCGGCATCATCCAGTTGAGCTTTACCCAATACACAGGTGACAACAGCAGAAAGCCCAGGAATACCGGTAAAAAAAAGCTCAACAGAAATAATTTATCCGCCGGGATCTGCATGATCCGCCAGCCATATTTACGCGCTGCTTTATAGAGATAATAAAACAATGCCACTAACAATACCGGCATCAGGATAGCCGCCTGGTGCCCTAAAACACCGAAGAAGTCCAACGGATGCAGCTCCGCACCACTCACCCTGCCGGATGACTGAAAACGGAAAGACGCAAACTGGTTATCCGCATTCCAGATCACGACCGGCGAAATTGTCAGGAAGAAAAACACGACGCTCAACCCGAACCACGGCGACAACAAATATTTCCGGTGTGTACCGGACAACAATAAAAACAGTACCGTACCAACCGGTAAAAAGATACCCGTGTACTTGCTGTCGAATGCCAGCCCCATGGCTATACCTGTCCATATCCACGCGGCTTTACTACCTTCAAATACCGCCTTGTACAAAGCAATCAGCGATAAGCTCCAGAACAACAGCAACGGCACATCCGGTGTGGATACCAAGGACAATAACGTCACCATCAGCGTGGAATACAGCAATAGCAAAGCATTCCAGGCGCGGCGCCTGGAAAGGAAATACCCGGACAGCCGGTAAAAAGCAAAAACAGTACACAGCGTTACCAGTGTATCCGCCATTTTAATGACGAAGGCATGCCTGCCGAATAGATCCGTAAATGCACGCAGGATCCACGCTATAGCCGGTGGATGATCAAAATAAGAAAGTGCAAAGTGTTGCCCGTAAAAATAATAATAGGCATCCTGTGGCATCAACCCCATTATGCCTATAAATGAAAATCTCAATACGGCGATGATGCAAATGGCCGCAAGCAGCTGCTTATTTGCGGTGATATATCCAATAAAGCTAACCCCCCGGGCAGTTTTCCCCATGATTAAGTGCGACAGTTATAATGCAATATACGCACCTTAGCAATACCCATGCCGAATGAGTTACGGTGGCAAGCCGGCTAAATCTGCCTATCAGTCAGATCTTCTCAAATATCTACTTACAACTTACCTAATTTTCTATCTTTATCAGATCATCCTGCTAAAAACCTCCTTGCATGACCGGTAAACTTAATCTCCCAGAAAATATAAAAGGACTGAATGACGCTGAAGTAGCGGACTCCCGGCAGCAGTATGGCCGAAATGTTCCTCCTTTACCGGATGGCAATCCCCTCCTCGGGTTGCTGAAAGAGCTGCTGGCAGAACCGATGCTGTTACTACTGATAGCCGTTACCGTTATATACTTCATCATGGGGGAATGGGGAGAAGCCTACTTCATGCTGGCAGCCATTGTAGTGGTATCCGGCATCTCTGTTTACCAGGACAGCCGCAGCAGGAAAGCACTGGAGGCGCTGGAGAAAATGAATGAACCACTCAGTAAAGTAATCCGCAACGGTGTATTGCAGTCCGTTCCTACTGCTGATATCGTCACCGGCGATATGCTCCTGATCGAGGAAGGCAGCACCATCAATGCAGATGGCGTGATTATACACAGCAACGATTTTTCTGTGAATGAATCCACCCTTACCGGTGAAGCCTATACGGTGTTTAAGCAGGCGGATAGTGAAGATAACCAGGTGTATAGCGGCACTGTGGTAGTGTCTGGCCTGGCTATCTGCCGGGTGGAAAAAACAGGCAGCCACACTAAAATAGGACAACTGGGCACCGCCATTCTCAACATCCGGGAAGAAGCCACCCCTCTACAACTACAGATCCGGAACTTCGTGAAATGGATGGCCTTCATAGGTATTGCCGTTTTCCTGGCCGTATGGCTGGTCAATTATATCCGCAGCGGCAGTATTATGGACAGCCTGTTGAAAGGACTCACCCTGGCAATGTCTATCCTTCCGGAAGAAATCCCCGTAGCCTTCACCACCTTTATGGCGCTGGGTTCCAGGCGGCTCATGCAACTAGGTATCATCGTAAAAAAGATCCGGACCGTAGAAGCACTGGGTAGCGCAACGGTTATCTGTACCGATAAAACAGGCACCATCACAGAAAACAAGATGAGCCTGCAAGCCGTCTACAACGCAGCAGATCATACTTTATACGAAACAGATAACTGGCCGCAGGAAGTGATTAACGTGGCGATGTGGGCAAGTGAACCCGTGCCGTTTGATCCGATGGAGAAAACCCTGCACAACCTGTACACAGCCATCACACAAGCGGACGAGCGCCCGCAGTACAGCATGATCCACGAATATCCACTGGAAGGCAAGCCGCCTATGATGACCCATATCTTTGAAAATAAGGAAGGGCATCGTATCATTGCCGCCAAAGGTGCGCCGGAAGCCATTTTAGCAGTATGCGCACTGACCGGCGAAGCTGCAGCACAAATAAACGGACAAATAAAATCACTGGCAGAAAAAGGCTACCGGATATTGGGTGTTGCTTCCTCTTCCTTTACCGGCAACGATTTCCCGGCTGCGCAACAGGAATTACCATTTACCTTCATCGGGCTGGTTGCTTTTTACGATCCGCCCAAAGCCAATATCAACGAGGTGTTCCAACACTTTTACAACGCAGGTATTGCTATAAAAATTATTACGGGAGATAACAGCACCACCACCAAAGCCATTGCCAGGCAGGCAGGACTACGGCAACCCGATCAGGCAACAGACGGCGCAGCACTGATGCAGCTGGATATGCCGGAGATGCAGCAACAACTGCGGGACGTAAATATTTTCACCCGTATGTTTCCCGAAGCAAAACTGGCCGCCATCAATGCATTAAAGGCAGACAACGAAGTGGTAGCCATGACCGGCGATGGTGTAAATGACGGACCGGCATTGAAAGCAGCACATATAGGCATCGCCATGGGCAAAAAAGGTACGGAAATAGCCAAACAGGCCGCGGCGCTGATCCTCGTAAATGATGATCTCTCCGGTATGGTGGATGCCGTAGCCATGGGAAGACGAATCTATACCAACATCAAAAAGGCGATACAATATATCATCTCTATTCACATTCCTATTATACTGACGGTGTCATTGCCTTTATTCCTGGGATGGGTTTACCCCGATATCTTCAGCCCCGTGCATGTTATCTTCCTGGAGCTGATCATGGGGCCTACCTGCTCCATCGTGTATGAAAATGAACCCATGGAAAAAAACGCGATGCTGGTACCACCCCGCCCTATTACACAAACATTCCTCTCCTTCCGGGAAATGAATATCAGTATCCTCCAGGGATTGATGATCACCGCAGGCGTATTATCCGCCTATCAGTGGAGTGTAGCGCAGGGATATGCCGAAGTAAATACCCGCAGTATGGTATTTACTACGCTGATTATGGCAAACATATTGCTTACGCTGGTGAACCGTTCTTTCTATTATTCTTTCATCAGTAGTATGCGTAATAATAATAACAAATTACTGGTCGGTATTATCTGCATTACACTCTTCCTGTTGGCAGTAATGTTGTATGTACCGCCGGTATCAGATTTCTTCAGTATTGCCCCGCTCAACGTCCGCGAACTATTGCTTTGTGCCGGAATTGGCGCGGTATCTGTGCTGTGGTTCGAAATCTGGAAATTGATTGCAGTCAGAAAAATATCAAAATAATAAAATATCAAAATTACTATGCGGGTTTTTACAACACGGATAATACCGGAAAATGGCATGACATTACTGCAACGTGCAGGCGTAAGCGTTACCCAATGGACAGAAAAGCGTAACCTTACACAGGAAGAGCTGGTGGCGCATTGCCAGCAATACGACGCCTTGCTGCTGGCAAGTGATAATAAAATAGACCGCCCCTTCCTGGAGCAATGCCGCCACCTGAAAGTGGTGAGTTTATTATCTGTAGGATACGACAAGGTAGATGTTGCTGCTGCCAACGAACTGGGCGTACCCATCACCAACACACCGGGTGTAGTGAGCGCGGCTACTGCTGATACTGCATTCCTGCTGATGCTGTCTGTTTCCCGCAAAGCTTTTTATCAACATAAAAGAATTATAAAAGGAGACTGGGGCTTTACAGAACCCACTGCCAACCTCGGTATGGAAGTACAAGGGAAAACCCTTGGTATCTGGGGACTGGGCAACATCGGTTATGTAATGGCGCAAAGGTGTATCAGCGCCTTCAATATGAAAGTGATTTATTGTAACCGGGGCCGCAATGAAGCAGCAGAAAAAGAACTGGGCGCCATACGGGTATCTTTTGAAGAGCTGCTGGCGCAAAGTGATGTACTTTCTGTACATACTGCATTAACCGTTGAAACAACCGGCAAATTTGATCATGCCGCCTTCGGAAAAATGAAGCCGTCGGCTATCTTTATCAACACAGCCAGAGGAGGTATTCACAAAGAAAAAGACCTTATAGCCGCATTAGAGGCGGGCACTATCTGGGGCGCCGGACTGGACGTTACTAACCCCGAACCAATGGCTCCCGGCAATCCATTGCTGGAAATGCCCACGGTAGCCGTATTACCGCATATTGGCTCGGCTACTATAGAAACGAGAAATGCCATGTCAGTGATAGCAGCAAAGAATATTGTTGCCGCTATGAATGACATGGCATTACCGAATCAGGTTACTTCTTTATAGTAGCCTGATAATTATTTTGCTTTCTTTAAGGAAGATAAATATGTTATCAGATCCACCAGTTCCTGTTGCTGCATTGCTGTAGCCAGCCCTGTTGGCATCAGCGAATGTTCATATGGTTTGCGGGATACGATGGTGTTCTTTTTCAACTTTGCGCCGGCACCACCGGCCATCTTTACTTCCACTTCGTCTTTGGTTTCCCCGGCGATGTAGCCAAGCAGCTGCGAGCCGTCTTTCAGGTTAAACAGGTATCCTTCAAAGCCAAAGCTGATACCGGCATCAGGATGGATGACAGCATCATACAACGCGCCCGGTGTGAGTTTGCCACCTATTTCAGATAAGGCAGGTCCGAAATTCACTCCCTCATTACCTGCCACATGGCAGGTGGCGCAATAGCTCATAAATACTTTCTTACCGTTGCCGGCTTCTCCTTTCATGGCCACCAGTTTGTCGATGGAAGGCAGGTCTTTGTTCACAGCCGCCGGCTCGTAATATGCGATGGCCTTCGTTTTCACATCCTGACGCCAGGAATGCATCACGATGCTTTTAGCGACTGTATCCAGGTCTGCCGGCAGTTTTTTATGCTCAATCATGTCCCAAAGAGCGCCATAGCCATCCCAGCTGCCGCCCATTTTACGGGTAGCGGCCATGCGTAACGGTAAGGAATATACGTTGTTCTGAATAGTAGCGATCAACACCTGGCGGCCTGCCTGATCCTGCGCACGGCCAACGGCATTCAGCAATGTAAAAGCCGTTGCAGTATCCTTCTTCATCTCGCTTTCCACCATCGCGCGGCCACCGAAGCCCAGCAATGTTTTCATGGCATAGCCTTTCAGCTCATCATTGGTGCCTTGCAATACCATTTGCAGCAGCACTTTATTCTGATCGTTGAGTTTGTATTTAAGCGCCAGGTCTACAAATTCCATGCTTCCTTTCATGGTGTCCAGGCTGCTGTGCAGCAGGGATTTCATGCCGGGAGTCTGGGGCAATGACACCGGGTCCAGTTCTATAAAGGTGAGTGCATTGATCATTTTCTGCGCCGGATGCTGACCGTTTAATAAGCCCAGTAACACAGGCGTGCTTTGTGATTTCGGGAAGAAGTCGAATGCACGGAAGTAACGCAGGTTATGCAGCGGATCATTTTTCGGTTCCAGGATCAGCTGTGCCAGCAGTGGCAATGCGGCAGCAGCCCTGGAGCGCCATACAATATCGCGGCCGGCCGGGGTGTTCCAGTTGTTACCGTTTAGTTGCATCCAGGCATCGAAGCAGGCGTCCCAGTTGCCATCGGCGGCAATGCCCAGGGCTTCGAGGTACCAGCGATCTTTGCCATCATATTGATTGGCCAGTGCTGCCCAGTTAGTGGCCATATCTGCCGCTTTGCTATGACGCATGCCTATCAGCGCCTGCCGCCGCACCTGTGGCGAAGGATCTGCTGAAAACTGGCCGCCATAGGCCAGCTTCAATTCGTTGGCCGCACGGATACCGGTGATCCTGATATCTTCGTCCTTGTCTTTCATCGCCTGCTCTACGTAGGTAGCACCGTTAGGTAAGGCGCTGAGCAGCCACAAAGCACGGGCGCGATAGCGCGGGTTTTTATCGGCATACATTTCCTGCAATTGCTTTTCTGCCGCTGCTCCCAGCTGATGCAGTTTCGTCCAGGCAAGGTAACGGGTGCTGAGGTTCGGATTTTTTAACGCTGCAATAGCATCTTCCGTCGTATTCAATGCCGGCGCTTTAATTTTATAGGTACTCCCGGTGGGGGCTATACGAAAAACACGGCCACGGTTCAGGTCACCTACCTGGTGACCACCAACGCCGGGGTCGTACCAGTCGGCCACAAACAGGGAGCCATCCGGCGCCACACATACATCTGAAGGCCGGAACCACTGGTCCTGATCACCTTCCAGGATATTTTCAATTGTAGCCGTATAGCCGGCACCGTGCTTTTTTACCGGGTAAGATCTTACTACATTATGTCCCGGTTCACTGTGGATCATCTGATTCCGGAATATCTCCGGCAGCAGATCGCCTTCATATACCACCATGCCGGTAGGAGAACCCGATCCTGTTTGCAACAGGTTGGGTACCACTCCCGGATCGTTGAGATGCCAGTGCCGGTAAGGAATAGAGTCTTCCATGTTCATACGCCGCGATGGCCAGCCGGCGCCGGTCATCTCATCAGTATAGCCATAGTTACCATGTTCCAGGATATAGTTAATACGCACACCACGATTGCCATCATCATCATTATCACTCTGCCACATACTGCCAAAGGCATCTACCGCCACTTCATAGTTATTACGGAAATTATGTCCCATCACTTCCAGCTCACTGCCATCCATATTACAACGGAAGATCATGCCCTGCCGGTAAGGCTTGCCTTTGTTGGCAATCACATTCCCGTCCACATCTTTGATCACCTTTCCATTCTTATCGAGAATGCTGTCGCCTGCATTACCAAAGTTAAAGTAGAGCTTACCATCAGGGCCAAACGTAAATGCGTGGATGGCGTGATCATGCTGTTCACCACCAATACCGCGGAACAACAGCTCTTTCTTATCTGCCTTATCATCTCCATCGGTATCTGTAAAAATAAATACATTAGGGCTACATGATACGATTACCTTATTTCCCAGTACACAAATGCCCAGTGCTGCGTTGATCGTAGTATCCTGGTAAAAAACTTTGGCTGTATCTGCTTTGCCGTCACCGTCCAGGTCCTCCAGGATCATGATCCGGTCGCCCTCCTTTTTATAAGGATGGCTTGGATTGATCTGGTTGCGGTAATTATAGGCTTCTGTGATCCACACCCTTCCTTTCTCATCTATATCCATGTTGGTGGGATTGGTGATAGTAGGCTCGCTGGCAAACAGGGAAGTGGTCAGGCCCTCCCTTGTTTTCAGTCCTTTCACAGCATTCTCCGGCATACGCAACTCCGCCTCTGTGAGCGGTTGAGGCTTTTCGGCGGGCTTCGTAGGCGACTGGCATGCACTGATTATCAAAGGCAAAAGCGCCCAAATAAAAGGGAAGTGTTTCATACGTGGAATTAATAATTGTTAGTTTAACACGTATAAAAATAGAAAAAAATACCACAAATTAAAATCTCTCTGAAAGAAACAGCCATCCGGGGTATCTCCTTATTTCCTTTCAACGGAACGTTTAGTAAATCACATAATAGAAGAATAACAGGCATTTTTCCCGTTGCGTTCCACAAATTCACCACCTGGTTGTGTATTTATTTTCGCAGCTTTCCCCTATTTCGTTGTAAATGAATACCTCCTGACATGGCTTAGTCTTTGCGCCTCCTTCTATAGACACATCACTAAACTAAATCTTATTTTATGGAAAAACGTAATCAGGCAACCCAACCCGATCCTAAAGGACGCCCTACTACCAGCAAGCGGGAAGAAACCGGCGAATTCCAGCAGACAGAAAGCGACAACACCTTCCAGGGGACAGAAAATATAGATGAGGAAGACCAGGAAGAACTGGAATATGATGAAGAGCTAGATGAAAATTCCGAAGCAGAAGAAGACGAAGACAACCCGTGAAAGGATTTACGAATTTACGAATTTTTTGATTTATGAATTTTGGGATTTAACATGCAAGAGATTTAAGCATATACTTTGGTCTTCGCTGCATGTTAAATCCCAAAATTCATAAATCAAAAAATTCGTAAATCCTTTTCTACCAAACATACGTTCCTACTGCACCGCTATTCAGAGAGGTGCCTACCAGTTTACCATCCACCCTGATTTGAAACTGTTGCGGCTGATTATTATTATTCACCACAATCAACACCTTTTTGCCGGCGGGCGTTTTAAAGGCTACATTATCCAGCTGGTTGGTGATATTGGAAGCAATCCTTACAGAACCGTCAGGAACAAATTTAGATGCATGTCCTATGACGTAGTAAGAGGAATTGCGGGTGATGGTGGTACCATCTATAGTAACACCTCCCAGGCATTGTGTGCAGCCACCTTTATCGGTATGCGGGTTCCATTGGGCATCAGCAGCCAGGTTCCATTGCAATACGTTGCGGCTCCAGTTGCGGGTAGCGCCGATGGTCAGGTTAGTGGTATTATTCTTCAGCTCATTTGAAAAGCTACCTTTTCCATCAGACCATTGTTCTGTGAAGTAAACATTTTTATCAGGAAACATATCATGTACGGTAGTCAGTGCAGTGATCGCGCCGCCATACAGATGAAAGGCCGACCCGTCTACAAATGCATAAGCAGCAGGGTCCTGCAAAATGGAAATCGGGTATTCGGGCTTGTCACAGTTATGATCATACAGGATAATCTTTGTGGAGATACCGGCTGCTTTGAAAGCTGGTCCCAGGTTATTTTTCACGAAGCTACCCTGGTCAGGCGCCAGCATCAGCATACTGGGATTATTGCCGGGGTGCAGGGGTTCATTCTGTGGCGTGATGGCATCTATCGTAATCCCCTCCGCTTTCATCGCCTGTATATATTTCACGAAATAATTGGCATAGGTCTGAAAATAAGAGGGCTTTAAACTACCACCGATAAAGGATTCATTGTCTTTCATCCAGGCGGGGGCGGTCCACGGAGAGCCTAATATTTTAATTGCCGGATTCAATACCAGGATCTTTTTCAACACCGGTATCAGGTCTTCTTTTTCTTTATCAATACTGAAAGATTTCAGGTCCGGATCTGTTTGTCCGGTCGGCATATCATCATATGTGAATACGGAGGCGCTCAGATCAGATGCGCCGATGCTAAGGCGCAGGTAGTTGATGCCGATACCATTATCAGCTGTTAAAAACAATTCTTTCAACAACGCATCCTGTGCTGCTGCGGGTAGTTTATTGATCAGTGTTGCACTGCCACCGGTGAGTGTAAACCCGAAGCCGTCGATGGTTTGAAAAGTTTTGGTAGCATCCACATCAATGGTAGGAGAACCATTATCGTTGTTTGTAAACAGGAGGCTGACATTCTGTTTTTGCAGCGCCGCTGATTTATCAGGTGTTGTTAACCAAAAGCTCACATCTGTTTTTGCAACGGTTGTATCAGGTGTAACGGGCGTCTGCTGGTCAGGCGCTTTGTTTCCATTGCAACTAACTACGTTTGCGGAGCCTAATAGGAGGGCTGCGATATATAAGAGTTGTTTCATGATACATGTTTTTAAGAAAAATCAGCTCAATGATGGTGTCCTGTTCCTTCTCCAAAGTTAAGCCATTATACTGTCTGAATAAACCCCAACGCCCGTTGTTCCGACCAGTAATAATCTTCTCCAAATCTTACAAAACCCACATGACCACCATAATGCGGTGTTTCCAGGTAGAAGTATTCGCTGCCACTGGCGATTTCATATGGAAAACAACCAGCACCCAGGAACGGATCATCTTTGGCATTGATCAGTAAGGTAGGGATATTTACCTGGTGCAGGTATTTCCGGGAGCTGCATTGCTCCCAGTATTCCAGGGCATCCTTGAAACCATGCATGGGCGCGGTGTACCTGTCATCAAACTGCCGGAAGCTTTTTATCTTATCATAATCATCCAGGTTCACATCCTCGGGAAATTGTGCTTTCTTCAGTACCAGTTTATGTCCCAGGCTGCGCACAAAACGTTGCATATAAATGATATTGTGCTTTTTTTCCAGCTCCGCTGAACTGCTCTTCAGATCACAAGGCACAGAGATAGCTACTGCCGACTTAATCATCTCATTAATATCTCTCCCCCTTTCCCCTATATATTTCAACGTAACATTTCCCCCCAGCGAAAAGCCTACCAGGTGTATTGCTTTATATTTTTTTTGTGAGATAAGATAATTCACGACCGTATCCAGGTCGCCGGTTTCACCACTATGATAAAAGCGGAGGTTTTTATTGGATTCTCCACTGCAACCACGGAAATTCATCGATACCGTATCAAACCCTGCTTCATTAAAAATACGCACCATACCCAGCACATATTTCCGGGTAGAATTCCCTTCCAGTCCGTGCAGGATCACTACAATACGGTCACTGCCTGTTTCACTGAAATCAAGATCCAGGAAGTCCTCATCCGGTGTGGTAATGCGCGTTCGCTGATAATCTACCGGCTTTATACTACGGAATAAAGAAGGATAGATCGTGAGCATATGACGATTCTGCAATAGAAAAGGCGCTTGATAGTCTGAATGGTTTAATACCGGCATAATGAGGCGAAATTACTTAATCGCCGTAAACAACCGGCTCCACCGGATCTTATTTTTATGATAGCTCAGCCAGATAAGCCAGGCTTTACCCACAATATGATCTTCCGGAACATAGCCCCAGAAGCGGGAATCGGTGGACTGATGCCGGTTATCACCCATCATCCAGTAGTAGTTCATTTTAAAAGTATAGGCAGAAGTTTCCCGTTTGTTGATGTAAATTTTTCCATCCACTACTTCGAGTGTATTGTTTTCATAGGTGGTGATGATCCGTTTATAAAAAGGCAGTACGAGCGTATCCAGGTGTATGGTAGCGCCTTTTGCAGGAATATATACCGGGCCGTAATTATCTTCATTCCAGGGATACTTCTCCAGATCATAAGGAAACACCCGGTCATCGCATGCTTCCTTCAGCCTGGGCGTTACCTTTGTTCCTTCCAGCGTCAATGTTTTAACATTATCCGGGCTGAGATCATAAATAAATTCTGTAGAGTCGGCTCCCGGCCGGTGGCCATCATTTTTATTGAGTGCCAGCTCCTCCAGGCGATGATCATTAAATGCGTGGCCTTCTTTTGGCACTACCCGGTAGGAGGTCATCGAATAAGGGGGTACCAGTGCCGGTTCACCATTCACATAGAGTACGCCCCTGATCAGCTGCAAAGTATCGCCACTCACGCCTACGCAGCGTTTGATCCAGTTCTCCCTTTTATCTACCGGGCGTATCACCGGTTGGCCGTATACTTTTTCGGCATCTTTATAACCCAATGTGCGTACCATGCTGTAGTAGTCCACATCAGCGCCGTTTTCTTCCTTCAGTACAGTATCTCCGCAGGGGTAATTAAACACCACTACATCATTGCGTGCAATAGCAGAAAATCCCGGGAGCCGGGTGTACTTCCATTTTACAATAGTAGAAAACGCATTTGTTCTTTTAGTGAAGGGCAGGGTATGTTGTGTAAAAGGCCAGGCGACCGGTGTCATGGGAATACGCGGGCCGTAGCTGATCTTACTTACAAACAGGTAGTCGTGTACCAGCAGGGTTTTCTCCATAGAGCCGCTGGGGATCACAAAGGCTTCAAAAAGAAAAGTACGGATAAGGGTGGCAGCAATAACAGCAAAAATCGCTGCCTCTATCCATTCTCTGAGCCTGGATTTTTTCTTTTGCTCCCCACCATCGTTCCTTTTCTTCCTATATGTAAACCTCATGGAATATGCTTTAGGATAAATAAGTGTTGAACAATTTAACTAAATAAAATTAAATCATTAAAAAAATTATATAAGCGTAAAGTGCTGCATAATAAGCGCAGTAAAGTTTCTTTATATAAAAAAGCGTTACAAGATAAAATGGTTTCTGTAAATTCATAACTGATGACATCCTTATACAGGATTCCCTTTTAATTTTCCGCGTTATAAATTTTATTACAACATGCAGACTTCCAGACGTTCATTTATTCAACATGCCGGGCTGATAGCCGCCGGCATGATGTTACCCGGCTGCGCTTTTACCACATCAAAAAACGGAGCATTGCCCAAAAAGATAGGGCTCCAGTTATACACACTCCGTGATCAGCTGGACAAAGATGTGAAAGGCACCATCGCCAAAGTAGCAGAGATCGGGTATGATGAGGTAGAAACATTTTATGGCTACAAAGGCGCGGCAGATGAAGGCGCATTCTGGGGATTAAAACCCGATGCCCTCAAAGCATTACTACAGGAGCATCACCTCAGCACTCCCAGCGGCCATTATCAGCTCAATGACTACCTGACCCGGGGCAACGGCAATGCAGACGCCCTGCAACCGCAAATAGACCTCGCAACAGCATTAGGGCAGCAATACTTCATCGTTCCCGTACTCCCCCTCTCCCTGTGGGATAAAAAACTAGTGGCCGATGATTACAAATTCATGGCGGACCAGCTGAATAAAGCCGGCGAGCTGTGCAAAAAATCAAATCTTCATATAGGCTATCATAACCACTACTGGGAATTCAAACAACTGTCAGATACCGGCGGAACAGGGTACGACGTATTACTGAAAGAAACCGACCCGGCATTGGTATCCTTTGAACTCGACCTCTTCTGGGCCGTAAAATCAGGTGTGGACCCGATAAAATTATTCGCAGAAGCACCCGGCAGGTTCGTCGCCTGGCACGTGAAAGACATGGACAAAAACAATACGGCCAGTCTTACCGCCGCAGGTACAGAAAACAAAACCTCCATGGACCTGCTCTCCGGTGTAACCTTTGCTGAAGTGGGAACCGGTAGTATCGATTTCAAAAAGATCTTTACCAAAGCCAAAGAAGCCGGTGTAAAACACCTGTTTGTAGAACAGGATAAAATCACCATCGACCCCTTTGAAAGCGTGAAGGAAAGCTATGACTACCTGAAGAATGTATTACTGAAATAATTTGTCCAGCCACCCCGTTTCAGTTTAACCGGCACGGGGTGGCTAAATTATTTTATTTTCGCACTTCAAACTAAAGTGCCGATAATATGGGAATGCATGAAATAGAATCACTGGTGGAGTTATCCATTAATTGCCTGGACAATAGCCCAAACGAAGAAATCGATCGCAGGAGCCTCTTCTATAATTTATACAAACTACAAGGTCAGTTTGATACCGGGTTCACTCATTTCAGGGTGATGGACACACTGATCAAACATCATTTCGTATATACGTTCCCGATAGCTGCCCATCCGGCCTATCTTTTACATAAAGCTTTTTTTGATGCGCTGGAAACCAGTAAAAAATTCAGCTTCATCTACATAAAACCCGAAGAGCAATGGGATGCAGAAAGCAATCCTGTAGCAGGTTACGCCAATTTCGACTTTCCCACCCAAAAATATATTTTATACTGTGATGCCGGTTCTCCGCTTTGGCAGGAACTGGTAAACAACCACACCCTGCAAGGCAGCGATGCCGAAGCACCGGAACCAACAGACACCTTCTCTCTCGCACATGAAGTAGCAGAAGAAGCAGGCCGGCAAAAAGATAAAGACCTGCTGGGCAGCTGGTACCAGCTCATTCCGTATATGGTTATGCAGGCCGAACAGGAAGGGGAAGCCATCAACTACAAAGCACTGGAAGCCATCCTGGACCTGGTGCTGGCAAATGATGCCATCAAAGAAGAAGGGCTACCGCCGGCAGATGAACTACCCGAAGGTGGGGAACTGGGCAAATTCTGCGCATGGTGGTACGCACCTGCCGCAGATAAAATGAAGCCTACAGCCGACGAAACACCCGAAGAAGAAATTGACCTGGAAGCCATTCCATTTACAGAAAAAGTGGAGAAAAGCGCCGCCTGGTACGACCAGGAAGTGGTAAAGATCCTGCAGGAAGCCAATGATGCCATCACCTACATGGAAGATCATGGTCCGGATGCCGACAAACAGCGTAGCGTTGAAATACGGCTCATCCAGGGATTGGAATATGCCGGTAAAGGACTGGAACTTTCTCCCGGAGAAACCAGCCTGCTGATGAACCAGGGCTCTTTATATATGCTGCTGCAACAATACGAAAATGCGCTGGCCAGTTATGATATCGCCCTCACCATTGCACCTGAAAACCCCTACATACATCTTAACCGCGCCATCCTCTTTTATCATATGGACCAGCTACCCGCTGCCATCGCCTCCTTTGAACGGTTGCTGGAACTGGAACCGGAAAATGAATTTGCACAACAATGGTTAGCCCATTTAAAGATGTAGGGATTTTTTGATTTACGAATTTAGGGATTTGAAATGCAGCGGAGATGATCAATTAGATCTCCACTGCATTTCAAATCCCTAAATTCGTAAATCAAAAAATCCCTACATCTTTATTATTTCATCCACCATACTTTCACATTCGTTGAATTGCCGCCCATGGCATCTGATTGGGCTTTATAGTTATTGGCATTATCCAATGCTTCGCGCTGTGGATATTGCAGGCGGTAGAAGGTAGCGTAGGTGGTAGGGTTGCCATCACGGGGAGTACGGTTGGTCCTTCTCCACAAATTATAGGCAAGCCATGGCTGCCGGAAAAATGATAACCATTCCTGCGCATAAATTTTGTCCAGCTTCTGATCATTGGTACCGGTGAAAGCTACCTTGGGATTGGTGAGCAGGGCATTCATCTGCATTGCTGTAGGATTTGCCGGTGCTACCGCCGACCAGTTGTCGTTGGTTACATTGGTATTGTGCGCAATGAAATACCAGAAGTTCACCGCCGATGTGATGCCTGCAAGATAGGCCGTTTCTGCGCTGGCCATATTCTGCCCTACGCCGATGCCGCGGGCGTACGCTTCTGCTTTGAGGAAGTCTACTTCAGCAGCCGTCATAAATAATTCAGGCTGATAATAAATATCACGCACCAACCGGTAGTTGAATGGAGAAAACGCTGCATTATCTTTATTATTAAAATCATTATCCCTTTTATCCTGGTAAGGATTGTTATTATCTACCTGGTTGCTGCCGATTTTTAAAGGCGCCCACTTACCGGCCTGGTTGGTTTCAAAGAAAAGATATACGCGTGGATCAAAGATGCTGGCATTGCTGGTATCATCGGCCATCAGGTTCCAGCAGGTGGTGCTCAGCCTTACAAACCGGTGCGAAGTGAAAGACCAGAAACGGCTGTCATTCAGTACATAGCCGTTCAGTTTCTGTGGCCACATACCTACATCTTCTCCTTCGCCAATCAATGGTACACCGCCCATCGCATACTGGATGTAGGGTTCTGCACTGGTTCTGTCCTTTTCAACCATCTGCATCCCATAACGCAATAATAGTGAGTTGGCGAATTTCTGCCACATCGTTAGGTCGCTGTTAAAAAGTGTTTCGGATGCACCGATGGTTTCATAAGGCTTTCCACCGGGTGTATTCGTCGCCGTGGTAAGATGCTGCGATGCCCATTTTAACTTCTCCAGCAAATCTACGTATATGCTTTGCTGTGAGTCGTATTTTGGCCGGTACTGTGCAACATCATTGGTATACGCCGTACCTCCCTGGGAATAAGGAATATCGCCAAACTGATCTGTTATCCGCAGTGTTTTATATGCACGCAGTATATAGGTGACGGCCTGCACATTGTCCATCTCAGTTTTATCTCCCGTATAACTATTAATCTTGTCCTGGATGATATTTAAATTCTGCAGGGTAGCATAGTAATCTGTCCATATATCCAATGCGCCGTTCTGTACCAGGTAACCGGAATTACCGCTGATAGCACCCAGTTGTGTAACCGGGTAATAATATTCATTATGAATGGCTGCCTGTTCCTGTCCTTTCAGGAACAAGGTGCTGATCACACCATTTACCAACGGACCGATACCGGTGGTAACAGGAAGTCCAGGCGTAGTATTGATCTCCTGAAAATCCTTTGTACAGGCGACCGCCAGCAAAGACAACCCCGATATATACAAGCATACTTTTTTTGCGTAGTTCATGTTAACACATTTTAAACAGTGAGTATAGATGTTTCACCGGTTTCATTAAAACGAAACCCTTACCTGGAACCCGAGAGAACGGAAACTTGGGAGCGACATAAACTCCAGCCCCTGTGCATTGCCCGCACCATTCACCCCTTCCGGGTTAATGTGATCCGGTAAAGTTGTGTAGATATAAAACAGATCCCTTCCAACAAGTGTAAGCGACGCCGCCTGGAATATTTTTGCTTTCCGTACAATCCTTTCCGGCACCTGGTAATTGACAGAAATTTCTCTCATTTTTACCCAGGTATTTGTGAAGATGGAACTTTTATCGATCCAGTCACTTCCCTTGATACCACCGCCAAGATCTGTACTGCTCCATACACCATAAGCCATGTATTTATAGTAGTAATGTACTACGTTGTCATTCACTTTTCCATCAGGGAATACACCCGGCAATACTACGCCCCAGTTGGTTTTGGTGCCATCAGGTGTAGTGTAGGCCAGGCCGCCGCCATCTCTTTCTTTCAGCGTTTCAGGCGCCTGTCCCTGTTGCATAATGGTAGCATAGGTACCTGACCAAATATCGCCACCTATTTTACAATCCACCAGGGCGCTTACTGATATCCCGTTTTTGAAAGTAAAGGTGTTGGTGATACCGCCGGTTAGTTTTGGCGTAGCATTACCAATAGGTACCAGCCCGTCTGTAGCCCTGTACAACGTACCGTTCATTTCCGGTTTGTCGTAAGGGTCCTGTACCATCAGTGGCAGGTGTGTAACCGGATCATACACATGATCATATCCGTAAATAGTGCCGAACTGGTCGCCTACTTTAGCGGAAACAACGGGTCCGTGACCACCGCCATCATTCCATGCACTGCCCATATCCACACGGTCAGTACCTTCAGACAAGGAGATCAACTTGTTATTACTATGCGCCAGGTTCAGGGCTATATCCCATTTCAAAGCATCACGGTTAACTACTTTAGCATGCAGGATCATTTCTATTCCTGAGTTTTCCAGTACGCCGCTGTTGACCACTACGTTATCCACACCGGAACTGAGCGGCAATGGCGACCGCAGGATCTGGTTCCTTGATTTTCCACTGTAGTAGCGAAGATCCAGGTTCAGGTTATTATTAAGAAACCCTAATACCAATCCGAAATCGGCCGTTGTATTAATAGCCGGTTTGAAATTAAATGCAGGCAGGGAAGTAGGTAACTGAATAGCTGCCTGGCCGGCAAAAGTGGAAGCTGTGTAATTATAATTCACCTGGTAAGGCGCCGGATCTACTGCCGCCTGTGCCCAGGCTACTCTTATCTTACCAAAACTCAGTATCGAAGGATCTATATGCAACAGATCATTAAATACAAAACTACCCGCAAAAGAAGGGAAGAAATAAGACCATTGTCCTTTTGGTAATGCGGAAGACCAATCATTACGACCTGTTACATCGAGGTATAAAAAATCTTTGTAAGATAAATTCAGAAAACTGTAAACAGAATTCATTCTTTTACGCAATTCACTTTCCACTACGGGATGGGGATTACCCAAAAAAGTACCGTTATTAAGTGAATAGATATAGGGTATCGACCAGTTATCGTTATAGTTAAACTGTCCATACATATCGCGCTGGTAAATGGTTCCCCCCACAGAGAATTTCGCCGCCAATGCGCCGTCAAACATTTTCTCTTTATGCAGGGTGCCGATAAAATCCATGTTGGAAGCATTGTCGCGCTCTGTACCATGGCCATAATATCCTTTCAGTCCCAATACATCTGTAGGGGTATTTTTTGTGATCAGCTCATTGGTATTATTATCCAATCCACCGCGGAATACGAAGTCCAGGAAATCCGTGGCTTCATAATTCAGTTGGATACCTGCCAGTAATTTACGCCTGTTCTGATCCGTATTGTTTTCATACAGGTTCCATACAATGGCGCCGCCATTGCCCACCCAGGGAAATCCGGAAAGGGTGTTCTGTGTGCCGTCAGGATTCTTGTAGATAGGAATATCTTCGCCCCGGTAGTTACGACCGGCATTATATACCAGGCGTTTCTGCCAGGAATTGCCATCGTCGTTGCCCAGCTGCGGCGGGTTATGATACTGGTTCACGATATAGGAAGAGGTAAGCTGTACATTCACTCTTTTCGTGATCTTCATATTGGCACCCAGGTTGAAAGTATTGCGATAGTAATCGCTGTTGGGTAAAACGGCCGAGTTATCCAGGCGGGAAAAAGATGCGCGGATAGAACCCCACTCGTTGCCACCGGAAAGGGAAACATTGTGTGAAGACTGCAACCCGTTGCGGTACAACAGCTTGATATTATCCGGTTGCGGTACATCGGCCTGTTGGGAACCATCCCACCAGGTGATCATTTTGCCATCCATTTTCGGACCCCATGACAAGCCTGAACCAGGCCATCCTACCTGGTTGTAGGTATTTACGCCGTATGGACCTGAACCGGTTTTCGGATCTACAAACATCCCATCCCAGTTGGTGGTCAGTGAAGGTTTGCCATTGACATCGAGATAGGTAGGTGTATTGAGCGATATCATACCACCGGCGCCATATTCATTCTGCAATTGCAGGTAACGGTAAGGCTCAATGGATTTAAAACCATAAGTATAGTCAACGCCAAGACCGCTGCGTTTAACGCCTTTCTTGGTAGTGATCAGGATCACACCATTCGCGCCTTTACCACCGTACAATGCAGCAGCAGTGGGGCCTTTCAGCACACTGATAGATTCAATATCTTCCGGGTTGATCATATTGATGGGGCTACCAAAATCTTTAGGGGCGCTGGTATTGGAAGCATCTGCTTTCGTGCCGGCATACAGGGCGCTGCCGGTAGGCGAATTACGCACATCATAAGGGGTAGCCAGGTCATTGGCCATCGGCATACCATCCACTATGATCAACGGCTGGTTATCGCCTTGTATAGCGTTATTACCGCCAATCACAATGCGGGTACTACCACCGTCCACACCATTCGGGTTTGTTACATTTACACCGGCCATTTTGCCGCCCAGTGCATTAATAATATTGGGTGCATTGGAGCGTGCTACTTCAGCGCCTTTCACTTCTTCCTGTGAATAGCCCAGGGTCCGTACACTTCTTTTGATACCCAGTGCTGTTACTGCAACAGCATCCAGGGAAGTAGCCGAAGCGGTGAGCACAATAGCCAGCGGTGTAGTGGCGCCCACAGTAACGCGCTTTTGCAGGAAACCGATGGAAGAAAAGATGAGTACATCGCCATCCTGTGCTTCCAGTTCAAAATGACCGTTCGCATCTGTGGCGGTGCCTTTAGTGGTACCTGCCAGCATAACGCCTACGCCGGGTAAAGGCGTACCGTCAGTAGAGGTTACCGTACCGCTGATCTTTTTAAACAGGATCTTCAGGGTTTCTATATTCATTCCGCCTTCGCTGCTTTTCTCCTTTTTCAATACTACCTGCTCATTGATCACCTCAAAGGTGATATGCAGCGGAGAGAGGAGGCGCTGCAACACTTCTCCCAGTTGCTCATCGCGGGCAACAAGGTTAACACGGTATTTTGCCGGCAGTGTACTGTTGCTGTAGGTAAAATTAACCGCTGTTTTTTCCGTAATAGCTTTCAGGATGTTCCGTAAGTCACTGGGAGGCATGTCCAGTGAAATCTTTTTGCTTAAAACTTCCTGTGCGCGTACATTTTTTGCGAACACACAGGTAAGAAAGCAGAACAACAGGCATATTTGTATCAGCGCAACCCTCATAAAAAATATGACAGTACGGTTGGAGTTTGCAAATTTGTGCATAACTTCAATTGTTTTGTTGTGAAGAATAAAAAGTAAGTACGACAAAGCATTTCCTGCAACAGTGGTCCAGACTTTGCAGGAAGGAATTACAGGGTGGCGGTGTTAGTACACCGTTACCTTTTTTGGTTGATTTTTTCAGGTAAACATAAACGTGATTTTAACAGCATAACAAGTGAAACATTCTCTCAACTGCAAGGCTTACCGGAAATATATACCCGGTTGCCACTGATCTTATAAGTGGCATTAACTGCCGCACAGATGATCTTTAGTTTATCTTCAAATGATTCGTGGGTGATAGTAGTGGTAACCAGGCATTTCCCGAAAGTAGCTTCATCGGCAATAATCTTAACACTATAGGCCATCTCCAGGGACTTAAAAATCTCCTTCACAGGCGTATCTTCAAAAGCAAAATCCATGATCTGTGCCGGGGGCTGCACATGTTGCTCTTCTTCTACATTCATGGAATCAGTTACAAAAACCGCTGTATGCGGGTTAAAACGGATCTTGTGATTGGGCGTCACCACATATCCGTGATGACCGGCGTCTGCCAGGTTATACACGGAGATTTTACCTGTTTTCACCATCACAGTAAGGTTACCATCTTTATCTTCTTTTACGTTAAAACTGGTACCCAGCACACGGATGGCAACCTTCGGGGTATATACAAAGAAAGGCCGCTGTGCATCTTTGGCAATATTAAAAAAAGCGTCTCCCTTCAGATATACTTCTCTTTGGGGACGCTGTAAAAACGTTTCATGATGAATGGAAGCACCTGACTGCAACACCACGGTTGATCCATCCGTTAAATAGGCCACCTGGTTATCCGTTGTTTTATTCGTGCGGATTACCTCACCATTTATCTCCTGGCTGTCTATCTGTACAACAGCAGGTTTATTTTTGTTATTATTATTAATGAAGACAGATACCAGCACGATACCCCCTGCTATAGCAGCAGCAACGCTCATCCATCTGTAAGGAATCCTCCTTCTTACCGGTGTCAGTAATACATGGGAGGTTGATTGTTCCGTTGCTATTCCCTGATCAATGGCCGCATAAATTTCTTCCGGTAAAGCAGGATCTATACCCGGTTGCGGCAGGTCCCGCATGGATATAACGATCTCCCTGGCTTTCATCAGGGAATCTATGTGATGCGGATGTTCTGCCATCCAATGCTCCCAGTAAGCGATATTGGTGGTATCAGGGTCTAGTACCCATTGAATAAAACGGTCGTCCCGGATAAATTCCCAGGTCTCTTCGTTCAGATGCTCCATGCGATGAATTTAAACAGACAATAACATGTCCTTCATTCATATGTGACAGCATCTTCCATTTTATACTCAAAAAAAAGAAAGTTTTTTCCCGGCCTATAAAAAAATGTGGAAAGTTTCCAGCAGGCGCACGGCAAAAGAAGAACTTTGCAGGGTTTCTTTAATACGTCCCAGCGCGCTGTAGAGGAGGTTGCTGACAGACTGGTATTTCATATGCATCAACTCAGCAATCTGGGCATTGGTAAAGCCCATATAAAAACGAAGGGTAATAATTTCCTGTTGACGACGGGATAATTTTTTGATGGCCTGATCCAGCAGTATGCTGCGGGAGGTATTGATTTCCGCGTCGATCATATGTTCTTCAACAGTACGCTCCTGTTCCCCGGGGTAACTGTCATGCAGGTATTTATTCTTTTTGTCGGTGGCAGCGCGGTACTGATAGTTGGCGCGGATTAGTTTGTACTTCAGGCTTTTGCACAGATAGAACCGGATACATACTTCGTCTGCAATGGTAGTACGGCTATTCCATAACTCCACAAACAGGTCCTGTATAATATCTTTTAACTTCCCGCGATCATCACAAAAGCGGAAACCATATTGAAGCAGGTATAGCGTATATTCCCGGTAAATAAGCGAAAATGCTGCCTTATCTCCCGTTTTGAATCGCTTCCATAAAGCATCTTCATCGAAAATATCGTCCTTTACTGTGCGCATTCGTAGATCATTTACGGCACTTCTGACTTTGGCTGATTGCATTTAACTAAAACGTTAAACCACAGGAAAAGTAGATATTTTTTCGAAACCTGACAAATATGATTGTTGAAATGACGGATCACCCCGCCCATAAAGACAATTTGCAGTTCTCTCAAAAAAATGATACCTTTTTAATGAATTAAATCTTGTGTAAATGCCACATGCACAAAATGACCAACACCCAAAGGGCAAACACGCAGCCAGGCGTGATTTCCTCAAGCAGTCATCCGCTATAATGGCGTTGGCGCTTGCTCCTCCACTGGTAATGAAAGCCGCTGAAAATGACGAAGCCATCGCTGGTATTTTTGAAAAGATACCGGTAAGCATGGACATCAACGGCAAAGCCTATCATTTATCATTGGAGCCAAGAGTTACCCTGCTGGATCTGCTACGTGAACAACTGGCGCTTACCGGCACTAAAAAAGGCTGTGATCACGGGCAGTGTGGCGCCTGTACCGTACATGTAAACGGACAACGTATCAATGCCTGTCTTACCCTGGCGGTGATGCAGGAAGGCAAAAAAATCACCACAATAGAAGGGCTTGCCAATGGTAACACCCTCCATCCGGTGCAGGAAGCATTCATTAAACACGATGGCTTTCAGTGCGGTTACTGCACGCCCGGACAAATCATGTCTGCCGTAGCCTGTCTGCGCGAAGGCCATGCCGGCTCACCCGGCGAAATCCGCGAATTCATGAGCGGCAACATCTGCCGCTGCGGTGCATACGATAATATTGTAGCTGCCATCACAGCAATAAAACAGGGGGGACAAAAAGTATGAACCAGTTTACCTACACGCGGCCTGCCACCCTGAAAGCCGCCATAGACGCCGTGGCAAAAAACAAGGATGCCCGCTTCATCGCAGGCGGCACCAACCTGCTGGACCTCATGAAAAACGGGGTGATGACACCGGAAAAACTGGTGGACATCAACCGGTTACCACTCAGGGAACTGCAATTCAGTAATAACATCCTGCATATAGGCGCCCTGGCGCTCAACAGCGACGTAGCAGCGCATGAAGTAGTGAAAGCAAAGTTCCCACTGCTCTCTCAGGCATTACTGGCAGGCGCTTCACAGCAACTGCGCAATATGGCTACGGTAGGCGGCAATATGATGCAGCGCACCCGCTGCACCTATTTCTATGATACCACCATGCCCTGCAACAAACGTAAGCCAGGTAGCGGCTGCGGTGCTCTCGGCGGCATCAACCGTATGCATGCCATCTTCGGCGCCAGCGATCAATGCATTGCTGTACATCCCAGCGATATGTGCGTAGCACTCACCGCACTGGATGCTACGGTACTGGTAGCCAGTCCAAAAGGCAACCGCCGTATCCCTGCTGCCGATTTCCACCGGCTGCCGGGCAATACGCCTGAAAAAGATAACAACCTGGTTAAAGGCGATCTGATCACCGGCGTGGAAATTCCGGCCAGCCCCTTTACCAGTAATGTATACTACCTGAAAGTACGTGACCGCGCTTCCTATGCGTTTGCACTGGTATCCGTAGCCGCTGCCCTGGACATTAGTAACAACACTATCCGGGATATCAGGCTCGTGATGGGCGGCGTAGCGGCAAAACCGTGGCGGCTCGCCGAAGCAGAAAAAGCACTCATAGGCAAAGCGCCTACCGAAGAAAATTTTCGTTCAGCCGCCAACGTTGCATTGCAATCTGCAAAAACATATCAGTACAATGCCTTCAAAATACCATTGGCGCAAAACAGCATTGTTACCGCATTACAAAAAGCAGCCGCCATATGAAAAAGCCATCAGTAGGACAATCCATGGACCGGGTAGACGGCCGCCTGAAAGTAACCGGCGGCGCCAGGTACTTTGCCGACCACCAGCTGGAAGGCATGTTGTACGCGGCGCTCGTGTGCAGCCCTGTTAGTTGTGGCCGCATTAAAAGCATAGATGCACAGAAAGCCCTGCGCGCACCCGGTGTGGTAGACGTGGTATCCCACCTCAATGCACCGCCGGTACCAGGTTATAAAGAAGAAAATAAAAACCCTAAACAAGGGCTCAAAATATTCAGCGATGACCGCATCTATTCAAATGGCCAGCCTGTCGCCGTTGTAGTGGCCGACACCCTGGAACGCGCCGTATATGCAGCCTCGCTGGTAGATGTGTTATACAGCCAGGAAGTACATCATACAGAAATGTCCGCTAACATGGACAAGGCCTTCCAGAACAATGGTATGAAAGATTATCTCCGTGGCGAAGCGGATGCCTGGAAAAAAGCGGCAGTAACTGTAGATGAAACCTACACCATTCCTCTGGAGGTACATAATCCCATGGAACTTGCCGGTATCATCGCACACTGGGAAACACCGGATAAACTTACGCTCTACGCAAAAACACAAGGCGTAAAAAGTGTACAGCAAACCATAAAAAGTCTCTTCCACATACCCGAACAAAATATCACCGTGCATTCACAATTTGTGGGAGGCGCCTTTGGTATGGGGCTGCGGGTATGGCCCCTGGAAGTAGCCACCATACTGGCTGCGAAGAAGATACGCAAACCGGTGAAACTGGTGATTACCCGGGAGGAAATGTTTACACTCGTAGGCTACAGACCCAATGCTGTACAGCAGGTAAGTATCGGCGCTACCGCAGATGGTAAGCTTACCGGCATCGCACACGAAGCAGTAGCCATCACGTCTCCTTACGAAGATTTTACAGAAGGCATTGTGGCCATGAGTAAATTCATGTACGCCTGTCCCAACGTATATACAAAATACCAGCTGGTACCGCTCAACATGAGCACACCGGTATGGATGCGCGGCCCCGGTGAAGCCACCGGCGCTTTCGCACTGGAATCGGCGATAGACGAACTCGCCTACAAGCTAAAACTGGATCCATTGGCATTCCGTATCCTCAATCATGCGGATACCGATCCGGAAAAAGATCTTCCTTTCTCCAGTAAATACCTGAAAGAGGCTTACCAGATGGGCGCTGAAAAGATTGGCTGGTTTCAACGCAATCCCGAACCGCGTTCTATGAAGGAAGATGATATGCTGGTAGGCTATGGTATGAGCAGCGGTACTTTCGGCGCCTATCGCGGCAAAGCCACTGCTGCCGGTACGCTCAAAGCAGACGGCACATTCGTGTTACAAAGTGCGGCCAGCGATATTGGTCCGGGTACCGCCACCGCGATGGTGCAGATTGCCGCTGATGCTACCGGTATCGACCCTACGAAAATAACATTCATGCTCGGTGAATCATCCTACCCGGATGCTCCCAAACAAGGCGGCTCCTCTACCGTGTCTACAGTTGGCAGTGCTGTCAACGATGTATGTAAAGCATTGCAGCAACAACTGGGTGAACTGGCTATCGCAAAGCTGCCTGCATTTAAAAATGCAACAGCAGCAGATCTTGTTTATGAAGATGGACAACTTTCCCTGGCTGCAGACCGCTCCGTAAAAATTGCCTATCACGAAATATTGCAACAGCAGCAACTGCCCGAATTGCGGGTCACCGCTACTTCACAGAGTGGCGAGGAAAGAAAGAAATACTCCATGTATTCTTTCTCTGTGCATTTTGCCAAAGTACATGTGCATCCTGCTACGGGTGTAGTCCGGATAGTACACGTAGTGAGCGTAGCAGATTCTGGCACCATCGTCAACAGCAAAACCGCTGCCAGTCAGATGATAGGCGGCGTAGTAGGCGGCATTGGTATGGCACTTACGGAAGAGGCTATCATAGATCATCGTTTCGGCCGTTTTGTGAATCATAATTATGCCGACTATCATGTACCCGTAAACGCGGATACACCACCTACTGATGTGCTTTTCATCAATAAAAAAGATCCGTATATCAACCCTATGGGCGCCAAAGGCATGGGGGAAATAGCACTGATCGGCTTTGCAGCCGCCGTTGCCAATGCAGTATACCATGCTACCGGTAAACGCGTACGCGACCTGCCCATTACACCGGATAAAGTAATGGAAGTAAAGAATGATATACAATCGAAGTTAGAAAATAAGCTGTCGGTATGAACGAACCTGGAGATATTGTGAAAGCATATCATGCTGCCTGCCGCGAAGGACTAAGAACCGCACTGGCAACAGTGGTACATGTGGAAGGTTCCGCCTATCGCCAACCCGGTGCGCGCATGCTCGTAACAGAAAACGGCGCACTCACCGGCGCTATCAGCGGCGGCTGTCTTGAAGGAGATGCCCTCCGTAAAGCACAACTGGTTATATTGCAACAGCAACCCATGCTGGTCACCTACGATACTACCGATGAAGATGACGCCAAACTGGGCGTAGGACTGGGTTGCAACGGTGTCATACACATCCTGCTGGAGCCACTGCCAGGCAATGATGATAACCAGCTACTGCACCCTGTTGCGCTGCTGGAACAAGTTGTCACTTCCCGGCAAAGCGCCGTACTGGTCACCTTGTTTTCATTGCACAACAGGAAAGCCCCCCAACCAGGCACCTGCCTGTTACTGACAGGTGACGGACAACTCCGGCACAGCATAACAAATGATGCGCTGCAAACGGCCGTCATTACCCATGCACAGCAGGCGATGCAAACACAAAGATCACTCGTCACCACTTATGTTTCCGCACAGGAAAATATAACAGCCCTCGCTGCCTGGTTA
Organism: Chitinophaga sp. MM2321; assembly: GCF_964033635.1. NCBI lineage: Bacteria > Pseudomonadati > Bacteroidota > Chitinophagia > Chitinophagales > Chitinophagaceae > Chitinophaga > Chitinophaga sp. MM2321. The sequence goes on from NZ_OZ035533.1 coordinate 4,588,902, forward strand.
CCACCTGTTCCTCACCTGTTGATTGCAGGCGCCGGCAACGATGCGATGCCATTGGTAAAGATGGCATACCTCCTCGGATGGCATACCACCGTGGTAGACGGTCGTCCCGCCTACGCCACCAAAGCCCGCTTCCCGGAAGCGACCCATATTGTAGTAGCCAAACCGGAACAGGTGCTTTCCCGCGTAACGGTAGATGCACACACCGCTGTGATACTGATGACGCACAACTACAACTACGACCTCGCTTTATTAATAGCACTGCTGCCGCTTTCCCTGCCTTACACCGGTATGCTGGGCCCTGCTAAAAAACGCCGGCGCATGCTGGAAGAATTAAATGAGAAAGGTGTCCAGTTATCAGACATACAACGGGAACGACTATACGGTCCTGCGGGGCTTGACATAGGCGCGGAAACCACTGCAGAAATTGCGTTGTCTATCATCAGTGAAATTAAAGCTGTTTTGTCGGCTGCCGCCGGCATCTCCCTCCGGGAGAAGAAAACCGCGATCCACTCCCGTGCGCAACAGATCATCACCCAACAACAAATCTGATGAAAAATAACACCGGCGCCATCATCCTTGCAGCTGGCGCATCACAGCGCATGGGCACTCCCAAACAGCAGCTTGTATTTGAAAATAAAACGCTGCTTCAACGGGTAGTGCATACCGCGCTGGAAACAGGCTGCTCCCCTGTTATAGTGGTATTAGGCGCCTTCGCCACAGACATCCGGTCAGACCTGCCCACCACCGGTGTCACCATCGTCATCAATGATCATTGGGAAACAGGGATGGCAGGTTCTATTCATACCGGCATACAGGCAATGCTTCGTATATCCCACACCGTTAATAACACATTCCTCCTGCTTTGCGATCAACCTTTTATCAGTTCCACCCTCTTACATGAAATGATGACTACTCAAACCGCCACCGGCAAAAAAATAATCGCCTGTGCTTACAATAACACCATCGGCACCCCTGTATTATTCGATTCATCCTTCTTCCCACAGCTACTCCAGTTAACCGGTCAGGAAGGCGCAAAAAAAATATTGCTGCAACATCCCGCTGATGTAGTCACAATCCCTTTCGCACAGGGCGCCCTGGATATTGACACCCAGGATGATTATAAAAAACTGATGCAATAATTTCTTTAAAGAAAGTCTTCGCATGAACAATATTAATCTCTCCGAAAAATATTTTTTTTTGAAAATAAATAATTCCGCTTTACATTTGTCTACAGAATTAGTAGACTAATAAACATAAACGTCATGCAAAGCAATGATCAACATCCGAACCCGCGCTACCACCGCACATATGCCAGCAAAAAGCTGGTAACGTTTTCCTGTTGTTGCTGAACCCCTCTCTCACTGCGGTTTCCCACCAACCACCGCCCCCACCATCCTGTTTAAATAATTACTGATTACTTAAAATCTTCATCGTCATGCAAACTAACACCTTGCCTGTTTTCCGTCTCGAAGGGACGGTAACGGCTACCCACCTCGCATATTTCCGGCAACATGGTATCATCCAGTTCAAAAATTTTCTTGACAAAGAAACATTATCAACTGTACTACGGGAAGTAGAACAGGTACAGCAACTATTACTTAACAACAATACACAGAAGGTCAACGGCATCCCGCTCAAATTTGGTACGGATACAAATGGCAATCCTCTGATCCAGCGCATCGCCTTTGCCTCCCACTTCAGCAGCGTGCTACGCACATTGCTGAAAGAAGAACGGCTGCAGTCATTAACAAAACTACTCGGCCCCTACGAAGGCAGGATCGGCGAAAATGAAAAAGACGGGCTGGTGATCAATCATTACGTGAATGCAGCTCACAGCCAGTTTAAACAACTCGGATGGCATACAGACAGTCCGCGCGATCTCTTTCTCGGCACCCGCATCATGCCTATGCTCAATGTAGGCATCCATCTCGATGATTGCCCGCTGGAAAACGGCGGACTAAGAGTACTCGCAGGTACACACGAACAGGGGTTGTTACGGTTGCTGTTCAGAAAAAAATATTTCATTGACAATAACCCCGACAAAAAAGAAGTAGGTTTTGATATTGAAGCAGGCGATCTCACCGTGCATGATGGCCGCCTGTGGCATCGTGTACAACAATCGCCCCACACCGGTGAAAAAAGCCGCAGAAGGGTGATGTACATTCCCATCATTACCGGTGCCTATCAGCCTAAACACGCACAAAGTCCCACACCATTTTATCATAAACTGGCGCAGCTGAAGCAACCACGTTATAGCGACAGGCCACAGTGGGGCAACGCTAAAACAGCCATCGTCAACAGTTCATCCATCTAAACAAACGAAATATGTCATACGCATTAGTAACCGGCGCTGCCAAAGGAATTGGTAAAGCGATAGCCGCCGAACTGGCGGCAAGAAATTATCACCTGTTGCTTGTTGACTTCGACGGGAATACACTGGCAGCCACTGCGGAAGCATTGGCTGCACAGTATCACGTCAACGTACACACGCTGCACCAGGATCTTTCCGAACCCGATGCATTGCTGCATATAACCGCCTGGACCAGCTCCTGGCATGATCAGCTCAATGTTGTAGTCAATAACGCCGGATATGGCCTGAATGGTGCATTCGAAAACAGCTCCCTGCCAGAACAATTTAATATCATAGATGTAAATATAAAAGCACAGGTGGGCCTCTCATACGCCTATATTCCGGTGCTTCGGAAATTTCAGCGTGCCTATTTGCTGAACCTTGCCAGTACAACCGCTTATCAGACCGTTCCTTATCTGAATATCTACGCCGCTTCCAAAGCTTTTGCCTTGTCATTTACACGGGGGCTGCGACACGAATTGCGCGACTCGCCTATATCCGTCAGCGCATTGAGTCCCGGCAGTACCGATACAGATTTCGTCAACAGGGCGCGTATGGGCGATGCCACCAGGAAACTGGCAGACCGCTTCAACATGACGCCGGAAAAGGTAGCCAGCATAGCCATTGATGGCCTGTTTAAAGGAAAGGCTGAAATCATCCCGGGATTTATCAACAAACTGAATGCTTTCTTACCAAAGTTTTTCCCAAAAACATTCGTAGAAAAAATTGCAGGAAATATTTATCAGCCGGTAGGGCAAACAGCGGAAATAGTACTGACCACATAACGTGGCTAAAACCGGTAGCTAAGCGTACAACTCCTGTTCAGCTGTGTAATACGTTTTCCTGCCGCCGCCGGTATCATGCTTTATTTCGGCGCCACCGGGGCTCTCTTTCAACTTTGAATTGTGTACCAGCATAAAATCACGGACTTCTCCCTGGATAATATCAGGGTGACTTTTCTTAATCTTCTTTTCTGCATCCAGCAGGATATGTTTAATAGATTTCAGCAACACGCTGATCTTTGCTTCAGGAATTTTATGGCAGATAGAAAAGGGGGAAATCCGGGCATCCCATAAAATTTCATCTGCATATGCATTGCCGATGCCCAGCACATTTTTCTGATCAATCAGATATTTTTTGATGGTGATCTTTTTCTTTGCCAATGCAACTTTGAGATATTGCTCGTTGAATGCTTCCGATAAAGCATCCGGCGCTTCCTTCGCTGCGGGGTCCAGTGTTAGTACCGCCTGCCCCTGGAAGTCTGTCAATGCAAGACCGGTACCATCTGCAAATAATAGCGTAACGATCGTATACTTTTGTTCATTCTTTTTATCAAAGAGATATAGTTTGCCATGCAACATTAAATGCATCCCCAACACATGTCCGTTCTTAAATATAAAGTGCAGCTCCTTACCCACCCGTTGAATAGCTTCCAGCAGCTGTCCTTCAACGGCGGCCTGCAATTCCTTTTCAGTGCTTTGCAGTTTCTTGTCATTTTGAACAGTAATGGATTGTAGTTTTTTATGCAGCAAAGCTTTCTCCAGGTTATGACGGAATACTTGCAGATCGGGTAACTCAGGCATGATTTATTTTTTATAAAATTAACAGGATAATTATTTCAACAAACTTCCCGGCGTGATACCGTAATGCTTTTTAAATGCCCGCTGAAAGTGTTGCGGGTGGCTATATCCCAGCGACCAGGCAATTTCAGAAATATTCTTCTCTCCTTCTGCAATCATCTTCCGGGCACGATCCAGTCTTGTTTCACTTACGTAACCAAATACACTGGTATTAAATAGCTCGCGGAAACCTTTCTTCAATTTAAATTCGTTCAGCTGGCACAGTTTTGACAACACGGCCAGAGAAGGTGGATTATCAAGCCGGCTTTCTATAATAGTACGTGCAATGTGTAATTTATCGATCTCTGAAGCAGATAAGGATAATGATTTTTGTTTTGTTTGTGTAAGAGAAAGTAAAGAGGCCCATTGCAGGGAGAGCAGGTCAAGCACTTTCGATTCAATATAGAGCTTCTTTAAACCAACCGGGTCGGGTGTTTGCCAGATAGTATCAAAAATATATTTCATTTTGGCCGTCATCAACGGGGCCTGTGACTCCAGTGTAAAAGAGGTACCAGCCGCTATCTTCGTGGCATATTGTTCAAATTCCGGCATGTAGGCAGTCAGCAACGCGATCATTTTTTCAGGGACTATGTGTATCCCGAAAGTGCGGTAGCAGCCATATCCCACCAGTTCATTTCTTTCCAGTGATCCGGGATTGAATAAGATATTATGTGTCCCTTTTTCGTGGCGGTGCCGGTTAAAGAATCCATCCATGGTTTGATAGATACTTCCTTCTACCATAAAATTCATCTCAACAAAAGACTTATGGTTAATATGCTCCCAGGGAGGTGTAATCCTATCCGTACAAAAATGGCTGTCTACCACGCCGATGTCATTCACCAGGGCAATTTTCAGCGTACCCGGTTTATCACTGAACGGTAGTGGAAATTCCTGTACTACTCCCCTGGCGGGGGAAAAGACCTCTTCAAAGGTAACAGGCATCTGCTGCTTGTGTTCCTGTTTCATACCCGGAATATTTATTCATTTACATTTTTGGTACTTAATAATCCTTTTTATGCCCTGCTGCGGACCAGCAATTCCAGAATTTTACGGGTAAATAAAAAAGAACCATGCCAGACAAATTTAAAGAGAATAAAGAACAAATACCGGTATTGATTGTGGGTGGCGGACTCACCGGGCTATCCGCTGCGTTGTGTTTATTACAACAAGGAATCCGGCCTGTTTTGATTGAACGTCATGCCAGTACTTCTATTCATCCAAGGGCGCGCGGCTTTGATGTAAGAACCATGGAATTGTTCCGCGAGCTACAGCTGGATACAAGTATCCGGGAAGCAGGAAAAGCCCTGGCACCGGCCTGGGGTATCTATGCTGGTATAACGCTGACGGATATACTGGATCAGCGGGATCCAAACCGTCAGCAAATAAAGCATCCCATTGAAATACCCGGGTTTGAAAAACTCGCTGCCATGAGCCCTGTCGCAGGCGCCCGCTGTACCCAGGACCTGAGTGAACCACTCCTCTTGCAGGCGGCCATTGAAAGAGGGGCTGACATCCGCTTTAATACCCGGCTGCTATCATTTACACAGGACGAGAACAAGGTAACGGCGTATATCCGTAACAGTGATACAGGCAGGGAAGAAACCCTTACCTGTAGTTATATGATAGCGGCAGACGGCGGCAGCAGCGCCATTCGCAAGGCATTGGACGCCGCCACTGTAGGCGATGGCCCCCTGGGCACCCTGCTAAACATTTACTTTGAAGCCGATCTGTATGAACTGGTGAAAGGCCGGGAGTTTAGTATCAGTCTTATTGAAAGACCTGGTATCACCGGCATGATAGCCGCTATTAACAACAGCAACAAATGGGTATTTCATCTTCACTACGATGCGCAAAACGGTGAAAAGCCAGCGGACTATACCACCGCACGGGTGGAGCAGATCCTGCGCGACAGTATCGGTATTCCTGATCTACCGGTACGCGTCATCAGCGTGCTGCCCTGGAAGCCAACGGTGAATGTAGTACGCCACATGCAGCATGGCCGCATTTTCCTGGCCGGTGATGCAGCACATCAGATGACACCTTACGGTGGTAAAGGCGCCGCCACCGGCGTACAGGATGTGCATAACCTGGCCTGGAAACTCGCCCTGGTATTACAACACAAGGCCACGCCAGCTTTACTGCAAACCTACTCCGAAGAGCGGCAACCCATAGGGCTGGAAAACGCGCTCCTCTCCGGTCAGCTGGCTGATGATAAAGGCTTGATCAACTACAGGAAAATGCTGGATACGAAAGATAAAGCGGGTGGCTTTGACAACACCTCCTGGATGATCCGGATGTTAGGCATACCGGATTATACCTATACCTCCAGTGCCGTACCCGGTGCAACTGCTGTTGAAGGCCCCCATGCCGGCGGACAACCCGGCACCCGGATACCACATGTATGGCTACACGAAAATGGAAGCACCCGCTCCACACTGGACCTGGCAGTCACCCATTTCACCCTCATCACGGATAGTACCGGCACACACTGGCAGGAAGCCGCTTCACAGGCTGCTGCTACTTTTAACATCTCTATACCGGTACAAATAATCAATGATGAGCACTGGCAATCATTAACCGCACTACCTGCCGGCAGTGCGCTCCTGGTGCGGCCCGACGGGTTTATCGCCTGGCGTTCCCCTTCAAAAAATATAAATGAAACAAAGGAACTGGAACAGGCATTGAAAACAATCCTGTCTTGCTAACTATTTCCCCTTTAACAACTGATCTGCAAAACGCCATTGTGTTTTAAAATCAGGTGTCAGCGACTGTTTCGTAATAATGGCCCGGAACATTTCAATTGGGATAGCATTTTCGTGCAGGAAGGCGTCGTGAAATTGCAATTCCGTCATCTTCCTGCTATCTATCATTTCATGGTGTAAGGCCCGCAGCTGAAGGCCTCCCATCATATAGGCAATCTGGTATAAAGGACCATAATTGCCTTCAAAAGAGCGCCGCACTTCAGCGGAGGCACTGAAACGTTCATGCCCAACCCGGTCTACCAGGAAATCAATGCATTGCTGCGGTGTCCATTTTCCCAGGTGATAATTCAGCGAGAAGATAATGCGGGCGCAACGGTGCATCCTCCAGAAAAGCGCGCCCACCTTCTGCTCGGGTGTGCTGTGGAAATTCTTATTCCACAACAGCATTTCCCAGTATAACGCCCACCCCTCTACGGAGAATGGCGTACTGAACATTTGACGGTAAGGCTTATTGCGCTTATTCATATAGCCTTGCAGGTTATGCCCCGGTATGAGCTCATGAAAAACAGTGGCATGCGCAAATGCATAGTTATTACTACGCATGCTCATCACTTTGGTCGCTTCATCCATTTCCGCGGTGGGATAAGCCACCAGGATAGATTCACCACCCAGGAAGAAAGGCGCAAACCGCTGCTGCTCCATGGTGAGCATATACATGCGCCATGCTTCCTTAGCCAGCGCAGGAACAGTAACAAGGTTACTGTCTTCCACAAACTTAACGGCTTCATCAGCCAGCTGATGGATCAGCGCCGGTTGTTTACCCGGCTCCACATGATGCTCCTTTACCTTTTCCAGTGCTTTCTTCCAGTCGTCACCAAAACCCATTGCCCTGGAGGCTTTCCCCATCTCCGCATCACACCAGGCAAACTCTTTATTGGCCATATCCACCAGCTCTTCCGGTGTATAAGGAATCATTTCATACTGTAACTGGGCCAGCAGCGCATCCCTGCCGATAGGTGTGCCCCTGATACCCGAAGCATCCAGGGCTTTGTCCGACTTGTCTGCCAGCTCCTCACCAAGAAAAAGCGCATATTGTTTCAACAGGGAATCCGTTTGCTGATAGGGCTGCTTCACCCACCAGGTAAAGGAAGGATCATAACCATAATAGAAATTATATACATTTCTCAAACCACTCCGCAAACCATCCACTATAGCAGCGGCTTTACGTGCTACGGGCGCCGGAAGCCCGCTCTGTTGCGTCAATGCCTTTTGGGCAGCTATGATTTCCTGTTGCACCGTACCCAGTGTGGCAGCCACCTGGGCGGCATCGGGAGTATCTCCCCTGCGCCGGTTTACCTGTAGCGTCATAATCTTTTGTGCAAACGGGATCACTGGTTGTAAACTATTATACAGCTTTTCGTTATGGTCAATATCCCGCAATTCCTGTTCTACATCGCGTTTCAGCAACAGGTAGTCTACCTGCTCTCCCACCTCCAGCGATTTAAACGGAATAGCCTTCAGCTGCTGCAACGTGTTGTTGTAATACACCCGCATACGGCCATAATACTCGGGGCTATCCCGGAAAATATATACTTTACTGAGATCATCCACATCCGCCTCCATTTGCTGTATCAACGCTTTAACGGGCTCTCCGGTTGAAGCAAACGCCCGGAAGGTCACCAACAATAAGGTCAGGATAATAAGTACTTGTTTTCTCATAAAGGGCTGTTCTTTTCAATGCTTAAAGATAGGCTGACCGGAATGGATCTGTATACCGAAATTGCCCATTATTTAACAGATTTTAATATTATTATTCTCCCATTATGTCAATTGTATGTTAAAAAAACGGGCAAAAGCGGTCTCATACCGCATTTGAGTAGCTATTCCCCCATAAAAAGCGTATCTTCGCGACTTATAATTTTTCTTCTAACCTAAATATCACGGCGTGAAATTGAAACTGAAGCAGCTCGTTAAACCGTTAATATTTGGCCTCACCATCAGCTTATTTGCATTTCTGATCACCACTTTCACAACAACAAATAAAAAAGCTGCTGTAGCACAACCGGCCACTCCCACTATTACAACAGATTCCGTACAACAGATAAGTTTGTACGACAGCATGCGGCTGGATACTTCCGGGCTTTCAAAAGAAGCCTTTGAAAGTGCCCTGCAAGGATTTGAGCACCTGGAAGAAAAAGGTCGTATCAGGAACGCAGATGTGATCTCTATCATCGATTTCTCACTCCCCTCCGCCAGGAAAAGACTTTTTGTGATTGATCTCAAAAATAAATTACTGCTGTTCAATACACTGGTATCTCATGGCAGAAATTCCGGTGCAGCAAATGCAAATACGTTTTCCAACAAGATGAACAGTTTCAAAAGCAGTCTTGGTTTCTTTGTAACCGGTGATACTTATATCGGGGAACATGGCTACTCGCTTCGCCTGGAAGGAGAAGAAGAAGGCATCAACGACAATGCGCTCAGCAGAGGAATTGTTATGCACAGCGCCGCTTATGTAAATGAAAGTCTGGCCCGCAGCCAGGGTTATATCGGCCGTAGCCTGGGATGCCCTGCTATCCCCGAAAACATACACCGTAAAGTAATTGAACGGATCAGAAATGGTACCTGCCTGTTTTTATACAGCCCCGATAAATATTATTCCGCACATACTAAAATACTGATGAAAGACAGCGTGAAGAATATTTAATCAGCTGATCCTTCCTGAAACATTTTGGTTTTCATCACGGCATCATGTCCGTACACATCCTGTGCAAAATGCAGCACTTGCTGATCATCCACCCAGGCCGTAAAATAGGTGATGATCACCGGCACCGGATGTTTCAATCCTACAAATTTTTCCTTACCACTATTCATAGCACTATCAATTTTTTCGTTCGTCCATACAGGTGAGTCCTCCAGCACGAACTGCGCCATTTTCACCGGGTCTTTCAAACGGATACACCCATGACTATAGGCACGGTTGTCGCGGCTAAACAGCCCTTTCTCCGGTGTATCATGAAAGTAAATATGATAGCTGTTGGGAAACAGGAATTTCACGCGGCCCAGTGCATTTTTACCGCCCGGCCGCTGGCGCACCACCGGTAAACCATTGGCCTCCCCGGTTATTTCCATGTTTTTATCGGCCAGGTAATGCTTGTTGCGCTGCATTCCCGGCAGAATTTCTTTGCGTACAATGCTGCGGGGAATATTCCAGTACGGACTAAAAACAACCTGGTTCAGTTGTCCTGAAAACATAGTAGTACTATGTCCTTCTTTTCCCACTACAATATCCATATCAAAAAGTTTTTTGCCTTCATCCGTTACATGTAATACAAAAGCAGGAATGTTTACCAGGATGAGTTTTCCCTTCGGGGCTACGGGCATCCATTTCATGCGTTCCATATTGATAAGCAGCTGCTGAACGCGTACTTCCGCCGGAACATTCATGGCATTGATCACGGTATCATTGATCACGCCATTCTGCGTATAGCCATGACTGTTACGAAAGGCATTGACCGCTGTTTCCAGTTCAGCTGTAAATACATCAGTGGTATCATTATTTTTCAGTTCACCCGTAATAAATAGTCTTTTCTTTACAGGTATTATTATGGGAGATGACATCCCTTTTTTTATTGCTTTGCGCGTAGCTGTTACAGCGGGCCATCCGCCCTTTTCAACATAGTCCCGGTACGCTTTCAGCGGCCCTTTCATAACGGCTACAGCCGGATACATCTTATCATCTGTCTTTAACATGGAATCTGCCAGCTGCATCACCGGATATTTTTGCATGAGCACCATATGCTCCATCTCCGCTACACTGGCAGTCGTTTCCCTGAAATACGCAATCAGCCGCCAGGTGAGCTGCAACTCTGTTTTAATGATGGCAGGATCTGAAGCGGAAATATGCAGACTATCCTCCTCCATCAATGCATTCAGCTGCACATCCAGCGCCTTGCTACTGATACTGTCTTTGCTGTAGTTGTATAAACTGCGGAAGGCGGAAGCCTGTTCGGTAGGTCCGTTACTATCCAGCCAGGCAAACTCGAAATTGCGCGCATTATAAAAGCTCCGCAACCTGTTGGCAGTGGTGTCATCCAGGTGTTGCTTCACTATAAAATCTGCTACAATAGTGCTGTCCAGGAAGAGATCATTGTAGGCATTACCAGGCGTAATCGTCCTGTTGCGGGGGGTAATGTTTTCTTTAGAGGTAGTAGGCGTGGAGGGGGAACCGCAACCTGCGAGTACTGCATATGCAAACAATGTAACTGTGATGATCCTTTTCATGCCAATTCCTTAGCAAAACAAGGGCCATTTGAAAGCATTACAAATTAAGATGGATGTTTTGCGGATCAAATCCAACAAAACATCCATCTCATTCATCTTATAAATCTATTTAATCCTGGTCGCTAGTCCTTGAGCCCCAGGTATTTCTTCACCTGTTTATAATCCTTCCAGTCTACTCCACCCGCGCTACGTGCGGCCACTCCGCCGGGAATAAGGATGTAGCGGTATTGACCGTATTTCAGCCCTTGCTGGTCCTGGGCAGTACCTGCATTGAAGTTGGAATAGAACTGAATGCCTTGCACCATAGCTGCAAACTGGATATTTTCAAAATAAGTACTTACATATGGAAGCGGTACAATTATCGGATCAGCTGCTGTATTCAGGTTCCAGTAAACCTTTACTTCGCCTGTTGACAGGATGGTTTTGCTCAATTTGGGCGCAGCCACCTGGCTATACCATCCCAGCGTATCCAAAGGGCCGTTTGCTGTTGTGGTATCAGGCAGGTACCCCACATCCAGCCAGTCGGAATAAATGATATTCGCTACGCCGGTATCTCCTTTAGGACCAGCGGCACCGGCAGCACCAGGGGCACCGTTAGCACCGGCACTTCCGGCTTCACCCGGAGGACCGGCAGGGCCCTGTGACCCGTCCTTGGAGCAGGCGGTATAAAAGAGCATAGCAGTAGCTACTAACACATAGGCGATGTGACGGGTAAAATGTTTCATAAAGGAGGATTTTGGATGTTTAATGTGATTTACTGGTTGATAGATATTGATTAAAAGGGAATGCGCTCTCACACTATTAATATACAAAAAAATAAACCGTTTCCCTCCTCCACTTATGAATGACACTATACCTCTCCACCCATTACCGGATCACTGAAACTATGCTTCCCGGTTTCCACCCTGCCGGCATAATGTTGCGCAAACAGGTCATTACCGGCTACCTGCACACTAAAGTCGTACCATCCGTGGCTTTTGGACAGGTCCATGATCACCACTCCCTGGGTACGCGCGGCAATGGTTTTCTTCACCACTCCTTTTTTATAACCCAGGTCTTTGATAGAAATAACAACCGGCTTGCTGCCATTGTTGATAAACTTCAGCTCCACATTGCCGGTCAGCTTTTTACGGCTGCTGATGGCACGCTGGTAGTCACACTGCACTTCCACCTGGGGATCATTGGCATCCCCCAAAAATTCACGGTAAAAGCCATTAGGACCATATACACGCAAATGGTAATGATTGTTCTCAAATGCCTCCAAAGGCCAGGTGTCTGTCAGCTTATCACCGGCAGTAACCGCATAGGACCAGGTTCTCACGGCTTCCATTTTTTTCGTATCTGCCTGCACGTATTTTCCGGGGGCATACACATTAAATGGTGATCCGGCAGCCTGTTTACCAAATACTTCATTGGCCGCTGTAAAACTGATCTGGAAAGTTTGTTTATCCGCACTCAGCTTACCACCAGCATACAACTGGTAAGGTAATGCGCAAGATGAACGGATCCCTTTTTCCTGCCGGGGCATCCACGCAGCATTAGCCGGGTCGGTATTAATCTTCTCAATTTCGTCGGCTGTTAATTTTTTAAATTCATCCGGTAGCTTTTTGAATCGTGCATTGTACACGCTTTCAATAAACTCGTTCCGGTCAGGGAATGGTACTTTGATCTTCTCGCCATTGAATGGACGGAAAACCGAAGTAAGGTCACCGCAAACAGTGCGGCGCCATGCCGAAATATTGGTTTCTTTCATGGGCTTGCCTGTCTTATGTCCCAGGAACTGCTCCATAAACTGGATGATGGAGGTATGGTCAAATACCTGTGAGTTGACATAACCCCCACGGCTCCACGGAGAGGCAATTACCAGCGGTACCCGGAATCCCAGGCCGATAGGGCTTTCCCGAACGGAGCTTTCACCCACATGTCCTTTCGCAGCTTCCTCTTCACGGGTAACATATTCCAGTGCGGTATCAATGCCTTTTGAAACCAGTCCTGTACCTGGTTTATGTGGTGCTACAAACGGCGGCACGTGGTCAAAATAACCGTCATTCTCATCATAGCAAAGGATGAAGATCGTCTTCTTCCAGACTTCTTCCTTTTGTGTAAGGATATCCATTACTTCAGACACATACCAGGCGCCATACCAGGGCGCACCTGGATGATCAGAAAATTCACACGGAGCTACCAGCCAGGAAACAGCCGGTAAGTTGCCTGAATTAACATCCGTACGGAACTGGTGCAGCACATCTCCTTTGGGTATCTTCACGGTGCGTTCTGTATCACCATCTTTGTATTGCAGCGTTTCCAGTTCATGATAGTCCGGATCGCCGATATTGGTAGTAAATGCTTTATTGTGGATATTTTTGGCGCGTTGTGGCAGCTTCGCAAAATTAGCTGTTGAAAACTCAATCGCATCGCGCTTGCACTTCTCCAGTTCGGCCTGTTTCTTCTTCAGTGTGTCCTGCAGTTTTTTTGCATCGCTATCAATGGTGGTAATGGTCAACTTTTTTTGCATCTCCGGGATTTCTGTGGTCAAAGCCGCGATCTTCCGTTGCAGATATTGGGTATGGCCGTTGGCAAAACGTACGTTAAATGCGGTAAACCATTCAATAGGGTTATCGGTAAAGTTGCCCAGCATATTGTCCTTGTCTCCTTCCAGGTTGGCCGCACTTATTTCATTCTGATAGATCTTCCAGGAGATACCGTTATCTTCCAGCCGCTCGGGGAAAGTAGACCAGTTTGCTTCTGCATCTTCATCCACATCACTATTCCATACATTGGCTTTGGCGGTTGCTTTCTGTTCGTCCCGCAGTGTACCGCTCCAGAGATAAAGGCGGTTTGGGGTGGTACCTGTTAAAGAAGAGCAGAAATTCTGATCACAAACCGTGAAGGCATCTGCCAGTGAATAATAGAAAGGAATATCTTCCCGGTCGTAAAAGCCCAGCGATAGTGGCATAGGCGCCCAGTCCTTGTTGCCGGACTGTTTTACATCCAGCCATTTATCATATTTACCGTTGTTGCGGGCATCTACCTGGTTGCTCCAGGAATGCGGCAGGCTACTCATCCAGGTAGCTTTGGTGTCTTTAATATTGAGGCGGAAAGGGGCATAGGTTTCACCCGCGTTGTTGCTTTGCAGCCACACCAGGTTCTTGTTGGGCAGCTGGATTGCCCGTGGATCATTATAGCCACGCACACCTTTCAGGGAGCCGTAGCAGTGGTCAAAAGACCGGTTCTCCTGCATCAGGATTACAATGTGTTCCGCATCGCGGAAAGTAGTGCCGGGGTTGGGGTCGATGGCAAGTGCCCGTTGGATAGAACCAGGTAAAGTGCCTATTACACCTGCTGCTCCTGATAGTAACGCCGCCTTGCGGATAAAATCTCTTCTAGTGTCCATAGTTATAAGAATTTTCATGTTCGCTGTGAAATCCACTTCGGGTGGACACAACAAAAGCAGGCTTAAAATAATAAAAAGTATTTGCGGAAACAATAATCTGTGAAGAATGGTAAAGCCCGCTAAGCATAGCACATAAAAAAGGCTTCCGTATGATACGGAAGCCCACAATATGTTGAATAAATGGTAAGATTGATACTTAATCTATCTGGTTGGATGGGATGATCACTATTTTAAACCGCATATCATCTACGGGTTTGGCAGCCTGGCTGCCATTGGGTCCGCGAAGCTCTACGATGATGGTGCCCGGCTGGTGTATTACGTTATAATACTCGTTCTTGTATACTTCCGGTAAGATTTCATATAGATTCTTATCCCTGGCTATAGATACAATCACACCATCCAGCTGGTTCGTGTTCTGATCCAGTTCAGGAACATCAAACTGGATGTAATACACACCCTGGTCATCTAATTTCCACAAATTGGCCGCAACATCCTGGATAATTGTTTTATTGGGAATGACAACTTCATTGGTTGTTTTGGTACAGCTGGAGAAGGTAAAGCCCATCAGCAGCAGGAGTGGTAAGTATAGCCATGTTTTCATACAGAACATATTTTTAAACATTTTGACAAATACAATGCCATAAAAGTAACTTCTTACAGATAATTAATTTCAGACATTTGTAATACCCCTGACTCCGTATCCTAATCCGGTTTTATAGTTTTACCTGTACCCCTACGGTAGCTCCTACATATACACCAACGAACTCGTCATCGCTCCTGGTACGGGACCATATAAAATGAGAGGTTAAGTCATCTCCCAGGCCATCTTCGTTGTAAACAGTATTCAAAGTAGGTCCGGCAAACACTTCCACCCTGTTACCAAAACGATAGGAAGGGTATGCACCGATCACCACCCTGTTATAACTGCCTCTTTTAAAGTCGGTCATAAACATATTGGTGGCCTCTGCATTTAACCTGAAGTGTGACAAGAGGTGCAAATGAGCACCTATCCCTGCCTGCAACGCATACAAG
Organism: Chitinophaga sp. MM2321; assembly: GCF_964033635.1. Lineage (NCBI taxonomy): Bacteria > Pseudomonadati > Bacteroidota > Chitinophagia > Chitinophagales > Chitinophagaceae > Chitinophaga > Chitinophaga sp. MM2321. The sequence continues at coordinate 4,604,283 of NZ_OZ035533.1, forward strand.
GATGTGCTGTTTTTAAAATTATATCCCAGCCCCAGGATGCCGTAGAGGATTCGTCCACCTGATTTAAATGATGCGATAGCGGTAGCTGTTTCATCAATGCTCACACTCACCTGCCGTTCACCGGATTTAATAATATTGACAATACCGATAGGATATTCACTACTATCTGCAATATTGATAAAGCCTGCTATCTGTACACCCCTTACTTTTTTCGCAATATTAATAAAACCTGCTACCTGCGTGTGTACTTCATCACTCTGGTTCATAAAACCGGCTACCTGTGTTTTCCCTGCTTTGGCAGTATTTAAAAAACCGGTTACCTGTGCATCTGCCGAATCAGCTTTATTCATAAACCCGGCAAGTTGTGTACTACCAGCCGCACTCCTATCTACAATATTGGCAAAGCCTGCCATCTGAAAGCCTTTCATACTATTTGCATGGTTCAGGAAACCCGCCACCATCACGCCATTGGCATCACGCTTCACCAGGTTCATAAATCCGGCAAACGAAGCATTTTTTGATGCGCTGCCCATATGATTGGAGAAGGCAGCCACCTGTGTGCCGCTGGCATTCTCTTTAATAATATTGGATACCCCTGCGATAGCAACGCCGGTCTCGGATTTAGATACACCTGCAATAAGATGCAGTGAAAAGCTATTCGTATAGGCGGCAGCGTTTTTCCCGTTGGTACTCAGCGGATATACCAGCCCTACATGCGCCACACTTGTAAGTGCAGATTGTGCTGATACCGATACCGTAAAACTGCACAAGGCAGTAAGGGATAAAAGGATGTTCCTGTTTAATGATAATGTTCTCATTGCTGTGCATATTATTTCGTACAGCATAACGACACCTCAACAAACATATACCCCTATGTAAAAAAAAGGAAATCAGAAAATACTGATCCCCACCTGCCATCCCAGCCAACCGGCTGCATGACTGCCCATATTAAAAGAAGGATATTTTCCGCCGGGAATCTCCGTTTTGTAACCGGGCACCTGTTGAAGGTCATCAAACAAATGCACGGACAGCGAAGGTCCTGCGAATATGGAGATTTTATCAGCCAGTTTAAAATGAAGAGAAGGTTGTAAACGGAACACCTGTGAATTATCTTCCCAGCTACCGAGATACAAACTTTGCCCTGTAACTTCTGCTGATAAAAACAGCTGTTTATTAAAAGGAATTTCCTTGCCAACCCCATATCCGAACGAGTAAGCCTTATTATTATTACCAGGGCTCATCCCCAATAGCAATATGCTGTACAGCTCTTTCCGGCCGGTTTTCCATGCGAGGTTCAGCGGCAGCAGATCAGTAGAAAAAACAGCAACTTTCTGATAGCCTTTCCGCACAATATTAACAAGACCGATACTATAACCGGTAGAAGTATCCGAGATATTAACAAGTCCTATCTGCACCCCGTTCAATCGCCGGGCATAGTTAAAAAGGCTGGCGATCTGTATACCATTCATCGTTCCCCTGGTGATGTTACCACCGGCGGAAAGCTGTACGCCGTGTGCGGTAGCATTGGCATAGTTGTATAACCCCGACACCTGTACGCCGTTTATATCTTTGCCACTGTAAGCATAGCCACCCGCTATCTGCAATCCTTCCGTATAGCCACGCGAAATACCTGCCAGCCCCTGGATCTGCACACCGCTCATATTACCACGTATCTGTCCGATACCACCTGTAATCTGTAACCCATCCTGACTACCCTGTACAATATTGCTGAAACCCGCTACCTGTACACCTTTCATGGAGTCCAGCACATTGTTATGAAAACCAGCTACCTGCACACCGCGCGCCTTACCACCTACGATGTTCATAAACCCCGCAATCTGCACATATTGCATATCATTCTTCACAATATTGAATGCGGTACCTACTTCCAGTCCATCCACACCGGCGGTGTAGCCTCCAATAATATTGAAGGAGAATTTATTTATTACCTGCGCACCCATTTTTCCATGCGTACCAAGGCCCGGTGTAAGCGACGCCTGGTAAGGCTTATCGGCCAGGAAAGCACTCAGATTCAAACTTTGTACTTTCTGACGGGAAGATAAAACCATCCGGCCCAACCAGGTTTTCTCCACCTGATGGCGGCCGGTTATCTCCACTGTTTTCAGCTGAAAAGTGGTAGGCGAAATCGTGACGGCAACTTCCTGATCCACCCCGGTATTCAGCAGCAATGAAGTATCTGCATACAGCTCCTTACTAACACTAATGGCTGCGGTAGGATATCTATCCTTTAACCGCAGCCTGAAGTAACCATCGTTGTTTGTTAATGTAGAAATGAGTTGCTGTCGTTCATAGACACTGGCATTCGAAACCCGCTGCCCCGTTTTTTTATCCGTGACGACCCCGGTGATCAGGTAAAATGTTTGCCCGGAAGATTTTTTTAGCAAGATGATATAATTGCCGGATTCCTTGTAATTATAATTGCCTTCCAATAAAAGATCCAGTACCTGTCTGACTGTTTTATTGCGGGCAGAAATACTGACCAGACTATCCTGCGGAAGAATATTGCTGATATAGGAGAAATAAAAATTACCCTGTTTACTGATGGTATTCAATACCTCTGAAAGTGGCCGCTGCTTTACTTCTACAGAGACAACCCTGCTTAATAAACTTTGTGCGGCAACATTCAGCGCAAGCGTTCCTGTTAAAAACAGGGTCAATAATAATCTAATGAATGGCATACAGTATAGCAGGTATTATTTCAGGGTAATTTGTGTTCCTTTCTGTTCTATGGTAATGTCGTATGTTAGCCCGATCACTTTCAGTGTGCTGTCGAGTGAACTGTTATGAAAAGTAACATTAATAGGCAGGTCACGTTTGCCGGTGTTGGCAATCACAATATTTACACCATATGCCTCATTGAGGATGTTGACCAGTTTCCATAACGGTGTGTTATTACACACGAATGATTCAGTACGATAATAGTTGTACAGCTCATCTGTATTTTCCTGCTTTACCGGTGCAGCTTCTTCTGCTGATACCGTTGCTTTTTCATGTTGTTTGAGCTGCACGCTGTTGTTGTTTTTGGTAACTTCCACTGCGCCTGTTTCTACAATTACTTCTGTTTTACCATGGGTGCTTTTTATATTGAAAGAAGTGCCCAGCACTTGTACCGTTACATCATTTACTTTGATCACAAAGGGTTTTCCGGCGTCCTGTGCTACATTAAAAAAAGCTTCTCCTTCCAGTTTCACGCGGCGCACTTTTCCGAAAGAGGCCGGGTAGGTAATGGATGACCGTTTATTTAAGGTAACAAAAGAGCCATCGGGTAAGGTATCCAGTTTTACTTCAGCGTCAGCAAATACACGGGTTTGTGGTGTGCGTAACTGCGACAGGTACCAGAAGCAACCGGCGCCAAAAAGTACAATCAACGTGGCGGCTATACGAAGATCGCGGCGCCAGGTAGACATGTCCGGTTTTATAATGCGGGCAGTGTTTTCGTTGGTGCCTACCCGTTGTTGAAATCTCATCCAGGCTTCCTCTTCGCGGACGGTGGAAACGGCGGCAAATTTTTTGCTTTCATCCCATATCAGCCGGAAGTGATCATAGTAGCGTTGATTCTCTGCGTCTTCCGCCATCCATGCTTCCACATCTTCCTTTTCACCGGCGGTGGTGATTCCCAGCAGGTATTTTACCAGGAGGTCGTCATTAATATGATCCGTACGCTTTTTCACTTATCAAGGTTTAGAGATTGAGCAATAATAATAACAAGGGCAGAAAATCTATCAGGTTGAGACGAAGGAGCCGCAACGCTTTTCCCATCTGATTTTCCACTGTTTTTATGGAGATGCCCAGGCGATCTGCTATTTCCTGGTATTTCAATTCTTCGAAACGGCTCAATTGAAAAACGGTCCGGCATTTTTCCGGTAGATCCCGCAAAGCCTTGTCCAGCTTCTCTTCCAGCTCTCTCAATATTACTTTTCCGGAAGCACTCCCGGGATTAAGGTTGTTACTCATCTGGTATTGGGAATGTGCCTGGTGGGCAGCTTTCACCTTCTGATGCCGCAGATAATTAATGCTTTCGTGGTATACAGCGCGGTACAGGTATCCCGACACGGATTGCCTGATTTTGATATCACCCGATTTCTCCCATAACTTACAAAAAACGTTCTGTACCATCTCTTCCGCCATCACTTCATCTTTCAATATTGTACAGGCATACGCGTGCAGGCCTTTAAAATGGGTTTTAAAAGCCTGTTCAAATGTTAATGTGTCGTCTTTTTCCAGTAATGAGGTATTACCTGGACGATTCAACTCCATGCTTAGGGTTTGATAACGAAAATCAAATATAATTCCTTCTGCCAATTGAACACTTTATTAAATGACACGCAGCTGAGGGGTTACCCCTATCCTGGCAGAAAAAAAGACCAGGCGGGCCTGATCTATATCTAATTTAACATATAATTATACACGTCTTAAATAATATTTCACATTTCGATCTTTATTATTGTTCAAAATTATGCCCATGAAATTTATCTGTACCATTATGCTGTTGCTGATTGGCAGCTCTTCCCTTTTCGCACAAACCAAAACGGCCTATATCAATTTCCAGCAATTGATCGGACAAATGCCGGAAGCCAAACTGGCCAACGACACTATTCAGCACTATGAACAGGAATTAAATAAAGACGGACAGTTACTGGTAGCGGAATACACGGAGAAGTTGCAGGCATTTGACAGTCTGCAGGCCACGATGAGCCCCGAGATGAAAGCTGTCAAGGCAAAAGATATACAAAACGCACAGGCTAATATTCAGTTATACCGGGAAAGAGTAGAACAAAAGCTCAATGCCAGGGAACAGCAACTACTGGTGCCTATTATGGAAAAAGCAAAAAAGGCTATAAAAGCCGCAGCTAACGAAAAAGGCTATACGCTTGTAATTGATAACTCCAGGGATGCGGTATTAATCGGGGAAGAGGCCGACGATCTGATGAAAGCGGTAAAAGTGAAACTGGGGATAAAGTAGAGGTATTGAGTGATTTACGTATTTGGTTATTTAGGTATTTAGTTATTTAGGTATCGGTATTATCTTTTATTATGCTCCTTTCGCCATTCTTATCTTAGTAATAAAAATATAATCTCCGCTGCCTAAATAACCAAATATCTAAATATCTAAATGTTATATATGCAGACCGTGCGCCAGTAATGTTTTCCACTGGGGATTACTGCGTACAAATTCAGCTACCTTTTTGCTGGAAGGAACCATTCGGATATTCTGTGCAGAAATTTCCTCCATCACTTTACCCAGCATCATCGGTAAGACACCTTGCTTTTCCAATACAGGAGGCACTTCTGCACCTGTCAGGAAAATACGGCTGCCATTTCTTTCATAAATAACCTTGGCCATCTGTCCGGCGATATGCGCCTCAAACTGCCTGGCTTCCTTGTTGTCAATAATTTTGAAATCCTTCATGATCATAATTAGTTTATACACTGATGTTCTCAAAGTAGCGTACTAAAGGGAAGTATCTTATGCAAAAAAGGGAAGTGTGATAAGATAGCATGATTTGGTATTAAAATACCCTAAAAAAGCCCGTTTCGTCTGCAAATATACTAAATATATACGACAATTACGTGAAACATCAGAATATAAAAACAATTAATATCTAAAATGATTGACAGGTAAGCCTTTAACGGGTAGTTTCGCGTGAAACACGCTACCACTAAGGGGATACTGTTCCAACTGTTCCGCAGTAAGTCCTTCTCTGGCCGTTGTAATGATCATCTCCTGCATGTCTGCCCCTCCGAAACTACAGGAAGATACATGTAATGCCGGCACTTCTATCTTCGCCAACAACTCGCCCGTAACAGGGTTCCAGCGATACACGCCGCAACCACCCCACTGGGCTATCCACAACATTCCTTCCTCGTCCATTGCCATACCATCCGGCAAGCCCAGCTCCCGTGGAATAACCACTGCATTGCGCCGCCAGTCGATATTACCGGTATGCACATCATACGCAAACTCCTGCACACGACCTGTATGGGAATCTATAAAGTACATTTTATCATCCTGCCATACGATCCCGTTGGGAACATCCAGCTGCGCTACCTTGATCACCGGTGGCCGGGTCTGATCCAGGCAATATAGGCTGCCGGTACCGGCCTGGGTGATCAGGTGCATGGTACCGATCCACAGCCTTCCGGCGGGATCACACTTGCCGTCATTGCAACGCAGGCTGGGATTATTATCCAGCACCGCTAACGTTCTTCCCAAACCCTGCTCCGGTGTAAAGCTGGCTACGCGGGCTTTCAGCCCCAGCATCAGCTCATTACTGCCCTCCACCGGTACAATCGTGCTCACATACTCTCCCATATCAAATTTTTGTGCATGGCCCTCTTTATCCACCATGTACAAAGCATAACCGAGAATGTCCACCCAGCACCAGGTAGCCCTTTCCGGCCACCAGAATGCACTTTCACCCAATTCATACGATGCTTTTGAAAATAATTCCGACTGAAATATCTGCATAATATATAATTATCTTTTCTTGTAAAGATGATAAGAAGACGTTCTCATCATTATTAAATCCTAAAGTATTACTTTTTAAAAGATTTCACAACGCTATTATCTTTTATCAATACAAGAAAGCATTATTATATCACATAAATGTTATAATTTCCCGCACCTTAACCCCCATTATGAACATAGGCATATTTGAAAAACTACACCGCGAAGGATTGATCACCGACGCATCCGCAGACAAGATAAATACCGCTGAAACCAACCGTTTATTCTCCCTCCACTGGGAAATAAAATCTTTATTATACCTGGGCGTAGTACTGCTCAGCACCGGTTTGGGCATCCTCGTTTACAAAAATATTGACACCATCGGGCACCAGGCCATCCTCTTGATGATTGCACTCATCACTGCCGGATGTTTTGTCTATTGCTATAAAAAGAGTGATCCCTTCTCCTGGCAAAAAGTAAACTCCCCCAATTCGTTTTTCGATTATGCGTTGCTGTTAGGTTGTCTCACCTTTGTTACGTTCATCGGTTACCTGCAATTTCAATATAATGCTTTTGGTACGGCATACGGACTGGCCACCTTCATTCCCATGGTGGTCTTGTTTTTTTCGGCCTACTACTTCGATCATATGGGCGTATTGTCCATGGCTATCACTAACCTGGCTGCATGGCTCGGCATTTCGGTAACGCCCCTGCACGTATTGTCCGGCAATGACTTTAATGAATATTCCATCATCTACACCGGGATGGCGCTCGGTATTGCCCTCATCGGTGCGGGTGAACTAACCAGGTTGAAAGCATTGAAAAAACATTTCTCTTTTTACTACCACAATTTTGGTACGCATATATTTTTCATCGCCTGCATTGCTGCTGTCATATCCTCCGAAAGGGCCTACGCGGCTTGGTTCCTGTTGCTTGCTGTGGTGGCTTATGTGATCTTCCGGCAGGCCATGCGCGAACATTCTTTTTACTTTGTACTGATCACCGTGCTTTATGCGTATGTAGGCATCACGGTGATGGTATTCAAATTCATTTTCAGGACAGGTGGAGAAGAAAGCCTGTATGGCGGCTTTACCTATATGATCTTCTCTGCTATTGGCATCATCCTGTTGTTAATTAACCTGAATAAAAAAATTAAAAATGATAGCATATAACCGGCAAACCCTGGATAACCTTACCATCCAGGAGGAAGCGGCTACCGCATTCCGTAAAGATTGTATTGATAAAGACACTTACCTCGCCATTAAACAGGCACACCAGGTAAATTTTTATACTCCTAATTCAATGATCAGGATAGGCTTATTTATCCTGACCTCCATCATCATCATCTTTTCACTGGGATTGATATCATTAGCTGCACTCGACCATACCAGCGCCTTTACCACCATCTTCATTTTTTTTGGAATAGCTTGTTATGGTGCGCTGGAATTATTTATAAAAGAAAAGAAAGTCTACCAGGCGGGCATAGATGATGCCCTCTTATGGGCTGCCATGCTCTTCTTTGCGGGAAGTACCGTTTTCGACAAGGAATTCTCTGCCACCACTTATTCGCTCCTGGCGCTGCTCCTTACTTTGCTGGCTACATTACGCTTTGGTGGCATCGTGACGGCCGCGGCCACCTATCTTGCTTTCCTTGCCTCCCTGTTCTGCATATTGATGGAAATAGGCGGATTCATGCAGGTGATCCTTCCCTTTCTGATCATGCTGGTATCATCGGGAGTATATATCATTACCCGCAAAGCCGCTTCAAAACAGTCATTCCGCCACTATAAACATTGCCTGATAGTAGTAGAAGTGCTGTCATTAATATCGCTTTACCTGGCAGGTAATTATTTTGTAGTGAGAGAACTGAGCAACGAAATGTTTAACATGAACCTGCAACCCGGGCAAAGTATCCCCGGTGGATGGATCTTCTGGATCCTCACGTTCGTGATCCCCCCTGTGTACCTGTATCTTGGTATCCGTAAGAAAGATGCCATATTACTACGTACCGGCCTGGTGTTGCTGGCTGTCATCATATTCACCATCCGCCAATATCATCATGTATTGCCGCTGGAAACAATGATGGTACTGGCAGGTATCATCATGACGGTGGGTGCATGGGCGTTGATCAAATACCTGCATGCGCCTAAGCATGGCTTCACCTACCTGGAAACGGATGAACCGGGACTGGCAGATAAATTAAAGATAGAATCACTGATCATTGCACAAACTTTTACGCCCGGTCCTCAGGGCCCTGCCAGCGATGTAACGTTTGGTGGCGGCACCGGCGGTGGTGGCGGTGCAAGTGGAGAATACTGATAATAAAAAAAGCCTGATTGAAGATGATTCAATCAGGCTTTTAATCCTTGAAACGATGAGCGAAAGACCGGGCTCGAACCGGCCACCCCGACCTTGGCAAGGTCGTGCTCTACCAAATGAGCTACTTTCGCAGGTGTGTTAAGAACTTATGTATTATAAAATGATTACTATTAGTCCGGTAAACCGGGCTAATCATCCTCGAAACGATGAGCGGAAGACCGGGCTCGAACCGGCCACCCCGACCTTGGCAAGGTCGTGCTCTACCAAATGAGCTACTTCCGCAGGGTGTTAAGAACGTTATTTTTTAAAGAGCTTCCCGACAAGTTGAGCAACATTTCCGCTTGCGTGGCTGTGTACCGTTTTTGTTGGGATTGCAAAGATAGGAAACGGACTGAAAACACAAAATTTTTTTTCAATCTTTCTGAAATATTTTAATTGACAAGTTCTGGCACAACTGTTTGAAGATCAGGACCAGCAGGCGTTTCCCGCGAATGGATTCATACTATTTTTTATTTACAATGGTACAGTACTCAATCTCGCTATAGGTTTCACTAATTGCTTTTTTGATTTTTTCCGTTTTCCCCACCATACGTAAAAACCCGTTACCGGTAAGGATGCGCAGATCAGGCTCACTATAAAGGCCAGTATTTTTCCGGGTAATCCGCCAATAGCGCCTACATGAATGTCGTAATTCATATTTATCAGCTTTTCGCCGCGGTTTCTGTGCGTGTCGTTCCGCCTCCCCAGCAGCTTTCCGGTGTACTGGTCAAATTTCAGTTCATCAGCACCATAGTAAGTTTCTTTGCCTTTATAGCCACCAACTGTGTTCACACCGGTAGGATACGCTGCCGGATATACGAAAATACGTTTTGCATCTTTTAAAACCGGCAAAGCCGCCTGGAAAGCGATATCCAGCGGATCACCAGTAACGGTGACAGCCGTTTTTACAGACTCCGGCTGCTTTATTTGCGGCGGCGTAACGGTACCCGAAGCTACTGCATACACGGTTGCCTCAAACCACTGAAATGACCATACCATGCCTGTTAATGCGATCACCAATGCAATCAGCAAACTATAAAATCCGAGCACATTATGCAGGTCATAATTCACCCGCTTAAAGCTGGCCTTCCACTTGATTTTAAAACTTTGCTGCCGGCTGGCTTTCGTCCACCGCTTTGGCCACCACATGATCAGACCGGTGATGAGCAGGATCACAAAAATGAAGGTACTCCACCCCACAATGGGCTGCCCGTAAGCGGTATTCAGCAATAAGCTCCAGTGGATATACTTTACAATAGAGAAGAAGTTGTTTTTATAATCGATGATACCTGTTACCTGCCCGGTATAGGGGTTGACCATGACAGATTCATAATATTCAACAGTTCCGAAATAGGTCAGGGCAGTATCATTTCCTTTATAGGTCATGAATTCCCAGGCACGATCCGCGTCTTTCCAGGTGGTGATATAGGATACGGGCTTATCGGGCCCCAGCGCCTCCTGTGCCCGCTGCCGCAATACGCTCAGGGGCAGTACGCCCTTCGTTTCCGGCGTCACAAAGATCTCCTTATGGTAAATCTTTTCGTTGATCTCTTTCTGAAAAACAAACAAACAACCGGTAACGCTCACAATCAGCACAATAATCCCTGAAGCCAATCCCAGCCAGAGATGCAGCTTATCCACAACTATACGTAGTAACGATTTTTTTTGTTGTTTTGCTTCCTTTTTCCGTTTGACCATCATAGTATAACCGGTATCACGTACCTGAAGGGTACATTTTACCATACAAAAATCACCGGAAATGATCTTATTTCATACTCCTATCGGGAATTTGATTTACGCAAAAGGGAAAGAAAAAGGGGGTATAAATAAAAAAAGAGGCTATCTCATTGTTGAGACAGCCTCCCGGATAAGTATGTTGAAGCAGTAGCTTATTTATATTTTGGACTGTAAAGCGAGCTTTCTGGTACAGCTACATTCGGCTTACCTGCATAGCTATGTTTGTAAAGGCTATAGCAACCGCCAAGCATAAACGCAAGCATACAAAATAATTGTATGTAAAACAGGAAGCGAGAGCGGGAAACCCTGTTCAGGGTAATATCATTCTTATTTTCTACTGTATTCTGTTCCATATTCAGTTTATTTCCGTTGCAAACCTACATAAATATTTTGGGATTTTTTGATTTTTTGATTTTTTGATCTTGCTATGCAGAAGGCTGCTGGCACTACCTGGAAAGGGTGGTTTTCCCGTCATTTCTGAAGCTGCGAGAATTTTTTATGTCGCAGGAAATAATAGCGCCAGATCATAATTCCGTGAAAAACACCACTCATCTTCAGTAATTTCTTCTCCGGCAGCTGATCCTGTTTCACATATTTACTACGCCAGCGGTAATAATCCCGGTAAGCCCGGATAATGGCGGCCATATCTTTCGGTTTTCCTGCCACCAGGCTTTTTGCAGCTGCCAGCATATCCAGGAAAAAACGCTGGGAGAGCACGATCCACCGGTCTTCACTGTGCAGGTTCTTCCACAGCATCATCAGGTTATTCCTGAAGTTGAGATACAGTTTACGGGGGTTTCCCTGTGGCAGGCTCCCCCCTCCTACGTGAAATACTTTGGAATCGGGACAATAGCAAATGCGGTATCCGGCCCTTTGGAGCCGCCAGCAAAGGTCTACCTCCTCCATATGTGCAAAAAAGTCACGGTCAAAACCACCTACTTCATGAAAACAGGCGGCACGTATAAAGAGGGCGGCGCCGGTAGCCCAGAAAATGTCCTGTGCGTCGTCATACTGGCCCTGGTCCTTTTCCGTGGTATACAAGATCCGACCCCGGCAAAAGGTGTAGCCCAGGATATCCATCCATCCCCCGGCGGCGCCGGCATATTCAAATTCATCCGGTTGATTGTAAGCCCGCATTTTGGGTTGACAGGCAGCAATAGCCGGATTCTTGGTCATCATGTCGATCACCGGCTCTATCCAGCCCGATTCCACCTCCACATCCTGGTTCAGCAAAACATAAATATCAGCCTGTACATGCGCCAGGGCATCATTATAGCCGCCGGCAAAGCCGTCATTCCGTTGATTACAAATGATCCGGATCCGGGGATAATGCTCCTTTACAAAAGCAACACTATCATCGGAGGATGCATTATCTGCCAGCACCAGCTGTAAATTGCCATAAGTAGAACGGCAAACAGATGGCAGGAATTTCTCCAGGAAAGACTTTCCGTTCCAATTTAAAATAACAACTGCAACTGATGGCAATACGGGCAACTGATATTACGTTTATGCGTGAATAATAATTTCAGGAGATGCAAATATGCGACAAAGGATTTTAATATTTGCTAATCAAATTTACAGCAACACGAAAGCGGAATAAGCTTAAATTAGAACTATGTTTAAACAGTATATCGGGTGGAAGTTCGTACTGGCCTCCATAGCAGTGATCATCATCGTGACCACTATATGGTTTGTCAGCAACCTGTCGAGAAAAATACAGGAAGAAGAACGAAAAAAAGTAGCCACCTGGGTAGAAGCCAACCGCGAACTGCTGCGGGCCAGCCCCGAAGCCAACCTGAACCTGGCAGTGGAAATAGTGACCACCAATACCACCATCCCGCTCATCCTGACCGATGAAAGTGGCAACATACTGGACAGCCGCAACCTGGACTCCCTCCACATTGCACAAAATCCGGGCTACCTCCCAAGCGTGTTGAAAGACCTGAAAAAACAACACCCGCCCTTCATCATGGAGGTAGATGCCAAACATAAAATCAATAACTACATCTATTATGGCGACTCCCTGATCCTGAAACAGATCCGCTACTATCCATACGTCCAGCTGATAGTAGTGACCCTGTTTATTGCCATCGTACTCTTTGCCCTGTCCAGCACCAACCGTGCCACCCAGAACCAGGTATGGGTAGGACTGGCCAAGGAAACAGCCCACCAGCTGGGCACGCCCCTCTCCTCCATGGAGGCATGGCTGGAAATACTCCGGGAAAACGAGGCCAACACCATGATGGTTACAGAGCTGGGTAAAGATGTGGACCGGCTCAAACTGATCACCGACCGGTTTTCTAAAATAGGCAGCGTTCCCAAACTGGAAGAAAAAGACATCGTGCAGCAAATCGAAAACATGACCAGCTACATCCGCAAAAGAGCCCCGCAGAAAGTGCAGTTTGCCGTTCATTCCAAAGAAAAAGAGCTGTCGGCCATGATCTCCCCACCGCTTTTTGACTGGGTAGTGGAAAATTTATTGAAGAATGCACTGGACGCCATGGAAGGTACCGGGAAGATAGATATCAACATAGAAAGCCATCTCACTTTCACCACTATCGACATCACGGATACGGGTAAAGGCATCTCTAAAATAAACTTCGAAAAAGTATTCAAACCCGGTTTCAGCACGAAAAAGCGCGGATGGGGCCTGGGCCTTTCCCTCGCCAAGCGCATCATCGAAGAATATCATAAGGGAAGGCTCTATGTAAAATCTTCCGAACTAAACAAAGGCACTACTTTCCGCATTCTGCTGCGGAAATAATACCGGCTTCCCGGAAATACGAATAAATAAATTTGCTTATTTTGAAAAAGCCATTATTTTTGCACCCCAATCTACCAGATGCGAAGGTGGCGAAATTGGTAGACGCGCTACTTTGAGGTGGTAGTGCCTGAAAGGGCTTGGGAGTTCGAATCTCCTCCTTCGCACCACAATGGGAAAGTCGTAGTGTACGACTTTCCCATTTTTTTTACGGCTTAATAGTACTATAGTGGGTCTGGATTATCTTCAAAATATTTAACCTCTTAGCTCCCATTCCGATCCTTTTAATTTAAAAGATTTACTATATTTAATTACTCAAAAAATTTAACCTCAATAATCGAAACCTGTATTAACCACAGGCTCCTTATGAAGAACCTTTTATTTCTATTGGAATTATTCCTTCCTGCGATTATTAATTCTTTAGTACGAATACCCGGTAATAAAGAGGAATACAGTTTATTTCAAAAAACACATGCTCACGTTGTAAAAACCATAGACATTGATGAGAATAGAATACAACATATACTGCGATGAAAGCTGCCACCTGATGCATAACACGGGTAAAGCAATGGTTTTAGGTGCCATTTGGTGTCAAAAGTCAAAGAGGCACGAAACATTCAAACGCATCCGTGAAATAAAAACAAAGCATGGCCTAAAGCAGGAATTTGAAATAAAGTGGAACAAGGTATCACCGGCTAAAACAGACTTTTATCTTGATTTAGTGAATTATTTTTTTGATGATGATGATTTGCATTTCAGGGCTTTGGTTATACCGGATAAAACCATTTTGGATCACCTGGCCTTCAATCAGGATCACGATGCCTTTTACTACAAGATGTATTTCGATTTACTCAAAGTCATTCTTTCTCCCGATTGTTCTTACAACATCTACATTGATATAAAAGATACCCGTAGCCAAAATAAAGTAGATGAATTGTGTAATGTTCTTCGCAATAGTCATTATGATTACCATGACCAGATAATCAAAAAGATACAGCAGGTGCATTCACATGAAGTAGAGTTATTGCAAATAACAGACCTGCTGACAGGTGCTATTGGTTATTTGCACAGAGGCTTACAGGGAAATACTGCTAAGGTTAAATTAATTGAAAAAATCAAAGAAAGATCTGGTTATACCTTGATGAAATCCACTTTATACAAGGAGAATAAGATGAACGTATTTATTTGGAAACCGAGAACCTTAACAAATGAATAATAATATTGTAGAATTACCCGAGTTGTTATTACTCAACAATTATGGAGGCGACTACGCTCAATACATTGAAGCAGTTTACGAGATTTTTAAGCGGGATTTTGTAACTAACAAAACTAAATTCAGAGGTGAGGTGCTAAAATTAAAATGGCACCCTATCTATCAGGACAAAGCATATACATTCTATCACATAACACATACAGGTGAGGATGAACAAAACAGGTTGCCTGATTTAAGAAGATGTGAGAGAATGCCTTGGACTAATCCTACAATTGAGAAGTGCGATACCTGGAGTTTGAAGATTTGGCCACAACAAAGACAAGGCAAAGGTGGTATTAAAGACAGATTATGTATTTGGCTTGAGTTACAAAATGAACCGGATTACATTGTTATTCTTGAAGTAAGAGATAATTACAAACTGTTGTGGACCGCTTTCGCCCCCCAATATCCTCATGAGAAAAGAAAAAAGCAAAAGGAGTATGAGGTATGGCTTAAAACGCAGAAATCGCCAGGGAGAAACTCCTAACGACTTCGTAACTCCTTTGACACGTGGTCATTGAGATAATGCAAAGATAAACACAATTATGAGACTTTGCAATGCTAAAAGTAAAAATGAGCACATTAGTGGAAATAACATAAGCCTATGTATCATAAACAGCTTAAAATCAACATTTTAATAAAAAACAGTGCGCTACAATTGTCTTGATGAGTGCAGGCGAAATCGTCAGTCTCAGGGCTATTATATAGTATATCCACATGGTTAGTGCCATTGCAAATCGTACCCCTTCCATAAAAGAAGGAAACCCTGTTCGCTCCTTTTTTTATTCTTCCCCACCCTAAACGCTATCTTTACGTAATTTTTTTACTGAAACTATGGGTACATCTATCACCTGTCCCAATTGCAAACACCAGTTTGTAATGGAGGATGCTTTTGCAGCAGACATCGAAAAAGAAATGCGGGGTAAAATGGAGTCTGAATGGCGCAAGCGCCTGGATGCTTTGCAGGCGGAAAAAAACTCGCTGCTTTCTGAAAAAAGCAAGATGGCGCAGGAGCGTCAGCAAATTGAAACGCTCAAACAACTCCAGGAAGAAGAAATAGTAAAACGTGTGCAGGCGGAAAAAAAACATCTCCAGGAAAGCCTCACAGACGATCTGCGTAAATCTATTACAGCAGATTTCGATAACCAGCTGGCGATGCTCAGGGAAACGAACCAGGACCAGGAAGCAAAGCTGAAAGAAGCACGCAAACAGGAACTGGACTTTTTGCGGAAAGAGCAGGAGCTGAAAAGTAAAGAACAGGAACTGGAAATCGATCTGCAGAAAAAATTATTGGAAGCACGCAGCGAGTTATCAGAAAAGATCCGCAAGGAAGAAACAGACCGCAACATCCTGAAAGATACGGAACACCAACTCCGCCTGCGCGAACTGGAAAAACAACTGGAAGACCAGCGCAAACTGGCCGAAGAGATGAAACGCCGCGCTGAGCAAGGCTCCACACAATTGCAGGGTGAAGCACAGGAACTTGTGCTGGAAGAAATGCTGCGCCTCAGCTTCCCCTTCGATGAAGTAACGCCCGTAGGCAAAGGCGTAAAAGGCGCCGATTGTATTCAGCTGATCCGCAATTCACTCGGACAGGAATGCGGACGCATCATTTATGAAAGCAAGCGCACTAAAGAATTTGTAAAGGACTGGGTAGAAAAGCTCAAAGCCGATATGCGCAGCCAGGGCGTAGATGTAGCCATCCTCGTTACGCAAACCATGCCGAAAGATATGGACCGCTTCGGCGACAAGGAAGGCATCTGGATCTGTACCTTTGCAGAAGTAAAAGCATTGGCCTACGTACTCCGCGATGGTATCATCAAAATTTCCAGCTCCCTGCGCACACAGGAAAATAAGGGCGACAAAATGCACATGCTCTATGCATACCTTACCAGTGGCGAGTTTGCAGAGCAATGGAAAGCGATCCGCGAAGGCTTTATGGCCATGAAATTATCTATCCAGCGCGAACGCGATGCCATGGAAAAATTATGGAAGGCACGCGAAAAGCAACTGGAGAAGGTATTGCTCAACGCCGCCCATATCAAAGGCTCCATCGAAGGTATTGCCGGTAGCGACTCTGTAGACCTGAAATTGCTCGAAGATGCCGCAGATGAATTAATGGACTAATTCATATTAATTCAAAGAATATCTGATTCGTTTACTACTTTCGACCCATGAAAAATCCGTTACATACCACTTATAATACCATCATTTTTGATCTTGGAGCCGTTCTGATAGATTGGGATCCACGCTATCTGTACCGGAAAATATTCACATCAGAAGAAGAAGTAGCTCATTTCCTGCAACACGTCTGCACAGCAGACTGGAATGAAGAACAGGATGCCGGCAGAAGCCTGGAAGAAGGCACCGCATTACTGGTAGCTGCGCATCCGCAGTATGAAGCACAGATCCGCGCCTTCTACGGCCGCTGGAAAGAAATGCTGGGCGGTGCTATTGAAGGTACGGTACAGGTATTACAACAACTGAAAAACAGCGGTAAATATAAATTGTACGCACTCACAAACTGGTCAAACGAAACCTTTCCGCTGGCGCTGGTCGAGTACCCCTTTCTTCAGCTGTTTGACGGCATCGTTGTATCCGGTAAAGAAAAGCAACGGAAGCCATCTCCGGCCTTCTACCAGCTGCTGCTGGACAGATACCAGGTAGCCGCTGAAAAAGCCCTGTTTATAGATGATAACCTCCGTAATATAAAGGCTGCGCAGGAATATGGAATAGACAGCATCCATTTCAATCATCCTGATCAACTTAAAAAAGAATTATTAAATAAAAATATATTAAGCTAATCATCTTTATAAAAAACTGTTACTGTTAACCCCGTTTCTACTTTAAGTAAACCTTAACACTTCTCCACTAAACTCGCTGTAACATCTTCCTATCAAACACGTTCAACGGTAAATAAACGGGAACTTCAGCATTGCGCCATCGGCCGGCTCTTATTTGTTAACATGGCAAGCATTATGCTGTTAACCCTTTGGATGTGACCATTTTTTTTAAATTAATACGCGAGGATATGAAAAAAACATTGTTTTTATTAAGCACTGCCGCAGCAGTAGTGGCTATGATGTCGTTTAGTGGCTGTCGCAAGGATCCCTTAAAAGATATGTCCAATGAGGAATCACGGATTTATATCACCAATCATGATAGCAGCACAAACTTTAGCTCATATTCAACTTTCAGCATTGTAGACTCAGTAGCAGTACTCAGCAGTCGCAGTGATTCCGCAAAGAAAGCACTAACAGACTATGATAAGAAACTGATTGCATCAGTTACTGCATCTATGCAACAAAGAGGTTACACACTGGTGAATAAAGCCGCCAAACCCGATCTGGGCGTGAACCTCACCCGTATCGACAACTCGTTCACCAATATATCCTGGAACCCCGGATGGTGGGGCGGTGTTGGATACTGGGATCCCGGATACTGGGGATACCCTGGTGGTGGCTGGTTCTGGCCTTCTTACTACACGGTATACCAGGTAAATGAAAGACAAACTGCCATCGATGTATTTGATCTTAAAAATCCGAAAGACAACAAGCTGACCGCCGTATGGAATGCCCTGTGGCGTGGTTCAGGCGTATGGGACATCAATAATGTGGATACGATGGTGCAAACATCTTTTGCACAATCTCCCTACCTGACCAAAAGCAATTAATGTTGATTTCGAAAATTAAAATTGATAGGAAGATGAAAAAGATAAAAAACTGGATATTGATTTTCGCAGGCTGTATCGCAGCACAGGCAGTGTCTGCACAAAGCCGTCCGCCATTGTCCGTAGATGTGAATTATTCTATCGCGCAACCGCTGGGTTCTTTGAAAGACTATAGTAATAAAACAAGTTTCCGCGGCTGGAGTGCCGGGTTACAATATATGCTGAATGATCAGTTGTCTGTAGGTATCCGCACCGGATTCCAGGACTACTATGAAAGATTGCCCCGTGCTCTTTATCCTGATAAAACAGGCGATGTTTCTGCCGTACAATCACGTACGCTGCAATCTATCCCCGTTCAGGCAACCATCAGTTATGCTTTCACTAAACCAGGAAGCACCGTCATTCCTTACGGTAACCTGGGTGTGGGTGCAGCCAATATGAACTATGAAAAATACTGGGGGCAATTTGTAGAGAAGAATAACAGCTGGCAATTCATGGTGAGCCCCGAAGTAGGCATCAACGTGCCTTTCGGCAAATACTCACCCGTGATGTTTAATGCAAATGTGCGCTACAATTATTCGCCTTACAAGTATAATGAGATTACTAATTTCAATTCAGTACAGGGTAATATCGGATTCAAGTTCCACCTGAACTAAATTATTTTATCCATATTAATGAAAGCGAAAAAGTGAGGATGTGTCCCGTCTCGTATTTACGAGGCGGGATTTTTTTTAAAATTCCATATACGCTTTAAAACCGTCACTGAATGCTTCCTTAATACCACCATCTTTGTCTTTATAAATGTAAGTCGCTTCCAGTCCGTATTCCGGGTGTTTTGCAATATAACGCAGCCCTTCTTCCACTCCCATCAGGATAAGCGGGTTATCAAATGCATCAGCGGTAAAACAGTCTTTCGCAATCACGGTTACACTGATAATATTGTTGTGTAAAGCCTGGCCGGTTATCGGGTGAATAGTATGTGCAAAACGGGTTTGGCCCTGGTCAAAAAAGCGGCGGTAATTACCACTGGTAGCAATGCCTTTGCCGGGAAGTCTTACCAGTCCCTGAACAGGCTCGTAAGTGGTATCTCCCTGCGATGGTCGTTCTATACCCACACTCCATATTTTATGTTGCTGGTTATATCCTTTCGCACATAATTCCCCGCCTACATCCACCAGGTAATTTTCTATTCCCTGCTGTTCCAGGAATCTGCCCAGCACGTCTACGGTATAGCCTTGCGCAATACCATTACAATCTATCTGTACCCCTTTTTTTGTTGTAGAGAGATGATCACCTTTTATCCGCAAATAACGGTAACCTATATACGGCATTGTTTTCTTGATACTATCGGCAGGAGGAATGCCTTTGAAAGAAGGCTTGGTAACACCGAAGCCCCATAAATACACCAGCGGCTTTACCGTGATATCAAAGATGCCGCCGGTAGCTTTGCTGGTAAATATGGCCTGCTGCAAAACCGTCCGCATATGTTCATCCATACGTACATGACCGGTAGCATTAAACTGATTGATCAGCGAGCCGGGTTTATACAGCGACAATGACTGATCTATTACCCCGAACACAGAATCTATGCGGCTTTCCAGCGACGCAGTATCTGCGGATAAATATTTGACTATATAATACGTCCCCTGGGCTTTTCCTTCACAGGCTACCAGTTTAAGCGCAGGCGACTGTTGTGCACGTATACTCATGGCCGTTAGGAGGCCTGCCATTACTAAAAAAAATCTCATTCCTTGCTTACTATTTCTTTTATTTAAACGCATCCAGTCCCGTCACATCCATGCCTGTAATCAGCAAATGTATTTCGTGTGTGCCTTCATAAGTGCTCACACTCTCAAGGTTCATCATATGCCGCATCACCGGAAATTCGCCTGTAATACCCATACCGCCCAAAATGGAACGTGCATCGCGGGCTATATTGGAGGCTACTTCACAGGCATTGCGTTTGGCCATAGAGATCTGTGCGGGCGTTGCTTTTCCTTCGTTTTTCAACACACCTAAACGCCAGTTCATCAGCTGGGCTTTGGTAATTTCCGTGATCATTTCCGCCAGCTTCTTCTGTGTCAGCTGGAAGCCACCGATAGGGCGGTCAAACTGGATACGCTCTTTAGCATACCGCAAAGCCGTATCATAACAATCCATAGCAGCACCAATTACACCCCATGCAATCCCGTAGCGGGCGGATGATAAACAACTCAGCGGTCCTTTCAGTCCTTTTACGCCGGGCAGGATATTTCCTTTCGGCACTTTTACCTGGTCGAATACAAGTTCGCCGGTAGCACTTGCACGAAGGCTCCACTTTCCTTTGGTTTCAGGGGTGGTAAAGCCTTCCATACCTCTTTCCACAATGATACCCCGGATCTCTCCTGCTTCATCTTTTGCCCACACTACGGCTATATCTGCAAAAGGTGCATTGGAAATCCACATTTTGGCGCCATTTAAAATTACATGGTCACCCTCTTCCCGGAAGTTGGTGATCATGCCGGCAGGATTGGAACCGTGATCAGGTTCTGTTAATCCGAAACAGCCCATCCACTCTCCTGTAGCCAGTTTGGGAAGATACTTTTTTTTCTGCGCTTCACTTCCGAAAGTAAAGATAGGATACATCACCAAAGATCCCTGCACCGATGCGGTAGAACGTATCCCGCTATCACCACGCTCCAGTTCCTGCATCATCAATCCATATGCAATATGGTCCATGCCACCACCGCCATATTCAACCGGGATAGTAGGACCAAAACATCCCAGCTCACCCAGGCTTTTTATAATTTGCGTAGGGAAGGCTGCCCGCTGACAGTAATCTTCAATTACCGGTGATACATCTTTCTTTACCCACTGCCGGACAGCATCGCGGATTAACAGGTGTTCTTCTGTCAACAAACTATCTACAGCAAAATAATCGGGGGACTGAAACAGATCTTGTAGCATGTGACCACAGTTTTGGTTTAGATTGATAACCCGGACCAGGATTAAAGGATAATAGGATTTATAGGATGGAACTAGTAGATAAAGATAGGACTGGTAGATAAACTTCGCTTTTATTTACCAGTTCCATCCTATAAATCCTATTATCCTTTAATCCTGGTCAAATCTTCATCAAACTTAGTAACTTTAATACAAATTCGAGTGTTATGGCAAGCAAAGTAGTCCCCGCACTTTTGCTGTTGGGTTTCCTGGTCGTTGTGATTATCTCTTTCCACCCCACTACTCCGTTAAAAACTATTGCATTATCTGTACAACCCGCCAGGCAAACATTGGGTGGTGAGCCTGCTGTAAAACGTTACTGGATGGTGTTTTTAAAAAAAGGACCGCAACGCAACCAAAGCGAAGCGGAGGCGGAAGAGATCCAGCGCGGGCATATAAATAATATTACACGCCTGGCTAAAGCGCGGAAAATAGTACTGGCAGGGCCATTCGGTAATGATGAAGACTTACGCGGAATATTTATAATGGACTGTAAAGACAGTATCGAAGCGGTAACGCTGATAAATTCAGATCCTGCTGTTCAGTCAGGCAGACTAAGCTTTATTATCAAACCCTGGTGGACGGAGAAAAATTGTCTTTTCCAGTAACTGACCAGGATTACAGGATTAACAGGATTTATAGGATGGGTGTTTTGTTAGGTATAAAAAATTGCCGCAGATATCAGCGTAATCTGCGCTTTTATCTCCGGCAATCTTTTTTATCTTTCTACCTAACAAAACACCCATCCTATAAATCCTGTTAATCCTGTAATCCTGGTCTATAGGTGGCCATTTCCTGTTGGTATTGTTGAGCCACATTGCGGGCATCTGTTGCAAAATCTTCTCCGTTTCCTGCATAGATAATTGCGCGGCTGGCGTTTACCAGTAAGCCGCAATCCTTATTCATAGCCTGTTTGGAAATTTCTGCGAGGCTGCCGCCCTGTGCACCTACGCCCGGTACCAGGAAGAAATGATCCGGCACCAGTTTACGGATATAAGCCAGTTGTGAAGACTGCGTAGCGCCGATCACAAACATCAGGTTTTCCGGGGTACCCCATTCCATACCGGCTTTCAACACTTTTTCAAACAGCAGTTCATCACCCGCTTGTTGCAACTGAAAATCCTGGCTGCCTTCATTGGAAGTAAGTCCCAGCATAATCGCCCATTTATCAGAGAATTGCAAAAAGGGGGTTACACTGTCTTTCCCCATGTAAGGCGCCACTGTTACGGAATCAAATTTGTATGTATCAAAAAAAGTTTTCGCGTATTGGGTGGAAGTGTTGCCAATATCCCCCCGTTTGGCGTCGGCGATCGTAAAGATGCCGGCTGGAATGTAGTCTACCGTGCGTTGCAGGCTTTCCCATCCCCGGATACCCATACTTTCGTAAAAGGCCGTATTAATTTTATAGGCAACACAAAGGTCTTTGGTTGCGTCAATTATAGCCTTGTTAAAGGCAAACACCGGATCTGCATGAGACAGCAGGTGTTTTGGAATCTTTTGTATGTCTGTGTCCAATCCTACACACAGATAAGATCTCTTTTCCTTAATCAGATTCACCAATTCCTGTCGATTCATAGTCGGTTTATTTGGGGCGCAAAGTTAAGTAAAACTTAGCATTGACGCAGTTTAAACATATTATGATTACTTGTAATTAAGATGACGCGCTATTATTATTGTGGTAGTTGCCTTTACAGGCAATCCCGCCATGTCTTTAATGCAGAAGGGGTTATTAAAGATATTTCATTTTGAGATGATTCCAAACAACGGCTTAAAATATTCCGGGCTATCCGGCGGGTGGTCTGCGCACCTCCATTTCTGCTGCAATCCGGCGGGAGTTTTCGTCTCCACGGGCACGCAGGTGGGTTATCACACTAAAATAGTCATGGTCATTTTTATTCTGACTTAGTTTGAAACGCGCATTCACTTCCTGCACGTCCATTTCAAAACCAACAATCGCCTTCATATTATTTTCCAATGACTTCGGCGTGATATCGCTTATATGTACGGGGCAGGCTGATGGCGCTTCATAGTGATCCATCAATACTTCCAGCGACTGCAATAAGGTGGCTTCATCCATGATACGCATGGCGCCGTGTATATGTACTGCGATATAATTCCAGGTTGGGATCTTTTCTTTTTCATACCAGGAAGAAGAAATGTAGGCGTGGGGAGCGGTAAAGACCATGAGTGCGGTACCGCGTGTAAACCAGTTCCACTGCGGGTTTTCTTTAGCGATATGTCCATGCAGGACAAATCTGCCATCCTTTTTTTCCACCAGCGTCACGGGGATGTGCGTAGCATGGGGTGTGCCGGCATCGTCTACGTTTACCAGCATACCAAAAGCATTTTCCCTGATAAAAGCGGCGATTGTATCCCAGTTGGTTTCTTTGTTAATCCTTGGTGTAAACATAGAGCTGAAGAACAGGCCGGGATAATACGGCATCCAATCAGGCAGTATTATCCCGGGTCTGCAATTATTTTTAAACGATAATATCCACGATCCTGGTTGCTGCAATATTTGCGTTGCGCATGGCAATGCTTCTTGCAGCTGCACCGGCAACATCCAGGAATGCTTTGCGGGTAATCTTATCATCACTGGCCATAGCAGGTACACCTGCATCGCCACCTTCACGGATACTCTGTACCAATGGTATTTGCCCCAGGAAAGGTATTTCCAGGTCTTCTGCCAGCTTTTTACCGCCTTCCTTACCAAAGATGTAGTATTTGTTATCCGGCAGCTCAGCGGGCGTAAAATAGGCCATATTTTCAACCAGTCCGATAATCGGTACATTGATCTGTTGTCCGTTGAACATTGCGATCCCTTTCTGGGCATCCACCAGGGCAACGTCCTGTGGTGTGGTAACGATAATAGCACCGGTAACAGGTACGGTTTGTACCAGTGTGAGGTGAATATCACCGGTTCCGGGCGGCATATCAATGATCAGGTAGTCCAGTTCATCCCAGAAAACATCGGTGATAAATTGTTTCAGGGCACTGCTGACCATCGGCCCACGCCATACCACTGCCTGTTTCTCATCGATGAGTAAGCCAATAGACATTACCTTGATACCGAATTTCTCCATCGGCTGGATCATGCCTTTGCCTTCCACATTCACCATCATGGGTCTTTCGCCACGTAAGCCGAACATGATAGGTACGGAAGGACCGTAAATATCAGCGTCCATCAGACCTACTTTTGCGCCGTCGCGACCCAATGCCAGCGCCAGATTGGCAGCTACCGTGGATTTACCCACACCGCCTTTTCCAGAAGCCACTACAATGATATTCTTAACATTTGGCAATGCCCCTTGACCATCCTTGCGTTTGGTGCTCACGTTGGCTGTCATCAACACTTCCACTTCCGCTTCTTTATTTACGGTCAGGTGGATGGCATTGATACAAGCGTTGCGGATCAATTCCTTCAACGGGCAGGCAGGGGTGGTGAGTATGACTGTAAACTTCACTTTATTGCCATTAATCTCTATATCTTTTACCATGTTCAGCGTCACCAGATCCTTCCCCAGATCAGGTTCTTCCACGTTGCTCAGGGCCTGTAAAATCTGCTCTTTCGTCATCATAAATTGTTGTTAAAATTTGATTACAGAACACAAAGTTAACCCAATTGAGATTTAATTTACAATTTCTCCTTCGCAGCCAGCAACTGCCTGGGAAAATGTAAATTAAATTTCTATATCTTAGGGCCGGCATGCATCAGAAAAGATCCTACATACTGTCACTTTTAGTTGTTTTCCTTTTATCTCCTTTCTTTCTGAAAGCACAGATTTCGGAATTTAGAGACAGCGTTATACAAATATCAGGTCTTACCATGACGGCAGACAGTTTACGCGCTATTCCCGCAGTAAGTATCCTGGTAAAAGGACAAGGAAGAGGTACCATCTCCAACACGGCTGGTATATTTTCCATTGTATTATTTAAAGGAGATACGCTTAGTTTCAGTGCGGTAGGCTTTAAAAAACAGGATTATAAAGTACCCGTCGATATCAAAGGAAATAATTTTTCCCTGATCCAGCTGATGGTAGAAGACACTACTTATCTACCTGTTACCATCATCAAACCTTATCTTTCAAAACAGGAATTTGAACGCGCCTTCGCCAATATGGACATTCCGGATGATGCGTATGAAGTAGCGCGCAAGAATACGGAGAACGCCCGGATACGCGCCATGACCCGTTATACACCGGTAGATGGCGGAGAAGCCACCAATCAATATCTCAACAAACAGGCCCAATCACTCTATTACGCAGGTCAAAGACCTCCGCAAAATATCTTCAACCCGCTGGCATGGGCCCAGTTCATACAGGCCTGGAAGCAAGGTGACTTCAAACGGAAGGACGATTATTAATATTTACTTTGCGCTCTTTACACTCTTTGTTACTTTGCGTGAAAAAAATACACCATGCAAAAAATAGCGGTAATCGGCGCAGGCACCATGGGAAATGGTATTGCCCACGTATTTGCTCAGAATGGCTACGCCGTTAACCTGATCGATGTATCGGAACCCGCCCTGCAAAAGGCGTTGCAAACCATTACCAGGAATCTTGACCGGCAACTGGCCAAAGAAGCCATCACAGCAGCCGTTAAAACAACTACACTCGCCAATATCTCCCTGCAAACAGACCTGGCAACAGGCGTAAAAGATGTTTCACTGGTAGTGGAAGCTGCTACTGAAAATATTGCATTGAAACTGAAAATATTCCAGGACCTCGATCAACATGCCCATCCCGACGCTATCCTGGCTACCAATACTTCCTCTATTTCTATCACAAAAATAGCCGCTGCCACCAAACGCCCGGCAAAGGTGATAGGCATGCATTTCATGAACCCGGTACCTGTTATGAAGCTGGTGGAAATCATCAACGGTTACGCAACAGATAAAAGTGTCACGGAACATATCGTTACCCTTGCTGAAAAACTGGATAAAGTTCCCTGTGTAGTAAACGATTACCCCGGATTTATTGCTAACCGCATCCTCATGCCGATGATAAACGAAGCCATCTGCTCCCTCTTTGAAGGTGTAGCCGGTGTAGCAGAAATTGATACGGTGATGAAACTCGGAATGGCGCATCCAATGGGACCCTTGCAGCTGGCTGATTTCATCGGGCTCGATGTATGCCTGTCTATCCTGCATGTGCTGCACGATGGATTCGGCAACCCGAAATATGCGCCCTGCCCATTGCTGGTAAACATGGTTACCGCAGGTTATCTTGGTGCAAAAAGTGGAGAAGGATTTTATAAATATACCGCAGGTAGTAAAGACCTCGTAGTGAGTGAGCGGTTTAAATAGCCTGGCAGTTGATAGCCGGGGATTACCACCCCGGCTATCAACAACCTATTTTATTTGTTTTATTTCCAGCCCATGAATATCCCGTAACCGCAGCAAACACAACTCCTCCCCGGATTTGGGCACACCAATATCCATAGAACAGAAGAGTTGTAATTCCTGTTTTATGATGGTACAATTATTTTGTTTGACAACAATCATGATATCATTCATAATCGTATAGTCAAAGCTGAGATGATAAGTTGACTCTATATTTTTCTGGATAGCAGGAACGAGTTGCATCACCATGGAAGCACTCATTTTATAGGCGTTAATCAAACCGGGAACACCCAGCAGGGTGCCGCCAAAATAACGCACTACTACAATCAGTACATCCGTCAGTTGCTTGCTGTCTATCTGACCCAGAATGGGTTTGCCTGCTGAACCGGAAGGCTCTCCATCATCGTTGGCGCGAAACTGCAATCCGCCGGTACCAAGCCGGTAAGCATAGCAGTGATGCGTTGCTTTGGGATGCTCTTTCTTCACTTCCAGTAAACATTCTTTAACAGCTTCGGGGGTTTTAACAGGAAAAGCATATGCCAGAAATTTGCTGCCCCTGTCCTTAAACTCTGCTACAGCGGTTTTATCGATTGTAAAATAAACCTCCATCTATATAATTTAGAAAAACCAAATATTAAAAAACTACACGCGGCTGTAAAAGCCGATGCGATCACCATCCAGGTGCATGGTATGCTCCAGCGAAGCATGGGTGAGTACCGGGGCTGCCTGTCCTCCAGGCAGTGTAACCGTTCCCGTTATGATGCGGGCTTCATCCCATAGTCCTGTTTCAATAAAACGCTGCAATACATAGGCGCCGCCTTCTACCAATACGCTCTGTACCTGGCGGTGATGCAGCTTTTCCATCAGCTGTGGTAACAGTTCTCCGCGGAAGTCGAGCTGCAACGTTTCTGTTAAGCCATTGGTATCTGTAGCTGCTGCAGTAATAAACACCGTAGGAATACTGCCGTCCCATAGATGGTGGGTGCGTGGTACCTGCAAAGCGCGGTCTATCACCAGCCTCACGGGGTCTTTGCCTGTCCACAGGCGGTTATTCAATCTGGGATTGTCTAATATAGCGGTGCGGGTGCCTACCAGGATCGCCATTTCTTCGCTGCGCCATTTGTGTACCAGGCGGTCGCTGTAAGTATTTGACAACCGTACCGGCGCTCCGCTGCTGCTGGCCATGAAGCCGTTGCTGCTTTGCGCCCACTTCAGCACAATATAAGGGCGTTTCTTTTCATGGAAGGTAAAGAAACGGCGGTTGAGTTGTCTGCAGGCGGCTTCCAGCATGCCTGTATGAACGGTAACCCCTGCCTGTTGCAGCTTTGCAATTCCTTTGCCAGCTACTGCCGAAAAAGAGTCCACACAGCCGATCACTACCTGTTTAATGCCCTGGGATAAGATCAGGTCTGCACAGGGCGGTGTTTTACCATGGTGTGCACAGGGTTCCAGGCTTACGTACATGGTCGCCAATGGAATCAGCGACCGGTCTTCCGCCTGCACACTGTTTACACAGTTCACTTCCGCATGCGCCTGGCCGTACTGGCGGTGATAGCCCTCCCCGATGATCCGTTCCTGGTGCACCAGCACAGCACCTACCATAGGATTAGGTGCCACCTGCCCTGCTCCCATAGCTGCCAATTCCAGGCAACGTCTCATAAAAAATTCATTGAACGTGCTATCCATAATACCCCGCGATGTAATATTTTTGCAAAAATATCGTTTTTAGCCGTCGGAAAATGCCAACTCCCCCAGGTTAGCATTTTTCAGGTCACTACCTTAAATTATACATTTTGACAATACAAACGGCTTTTACCTATATTACCGGCGCTATCGGTGAACTCTATGATGAGCGGGAAGCCGCCAACATAGCCCATATTGTCCTGGAACACCTCACAGGCATGAACAAGCTGGACAGGATCGTTCACAAGACAAAAATCCTCACGCCCGATCAGAATACCCGCTTAAAAACAGCCATCGAAGCCCTGCAACGTGTTGAACCCGTACAATATATTACCGGCAGCAGCTGGTTTTACGGTATGGAACTGATGGTAACCCGCGATGTACTCATTCCACGGCCCGAAACGGAGGAACTGGTGGAATGGATCGTCCAGGATGCAGCAGGCAGGCACCGCCTGCATATGCTGGACATCGGCACCGGCAGCGGATGCATCCCCCTGGCACTGAAGAAATCACTCCACTCTGCCCAGGTATCCGCCATAGATGTGAGTGAACCCGCCCTCACCGTAGCCCGCATTAATGCCGCCCGTCAACGGCTGGAAATAAACTTCTTCCGCATGGATGCACTGGATACAGCACAAATGGCCGAACTCCCCTCCTTTGATGTTATCGTGAGCAACCCTCCCTATATCACACAAAGCGAACAAACAGATATGCAGGAACAGGTATGGGGCTTTGAACCCACACTGGCACTGTTTGTACCGGACAACGACGCCCTGCTGTTTTACCGTCACATTATCCTGCTGGCAAAAAACAAACTGCACCCCGGCGGCGCCCTCTACTTCGAAATCAATGAAGCACTGGGCAAAGAAGTGGTCGCCCTGATGGAAGAACACGGCTTTAAAAAAGTAATACTGAAGCAGGATATGTTTGGAAAAGACCGGATGGTCAAAGGTGAGCTGGATTAAAGGGTTAACAGGAAAACCCTGTTAACCCTTTAATGCCCGTTTATTTTTTAGCTGTTGCCAGCACTACTTTTGCGCCTATTTGTTTTGCCACTTCCATCACACTCACCACGTCTTCAATAGGAACAGATTTCTCCGCATTGATGACAATGGTAGGATCTACCTTTTCATTGCCAACAGCCGGTGCGAGGGCCTGTTTAAGTCCTTCGAAAGGAATTTTGTTAGTGCCTACAAAAAACTCACGCTTTTCATTAATACTCACCACCACGGTTTGTTTAGCCTTGGTGTTACTCTGGGCTTTAGGCAATATCAGTTTAATGACATTGGGATTAGCCAGTGTGGAAACAATGAGGAAGAACAACAGCAGAATGAACAGGATATCATTCAATGCAGAGTTGTGCAATTCCACTTGTTTCTTATTTCGCCTGCGTAAATTCATTTTCTGTTGTTTTAGCGGGTCGGTTCCTGCAGGATGTCTATAAATTCTGCTGAAGCGCCTTCCATCTTGTTAACTACCTTATCAATCTGTGCATTCAAATAGCTGTAGAAAATGAAAGCGATGATCCCAATAATCAGCCCTGTGGCGGAAGTCACCATCTTCACATAAATACCGCCGGCAATGGTGCCCAGTGTAATATCGGAAGTGATAGAGATGTTGAAGAATGTCTGGATCATACCTGCAATCGTACCCAGGAAGCCGAACATTGGCGCAATACCTGCTATAATAGACAGGATCACCAGGTTCTTCTCCATGCGGTAAATTTCCAGCTTGCCCACATTTTCCATTGATTTCTCAATGTTGTCAATAGGTTTACCAATACGCTGTAATCCTTTATCGATCATACGTGCAATAGGTCCCACGGTATTTTTGGCGAGGGAACGGGCGCTCTGGATATTACCGGTAGTGATCTGATCGCGGATCATCGGCATAAAGTTATCTTCCAGCTTGCCAGCCTTTGCGATGGTAATATATCTTTCCACAAATACATATACAGCAATCAGGGAAAGAATGCCTAAAGGAATCATCAGTACACCACCTTTCATCAACATATCTATCAGATGGATCTGCTGCTGTGGCCCAGCTGCGTTTGCGCCTGCGGCCAATGAATCAACCACGGGATGTAATAATGAATCCTGTAATAACGTAATAAGACCTAATATCATGATGGATTTTCTTCTATTAACGGTTAAAATAGTAAATAATTACGAATTCCTTTATGATCTTTCTTCCCAAACCTGTGCCAGATAAACAATTGTTTGCACCGCTTTCTTCATATCCTGAATACTGACGTACTCCTGTTTGCTGTGCAGGGCCATTTCACCGGTAAAAATATTGGGGCATGGCAGACCCATAAAAGAAAGACGGGAACCGTCTGTTCCACCACGAATACTCATTTTTAGCGGCTGTATGCCCGCCCGGCGGATAGCTTCTGCGGCATGCGCCGTTACCTGTGGATATTGATCCAGTACCTCTTTCATATTGCGGTACTGTTCTGTTACCTTCAGCGTAGCCTTTGCGCCATGGTAGCGGTCCATCACTCTTTCCATAATACGGCGCAGGTAAGTTTCATGCGCTTCCAGGCTGGAGGTTTCGAAATCACGGATTATAAAATCAATCTCGGCTTTTTCTACGGTGCCGTGTATACGAAGCGGGTGAATAAAGCCTTCGCGGTCTTCTGTTGTTTCCGGGGAGAGGCTGTCTTTCGGTAACGCATCTACGATTTCACCCGCAATTTTGATGGCACTTACCAACTTATCCTTCGCGGAGCCGGGATGCGCGCTGATGCCATAGATCGTGATCCTGGCGCCATCAGCAGAAAAATTTTCATCTTCCAGGGAACCCAGTTCACCGCCATCCATGGTATAGCCAAATTGTGCCGCCAGTTTTTCCATGTTCACTTTTTCCACCCCGCGGCCTACTTCTTCATCAGGGGTAAACAGGATACGGATAGCACCATGTTTCACTTCCGGGTGCGTCATCAGGAAGTTGGCAGCATCCATAATTTCCGCCACCCCTGCCTTGTCATCCGCGCCCAGCAAGGTAGTACCGCTGGCCGTAATAATATCGTCGCCCTTTTTGCCGGCTAGGTAAGGATGTTCCTTGGCGCTGATCACCACCGTTTCATCATCAGGCAGTACAATATCGCCGCCATCATATTGTTTGTGTACCAGCGGCTTAACCCCTGTACCACTGCTATCGGAAGAAGTATCAACATGTGAACAAAAACAGATGACCGGTACTTTTTTATCTGTATTGGCCGGGATGGTCGCATACACATAGCCATGCTGGTCCAGTTCCACATCCGTGATGCCCATTTCCTGTAATTCTTTTACCAATAAGCGCGATAAATCTTTCTGCTTTTCCGTTGTCGGAAAACTGGTGCTCATCGGATCTGATTGTGTATCTATTTGCACGTAACGCATGAAGCGTGTGTCAACCGTATATTGATAGTTTGTAAACATATTGCAAACGTAAGGAAAAAACGCATGTACACTTCTGCCGTAGAATATGCTGTTTTACCGTCTCCCACAGTATCTTAAAAGTAATATTTTCTTTTTTTACAGATAAAACTAAGACAAAACACCAAATTTTGTTAGTTATATCGAACAAAGGTATTATAATGATAGGTTTGTACAGAATAATAAACCATCCTATATATGCGCACAAACATTCCTGGCTACCCCCGGATTGGCAGCCAGCGGGAACTGAAAAAGGCCTGCGAAAACTACTGGACAGGAAAAATATCACTGGAAAGGCTGGAACTAACGGCAAGGCAGCTACGAAAACAAAACTGGCAGACTTTACAGGAGGCAGGCATCGACCTGATACCTTCCAACGATTTTTCGTTTTATGACCAGGTACTGGATATGAGCCTGGCACTTGGAGTGATCCCTACCCGTTTCAGAGAGCTGCAACAAACACTCGTCACCCCCGGCTGCCTGGAACTATATTTCGCCATGGCAAGGGGTTACCAGAAAAACGGCTTCGATATTATCGCCCTGGAAATGACCAAATGGTTTGATACCAACTATCATTACCTCGTACCGGAATTTGAAGAAGTGCAGACTTATGCCCTTCAATCCCGCAAGTGCCTGAATGAATTTAAAGAAGCCCGCAGTCTTGGCATCCTGACCAAACCCGTACTCATTGGTCCGGTTACCTATATTTTAAGCGGTAAAATAAAATCCGCCACGCTCACCCACAACCTGCTACTGGAGCGACTCCTGCCAGTATACATCCAGCTGTTCACCGAACTTTATGAAGCCGGTGCGGAATGGGTACAACTGGATGAGCCATCCCTCGTAACAGACCTGGAACCAGGCACCAAAGCACTTTACAACACCGCCTATACGGCCATCAATACCGCATTGCCCCAGTTGAAAATAATGCTGACCACTTACTTCGGTGGCCTGGAAGACAATACCAGCCTGGTTACAGAGCTGCCGGTACAGGCACTGCATATTGACCTGGTACGCGCTCCGGAACAACTGGATACGGTATTGGCAGCCCTGCCGGAAACCATGCAGCTCTCACTGGGCGTAGTAGATGGCCGCAATATCTGGAAAAATGACTTCACCCATTCCATTGCCTTATTACAGCAAGCGATACAGGCCATCGGCACAGAACGCATACTACTGGCCACTTCCTGCTCCCTGTTGCATAGTCCGTATAACCTGGACGATGAAACAACCCTGCACCCGGAGATCAAACAATGGATGGCCTTCGCTCAACAGAAGGTAGGAGAAGTGGTGGCATTAAAACAAATTCTCTCCGGCAACACAACACTGCTACAGGAAAACAGGGAGGTGATGAACAGCCGTCAAACGTCCGCAGGTATACATATCCCCGCAGTAAAGGCGCGTATGAAAAATATTACGGACGACGACCTGACGCGCAGACAGCCTTTCCCGGCACGGCAATCACTGCAACATGCCTTGCTGCAGCTGCCTTTATTCCCTACTACGACCATCGGATCTTTTCCGCAAACTGTAGAAATACGGCAGCTCCGGTCGAATCTTAAAAAGGGAAATATCTCACCGGAAAAATATGATGCAGACATACGCACCGCTATTACCGAAGCCATTCACTGGCAGGAAGCACTGGGCCTGGATGTATTGGTACATGGCGAATTTGAACGGAATGATATGGTGGAATATTTTGGGGAACAACTACAGGGATTTGCCTTTACACAACATGGCTGGGTACAGAGCTATGGCTCCCGTTGTGTAAAACCACCTATCATTTATGGTGATGTACAACGCCCGCAACCCATGACAGTAGCCTGGAGCAGCTATGCACAGTCGCTCACCACCAAGCCGGTGAAAGGTATGCTCACCGGTCCGATCACGATTCTGCAATGGTCTTTTGTCCGCAACGATCAACCCCGTATGCAGACAGCCTTCCAGCTCGCACTGGCCATCCGTGATGAAGTGAAAGACCTGGAAGATGCCGGTATCGGTATTATCCAGGTAGATGAACCTGCGCTGCGTGAAGGGCTCCCCCTCCGGAAAGCCCCGCGGGCGGCGTACCTGGAGCAATCCGTACAGGCATTCAAACTGGCCGTGAGCCCCGTAAAAGATGAAACGCAGATCCACACCCACATGTGCTATGCAGAATTCAATGATATCATAGAACACATCGCCGCCATGGATGCAGATGTTATCACCATCGAAACATCCCGCTCACAAATGGAGCTGCTGGAAGCGTTTGCGCACTTCCGCTACCCGAATGAAACGGGTCCCGGCGTATATGATATTCACTCTCCACGTGTACCCGGTGTAGCGGAAATGGAAAAGCTACTACACAAAGCAGCCCAGCTCCTGCCTCCACGCAACATCTGGGTAAATCCCGACTGTGGCCTCAAAACAAGGAAATGGCCGGAAACGGAAATGGCCTTGCGTAACATGGTGCTGGCAGCGGCTAAGGTCCGGAAAGAGTTTTCTGTTGAACTGCAACCGGGTTAAACTCATTACAAATCACACCGCTGATTAAAACAGATGGATGTGTTTAATCAGCGGTGTGATCCGTAATTTTGCACTATGCTTTCGTACGAACCCAATGCTTCCTGTCCCCGTTGTCATCGTAGCTTTGAATGCCGCGTAGATGATATCCACCACTGCCAGTGCAGGGATGTTCCATTAACCGCAGAAGAACGTACCTTCATCGGGCAGCAGTATAGTGGTTGTCTTTGTGCAGATTGTTTACGCGAAATGAAGGCAACCTGCCAGTTGCCGGATACATCATCATAAAAAAATATTATGGCCTACGAAGAACAGATTGCCAATTCCGTTACACGGATATTTAAAGCCGTATTTCCCAATACAGTTAATCATTACGACACCTTATTCGGCGGTACCGCTATGGCCCTGATGGATGAAGTAGCGTTTATTACGGCCACCCGTTTTACCAGGATGCGCACCGTAACCGTATCATCCGATAAGATTGATTTTAAGAAACCGATACCACACGGAACCATTATTGAACTGGTGGGAACAGTTGTACACGTAGGTAATAGTAGCCTGAAAGTAGAAGTAGATGTATTTGTAGAGCAGATGTACCTGAATCACCGAGAGAAGGCTATCAGCGGTACTTTTACATTTGTAGCGATAGACGAAAACAAGAAACCGACAGCAATAAATATTTAGGGATTTTTTGATTTACGAATTTAGGAATTTAGAAATGCAGCAAAGATCAACATATGAAAAAAATCACAAAATTATATCTCCGCTGCATTTCTAAATTCCTAAATTCGTAAATCAAAAAATCCCTAAATTTTTATCCTATCTCAACCAGTTCAAGGTCGAACACCAGTTCTTCACCAGCCAAAGGATGGTTAGCATCCAGGGTGATAAATTCTGATCCGATAGCAGCTACTTTTACCTGGAAAACCTGGCCTTCAGGGTTGCTCATCTGCAACTCCATACCAACTTCCGGTTTCAGATCAGCCGGGATATTTTCTTTTGGAAAATCCATGATCATTTCTTCGTTCTTGGGACCATATGCCTGATCAACAGGGATATGAATGGTTTTCTTGTCGCCGATCTTCATATCAAGCACACCATTCTCAAAACCTTTGATAACCATACCAGCACCTACCTGGAACTCCAACGGAGCTCTACCTTCAGAAGAATCAAAGGTAGTTCCATTCGTTAAACGGCCATGGTAATGCACCTTCACTGTATCCCCGTTTTTAACAGCTTGCATAAAAATTAATTGTTTAGTGTTAATAATTCCGTGCAAGATACTAAAACAGACGAGAATCAAACACTTTTTCCTGCACCCCGTACAGGTTTTAATGTATCTTAATGGCATGAACCGTATCCTCTTTATTTGCACACTTATTTGTTTCCTGGTTCCGGCTGCACAGGCGCAATATTCCGCCAACGTGGTTCCCGGCGCAGCACAAACAAGCCGCTATCTGCCACTGCTGAAAAATAAGCGCGTGGCCTTGCTGGTCAACCAGACCGCGACTATTGGTAATACACATCTCGTAGATTCCCTGCTGAAATTACAGGTGAAGATTCAGAAGATCTTTAGCCCGGAGCACGGCTTCCGGGGGAATGCCGACGCCGGCGAAAAAGTAGGCAACAGCACCGATGCCCATACCGGCCTGCCGGTAGTATCATTGTATGGTCAGCACCGAAAAGCCACCACAGCCGATCTACAGGATGTAGATATCCTCATTTTTGATATCCAGGACGTAGGCACGCGGTTCTATACATACATTTCCTCTCTTCAGGAACTAATGGAATCTGCCGCAGAAAATAATAAAACATTACTCATCCTCGACCGCCCTAATCCCAACGGTGATTATGTGGACGGCCCCGTTCTTGATACCGCTTTCCGCTCCTTCGTAGGCATGCAACCCATACCAGTAGTACATGGTATGACGGTAGGAGAATATGCGCAACTGCTGAATGGAGAACGCTGGCTGAAAAACGGCGTTCCCTGCAATATCATAGTGATCCCTTGTGAAAACTATACCCACAACACCTTTTACCGTTTACCGGTACGCCCTTCGCCCAATTTACCCAACATGGCAGCGATCAATCTCTACCCTTCCCTCTGCTTTTTTGAAGGCACCAATGTAAGCCTGGGTCGTGGTACAGACAAGCCTTTCCAGCTATTTGGTGCGCCCGGATTTCCAAAGCAAGGGTTTTCATTCACGCCACGCAGCGTAGCAGGCGCGAAAAACCCACCACTGAAAGATCAGCTGTGTTACGGCTTTGACCTGAGCAATGCCCCGGAAGCTACCCCGGAAAAAGGCCGCCGGATGGAAATTAAATGGCTGCTGGAAGCCTACCGGTTATTCCCGGAGAAAGATAAATTCTTTAATAACTTTTTTAATAAACTCGCCGGCAACGCACAATTGCAACAACAGATTAAAAAGGGAATGTCTGAAAAAGAAATCCGTAAAACCTGGGAGCCAGGATTGGCAAAGTTTAAAGAGATCCGTGCAAAATACCTGCTGTATTAATAAACCTCATTATTTTTGCATCCTATGACGAAAGATCTCAAGATTGTTTTTATGGGCACGCCTGATTTTGCAGTAGCGTCCCTGGATATATTGGTGCAAAACGGATTCAACATAGTAGGTGTGATCACAGCACCCGACAAGCCCGCCGGCAGAGGATTACAGCTACAGGAAAGCGCCGTGAAAAAATATGCGGTGAGCAAGGGGTTACATATTTTGCAACCGGAGAAACTGAAAAATCCTGCGTTCATAGCCGAACTGGCCGCCCTGAAAGCCGATCTGCAGGTGGTAGTAGCTTTCCGTATGCTACCAGAAATAGTATGGAATATGCCCCCGGAAGGCACCATTAATGTACATGCTTCCCTGTTGCCCAACTACCGGGGAGCCGCTCCTATTAACTGGGCTATCATCAATGGTGAAACAACATCCGGTGTCACCACCTTCAAACTGCAACACGAAATTGATACCGGCGATATTTTATTCAATGATAGCGTAGAGATCCGGGAAGATGAAACCGCCGGCGAACTCCATGATAGCCTCATGCAAACCGGGGCCAGACTATTATTAAAAACGGTACAGGCTATTGCCGCCGGAGAGGTAAAAGAAACACCACAGGCAGCTATCAGCCCCGAAGATATTAAACACGCCCCCAAGATCTTCAAGGAAACGTGTCAGATCGATTGGCAGCAACCACTGGACAAAGTGTATAATCTCGTACGGGGTTTAAGTCCCTATCCCACTGCCTGGACTACCTTCCAGGGCAAAAACCTGAAGATCTACAAAGCGCATAAAGAACATATCACCCCATCAAAGGCGCCCGGTGAATTTGATACAGACCATAAAACGTTTATGAAAATAGCCACCCCGGATGGGTACCTGCATCTCGACGAAATACAGCTGGAAGGCAAGAAGAGAATGGATATAGGGGCATTTCTGAGAGGGCACAGACCAGACTCAAATTGATAAAAAAAACCTGGTTAAGTAATGAATGATATCTTCATTAATCAACCAGGTTACTTTTTTTAAAAAATCAGGTTAATCCCGGTCGTAGTTCAGTTCACAATAAAACCTCGTTTCATTGCTGCCTAAAGCCTGCATGGCGCTGTCGCTCAGTTTGATGATCAGGCCGGCATTGGATTTCATCTGCGGAATTACATCCAACACTTTTGCATAAATAGCTTTACCGTTCAGGGGATTTGTTACTTTAATGATCGTGCCACGGGGTGCGGTGTTATGCAGTGCGTAATACTTACCTACTGCATTGCTTTTGAACCAGGTACCAGGTCCTTTTTCAGAAGTGGTTTTCTTGCCGCCATTTGTTTGCTGCTCATAGATCTGTTCAAAGTCGCTGCTGGCACTGGCTACCGGTGTTGGTGTTGGTGCTGCTGGTGCCGGCGCAGGTATTGATTCCTGGGTATCAGTTACCGGCCGTTCTTCTGCTTCCTTTTTCACTACTTTCACGACTTCTCTCTTAGGCGTATCTGCCACCGGTGCACTAATAGGTTCGCTGATAGGTTCCACTATCTTCGTTTCCTGTTTCGCCACTTCTGTGCGAGGTTGTGCAGGTGTACCACCAGCACCTTTCAGAAATCCCACAATAATGTAACTGTCTTTTTTCAAGCCGTCGCCCTGGAAGTTATTCCAATGCCGGATATTGTCCAGCGGCACTTTGTTGAAGTTGACACTTACACGATATAAGGTTTCTTTATCGGCTACTTTGTGATATACCGGTTTACCTACAGCATTTGCTTTCTGAGAAAAATTGGCGGTGGTCAACGGAATATGTAGTGTATGACCCAGTTGTAATCCCTGGTCCATAGTTACCTTGTTGGCGGTAGCAATTTCTTTGGGGGGAATGCCGTAAGCACGGCTCAGGCTATAAAAATTTTCTCCCTTCTTCACGGTGTGGGATACGTAAAGAGCCGGTGAGGTTCCCTGTACCTGTAGCGTGTCCTGTGCTTTCACCACTCCTGCACTCAAACCAAACAAGGCAATTGATAGAATCGATTTTACCATACTAACTCTGTTTATACTATTTCGGGCAACGAATATATGCGTTAAAATTGACAATTTTATTTAATAAAACAAACGGAGAAACCTGCTTTTTGTTGTTTGAGCCTGCATACGCAGCTCCCTGCATGGCACACATCAAACACTCGTTGGCAGCGCATTTCATAAGCAATCAGCGCAGGAATAAACAGCAACAGGATATTTTTCATCTCCTGGAAATATCTTTCAAAATAAGGCAGGCATTCAGATAGTAGTTGTGCATACGGTCAGGCAACATGCAACACGGCAAGGTGCTACAAAAATAAAAAAAAGTGCCCGCAAAACAGCACAGGCAGTAAAGGTCGCAAAAGAAAATAGTAAAATCTTTGCAATCTTTGCTGCTTACACAGCTTTACAGGCACCGAAAAGGTACTTATACTTGTTTAATTTCTGCCACCAGATGTTGCAGCACCTGTTTGGCATCGCCAAACAGCATGGAAGTTTTTGGTTGAAAAAATAAATCGTTCTCTATACCTGCGTAACCAGGTTTCATACTACGTTTATTCACAATCACCATTTTTGCATTTTCCACCTCCAGGATGGGCATACCATAAATGGGGCTGGATGGGTCATTCTTTGCCGCCGGATTCACCACGTCATTGGCGCCCAGGATCAGCACCACATCTGTTGTGGGCATTTCCGCATTGGCGTCTTCCATCTCCAGTAATTTTTCATAGGGCACATCCGCTTCCGCCAGCAATACATTCATATGTCCGGGCATACGCCCTGCAACAGGATGGATCGCATATTTCACTTCCACGCCCTTGTCTTCCAGGAGTTTCTCCAACTCATGACAGGCATGCTGGGCCTGTGCTACCGCCAATCCATATCCCGGCACAATCATCACTTTATGTGCATAGGCCAGTACCACCGCCGCATCCGGCAAACTGATTTCTTTATATAATCCTTGTTCTTTTCCCGCGGCAGCCGCAGCTTTTGCGCCGCCAAATGAACCAATCAATACATTTTTGAGTGACCTGTTCATGGCTTTACACATGAGGATGGTGAGGATCGTGCCCGCAGAACCAACGAGAATACCACCTGTAAGCATCACCGGGTTATCATACAAAAACCCGCCACAGGCCGCCGCTACGCCGGTAAAAGAATTGAGCAGGGAAATCACTACGGGCATATCTGCACCACCAATGGGCAACACAAACAATATCCCGTATACCAGGGAGCAAAACAGCACCGCATAAAAAACCAGGTTCAAAGTAAGCAGCTGGCCGCTTTCCTGTGCTGTGTTGCTGGTTGTTATGGCTGCTTTATCGTTGATGATCATCATTAAAGCAATGCCACCAATTAATACACCTGCCATCACAAGAAGGTTCACTACATGTTGTCCTTTGAAAGAAAAATCCCGGATGCTGCCGTTGAGTTTTCCCCATGCAATCACACTTCCTGCAAAAGAAACAGCGCCGATGATCAGGCCAAGAAGAATGATCAGCAGCTCTCCCCGTAAGTCGGTATGCAGGTTCATGGCCAGTGTGCGCCCAAATTCATCGCTACCGGAATGGATCAACTGCTTCAATAAATTATTCAAAGTCCCTTCCGGTGAGGTAGCAGACAGATTTTCCCAAAAGTTTTTATGAATCAGGTGATTAAATTCCACGATGGATATCAATGCCGCGCAGGCCCCTCCCATGCCATTAAACATACTCACCATTTCCGGCATAGCCGTCATCTTCACTTTTTTCGCCGACATTACGCCGATCACACTACCAATGAGTAAACCAGCGGCTATCCATCCGTAATTATGTAAATGCTTACCGTTTGTTTGATAAAGAAAGATGGTACCCAGAATAGCCAGCGTCATACCGGCTGCCGCTATCAGATTGCCTTTGCGGGCAGTATCGGGTTTGCTCAACATCTTTAGTCCGAGAATAAATGTAACAGAGCCGATCAGGTAGATAATGGATAAAATGCTGGATGCCATATTATTGCGCTTTTAGCTATGAGCTGTTAGTGGTTAGCTGATACCGCTAACGGTTACTTCTTCTTGCCTTTGAACATTTCCAGCATACGGTCTGTTACCACAAAACCACCTACCACATTGATTGTACCCAGAATCACCGCTAAAAAGCCCAGGATCAGCGCCAGGTAGTTATCAGGTTCCGCCTTCCCCATTACAATGATAGCGCCGATAATAACAACACCATGAATCGCATTGGCGCCGCTCATCAGCGGGGTATGCAATACAGAAGGAACCCGGGAAATGACTTCTACGCCTAAAAAAATGGATAGGATAACGATATAGATCAACTCAATATGCTGATGCAGAAAAGATAACAGATGTTCCATATAGCCGGATATTTTT
This sequence comes from Chitinophaga sp. MM2321, assembly GCF_964033635.1. Classification (NCBI taxonomy): domain Bacteria; kingdom Pseudomonadati; phylum Bacteroidota; class Chitinophagia; order Chitinophagales; family Chitinophagaceae; genus Chitinophaga; species Chitinophaga sp. MM2321. The sequence continues at coordinate 4,645,339 of NZ_OZ035533.1, forward strand.
ATGCGTCGTTCAATCAAAGTCAACAGGCATTTATGCCAGCTGCATCAAGCCTTTCACGCGGTCGTTCACGATTTCACCCTTGTGTGTGATACAGGCACCGCTCACAATATCATCTTCAAAATCCAGGTGCAGACCACCTTCTTTTGTGATGATCAGTTTCAGAAAATTGAAAACATTTTTTGCATACAGCTTGCTGGCATCTGCCGGCATGGAAGCAGGCAGGTTGGAATTGCCGATAATAGCAACGCCATGATAATCCACCGTTTCATCATTTTTGGTCACGCTGGTGTTACCACCGGTAGCAGCGGCCAGGTCAACAATAACAGATCCGGCGCGCATCTGATCCAGCATAGGCTGGGTAATCAGCACCGGCGCTGTTTTTCCGGGGATCTGTGCGGTGGTGATCACAATATCTGCTTTTGCAATGCTTTCCGCTATTTTCTGTTGTTGTTTTAATTGGTATGCTTCGCTTTGTTCCACTGCGTAACCGCCTGCGGCAGAAGCATCTGCGGCGCCGTCTACCTCCACAAATTTAGCGCCGAGGCTCATCACTTCTTCCTTTACTGCCGGTCGGGTATCAAATACTTCCACCACTGCGCCCAGGCGGCGTGCAGTAGCAATGGCCTGCAGGCCAGCCACACCGGCGCCCAGGATCAGCACTTTGGCAGGTGCAATACTTCCGGCTGCTGTCATCAGCATAGGGAAATAACGGGAATAGCTATACGCTGCCAGCAATACCGCCTTATAACCGGCAATATTTGCCTGTGAACTCAGTACATCCATCACCTGCGCACGGGTAGTACGCGGAATAGTATCAAGACTGAAAGCTGTGATATTCCTGGAAGCCCAGTATTCCACTTCACCCACACGATACAGGGGTTGCAACATCCCGATAATGATCTTACCGGCAGGAATCTGGTCTATAAGCTCTCTGGAAGGGGGTTGTAGTGTGAAGATAACATCTGCCTGTGACAGGATTTCAGCCGTATTTTTTATTAAAGCGCCTGCTTGCATATAGGCGTCATCGTTATAATAAGCATTTGCACCAGCTCCCTGCTCCACCCACACGGTCACCGACATTTGCTGTAATTGCCTGACTACTTCAGGGACTAAGGAAACCCTGGTTTCGTTGTTTTTTTCTTTCAAAACTCCTGCAATCATCTGGTGGAAATTTATATCGAAATTTAAAGAAAAAACGCCAACAATAGGATATTTTTCGCGATTAATTTTTCTTCAGCATGGCTGCCAATGCAGCTGCATGCTGGAGCAGCGCAGGTATAGCCACCCCCTGGAGGTAATTACCACTGAGATGCAGACCAGGGTATTTTTTTTCAAAGGTTGCTACTGCCACACGCAACTTTGCATGCCCGGTATTCAGTTGCGGAATTGCTTTATGCCAGCAACTGAAATGCTGCATAACCGGTGGTGCTGATAATCCCAGCAGCGATTGTATTTCGCGCAGCACCTGCTGTTGCAGCCCTTCTTCACCCAACTGATCAAACAGTTGTTCCTGTCTGGCGCCGCCTAAAAAAACAGTCAGTAATATTTTCCCCTGCGGGGCTTTTTGTGGAAAGATGGCCGAATTACAGATAGCACCGAGGAAATGCATCTTTTCCGCATTCGGTACGAGGAAGCCAAAAGCTTCCAGCGGCTGTTGCATGGCGCTTGCCTCGAAACCCAGGTGTAATACGCCCATACGCGGATAATGTACTTCCTGTAGCAACGCCGCCGTAGTGGCGTCCAGCGGGGCAATTGTGGTTGCAGTGCGGTAAGCAGGCATAGCAAATACCACCTGGCTGGCCTGCAAAGTAGCAGGCACGCCATTTTCTTCATACGCTACCGCATATCCTGCTGCGGCAACGGCTATATTTTTAACGGTACAATTTAATCGTACCGGTGTATGTAATATTTCCTGCAAACGCGTCGTGAGCAACTGGTTGCCTCCTTTAAAACTGATGATCTTCCGCCCGCCCATAGCCGCCTTATCTTTCATCAGTCCTTTGGTAACACTACCGTATTCCCGCTCCCAGCGCGGCAGCGCAGGCAATACCTCGTTGATGCTCATCAGATCAGGATTACCAGCATAAATACCCGACAATACCGGATCAAATACATAATCGGCAATCTCTTTATTAAATCTCCTGGTAACAAAAGCGGTAACGGTCTCCTCTTCTGCTGCCGGCACTGGTTTACGGAAACGCTCTGTAAACAGCCGCCATTTGCTTTTACCGCTTAAATACGGAGAACCCAGTATTTTCAATGGGTGCGGGGAAACAGGATGTAACTGGTTATTCCTGACGAGATAACGGTTTTTACTAACTGCTGATGCCTGCAATATGTCACTTTCCAATCCCAGCTCCCTGATAAACTGCAAGGTTTCCGGTGATGCCGCGAGTGAATTAGGTCCTGCATCCAGCTCAAAACCGTCTTTATGGATCGACTGTATCACGCCACCCGTAGAGCTTTCAGCTTCCATCAACAGGTAGGGCACCTGCTGCTTTTGCAGCTCATAAGCGATGCTCAGCCCGGAAATACCGGCGCCAATGATCAAAACGGGTTCTTGCGGCATATGATACGGTTATCTATTTCTGTATGATCTGGTTACAATACTTCACAACAGCCTTTACCCACAACGGATGAATATTCAGACAGGGGATCATCGTAAAACTATCACCACCGCTGCTCAGGAAGGAATGCTTTCCTTCTACCGCAATTTCTTCCAGTGTTTCCAGGCAGTCAGAAACAAAGGCCGGACATACGATCAGCAGTTTCTTTATTCCTTCTTTCGGCAATGTTTCCAACAGGCCGGCTGTATAAGGCTTCAGCCATTCTTCGCGGCCCAGGCGCGACTGGAAGGAAATACCCCATTTCTCTTTGGGTAATCCCAGTTTTTCGGCTACCAGCTCAGAAGTAACGGTAATCTGATGCCGATAACAATGCGCGTGCGCGGGAGATTTAACATGACAACAATCTGCCACCTTCATACAATGATTACCGGTGATATCTGCTTTACGCATATGTCTTTCCGGTAAACCATGATAGCTGAACAGGATGTAATCGTACTCCTGTTGCAGGTATGGACGCATGCTTTCCGTCAGGGCATTGATATAATCAGGCTCATCGTAAAACGGTGGTATCAGCGATAACTTGAATTTATAATGCTTCTTTTTGTAGATCTCTTTGGCATATTCTGCCGCTGTTTCGTAGGAAGACATGGCATAATGCGGATATAACGGCAGCAGAATCACTTCCTTCAGATCAGGATTTTGCTTCAGCAGGTTCTCAAAAGCCACTTCCGGATGCGGATTGCCATAACGCATGGCCATTTCCACCGGAATGTCCATATCATGCTGTACCGCCATTTGTAATTGTTTCGTAAGCACTACCAGTGGAGAGCCTTCATCCCACCATACAGAGGCATATGCCTTGGCGGATTGTGCGGCACGTTTCGGAACAATGATACCTTCAATCAATATCTTCCGAAACAACCACGGATAATCGATCACGCGCTTATCCATCAGAAATTCATTCAGGTAACGCTTCACATCCGGTACTGCCGTTGTATCCGGCGAGCCCAGGTTCATCAAAATTATTCCAACATCAGATTTAGATACCATGTGCTTTATAAATTGATGCAAAAGTAAAAACTTAATTACACAAAAAACTCTTTTGCAAACTGCGTGTGCCTGCCGCCCGCCGGTTATGTCATGTGTTTGTAATGATTCACTGCTTCTTTTCGTATATTCGTGTAAATCATCCTACTTAAACGTACTATCCGCAAAACCTGATAAAAATCATTTTTTCATCGTATTGATTACCAGTAGGAGAAATGACCAACTAATGACAGCTGAAAGCCTTTGTTTGCGGTGTATGCAAGTATTTTTGCAGCCGGAAGCTTTATATAAGAACATGCAGGTCAGTCATTCAAAAGAAATAGCAAATTTTCATATCGTTGGCATCAACTATAAGAAAACAGACGCTGCTATCAGGGGATTATACGCCATTAATCCGGCCCAATACCAACACCTCCTGGAGCATGCCAGGACTGTGCAATTAGACGATCTCTTTGTACTTTCCACTTGTAACAGAACAGAAATATATGGTTTCGCAGGGAATCCCCGCGAGCTGATGGACCTCCTTTGCAGGGAATCCAACGGCGACCGGGAACAACTGGAAGAAATGGCCTATACCAAATCCGGTGAAGAAGCAATCAGGCATCTTTACCAGGTTGGCACCGGCCTCGACTCACAAATACTGGGCGACTACGAAATCATCGGACAGATACGCAATGCCGCAAAATTTGCCAAAGCACAGCTTTGCCTGGGTAGTTTCCTGGAAAGACTGATCAATAGTGTATTGCAGGTTTCTAAGCTCATTAAAACAGAAACGGGTCTTAGCAAAGGCACGGTATCCGTAGCATTTGCAACCGTACGCATGCTGGAACGCAAATGCCCCGATATCAGGGATAAGAAAATTGTATTGCTGGGTGTGGGCAAAATAGGCCGTAATACCTGCAAAAACATGATCGAATACCTGGGCGTAAAAGAGGTCACCCTCATTAACCGCACCTTGCAGGTAGCAGCAGCATTTGCCAGCGAACACGGATTACAGTTTGCACCTTATGAAAATATGGTGAACGAAATCCAGTCGGCAGATGTGATCCTTGTTGCATCAAACGCGCCACAGCCAACAGTATTGGCACATCATCTCACCCATTCATCTCCCAAACTTATCATCGATCTGTCTATTCCTTTCAATGTGGAAGCAGCCGTTGGTGAGCTGGCACATATATCACTGGTGAATGTAGATGAATTGTCGAAAGTACAGGATGAAACCCTGCAAAACAGGCTGGGCGAGGTTCCCAAGGCAATAGCCATCATAGAAGAACATATGACCGAGTTCCTCTATTGGTACAAAATGCGTAAACATGCAGTCGTGCTGAAAGCCGTAAAGGAAAAACTGCACGAAATACATATGCGCGAAATACAACAGCAGAAAAACGGCGCCAACTATAAAATGGAAGATATAGAACAGGTATCTTCCCGGATCATTCAAAAGATGATCAATCTCATGGCAGGAAAAGTACGGAAGGAAACTGACAAGAGTGACCAGTACATCGCTATGATCAATGATATTTTCGAGACAGGAGTTAATCAGGACTAACAACAATGGAAAAAGTTATCAGGATAGGTACGAGAGAAAGCCAGCTGGCACTCTGGCAGGCGCACCAGGTAAATAACCTGCTGACCGCACAGGGATACCGCACAGAACTGGTGCCTATTAAAAGCGAAGGCGATATTGACCTGGTTACACCATTGTATGAAATAGGTGTACAGGGCATCTTCACAAAAAGCCTGGACCTGGCACTACTGAATAACCGTATAGATATTGCGGTGCATTCTTTCAAAGATGTTCCCACACAATTACCCCCACAAATTGTACATGCCGCTATACTGGAACGCGGTCCTGTAAAGGATTTGCTGGTATATAAAACAACTACCGATTTCCTGGATCAGCCGGACTATGTGGCCAATATTGCTACCAGCAGTGTACGCCGCAAAGCCCAATGGCTGCGCAAATACCCGCATCACCAACTGCATAACCTGCGTGGTAATGTAAATACACGTCTCCGCAAACTGGCCGAAGAAAACTGGGATGGCGCTATCTTCGCCGTAGCTGGCCTGGAAAGAATCCAGGTACGCCCCGCTACTTCCATAGATCTGGACTGGATGCTGCCTGCTCCCGCACAAGGCGCAGTAGTAGCCGTGTGCAGGGAAGACGATACTTTTTGCAGAGAAGCCTGCGCACCATTTAATCACGCAGATACAGCCCTGGCAACACAAATAGAACGCGCATTCCTGCGCACCCTGATGGGCGGATGCACCACCCCTATCAGCGCATATGCACAGATAATAAACAGTACCTTACACTTTAGCGGTGAGCTTTGCAGCCTGGATGGATCAAAGTTTTTCAGCATCTCCCGCGAAGTTCCGCTGGACGAAGCAACAGGACTCGGAGAAGCTGCTGCACATGAAATCATGGCACAAGGCGGCGCTGAAATAGTAGCACAGATCAGAAATGTCAAATGATAAATACCGCATATTATGTACCAGACCTCTTACAGACAGCTCAATAGCTGCGGCTGGCGCTAATGGTATTGATATAGATGTACAGGAATTTATACAGATAAGACCACTGCTGCTACCGGCACTATATGAAAACAGGGATACAGCCGTCGGCAGGATAATGGTATTCACCAGTGCCAAAGCAGTAGAAATACTGGCGGAAGGATACCTTGCAGGCTGGCATTCCATCATGGTTCCCCGCGCACAGGTATGCTGCATCGGCGGCAACACAAAACAGGCCGTAGAAAAAGCCTTCCCGGATTGTACTATCCTCGCGGAAGCTTCTTATGGTAAAGACCTTGCAACTGCCATGATACAACTGGGAAGCATACACGAAGTAAGTTTCTTTTGTGGCAATCAGCGGAGAGATGAACTACCAGGCATATTGAAAGCAGCAGGTATTAACGTTCACGAATATGTGATTTATGAAAACATTCCCACGCCGGTTATCACAAACGGCGATTATGACGGGATTATGTTTTTCAGTCCCAGTGCCGTAAAGAGTTACCTGTCGGCAAACAGGCTTCCCGGCAAAACAGTTTGTTTTGCTATCGGCACTACCACCGCGGATTCCCTGCAGGGCAATACCACCGGCAAGATCATTATGAGCACCGCTACCAGCGAGGATAGCATGGTGCAAACAGCTATATTATATTTTAACAACATTAACTGCAAAGAATGAGCGCATTGAAGAACGATTTATTGCTAAAAGCCCTTAAAGGTGAAACTGTATCCCGCACCCCCGTATGGATGATGCGTCAGGCAGGCCGCTATTTACCGGATTATATCAAACTACGTGATAAATATACGTTCTTTGAACGCTGCGAAAATCCTGAACTGGCTACTGAAATAACCGTAATGCCTGTTGATCAGGTAGGTGTAGATGCAGCCATCATCTTTTCCGATATCCTGGTAGTACCACAGGCCATGGGCATGGAAGTACAACTGATAGAAAAGATAGGTCCCCTGCTCCCCGATCCGATCAAAAATGCAAACGACTTACAACGTTTATGCGTTCCAGATGTACAGGAAAGGTTACATTATGTATTTGAAGCCCTGCAGCTCACCAAAAAGACACTCGACGGCCGCGTGCCGCTGATCGGCTTTGGTGGCGCCCCCTGGACATTACTCTGCTACATGGTACAGGGAAAAGGTTCCAAAACATTTGATGAAGCAAAAGCATTCTGCTATCAGCAACCGGCAGTAGCACATCAATTGTTGCAAATGATCACCGATACCACCATCGCCTACCTGAAAGCACAGGTAGCCGCAGGCGCCGACACCGTACAGATATTTGACTCATGGGGCGGTTTACTCAGTCCAAAGGATTTCGAAATATTCTCTTTACAATACATCCGCCAGATAGTGGCCGCGATGAAGGATGTTTGTCCTACCATCGTGTTTGCAAAAGGTGCCTGGTTTGCACTGGAAGACATGGCCGCTACCGGCGCGCACGGACTGGGGATCGACTGGTGTATCAAACCTGAACTGGCACGTCAGTTTGCCGGCAGTAACATTACATTACAAGGTAACTTTGATCCGGCTAAATTGCTGGCGCCTATTCCTGAAATAGAAAAGGCCACAAAGGAAATGCTGAAAGGCTTTGGCAGGCAGCGTTATATTGCTAACCTGGGCCACGGTATTTTACCAAATGTATCGGCAGATCATGCGAGAGCATTTGTAGAAACAGTTAAAGCACACGGCTAATATAACCATGAGCATTAAAAACGATTTCATAGCATTTATACACAGCCTCCAGGATGAAATATGCGGGGCGCTGGAAAACATAGACGGCAAGGCGCGTTTCCGGGAAGATATCTGGGAACGTCCCGGTGGTGGCGGTGGAAAATCCCGCGTAATAGCGGATGGCGCCGTGTTTGAAAAAGGCGGCGTCAGTACATCCATTGTACACGGTGTACTTCCCGAAGCCATGGCACAGCAATTTGGTGTTACCAACAGTACCTTCATGGCCTGTGGCATCTCTTTGGTGATCCATCCTTTGAATCCGTTTGTACCCACCGTACACGCTAACTTCCGTTACTTTGAATTGTACGACCAGGATGGAACACTGAAAGACAGCTGGTTTGGTGGTGGCGCAGATCTCACGCCCTACTACCTGGAAGAAAAAGATGGCCGTCATTTTCACCAGATGTTCAAAGATGCCTGTGACCCTTTCGGCACAGAACTGTATCCCAGGTATAAAAAACATTGCGATGAATATTTTGTCAACAAACACCGTAACAACGAAGCACGCGGCATAGGCGGCATCTTTTATGACTACCTCCGCCCCGATGAAAACAAAAGCGCAGCGGAGTTGTTAAACTTTTCCACAGCCAATGGCAAGGCATTCCTGAAAGCATACCTGCCACTGGTAGAAAAAACAAAAGACATCCCCTACACAGCTGCCCACAGAAGCTGGCAAGCGTATAGACGTGGACGTTATGTTGAGTTCAATCTCATTCACGACAGAGGCACTTTATTTGGTCTAAAAACCAATGGCCGCACAGAATCCATCTTAATGAGCCTGCCGCCCGTAGCCCGCTGGGAATACGACTTCCATCCGGAAGCAGGCAGTCCCGAAGCGCAACTGGTGGAATTCCTGAAGCCGAGAGACTGGATAAATATTTAGGGATTTTTTGATTTTTTGATTTTCGGATTTTGGGGATGATTGAAAGGGGATAAATATTTGGGATTGGGGGATTTTGAATTTATTGATTTTCTGGTTTTGGAATGTTGGGATTTGATTGGTGAAGATAAATTTGATAAATTTATCAAGATAAGAATTTGTTAACCCACCATACCCGAAACATGGATAAATATCATTTACAGGATAGAACAAAGAAATTTCATATAGCCATCATTCAGCTATGTGAAAAATTACCAAGAAATGCGGCAGCATTCGAAATAGCAAAACAATTAATTCGTTCTGCTGGCAGTGTAGGAGCTAATTATAGGGCGGCCTGCAGGGCAAAATCAAGAGTAGATTTTATTTACAAATAAAAGTTGTACTCGAAGAAGCAGACGAATCATTATACTGGTTGGAGATTTTGAAAGAAACAAAAATTGTAACAGCATCTTCGGCAGATCATTTATTAAAAGAAGCAACAGAATTAGTTTTAATTTTTAATGCAACTGATAAGACGGCCAAAGACAATTTAGTCAAAACAAAATCGCAAAATTCGTAAATCACAAAATTCGTAAATACATCATGATAAGAAGGAACCGAATTTTAAGAGTGTCTCCCGCCATTCGTGCAATGGTAGCAGAAACCGTATTAAAGCCAAGCGATTTTATTGCGCCTTTATTTGTTACGGAAGGAGAGAATGTGCAGGAAGAGATCAGTTCTATGCCCGGATATTTCAGGTATTCTTTAGACCTCACTATTAAAGAGGCAAAGGAATTGTGGAGCATGGGGATCAAAAGTGTTTTATTGTTTGTGAAAGCACCGGATAGTGTTAAAGATAATAAAGGAACAGAAGCCGTTAATCCGGATGGACTGATGCAGCGCACTATCCGCGGTATCAAAAATGCGATTCCGGAAATGGTGGTGATGACAGACGTAGCCCTTGACCCGTATTCTTCTTATGGTCATGACGGTATTGTGGATGGTACGGAAATCGTAAACGATCCTACCGTAGAAGTGCTGGCACGTATGAGTCTCAGTCATGCACAGGCGGGCGCCGACTTTGTGGCCCCCAGCGATATGATGGATGGCCGCATCCTGGCGATCCGTAACATCCTGGAAGAAAATGGTTTCGATAAAACAGGTATTATGGCTTACAGCGCCAAATATGCATCCTGTTTTTACGGTCCATTCCGTGATGCGCTGGATTCTTCTCCCGGCTTCGGCGATAAAAAAACATACCAGATGGACTACGCCAACTCCCGCGAAGCTATCAAGGAAACATTAATGGATATTGAAGAAGGTGCGGATATCGTAATGGTAAAGCCTGCGATGGCTTACCTTGATATTATGCGTATCCTGAAAGATCGTACAACCATCCCCGTTAGTGCTTACCATGTAAGTGGCGAATATGCCATGATCAAGGCAGCGGCAAAAATGGGCTGGCTCGATGAAAATAAAGCGATCCTCGAAAGCATGACCAGCATTAAACGCGCAGGCGCGGATCTGATCGCTACTTACTTTGCAAAAGATGCCGTAAAATTGCTAAATCTTTAAATCACAAATTTTCAAACTAATCCAGGATGTACAGCAAAAGTGAAATGTTATTCGGGAAAGCAAAGCTGGTAATCCCCGGCGGTGTTAACTCTCCCGTACGTGCATTTAAAAGCGTAGGCGGCACACCCGTATTTATGCAACGTGCGCAGGGCGCATATATGTATGATGTAGATGGCAACAAATATATAGACTACATCAACTCCTGGGGCCCCATGATCCTCGGCCATGCTTATGAGCCGGTGGTAAAAGCTATCCAGGAATACGCCACCTACTCCACTTCTTTTGGCGCACCTACAGAACTGGAAACAAAAATAGCAGAACTGATTGTGGGCATGGTGCCCAACATCGATATGATACGGATGGTGAATTCCGGCACGGAAGCCTGCATGACAGCCATCAGGCTGGCAAGAGGTTATACCGGCCGTAATAAGTTCATCAAATTTGAAGGTTGTTATCATGGGCATGCGGATGCTTTCCTGGTAAGCGCCGGCAGCGGTGTTGCCACGCTGGGCATCCAGTCTGTACCCGGCGTAACGGCCAGTGTGGCCGATGATACGCTGGCTGCACCTTATAATAACCTGCCTGCTGTAGCACAGCTGATAGCAGACAACCCGGATCAGATTGCAGCCATTATCGTAGAACCTGTAGCCGGTAACATGGGCTGTATCCTGCCACAGCCGGGCTTCCTGGAAGGATTGCGTGAAATATGCAATGAAAATGGTATCCTCCTCATCTTCGATGAAGTGATGACCGGTTTCCGGTTGGCAAGAGGCGGCGCCCAGGAATTATTGGGTATTAAAGCAGACCTGGTGACCTTTGGTAAGATCATTGGCGGCGGCATGCCTGTAGGCGCAGTAGCCGGTCCGAGAGAAATCATGGAACACCTGGCTCCCGCCGGAAAAGTATACCAGGCAGGCACTTTAAGTGGTAATCCCATTGCGATGATTGCCGGTTATACATTGCTGAAAACACTGAACGACAATCCTGTTATTTACCAGCAGCTGCAAGAAAAAGCCAGCTACCTCGTGAATGGCCTCCGGGAAGCATTTGGCGCCGCCGGACTCGTACACCAGATCAATAACCTGGGGTCTATGTTGAGCGTACACTTTACCGAATATCCTATTATCGATTTTACGGGTGCTTCCGCAGCCAATAACGAATTATTCAGACACTTCTTCCATGCCATGCTGGAACGTGGTGTTTATCTGCCGCCATCCGCCTTCGAAAGCTGGTTCATGTGCAATGCACTCACCACCGAAGAACTGGATGCTACCATCAATGCAGCAAAATCTGCCATGCAGGCAATTAAATAGTTAACAATTCAATCCTGTGCAGCGTGGTAGGGTTGACCCCAAAAGGTCAACCCTTTTTCTTTTTACCGGTCATCAATTTAAACAAAATGATAACAAAAACTTATCACCAGAAAACGCAATAAAAAATTACTTTTGCATCTTCATGAGCGAGCGCAAACATATATGGAAACGATGGACCTATGTCTGCATCCTGCTGTTAACACAGCTGGGAAGCACTATAGTGCCCGCTTTTGCGGCCCATCGTCACCTGATGTTGCACGAGATTACGCTCGAAATGGCAACGCAGGATTACCTGCAAAACCTGTTGACAAGAATCCCCGTTCAGGTAGAAGCAGATGATGCAGATGTACCGGAAGTAATACACACTACTAAGCACCGGCGTAAAACACGTTATTACCTGACTGCTTCTTCCCAGCAATTCAGTCTTGCTACACGCGTTGCTTATATTGATAGTTATAACTTTGCGCAAAGTTGTTATATACAGGAGAACAAAACCGGCGAGTATGGCCAGCAGAAAGCATTTCTGCCAGCCTACTATACCTTCCTCTTCCGGTTTACCCCGTTCTGAGTATGCTCCACCACCCGTTTTTTTAATTTAATTTTTTAGAAAGATGACCACCATTTCCGCTACCATAGCGGGAAGGGGATCGCTTTGTGTTGTATTCACTTTTCCCGGTGCTACCGGGAGTAATATGTTATTTCTATGCGTCAATATACAGGGATTCTTACATCACTGATCGCTCTTTTTATGGCTGGATGCGCCACCAAAGGAGAAAGTTTAAACAATGAAGAGCTGAAATCATTACCCGTAACAAAGCTGGTAGCCATGGATACATTGCTGCACCGCTCCTATGTAACGGATATACAGGCGGTACAAAATGTAGAAATACGTGCCCGCGTAAATGGTTTCCTGGATAAAATATTTATTGATGAAGGACAGGAGGTAAAAAAAGGACAACTGCTTTTCGGTATCAATGATGCGGAATACCGTGCAGAACTGGCCAAAGCAAAAGCAGTACTGAGCAGCGTTGTAGCCGAATCAAAATCTGCTGAACTGGAACTGGAGCGTGTAAAAATGCTGGTAGAGAAAAAAGTGATCGCTGCTTCCGAACTCGAAGTGGCCACTGCCCGCCTCGCAGCCGCTCATGCAAAAATAGATGAAGCCCGCTCCGCTGAAAGCAATGCGGCAATGCGCCTGTCATACACCAGTATCCGCGCACCTTTCGATGGCATCATAGACCGTATTCCCCTGAAGAAAGGAAGCCTGATCAACGAGGGCACCTTGCTTACTACGGTATCGGATACACGGGATGTATATGCTTATTTCAATGTATCAGAAACAGAATATTTGCAGTATAGTAAAGCCGTATCCAGCGGAGATAACAGCTATAACCATGTGCAGCTGATTCTCGCTGATGGCAGTGATTATAATTATGCAGGAAAGATAGAAACCATGGAAGGTGAATTTGAGGAAAACACCGGCTCTATTGCGTTCCGCGCCCGTTTTCCCAATCCGGCCAAATTGCTTAAACATGGCGCCAGCGGAAAGGTTCGCCTCACAACCGATATGGATAACGCCGTGATCATTCCACAAAAAGCAGTGTTTGAAATGCAGGATAAAAACTATGTTTTCATCGTAGATGCAGCCAACAATGTGAAGATGAGAAACTTTGTTCCGCAGGCCCGCTTCTCACATTTCTACATCGTTGAATCCGGTCTCGAACCAGGTGAACGCATTGTATGTGAAGGTGTGCGTAATATCCGCGATGGTATCCGGATAGCCCCACGCATGGTGCCGATGGATAGTTTATTGAATTTATAATCACCCTGCTTATTAGCTGAAATCAGAACTGATGTTTGAAATTTTTATAAAACGACCGGTGTTATCACTGGTCATATCGCTTATTATCACATTGGTAGGCTTACTGGCGCTGTTTACACTGCCCGTAACCCAGTTCCCGGATATCGTACCCCCTTCCGTTACTGTTACCGCCAAATATACCGGCGCGAATGCGGAAGTATCCGCCAAAGCCGTTTCCACACCGCTGGAACGCGCTATCAACGGGGTACCCGGCATGACGTATATGTCGTCCGTTTCCAGTAACGATGGGATCACCGTTATACAGGTATTCTTCCAGGTAGGTACTGATCCCGACCAGGCAGCTGTAAACGTGCAAAACCGCGTGGCTACAATCATTGATGAGTTGCCCGAAGAAGTGATCAAGGCAGGTGTTACCACGGAGAAAGAGGTAAACAGTATGTTACTGTACCTCAACGTGATGAGTGAAGACACCACGCTGGATGAACAATTCATCTACAACTTTGCCGACATCAACGTATTACAGGAATTGAAACGTATCGATGGTGTAGGCCGTGCAGAAATTATGGGCGCCAAGGAATACGCTATGCGTGTGTGGCTGAAACCCGATCGCATGCTGGCTTACAGCGTATCCGCCGATGAAGTGATCCAGGCTATCCGCAAACAAAATATAGAAGCGGCGCCTGGTAAAACCGGCGAAAGCTCCGACAAAGACCCACAACTGTTACAATATGTATTGCGCTATACCGGTAAGTTCTTTGAGCCGGAACAATACCAGCAAATTGTATTGCGCGCAGGAAACGACGGCTCTGTATTACATCTCAAAGATGTGGCGGATGTAGAATTCGGCTCGCTGACCTACAGCATGGTATCTAAAACAGATGGTAAGCCATCTGCCTCTATCATGCTCAAACAAAGGCCCGGCTCCAATGCCCGCGAGGTTATTAATAATGTGAAGATGAAGATGGAAGAAATGAAGGCGACTTCTTTTCCTCCCGGCATGACGTTTAACTTTAACTACGATGTATCCCGCTTCCTGGACGCTTCTATTCATGAGGTAGTAGTCACCTTATTTGAAGCGTTCATCCTGGTGTTTATCGTGGTATTTATCTTCTTACAGGATTTCCGTTCTACGCTTATTCCTGCGTTGGCAGTGCCGGTAGCATTGATTGGTACGCTGGCTTTTATGCAGATGATGGGCTTCTCCATCAACCTCCTGACCCTGTTTGCGTTGGTGCTGGCCATCGGTATTGTGGTAGATAATGCGATTGTGGTGGTGGAGGCCGTCCATGTAAAAATGAGTGAAGAACACCTCCCGCCGATGGAAGCTACCATCGCCGCCATGAAAGAGATCAGCGGCGCGCTGGTGGCTATTACCCTGGTAATGTCTGCCGTATTTATCCCGGTAGCATTTTTATCAGGTCCGGTGGGTGTATTCTACAGGCAGTTCTCTTTAACACTGGCTATTGCCATTGTGATCTCCGGTATTAATGCGGTAACGTTAACGCCTGCACTCTGTGCCATCATGTTGAAGAACAATCACGGCAAAGCGCCTAAAAAGACGCTGATGCAACGCTTCTTCAATGGTTTCAACAAAGGCTATGCAGCTACTGAAAATAAATATGCAAAGCTGATCAGCTTTATCGCAGGAAGAAGGATTATTACCCTCGCCTGCCTGCTTTTCTTTTTTGCCGCTACCTGGGGAGTCAGTGCTATCCTGCCTTCCGGCTTCATTCCTACGGAAGACCAGGGCATGATCTACGTCAACGTGACCACCCCTCCGGGTGCCACCGTTGAACGTACGGAAAAAGTGCTCGACCAGGTACAGGCTATTGCTGCTGAACTGGGTGAGGTAGAATCAGTATCCACCCTGGCGGGTTACAGCCTGGTGAATGAAGTAGCCGGTGCTTCTTACGGCATGGGCATGGTAAACCTGAAACCATGGGACGACCGGGAAGCATCTGTACAGGATATTATTGAGCGCCTGCAAAAACTAACGGCAAACATCGCGGATGCAAGCATAGAATTCTTCCCACCGCCTACTGTTCCCGGTTTCGGTAACTCCAGCGGTTTTGAATTACGTCTGCTGGATCGCAGCGGCAGTGGCGACTTACGGCAAACCGCCCAGGTCACCAATAAATTTATCGAAGCCCTGAAACAAAGACCGGAGATAGGCAGTGCCTTCACCAGCTTCGATGCGGAATTCCCGCAATACATGATCCATGTAGACCAGGCCATGGCAGCGAAAAAAGGAGTCAGTATCGAAAACGCCATGAGCAACCTGCAAACATTGATGGGTAGCTTTTATGCCTCCAACTTTATCCGGTTCGGACAGATGTATAAAGTAATGGTACAGGCAGACCCCAGGTACAGGACCAAACCGGATGACCTCTTACGATTACATGTGAAGAATGACCGGGGCGAGATGGTATCCTATTCTGATTTCGTGAAACTGGAACGCGTATACGGTCCTGAACAGCTAACGCGATATAACATGTATACCGCCGCCATGATCAATGGAGACGCGGCATCCGGCTTCAGCAGCAGCCAGGCTATTGATGCCGTTCAGGAAGTGGCGGCGAAAGAACTGCCGCGTGGCTTTAGTTACGAATGGAGTGGTATGACCCGTGAACAGATCCTGTCCGGCAACCAGGCCATTTACATCTTTATGGTGGTACTTGTATTCGTGTACCTGTTGCTGGCTGCCCAATATGAAAGCTTCCTGCTGCCTTTACCGGTGCTCCTGTCATTACCGGCAGGGATCTTCGGCGCTTTCCTGTCGCTTCGTTTATTAGGACTTGAAAATAACATTTACGCACAGGTAGCTTTGGTAATGCTTATCGGTCTGCTAGGAAAAAATGCAATCCTCATCGTGGAATTTGCCATCCTGCGGAACAAACACGGCGCTTCCGTGCTGGAAGCCGCCAAAGAAGGAGCTGTTTCCAGGTTGCGGCCTATCCTGATGACATCCTTCGCCTTTATCGCCGGGTTGATCCCGTTGTGTATCGCTTCCGGTGCAGGCGCTATGGGCAACCGTTCCATCGGTACTGCCGCCGCTGGTGGTATGTTGATAGGAACCATTTTCGGTGTGGTGATCATACCCGGATTGTATGTGCTGTTTGCCAGTATGACCAGAAAAAAAACCGTTGAACTTAAAGCTTACACCAATGAATAAACGAATATATCAATACGCTTTATACGCCTGCCTGGCTATCGTAGCAACTGCCTGCTCCACGCAAAAGGAGATGGTACTGCCGGAACGTGTAGCCGTTCCCGTGGCAACCGGGAGTGCAGACGATACTTTATCGCTTGCCGGCTTCGCACCAATATTCAGCGATCCTTACCTGGGTGGTCTGATAGACAGTGCCCTGCACAATAATTATGACCTGTTATCGGCAGCCCAGCGTGTGGCTGCCGCACAGGCCAACCTCATGATGGCAAAGAATGCCTGGCTGCCCTCAGTGAATCTTTCCCTCTCCGGCGGGGTAGACCGCTATGCGGATTATACGCTGAATGGCGTTGGTAATTATGATACCAACCTGTCGCCGAATATTAATAAAGACCAGCGCATCCCCGGTCCTACGCCAGAATATTTTGCAGGGCTGAGAAGCTCCTGGGAAATTGACCTCTGGGGTAAATTAAAACAACAGCGAAAAGCTACCTACGCGCGCTTTCTGGCCAGCAGCCAGGGGCGCAGGCTGCTCTCCACACAAGTAGTAGCCGGCGTAACCGGTTTATATTATGAACTGGTTGCCATGGATAGTGAACTCGCTATCATTCAGCGCAACATCAAATTGCAGGAATCTGCGGTGGCTACTGTAACCATTCAAAAAGAAGGCGGACGCGCCACCGAGCTGGCTGTACAACAGTTCACCGCGCAATTACTGAGCACACAGGCGCTGGAATATGGTGTGAGGCAGGAGATTACCGCACTCGAAAACCAGCTGAATGCCCTGATGGGTAGAATGCCGCAGCCTATCGTCCGTAGTGTGATAAAGGATGAGCAGCCATTACCGGATGCCATCAAAAATGGTATACCTGCCAGTCTGTTGCTACACAGACCGGATGTACAGCGCGCCGAGCTGGAGCTCACCGCCGCCAAAGCCGATGTACAGGCCGCCAGGGCTGCATTCCTGCCCGCCGTAACCATTACGCCTTATGCAGGATTCAATGCATTCAAAGCCGGTTTGTTGTTCAAGTCCCCCGCATCTATCGCCTGGGGCGCACTGGGCAATATCACGGCGCCTATCTTCAACAAAAAACAAATACAGGCGCAATACAACATCAGTAAAGCAGGTGCATACACCGCCTTTTATGATTATCAGCAAGCCATCGTAAATGGCTACCAGGAAGTAGCGACTGCTTTAAGTAAAGTGGAGAATCAGCAACAGGCATTTTCCCTCAAAACAAAAGAGGTGTTGGTACTCCGCGAAGCGGTATCAACGGCCAACATACTTTTCACGACAGGCTATGCTAACTACCTGGAAGTGATCACTGCGCAAAAAAGTGTATTGGAAGCAGAACTGGCATTAGTAACCACCAGAAGAAATGTATACCAGGGAATGGTGTCATTGTATCGTGCACTGGGAGGAAACAGATAGAGATAAATATTTACGGATTTTTTGATTTACGGATTTAGGAATTTGAAATGCAGCGGAGATTGTCTTGCTTCCCGGGGTTAAAACCCCGGGTTACCGATATCTCTTCACTGCATTTCAAATTCCTAAATCCGTAAATCAAAAAATCCGTAAATATTTAATTCTTTTTGTGCTGAAACAGCCACTGAAAAAACCCCGGTTCCACAAACATGTTATCCCAGCTATTATGTCCTACACCGGGATA
Source organism: Chitinophaga sp. MM2321 (assembly GCF_964033635.1). Lineage (NCBI taxonomy): Bacteria > Pseudomonadati > Bacteroidota > Chitinophagia > Chitinophagales > Chitinophagaceae > Chitinophaga > Chitinophaga sp. MM2321. Next base: position 4,663,618 of record NZ_OZ035533.1, read on the forward strand.
TTCGGTATACTTTACTTCGGAGCCCAGTGCTTTTAATTTTTCATTGTAGGCGCGGGATCCTTCTACAGGCACCACCTGATCAGCGCCTCCGTGGAAGATCCATACAGGTACTTTCTTTGCAAAACGTCCTGCCTTTGCTACGTTACCGCCACCACAGATGGGGAACGCTGCTGCAAACATTTCCGGATGTTTCGAGATCATGTAAAATGTTCCCATGCCACCCAGCGACAAACCGCCAATATAAATACGTTTGGTATCGATCTTACCGGTTGTCCGGAGACTATCCAGCAATGTTGTCAATAAAGCGGTGGGCTTGGTGGGTGGTCCATCCAGTGGAAAATCGGCCTTGATAACTTTGCCAGTACTGTCGCGCTCCATTTGCATGGGCGCCCAGATGGTATTGCCGGGGCATTGCGGGAACAGTACAAAGGCAGGGTAATTGGTCCGGATACTATCCTTCAGGAACATTTCTCCACCGTGCAACAGCTGTGCATTGTTATCCCATCCTCTTTCACCTGAACCATGCAGGAAAACGATCAGGGGATACTTCTTATGAATATCGTAATTGGCAGGCATGAGCAGGCGGTAGCGCAGGGTATCACCCTTGCGGATATATAACTCCTGGCTGTAGGCACTCAGGTCCTGGACCTGTGCCATGGCTTGCAAACCACCGGCCAGCAGGCAACATAAAATAAAAAGTTTCAGGTAACGCATAACGGGGGATTTTATACCCAATATACTACCTTCCCGCCTAGTATTTCAGCGTAAAATGTTGTTTAATCTTAAAATCTTTGCGGAAAAATACCAGCCCGATGTAAAACAGGTCGATGGTCATCGTTACCTGCGGATGGTCCTGGATAGTATGCCAGGCCGCTTCCATATCCGGTGTCCAGTGAATATCATCAAAAATGAAGAGAGAGTATTCATCCGCAAATTGCAGGCATTGCTCAAAATAAGCCAGGGTAGGCTCTTTGCGGTGGTTTCCATCAATATAAACCCAGTCGGGTAACTGTATTTGCTTTAATACATCCGGTAATACTGTGTCGAAGTTGCCGGTGATCTGGATAATATTACGGAGGTGAAGCGATGCAAAGTTTTTTGCGGCGCGGGCGGCTATATTAGGACAACCTTCAATAGTATACACCGTTGCATCGGGTGCTGCTTTTGCCATATAGGCAGTAGAAAGCCCCATAGAGGTGCCCAGTTCCAGGATTCTTTTAGGTTGCAGGTATTGGATCAGCCGGTAAAATAACTGCCCGAATTTAGGCTGTTTCGCAGCGTAGCGGGTAATGTCGCTCACTTTACGCTCATTACCGGCTGAAATCAGCGAGCCGGCGCCCAGATCCGTTACCTGCAGGGTTTCCTGGCTGTTCAGCAATTGTTTGCGCAGCTGTTCTATTTCGCCAAAGGCGGCATGTTGCTTCTTATCCCGTAATACGTCTTCTATCAACGCAAATACGAAAGGAGAGTGTACATCATGACGGTTTCCGGCGGTAAAATAATACCGCAGGTACCTGCTGGCTAAATTATATTGTTGCGCTAAACTCACTGGCTATACGAATTTTAATAGATCTTCCCTTTTACAATTCCCCACATATGCAACCGGTGTTGCAATGATACCCGCAATACGCCCAGGCCATAAATCGCACTACGCTTGAAATTGATACTGGAAGCTTCGTCGAAATATTTAGTAGGACAGGTTACTTCTGCAATATCATACCCTTTCATGAATATCTGCGATACCATTTCATTATCAAAAACAAAATCATCGTTATCGGCCATATAATTGATGTTGCGCAATACTTCCGCAGAAAAAGTTCTGTAGCCGGTATGATATTCACTCAACTTTTGTCCGATCAGGATATTCTGTGTCAATGTTAAGAAACGATTAAATATATACTTATACATCGGCATGCCACCTTTCAAGGCGCCTTTACCCAGGATACGGGAACCAAATACCACCGGATATACATCATTTGCAATAATACTGCACATGGCAACAATAAGCTTTGGAGTATACTGATAATCAGGATGTAACATCACTACAATATCAGCTCCCAGCTCCAGCGCCTTGTTATAACAGGACTTCTGGTTACCACCATAACCTTTGTTGGCATCATGGCGGATCAGGTGTTTAATACCCAATTGTTTTCCTACCGCAAGGGTTTCATCTTTACTGGCATCATCTACCAGTACAACATCATCAACAATTTCAAAAGGGATTTCCCGGAATGTTTTTTCCAGCGTAAGTGCTGCGTTGTAGGCCGGTAATACAACCACTATCTTTTTGTTATTCAGCATGAAAGTGGATCAAATTTGGGAGCAAAGGTAATTTACCTGCTGATAATTCAAAATATATTGTGCAAATACACGACAGCACCACTTATCATGATTTAATTTTAACTGTTATTAATTATTTATCTTTACGCCCTGAAGTTTTTGGCATCATTTTTTCATAAATTTTTGTTAACAAAAATCAAAAGGCACATGTTAAAACACCTACCGACGGAAATGAAGCATGGTAAAAGCTTGAACACTAAGCAAATTGAGTCATTACCGTTAGTACAGTCCGCAGAAAAATCCTGGTCATCTAAATGGATGAAAGTGCTACCAGCGCCATTCCTCTTTTTATTGACCTTTCAGGCTGCACAAGCGCAGGATCCTGAATTGAAAGCTATTACTGCCCCCACAATTAAAACCCAGGATACTACTATCCAGAAAATTGTGGAAGAAATGCAAAGAATCACCGATAACGATAAACAGAACTCCAATGCAATCCAGGCATTATTGCAGGGTAAAGAGATAGATAATATCAGTAAGTACGAATTGATCAAAAATAATATCGTTAATGCCAGCGAAACGTATTATTTGCTGAATAAAAAGATCATCGATCTGAAATCACGTACCACGACCAATAATCTCGATGTATTTATCACCTCCCTGAATAACCCCGAAAGTAAAGCATTGGGATTTTCATTGAGCGATCGCATCGTAGAACTGGTACAGAAAATTATCTTGAAAAATAAAGGTGATAAGGGAGAAAAAAATTCTAAAATAGTAGAATCCACAAAATCTATTATTAACAGCCCTATTTTCCAGAGCTTTACCTCTCTTACGCCACCGCTGGCCATTGCCAACTCTGTCATGAACTTCCTGCACAGTGTAAGCGTAAATAATAAACAGATCAATCAGAAGTCATTACAGGACTTCGAAAAAGAGCTCAACAAATATGTAGTGTATTACACGGCATTGAATGACGCCAATCAGAAATTCGAATATGGCCTGAACTTTAATAAAGATCAGTTGAGCCTTTTACAGGACAACCTGTTCGATCACCTGTCGTTTTCCGCTACTTCCATGAAGTTCCCGGCGCCACAGAAAGGAAATAAGCCGTTGAGCCAAACCATGAACGAATACTTCTTCGAATTCAAGAAAGAAAAAGTAGTGGAATATTTCAACCAGCTGGAAGTGAAATATACCAAAGGCAAACGGATCGATTATGAATCCCTGCTGCGAGAGAATCCAAACCTGAAAGAAGTAAACAATCAGCTGGAAGACCTGGTGCTGCAAACAAAACGTTTCGAAAATCTTTACAATGAATACTTCACACTGCTCGACTCTTACTACAGCAAAGTGAATAACTCCCTGAAAATTGCACAGGACAACGGCCTCGCCGACAAAAGCATCATCGATACCAAGCAAGCGGAATTCCGCAGCCTGAAAACGGATGCTGTCCAGGAAATACAAGCCTCTATTAACATCCGGGAGCTGTATAGCAATACAGAGAAGATCAAGTACAGGTACAGAATATTCTAATATTTACGATTTTTTGATTTACGAATTTAGGGGATTTGAAATGCAGCGGAGATTGTCATATATCTCCGCTGCATTTCAAATCCCCTAAATTCGTAAATCAAAAAATCGTAAATCCGGTTAATCTGGTGTTCTCTATATCATGGTCTTTTTTCCTATAGATTTTCTCAATACCTTTACCAGATTAATTATTGGGAAATGACGACAGTTCAATTGGAGTACATTGTTGCGGTAGAAACATACAGAAGTTTTGTGATGGCGGCGGAAAAGTGCTTTGTAACGCAGCCCACACTGAGTATGCAGATACAGAAGTTGGAAGATGAACTGGGTATTAAATTATTTGACCGGAGTAAATTACCGGTAGTACCTACAGAAATAGGCATCGCAGTAATTTCACAGGCAAGGATCATCCTGAAAGAAAATGCCCGTATCCGTGAAATAATTGCAGACCAGAAGAAAGAAGTACAGGGAACGCTTAAAGTGGGTATTATCCCTACCCTGGCGCCTTACCTCCTCCCCCGCATCCTGACGGGCTTCATGAAAAAATACCCGAAAGTAAAGCTGGAAATCTGGGAATATCCTACCGAACAAATCATTCAACAATTAAAACAGGAGTTGCTGGATTGCGGTCTGCTGGCCACTCCTCTGAATAATCCGCATTTGGAAGAACATCCGCTGTTCTACGAATCCTTTGTGGTATACACGGCTAAAAGTAACCCCTTGTATGAAAAGAAAATAGTACGGGCAGAAGAACTGGAACTCAAAGACGTATGGTTGCTGAATGAAGGCCACTGTATGCGCAACCAGGTACTGAATATCTGCAACGACAAATTCACCATGGGGGAACACAAAAATCTCGAATACAATACCGGCAGTGTGGAAACATTGAAAAGAATGGTGGACCTCAATGAAGGATATACCATTTTACCGGAACTTTCCCTGCAGGACCTGTCTGCACGCCAGCTTAACATGGTGCGCTATTTCAAGGCCCCTGAGCCAGTAAGAGAGATCAGTCTGGTTACACATCGCCATTTCATAAAACAGGCGCTTATTGAGGCCTTTAAGAAGGAAATACTGGCACATGTACCAGAGAAGACCAAAGTGCAGAAGAATAAGAAAGTAATAGATATAAATATTTAGGGATTTACGGATTTTTTGATTTTGATATTTGAAATGCAGCGAAGACTGATATTTATAATATTTAATAATCTTCGCTGCATTTCAAATATCAAAATCAAAAAATCCGTAAATCCCTAAATATTTATATTATTTCACCGGTGTATAATACTTCATCGCTTCCGGCATCAGCTGTTGTAATTTTTGTACGCGGGTAGCATCGCTGGGGTGCGTGCTGAGGAATTCAGGTGGCTTCTGACCAGTGCTCATATTGGCCATACGCTGCCAGAAAGGAACGGCTTCCTGCGGATTGTATCCTGCCATCGCCATAAATATTATGCCCAGGTGATCTGCTTCCAGCTCATTTGAACGGGAAAAAGCCAGCATACCTACGTTTCCGCCTACGCCTACTGCCTGGTTAAAGATGTTTACTGCAGTGGGATTTTTACCCAATGCCACGGAACCGGCTACCTGTATACCCTGCGCCAGTAAGCCCTGACTCATACGCTCGTTACCATGACGCGCAATGGCATGCGCTATTTCATGTCCCATTACACAGGCCAGTGCTGTTTCGTTCTGTGTTACCGGCAATAACCCGGTGTACACCACTACTTTACCACCCGGCATGCACCAGGCATTCACTTCCTTATTATTCACCAGGTTAAATTCCCACTTGTAACTCGCTACCTCATTGCCCATATTATGCTGGGTCATATATCGCGTAACTGCCGCTGAGATACGTTGGCCAACACGCTTCACCATATCCGCATCCTTGCTGGTACCCTGCGATACGACCTTATTGGAAGATAAAAATGTTTGATACTCCTGGAGTGCCATAGATTGCATGGTGCTTTCAGGGAGGAGGTTTAACTGGCTACGGCCGGTAATAGGTACGCGCGAACACGATGCTATTAAACCAATGCATACAGGAAAGAGGAATCCGATCTTTTTCATGGGTGAATCATTTATTAAAATGCGAAAAGCATAAAGCAAAAAGCATGCACACTTTAAAGAGCCCTGCTTTCTGGTTTATGCTTCACGTCTATAGCTACAATTAGTTTTTCTCTTTCCTGTTCTTAAATAAGGGCACTTTACTCTCGCTGCCTTTCAACAGCCGTGTAATGTTCTTCTGATGGGTTAATACCACCATCAATGCCACTGCTATCGCAAAGATGCGGTAAAAGATCTCAGGCTCATTGAAAATGTAAAGGATCAATATCGGAAATGCGATACTGGCAATGATAGAACTCAATGATACATACCTGGTTAAAAAGAGGATCATCAGGAAAACGCCCACACAGCACAGTGCTACTAAAGGTTGTATAGCCAGCACCAAACCAAACAGTGTGGCAATTCCCTTACCACCCCTGAAGTTTGCCCATATCGGAAAAATGTGACCTACCACTGCGGAAAGCCCCAGTCCTATCTGTAAATTAACCAGCTGTGTCAGGTGTTCGGGATCGTGATAATAAGGTACCAGGTAGGCCAACCGCACTGCCAATACGCCTTTCATCATATCCACCACCATCACAAATGTACCAGCTTTAGGTCCGAGAACCCTGAATGTGTTGGTAGCTCCGGCATTACCACTTCCATACTCCCTGATATCCATGCCGAAAACACCTTTACTTACCCAAACAGCTGTAGGAACAGATCCTATCAGATAAGCGCATATAAGCAATAAAAATTCTGTCATCACTATAAGTTAGGAATGCTAAGATAACAAATTCTGCGTTAAAATTAAGGGAATATTAGAAAAGTTTATAACACAAAAGTTGGATTATCAACACTTTTTATATATTTTTTTTAATGTATCATCCACACTAAGCCACAAACTGCATCGCCAGCCAGTTATCTTTTTCAATTTTTTTCTGTAGAGAGAAGCCCACCGGAATTGCCGCCGCCAGGATCTGTTCTTCATCGGAAGGCAATATCCCGCTCAGCAACAGGATGCCGCCCGGTTGCAGCAGGCGATGCATATCTGCCATAAAGTGCAGCAGCACATTGCAGTTGATATTGGCAAGAACAATATCGTAGGTAGCTGTAACAGCATCCAGGCTATCAGCCTGCCATACACGTATTTTATGGGTGTTGTTGGCAGCAATATTCTCCATCGTGTTATTCACTGCCCACTCATCATAATCAATTGCATCCAGCTTCGCAGCGCCCATCATTTCCGCCAGGATGGCGAGGATGCCGGTACCAGTGCCGAAATCGAACACGCTTTTACCCGTGAAAGACAAGCCCTGCATCAGTTTGATCATGGAAGAAGTAGTGGCATGATGCCCCGTACCAAAAGCCATTTTAGGCGTGATCACTATTTCGTAAGTAGGCGTGGGTGAAAAGGGCGGGTGAAAAGCAGCCCTGATGCCACAGAAATCATCTACCTGCACCGGTTCAAAATTGCTCTCCCAAAGCGCATTCCAGTTGACCTGCTGAATCGTTTCCTGCGTATAGGCGACACCGTATGGCGCTAATACATCTTTCAATACAACTTCATTAAAATCAGCTTCGGGAATGTAGGCAATCAGGAGATCAGGCTGTTCTTCAAACCCTTCAAAACCAGCAGCAGACAACTGTGCAATCAACAGGTCGGTTTGCTCCGGTCCTACCTGTATCGTAATAGCGATATGTGACATAGGCGGCAAATATAATCAATTGCCCGTAACCGCCTGCCAGTCGCATACTTATTTCACATTAAGATTAAAATAAGAAAGCAGCCTCCAAAAGGAGACTGCTTTCCTGTTTTATCTAATTTCAGTTATCAACAGTTTGTAACACCGGAACTATGCTTCCTCGTCGAAAGTAGGTTCCTGTGGTTTTTCCGGACGTTCAGGACGGGGACCACGGTCACCACCACCACGACTGTCGCGGCTATCACGTCTGTCACCACCACCACCGCGTCTGTCGTCGCGTGGACCACGGCTATCACGCCTGTCGCCACCACGATCGCCACGATCACGGAAATCGCCTCTGTCACCACGATCATCGCGTTCAGGTCTTTCTACGTAACCTTCCGGTTTAGGCATCAGCACTTTGCGGCTCAGCTTAAACTTACCGGTTTTAGGATCGGTGCCAGTGAGTTTTACTTTTACTTTTTCACCTTCTTCCAGCACACCTTCCATTGTTTCCAGGCGTTTCCAGGAAACTTCAGAGATGTGGAGTAATCCCTGTTTGCCAGGCATAAACTCTACGAAAGCGCCATAAGGCATGATGGATTTCACAACAGATTCGTATACTTCCCCTACTTCAGGGATAGCAACGATTCCTTTCACCCATGCAACGGCTTTGTCCAGGCTTTCTTTCTGTGCAGAGAAGATACTTACTTCACCGGTTTCACCAACTTCTTCGATGTTGATGGTAGTACCGGTTTCGCGTTGGATCTCCTGTATAATTTTACCACCGGGTCCGATTACAGCGCCGATAAATTCACGGTCGATGATGATCTTCTCCATGCGTGGTGCATGTGGTTTAGGTTCAGGACGGGCAACAGGGAATGCTTCGTACATCGCTTCCACGATGTGCAGGCGTCCTTTTTTGGCCTGAGCCAGTGCGGAGCGCATTACATCCATGCTTAAACCGTCTACTTTGATATCCATCTGGATACCAACGATACCATCGCGGGTACCGGTTACTTTGAAATCCATATCACCCAGGTGATCTTCATCACCGAGGATATCGGTTAATACCGCCCATTTGCCATCTGAAGCACGGGAGATAAGTCCCATTGCCACACCGGAAACGTGTTTCGGTAAAGGTACACCTGCATCCATCAGTGCCAGTGAACCGGCACAAACGGTAGCCATGGAGGAAGAACCGTTGGATTCCAGGATGTCGGAAACCACTCTTACTGTGTAAGCATAGTCACTACCCGGCATCATTTGCTTCAGTGAGCGCATCGCCAGGTTACCATGACCTACTTCACGACGGCCGGGGCCGCGCATCATTTTCACCTCACCGGTAGAGAAGGGAGGGAAATTGTAGTGCAGGATGAATTTGGAGTAGTTGGAAACAGCTGCACTTTCTACCAGTAGCTCATCATCCGGTGTACCCAGGGTTACAGTAGTCAGGGACTGTGTTTCGCCACGGGTAAACAGGGCAGAACCATGCGGGGAAGGCAGGATATCTGTTTCCATTGCCAGCGGACGAACCTGATCCAGTGCACGGCCATCCAGACGAACGGATTCGTCCAGGATCATGTTGCGGATCACTTCTTTTTCCAGATCATGCAGGTATTCTTTTACCAGCGGCTGATCTTCTTCCGGCAATTCTCCCAGGTGTTCTTTCAGCTCTACACCAATAGCGGAGAACGCATCGCTGCGGTCATGCTTGGCAGAGGCCGATTTGGCAATCTGGTAGATTTTATCTTTTGCGAAAGCAGTTATTTTTGCTTTCAGTTCTTCGTTTTCGTGCGGCTGTGCGTATTCACGCTTGCCTTTCTGACCTTTCAGATCACGCAGTTCTTCCTGCGCTTTCACCTGCACTTTGATAGCAGCGTGTGCTACTTCAATTGCCTGGATCAGGTCTTCTTCCTGGCATTCCTTGCTCTCACCTTCTACCATCATGATGTTCTTTCCAGTAGCACCAATGATGAAATCCATATCGGCTTTCGCCAGTTCTGTACGGTTAGGGTTGACCACGAATTTACCGTCGATGCGGGCAACACGTGCCTCGGAAATGATTTCCTGGATAGGCACATCAGAAACGGCTAAAGCAGCAGACGCAGCCAGACAGGCCAGTGCATCAGGCATTACTTCAGGATCGGAAGAGATGAGCGAAACCAGTACCTGCACTTCGCAGAGATAGTTATCGGGAAACAAAGGGCGCAGGGCGCGGTCGATCAAGCGGGAGATCAGTACTTCGGAGTCTGACAGTCTGCCTTCACGTTTAAAGAAGGAACCGGGTATGCGGCCGGCGGAGGCAAATTTTTCCTGGTAGTCAACAGTAAGCGGGAAGAATGACTGGCCTGGTTTGGGTTCTTTATTAGCTACCACAGTGGCAAGCAATATAGCATTCCCTAAACGCACCGTAACCGCACCGTCAGCCTGGCGGGCCAACTTGCCGGTTTCGATGGTCACCATACGACCGTCTCCTATATCGAATTTCACTGAAATAGGTGTCAGATTCATAATAAAGTGAGGATTAAATATAAAGTTATTCTTTTTTCATCGTAAAGAAAGAACAACAAAACATATACATACAAAAAAACTATTCCCAACCTAAAAGTTGGGAATAGAGCTATAATTAAGTCTTGGTTATTTCCTGATACCTAACTTCTCGATGAGGGCACGGTAGCCTGTGAGGTTAGTTTTAGTCAGATAAGTAAGCAAACGCTTTCTCTGACCTACCATCTTCATCAAACCACGGTGGGTTGAGAAATCTTTTTTGTTTTGTTTCAGGTGACCGGAGATGCTGTTGATACGCTCAGTCAGCAGTGCTATTTGCGCTTCCACAGAGCCTGTATTTTTTTCGCTTCCACCAAATTCCTTAAAAATATTGGCTTTCTTTTCAACAGTTAAGTAAGACATCTTTAATAATAAATAAGTAATAATAATGTTTTTTTCGTCGCTATTTTTCCGGGGCAAAGGTAGTTCAAAAAATACGAATTACCAATAAAGCGGAAATTTTATAACTTGTGCTGAATAATTAACAACTGTAAATCTTTCTCTCTCAATAACAAAGAAAAATATATTAAGAAGAAAAATTAACTGCCGCATTATCAGTTACATATCCATTTTCTGTACGCAGCACACGGGATGGGAACTTCTGTAATACGATATAATCATGCGTCGCCATTACAATCGCGGTGCCTTCCCGGCAAATGCGGAATAACAGCTGCATGATACCATCAGACGTTTCAGGGTCCAGGTTACCGGTGGGTTCATCTGCCAGGATCAGCTTGGGTGAATTCAGCATCGCACGCGCAATATCCACACGCTGCTGCTCCCCGCCCGACAACTCATAAGGCATTTTAAACCCTTTGGTGCCGAGACCTACCTTATCCAGCACATCTGCAATCTTGTCTTCCATCTGCTTCTGGTCCTGCCAGCCGGTAGCCCGCAAAGCAAATTTCAGGTTATCGTGTACGTTACGATCTGTCAGCAATTGAAAATCCTGAAATACAACCCCCAGGTTGCGGCGCAGGTAAGGTACTTTTTTCCAATCCATCTTCTTCAGATCAAAACCCACCACCTGGCCGGTGCCGTCGTTCAACGACAAATCACCATACAGGGTTTTCAACAGGCTGGATTTACCAGTACCCGTTTTCCCAATGAGATACACAAACTCTCCCTTGTTTACCGTGATATTTACATCAGATAAAATCAACGAATTTCCCTGGTATACACTGGCGTTTGTTAATTGGATGATAGGTTGTTCAGGCGTCATGTCCTTATTTCTGTTTAATACAAACTGATTCTTGCGGGCAAAAATAACCAATTAAAAAATAACTCGTTGTGATAATATATACAAAAATCATCTCCCCCCTCCTGCTTATCTCTGCTAAAAAAATAATTGTACAACTAAACACTTAGTTATAACTTGGATTTATAATTAAACCCGACATGAAACAACTTACCAAAGCAGAGGAACAGATTATGCAGGCGCTCTGGCAAACAGGACCCGCTTTTGTAAAAGATATCATCGAAGTCATGCCCGAACCAAAACCCCATTACAATACCGTGTCCACTCTGGTAAAGATCCTGATAGAAAAAGGGTTTATCGACTTTAAAGCCTATGGTAAGTCACACCAGTATTTTGCCCTGATAACAAAAGATGCTTACAGCCATAAAACAATGAGCACCCTCGTGAAAGGCTATTTCGGAGGGTCTTTCAGCAACATGGTATCGTTCTTTGTAAAAGAAAAGGAACTGAGTATAACTGATCTCGAAAAACTGGTGCAAAAAATTAAAGACACGCAAAAACCCAGGCCATGATACTGCTGATCACCTATCTCGCCAAAGTAATATTATGCAGTGCGCTACTCTACGCCTATTACTATGCAGCCCTGCGCAATAACCGTTTCCACCAGTGGAACCGGTATTACCTGGTACTGATCACGGTAGTATCACTAATCATTCCCCTGCTGAAGATCCCGCTGCCATTCAGCGCCCAGCAGGCGCCTTCCGCCATGATGACCTACACTAACCGGATCATCACACTCCGGGAAGCAGTAGTACCTTCTACCGGACCGGCTATCAACTTCCGTATAGCCATCGCCGTTATTTACGGACTCGTGATCCTTCTTTTCATCACCCGGCTACTGATCAGTATCCGTAAAATAAAAAGCCTGATCCGTCATGGCGAGGTACAGGAAGTACCTCCCTACCACTTTGTAAAAAGCGAAACGGTAACAGCGCCCTTCTCTTTTTTCCGCTACATCTTCTGGGATCAGCACACACCGCTGGAAAGCACTGCCGGCCAACAGATCCTGCGACATGAACTGGTTCACCTGGAAGAAAAACACAGCGCAGACAAACTTTTCATGGAAATTGTCACGGCTATTTGCTGGATTAATCCCTTCTTCCACCTGCTCAAACGTGAGCTGGCCCTCGTGCATGAGTTTATTGCAGACAAAAAAGCCGCAGGCACCGAAGTGGCGGGATATGCGCAAACCATTCTCCGGATAACCTTCCAGAGCAAACAGTTCTCTATCTCCAACGACTTTTTCCATCCGCCCCTGCACCGGCGGATCACCATGCTCACACAATTTCACACACCACGGTTCAGCTATTTGCGCAGGATCATGGTATTACCGTTATCCGTGCTGATTTTCAGCTCCCTCGCTTTTGTTGCCGACAAACAAAGCAACACCGGTATTCAGCCGGCTACCGCTATAGAAAAAGGGAAAAACATACAGGAAATTTTCACTTTTGTAGAACAGCCACCCACCTATAAAGGAGGCGAAGACTCACTGGCAGCCTTTCTTTCCCACAATATCCGCTACCCCAGGGAAGCGCAGGAAAAGGGTATCTATGGCACCATTTTCATACAATTTGTTATAAACCGGGAGGGTGAGGTAGTAACCCCTAAAACAGTGGGTAAAGTATGGGGCAGCGGCCTGGAAGAGGAAGCTCTCCGGGTGGTAAAGGCAATGCCAAAATGGAATCCAGGCAAACAGAATGGGCAGCTGGTATCAGTACAGTTTAATTTGCCGGTACGTTTTACACTACAGGAATAAAAAAAGCGAATGACGGAACCCATCATTCGCTTCTCTATTATTTGCTATACGCCTGTTAGAAATATTCAAAAACTCCCGCTGGTGCCTTCACTGTTACCTGCTTTTGTGCAGCAGCTTCTACGCGGCCAACAATTTGTGCATCTATATTAAAGCTTTTAGAGATGCTGATAATATCGGCTGCAATCGCTACCGGTACGTATAATTCCATCCGGTGCCCCATGTTAAACACCTGGTACATTTCTTTCCACGGTGTACCGGATTGCTCCTGGATCAGGGTAAACAACGGCGGAACCGGAAACAGGTTGTCCTTGATTACATGCAGGTTTTCAATAAAATGCAACACCTTGGTTTGGGCGCCGCCGCTGCAATGCACCATACCATGGATCTGCGGACGGAATTGCTCCAACACCTTTTTAATAACAGGTGCGTAGGTGCGTGTAGGTGATAGTACCAGTTTACCGGCATCAATAGCGCCGAAACCAGGAACATCAATTTTATCTGTCAGTGATTTTTTGCCGCTGAACACCAGTTCAAACGGAATATTCGGGTCGAAACTTTCGGGATATTTTTCCGCCATCGCTTTGCTGAATACGTCGTGACGCGCGCTGGTAAGACCATTGCTGCCCATGCCACCATTGTATTCCGTTTCGTAAGTGGCCTGTCCGTATGAGGCCAGTCCTACTACTACGTCGCCGGCCTGGATGCGGTCGTTGGAGATCACATCCGCCCGTTTCATCCGGCCTGTTACCGTAGAATCCACGATGATAGTGCGTACCAGGTCACCCACGTCTGCTGTTTCACCACCGGTAGAATAGATACTGATGCCGTGGTTACGCAGTTCTGCCAGTATTTCTTCCGTGCCATTGATGATAGCAGCGATTACTTCACCCGGTACCAGTTGTTTGTTGCGGCCGATGGTAGAAGAAAGAAGGATATTATCTGTAATGCCTATGCAAAGCAGGTCGTCCATGTTCATGATAATAGCATCCTGGGCAATGCCTCTCCAGACATTCAGATCACCGGTTTCTTTCCAGTAAATATAAGCCAGTGAAGATTTTGTGCCGGCGCCATCCGCATGCATGATATTGCAGTAAGCATCATCGCCCCCTAAAATATCGGGCACTATTTTGCAGAATGCTTTCGGGAATAATCCCTTATCAATATTCTTAATGGCATTGTGTACATCTTCCTTGCCTGCCGAAACACCACGTTTGGCGTAAATGTTATTATCCACCGGGAAAAAATAATTAAATAAAGAAATAATTAAATAAAGATGCTCTTCAGGCTGCAAAAGTAACAGATTCCGCGCAGAATGCCCGCCGAATGTGTTACTTTTGCCCGGCGTTTTTGATTGTTATTGAATTATATGCAGGTTCACAGGGACTTAGACCATTTACCGGAATTCCGCAATGCTGTTATCACTATCGGTACATTTGACGGAGTACATGCAGGACACCGCTTCATTTTGCAACAGCTGGAACAGGCTGCGGTGAACTGTAGCGGGGAAACAGTGATCGTTACTTTTGATCCGCATCCAAGGGAGGTATTGTTGCCCGGCCCTAATAATATCCGGCTGTTAACCACCTTACCGGAAAAAATCGCCTTGTTGGAACGCGCCGGCATAGACCACCTGGTAGTGGTGCCGTTTACAAAAGCATTCTCCGAACTTTCTGCCCGTGAATACCTGGAAGACTTTCTGGTAGCACGTTTCAAACCACATACCATCATCATTGGTTATGATCACCGTTTTGGCCATAACCGCGAAGGCGGCCTGGAACTGCTGGAAGCAGAGCAGCAGCAATATGGATTTACCCTGGTGGAAATTCCGCAGCAGGTAGTACATGACCTTACGGTGAGCTCTACCAAAATCCGTAAGAGCCTGCAGGAAGGACACGTACAACTGGCCAATGAGTTGCTGGGCTATTCCTATTTTTTATCGGGAGAAGTCATTCATGGCGATAAAATGGGTCGTGAGCTGGGCTATCCCACTGCCAACCTACGTCTTGGAGATGAAAGAAAGCTGATTCCTGCAGAAGGCATCTATGCCGTGCGTGTGGGCCTCCACCACCATAGCCAGTTATTACCGGCAGTGATGAGTATTGGCTTCCGTCCTACTTTTAATGGCACAGACCTGCGCCTGGAAGTACACCTGTTTGATTTCAACGAAGATCTTTATGGACAGGAGTTAACGGTTCATTTCATTGACTACATCCGGGCAAACCTGAAATTTGATGATATCAATGCACTGGTAGTACAGATGGATAAAGATTCCGCACAGTCGAAGGAGATTTTAGGGAGATAATTAATAAAAATGTTCTCCTAACAGTTCAATAACTTCTCTCTTCTTTACCGGTTTACTTAGTTTATATGAATTATAGAAAATGAAATAAGTAAGTCCCCCAAGCAGTACACTCATTAACACAACTGCAATACCGTAAGGCAGGATAGCATAGGGATCAGCAGGCTTAAAATTACCGGATATCAGAATATTTACAAAGATCCAATCGACCAGCAATATCAGCAAGCCTAAAAAAAATAATAATATAGCATAGACTATACGGATAATGGATCGATATTTTTCTTTCATGGTATTACAGGTTGAAAAAATGATATCTAATACATCATCTTATACATCAGTTCTTTCATCAGCTCACCGTCTTCTGCCCCACTATCGTTAATGCCTATACTCCGCAGGTTATACTGATGCAGTAACAGGATGGCTTTTTCAGTACCATCCGGGCCATACTGGCGGGCAGCGTTCATGTAGTCTTTTACAAAGAACGGGTGTACGCTCAGTGCGGCAGCCACTTCCTTCTCTCCTCCTTTTACACTGAAAATGAGATTTACTTTTGCAAAGAAGTTATATAATGCCGGCAGTGTCATCTGAATGGGAGCCGCTTTGGGATTTGCGGCAAAATAGCCGATGATCCGGAATACTTTGGCAGCGTTCTTTTGTCCGAGGGCATTCTGTAATTCAAATACGTTGTATTCTTTACTGATGCCTACATATTTTTCGATGTCGCTTTCGTCTATTTTCTTTTGAGCCGGGAGATTGACCAGCAGTTTATCTATTTCGTTGGCGATGCGGGACAGGTCATTCCCGATGTGATCTACCAGCAGGATGGCGGCTTTTTGTGAAATGGCCAGTCCGCGGCTGGTTACATAGGTTTCCACCCAGCCTGCGAGTTGGTTATCATATAGTTTTTTGGTGGAGAGTAAAACGCCTTTTTCTTTGATCAGTTTGGCCATTTTGCTACGGCCATCTATCTTCCCCTGTTTATGTGCTACTACAAAAACGGTGGAAGTAAGCGGGTTATCGATGTATGTTTCCAGTTTGAGCAGGTCGCGCATGGCCTGGGCTTCTTTCAGCACTACTACCTGTCTTTCTGCGAACATGGGATAACGGCGGCAGGTGTTGATAACCGTGCTCCAATCAGTATCCTTGCCGTATAAAACGGTGAGGTTAAAGCCTTTTTCGGCTTCATCCAGCAGGTGGTGTTCGGCGAAGGTGGTCACCTGGTCGATGAAAAAGTCTTCTTCTCCTTCCAGCCAGTATAAAGGGCGGAATTTCTTTTGTTTCCAATCTTTGATGATATCCTGGTACTCCATGTATGCTGATGTTGAGCTGTGTGCGGATGGCTGTTGGTCATGTAGGACAGCCTGCTATCCGGCAATTGATTATTTAACGATTACAATATCTTCCTCTTGCAGGAGGGGTATGCGTTTAAAGCGCAGCAGGAGCTGGGCTACGGCTACCACATCTTTCTGGCAATAGGCGGCTATCCGCTCCAGGTCCTTATCCTGCCAGTATACTTTCCCTACCATGCTGCCGTCTATATCATCTTTGGGTGTATCGATGCCCAGGACGGCTGTCAGCAGTTTGAGGGAAGTATAGTTTTTAAAGTCTCCGAAGCGCCACAGGTGCAGGGTATCCAGCATGGGCATTTCCCATGGTTTAAATCCATGCAACTGTAAAGGCAGCGGCAAAGATAACTGATGAACAACAGACCTCCTGCAAATAAAAGGAATATCAAATTCTTTGATATTGTGGCCGGCAAACAGGAAGCGGGGGTGCTTTATATGAAATTTATTTATCAATTCTAAAAAACCGTTCAATACAAGCGATTCATCATCATTGTAAAACGACTTCAGCCGTAAATGATACCGGTTATTCTCCAGGCTGAAGAAGCCGGCTGAAATACACACCACCCTGCCGAATTCCGCGTAGATGCCAGCCCTGTCTGCATATGCTTCTACACCGTTTTCCGAAACTGGCGCAGTTTTTGCAATTTTCTCCAGCCAGAGTCCTTGCATATCCTCCGGCAATTGCTCAAAAGCCTGTGTAGCCGGGGTTGTTTCTATGTCCAGCAGCAATAATTGATCAAGTGCAATATTTGGTAACACGTTCGGTAAACAGTTTTATATCTTTTATAAAATAAAAATTATAATTTCTGATCTTCAATAACGAATTTTAACCATATAACAATTAAATATAAAACTAACAACTATGACTGAGAACACTTTCAACGCACCTGCACCGGGTTCACCCGGACCAGAAAAACCGCGCAGCCGCAATGGTCTAATTTACGGTATTTTAATTGCTGCGCTTGCAGGTACCTGGATTTATATGTTGTACGACAAAAATAAATCCAGCGAGCAAATTGTACAAAAAACCACGCAGATAGATTCCATCTCTTCTTCCCGCGATGCTTTACAGCAGGAATATAATGCCGCCAATGCACGTCTGGATGATCTGATTTCTCAGAACACCCGTATGGATAGCCTGGTAAAAACCAAGGATAAGGAAATCCAGGACATGAAGGCCCGGATCTCCAGTATTTTATCCAACAAGAATGCTACCCAGGCTCAGCTGGCAGAAGCACGCCGCCTGATTGAGCAGTTAAAATCCAACATAGAAGGTTATACAGAAACAATTGAGCGCCTGGAAGGTGAGAAGATCGTACTGGCTGGTGAAAGAGATTATGCCCGTAAAGAGCGGGATTCTGTATCTACCGTAAAAGACAGTCTGAATAAACAGGTGGATCTTGGTTCTGTGCTACATGCTTCCAATATCAAGCTGCTGCCGATCCGGGTTAGACACAATGGTAAGGAAATCGAAACATCCAAAGCAAAACGCGCTGATATGATGCGGGTAACGTTTGACCTGGATGATAACAGGATTGCACCGAGCGGCGACAAAGACATTTATGTAGCCATTACTGCTCCTGATGGTTCTCCACTGGCTGTTGAAGCACTGGGTTCCGGCAGGTTTACGCTGGAAGACGGTACAGAGAAATTATATACTGCCAAGAAAACTGTTGCCTATACTACCGGCCAGAAACAAACCGTTAGCATGGACTGGAAGCAGAACTCTGACTACAAAGTAGGAGATTATGCAGTGGAAATCTATCACAATGGTTTCAAAATCGGTCAGGGTAAAGTAACCCTGAAGAAAGGCGGACTGTTTTAAGTCATTTTTCAATATTATTTCAGGGAAGGCGGAACGATGGTTCCGCCTTCCCTTTTTTGCTCCCCGTTTAACCCCGGAAACAAGCGTACTAGTCTGCTTTTCTGATGCTTTTTTCGCTACTACAAATTGTTAATGATTAGTTATTGATAAAAAATTATATATAATAATAAAATAAAATTAACTTTCTTTGCGCCTGTAATAACAAGTAGCAAGGCCAGTATAACTGGTCAATTTGTATCAATGCCCAAGAAGAAGCATGTGAACTGAATATTCTTGAATCAAGATTTTAACCCATGTCATAACCTTAAAGGATCGCCGATTTCAGCAGCTTGTCATCCCTGATGCCAGTGGTCATTTATTGCTATGCCCGGAATAACCTGATACAGGACTATACTATTACATCATCTTCCTTTGCGCTTGTTATTCCCGGAAAAGTTCAGTAGCCCAATTAAAACATAAGCATGGAAGACATGAATAAAATAGTGTACGTTGTAGATGACGATGAGATTTTTCATTTCATTATCAGGAAGATGTTAGGGCACCAAGGCAACAAGCTTACTATTACCTCCTTTTTATGCGCTGAAGAGGCGCTGGAGCAACTGTCAACAATTCCGGAGCCACCATTGCCTTCTCTTATTATCCTGGATATGAACATGCAGCGTATGAACGGGTGGGATTTTATTGAAGCGTACAGGGGGCTTAAAACATCTCTCAAAAAAACCATCCCGATTATCATGTGCTCCTCTTCTGTAGACGTACGCGATATACAAAAAGTGCAACACACCCCCGAACTGATGGCTTACATTACAAAGCCGCTTGATAAGAATAAAATGAAGGTAATAGAGGAATATTTATGATTTAGGGATTTTTTGATTTACGAATTTTGGGGATTTGAAATGCAGCGGATATGTTTCTTAATCCCGTTACATTTCTAATCCCCAAAATCTCAAAATTCGTAAATCAAAAATTCGTAAATATTTGTTTTATGCTAATACGGCTGTGCCATACATTTCTTCACGTAATGTTTTCACGCGATCATCTGCCAGGTATTCATCAAACGTCATGAGTCTGTCGATGATGCCTTTGGGTGTTATTTCTATAACACGGTTGGCTACAGACTGCATAAAGGTATGGTCATGCGTTGTAAACAACACCACGCCTTTGTAGTTGATCATGCTTTCGTTGAATGCCTGGATAGATTCCAGGTCCAGGTGGTTGGTAGGCTCATCCAGGATGAGTACGTTGGGGTCCTGCAGCATCATGCGGCTGGTCATACAACGCACTTTTTCACCACCGCTCAGTACGGAAGTTTTCTTCATGATCTCGTCGCCACCAAACAGCATCTTACCCAGGAAACCACGTAGGAAGGCTTCATCCACATCTGTAACGTGCGCAGGCACGTACTGACGCAGCCAGTCCATCAGGTTCAGGCTATTATCGGTAAAAAATTCAGCGTTATCGTTTGGCAGGTAAGCTTTTGTAACGGTAGTACCCCATTCAAATTTACCACTGTCTGCTTTTGCCTCATCGTTGATCACCTGGAAGAAGGTGGTCAGTGCAAGATGATCTTTAGACAGGAACGCAATTTTATCTCCCTTATTTACAGAAAAAGTAACGTCGGTAAACAACTTACTACGGCCATCTACCAGTTTTTCCAGTTTCTCTACGTTCAGGATCTGGTTACCTACTTCACGCAGTTGCTTGAAGATGATACCCGGATATTTTCTGTTGGATGGCTGGATATCTTCCATCACCAGTTTCTCCAGGGCTTTCTTACGGGAAGTAGCCTGTTTACTTTTGGAGGCGTTGGCACTGAATCGCGCGATAAAGTCCATCAGGTCTTTACGCTTATCTTCCATCTTCTTGTTCTTATCAGACATCTGACGGGCCATCAACTGGGATGATTCATACCAGAAAGTATAGTTACCGCTGAAAATCTGGATCTTGGCGCGATCCACATCCGCTACATGCGTACAAACCGCATCGAGGAAGTGACGGTCATGCGATACCACGATCACAATATTTTCGTAGTCGGCCAGGAAGTTTTCCAGCCAACCGATGGTTTCCACATCCAGGTCATTCGTAGGTTCATCCAGCAGCAGGATGTCTGGATTACCAAACAACGCCTGTGCCAGCAAAACACGTACTTTGAGGCTACCGGCAATATCTTTCATCAGGATACTGTGCATTTCTTCTTTTACACCCAGATCGCCCAGCAGTACACCTGCATCGCTTTCTGCGGTATAACCGCCCATTTCACCATATTCTGCTTCCAGTTCTCCTGCACGCATACCATCTTCTTCGGTAAAATCCTCCTTAGCATAGATGGTATCCCTTTCATTGCCTATTTCCCAAAGCTTTTTGTTGCCCATCAATACGGCATTCAGTACTGTAATCTCGTCAAACTCAAAGTGGTTCTGTTTCAGTACGCTCATGCGCTCGCCGGGAGTGATTTCCACGGTGCCTTTGTTCGGCTCTATTTCGCCGGACAATATTTTAAGGAAGGTAGACTTACCCGCTCCATTGGCCCCAATCACACCATAACAGTTCCCTTTTGTGAAATTGAGGTTTACTTCGTCAAACAATACTCTCTTACCAAAAGAGAGCGTTACGTTTTTAACACTGATCATGCTGGCTATGTAAATTTTGAAGCTGCAAAGGTACGAATAGAATATGGGCTTTCCAACTTATAGCAAGGCATGCACAGGCGTATCAGGCAGTTATTCACTACTAAAACTATATGTTTAAAACATATACGTAAGTTATTTTATGTAAGATAAATACGTAAGACCAACCTGCGCGTAGCATAACAGGTAGCAAACAGGATAAAAAGATACTGCAACCGGCCAGGTCGCGAAAAAAACAAAGAAAAGTTAAAAACAGTATACCATCATTTTGCATGTCCCTGCGTATCTTAGCAGCACAAAAAAATTAATAAGGTATGTCAGACTATCAGCAGGTATTTGAAAACAACAAGCAGTGGGTAGCTTCCAAACTAAACACCGATGCAGATTTTTTCAAAAAAATGGCTACTACCCAACATCCTAAGTATCTCTGCATAGGTTGTTGCGACAGTCGCGTTCCTACCAACGAAATCATGGGAATGGACGCAGGCGAGGTATTTGTGCACCGGAATATCGCCAACCTGGTATGTAATGCTGATCTGAGCGTAATGGCGTCTATCAACTACGCCGTTTTACAACTGAACGTGGAACATATTGTTGTATGCGGACACTACAGTTGTGGTGGTGTTAAAAAAGCCATGGAAGCGGAAGACCTTGGTCTGCTAAATCCCTGGCTCCGGAACATCCGTGATGTATACCGCCTGCATATGGATGAACTCAATGCCATCAAAGATGAACACGCCCGCTATAACAGATTGGTAGAACTGAATGTAGAAGAACAATGCATTAATGTGATAAAAACAGCAGCGGTACAGAAATCATATCTGGCAAATAAATATCCTGTCGTACACGGCTGGGTGTATGATATTAAAAGCGGCATACTGAAAGACCTGGAAATAGATTTCGAAGGCGCGCTGCACGAAATACAAAAGATCTACGATCTGACAGGCTCCGGCATGATGCAAAAGAAATAATGTAGCCTAAAAGCTTACGATAATGGGTCCGATTGGCGTTTTTGATTCCGGCTACGGCGGGTTAACCGTTTTGAAAGAAATTGTTGCAGAGCTACCGGAATATGATTATATCTATCTGGGAGATAATGCGCGCGCGCCTTATGGCAACCGCGGCTTTGATACCATCCACGCCTACACGCTGGAATGTGTACAAAAGCTGTTTGACATGGGATGCCCGCTGGTAATATTAGCCTGCAATACGGCTTCTGCAAAGGCATTGCGTACCATCCAGCAAAAAGACCTTCCGCGTATTGCACCGGATAACCGGGTACTGGGCGTTATCCGTCCTACTTCCGAAATGGTGGGCACGATTACGCAAACCGGTGAAGTTGGTATCCTCGCCACCAATGGTACTGTTTCCTCTGAATCTTACCCGTTGGAGATCAACAAATTTTTCCCGCATGTAATTACTCATCAGCTGGCATGTCCCATGTGGGTGCCACTGGTGGAAAACAATGAACATGAAGGTGCCGGCGCGGACTTCTTCGTAAAAGAATATCTCGGTAAAATATTAGCGCAATCTGCCAACATCGACACACTGGTATTGGGTTGTACCCATTATCCCCTGCTGATGAAAAAGATCCGCCAATACCTTCCCGGCGGCATCACTGTACTGGCACAGGGAAAGATCGTTGCCCGCAGTCTGAAAGACTATCTCAAACGTCATCCGGAAATGGAGAGCAGGCTCACAAAAAATCAGGAACACCGCTTTTATACCACAGATGATCCGGCCATTTTTAACCATATGGCGGAAATATTTTTTGGGAAAGAAGTAGCGTCAGATAAAATAGATCAGGATTAAATTTTTTAATCCTGGTCTTTTTCCAGTTTCAATAAGAAGGCATATTCCAATGCTACTTCCTTCAGTGCAGTAAAGCGTCCCGAAGCGCCGCCATGCCCAGCTTCCATATTGGTGTGCAGCAACAGCAGGTTATGATCTGTTTTCATTTCACGTAGCTTAGCTACCCATTTGGCCGGCTCCCAGTACTGTACCTGCGAATCGTGCAGGCCCGTTGTAACCAGGAGATTAGGATATGCTTTAGCAGTTACATTATCGTAAGGAGAATACGATTTCATGTAGTCGTAGGAATCTTTATGTTTTGGATTTCCCCATTCATCAAACTCACCGGTGGTCAATGGAATACTTTCATCCAGCATGGTGGTGACCACATCCACAAAAGGTACCTGCGCTACTACTCCGTGAAATAGTTCAGGGCGCATATTCACTACAGCGCCCATCAGTAATCCACCGGCGCTGCCACCCATTGCATACAGCTGTTCTTTGCGGGTATAATGTTGCTGTACCAGGTAATCCGCACAGGCTATAAAATCAGTGAAAGTATTTTTCTTCTTAAACATCTTTCCGTCTTCATACCACTGCCGCCCCATTTCCTGACCACCGCGCACATGTGCAATGGCAAAGGCAAAGCCGCGATCCAGGAGACTTAACAGGTTGCCATCAAAATCAGCGTCCATACTGTTGCCATAAGAACCGTATCCATACAGCAGCAGCGGGCTTTTACCATTTTTATCAAAAGTCTTTTTATAGACAATGGAGATAGGGATTTTCGTACTGTCGTTGGCGGTAGCAAACAATCTTTCGGAAGCATAATTTTTGGGGTCATATCCTCCCAGTACTTCCTGTTGCCGCTTCAATTCGCGCTTGCCTGTTTCCATATCGTAATCATACACAGAATTGGGTGTGATCATGGAAGTATAATTGAAGCGCAGCTCCTTGCTATCCATTTCAGGATTGTTGCCGATGTAGGCGGTGTAAGCCGGTTCGGCAAACGACAAATATTCGTCCTGCTTTTTCTGGTTGTTGATCACGCGGATCTGCGTCAGACCATTTTTTCTTTCTCCCAGTACCAGGAAGTTTTTGAACACTTCCAGGTTTTCCAGCAGCACATCGCTGCGGTTTGGGATCAGTTCCTGCCAGTTTTGCCGCGAAGTCCTTTCCAGCGGGGTTTCCATCAACCGGAAATTCAGTGCGTCCCAGTTGGTAACGATGTAAAATTTATCTTCCCGGTGATCGATATCATACAACATATCTTTTTCACGCGGCTGGAATACACGGAAGGTGCCATCGGGCTTATCGGCGTCCAGGATGCGGCTTTCAGACGACAATGTACTACCGCTGCTGATCACAATATATTTGCCTGACTTTGTTTTGCGCACACTCACCGCAAATGTTTCATCGGTTTCATGATACACTTCTTTATCAGCGGTAGCGCCTAATGTATGCCGCATAATACGGTCGGCACGCAACGTGACGGTATCCTTGCGGCTATAGAACAATGTTTTATTATCGTTTGCCCAGGTAGAGCCGGCAGTGGTTTCCCTGATTTCATCCGGCAGCATTTCACCTGTTTCGAGGTTTTTGATGTGAATGGTATAGCGGCGGCGGCTCACGGTATCCAGTCCATACGCCAGCAGTTTGGTATCGGGGCTCACGCTGATACCTCCTACGTGGCAATAAGGATGCCCTGCAGCCAGTTCATTCACATTGAGCATAATCTGCTCATCTGCTTCCAGGCTGCCTTTTTTACGGCAGTAAACGGGGTATTCCTTCCCTTTTTCAAAACGGGTATAATAGTAGAAGCCGTTTTTGAGATACGGCACACTCATATCTGTTTCCTTGATACGATCTTTCATTTCACCGAACAGCTTCTCCCGGAGTTCTTTTTCGGGTGCCATCACAGTATCCAGGTAAGTATTTTCAGCGGTAAGCCAGGCGAGTACTTTAGGGTCTTCCCGGTTGTTCATCCAGTAATAATTATCTATCCTGGTATCTCCGTGAATGGTTAGTTCTTTCGCTATTTTCTCAGCGACAGGTGGCGTGATGCTCTCCTGATTATTCATACTACGTTTGTTTTCATTACAAGACAATAACACAACACCTAAAACCAAACATTGAAGTGGAAAACCTTTGGACATGGGAAGGGTTAAATTATTTAGGAATTTATTTATTTACGAATTTAGATATTTAGTTTCAATGGAAGACCTGCCACTGAAACTAAATATCTAAATTCGTAAATAAATAAATTCCTACATAGTTAAATCCTGGCTTAGCCTTGGATCACGCGCATTTTCAAGGGGTCCCAGTTGATCAGTTTTTTACTGAAATAACTCTGATTGGTGATCAGGGCGGGCCCTGCAGCACGCAAACCGAAGGTAGCGTCTTCCACTACGGGTTTGCCGGTACGCATAGATTCAAAGAAGTTCTTGAAGTGGTCCAGCCTGTCATCATAACCGTTTGGAGCGGCGTATGCGTTGGATGATTCAATAGCTGCGTCGCTGCCGGCAGGATATTTAGCCTTATACTGTTTTTCAAATGCCTGCTGCTCTGCTTTGGTGAAGGTGTTATAAGTATCCCATCCGCCATAGCCGGGAGCTTCCGGCAGTTTATGTTTTTTTATTTTGAAATCGTTCCAGCCCAGTTCCAGTACACCTTCGGTACCAATGAGACGGGTATATTCTCCTCCGCCGCTGCCATCGGCAAAGTTTACACGCAGGGTCATCTGGAAAGCGGGATGTTCTTTTGTTTCAGGGTAGTTAAAAATAGCCACCACTACATCAGGTACATCGCGGCCATCTTTCCATTGCACGAGGTTCCCACTGGCGTATACGCTGGTGGGGCCCAGTGAGCCGGTAATAAAATGCAGGCCGGAGATCAGGTGTACAAACAGGTCGCCGGGGATGCCGGTGCCGTAAGCCTGATAATTGCGCCAGCGGAAAAAGCGCACCGGATCGAAAGGTACTTTGGACGTATCTTTCAGGAAGGTGTCAAAATCCACTGTTTGCGGAGATGCATCCGTAGGAATAGAATACTGCCATGCACCGAGGGCGCTATGACGATCCATCCGGGCTTCCACTACGTTGAGCTGACCTATTTCACCTGCGAGATAACGCTTACGTGCCTCCGCAAGTGCCACGCTGCTTACACGCTGGCTGCCTACCTGGAAAACTGCTTTGGTACGCTTTTGTGCTGCTATTACTTTATGTCCTTCTTCTATCTGTTGTACCATCGGCTTCTCGCAGTAAACGGCTTTTCCGCTTTCCATAGCTGCGATAGCAATTGTATCGTGCCAGTGATCCGGCGTGGCTACAATAACCGCATCAATATCCTTACGTTTCAGCAGCTCCCGGTAGTCGCGGGTGGTGTATACATTTGGTCCGAAAACTTCTTTCACCTTTTCCAGGTGGCCGGTGTAGAGGTCTGCCGCGCCAACAAATTCCACTCCCGGAACTTTGATGGCTGTTTGTACATCACCAAATCCCATGATGCCCATACCTACGCAGGCAACACGGATTTTATCATTTGAGGAAAAATTATTTTCCGGTTGTAGTAAATGTACCGGTTCGTTTTCCCTACCCATGGCAGCCAGCTGACCTATACCCAGCAATGCTGCGGTACTGCCGAGATGCTTAATGAATTTCCTACGGGATTGATCTGACATAAAATATATTTTTTAAGAATAGAGGTACATAATAGTAAAAAAATTACGAATTACGAGAGATAGAATTATGAGCGGTTAATCAGAAAAAAGATTAGCCTGATCAGCAGAGATTGAAACGAATAATAACCATATCCGTTTTAATCTTCACCAATCAGGCTAATCCCTTATAATCCGTTAATCCTGGTCTATTTTTCTACTGTCATCCCTGCACCAATCACCTCTCTGTTCAGACGGGCGATATTGGTTAAAGAGATTTCTTTAGGACATTCTGCTTCGCAGGCGCCGGTGTTGGTACAGCTACCAAAGCCTTCTTTGTCCATCTGTGCGAGCATGTTGAGCGCACGTGATTTCCTTTCAGGTTGCCCCTGTGGCAACAGTGCCAGCTGAGAAACTTTGGCAGACAGGAACAGCATCGCGGAAGAGTTTTTACAAGCTGCTACGCAGGCGCCGCAACCGATACACGCCGCAGCGGCGAAAGCCAGGTCTGCTTTGTTTTTATCGATGGGCAGGCTGTTGGCATCCTGTGCATTCCCTGTGTTGACAGAGATATAACCACCTGCTTCAATGATGCGGTCAAAAGCGCCTCTATCTACCGTCAGGTCTTTAACTACCGGGAAAGCGCCTGCCCTCCAGGGTTCTACGGTGATAGTATCGCCATCCTTGAACGCACGCATGTGCAGCTGACAGGTAGTGGTACCTTCCCAGGGACCGTGTGCACGGCCATTGATATGCATGGAGCATGCACCACAAATACCTTCGCGGCAATCGTGGTCAAATGCTACCGGGTCTTTTCCTTCGTTGATCAGTTCTTCATTCACCACATCAAACATTTCGAGGAAAGACATTTCAGAAGAAATGTTTTTAGCCTGTAATGTTTCAAACTTACCCTGATCATTTCTATTTTTCTGCCTCCACACTTTTAATGTGAGGTTCATGTTATAATGTTCCATAATCCCTGGACAATTATTTGATTTATAATCCTGATCAACTGTTAAACAATCAACCAATAACCCTTATTATTTGTAGCTACGTTGTGTAGGTTTACATTCTTCGAACACCAGCGGCTCTTTGTGCAGTTCGTACTGGCCATCGCCTTTGTATTCCCATGCAGCTACGTAGGAGAAGTTTTCATCGTCACGTTTTGCTTCTCCTTCTTCTGTTTGTGATTCTTCACGGAAGTGGCCACCGCAGGATTCGCGGCGGTTGAGCGCATCTAAACACATCAGCTCACCCAGTTCGAGGAAGTCTGCAACACGACCTGCTTTTTCCAGTTCGGGGTTGAATTCTTTTTCTGTACCTGGTACCCGCACATCTCTCCAGAACTCAGCACGCAGTGCTTTAATCTCTTCGATAGCTTCTTTCAGACCTTGTTCGTTACGTGCCATACCGCACTTTTCCCACATGATCTTACCCAATCTTTTATGGAAATAATCAACAGACCTGGAACCTTTTACCGTCATGAATTTGTTGATCGTATCCTTTACATTTTTCTCTGCTTCCACAAAGGCGGGATGATCAGTAGGTATTGCCTTGGTACGGATTTCATCCGCCAGGTAGTTACCGATAGTATAAGGCAGCACAAAGTAACCATCTGCCAGTCCCTGCATCAGTGCAGAGGCACCGAGACGGTTTGCACCGTGATCAGAGAAGTTGGCTTCTCCCAGGGAATACAGACCGGGAACGGTGGTATTCAGTTCGTAATCCACCCACAGGCCTCCCATAGTGTAGTGCACCGCAGGATAAATACGCATGGGTAATTCGTAAGGATTTTCACCGGTGATTTTGGCGTACATGTCGAACAGGTTACCATATTTCTCGGCTACTACTTCTTTACCCAGTTTAATGATTTCTTCTTTGGAAATGTTGGAGAGCTGGCGTTTACCCACTTCGATGCTACCATAACGTTCAATAGCTGCGGCGAAGTCGAGGAATACCGCCTGCCTGGAAGTACCTACGCCATGACCGGCATCACATCTTTCTTTTGCTGCACGGGAAGCCACGTCACGGGGAACGAGGTTACCATATGCAGGATATCTTCTTTCCAGGTAGTAATCCCTTTCTTCTTCAGGAATTTCGCTGGCTTTACGTGTATCGTTTTGTTTTTTGGGTACCCAGATACGGCCATCGTTACGCAGTGATTCTGACATCAGTGTCAGTTTTGACTGGTGGTCGCCGGAAACGGGGATACAGGTAGGATGGATCTGTGTAAAGCAGGGGTTAGCGAAGTAAGCACCATTCCTGGTAGCTTTCCAGGCTGCTGTAACGTTAGAACCCATCGCGTTTGTAGACAGGTAGAAAACGTTGCCATAACCACCACTGCAGATTAATACAGCGTGACCGAAATGACGTTCCAGTTCACCTGTTACCAGGTCACGGGCAATGATACCGCGTGCTTTACCATCGATTTTCACGATTTCCAGCATTTCATGACGGCTGTACATTTTCACGTTGCCCAATGCTACCTGGCGCTCCAATGCAGAGTAGGCGCCGAGCAGCAGCTGCTGGCCTGTCTGACCTGCTGCATAAAAAGTACGTTGTACCTGTGTACCACCGAAAGAGCGGTTACTCAACAGGCCACCGTATTCACGTGCAAAGGGAACACCCTGTGCCACGCACTGATCTATAATATTGCCACTTACCTCCGCCAGGCGATGCACATTGGCTTCGCGGGAACGGTAGTCGCCACCTTTTACAGTGTCGTAGAACAAACGGAAAACAGAGTCACCATCGTTCTGATAATTTTTAGCGGCATTGATACCACCCTGGGCAGCAATACTGTGCGCACGACGCGGACTATCCTGAAAGCAGAAAGCTTTTACTTTATACCCCAACTCACCCAATGAAGCCGCTGCTGAAGCGCCCGCCAAACCAGTACCAATCACAATTATTTCCAGGCTACGCTTATTGGCTGGATTCACCAGTTTACAATGTCCTTTATAGTCTTCCCATTTACTATTTAATGGTCCGGCAGGAATTTTTGCGTTCAACATATATCCTAACTTTACAGAATTATTTGAAATAGATTACAACCGGAATGATAGCAAAACCAATAGGGATAGCTATTCCGAACAGCCATACGCCTACAAAATTGATTAACCCGTTGTATTTCTTATGATTTAAACCGAAGGTCTGGAAGGCACTTTTGAAACCATGCACCAGGTGAAAGGATAAGCCGATCATACCCACTACATACAGTACAACCAACCAGCCCTGTTTAAAAGTTTCCTGGGAAACCCGGTAGAGATCTTTTAATGGTTCTTCCATACCCGCGTAGGTTTGGGTAGGCATTTCACCGTAGTGGAACTTTGCCCAGAAATTAGCCAGGTGGATAATAATGAAGATGAAAAGGATACTTCCCATGATCGCCATTTGGCGGCTGAACCAGGAAGATGTTTGATTGCCCGCACTCACTGCGTATTTCACCGGACGGGCTGCCCTGTTGCTGAAAGTAAGCCGGATGGCTATAACCGCGTGGAGCAGAATCACAATTTTAAGCCCCCAGGCAATAAACTGAATCAGGCTGTTATGCCCCATAAACGCTGCATATGCGTTAAAAGCCTTGCCTTCGTCGTTATAAAGCAGCTGGAAATTACCTGCCAGGTGCACAACAACAAAACTGCAAAGAAACAAACCGGTAGCACCTACCAATAACTTCTTACCGATAGAGGTATTAAAGAACTGTGACCACTTCATAAGTAAAATTCTAAGCTTCCTAGTATGAAAAGATGATTGAAATGTCGCGCAAATTTAGCGCAGGAAAAATAAAAACCAAATGATATTTATCAGGTTTCAAAATACGTGCATCTCTTTAATAATATATAAATCAATTGTAAATCAGTTATTCATGCA
Organism: Chitinophaga sp. MM2321; assembly: GCF_964033635.1. Classification (NCBI taxonomy): domain Bacteria; kingdom Pseudomonadati; phylum Bacteroidota; class Chitinophagia; order Chitinophagales; family Chitinophagaceae; genus Chitinophaga; species Chitinophaga sp. MM2321. The sequence continues at coordinate 4,694,142 of NZ_OZ035533.1, forward strand.
TGATATCTTTCATTTTGCAATGAAAATTAATATTATTCTAACCGCCTCAGCATGATGTTATCTATCATATTATACAGATGGAGAGGTTGATATGTTCGCCATTTATGATCTTCGAGCAAGTGCACATAATGATGTAAACGGGCCCGTTCAAATTCCTGTTTTGTTTGTTCCGGCATGTTCAGGCTCACAATCCATCCGCCATCATCCTTTATATCATCCCACCATTCTTCATAATAACAATCATCAGAAGAATGGAAATTCATCACATTTTCAGTGAGCAGTATAAATTTGGTAATGCCCTGGGAGATAAGTATATCAATGATTTCCCGCTTGAGGGTCATGATATCGTTATCAATGGCATCATTCCATTCCCCTAATAATTCTATGATAACAAAATTGAACTGGTAATCCGTGTACAGGATCTTCAGGTACAGGTTACGGGAGCCGAAATCGTCCCACTGCGGATGTACATAATAATTATATACCGTATTTGAGAATACAAATTCGCTATACTCACGGCCATAAAATGGCGAATACTCGTCCTCTTCTGCCGTATACAGATGCCGCCAATTGTAATATGGTTCTATGTTGTGCATGTCCGGTTATCGCTGCAAATGTCAGATTAAATCATACTTTCACAAAATCATCCACCGCTTTTTTTACACTACCGGCTTTTAAGAGAAGCGCCTGTGCCTGTTCATAATCTGTGAGCGATAATTTCTCCATCAGCATCTTCACGCCCCGGTCTACCAGTTTTTCATTACTGAGCTGCATGTTCACCATTTTATTATCTTCTACCCTGCCCAACTGGATCATAACGGCTGTAGATATCATATTGAGCACCAGTTTCTGCGCAGTACCACTTTTCATGCGCGTGCTGCCCGTAACAAACTCCGGTCCTACCACTACCTCCACGGGGAAGTCGGCGGCCGCAGATACCGGCGAATCGGGGTTACAGCTGATACTGCCGGTAATGATGCCTTTGCTGCGGCACATGTCCAATGCCCCGATCACATAAGGCGTAGTACCGCTGGCAGCAATGCCTACCACTACATCTTTATCGGAGATATTAAATTCCTGTAAGTCTTTCCAGCCCTGCTCCCGGTCATCTTCCGCAAACTCTACCGCCTTGCGGATAGCATCATCGCCACCGGCAATAATGCCAATTACCAGTCCATACGGTACGCCAAATGTAGGCGGGCACTCAGAAGCATCAACGATACCCAGTCGTCCGCTGGTACCGGCTCCCATATAAAATAAACGGCCACCGGCCAGCATTTTATCTGCAATGGCTGCCACCAGCTTTTCAATCTGTGGAATGGATTCTTCCACTGCCAGCGGAACTGACCTGTCTTCTTTATTTATATTAAAGAGTAATTCCTGAATGGTCATCTTTTCAAGATGACGATAACCAGAGGTTTGTTCAGTTATTTTTACAAATGTCATATTTGTGCGGTTGGAGATGATTAAGTATGATATACCAGGAGGCCATCCATAGGTGTGCGCAATATTTTACCCATCGGCAATTCATATAACTCGCACAGCTCTTTTATGATGTCCTGGAAATGCCAGGCAATGCCACCTACGAAGTGTAAAGAAGTTGTCCAGCTTTCCCGGTATTTATAAATATGGCTGAAGAAAAAATCATTCAGGCCGTCTTCTAAAATATTTTCGATCAGGAAATGTCCCCTGTTTTCAGATAAAAATTCTGCAAATCCGGCCAGATAGCGGTTGGCTAATGGTTTGCGGTAAACATTTTCCAGTATTTCATCTTTGTTGGTCTTATACTTCATGTCGAAGCGGGTGCTCAGTTCCTCGTCCAGCGTACTGTAAAGATAATACTGCAATACTTTTCTGCCGAGATAAGCGCCACTACCTTCATCGCCCAGGATGTAACCCAGGCCCGGGTTATTCTTCACAATATCCTGCCCATCAAAATAACAGGAATTGGACCCTGTACCCAGAATACTGGCAATACCTTGCTCATGGCCGCAAAGTGCACGTGCCGCACCCATCAGGTCGTGGTTTACGCCTATTACCGCATCGGGCCATACTGCTTTTAAGCTGTCTGCTACCAGGTGGATATTTTTTTCCTGGGACAGCCCTGTACCATAAAAATAGACTTCATCGACAACGACATCTGCAGGAAATTGTGGTAATAATTCTTTTGTCAGGATATCCCTGATTTGTTCTGCAGACTGGAAATACGGGCTGACTCCCTGTGTCCGGAAAAGCGTAGGCTCACTGCGTCCAAGCAGGCCCCATTCGGTCTTTGTAGACCCACTATCTGCTATCAGCTTTATTCTTGTGGCCATATCCGGTAATTTATGAAATTAAAGAATCGTAAAAGTTTGCACCCGATTTATGCTATTTTTGTCACAATTTAAACAAAAGGGTTTCATATAAACAAATAGCGCCCTTTAAGTTTAAGCTATGATGATGCATGCATGCGACAGATATCTTTCTGTGGGCAGCTTATATTACATGGTGAATGAATGGTTATAAATTAGCGGGATAATAATCAAATTATGTCTAACAGGAAGCTGAATGTTTTTTTACCTCTTCTTTTTGCAGTTGTCTTAGCCCTGGGAATGTTCCTCGGGCATAAAATGCCCGGATCAAATACCGGCGGAGCCACTGTATTTTTCACGAAGCCCAGCAAAGGGCCATTGCAGGAGGTAATGGATCTTATCAAAGCAAAATATGTAGATTCTCTCAATACAGATGACTTACAGCAGGAAGCCATTGAAGGCTTACTGGCCCACCTGGACCCTCACTCCATCTATATTCCACCTTCCCAGCTACAACAGGTAAACGAAGACCTGGAAGGTAATTTTGAAGGGATCGGTGTGGAATTTAATATTACAGCAGATACCGTAAACGTGGTATCCGTACTGAGTGGCGGCCCTTCAGAAGCAGCAGGCGTACAAACCGGCGACAAGATCCTGAAAGTAAATGATAGCCTCGTGGCCGGAAACGGCATCACCCCCGACAAGATCCGTAAACTGCTGAAAGGCCCTGCCGGCTCTTTGGTAAACGCCACCATGCTACGCCAGCAAAAACAAATACAGATCCCTATCAAAAGAGGTATCATCCCTTTATATAGTATTGATGCCTCCTACATGGCCGCTCCCGGTGTAGGCTATATCAAAATCAGCAAATTCTCAGCTACCACCTTCGATGAATTCCTTGGCGCCATGCGCAAACTCGATAAAGCAGGCATGAAAAAACTGATCATCGATGTACGCCAGAACCCAGGTGGATTCCTGGATGCAGCCACCCGCATCGCCGATGAACTGCTGGATGACCAGCGTCTCATCCTCTATACAAAGGGCAAAGATTATCCACGTACAGATTATAAAACAAGGCGTCCCGGCATGTTTGAGAAAGGCGGCCTGGCCATTCTTACCGATGAAGGCTCTGCCTCCGCCAGCGAAATACTGGCCGGCGCTATCCAGGACTGGGACCGTGGCGTCATCATAGGCCGCCGTACCTTTGGTAAAGGTCTTGTACAGGAACAGTATGACCTGGACAATGGCGGCGCATTGCGCCTCACAGTGGCCCGCTACTATATTCCCTCCGGCAGAAGTATACAGAAACCCTATGGTAATGGTCATGCCAATTATGATGACGATATCATAGATCGCTATAACCACGGCGAAATGGTGAATAAAGACAGTATCAAAATCACGGATACCGTACTTTATAAAACACACGAAGGACGCCGTGTATACGGTGGCGGCGGCATCACCCCCGATATCTTCATTCCTTTCGACACTTCCCGTTTTACACCAACACTAACGGCGATCTATACACGTAATACCTTCAGCAACTTTGTGTACCGGTATTTTACTGCACACAAAGACGACTTCAAGCAATACAAAGATGCGGAGGCATTCGCTAAAACATTCCAGACCAGTCCTGAGCTGCTCAATGAATTCAAGGAGTACGCTAAAAAGGACAGCATTCCCGGACTGGATCGTCTTAGCATACATGATGAAACAGAGATCAGAACCCGTCTAAAAGCCATGCTGGCACGTCAGCTGTGGCGTACAGAAGGTTTCTATGAAACCGTGAATGCAACTGATCCCATGGTGAAGAAAGCACTGGAAGTACTGGAGAAAGAACCGGATTAAATAAATTGAGATCATAAAAGAATCCCCGGAGAAAAACGATGATGTTTTTCTCCGGGGATTCTTTTATGAGTATTCTTCTATCACAGGAATCTGTTCAATCCCTGGTCAGTTCTATTGGGTTTTACGTTGCATCTTCGGTAGTGACTGTACAATCAGATCATTCATCACATTTACAGCTTCGTCCAGGTAGATGTCTTTGGTTCTTATCTTGATCCAGTCCTTGTTGCGTGCAACTTTGGATGAGTCATTACCCAGTTTCTCCATATCTGATTTCATGTTCACGATATTCAGTTCTTTCACCTTATCATTAACAGCATCATATTTCTTCAGCGCAGCTGTATTTGATTTCTGTTCTGCTTTAAATGTTTGCAGGTTCAATGAATAGGCGTCCTGTTTTTCCAATTTTTTCAGGGTGCTCAGGTTTTCATTCAGCAGTTTAAAAGCAGGGCTTACCGCCATTCTTTTTTCACTGTTTTTCTTGAGTGATTCTGTGTTCACCGGATTTCCCCAGGGAGTAAAGCTGGCGCGTGGAATTTCATCCCATGCCAGTGCATCGCTGTCTTTACGCTCTGCTACTTCATAATAAGGATCTGGCAATACCACATCGGAGGCGACGCCTTTCAGCTGGGTAGAGCCACCGTCTGCACGGTAGAATTTCTGCTGGGTGAGTTTCAGTGCGCCCAGGCTGCCACCATCTTTTACCGGGTAGAAATCATCCAGGTTGAAGAGACGTTGTACGGTGCCTTTACCAAAGGTTTGGGTGCTGCCGATAATCACGGCACGTTTGTAATCCTGCATGGCAGCGGCCATTATTTCAGAGGCTGATGCGCTGTATTCATTTACCATGATGGCCAGCGGACCATCATATTGTACGTTTTTATCACGATCGCGCAGTACCACGGCTTCACCACCTCTGGATCTCACCTGTACTACCGGACCTTCCGGAATGAACAGACCAGCCATCTGCACTACATCCTGGAGTGAACCACCGCCGTTGAAGCGGAGATCGAGGATGATGCCTTCTACCTTTTCTGCTTTCAGTTTGGCTACTTCTTTGGCCACATCGTCCGCACTGCGGGCGCCGTTACGGTCGTTGAAGTCGGCATAAAACTCAGGCAGATAAATGTATCCTATTTTGTGTTGTCCGTTGATGATAGCAGATTTTGCGAAGGTTTCTTCCGTAACAATTTCATCGCGGACAATCGTAATTTCTTTGATCGTACCATCCACACTTTTAACAGTCAGTTTTACCGGCGTACCTTTTTTACCGCGGATCAGTTTCACCGCATCTTCCACAGGGTATCCCGTGATGTCTACCGATTCATTATTGCCTTGTGCTACTTTCTGAATAACATCATTCGCTTTCAGTTTGCCCTGCTTCCAGCTAGGGCTACCGGTTACGATGCTTACCACCCTGATCTTATCCCCTTCTTCTTTCAGCTGTGCACCGATACCAAAAAATTTACCGGCCATCTGTTCTTCAAACGCACGTTTTTCATCAGGCGGGAAGTAGTCAGTATGCGGGTCCATCGTGCTGGTGATCGCATTTACATACAAGTTGAAACGGTCGTTATCATTTTGCCTGTTTTTCAAACGTTCAAAATAACGATCGTACAGTTGTTTAACTTTCGCGCGTGCATCTACTTCCAGCTCCGCATCTGTTTTTGCTTTTACACTGTCTTTCCCTTTATCTTTTTCCCGCATTTCCTGGAGGTCTGTCAACTTTTCAAGTGTACGGTATTTCAACACTTTACGCCAGGCTTCTTTCCGTGCATTTTCATCAGCAGGGAAATCTATTTTATCCGGATCAAGTGTTATTTTTTCATCTACTGTAAAATCAAAGGGTTTGGACAGCACTTCGGGATAGATAGCCGCTGCTTCTGCCACTCTTTGTTTTATCAGGGTATTAATAGTGCGGAAACAATCCAGCGGTGCGCCTTTCAGCTCTTCATCGATATGGGTTGTTAACGGTTGCAGTTTGTCGATGTCTGTTTTCAGGAAAAATTTCTTTTCCACATCCAGGCTACGCAAATATTTATTAAAAACCTGTTGGGAGAAGGCGTCGTCAATGGGTTTGGGTTGATAATGCCCTTCTTTCAGCATTTGACCCACCAGGTTCATGATCACCTCATAACGACCAGGAGGATCGTCGTTATGCCCCAGCTTATTAAAAGCTAACACGCCTGCGGAGATGCTGAGTAGCAAAACCGGTATAATCACTTTCAGTCTCATATGTATCTCAATTGAACGTAAATTTTGTGTGGTTACGTTGTGTAATCAAATATAAAATAAAATCGTCCGTCGCTGACTCAATTTATGTCCTTTTAACAAAAAATTGGGCCAAACGGGTGCTGGGCTTGATGGGCCGTGATTTTCCCCATTTTATTCTTTCACCAGTTTATACACTGCGCCTTTGAATCCTGCGCTGGTAGAAGAGCTGGTCAGCATATAGAGTTCACCCTGTTCATCTTCTCCCCAGCTGAGAATGTATAGCTGATCGGCGGGACGGCCGGAGAGCTGCAGTTCTGCACGCTCCCATTTCCTGCCATCAGGCGCCAGTACAAAGGACTTCCCGTTGTAATCCCCGAAAACATACAATCCTTTGAGAGAGGGGATGGCATTCCCACGATATACATACCCACCGGTGATACTAATCCCCAGATCGTGGCTGTATTCGTGGATGGGTGCAATCAGTTTGCTTTTATCCGCCCCTGCGGGAACATTGTAATCATGATAACCTTCCATGATGCGCCAGCCATAATTACCCCCTTTGGTGATAATATCCACTTCTTCATACTGATTCTGTCCTACGTCTCCGGCAAATAGCCTGCCGGTACCACGATCAAAGGAGAAACGCCATGGATTGCGCAGGCCATAGGCCCATATTTCCGGTTTTGCGCCGACTGTCTTTACAAAAGGGTTGTCGGCAGGCACTTTGTAAGGCACACCGTTTACATCGATACGGAGAATCTTCCCCAGTACAACGCCCAGGTCCTGGCCGTTGCCGGTAGTGCCGTGTTTGTCGCCACCGCCGCCGCCATCGCCCAAACCAATGTATAAATACCCATCCGGACCGAATGCCAGCTGACCGCCATTATGATTGGATTGCGGCTCATCGATTTCCATCAACACCCTTTTGGTGGCCGGATCTGCGATATCCGGATTGGATGCCGATGCAGTAAATTCCACTAATTTGCTCTTATGATTCAACCCCTTTACCGGCTTTTCCAGCGGGGAACTGTAATACACATAAAATTTATGGTTCTTTTTAAAATCGGGATGGAAGGCCATGCCCAGCAACCCTCTTTCATCATATCCGGGGTTCACGGCTATCATATCGCTGCTCACATCCAGAAAGGGCTGGCTCAACAGGCTGCCTTTCTTTACTATCCATACTTTCCCTTCTTTCTGACAGATAAATAATCTTCCTGAACCATCGTGTGGTACGGACATATTTACAGGAGATATAAATTTGTCTGTTACCAGCTCCAGCCTTGCTTTCCGGGCAGGCGGATCATTGCCTTCCCCGCCTGGATCTGCCATACAGACAACAGGCCCGAACATGAGGGGCAACAGCACCCGGTATAACAATCCTTGTATGCTCATAATCATGCGGAATTTTGCACAATAAAAGTATAGTTTAAAATGCAAAACTGCTAGTACCCGGCGGGCGGGTTTGTCTTTTTATATACATCTTTTTACCTTTTTCATAACTTTAGTAAAAAATACATCAGCTTGGACAATACGGTATCTCCTAAAAACGATCCTTACGCTTCGCTTCGTTTTCCCGAATTCAATTACTATCTCGTTATCCGCTTTGCACTTGTGTTTGCGCTTACCATGCAGTTTGCCATTATAGAGTGGAAAGTGTATGAATTGTCTAAAGATCCTTTTTCGCTGGGGCTGATCGGGTTGTCTGAAGTGATCCCTGCGGTGCTGCTTGCTCCTTTTGCCGGTCACCTGGTGGATAAGCGGGAAAAGCGGGGTATGTTGCTGAAATGTGTGATCGCCTATATTTTTATTAGCACGGGGTTGTTCCTTCTTACCTGGGACCGCGCCGTAGCAGGCATCTCCAGGCATTGGGTATTAAACCTGATCTACCTGCTGGTGTTTATGGGTGGTACCATCCGTGCATTTACCAGTCCTTCTACCTTCACTTTATTATCGTTGCTGGTGCCGCGGCAGTTGTATGCCAATGCTTCCACCTGGAGCAGCTCTGCGTGGCAGGTAGGCGGTGTGCTGGGCCCTGCACTGGGCGGCTTTTGCATTTACCTGTTTGGGGTACACTGGTCTATGTTGCTGGTGGTAGCGATCTTTCTGGCGCCTTTGTTCAGTTTATTACAGATAAAACCCAAGCCTGTTTATTACAAATCGCAGGGGGAAAGCTTTTTTGATGGACTTACCAAGGGGATGCGTTTTGTGTGGCATACCAAAGTGGTGTTGGGAGCTATGGCCCTGGATATGTTTGCCGTATTGTTTGGTGGCGCCGTGGCTATGTTGCCGGCATTTGCTACCGATGTATTGCATGTGGGATCGCTGGGGTATGGCTTTTTGCGCTCCGCCCCTGCTGTAGGCGCATTGGTGACGATGTTCATCCTGGCGCACCGCCCGCTGGTAAACAAACCTGGTATCAAGCTGTTGGCGGCCATTTTCGGATTTGGCCTGTGCATTATCCTTTTCGGTATTTCTACCAGCTTCTACCTGTCTATCGCTGCCTTGTTGATCAGTGGTGCCCTGGACGGGGTGAGCGTTATCATCCGGCAAACGATCCTGCAATTAAAAACACCTGACGATATGCGTGGCCGGGTGGCTTCCGTAAGTTCTATGTTTGTAGGCTCCTCTAATGAACTCGGCGCCTTTGAAAGCGGCTTTATGGCGCGCGCTATGGGATTAACGGCATCGGTTGTTTTCGGTGGATGTGTAACGCTTGGTGTAGTGATCACCACTTACATCATATCACCGGCGATGCGAAAGCTGGATTTGAAACCGTGAAATATTTTGGGATTTACAAATTTAGGAATTTAGGAATTTAGGAATTTGAAATGCAGCGGAGATCTGATTTGTTGATTTTGTTTCAAATGTTAATCTCTGCTGCATTTCAAATTCCTAAATTCCTAAATCCCAAAATCCCCAAATTATATTCCCATCTTATCTTTTAATCTTTCCAGTACATAATAGGCAGCAGGACAGATGGTGCTGTTTTCGTAAGTGATATTGGGGCGTTTGAAGAAATCGTAACTATCTGTGTATGGGTAGTTCTGGCAATCGCCGGGGCGGACATCGTAGATACCGCAGGCGTTGTCAGCGCCCAGGAACGGGCAAGGGGTGAATTTTACGACGTAATCGCCGTCGTTGTCCAAACGGAGATAGGTATCTGTAAAATCTCCTTCCTTCATACCGAGGTGTTTGGAGATGCGTTTGATATCGGGTCCTTTGAAGCGGGGGCTGATCGATTTACAGCAGCGGGCGCATTCCAGGCAATCAATTTTACTAAAAGCTTCTTCATGGAGTTCAGGCAACAGTTTTTCTACCCCCTTTCCTCTGCGGGTTTGTAGCTTCTGGAGAAACTGTTTATTGGCCTTTTGTTTGTCTTTGGCCTTCTGTTCCCAGTCTTCTAATATTTTGCTCATTGCCGCAAAGATAATCAATTACTGAATGGACAAAACCATGACATATACAAGTATTGTTTATCCACCAATTATCACTGTTTTCCACCGGCAGGGCTGGTCGTTTGGCGGTTGCTTAAAATCTGCATAGCTTTGCGCATTCTATTTCAAATTACCTGCATACATCATGAATCTTTTTGATATTCAACAAATTGAATTCGTGCACCGTCACATAGGGCCGAATGAAGCTGAGAAAAAACAGATGCTGGAAACCATTGGAACTTCCAGTCTGGATGAGCTGATTAACAAAACTGTACCGGGTGCCATCCGTATGCAGCAGCCGCTGGCAATTCCTGCAGCCATCAGCGAGAGTGATTATCTCCGACAGCTGAAAGCTATTTCCCTGAAAAACAAAGTATTACGCAACTACATCGGCCAGGGGTATTTCGATACGATTACTCCCAGCGTGATCCTGCGTAACGTTTTTGAAAATCCGGGGTGGTATACGCAGTATACGCCATACCAGGCAGAGATTTCGCAAGGCCGGCTGGAAAGCCTGTTGAATTACCAGACCATGGTAAGCGATCTGACAGGTTTACCTATTGCCAACGCTTCCCTGTTGGATGAAGCTACGGCAGCAGCAGAAGCCATGACCATGTTTTTCAATGCGTTGAACAAAGATCATGATCATGTAAGCAGGGCTAAATTCTTTGTAGATAATAACGTATATCCGCAAACGTTAGATGTTATTTATACCCGTGCTACACCGCTTCACATTGAAGTAGTAGTAGGCGATTACAAAACAGCTCAATTTGATACCAGCTACTTTGGTGCGCTGATCCAGTATCCCAACAATATAGGCGCCGTAGAAGATTACCAGGCATTCATTGGCCAGGTACATGCAGCAGGTGCTTACGTTGGTATCGCCACCGATCTGCTGGCGCTGACACTGCTGACAACGCCCGGTGAACTGGGCGCTGACGCCGCATTTGGTTCCGCACAACGTTTCGGTGTACCATTGGGTTATGGCGGTCCGCACGCAGCCTTCTTTGCAGTGAAAGACGATTTCAAACGCGCTATACCCGGCCGTATCATTGGCGTAAGCATCGACGCCCAGGGCGGACGTGCACTACGTATGGCGCTGCAAACACGTGAGCAACATATCAAACGTGAAAAAGCTACTTCCAACATCTGTACTGCACAGGCATTGCTGGCTAACATGGCCGCTATGTATGCCGTGTACCACGGACCGGAAGGACTGAAAAATATTGCGACCCGTGTTTCCCTGCTGACGAAAGCACTGGCAGAAAAACTGCTGGCGAAAGGATTAAAATTATCTGCTGGCAACTTCTTTGACACCATCGTCATAGAAAATGCAGGCGACATAAAAGCTACCGCAGAAGCGGCCGGCATCAACTTCCGCTATTTTGCAAATGGTCAGGTAGGTATATCTCTTGACGAAACCGCTACTATCGGTGACGTGAACGACATCCTCCGGATCTTTGATGCGGGTAAAACAGATGCAGCCGGTATTACCAAGGGCACCACCGGTATTCCTGCAACACTGCAACGTTCCTCCCCATACCTGCTGCACCCGGTGTTTAACACCCACCACAGTGAGTCGCTGATGATGCGTTACCTGAAATCGCTGGAAAATAAAGATCTTTCCCTCAATACTTCCATGATCTCTCTCGGTTCCTGCACCATGAAACTGAATGCAGCTACTGAAATGATTCCTTTAAGCTGGGCACACTGGAGCAAGATGCATCCTTTTGCCCCAAAAAACCAGGTTGGCGGCTATTTACAGATTGCTCAGGAACTGGGTGAATATCTCAGCACGATCACCGGTTTTGATGCCTGCAGTCTGCAACCCAACAGTGGCGCCCAGGGCGAATATGCCGGCCTGCTGGTGATCCGCAAGTTCCATGAAAGCCGCGGAGAAGGACACCGCAACATCATGCTGATCCCTATCAGTGCACACGGCACCAACCCAGCATCCGCCATCATGGCCGGTTGTAAGGTAGTAGTAGTGAAAGCACTGGAAAACGGCTACATAGATGTAGCGGACCTGAAAGCCAAAGCAGCCGCACATGCGGAAAATCTCGCCGGTATCATGATCACTTATCCATCTACCTATGGTGTATATGAAGAAAGTGTGAAAGAGATCTGTGAAACGATCCACGAACATGGCGGACAGGTATACATGGATGGCGCCAATATGAATGCACAGGTAGGCTTAACAGCGCCCGGTCTTATCGGCGCAGATGTATGTCACCTGAACCTGCACAAGACTTTCGCTATTCCGCATGGTGGTGGCGGTCCAGGTGTAGGTCCTATCTGCGTAGCCAAACACCTCGCACCATTCCTTCCCGGTCATGTGGAACTGAATGACGGTAAGCCATCAAACGCCGTATCTGCAGCGCCATTCGGTTCTGCCAGCATCCTGCTGATTTCTTACGCATACATCCGCATGCTTGGTTTCAAAGGCGTAAAACAAGCCTCCGAATTTGCGATCCTCAATGCCAACTACATGAAGGCAAGACTGGAAAAATCGTACGACATTCTTTACAGCGGTGTAAATGGCACCTGTGCGCATGAATTCATTGTGGATCTGCGTCCATTCAAAGCCAGTGCCGGTGTGGAAGCGGAAGATGTAGCCAAACGCCTGATGGACTATGGTTTCCACGCTCCTACAATGAGCTTCCCGGTACCAGGTACCATCATGATTGAACCTACAGAAAGTGAAGATAAAGGTGAGCTGGATCGTTTCTGCGATGCATTGCTCGCTATCCGTGAAGAGATCCGTGCCGCTGAAGAAGGTCGTGTTGACAAACAAAACAACGTACTGAAAAATGCACCACATACCCAATCCGTGATCACTGCTGATGAATGGAACCTTCCTTACGGTCGCCAGGAAGCAGCTTATCCGCTGGCATATGTAAAAGCAAATAAATTCTGGCCTTCTGTGAGCCGTGTGAATAACACCCACGGTGATAGAAATCTCATCTGCACCTGCGAACCGGTAAGCGCATACCAGGATTAGCAGGAATAAAAAAGGATTAATAGGATGGGTGTTTTGTTGTTTATCAATAACAAAACACCCATCCTATTAATCTTTTAAATCTATTTAATCCTGGTCAACAAAACACCCATCCTATTAATCCTTTTTTATTCCTGCTAATCCTGGTCATTCAGTATGGGCTCCAATACTTCCAGCTTGCCATCAATCGGTAGTGTGATATCCAGTCCCAATATTCTTGCTACTAACGGGAACACATGTACGTTTTCAAAAACGGGGATACGCATATGTTTTTTAAAATCGGGTCCCCAGGCCATGAATATAGCATTCATGTCAGTGAAGTTATTATCGTATCCATGATGTCCGGGATGCATTTTTTTGCCTGATGTACGAAAAGCATAACCCGGTGCTGCTAAAAGGATAATATCTCCGATGCGGTTATACACATCTTCCTCTCCATAATGCCATCTTTCCGGTGTTCCTTTTTTCAGGTAAGCAGTATAGTGATTTTCGTGTTTTTTGAAGTAGTCGTAGGCTGCTTTTATGTCCGTTTCGTTGTTGCCGTAAAGCATTATTTTCTCATTGCCGGCCATTACTTTTAAAGGCTTCAGTACAGGCACATCGGGGAGTGACAGTGTTTTAACTGTGTCGGCCTGTGTCATACCATGATCCGATACTACGATGAAGTTGACGGGCAGGTTCAGTTTATTAACGGCTTCCGTCATGCTGCCGATAGCGGCATCTACAAACTGTACGGCGTTACGTACGCTATCGGAATCAGGGCCGTATCTGTGTCCCATATGATCCACTTCCGGGAAGTAGAAGGTAATCAGGTGGGGGCGTTGATCTTCCGGCATGCTGAGCCAGTTCACTACCTGTTGTATGCGTTGATCGATCGCAGTTTTCTCGTGGTATTTAAAATAATAAGAGGGTCGGATATTTTGAATGGCGCTTTCAGAGCCTACCCAGAAGTAGCTGGCGCTGAGCATCTGTTGTTTCTCTGCCAGCACCCATAGCGGCATGCCGGTGTACCAGGTACCATCTTCCACTGCATTCCGGTCGCCTACTTTATATACTGCCTTCCGTTGGCGGTCATAAAAAAGATTATCTACCAGGCCATGATGAGCAGGGTACATGCCGGTAACCATGGAGTAGTGATTTGGAAAAGTAAGCGTAGGAAAGGAAGGTTGCATAGCTGCAGCACGTACGCCTTCGTCCGATAGTTTCAACAGGTTTTCCGCCTGGTATTTTTCCGCGTAGTCATACCTGAATCCATCTATAGAAATCATGATCACATAAGGCTTGGATTGTTGTGTGGCACTGTTTTTCCGTCCTTCTACCACCAGTTGTGCCGTATCCTGTGCATAGTTTGCTGTGCTTGTCAGTAACAGCACTGCAACAAATAAAAAAATCCGTTTCAATATTGTCGTTTTATAATTACAGATGAATGACGGGGATATAACAGCAGGATGGGTTACAATGGACTGCAAATTAGAAAACTATTTTCATTTGTAAGGACTTGCGATAATTATATCTTCATTAAATCTATCGATAATATTTTATCATATATTTTTATTTTATCTCCCAAAACAATCAAAATAACATTTATCAATTAAATTTTTATATATATAATTTTAATTAATTGATTGTTTGTCTTTATATTAGCTTATTGAAAAACCTACTGAACTATGTCCGAATACACCTTTATCACAACTGAGGAGAATTTCCTATTACAGCAAGCGTTAAAAAAGAACAAACAACAATTAACCAAGTTTGTACTGATAGGCTTTGGGTTGTTATTAATTGCTGCCGTGGTCCCACAACTGTATCTATACACACACAACAACCTGGGAGATGCAGACGGGTCCCTGTTTTCCTACCGGAATATCTGGTTCTGGATCTGGCTTATCTGCTTTGTGATTGCACTGATCTTTGCATTGATCAAGGTAACGGATATCCGTTACTGGGCATTGAAAAAAGATCTCGTAAAGTTGCAGAAAGGCATCATACAAGCGCCTATGGAGGCTGTATACCTGGAAAATAACGATACGCAAACCAATATTATGATCCGGGGAGAGCATAAAAGGAAGCGCCTCTTTTACTGGATGAACGGTGTACTGGAAGGATACCGTGCAGGCCAGGAAGTAGAGATTACCTATGCCCGTTATTCCCGCGTAATTATTTCGATCAATAAAAAATAAGCTTTCCCTTTTTTTATCTATAAACAAAAAAATCCTGTACGTTGGCTTGCTAACGTACAGGTATATACGACGAATCAATTATCCACATAGCCGGCCACCAGCAGTAAATGCTTGCGGCCGGTGTTTTTATATCATCCTGTCAATTCTTATATTTGTTATCTAACAAGATGGCTCATGAACATAGAACAATTCCGGGAATATTGTCTTTCCCTCCGCGGTGTTACGGAAGAATTTCCTTTTGGAGAAGAAACCCTTGTATATAAAGTATCCGGAAAGATGTTTGCCCTGAGCGGTCTTGAAACATTTGAAACCATTAACCTGAAATGTGATCCGGAAGAAGCCGTTGAATTACGGGAACGTTATGAAGGCGTAACACCGGGCTATCACATGAACAAAAAACACTGGAACACCGTAGACGTGCATTCCAACATCCCCAACAAGCTGCTGCTTGAGTGGATTAAAAACTCCTATGACCTGGTGGTAGCCAGTTTACCTAAAAAAGAAAGGGAGAAATTAGCGCCCTAACCACTCGCCCAATTCCCCTGCCCCATTCCCCGTTTTTTCACTACTTTAGTTCCAATCTAACTAAATCGTTTTTATGAGAAAATGGCTGCTGCTGGCCTGCGCCGCGCTGTTTATATTCCCGGTTATTACCAAAGCGGTAAACCAGGATTCCCTGTGGATGTATGAACACTACACAAAAAAAGAAGTGTATATCCCTATGCGGGATGGTGTAAAATTGTTCACCTCGGTATATCTGCCTAAAGATCAGTCGGAGAAGCATCCTATACTGATGACGCGCACACCTTACTCCTGCTCACCTTATGGTGAAAACAATTTCCGGCCGCTATACCGCAACCACTACAACCAATACCTGCACGAAGGCTATATCATGGTGATCCAGGATGTGAGAGGTACCTGGATGAGTGAAGGCAAATTTGTAAATGTGCGGCCTTTTAATCCCAATAAAAAAGGTAAAAAAGATATTGACGAAGCAAGCGACACTTATGATACTATCGACTGGCTGGTGAAAAACCTGGCGGGCAACAACGGCCATGTAGGCATATTCGGCATCTCATATCCCGGCTTTTACTCTACCATGGGCGCTTTGAGCGGACATCCGGCGTTGAAGGCGGTAAGTCCGCAGGCACCGGTGACGGATTGGTTTATGGGAGATGATTTCCACCACAACGGTGCGTTCTTTATTGCGGATGCCTTCTCTTTCTATACCGTCTTTGATCATCCGCATCCAAAACCTACCATGGAAGGCCCTAAAGGATACGATTATTATACCCACGATAACTACAAGTTTTACCTGGAAACAGGTGCGCTGCCAAACTTTTCAAAGATCATTGGCGACAGCGTTGCCTTCTGGCAGGAAATGTATGACCACCCTAATTATGACAGCTATTGGAAAGCGCGTAATGTGCGTAACTTCCTGTATAATGTAAAACCGGCTATGCTGGAAGTAGGGGGTGTATTTGATGCAGAAGACTGCTTCGGCGCCTGGAATACCTACAAAGCAATTGAAACACAGAATCCCAAAGCCAACAACCGCATTGTAATGGGTCCCTGGTACCACGGACAGTGGGCTTCCAACGATGGCACCAGCCTGGGCAATGTGCGCTTTGACAGCAACACATCTACTTATTACGCCAATAATATCGAAATTCCTTTCTTTAACTATTACCTGAAAGGTAAAGGTCAGGCGCCGGATATCGAAGCCACCATCTTCTTCACCGGTGAAAACAAGTGGAAGCAATTCCCTAAATGGCCACCGGCTGCGATGCAGGAACAAGCTGCCTACCTGCAACCAGATGGTAAATTGTCTTTCTCCAAACCATCTGCCAGTAATAGTTTCAGCGAATATGTCAGCGATCCTTCCAAACCGGTTCCTTATACAGAAGATGTTCACTTCAACCGGACCATCAGTTATATGACAGATGACCAGCGGTTTGCTTCCCGCAGACCCGATGTGGTGGTATTTGAATCGGCCGTACTGGACAATAACATTACCCTTGCAGGTCCGCTGGTGGCCAACATCATCGCCAGTACAACCGGCACTGATGCAGACTTCATCGTAAAACTGATAGATGTTTTCCCGGATGATTTTAAATATGAAGAAGATGAACCGACCGAACATCGCCGGCTGCCTTCTTCTACCTACCCGATGGGTGGCTACCAGATGCTGGTACGTGGAGAAATCATGCGCGGCAAGTTCCGTAACAGCTTTGAAAAACCGGAAGCCTTTGTTCCCGGTGAGCCCACTCCCGTAAAATTCACCATGCCGGATGTAGCGCATACCTTTCAGAAAGGCCACCGCATTATGATCCAGGTACAGAGCAGCTGGTTTCCGCTGACAGACCGCAATCCGCAGCAATTCATGGATATCTATAAAGCAACTGATAAAGACTTTAAGAAAGCAACGATCCGTATCTATCATGATGCAGCGCATCCGTCAAATGTGCAGCTACCAATTATGAAATAGTTAATTCATTAACTTGCAGGAATAACGCTATCTTATCCGACTCAATTATTGACAATCACACACATCTATGTACAAGAAGTTCTTATTTTCAGGTGTACTCGGACTACTGGCCTTACCCGGCTTTAGTCAGAATAAACCTGCTCCCAAACCTAAACCTAAAGCCCCCGCTGTAAAAACAGCAGTAAAGGCACATCCACTCAAAACACGTCTTGATTCCGTGAGTTATGGCATTGGCGTCAATATAGCCGACAATCTCAAAGCACAGGGATTCGATAACGTGAATACAACGCTACTGGCTAAAGGTATCCAGGATGCGTTGGCCAATAAAACATTAACGCTTTCTAAAGAACAATGTGATATGAGTATAAGTAATTTTCTGCAACAGTTAAAAGGTGAGAAATTCGCCAAGAACCGCGAAGCAGGTGAGAAATTCCTGGCTGAAAACAAATCAAAGCCAAGTGTGGTAACACTTCCCAGCGGACTGCAATACCAGATCCTGAAAGAAGGTGATGGCCCCAAACCGACTATCAATGATAAAGTAAAAACACATTATCATGGTACTTTAATAGATGGTACTGTGTTCGATAGCTCGGTTGACAGAGGCGAGCCTATCTCTTTTCCGGTAAGTGGTGTGATCAAAGGCTGGACAGAAGCCTTGCAGTTAATGCCTGTAGGTTCCAAATGGCGCCTGTATGTTCCTGCTGATCTTGCGTATGGTGATCGCCAGGCAGGTCCGAAAATCGGCCCCGGAAGCACATTGATATTTGATGTGGAGTTACTCGAGATCGTTAAATAAAATTTGGGGATTTATTTATTTTCTTATTTAGATATTTTGTTTCAAAGCAGATATACCGCTGAACAAAATATCTAAATAAGAAAATAAATAAATCCCCAAATTCAAAACAGCTATTTCCAGATCCTCGGTCTTATTTGTTCCAGTAGCATGAAATCCGCCAGTACCATGGCTGTTACAGCTTCCAGTACTACAGGTACGCGCAGTGCTATGCACAGGTCATGACGACCTTTTACACTAAACGTTTCTACCTCACCACTTGTGATATTGAGTGTATGTTGCTCCTTTGGTGTGCTGGAGGTAGGCTTTACCGCAATACGGAAAACCAGCGGGTTACCGTTGGTAATGCCGCCTACTATACCACCGGCATGGTTGGTGGCTGTTTTACCGGTTTGGTCTATAATGGGATCATTATGTTCCAGTCCTTTCATTTTGGCAGCGGCAAAGCCGGCGCCGAATTCAACGCCTTTAACGGCAGGAATAGCAAATACGGCATGTGCCAGTGCTGATTCCAGGGAATCAAAGAAAGGCTCTCCCAAACCGATGGGGAGGCCATCTACCACACATTCCACGATACCACCTACAGAGTCTTTGGCAGCAATAGCTGCTTCCAGTCCTTCTTCTGCATTTGCATAACCGCCCACTTCTGTTATAGTAGCCTGTACTTTTACGCTATCACCCAGGATCTTTTTTGCGATTACACCGGCAGCCACCAGGTTTAGGGTAAGCCTGCCGCTGAAATGCCCGCCGCCACGATAGTCTTCAAAGCCGCCGAATTTTTCAGTGGCAACAAAGTCGGCATGGCCGGGGCGTGGAAATTCGCGCAGCTTTTCATAATCTGCGCTGCGGGTATTATTATTTTCGAAAAGAATGGTCAAAGGTGCGCCGGTAGTGCGGTCGTTGAATACACCTGATTTGATAAAAGGCAGGTCTTCTTCCTTACGGGGCGTAGTACCTCTTGAACCACCTTTGCGGCGTTCCAGGTCGGATAAAAAATCTTCCTGTTTTAAGGGAATACCTGCGGGGATGCCATCTATATTAACGCCCACGCTGGCGCCATGTGATTCCCCAAAAACATTTACCCTGAATATTCTGCCAAAACTGTTCACACGCTGATGATTTAAAATGAAAAAAAGAATCGCTGGCTACCGGCATAGCGCCGGGAGTTATGCATGCACGGCTACCAGGCCGCCCAATTGCTGCAGATGATCATAGAATTCGGGATACGATTTATTGATCGCTTCCGCGCTTTCTATTACCACAGGACCATCGGCTGTAAGTGCCGCTACGGCACAGGCCATGGCGATGCGGTGATCATTATGCGAATGTACTACAGCCCCTTTAATACCGGTGCCACCGTATACCAGCATTTCATCTCCCTGCAATGCTATCTTTATACCCATCTTGCCAAATTCTGCCTGCAACGTTAATCCACGATCGCTTTCTTTATGTGCCAGGCGGCTCACTCCTTTTATTTTCGTAGTGCCGTTACAGTTAGCAGCCAGTGCTACCAGTGGCGGAAACAGATCCGGGCAATCCGTTGCATCTATTTCAAAAGCCTGGAGTCCGGCTTTTTCAATATTTACCGTAAATAAACCAGGCAGAATATATGCGCCGGCTTTTTCCAGGGCTTCCATAATGGCTTTGTCGGACTGGGCAGATTCTGTACTGAGATGATGTACTTCTGCCTTACCGGCTACTGCGGCGGCCACCAGCAAAAATGCAGCGCCACTCCAGTCACCTTCCACTGTATATTCGCGGGCTTTATACGCCTGTTTTTTTCCAAAGTGAAACTGCTCAAAGTCCTTCTCCTCCACATTTACACCGAAATGCGCCATCAATTGCAGGGTTAACGCAATGTATGGTTTGCTTTTAAGATCTTTCACGGTGATGGTCACATCTTCGGCGGCAGCGCCATAGGCCATGAGCAAACCAGTCAGGAACTGGGAGCTCAGGGAGCCGTCGATCGTAATATTTTTAGGTTGTAAAGGGCCCTCTATGTGCAGGGGCAGTTTACCTGCCTGTGTGCTGCATTTTACATCCAGCTGTGGGAGTACTTCTTCGAAGAATCCCATCGGGCGGGTGGTTAAGCTACCATGGCCTACAATTGTAATAGGCAGGGCAGCTAATGCTGCAATCGGCGTAAACATACGGATACCCAAACCGGATTCGCCGCAATTGATTTCATCATAAAACGGTTGTACACCGTTGCTGGTGATTTCAAAATGATCTTCTTCTCTTTTGATTTTAGCGCCCAGATTTTCCGCTACTTCCAGTGCTGCCAGGCAATCATTGCTCAGGCCGGGGTTACGGATAATACTTTTACCTTTGGCCAGCAAAGCCGCTGCTACAGCGCGTTGCATAGCACTCTTGGAAGGATTTGCCGTAACGGTGCCTTTAATGATGGCTGGTGATACAGTAACTTGCATATGTATATGTCGTCCGCCTTTAATTTGTTTAGAAAAAAATTACAACTCCTGTAGCAAACCTTTCAGTTCTGCTATGGGCACAGGCATCGTAGTGGCCTTTCCTATCTTCTCCAGCAATACAAAATGTATTACGTCTTTCTCACGTTTCTTGTCCAGTTTGAATATGTCGAATACGGCTTCTTTATCGGAAGAAAAAGCAACCGGTAACTGGTAATCGTTGATCAGTTTTATCAGGCGCAGTGTTTGATCTGCCGGCAGGTCCATCAGTTTCTCGGAGAAGCGGGCTGCCGCCACCATGCCTATTGCTACGGCTTTGCCGTGTGCAATATGTTCCAGCTTTTCTACGGCATGCCCAAGGGTATGACCAAAGTTAAGCCAGCGGCGTGGTCCGTTTTCAAACTCATCTTCCAGGACCACCTTTATTTTTGCTTCCACAGATTTTTCCACCAGGTATTTCAGCACGGCCACATCGCGTGCGAGGGCTTTTTCACGGTTGGTTTCCAGGTAGTCAAACAAGGCGGCATCCATGATGCAGGCATATTTGATGATCTCTGCAAAACCGTTGTGCCATTCCTCATCGGGCATAGTTAGTGGAAGTTCATAATCAAAGAGGATGAATTCCGGTTGACGGATAATGCCCAGCAGGTTTTTATGCTTACCATGACTCACGCCGTTTTTACCACCGATGGAAGCATCCACCTGTGCCAGCAAAGTGGTGGGTACAAAACCGAAAGGAATACCACGCATGTAAATGCTGGCAGCGAATCCGGCTACATCTGTGATCATACCGCCACCAATGCCTACCAGTGTGGTTTTGCGATCCGCTTCATGTGCAATGAGGCCATCGATGATCAATTCAACGGTAGCCATATTCTTCACTTCCTCGCCTGCGGGTACTATTATTTTCTTCCAGTCGTGCAGCTGATGACCGTGATGCCGTTCCACATGTTCATCAATCACCAGTACCGCCCGGTTCCTGTCTACATGATTGCCCAGTTGCAGCAGGCGTTCCCCTAAAAAAAAGGTAGTTGCCTGCTGCTGAAATTGGTGCGTTATTTTTAACATGGTTGTGTTACTTATTTATCTTCGTTCATCACCTTGTTCTGGCGGTTGATGGATTCCAGGTGTACTGCATCGAAATATTTCACGATGAATTCTTTGGTCAGGCCCAGCTTTTCACCTTTAGCGGTGGCGCGGTCCAGGATCTCGTTCCAGCGGTTTGTTTGCAGGATGGTGATGTTATTTTCCTTTTTATAGGAACCGATTTTTTCAGCAATTTTCATACGGTTGCCGAGCAACAGCATAATTTCATCATCTACCTGGTTGATCTGCGCGCGCAGTTTTTCCAGTGCAGAGTTGAAATCTTTTTTATCGGAATGCTCTCTTCTCCATACGATACCGTCCAGCAGTTCAGCCAGTTTTTCAGGTGTAACCTGTTGTTTGGCATCGCTCCATGCGTTATCAGGATCAATGTGTGTTTCCAGCATCAGACCATCATAATCCAGGTCGATTGCTTCCTGTGAAACTTCCTGTAAGATATCGCGGCGGCCGGAGATGTGACTTGGGTCGCAGATCATAGGCAGTTCAGGCATACGGCGTTTCAGTTCAATAGCGAGATGCCACATAGGCGCATTACGGTATTGAGTGTTGCCATAGCTGGAGAATCCGCGGTGAATCAAACCTACTTTGGTGATACCGGCTTTCTGGATTCTTTCCACAGCGCCTATCCACAGTTCCAGATCAGGATTGATAGGGTTTTTGATCAGTACGGTTGTATCCACACCTTTCAGGGCGTCGGCTACTTCCTGTACGGAGAAAGGGTTTACAGTAGTACGGGCACCCACCCACAGAATATCCACACCAAAGTGCAGTGCATCTTCTACCTGTTTAGCGGTCGCTACTTCCACTGCCAGCGGCAGGCCGGTAATTTCGCGGGCTTTCTGCAGCCATGCCAGACCTTTGGTACCGATGCCTTCGAAAGAACCGGGGCGGGTACGGGGTTTCCAGATGCCGGCGCGTAAAACGTCCACTTTACCTGTTTTTTGCAGGGCCAGTGCGGTGGCTAATACCTGCTCCTCTGTTTCTGCGCTGCAAGGACCGGAAATAATCAACGGCTTTTTGTCAGAAGAAGGATCTGAGAATTTGGTTTTGGATAATATCTGTTCCATTGTCTGTACCATAGTATTGAAGTTAAGGAGATTGTTAGAATTTATGTTATTTCAGGATCTTCCTGATTTTATTGGATTTCTGAATCAATTTATAAAAGGTATCGTAGTCTTCCTGTTCCAGCAGTGTTTTCATCTGTTGTAACTGGTTGATATGTTCTTCGAGTACATCCAGCACGTTGGTGCGGTTATGTTTGAAGATAGGCACCCACATATCCGGCGAACTTTTGGCGAGGCGCACGGTAGATTCGAAACCACCGCTGGCCAGTTCAAAGATGCGTCCTGATTCCTTTTCCTTTTTCAATACTGTTAATGCCAGTGCGAAAGAGGTGATATGGGAGATGTGGGAAACGTAGGCGGTATGCACGTCGTGTTCTTCTGCATTCATGTATACGGTACGCATCTGCAATTGGTCTACCATATTCTCCACCATTTCCAGCGCGTCATCATCGCTGTTCTTCACATCGCATAATACGATGGTCTTATTTACAAAAAGGTTGCGTACAGCAGCGTCGGGGCCGGAGTACTCGGTGCCGGCCATCGGATGGGCAGCAACGAAGCGGCCACGGTTGGGATGACCGGCAACGAGTTCGAGTATTATTTGTTTGGTAGATCCTACGTCCATAATCACCTGGCCGGGGCGTACTTTATCCAGGATGCCGGGCAGTACCTGGAGTACGCCGTCAACCGGAATGGCCAATACAACCAGGTCGGAGCGTTGCATGGCTTCCTCCAGCGACGCGCCTTCATCGATGATGTTCAGCTCTTTGGCGCGCTGAAGGTGAGATGCCTGCTGGTCTACCCCGATGATCCACTCTGCCACTCCCTTTTCTTTAAGGGTGATAGCCAGCGAGCCACCAATTAAACCTGTTCCTATAATAGTTACAATCATTTTACGCTTGTTTTTATACGGTCAATCGCTTCCTGGAATACCTTTTCATCCTGACACAAACTCACCCTGATATAGCCGTTTCCGTTACTTCCGAAGATACCGCCGGGGGTAATGAATACACGGGCTTTTTGCAGCACTTCGTCACTCAGCGTATAGCCGTCGGCGTAAGTCGCCGGTATGCTGGCCCATACAAACATGCCCACCTGGTTTTTATCGTAGCTACAGCCGATCAGGTCCAGCAACTGGTACACTTTTTCGCGGCGGCCACGATATATTTTATTCAGCTCATCATACCATTCCCTGCCCAGCTGTAAAGCCTTTACAGCAGCCATTTGCAGGGGCTGGAACATACCGGAGTCCATATTGCTTTTAAAGCGCAGCACTTCGGCAATCCAGGTAGCATTACCCACGAGCATGCCTACACGCCATCCGGCCATGTTGGATGATTTGCTCAATGAGTTCAGCTCCAGTACCACCTCTTTGGCACCTTCAAACTGCAGCAGACTTTCCGGTTGCTCATTGAGAATGAAGCTGTACGGATTATCATGGCAGATGAGGATGTTATGTTGTTTTGCGAAAGCCACGAGCTTTGCAGCAAATTCCTTGTTCACTTTAGCACCGGTTGGCATGTGTGGATAGTTTACCCACATCAGCTTCACACGGCTCAGGTCTTTTTTCGACAGGGCATCGAGATCGGGCAGCCAGCCATTTGCTGCTACCAGGTCGTAATCCACTACGGTAGCGCCGCTCAGGTTTACAGCAGCACGATAGGTAGGGTAACCGGGATTAGGGATCAGTGCCTCGTCGCCAGCCTGGAGGTAGGTCATGCAGATGTGCATGATGCCTTCCTTGGAGCCGATCAGCGGCAATACTTCCGTATCCGGGTTGAGGGTAACCTGGTAATAATGCTGATACCAGTCTGCCATAGCCTTGCGCAGTGCGGGGATACCTTTGTAGCCCTGGTATGCGTGGGTGTTTGGCAAGGCAGCATACTCGTTCAATGCGGCTACCACCGAAGGGTGTGGCGGCAGGTCCGGACTACCGATGCCGAGGTTGATCACCTTTGCGCCGGTTTGGTTCATCTCATCTATTTCTCGTAGTTTCCTGGAGAAATAGTATTCTTCTGTACCCTGTAATCTTTTAGCAACCTGTATCTGCATATTCTGCGTTCTGAAACTGATTAATGTGTTTTCCCTTTTTTATAAATTCCCAGCACTGTCAGGTGTTCTGTGAGTGCTTCTATTTTCGCGAGGGCCTTTTCGAAGTGCGCCTTGTTATCAAATTCCATATCGGCGTAGAAGTAATAGTTCCATTCTTTTGCC
Source organism: Chitinophaga sp. MM2321 (assembly GCF_964033635.1). Taxonomy (NCBI): domain Bacteria; kingdom Pseudomonadati; phylum Bacteroidota; class Chitinophagia; order Chitinophagales; family Chitinophagaceae; genus Chitinophaga; species Chitinophaga sp. MM2321. Next base: position 4,719,193 of record NZ_OZ035533.1, read on the forward strand.
GGTATGGGAAAGGATTGCAGTTTTGATAAGTTGATGCTTGAATCTGCAATTTTTGTGAGCACTTTGGCCAGCGCACCATGCGCGTGACTGGTTTGAAAATAGACGGAGGCTTTGTTGGCATCCGGTGCAGCCATCACCGGTGTACGGGAAATGGCCAGGAACCTGGTATAGTTATTCTTATTCGTCTGAATGTTTGGTGCGATGATATCCAGTTCGAAGATCTCTGCTGCCAGTTTGCCGGCAATAGCCGCAACGCTTTTCAGCTTTTTCTGCCGTACATGTTTCGCGCTGAGGGCAGTATCTTCTGTTTCTACCAGCTTGATATGCGGGTATTTTTCCAGGAAATCGATACACTGCAAAAGTGCCATAGGATGTGAATGTACCTCACGGATATCTTCCATTGTCTGACCGGGTAATACCATCAGGTGCTGGTTGATCTGCAGATATTGTTCGCCGGTTACATGCAGTCCTGAGTTTTTGATCAGGCTATAGTTTGGTAAAATGCTGCCAGCGATGGAGTTTTCTATGGCCATCATGCCGGCATCCACATCGGGTTGTTTTTTTACTCTACGCACCAGGTCAGAGAACGTGGCACAGGCTTCGATTTCCGTTTGTTTACCGAAATATCCCTGCGCTGCTACCTGGTGGAAAGAACCTTCAAACCCTTGTATGGCAATTTTCATGTGTATGTGATTGATTTTTTTATTTATAGTTGCTACAGCAACTAGCTATTTGAAACAGAAAGGGCCCCGTCTACGGGACCCTTTGCATTTTACCTTTGTATATAAAGTTATTTTATTGCAAACGAGTCCCCGGCTTCTCCGCAAAAAAGAAGAAGTAAAAATAATAAGTACTAAAGCTGCGATTTAACATGATAATAATATTTAATAACTAAAAAAGGCCCCCCGGTTTACCGGAAGGCCTCTTTTGCAGTTTCTTTTTATTTTGTACTTACAAACGACCTTCCTATTTCTGGTACCAGAAATAATAAAAGCCAAAAAATCCAAAAGTCGTTTGTGTAGTCATGATATTTTCTCAGTTGCTTTGAATGCAGGGCAAAAATACGGCACGATTTTAATTATCCAAGCTCTAATGATAAAAAATATACTTTTTTCAAAAAAAACTATCGATTTTTGACATTTTTCGAAAAAACGTAAAAATATCAGGCCCGGCAATACAGATAAGATAAAAAAACCGTCCTGACAAAGTCGGGACGGTTATTTATTAAACCTGAATAGTTTACTAATTATTTATGTGCAGCTGCAGAATCAACTTTGCTAGCTAATGAATCAACAGTAGCTTTAGCTGAATCGCCAATAGCCTGTGTAGCTGAATCAGCTACCTGAACGGTAGAATCGATAGCATTAGCAGCTGCAGTAGCAGTTGAATCACCAGTAGCTTCAGTGCTAGCGCCACCGCAAGCAACAGCGAACAGACCGAAAGAAAGTGCTAAGAAACCAAGTTTGATTGCGTTCTTCATCGTACAATAATTTTAAGGTGTTTTTTGAATGATTTAATCTTTATACCGGGATCACCCAAAAGGTAACCCAAACTTTAAAAAAAAAATTTTTCGGTACTTTGGGTTACCAAATGCCTAATAACTGTATTAAGAGTGAAGCAAAATCAAGACATAACAAGAGATAGGGAGTTATTGCTAGGACTGGCAAAAAGCGATGACAAGTCATTGGAAATCATTTATTCGGAAAATTTTCCGGTAGTACTTCGGATGATTTTGCAGCACAATGGCTCGGAAGATGATGCAAAGGATGTTTTTCAGGAAGCAATTATCGTGTTATATGAGAAGGTGATCAGCGGCGATTTTTCTTTAACCAGCAAACTAAAAACATTTTTATATTCCGTTTGCCGGCATCTGTGGCTGAAAAAAGTACAAAGTACTTACGGACTTTTTGCTTTGCCCCCCGAAATGGAAGAGATCATCCCCGCTACTGAAGCACTGGATGACCACGCAGCCAAAGATGAACAGTTCAGGATCATGGAAAATTCCATGGGCAACATCGGAGAACCCTGCAAAACAATCCTGGAAGATTATTATCTGCATAAAAAATCCATGCAGGAAATAGCAGACAAATTTGGCTACACCAACGCCGAAAATGCCAAAAACCAGAAGTACAAATGCCTGATGCGTTTGAAAAAGTTATTTTTTGATCAGTATAATATATCACTATAAGCAGTAAAGCGGCCATGAAAGAAGATATGATGTTATTACGTGAAATTGAGCGTTACCTGGAGGGGGAAATGAGCGGACAGGAAAAAGCTGTATTCGAAGAACTGCGTAGAACTCATCCGCTGATCAACAAACAGGTAATAGAACACCAGCTTTTCCTGCAACAGCTGGGCAGCTATGGTCAACGACAGTCATTACAGGCAAAAATGGATAAGATCCATCAGCAACTGGACATGCCCAACCTGCGCAAACAGGCACAGGAAGCCACTTATACGGCTAAAAGGATATCCATACGCCGTAAAACCATTACCAACCTGGCAGCAGCTGCCTGCATCGCACTGGTAACATCATTGTCTACCATCGCTGTAATACAGAAAGCCGCCAAAAATAAATCCACTGCACAATATGAAGATGTAAGAAGGGTGCTGAATAATATTCAACGCTCCCAGACTGCACTCATGAACGATATCAACAGTAAGAATAAAGCACCTGTAAACCCCGGCACCTACGGTGGAACCGGCTTTGCAGTATCCGGCAATGGCTATATCGTGACCAACTATCATGTAGTAGCAGGCGCCGACTCCGTATATGTACAGAATAATAAAGGAGAAGCATTTAAAGCGATCAGCATTTTTGAAGATATTTCCAGTGACCTGGCTGTATTGAAAATCGCTGATTCTTCCTTTAAAAACCAACCCCTTCCCTATGCATTAAAACCGCAAAGTGTGAAAGTGGGCGAAGAAGTATTTACCATGGGTTATCCCCGCGATGAAATGGTGTATGGCAAAGGTTATATCAGCGCCAAAACAGGTTTCAACGGCGACACTACCGCCTACCAGGTATCCATTCCTGTAAATCCGGGCAACAGCGGCGCACCGCTGCTGGATAGCAAAGGAGATGTAGTAGGGATCGTTACCGGCAAACAAACCACCTCAGACGGCATCGCATTTGCAGTGAAATCGGCTCACCTGAAACGGCTGCTCGACGAAGTAGCGAAAGATAAAGGACCGAGAAAAGAATGGAGCCATAAAAGCCATCTCGAAGGGCTGAACAGGGTAGATCAGATTAAAAAACTGGAAGACTTTGTGTATTTAGTCAAGGTATATAATTGATTTAGAGATTTAGTTATTTATGAATTTATATATTTGAAATGCAGCGGAAATCTCCGCTGCATTTTTTAATAACTAAATAAAAAAATCCCTAAATATTTATTCTATTTGGCTTTCCACGATTTGTACTTATCGGTGATCCAATATAGCAGGTCATTATTTGGTAAGCTGCGGATCACATTGTAATCGGGATAATTATCACGCATAAATAACTGCAGGGAATCTCCTTTGAGACCAGTCACCTGGTTTACCAGCAGCGGCGTGAAGCGGGAGTCGATATATTTTTCTTTCTCCATCACTTCATAATTCTTCTTAAACTGCCGCTTCTGTTTTTCTTTCTTTGAAAAACGGGTAATAGGGCTAAACACAATACCGGCGCCCTCCGGTGTATTACCACCGGCCAGTGGCTTATTGGGATTATCCAGTATATAGCCATACTGCTGGCGACGCTCCATAGAATCAATCTGGTACGGGGTGTATTGAGAAGAAATCTCTACTCCTTTCAGGAATTGACCTGCCACCACCATTTTCACATTCACCGTTTCGGTACCGGTAGTCTGGCTGACCCTCAGTGTATCCGGGAGATAGCCCACGAAAGTGAATACGATGCGGTCGTTACGGGAAGCTGAAATTTTATAATAGCCGCCCTGATCAGACAGAGAACGCTTACCTGTGTTTATATTCGTTACAGTAGCAAACGGTAGTACCAGCTTATTACTGTCTGATATCTGCCCGGTAACCGTAACCTGTGCACTCGCCAGCTGTGTGGATAACAAGGCGAAAATGCAGCCCAGTGCAAATATGCGTATGAAAACCTTCATAGAATTGAATATAGTTTTAAATCCCTACTATCCTTCCTCTCCTGAACAAACATCTCAGTATGTACATTGTTCATATCCTATCCGGCTACAAATTAAAGAAAATGATGCGGTGTTAAAAAAACAAAAATCCTCCTGCCTATAGACAGAAGGATCATGTAATTGACATTTCAGGTTAATTTAATGTTTATGCTGATTTAAGAAGGCTGATCACTTCATCACGGGTTTTACCCAGCTTTTGCTGAAGCTTACCTATCAACTTATCTTCCTGGCCTTCTTCAAATAACAGGTCATCATCTGTGAGGTCTGCATATTTCTGCTTGAGACTGCCTTTGATTTCATTCCACTTTCCTTTGATTTGTAACGTATCCATAACTTTTCAATTTATATGGTGATATAATCGGGTTACTTTCTACAGGAGTGGAGCCAAAGACTATGCCATCAGCAGAAAAAATCAGGCGGTAACCCTGATCCTTGTATCAAAAACCTTGCTTTCCCCGGCAGCCAGCGTAACCAGTCCAAGCCCGTTGTTAAAGGCGTTGGGCGCTCCGCTGAGGTTCTCTATTGCGATGCTGTTACGATGCGGTGGAATATATATTTGCAAGATCGGGTAGCTGGTACCCGGAAAGAAGGTGATGTTGATATTTTTCACCGGATCGTGGAGGTTGGCTAACGGTTGCGCCTGCGTGAAATCCAGCAAAAAAGAGTTGTCGAGTTCCACACCAGCCAGCTTCTTACCCTGGGTAAATTCAGTATATGGCAGCACTTTCCCGGTAGGGATCAGCTCCTCATCAAATTCCACCATTTCTTTGGAAGCAAAAGTGAGTATCAGTTCATCTACCGGTGTACCGGTATTGAAATAAGGATGCCAGCCATCCATTACCGGAATGGAAGTTTTGCTGTGGTTGACAATCGCGGTAGTTATCTCCAGCTCGTTATCTGCATGCAGTGTGTAGGTAGCGTTACAGTCATAACTAAAAGGATAGCCGGTATCTGCTTCTTTAAAACTATGGGATAAGGTTACGGAAGCACTGTGTTCATTGGCATGCTGTTGTGTAACTGTAAATGCGGCATCATACAACATGCCATGAAGCGCATTATCGGGCGGTATTGTTTTTTGAATAGTATAAGACACCCCTTCCCACTGGTATTGGGCATCTTTAATACGGCAGGCAAAAGGACTCAGTTTTACCCCCTTAAAGCTTTCGCGGAGATTATCCTGTAAATCCCGGATACTACTGTAATTATCAATAAGGTTCATTGTTTCACCGTTGCGCTTCACTTTAAAAGCATGCAACAACGCGCCGTGTGCAGGAATGATCTCTATCTGTGTACCAGTTTCCTGGTTAGTGAGCGCAATAATATCAAATCCTGCTTCCTGGAAAGTACGTATAAGCATGAGGGTTATTCTTTGAATTGAGCATAAAATATAAAAAAATACGAATCATACCACTAAGTGATCAGTGGTATGATTCGTCATCCCTTTTTTTAGATACAGCCGTTGATAAGATTCTCCAGCCATTCCTGTCTGCCGCTCAGTTGCTTAGGTTCGCCGTTTGCAATGGCAAAGCTGCGAAGGTCTTCCAGTGACAGTTTACCTTCTTCAAATTCTTTTCCTTTACCGGCATCAAAAGAAGCATAACGATCCTGCCGGAATTTTTTATAGGAAGTTTGTGTCAGCACTTTTTCGGCAATGATAGCTGCCCTGGCAAAAGTATCTATACCACCGATGTGTGCGTGGAAGATATCTTCGAGATCGGTAGAGTTACGACGTGTTTTCGCATCGAAGTTAACACCGCCGCCGCCAAATCCGCCGCCATCAAGGATTACGAGCATGCTTTCAATAAGATCGTTCAGGTTGGTGGGGAACTGATCGGTATCCCAACCATTCTGATAGTCGCCGCGGTTGGCGTCAATGCTGCCCAACATGCCTGCATCTACAGCTACCTGTAATTCATGCTGGAAAGTATGACCAGCAAGGGTAGCATGGTTTACTTCGATGTTGAGTTTAAAGTCTTTATCCAGTCCGAAGTGACGCAGGAAACCTATTACGGTGGCACTGTCGTAATCGTATTGATGTTTGGTAGGCTCGCAGGGTTTGGGTTCAATAAAGAAAGTTCCTTTGAAACCCTGTTTACGCGCGTAATCGCGGGCTACTGTGAGGAACTGTGCCAGGTGTTCCTGTTCCCGTTTCATGTTTGTATTCAGGAGGGTCATATAACCTTCCCGGCCACCCCAGAAAACATAGTTTTCACCACCCAGTGCGATGGTAGCATCCAGTGAATTTTTCACCTGTGTACCTGCATAGGCCAGCACGGAAAAATCAGGATTGGTAGCAGCACCATTCATGTAGCGTGGATTGCTGAATACGTTGGCAGTGCCCCACAACAGCTTTACGCCACTGGCCTGCTGCTTTTGTTTGGCGTATGCAACAATCTGCTGCATACGACTTTCGTATTCGGCGATGTTAGCGCCTTCATCCACCAGGTCTATGTCGTGAAAGCAGTAATAAGGAAGTCCCATTTTGGTGATGAACTCAAAGGCTGCATCCATTTTGTCTTTTGCACTCTGATTGGCATCAGCGGCAGCCAGCCAGGGGAATGCTTTGGTACCGGGACCAAACGGATCGCCGCCGGTGCCGCAGAAGGTATGCCAGTAGGATACTGCAAAACGGAACAGTTCCTTCATGGACTTACCGGCAATCGTTCTGTTTTCGTCATACCACTTATAGGCCAGCGGATTATCAGACTGGGGGCCTTCGTAAGCGATCTTCCCTATCCCTTTAAAATACTCGTGATTTCCAAGTGTAATGCTCATAAAATGTAAAATTTAAAATACCGTATATCAATAGCCGTTAGTGTAACAGGGAGCGTAGTCCGTTCAGCCAGTTACCATATGCATCGCGAAACTGCGTTTGCAGTGCTGCATCCGGTTCTATGACTGAAAGACACTCCATACCATGAAACGCTTCTTTCAGATTAACATATCCTGCCCCTACTGCTGCACCGCGTGCAGCACCCTGGGCGCCGTCTGTATTGTATAGTTCAATGACTACATTCGCTGTATTGGCAAATGCTTCGCGGAAGACAGGGCTCAGGAACATATTGGTATGCCCGGCCCTCACGCGGTGGATGTCCAGCTCCATTTCGGCCATGATGTCCATGCCGTAATTGAGGCCGAATACAATGCCTTCCTGTACTGCACGCAGCATATGCGCCCTGCTATGCGTGTTGAAATTAAGGTTGGTAACGGTGGCGCCTATACTTTTATTTTCGAGGATCCTTTCGGCGCCGTTTCCAAACGGAAATACCTGTAGTCCCGCTGCCCCTACCGGTGCGGTAGCAGCTTCCTGGTTCATATCGGGATAGGAGATCTCCCCTATCATTTTTTTGAGCCAGCTGTTGGCGATACCGGTACCGTTCAGGCACATGAGCACGCCATTGCGCACATGCTCTTCTTCATTATTGACATGCACAAACGCGTTGACCCGGCTGTGGTGATCAAATGCATTTTTATCATGTACGGCATATACCACACCGGAGGTGCCCCCTGTAGTAGCGGCTTCGCCGGGTTGCAGCACGTTCAGTGAAAAAGCATTGTTGGGCTGGTCGCCGGCACGATAGGTAACCGGTGTACCTGCCACCAGTCCCAGTATGGACGCCGCCTTTTCTGTCAGTTCCCCTTGTACGCCGAAAGTGGGTACAATCGCAGACAACAGGTTTTGATCAATATTGTAATGATCCAGTAACTTTTTGCTGACACTGTTTGTTGAAAAATCCCAGAAGGTGCCTTCAGAAAGACCGGACACCGTAGTACAGGCATCACCGGTTAATTTCATGGCAATGAAATCGCCGGGCAGCATTATTTTATGGATACGCTCATACACCTGTGGCTCGTTTTCCTGTACCCAGCGTAGTTTTGAAGCAGTAAAGTTACCGGGAGAATTCAGCAGATGTGACAAACAGTATTTATCTCCCAAAGCAGTAAAAGCGTCATTCCCTATCTCCACAGCACGACTATCGCACCATATAATAGCAGGGCGTAATACCTGCTGCTCTTTATCCACACACACCAGACCATGCATCTGGTAAGCGATACCAATACCTTTTACAAGGGCCGCATCGAAGGAGAACTGTTGCCGCAACAGCTGCGTGGCGTGAATCACTTCCTGCCACCAGCTTTCGGGGTCCTGTTCCGCCCAGCTGGGATGTTGCACCAGGATCGGCATCTCTTTGGATGGACTGGTGGCCGATGCTACGCACCTGCCACTGTCTGCATCCAGTAAAGCCGCTTTTATCGAAGAAGATCCTATATCATAGCCGATGAAATACATACCTGAAAAAAATTACGATTGACGAATGATAGACGGTGTTATATTATTTACTACCAAAAAACAGTATACAATGCGATCAGGATACCGGTAATCAGTAAGGCGCCAACGGTGAAGCCTAAACTTGGTTTAAACATACTGCTGTCGATGGCAAGTCCTTTTGGATTATTGGCGCTTGTTTTATCAGACAAGGTGATAATGATCATCCCCACCACACAAATCACAAACACAATACCCATCCGATCAATGAAGGCCATTTCCCACAAGCCGCTGTCCGGATTCAGTGCGGAATAACCAATCTGATGCAACGGTTCCAGGTTGACCCATGCCGGCATGAATTTCAACAGGAAAGACAACAACAGACCGCCTATCATGGCAAACATGGCGGCGCTGGAAGTAGTACGTTTCCAGAAGAAACCCAGTGTAAACATAGCAAAGACTCCGGGGGATACAAAACCCGTGTACTCCTGGATAAACTGGAAGCCACCTTTTTTATCGATACCCAGGAAATTGGAGATAACGATGGCGATAATCATCGTAACGATCACGACTGTACGGCCTACGCTTACTACCTTTTTCTCATCAGCATCTTTATTATATATCTTCTTATAAATATCCAGGGAGAAGATGGTAGAAATACTGTTGGCTTTACCTGCCAGAGATGCTACCACCGCGGCTGTCAACGCAGCAAATGCCAGTCCTTTCAAACCGATAGGTAAGAGGTTCAACAATACAGGATAGGCGTTATCCGGATTCAACACCCCGTCTTTCATCATTTCTGTTTCAAAAGAACCGTGGTGTTGCTGGTGTAATACATAGGCTGCGATACCTGGCAATACTACAATGATGGGCATCAGCAACTTCAGGAAACCGGCAAAGAGCAAACCACTGCGGGCAGTTTTGAGATCAGCTCCCAGTGCACGTTGCGTGATATACTGATTACACCCCCAATAGTTCAGGTTTACGATCCACATCCCCCCGACGAGTACACTCAATCCGGGTAGATCCAGGTATTTGGGATTCTCCTTATTCAGAATCATGTGGAAGTGATCACCGGCGTGCTCTGTTAAGAGGGAAAACCCTTTCAATACCCCTGTTGTACCAAAATGCGCTGATACCAGCTGCAAGGCCAGGTAGGTAGTTGCCAGGCCGCCCAGGATCAGGAAGAACACCTGTATCACATCGGTGTAGCCGATTACCTTCATACCACCCAATGTGATCAGGATAGCAAAGAAGGCCAGCGCCACCATACATACATAGAAGTTAATACCTGAAATTGTGGTAATAGCAAGCGCACCCAGGTAGAGGATAGAAGTAAGGTTCACGACCACGTAGAGTAGCAGCCAGAACACGGCCATGATGGTACTTACCGTTTGATTATACCTGCGTTCCAGGAACTGGGGCATGGTATAGATCTTGTTTTTCAGGTAAATAGGCAGGAAGAATATGGCGACTACAATCAACGTAGCGGCAGCCATCCACTCATAGGTAGAAATGGCCAGACCAATATTAAAGCCATTACCGGACATCCCGATAAACTGCTCTGCGGAGATGTTGGAAGCAATCAGGGATGCACCAATAGCCCACCAGGTAAGCGATCCTTCTGCCAGGAAAAAGTCTTTTGAATCAGTAGTTGCCTTTTTCTTTCTCCGGTAAATATAATACCCGTAACCGGCCACAATAAAGAAGTATACCAGGAATACCAGGTAATCAACATAGTGAAGTGTGTTTGATTTCATAACGTTCTTACGTGATTATAAATAAATTTAGCGGATCAATATAGTAAATAAATGTAAAAAATACGCTTATGACCTCTTAAAATTTAAAAACTGAAAACCGCGGCGGGCACCGCGGTTTTCAGGAGATCAAATCTATAAATTTTTATCAGCTATCATAGTCTATTAACAAAAAAAGCAACATTTGATACCCAATTTTGGCACAAAATGTTCCCTCCTGTTGCATTTCCTGCATTTTTATTTTCCTTTTTAATGTTTACATGTTCAGCTGTCAGTAGCCATGGAAGCAATCCGCTCCCCTATCAGGGACCCGATAGCGATCCCCATGCCGCCCATTCGTACACCGAGAATAATATTTTTCGTATGTGCGCGGACGATAGGCTGCCTGGTTTTGCCAAAGGCCATGATCCCCGTCCACCTGTCTGCGATGGTGACGTCTCTTCCCGGAAGCACGAGGGTACGCAACAGCACTTCCAGTTCATGCTGGATACGGTCGTTGAACAGGAATTCTGTGGAGGCTTCGCCTGCGAAGTCCAGTTGCCGGCCACCGCCTATCAGCACGCGGCCATCCAGTTCCCGGAAATAATAGTAGCCTTCTTCCATGTGGAAGATGCCTTTAAACGGTAAGTCCTTCACCGGTTCGGTGATCAGCACCTGACCACGGCCGGGCACAATATCTTCGTCCGGTAGCAGCTCCCGCGTAAAGGCGTTGGTACAGAGGAGGAGTTTACGCGCAGAAAAAACAATTTCATCTTTCAGGGTATGATGCGGCACAACAACGTTAACGCCTGTATGCAGATCCACGATCCGGCTCACGGGGCATCCTGTTTTGATTTCCACTCCTTTTTCCATGGCCATATCAATAAGGGCGCGCATCATCTTACCGGTATGCAGTTCTCCTTCAAAATTATTGCGGATAATGGCTTTGACGTGTGTCGTCGCAAAACCAAAAGTATCCATCATTTCATTCGTAACCGTGAAAGCGGATTGTTCGCGGAAAAGAAAGCGCATCATATCATTTACGAAGTCCAGCTGGTGCAGGGCCCATTCCTGTTTAGCCCCTATCAGTTCGTAGCTGCCGTTCTCCTGGTATCCGATCCGGTCATCTCCCAAACGTCTGCGCAGCAGCTTTAATCCCGCCACCCGCATGGCTACGAGGTTCAGCACATCTTCGGTGGACATGGTTTGCAGGTCTGCCAGTATTTCGGTCAGACTGCCGATACAGGCAAAACCTGCATTCCGGGTACTGGCGCCGGTGGGCAATACTTCCCTTTCCAGTACCAGTACACGCGCCCGCGGCTCCCGGTCTTTCAGACTCACGGCAGCAGACAATCCGACGATACCACTGCCTATAATGATATAGTCGTATTGCAACAGGCTTTGTTTTTCCCAGTAACTAAGCATGCTACTAATTTACACTGTTGATACGGAACCACCATCTACCCTGAATACGGCGCCTGTAATGAAAGACGCCTGCGTAGATGCCAGGAATGCCACAATACCGGCGGTTTCAGTGGCCAGTCCGGGACGGCCCAGTACCTGCGCCGGGCGGTTCTCTTTCAGGAATATTTTTGCCGCCTCTTCCACGGTGATGCCTTTATCTTTCGCTATTTCTTCCAGCATATTATCTACCATAGGTGTTTTGATAAAAGCAGGAGAAACGGTATTCACCAGGATATTATCTTTTCCATAAGCCTTGGACAACGTTTTACTGTAATTATTCAACGCTGCCTTGGTAGCATTGTAATGCGCCATCATAGGATCGGGTTGTTCGGCATTTTCAGAAGAGATGTTGATAATCCTGCCACCACCCTGCTTTTGCAGGTAAGGGATGACAAGACTGGTGAGCGCCACCACGCCAAACAGGTTCACTTCAAAGATCCGGCGCCACTGATCAATTGTGATCGTTTCTACCGGGCCAACGGTATCAATGATACCGGCGTTATTCACCAGGATGTCGATACGACCAAACCGCTCTATCGTGGTTCTGACGAGTCTCGCCAGGTCCTCTCCTTTCGCTATGTCTGCCGGCACGGCCAGTACATCCGCATTCTGCAGGCGCAGCATAGCAGCTGTATCTTCCAGCTCATCTACATTGCGTGCAGAGATCACCACTTTAGCACCTTCCAGCAGGAGTGATTCCGCAATCGCTTTGCCGATACCTTTACTGCTACCGGTGATAATAGCTACTTTCCCCTTTAACTGTAGTTCCATGATTATGTTTTTTTAGCACAAAGGATAAAGAATGAAATTACGAATCAGACAGGAATTAATGTGATTTTGGTCAATTTCCGTAGCTTCGGTATAAATTCCTTCACCATGACTGAAACCAAAGGTTACGCTGTACAAAATGCCACCGCCCCGCTCGGCCCCTGGAACTTTGAGCGCAGAGAAGTTGGTCCGCACGACGTACAGATTGAAATTTTATATTGCGGTGTATGCCATTCAGATATACACCAGGTTAGAAATGAATGGGGTAATTCCAGTTACCCGATGGTACCCGGCCACGAAATAGTAGGGCGGATTACCAAAGTAGGCGATCATGTGACCAACTTTAAAGTGGGTGACCTCGCAGGAATAGGTTGCTTTGTTGACTCCTGCCGTGTGTGCGATCCCTGCAAAGCAGGCGAGGAACAGTATTGTGTAACAGGTGGCGCCAGCACGTACAACGGCCTGGAAATGGACCGTAAAACGCCTACCTATGGCGGCTATTCCACCCGGATTGTAGCGGATGAAAAATACACCCTGAAAATTTCTGATAAGTTACCACTGGAAGGTGTGGCGCCGTTGCTTTGCGCAGGCATCACTACTTATTCCCCGCTGCGCCACTGGAAAGTAGGCAAAGGGCATAAAGTAGCAGTACTGGGCCTCGGTGGTCTGGGGCACATGGCGGTAAAACTGGCGGCTTCATTTGGCGCAGAAGTAACCATGCTGAGTACCTCTCCCTCCAAGGAAGCAGATGCTAAAAGGCTGGGCGCACATCACTTCTCGCTGATCAATGATCAGGCGCACATGAAGCAACTGCAAGGCCAGTTTGATTTCATTATCAACACGGTATCTGCCCCGCACGATTACAGTACTTTCCTCAATCTGCTCAACCTGAATGGCGTGATGATCTGTCTGGGCGTACCTCCGGCGCCCTCTGTAGTACCCGCTTTCAACCTCATTATGGGCCGCAGGAGTATAGCCGGTTCACTGATAGGCGGTATCCGTGAAACACAGGAAATGCTGGACTATTGCGCCGAACACAATATCACCAGCGATGTGGAAGTAATTGATATAAAAGATATCAATACTGCTTACGAGCGGATGTTGAAAGGAGATGTGAAATATAGATTTGTGATTGATATCGCCAGCCTTAACCAGGATTAAAAAGGATTAGAAAAGGATTACCAGGATGGGTGTTTTGTTGTTTATCTTTTTAAAAGCATTTAAACAACAAAACACCCATCCTTTTAAATCCTGTAATCTTTTAATCCTGGTCAGACGAGGTAGCTGAACAGGTTATCGTCTTTATTCAGTTCTGTAAACTGAAAATTATATTTTCTGAAATTGGCGATAAGGATGTCATAGTCTTCCTTGTTTTTCAGCTCTACGCCTACCAGTGCCGGCCCTATTTCCTTATTGTGTTTTTGTATATATTCAAACCGGGTGATGTCGTCTGTGGGGCCAAGAATATTATTTACAAACTCTCTCAGTGCGCCGGGACGTTGCGCGAAACGTACAATAAAATAATGTTTCAATCCTTCGTAGAGCAGGGAACGTTCTTTTATTTCCTGCATGCGGTCAATATCATTATTACCACCGCTGATCACGCATACTACCTTCTTGCCTTTTATTTCTTCCGAAAAACCTTCCAGCGCCGCTATAGACAAGGCTCCTGCCGGTTCTACCACGATGGCATCTTCATTATATAATTTCAGGATAGTGGAGCACACCATGCCTTCCGGTACCAGGTGCATTTTGTCCAGTACTTCCCGGCATATTTCATAGTTGAGCGTACCTACTCTTTTTACGGCAGCGCCGTCAACGAAGCGTTCAATTTCATCCAGTGTAACGGGACCGCCATTTTCCATGGCGCGCAGCATGGAAGGAGCGCCTTCCGGCTCTACGCCGATGATGTGTGTATGCGGACTATAGGTTTTAAAATAGGTACCCACACCGGCAGCCAGCCCACCGCCGCCAACAGGTACAAAAAGATAATCTATGACCGGTTGATCTTCGAGGATCTCTACGGCTACAGTGCCTTGTCCTTCTATAATTTTTGCATTGTCAAACGGGGGAATGAAGGTCATACCGTTTGTGATGGTAAATGCCTGTGCTTCGGCAGAGCAATCATCAAAAGTATCGCCAATGAGGCGTATTTCGATGTTGTCGCCGCCAAACATATTCACCTGGTTTACTTTTTGTTTGGGTGTGATGATGGGCATGAATACCACGCCTTTAATGTTCATGGCTTTACATGCATAAGCAAAGCCCTGGGCATGGTTACCGGCGCTGGCGCAGGTAACGCCATTTGCCAATACATGAGCAGGCAGACTGCTGAGGAGGTTATATGCGCCGCGTAATTTATAGGAGCGTACCAGTTGCATATCCTCTCTTTTCAGATATACGTCACAGTTATAGCGCCGGGAGAGATTGGCGCTATACATAAGCGGGGTACGGTTTACAACCGGTTTCAGCTTTACGGCCGCATCCAGGATATTGAGGGAGTTTACACTACTTATTACTTCAGACATAAAATGTAATTAATAGAAACGGCAAAGCATTTTCGGGACTATCGAAATCATGGAACCTGTATTCAGTATCAGAAAAATATTTTTCTTCTATACTAAATACCAGCACCAATAATTTCAATAATTCGAAAATGCTTTGCCATTCTAATTTATAATATTGCTATTAAGCGTTGTTAGGGCGCAGTTTACGTACAGCCGCACCTGCCTGCCACATTTCGCTTTCGCGCAGTTCTTTCAGTTCTTCGTTCAGTTTTTCGCGGTAATCCGGAGTACTGTTGGAAGCGATAGAACGGGCAGCTTCTTTACCTGCTGCTACGCTGGCGTACAGTTCATCAAATACGGGCTGAGTAGCGGATTTGAATTTTTTCCACCAGTCGAGTGCACCACGTTGCGCTGTAGTAGAGCAGTTGGCATACATCCAGTCCATACCGTTTTCTGCTACCAGTGGCATGAGTGACTGCGTCAGTTCTTCTACTGTTTCATTGAATGCTTCAGAAGGAGAGTGACCATTTTTACGCAGTGTTTCGTATTGTGCTGCGAAGATACCCTGGATACAACCCATCAGTGAACCACGTTCGCCGGTGAGATCGGAGAATACTTCTTTTCTGAAATCTGTTTCAAACAGGTAACCGGAACCAACGCCGATACCCAGTGCTACTACGCGTTCTTTAGCGCGGCCGGTAGCATCCTGGAAGATAGCGTAGCTGGAATTCAGACCCTGACCAGCGAGGAACAGGCGACGCAGGGAAGTACCGGAGCCTTTAGGTGCTACCAGGATTACATCTACATCAGCAGGAGGAATAATACCTGTCTGTTCTTTATACGTGATACCAAATCCGTGGGAGAAGTACAGTGCTTTACCAGGAGTGAGGTGTTTTTTCAGGGTAGGCCAGAGGGTGATCTGTCCTGCATCAGACAACAGGAACTGAAGAATGGTACCTTTCTGTGCTGCTTCTTCGATATCGAATAATGTTTCGCCCGGAACCCAGCCATCAGCAACTGCTTTATCCCAGGTTTTGGAATTTTTACGTTGTCCTACGATAACATTGAAGCCGTTGTCTTTCAGATTCAGTGCCTGGCCGGGGCCTTGTACACCATAACCTATTACTGCTATCACTTCGTTCTTCAGCACTTCCCTTGCTTTTTCCATAGGGAATTCTTCCCTGGTTACTACTTGTTCGAGTACCCCTCCAAAATTGATGGTTGCCATGTTTTGTTTTTTTAGCTGTTAGCTATTAGCCCTTAGCTATTAGCTGTGATTTGAATGAATGATTGTTATAGTTATTTAAATTGCTGCGGTGAAGTACTACACGGTAGCCCTGCTCGCCTGCAGATCTTTCAGATGTTCATGGAAACGGCGGCTCCATTTTACAATGGCCACCCTTCCGCTCTTTGAATATTCTATCAGTCCGTATGGCTCCAGTTTTTTGATAAAGTCTGTCAACTCCTGCTGGTGGCCTGTTTTTTCAATGACAAAATAGTCAGCAGTGATCGTCAGGATACGCGCATGATTTTCGCGGATCAGTTTTTCTATATCTCCGTTGTGTAATGATTTGGTAGATATTTTATACAATGCCAGCTCCTGGTACACCACTTCTTCTTCCTCATGTACAAAGGCACGGTGTATTTCGATCAGTCTTTCTATCTGACCGATCACCTTATCCAGTTTCTCACGTGTAGACATCACCGTTATGATGAACTTATACACACCGGGAATTTCTGTTTCAGCCGTAGTAAGGCTGGTGATATTGATGCCTCTGCGGGTAAATATAATGGTGATACGGTTGGTGATACCGATACGATCTTCCGTATATACCGTTACTGTATATTCTTTTTGCATAAAAACAGCTTGGGCGGCCCCTCCCGGTTCTTCTCCCAACGGAGGGAGCCTTGAAGGGCTTATCTTATTAAAAATTTATCTTTATTCTGCTATCGTCCGGCGATACTATTCCAGCCTGATGGCGGAAACAGGTGCGCCCGCCGGCACCATCGGGAATACGTTATCTTCTTTTTCTACCACCACTTCCAGCAGATATGCGCCTTTGTGTGCCAGCATTTCGTCTATCGCTGCAGAGATATTCTCTCTTGTTGTTACTTTCTTACCGGGGATATAAAATCCTTTTGCTACCTGTACGAAATCCGGATTTACCATTTCGGTAGATGAATAACGTTTGTCGAAGAACAACTGCTGCCACTGGCGAACCATGCCGAGGAAGTTGTTGTTCAGGATCACGATCTTCACCCCGATCTTGGATTGATGGATAGTGGCCAGTTCCTGGAGTGTCATCTGAAAACAACCGTCGCCGATGATGGCTACCACTTCTTTTTCAGGTGTACCCATTTTGGCGCCCATAGCTGCCGGCAACGAAAAGCCCATGGTACCCATACCACCGGAGGTGATGTTGGTATTTGGGTTTTTGAAGCGATAGTAGCGGGAGGCTACCATCTGGTGTTGTCCTACATCTGTTACCAGTACTGCTTCCCCTTTTGTTTTTTCTGAGATGAGACGAATTACTTCCGCCATCTTCAGCTCTCCTTCTTCCGGAAACAGTTCACGATGCTGTACTTTATCGTATTCCTTTTTATCTGCATCGCGGAATTCAGCCAGCCATGCTGCATGTTCTGCCGGTTTTACTTCCGTCAGCAACGCCTGCAAGGCAGTTTTTGCATCCGCATGTACGGCTACATCTGCTGTAATGATCTTGTTGATTTCCGCTGCATCTATTTCAATGTGGATCACTTTTGCTTTGCTGGCATAACTGGATATATCGCCGGTTACACGGTCATCGAAGCGCATCCCTACGGCGATGAGTACATCGCATTCGCCGGTGAGCATATTCGGACCATAGTTACCGTGCATACCGAGCATACCTACATACATCGGATGATCTACAGGTACTGCGGAGAGGCCCAGCAGGGTGGAAGCTACAGGGATCTGTGCTTTTTCTGCCAGTGCAATCAGTTCCTTTTCAGCACCTGACAGCAATACGCCATGACCACAAAGGATGAAGGGCTTTTTAGCACCGTTGATCAATGCCGCTGCTTCCTGTACCGCTTCCGGCTTCAGCTGGGGCACGGGTTGGTAGCTGCGGATATAATTGCATGGTTTGTACTCGTATTCAAATTCACCAAACTGTGCATTCTTGGTAATATCTACCAGTACCGGGCCGGGGCGGCCGCTACGGGCGATATAAAATGCTTTGGCCATTGCTTCCGGAATATCTTCCTGGCGGGTAACCTGGATATTCCATTTGGTGATAGGCATGGTAATACCGATCACGTCTGTTTCCTGGAAAGCATCTGTACCCAGCAGGGATGCAGCCACCTGACCGGTGATGCAGACCATAGGGGTGCTATCCATGTAAGCATCAGCCAAGCCTGTTACCAGGTTGGTAGCGCCGGGGCCGGAGGTAGCAAAAGCCACACCCACTTTACCCGAACTGCGTGCATATCCCTGAGCAGCGTGCGTAGCACCCTGTTCATGTCTTACAAGTATATGATGAACTTTGTCCTGAAAATCGTACAGCGCATCATAAATAGGCATGATAGCTCCACCCGGATAACCAAATATGGTTTCCACGCCTTCTGCTATCAGCGAGCGGATTACCGCTTCAGAACCGGTGATAACAGGCTTAGCGGCTACCTGTTGGTCTACCTTCTCAGTCTTCATCAGTAACACATCCTTCTGTTGCATTTTTTACAAGTTTTGCGTACTTAAATAGGATTCCATTAGTTGCTTTCAATGCGGGTTGCGTCCACTGCGCCCTGCGGGCTGCCAGCTCTTCGTCACTGATCTCCACATCGATCGTATTGTTTACGGCGTCTATTTTGATGATATCGTTGTCTTTTACCAGTGCGATAGTTCCTCCTTCATAGGCTTCCGGTGTGATATGTCCTACCACAAAGCCATGTGTACCTCCTGAGAAGCGGCCATCGGTGATAAGTGCCACGCTTTTGCCTAAGCCTACGCCCATAATGGCGCTGGTAGGTTTCAGCATTTCGGGCATGCCGGGAGCGCCTTTTGGACCCACCTGGCGGATGACGACCACGTCTCCTTCTTTCACCCTGCCGGACTGGATACCTGCGATCAGTTCAAATTCGCCGTCAAATACGCGGGCAGGGCCTATGAAGAGCTCTCCTTCCTTACCGGTGATTTTTGCAACAGCGCCCTGTTCGGCCAGGTTGCCATATAAGATCTGGATATGACCATTTACTTTCAATGGTTTTTCCAGTGGTACGATGATATCCTGTGTGGTGAAGTCGATATCTGGTACGCTCTCCAGGTTTTCAGCAATGGTTTTACCCGTTACCGTCAGGCAATCGCCGTTTAGTCGTCCTTGTTTGAGCAGGTATTTCATCACCATTGGAACGCCGCCGATGTTGTGCAGGTCTTCCATCAGGTATTTACCACTTGGTTTAAGATCTGCTATCAGCGGGGTTTTATCACTTACACGCTGGAAATCTTCCAGTCTCACCGATATGCCTACTGATTTTGCGATAGCAATGAAGTGCAATACCGCGTTGGTGCTGCCACCCAGTGCCATGATTACGGTGATCGCGTTTTCAAATGCTTCCTTGGTCATGATATCTTTGGGTTTGATATCTCTTTCCAGAAGCAAACGGATATATTGACCGGCAGCGATGCATTCCTCTTTTTTCTCTTTGCTCAGCGCAGGGTTGGAGGAGCTGTAGGGCAGGCTCATACCCAATGCTTCAATGGCTGCAGACATGGTATTAGCCGTATACATACCGCCACAGGCACCTGCACCGGGGCAGGAGTTCTGTACAATGCCTTTGAAATCGCCTTCGTCGAGTTTACCTGCCATTTTCTGGCCCAGTGCTTCGAAAGCGGATATAATGTTAAGATCTTGTCCTTTATATTTACCTGGCGCGATAGTACCGCCGTACACCATGATAGACGGGCGATTGAGACGACCCATCGCCATCAGGGAACCGGGCATGTTTTTATCGCAGCCGGGTACGGTGATCAGTGCATCATAGTATTGTGCACCACAAACAGTTTCAATGGAATCTGCAATCAGATCACGGCTTACCAGGGAGTAGCGCATACCGGGGGTACCATTGCTGATACCATCGCTTACACCGATAGTATTGAAGATGAGTCCGACCAGGTTATTGTCCCAGACACCTTTTTTCACATCTTTGGCGAGGTCGTTCAGGTGCATGTTGCAGGTATTACCATCGTAACCCATGCTAGCAATACCTACCTGTGCCTTTTTCAGGTCTTCCTCTGTCAATCCTATTCCGTATAACTGCGCCTGCGCAGCTGGCTGCGTAGGGTCCTGTGTAATCGTTTTGCTATATTTATTTAATTCCATCGTTATTGTTATTATACAGACTACCAAGCGTTTATAGTAATCCCATTTTAAAAGTTCTACACAAATTACCGGGTCGCGACGTGATATTCAAACCAACAATTTCCAAATAACCGGTCTTCAAATCTGCCTTTTGAGCTTTCAAACCCTTTACTGTAAAGGATTATAGATTTTTCGTTTTACAACCGCCAAGCGGGCAGAAATCATAAAGCTACTACTGTTGACTGAGGCCTATTTGCCATTTGTCGGGGGCTTTATGTTGCGCCCCTATGCTTTCTGCCAGCCTGGGGTCGTTATATTATCAGACCAGGTGCACTTCGGGTTCAAATGATTCCTCCAGCACCCTGGCTTTATAAGCCTGTTGTAATAGTTTCCCCAATGAAGTAGCCCAGGGCTTGCTGAAATGCTGATCATCCAGCGAATCGATGCCAATCAGCTCTGCGGCGGTGCCACAGAAGAAAACGGCTTCTGCTTCTCTTAATTCAGCGATGGTAAACAGCTTTTCTTCGAGGGGGATGTTAAGTTCCTGGCAAAGTTCGATAACAGTGGCGCGGGTGATACCTGGAAGGATGTTACCGGCGGGAGGGGTGTAGAGTTTGCCGTCTTTTTCAAAGAAGATGTTGGCGCCGGGGCCTTCTGCTACGTAACCATTCATATCCAGGAGTAATGCTTCATCGTAACCCTTTGCTTTTGCTTCCTGCGAGGCCAGTATTGAGTTTACATATAAACCCGACGATTTGGATTCTATTTTGAATGCTTTGGGATTGGGTCGCTCGTAGGAGGAAGTCATTACGCGCAGGAGCTTCTCACCCAGGTACGCCCCCCATTCCCAGGCGCATATCAGGATACGCGATTCGGAGGCGCCTTTCAGGGTCATATTCGGTGGACAGAATACGAGCGGGCGGATGTAGGCTTCTTCCATATTATTCATCTCCAGCACTTTATAACAGGCGGCGATAAGCTCCTCGTTATCAAATTTATAGGGGATGTGGATCAATTCGCAAGAGCGTTGCAGGCGGTCGAAATGTTCTTTTGCTTTAAAAATTTTTACTGATCCGTTCGCTGTTTTATAGGCGCGGATTCCTTCAAATACAGCATACCCGTAGTGTAATGATTGGCCGAACAGATCTGTTGTGGCCGAAGAGGCTTTACGGAATTCACCGTCGAGGTAAAGAAATGTGTTGTCGTTGTAGTAGCTATACATAAAAAAAGAAATTGTAAAAGGGAAATACCATCCAAAAAAACGCCTTCCTCGTTGCGGAGGAAGGCGTTTATATATATTGTAGTATATGCACGTGTACCTATCCTCCATGATGGTGGCTAATAATGACAACGACGAGAATCACGACAGTAATCGCCCAGTTAAGCTGAGGTACGATGTGATTCAATTTTATGTTGTCTTTATTTACCCACATGGAGGTGATTATTTTTATGAACAATACAAATGTATTTGTGAAAAGGATAAAAACCAACAAACTGTTGAATATTTCGTAAAAAATCAACCACACCACCTGTTTTTGAAAATATTTAAAAAAACAGACCAGATACTGAGTCAATTCTAATAAATAGTGCAAACCGGTTATCAATTACTAAATATTGGGCGTGTAATTAATGGGTGTAATGTGGGTTAAAACGGTTATCGGGGCGGGCAGGCGGTGATTAAAAGTAAAAAATCCCGGTGCATTGCACCGGGACCAAATGATTTCATTTATTGTTCACTATCTAAACCTGTTGGCTTACATGCAGGCATTTGTCGATGATGGCCTGTAATGTGGCTTCTTTTTCGATGAGGCGCTGTAGCAGCACCAATTGGTTGAGGGCGCGGTCATAGTTATGATCCGCATACTTAACCGGGTAATAAACATCTCCATTGAGATAATCGGAGAGGAACCGGATACCTTGCATATAGATCATGAACTTTCCGGCAAAGAACAGTTGTTCTTTTTCCACTTTTGTTAAAGTTCCGCCTATTTCCCCGAGATACCCCTGCATGAGGGCTTCGAAGTATTCCTCGCGTATTATGATCTGGCTTACATCCTTTTCTTCTTCAGACACGGGGCATACGTAGGTACGCACCATATCACCGAGGTCGGAGATGATTTTCCCGGGCATCAGTGTATCCAGGTCACACACGCAGATTCCTTCGTAGGTATCCTTGTTTAGCAATACATTATTGATTTTAGTATCGCAATGCATGAGATGGTCCCTGAATTCGGGATTTGTTTTCAGCTGTTCATAAGTGACGGCGATGTCGGAATAGCGGAGGAAATCTTCAATCATCTCTCCTGCTGCTTCCTTCCTGTCCTCCTTCGCGTTCCTGATGGCTTCCTGGAAAGCACTGTAACGGAGGGTAAGATTGTGGAAGTTTGGAATAGAAGCTTTAAACGGCTTCAGGTCGACGCCCGAAAGGTAATTGGCGAGGCGGCCAAACTGTTTGGCTGCTTCAAACGCCTGCTTTGGGTTATCAGCCTGATCTACCGTAACGGAATCGGCAATAAACGGAATCATACGCCAGTATTCGTTGTCCATTACAAAGAGCTCTTCCCCGTTTACGGTGGGGATGGGCGTAATAAACAGATACCCCGGATGATGTACTGCGAGATAATCAGCGGCCATACGTTGATTGGTGGCGATTATCCAAGGTTCCCTGAATACGTTTACATTGATTTTCTGTAAAACGTATTTGCTGCCGTCCAGCTTCTTTTCGAGCAGAAAAGTGTTATTGATGTGTCCTGATCCGAATTTTCGGACATGCAATCCTTCAGGCTCCAGTCCAAAAGCCTGAAGGATCAGTTTGTTGGGTGTTATTTCCATAAATTGTCGGGATATGCTCCATTTTTTACCAAAGCCGACAAGCTGGACTGCACACCGGGTGCATCTTCTTTGTATGTAACGCCAAACCATTTTGCGCTGGTAGGTAATACCCGTACCTGTCCGATGTTACGACGGATAAACTCATCAGCTACAATCGGAATAAAGAATTCAGATTTAGGATTGCTGATACTTTTATCCAGGAATTCATTGAACAGGTCCTGGCTCAGGTTAAATACGCTGGGATGGAAACCCCAGAAGTTCATAGACACCGGTGTTGCAGGAGAAAGTGGGTGCTTGCTACCGTCTGCTTCCTCGTAAACGATCTGGTTGTTATCTGTATATATTTTGGTCCTTTCAACAATAGCTGACAGGTTACCCTGCCCGTTTACCTCGCATACGCCGCGGGATACGGAGCCGTGCTCACTAACGGTTTTGCCCAGTTCATATCCAACTACGCTGTAAGTATCTGCCTTGCATTCCCCGTTCAGGAAAGCAGCCATTTTTACAAACGCATCAGCGCCATAGAAATCATCTGCATTGATCACTGCAAATGGCTCGTTGATAGCGTCTTTGGCGCAAAGGATCGCATGTGCGGTTCCCCATGGTTTTGTTCTGTCTGCCGGCACGGTATGATTACCAACAAATGCATCCATTTCCTGGAATACATAGTCAGTAGCTACGCGTCCTTTGAGCTTCGGCTCAAAGATGGTCTTAAAATCTTCCGCAAAATTCTCGCGGATAATAAACACTATTTTCCCAAAACCCGCGCGGATAGCGTCGTAAATAGAGTAATCAATGATAGTTTCACCGCTTGGCCCAAATTCCTGGATCTGCTTTAAACTGCCATATCGGCTAGCCATCCCGGCTGCCAAAATCAATAAAGTCGGTTGCATTTGCTTGATATTAGTTTATAATTTTCAATTATTTACCTAAAAATATCGGCGCTAAATTTAATCATTAAAAGTATTTTCACACTTTCTTTTTGTGGACAATACATATTTTAAAGATTAATTAAACGGAACGATGAAAAGATTATTAGTGCTGGGAGCCTGTGCCATGCAGCTTTTTACAACCGCAAAAGCGCAACAGAAAACCAATCCGGAAGACATCAAAGAAAAAATGCAGTGGTTTACAGATGCCAAACTCGGCATCTTCATCCATTGGGGCATTTATTCAGTAAACGGCGTGGATGAATCGTGGTCTTTCCACAACAAAAAAATCTCTTACCCTGATTACATGCAACAGCTGAAAGGCTTTACTGCAAGTAATTACAACCCGCAGGCATGGGCCGATCTGATCAAAGAATCCGGCGCCCGGTATGCGGTCATGACCACCAAACACCACGACGGTGTGGCTTTGTGGGACAGTAAGTACAGTAAACTCGACGTTGCTAACAGTACACCCGCAAAGAGAGACGTGCTCACACCCCTCTACGCTGCGTTGCGCCGCGATAGTATCAAATGTGGTGCCTATTTTTCCTTGATTGACTGGAGTCATAACGATTATCCCCAGTTCCTCAAAGACAGCAACCGCTATGATATCAAGGCCCAGCCTGCAAGATGGCAACGCTTCCTGAAGTTTTACGAAGGACAGATGGCGGAAGTGATGACTAAGTTCAACCCCGACCTGTGGTGGTTTGACGGCGACTGGGAACATTCTGCTGAAGAATGGGAAGCAGAAAAAATGCGGAAGATGCTGACCACGCATAACCCCAACACCATTATCAATGGCCGTTTACAGGGTTATGGCGATTACGACACGCCGGAACAAAACTTCCCGGTTACCCGCCCGCATTACCACTGGTGGGAACTGTGTATGACCATCAACAATAACTGGGGCTGGCAGCCACAGGACACCAACTGGAAAACGCCTTACGAGATCATCACCATCTTTGTGGATGCAGTCAGCAATGGAGGCAACCTCCTCCTGGACATTGGCCCCAAAGCGGATGGCAGCATTCCGGAAGAAGAAGTACACGTGCTGAAAGAACTGGGCGCCTGGAATAAGAAGAATGGGGAAGCTATTTTCAATACCATCGGCGGTATTCCGTTAGGCCACTTCTATGGCCCTACTACCCTCTCCAAAGATTCCAGTACCCTCTACCTGTTCCTGCCCGGTAAAACCAGCGGCCAGGTAGCTCTGAAAGGACTGAGTAACAAAATTGAAGACATCACGGTAGTGGGCAACGGCACCAAGCTGACACATAAAGTGGTCGGCAAAATTTCCTGGAGCCCCGTACCCGGTCTGGTATACATCGATGTTCCTGAAAACGTACAGGACAAATATGTAACCGTGCTGAAAGTGAAGCTGGATAAGGCTGTGAAGCTGTATCGCGGCAAAGGAGGTTTTCTGACGAATGAATAGGATATTATTTTTTATATAGATGATTACCTACGATCATATCACTTTAGATGCTTTTTCCACCAGCTGGCTGCCTGATACCATTCAGGCGGCCATGCTTCGGTTGGATAAATCAGATACAGCGGTTTCAGGTAATAAATGGTTTAAGCTAAAATATAATTTAGAGGAAGCGAAGCGGCAGGGAAAAGATCACCTCCTCACTTTTGGTGGCGCCTATTCCAATCATATTGCGGCAACAGCCGTTGCCTGCAAACTGGCCGGACTGGCATGCACCGGTGTGATCCGGGGAGAAAGGCCCGCCGTTTTAAGTCATACCCTGCAACAGGCTTCGGATAACGGAATGCAGTTGCTTTTTGTAAGCCGTTCGGATTACAGGCAAAAGGAAAAAAGCCCGCTTTTCAAAGAACTGGCTGATCCTGTTTATATTATTCCCGAAGGAGGCCACAATGCCCTTGGTGCAAAAGGTTGTGAAGAAATATTATCCATCTTCCCCACAGCTGATTTCACACATATCCTTTGTGCCGTTGGTACCGGTACTACGCTGGCAGGGCTGATCAACAGTGCACAGCCCCCGCAGCAGGTACTGGGTATTGCCGTATTAAAAGGTGCGGCGTACCTCGAAAAAGAGGTGGCGGCGCTGTTACACGCTACGGTGCCTGACTGGCGCATCCTGCATAATTACCACGGTGGCGGTTATGCTAAAACATCTCCGGAACTTATAGATTTTATCAATACCTTTCATAAAGAAACAGGGATCCCCACCGATATTATTTACACCGGAAAATTAGTCATGGCATTCCGTGAATTGACGCAGCAGGGCTACTTTCCGGACGAGAGCAAAGTATTGTTAATACATACCGGCGGCCTGCAGGGCAATCTTTCCCTGCCTCCCGGCGTTCTGTCCCTATAAAAACTGTTCATTATATTTGAACGGTAGTGTATTTTTGCCAACTTTAAGCGTTTACGGATTTTAGTATGAAGCAGGTCGTGCGTATTTCTTTAACTATAGGCATCTTTTTATTGACAGCATTCGCGGGAAAGGCCCAGGATTTTATGCCTCCTGTGTTACCGGAATTTTCAGCATCCATCAAAACCGGTAAAATCCAGCTGGACTGGCTTTCGGGATTCAGAGATGTAAAAGAGATTGGTATTCAGCGATCACTGGATAGTGTGCTGAACTTCAATACGATTGGCTATGCCAGCTATCCTATGCAAACGAGGAATGCTTACCTGGATAATAAACCACTGCCCGGCACCAACTATTACCGCCTGTTTATTCTCTTCAACAACGGACGTTTTATGTACAGCAAAACCATGCTGGCCTTGTCCGACAGCACTATCCGTGCAGACCAGAAACTGGAGTACGCGGATATAAAGGATGCCTCCAAAGAAAAAGGGGAAGCAGAAAGAATCGCCTGGCATCCTTCCAATTATATTTACACCACCGCAGATGGCAATGTGAACATCCGGCTCGCAGATGCTCCCAAGAAGAAATATTCCATCAAGTTTTTTGAATCGAACGGTACTTTCCTGTTTGATATTGACCAGGTGAAAGGCCCTGCGCTGATCCTGGAAAAGGCCATTTTCATGCACGCGGGTTGGTTTAACTTCGAATTGTATGAAGAGGGGAAACTGAAAGAAAAATGGAGCTTATTTATTCCATTGAACTACAAAATGTAACAGTCGAATACTTCTGCAAAATACTTACTCAGCTTTGCTTTTACTTCTTCCACCGGTACCTCGTGCCCAACTTCCTGGTTGAGGGAGGCTACTTTTTTATCAACGATACCACAGGGAATGATGTTGCTGAAATAATCCATCGGCGTGTTTACATTCAGGGCAAATCCATGCATGGTTACCCAACGGCTGCAACGTACGCCCATCGCACAAATCTTGCGGGCGGCCCCTTTATCATGCGGGTCCAGCCATACGCCGGTTTCGCCTTTTGAACGATCCCCTTTCACACCATAATCTGCCAGGGTGCGGATGATCACTTCTTCCAGGCTGCGTAAATATTTGCCGATATCTGTAAAAAAATTCTCCAGATCGATAATAGGATAACCGACAACCTGTCCGGGGCCATGAAAAGTAATATCACCGCCTCGATTGGTAGGCACAAAGCCGATACCGCGCGAGGCCAGCTGTGCTTCATCCAGCAGGAGATTTTCCATATGCCCGCTTTTGCCGATGGTGTATACCGGCGGATGCTCACAAAACAACAGGTAATTGGTAGTGGGTTTAGGCCACTGGTCTACAGCCTGCGATTTCAATTGCACATTTTCTTTCAGCAGTTGCTCCTGGTAATCCCATGCCTGCTGGTAATCCATAATGCCAAGATCTTTTACGACTATCTGTTGCTTTTCCATATTCGTCATTTCACGTTGCGGCATGTTTCCGCAAAGGCGCGAAGGGGCAAAGTTAGGGGAATATCTACTTAAAAAAAATCCCGGAAAGATCATCCACCTTTACTTGGGGATGCCTTTGCACGAAACTCCTAACTAAACTTTACCTTTGCAAAAATTTACATTGATGGCTGAAGAATTGCTGGAACTGGAAGATGAGCTGGAAAACGGGGATGGCAGTGAAGAACTGTACGAGAAAATTAATATGGTGGTTGACAAAGGTCAGGAACCCATTCGTATTGATAAATTCCTCACGAACCGTATTGAAGGCGCCACCCGCAATAAAGTGCAAAACGCCCTGGATGCTGAACTGGTGCTGGTTAACGACAAGCCCGTCAAATCCAATTACAAGATCCGTCCGCTGGACCGGATTGTGGTGTTTTCCAACAAAAACCCGGAGAGTACTGCTGTATTACCGGAAGAACTGCCGCTGAATATTGTGTTTGAAGATGAGGATATCATGATCGTTGATAAACCTGCCGGTATGGTGGTTCATCCTGGTTGTGGTAATTACACCGGTACGCTGGTGAATGGCCTTTCCTGGTACCTGGGAGATAAAACACAGGCAACAGAACCCACGATACCGCGTTTCGGACTGGTACACCGTATCGACAAAAACACGACGGGTTTGCTGGTCATTGCCAAGTCTGAAAAAGCCATGACAGATCTGGCCAAACAGTTTTTTGATCATACCGTACACCGCAGATATATAGCCCTGGTATGGGGAGATTTTGAGGAAGATGAAGGCACCATAGTAGCCCACGTAGGTCGCCACCAACGATTCCGCAAGATTATGGATGCATACCCCGATGGTGAATATGGTAAAGAAGCCATCACCCACTACCGCGTGCTGGAACGTTTTAACTATGTAACCCTGGTGGAATGCAGGCTGGAAACCGGCCGTACTCACCAGATCCGCGTGCATATGCGACATACCGGACACGCACTCTTTAATGACGATACTTATGGTGGTAACCGCATTATAAAAGGAACCATCTTCACCAAATACAAACAGTTTGTGGAAAACTGTTTCGAAATTATGCCGCGCCATGCCCTGCATGCACAGCAACTTGGATTCATACATCCCCGTACCAGGGAACAGATGTACTTCGAAAGTACACTGCCGCCCGATTTTACCAGCGTCCTGGAAAAATGGCGGAGATATACCGTGGCAAGACCATTGGAAGAAGAATAAAAAATAAATAACTGATGCAGATAATTATCTGCATCAGTTATTTACAACAGTTTTTATTAATATAAAATTACATATTTAAACTATCTTAGCGTTTATTACCATGTCAACACATGAGAAGCCCTGTAAAACGTCCCTTATTATCACTTATATTATTGCTGCTGGTCACTGTGACCTGTGTGCTGATCTCCGCTCCTGCTAAGGCCGGCAATGTACGTGCAACTATATTTACCACCTCCTCTACCTGTTTGAATGATACGGTATTTTATGTGATCCCTGCGCCTGCCGGTATTGATTCTGTAAAGTGGTACTTTGGAGATCCGGTATCCGCTGAAAAAGATTCTTCTATAGCCCTCCGTGCTTTTCATGTTTATAAAAATACAGGCACTTATACCAACACGCTGATCACCTGGCGCAATGGTATTGCTGATACCACGATCCAGACCATCACGATAGTAACGCCTGTTATTTGGGATCTTGGTCCGCAGGACACCACTCTTTGTGAAGGCAATACCATGATACTGAATGCGCCTGTTATTCCCGGCGCTACCTATCTGTGGCAGGATAGTTCCACGGCCACTTCCATCCTGGTAGATACTTCTGTTACCTATAAAGTAAAGATCAACGGGTGCCTGATACCGGATTCGGTGAATGTTTTTTATACGCCCATTCCTACTATTGACCTGGGTCCTGACCTGATCCTGTGTACCGGTGAACAGATTGCACTGGACGCCACCGCACAGAACTGTACGTATGAATGGAATACGGGCAACACCGAACCAACCCAGGATGTACGCACCACCGGCACTTACCAGGTGCGGGTATTCCCGGAAGGATGCGCAGAAATTGATGATGAGATCAACATCACTTTCAGGGGCGCGCCTTACCCGTTTTCATTGGGACCGGATACTTTACTCTGCCCCGGGGAAACCATTACCCTGGCGCCGGTAGTACCCGAAGCCACCGCCTGGCTGTGGAGCGACCGCTCTACCCGACCAACGATTTCGGTCAACTATGAAGCAAACATATGGGCATTGGTGGAGATCAATAACTACTGTAGTGTGGTGGATACGATATTCGTCAACTTCAACCGCCTGCGCAACATCGATCTTGGCAACGATACCACTATCTGTAAAGGCAGCTTCCTGGTGCTTGACGCCAATTTCGGAAATGGTCAGTACCTGTGGCAGGATCAATCAGACCAGGCCACCTATTACGTAACCAAATCAGGCAAGTATTACGTACATGCACAGATCGGGCGTTGCGAATCGACTGATACCATACAAGTAGCATATAATGATACCCTGCGTGTAAACCTGGGACCGGATACGCTGTTATGCAAAAATGAAATTTATCAGCTTCGTCCTACGGGCGCCGGTGGCGGCCTTTTCAAGTGGCAGGACAGCACCAGCGTACCGGTATTTACCGTGTCGCAACCGGGTATTTATTCCATGATGGCGTACAATGCCTGTGGCAAAACGGTTGACTCGGTGGTGGTGCGTTATCACGATTGTGCGTGTACCGTTCATTTTCCAACGGCATTTACACCGAACGGGGATGGCAGGAATGATTACTTCCGGCCGATATACAGGTGTCCTATTCAGCAGTATACGCTGAGTATTTATAACCGTTGGGGAGAAAGGGTGTTTTTCACAACAGATCCGCAGATAGGCTGGACAGGCCGCGTTTATGGCAAGCTGGTTGATCTGGCCACCTATGTTTGGATTGTGGATTATAAAGAAGTAGATACCGGTATAGCCGTGCATAAAACCGGTACGATCACTGTCATTTACTGATTACTCTGCGGCAGTGAAATCATAAAACTTTGCAACAAAAACGGCGGTTTCCCGTTTTTTGAAAGGTACATCCCAGGTACCGTTGTAGGTCACCAGTGCAGGGATCAGCAATCCAAACTGTTTGGTCATCTGTACATTCATCTTCACATTAAAATCAAACAACATCGTTTTATAGGAGAGCGCGTATGTACGTCCTACAATTTCAAAATTCTCTTTGTTGAAATAAGTGATCAGTTCATCTATTACCACATCTGCCCGATCAATACGATTGAGTCCTGGTTTTGTTTTCGCGGAGAACACATAGCAGGGGGTACCATCTACATAATTTTCTGCAGTGATAGAAAAATCGTAGAAGCGGATCACATCATTACTGAAGATAGCTACTTTGGATCCCACGATAGGCACGCCACGAATGGGTTTCCCCGGATTGAAGATGAGTTGTTTCAGTTGTGCTTTATGTCGGGCCAGGCTACCACCTGCATTCTCCGGTGTTTCACCGCTGGCATCCACGCAAACAGTTCCTTTTGTAAAAAACAGGTTGCCATATAGTTCCGCGGTATAGTAGTTATAGTCGCCTTTACGGGTATAAAAATCGCCGGTTACTTTTTCGTCCTTCACCTGCATGGTGCGGCATCTGCCATTTACATTCTGATGGGTAAGGCTTTTGAGAGATGCCTGTACGGCTCCTTTTTTATCTAAAATACGGATGTCATTGTCGGCATTAAAGCCAATGATATGCAGGTTTTTGAATGCGCGGTAGAAAGTGGTATCATCTTCTACCCTTTTAATAAAGCTGTTAACGTCGAAGCCTATACGTTTTGCAGCTACGATAACCTCATCCAGGTTCACGGTCATTCCCTTATAGCGGGCTGTGTCCTGTGCGGTGAGTGGTTGCAGTTGCAACAGGCACAGCACTACGGCTCCGGCTATACTTTTCCAAAAATGTGACATGCTGCAATTTAATCAATATGCGGAAAAAACAATGCGCACTCCCATACAGGAAGTGCGCATTGTTTTCGGTTAATTATCTTATAATAATATTTTTATCAACCGGGTATTTTCCCGGCTACATACATCTGTTCCATTGTTGGAGAAACGGCACCGCCTTTCTTTTCCAGGGTAACGGCAAACATCTGTGCTTTACCGGTTACTTTCATTTTCTGCAACAGTGTAGCGGTATCACCCATTTCAAACACACCCATATCAACAGGTTTGCCATCAACGATTGCCCACAGCTGGTATTGTTTGTCTGCGGCAGGTTGCGGCAGGTTATTTACTTTCAGGTATACCTGTTTGCTGTCCTGATTCCAGTATACAGTGGCTAATGCTTCGGGGAATGGTTTGGTACCGGGCATCTTCACCTTCATGGTATTGGGGTCCTCGAGGATATTCATGGACTCCTGCATTTGCTCTACACGGGTTTTGTAAAGATCGCTCTTTGACAAAATCGAATTTTGGGAAAGGAGTAAAGATTGGTATTTGTCTTTGTAATCCCTGAATTCTTTATACCGGTTAAAGAAAATATAATTCAAAATGAGGCTCCCTATCAGCAGCACAGCGGAGGCGGCGGCCAGCCACTTCCAGGATGGAAGACTGGATGCTTTCATGGATACGATGCCGGGTTGATGCCCGTTTTCATCGGGCAATGTGCCTTCCTGCACATCAGATTCTTCATTATTAATCTGGTTAAACAGATCTGCTCTGATGTCTGTTGCCGGCTGCATCCCCTGCAAGCGCACATATTCCTCCATACTGTGCCGGAAAGATTCCACTTCCGCAGCTACTTCCGGGAATTGGCGCATAGCAGCTTCCAGCTCCCGAACTTCCTGTTCGTTAGCCATGCCTGCCACATAGAGCTCAATCAGCCCGGACGATATGAAGTATTGTGCGTCCACTATAGATAAAAGAATTTATTTGTTTAAAATATTTCTCAATTGTGTAATCGCATTACGCATCCTTGTTTTCACAGTACCCAAAGGAATCTCCAGCACCCTGGAAATTTCTTCCTGGGTACAACCTTTATAATACGCCAAATCGATGAGGATACGTTGTTCTTTCGTCAGCTTCTCCAATACCTTGGAAAAGCCAAGATGGTCGATAGATTGGTGAACGGTTAACGGACCGTTGATTGAATGTACGTCGTCTGTAATATTTTGGATTTTCTGTTCCAGTTTATGAGATTTCGAACGAAGGATATCTATTGCGGTATTCCTTGCAATATTGAGCATCCAGGTAAAAAGCCGTCCTTTATCTTCATTGTATTGGTCGATATGTCGCCATATTTTCAGAAAAACCTCCTGTAATACATCGCCGCCTGAGCTGTTGTCATTCAACACTTTTACGATCACACCATACAAAACAGGTGAGTAATGATCATATAAGTAGCCGAAAACCTTCTGGTCACGGGCTCTCAGCCCTTGTACCAGTTCAGCTTCTGTATATGTAGCAGAATATTCCAAAACAGATTGGATCTTATTTATTGGTGGTTAAAATTACAAGTGACTCCATGACAAGAAAGAAGGTACGCAAAAAAACAGTTCCGTTACTTTGCCACTTTTGCGGACATAAAGAGTTGATCCATTGAAGGTACGGTATTTCCTCCTTTATTTTCCAGTGTTACAGCAAAAGCATCTGCCTCAGCTAATGGTTTCATTTTTTGTATCTTCTGTGATACATCCGCACCGCTTTCAAATACGCCTGCATTCACTAATTTTCTATTACGGATGGCCCACAGCTGAAACTGTTTACCAGCGGGAGCTACCGGCATCAGTTGTGCCATGAGAAATAACATTTGCGTATCGGGGTTCCAGCAAATAGTCACCACGTTACCATCATGTTTGCCGGCTCCTTTCATTTTAATCCACAGGAAAGCAGGGTCTTTCAACATATCCAGCTCTTTCTGTGTTTCCTGATGGCTGGCCAGCAACCGTTGTTCTTTTTCTGCGTTGAGCTTTTCCTGTGTTGCTACCAGTGATTTGTAGCGGCTTTTATAATCGGTAGATTTATTAAAGAAGAAAAAATTCAGGATAACGCTACCCAGGAACAGCGCAATAATAGCAGCGGCCAGGTATTTCCAGACCCGGTCATTTGAGGAGGAGGTACCGGCTATGCTCATCCGGGAGGTTTCCTGTGCAGCAACGGGTGGTGTACGTAACTCTTCCGGCAGGAGGTCGTTACCTGCGGAAGTATCTTCCTGCCGGAGGATATCCAGCAGGCGGTCCTTTATTTCAGGAGGCGGTGTAAGGGCATATAATTTCACAAATTTCTCCTTGTCCAGCTGCAATGCTTCTACTGCGGCTTTTATTTCGGGAAATTGTGCAACTGCCAGTTCAATTTCTGCATGCTCTGATTCAGGCAGGAGACCAAACACGTAGCTCTCTAAAATTCCGGATGATATGTAACGTAAGACATCCACTTATTTTATAGCTGTTTTAATAGGATTCTCAATTGTATGATAGCATTGCGCATCCGGGTTTTCACGGTGCCCAGTGGTATATCCAATACTTTGGCTATCTCTTCCTGGGTACACCCCTTGAAGTAAGCCAAATCAATAATAATACGCTGATCTTTAGGAAGGCCTTCTATTACTTTAGTTAGTCCCAGATGGTCTACAGAAAGGTGTACTGCCAATTGGGGTTCATACATAAGCGAGGTACTGGTAACATCCTGGATCTTCTGATCCAGTTTATGCGCTTTCGAACGCAGGCTGTCAATAGCTGTGTTACGCGCTATATTCAGCATCCAGGTAAACAGGCGTCCCTTGGAGGCTTCGTATCTGTCTATATTCCGCCAGATCTTTATAAAAACTTCCTGCAATACATCTCCTGCGGAGGGTTCATCCGTAACTATTTTGAGTGCAACGCCATACAATGCGGGCGAGTAATGATCATACAAATAGCTGAATACCTTTTCATCCCTGGCCCGCAGGCCCTGAACAAGTTCAACTTCAGTGTATGTTAAGGTAGCTCCCAAAATGGATACGGATGTTATACTTTCAGCTACCAAAATAGTAGCTTTTCTTTACATTACAAAATTATTTCCTATTTAGGGAACGTCATTTTATAATCTACTCTTATCTTTCCTTTTGTAATATCATCCAGTTTGCTTTTCAACATCCTGCGCTTTAACGGCTTGAGATGATCGATAAAAAGTTTACCATCGATATGATCATATTCATGCAGGATCACTCTTGCCGTAACACCGGTAAACGTTTTTTCCTGCGGCTCAAAATTCTCGTTAACATAGCGCAGGGTAACGGTTTCAGCACGGCTTACATCTTCTCTCACTTTTGGGATACTCAAACAACCTTCGTTATATGCCCAGTCTTTTCCACCGGTTTCCACAATGTGTGCGTTGATAAAAACTTCTTTCGTACCATCATCTCCCGGATAATCATTTTTTTCATCATCTTCCAGGTTACTGATAATCTGTTCACTATCTACCACGAATAAACGAATTGCTTTATTCACCTGCGGAGCAGCAATGCCTACGCCATTAGACGCGTACATCGTTTCCCACATATTCGCCACTAATCCTTTCAGATCAGGATATTCTGGCGTTATATCTTCAGCTATCTTCCTTAAAACCGGGTGCCCGTAAGCTACTATTGGCAAAATCATGTGCTTGTACTTAGTTTGATCTGCAAAATTAAGACATTTAGTTATTTTGTCATTATTATTCCTGCTGGAAGCATTAACCGTTATTCTTTTGGTCATATAAGGGAAAGCAGAAATTTGATAAAGTAAAATTAACTTCCTACTTTGGTGTACTCCCTGCAAAATAAGTAATTTACCACGTTATGCTAAAGCCTGAAATGGCAGAAGAGTTATTCATACAATACACGCAACAACTTGCATCGGGCGATCAGCAGGCGCTTAGGCAGCTGGTACTGTACTTCAGTCCTTCCCTCCACCGCTTTGCCTACAGCATAGTAGGTAACGAGCAGGAAGCGGAAGAAGTGGTGTCAGATGTATTTGTGAAATTGTGGCGGCAACGGGATCATCTTCCTCCTCCCGGTGCATTAAAATATTACCTGTACAAATCAGTAAGGAATACTGCACTCAATTATATTAAACACAACAGCCGCAGAGCTGCAGGCCACTACAGGTGGGAAGTGCTGGTGAGCAATAACAAAACGCCCACACCGGAAGACTTCCTGATCACCAAAGAAAACCTCCACGCCATCCGCGATGCCATACAGGCCTTGCCACCCCGTTGCCAGGAAGTATTCATCCTCGTAAAAGAAGAAGGTCTTAGCTACGCCGAAGTAGCGAACCTGCTGGATATATCTGTTGCAACAGTAAACGTACAGATCACCATTGCCCTGAAAAAGATATGGACAACCCTGGAGCCTGTGCTGCACCTTCCCACGTCCTGAAACGTCCCCTTCTTCCCTACACAGATCAATTTTTTTTTCTGCGCCTTAATTGGAATGCATTCCGCTGTTGTCTTATTGGTATTACTACGGGATATTCCACGGTTTCCCGCAATAATAACAATACTGACCTTTTATTATTATAAAAATGACCGACAGATTTTGGGAACTGATGGCCCGGTACTGGAGCGGCGAGATCACGCAGGAAGAAAAGCCTGAACTGGAAAAGTACCTGCTGGACCATCCGGAATACTGGCTGAAAGCAGGCCTGACAGAAAATCTTTCTTACAAGGCAACGCCGCTCTTATCCACGGAGGATGCCCTGCGGCTGGCAGACGATATCCAGGACAGGGTGTTCCGGGAAACCTTTGCCGGAGAAGCATCACTGCCATCCAAAAACTGGTTTACAAGACAGCACACCGGTTTGTTGCTGGCCGCCATGCTATGCGGCATCCTGATGCTGGCAGCTTATTATTACCGGGAAGTTGGCACATCTTCCTGGGAAAAAATTGCTACCGCACCCGGCACCAAAAAAAATGTTGTCCTGGCAGATGGCACTACCATCCGGCTCAATGCCGGCAGCGTATTGCGCTATCCGGGGAAAGGCCACCAACAGGACAAGATCCGGGAGGTATTCCTGGAGGGAGAAGCCTATTTTGATGTAAAACCCAATGCCGGCAGACCATTTATTATCCATGCCGGCAAAATGGATGTAAAAGTACTGGGTACAGAACTGAACGTCCGCGTATATCCGGATGAAGGATTTTCCGAAACTGCCCTGGTGAAGGGTGCGGTGGAAGTAATGGTGAAGTCCACGGAAAACGCCCGCACCTACCGCCTGAAACCGGGACAGAAAGTAGTGGCGAAATACCAGGAAGCGGAATTGCCTGAAAGCGGTACCGTGCAGCAGATGCCCGCTGCATCCGTTACACTCCAACCCGTGAGTAAAGTAAATGATAACACGATAGCCGAAACCGCATGGAAAGAAGACAAACTGGTTTTTCAGGATGAAACCCTTGCTGCATTGGCGTTACGACTGGAAAGATGGTATGGTGTGAAGATCACGATCAACAACACGGCCCTGGCTTCCAAACGTTTCACCGGGCGGGCGGATAATGTGCCACTGCCTCACTTGCTGGAGATTCTCCAGGCAATCACACCTTTTGATTTTTCTATAAAAGGAGGGGATGTTACCATTCAATAAACAGGATAAACAATGAAGGTAAATAACAGGCGGGAAGCGCCGCCCTGATCACTATCAGCCATACAGACAAGACAGTATATATAAAAAGCGGGAAATACGTCACTATTTCCCGCCGGGAAAATACTGTCGTATTCTCCATAATTATAACTAAATGCAATTTATGAAAAAAAATTCTACGCAAGCGAGATTTGCGTTGCCTATTCCCATTCGAAAGTTCTTGCTCATGGTCAAATTTACCTGCCTGCTCCTGATGGCTTTCCTGCAAGTCTCTGCTTCAGGGCTTTCGCAAAACAGGGTATCGATCTCCGTCAGAAACGCGGGCGTCGGAAAGATCCTGCATTATCTTGAAAAGCGATCGGATTATGTTTTCTATTATAATAATGAAGAGCTGGACAAGCTGCCGGCTATCGATCTTGCATTGGAGGATGTAACCATATCGCAGCTCCTGGACTCCTTGTCACGGCGGCTCGACATCAATTACAGCGTACTGCAGGACAACCTCGTTATTGTTCGGAAAGAAACGAATCAGCTACAATCCCAAAAGATCATCGGGAAAGTAGTGAACGCCCACGGGAACCCGCTACCCGGCATTACCGTGCAGATAAAAAACACTTCGCGGGGAGTGGTTACCGCCCCTGATGGCAGCTTCAGCATAGAAGTGCCGGACAATGCCACACTAGTGCTTTCCGGTATCGGCTATCTGAAAAAAGAAGTACCCGTTCATAACCAGACCACTCTCTCCATCATCCTGGAAGAAGATGTGGCAGGGCTAAACGAAGTGATAGTAGTGGGTTATGGCGTTCAGAAAAAATCTGACCTGACCGGCTCTATTGTCTCCATTAAATCAGATGAAATAAAAGACCTCCCCGTAAGATCAGTGGCAGAAGCCTTACAGGGAAGAGCCGCCGGGATGATGGTCAGCAAAGAAAACGGTAAACCCGGTTCCGCTGCACAGATCATTATACGCGGTGTCGGTTCCATTAACGGATTAAATCCCCTCTTTGTGATTGACGGTGTGCCAAGAAGCAACAGCACCAGCTTTAATCCGAAAGACGTAGAGTCCATAGAGATCATTAAAGATGCCAGCGCAGCAGCCATCTATGGCGCGCAGGCCGCCGGTGGCGTAGTACTCATTACTACCAAAAAAGGCATGTTTGATCAGCAAACAAATTTCAACTTCAGCGCCAACAAGGGTGTTCGCCAGATAAGCAAGTCGTACAACATGCTGGAAACACCCGATTACATACGCGCCAGAAGAGGGATGAAGCAGGATTATGGCCTCTGGAATAATCCCGATCTGCCCAATACCAACTGGTTTGACGAACTATTTCAGAATGGTGCAGAACAAACATACCAGTTGTCCATAAGTGGCGGCTCCAGTAAAACACGGTATTATGTTTCCGCCGGCTACGAGCGGGAAGACGGGATACAGAAAGACAACTTCTGGGAACGTTACTCGCTACGCGTAAATGCGGACTATAAACCCAACAAGCGTTTTACTTTCGGACACCAGCTATACATGGCGAAAATATCAGAAAACCCTGCCACCCGAGATGTTCCCTGGCGCACCTTGCCCTATATGGCGGTATATAATGAAGATGGCAGCTTTGCCAGGGTGCCTTCTGAAGTAGAATTTTCCGGCGGCAATGAAGTCGCTTCCCTCGCATACATACACCGGAAAAGCAGCACACTGCTGTTGGATGGCGTATTATATGCCGACTGGAAGATCACAAACGACCTCGTTTTCCGCGCCACCGCAGGTGGAGGTTTCAGTGGCAGCTACTACGACAGCTTTACAGAAAATAATACACTGGCAAGAACCAGCTTTCCCGAAACCTATTCCAAATCATCCGGCTATAATGAAAGCTATACCTTGACCACGCTGCTTACCTACTCCAAAACTTTTGCTAAAAAGCACGACCTGAAAGTAATGGCGGGCTATGAAGTCAGGAAATCACTCGGTTCAGCACTGAGTGCTACTGCTACAGCATTCCCCGTTCAGATAGCGGAGTCCTTTTCATTATCTACCAATCCCAACAAAGTAGCAGATGGTTCGCTGAGCTATGGCAGATTCCTGTCACAGTTCGGGAGACTGAACTACAGCTATGATAACAAATATCTCCTCACCGCCAATATTCGCCGCGACGGTTCCACGAAGTTCTCTCCCGCGCATCGCTGGGGTGTATTCCCTTCCGTGTCTGCCGGTTGGAAAGTGAACGAAGAACCCTTCTTCAAAAGCCTTTCCCAAAATATAATAACACTCCTGAAACCACGCATCAGCTGGGGAATCCTTGGCAATGACGCCGCTATCGGCAACTTCGCCTACCAATCATCCTATCAGCAGGTAGGGCAGCACAGTTTTGATGAACAAAGCATTGTAGGAGGATTCAACTCTATCAAAGTGGTGAATAAAAATATCAAATGGGAGGAAGTACATTCTATCAACTTCGGGCTGGATGTAAGCATGTTCCAGGATAAGTTGTCGGTTACACTGGAATACTATGACCGGCAAACCAAAGATATGTTGTACAACCTTCCCACTCCACTGTCATCAGGCATTGCCAGCTATTATGCTACTACCAGCACGATGCCTGTCAACATTGGTAAAATATCCAATAAGGGATGGGAAGTAAGTGCCTCCTACCGGAACCGCCACGGCGATTTTACGTATGGCCTGTCTGCCAACCTTGCCCAGAACAAGAACAAGGTCCTCGACCTGGGGCTGCCATCCGCCTATATTTACAGCGGAAGTCTCATGTTCATGAGTGGTAACTCTCCCTTCAAAACAATGAACGGTCAACCCATCGGACAGATCTACGGACTGGTAGCAGAAGGTTTGATCAAGGATCAGAAAGAAATCGATGCGCTGAACGACCTCGCCACAGAGAAAGCACTGAAAGCAGGTACGATCAAAGACGGACAACGTGCCTGGTACAATCACCAGTATACCAGCGCCGGAGATCTCCGGTATAAAGACCTGAACGGAGATGGCAAGATCACAGACGATGACCGCACTTTTATTGGCAATCCCTGGCCCAAACTGCAATACGGCTTTAACATGGACCTGGGATGGAAAGGTTTCGACCTCTCTGTATTAGTTACCGGCATTACAGGACGGGATGTTATCAATGGCGTAAAAATCTTTCAACAATCTTTTCAGCAGGATTTCCAGTCGACCAAAGACATTTTTAACGCCTCCTTCTTCCTGGATAACGGGCTTACTGATCAGCCAAGGGTAGGTATTACTGACCCGGCCAACCCGAATAAATATATCCAGGATCCCAGTAAAAACTATTCCTGGTACTCTTCCTATTACGTTGAAAATGGTTCCTACCTGAAAATTAAAAACATCTCGCTTGGATATACCTTACCACAGCAGCTGATACGCCGTGCCGGTATCAGCCGGTTACGGGTATACGTTACAGGACAGAACCTTTTCACCTTCACCAAATTCACCGGATTAGATCCTGAATTTTCCAACGATGTAAAGAATCATGGTCTTTACAGTATGACATCCTATCCACAGACAAAATTATTCTCTGCCGGCGTAGATGTAAGTTTCTAATTCACGATCTTTTAAAACTACAATCATGATAAAAAATATATTGGCAGGTTGGTTATTCATTCTTTTGATGTTCAGCTTACCCGGATGTAAACAATCATTCCTGGAACTTGAAGATAAAGGAGCGATATCAGAAAATAATTTCCCTACCTCGCTGAATCATCTGGACTTGTTGCTGGTATCAGTTTACGGTGTACAGCATGAAAGGGGATTCCTGGGATACTGGTGGCACGGCTACTCCATTTATTGCCTGGACCACACCATCGATATGCAATGGCGCAACGATGATGCCTGGATAGGTATCAGCACCGGTATGGCCAGGTTAGGCGATACCAAAGTACAGCACCAGTGGCGCGATATTCAGAAAGGTATTTATTTTGCCAACAGCACTCTTGAAGCCATAGAACGCTACCGGACAATAGCGCCTGCCACAGAAAAGCAGGCCATTGATAACAGGCAGGGAGAAGCCCTTTTTATGAGAGGCTTCTATCTCTGGCACCTGGAAGTGTTATATGGTCAGCCAAACCTTGATGGTATGGGCGTTCCCATCATCCGCAGTGTGCCAAAAGATCTTGCTACCATGTCTGTTCCCAGGGCAAGCACCCGCGAAACGTATGAAGCGATGATCGATGATTTCAGCAAAGCAGCGGTATTACTGGAAGGACAAACCAACAACCACCGGGCCACGAAATGGTCTGCTATTGCTGCCCTGGCGAAAACATACCTGTTTGCCGAAAAGCCCGACAGTGCAAAGATCTACCTGGAAGCGTGTATCAACAACAGCGGAAAATCGCTGGTGAGTCTTGACAGCTATAAACAGATGTTTAACGGCGATACCAAGTATGAATATAATTCCGAATCGTTTTATGAAACCGGCAACCGGGCGCACCCTGAGCTCACGAACAATAACGGGTCTACCCAACAGAATACCGGTTCAGGTGTATCACAGCTTTATACGCCTTTCTATATCGATACCAAAGATGATGAACGAAAAGCCATGGGATACAGCAACGAGTTTATGCATGACCGTAACCTCACCCGTTTTGGCTACAATGATATTCCTCCTTTTCAGGCAATAGAATCTGTTGGCGGCCAGTGGAAACTGAAAGATGACTACGTGGCACAACAACAGGAACGCCGTGCGCAGGTGGGCAAGCAGCAGGACGGGCCGGATCCCCGCCTTTACGTGTGCGGACTACAACCCTTCTTCGATTCTGTGAAAGTAGCCGGGAAGTACTATAAAGTGGCACAAGCTGAATTCGGGAAATGGTATACTATCGATGCTGCCACCGGTCTGAAACCCAATGAATTTTATGGCTGGGCGCTGAGGAAAAACCAATACCTGGAAGGTAAACTGGAAGAAACAAGGAATATAGCCGGCGCCAATTTCTATTTCATCCGTCTTGCAGACATCTATCTTATGTATGCAGAAGTGATCAAAAATTCCAATCCGGTACTGGCCCTCGAATACATCAATAAGGTGAAAAGACGTGCATATGGATACGATCCCGGCGCGATCTCTCCTATTGATTACAAAAGCCTCACAGACCGCACCAAAGCGCCACTCACAGATCATCTTGCCAACAATCCGTTGTTGTACGAACGTTGGGCAGAATTTTTCGGGGAAGCAAAATGGTGGGAAGATGTACGCCGGTTAAGACTGGGCCCGAAGGAAGCCTCGTTTTACAAAACAGTTGCTGCCGGCAGGGCCATTGTATGGCGGGATGAGCATTATGCCATGCCGCTTCCCTCCCTGGAATTTGAAACAAATTCCAATCCCGGTATGAAACAGAATCCCGGATATTAAAATAGTATAACTCATCTCTCAAAGAAAAAATCATGACGTTAAAAAGAAGAGATTTTATAGGCCATATCTCAAAAGCCGGATTATTAAGTTGTTTGCCGCTAAGCGGATTGAAAGCAATGGATAAAACGGTGGCAGCTGCAAACGAAACCAGTAACACTTTCCTGACAGCACCCTATTTACAGCATATAACACCGGAGGCAGTTACCGTGATGTGGATAACCGCAGAGAAATGTTTCAGCTGGATAGAAATCAGTGAACCCGGTGGTACGCCGGAAAAAGTTTACAGCGCCAGGAATGGCCTGAAGCAGGCCTACAACCGGATTAACAAAATAAGGGCTACCGGCTTACGACCCGGCACCACCTACGAGTATCGTATCTTTTCGCAG
The DNA here is from genome assembly GCF_964033635.1 of Chitinophaga sp. MM2321. NCBI lineage: Bacteria > Pseudomonadati > Bacteroidota > Chitinophagia > Chitinophagales > Chitinophagaceae > Chitinophaga > Chitinophaga sp. MM2321. Next base: position 4,762,341 of record NZ_OZ035533.1, read on the forward strand.
GAGATCCGGGAGTTCAAGCCTTACAAAGTAACGTATGGCGATACCATTCAAAAAGGTCCCTTCACGTTTTCCACGCCTGCACTGAAAGAAGAGGAAGTAAGTTTTGTCGTGTTCAATGACATGCATAATCATCCGCAGAACATTACGGAACTGATGGGAAAGTTTGCCCCGGATAAAGGCAAGGATTATGACTTTGTTGTTTATAACGGAGACAGTTTCAACTGGGTAGATGGAGAAGAGCCTATTATTAAAGATTTGCTGGAACCCAGCGGCAACGTATTTTCTACGACTCACCCGTTTTTAATGGTACAGGGAAATCATGAGCCAAGAGGGAATTATGCCCGTGAGCTGTTCGATTATTTCGATTACCCGGAAGATCGCTGCTACTATGCGTTTACCCGTGGCCCTGTACGGTTTATCGTCATGGATTCCGGTGAAGACAAAGAGGATACTTCTGTAGAATATTCTGGTCTGGTTTCTTTTGATGACTACCGGGAAGAACAGGCCAAATGGCTGGAAAAAGAGATCAACAGCAAAGCATTCAAACAGGCTGCTTTCCGGGTTGTTTTCATTCATATTCCGGTGTTCCATTCCGGCGACTGGCATGGCACCACGCATTGCCGTACCCTTTTCAATCCGCTGTTTAACAAAGGGAAAATTGATATTGCCATATCAGGACATACGCACAAGTATGGAACTTTTGATGCTGACCCTGCAACACATCATTATCCGATTGTGATAGGTGGTGGCCCCGGCTACGTGGGCAGAGGCGGTGGAAAGAGAACGATCATTAAAGTGAAGGCAGATCACAAATCACTATCGCTGCAAATGCTGCTGGATGATGGCACCGTGGCAGGTGCTTATAACCTGAAGAAGAAATAAAGGGCAACAGGTCGCCCGTATTTTACAAAACCCGCTCCTGTAGCGGGTTTTGTTTTTATCTTCATAAAAGAAAATCAATTTATCACATTGCCTGGAGATACGCCTGTAATATAATTGTGGCGCTGATTTCATCCACCAGAGCTTTGTTCTGGCGGTCTTTCTTTTTAAGCCCGCTATCGATCATGGTTTGAAACGCCATTTTAGAGGTAAAGCGTTCATCTACTTTTTTCACAGGAATATCCGGGAAATTTTTGTTGATAATGCGGATACATTCCACCACCAGCGGGGTGGCATGGGTATCGTTGCCATCCAGGTGTTTGGGTTCTCCTATCAGGATCATCTCTACCTGTTCAGCCGCAAAATATTTTTTGAGGAACGGGATCAGTTCATGTGTAGCCACGGTGGTGAGCCCGGTGGCTATCAGCTTCAAAGGGTCTGTTACTGCCAGTCCTGTTCTCTTTTTCCCGTAATCTATTGCCATTATACGCGCCATATGAATAGTAGGTGATTTTGTGTTTTGTTTTTTTATAGAGATGATTTACGGGTAGATAAGCATATCGCTGATGGCAAAAACGGCAAATACCACACTGGCAATACCGTTTGTCGTCATAAACATGATATTCACCTTGCTCAGATCATCCGGTTTTACGAGCATGTGCTGGGATAGCAGCATGGCTATAAAAACAGCTGCACCGATCCAGAACAGCCAGTGGAAATGCCCGGTCATACCGATGCAGATCACCAGGGCAGCGGCTACCACATGCAGCAGCTCAGAGAAGCGCAACGCACCTGAAAGCCCCAGCCAGGCAGGAATAGAATTCAACTCCTGCGACTTATCAAAATCTTCATCCTGCAAAGAATAAATAATATCAAAGCCCGATACCCAGCATAATACGAGGCAGGACACCAGTACCGGCAATACGGCAAATGCACCCGTTACGGCCAGGTAAGCGCCTATGGGCGCCAGCGACAGGCCCACACCCAGCACCAGGTGGCACAAGGCCGTAAAACGCTTGGTATAGCTATATCCCAGCACCACCAGCAAAGCTACCGGCGACAGGAAAAAACAGATCCGGTTGATGAACCAGGTGGTGATCATAAACAGCACCACATTGGCGATGATGAAAAACATCGCCTTTCCAGGAGAGATAACCCCAGCAGGGATCTCTCTTTTAGCGGTGCGGGGGTTGAGTTTGTCGATATCCACATCCAGCCAGCGGTTGAAAGCCATCGCAGCACTGCGTGCAAACACCATACAAAGGACCACCAGGCCAAACAGCTGCCAGCTGAAACTGCCACCGCCTTTGGTGGTAGCCATAAAGAAACCGATGAGGGCAAAGGGCATGGCAAAGATCGTGTGACTGAACTTTACCAGCGAAAGATATTTATTGATAGTGGCAAACATATATCAAAATTGAGCTTTTAGCTATCAGCATAAAAAAATACAACACATTGTCTACCGGCTTTTTGTGGCCAGTTTTTTTGCAAAGATATCCCAAACCACAATACCGGTGCTGACTGAAATATTAAGAGAATGTTTCATACCTGATTGCGGAATTTCGATACATCCATCCGTCATCTTCATCACGGCTGCGTCTACACCGGTTACTTCGTTACCAAAAACCAGTGCCAGTGGTTGATCTGCGGGTGGTACAAAAGCATCCAACATGATACTGTTAACCGCCTGTTCAATAGCCATCACCTTGTAACCGGCTGTCTGCAGCTCCTTTACGGCCTCCATGGTGGTAGGGAAATATTGCCATTCCACCGTTTCGGTGGCACCGAGGGCCGTTTTATTGATATCCCGGTGCGGTGGTACCGGTGTATATCCACACAGCACCACACCCTGCAGTAAAAAGGCATCCGCTGTACGGAATACGGAGCCTACATTGTGCATACTGCGGATATTGTCGAGTACCAGCACTATCGGAGTTTTATCGGCGGCCTTGAACTCAGCTACGGTTTTACGGCCGAGTTCATCCATGCTTAACTTTCTCATTATCTGCAAAGATAGCTGGATGATCTGAGTTTTATATATTTGCGGCATGGCAAAAAGCAAATCGGAAGAAACGCCGCTTATGCAACAGCATAAAGCTATCAAAGATAAATACCCGGATGCGGTACTCCTTTTCCGGGTGGGGGATTTCTATGAAACATTCAATGAAGATGCAGTTATAGCCTCCAGGGTACTGGGAATTGTACTCACCAAGCGGGCCAATGGCTCCGCTACATTTGTGGACCTGGCAGGATTTCCTCACCACTCACTGGATACTTACCTCCATAAGCTGGTGAAAGCTGGCTATCGTGTGGCCGTATGTGATCAGCTGGAAGATCCCAAAACGGTAAAAGGTATTGTGAAACGGGGTGTCACCGAAATGGTAACGCCCGGTGTGGCTGTAAATGATAAACTGCTGGAAAATACCAGCAATAACTTCCTGGCAGCCGTACATTTTGGCGGAGACATCACCGGCGTATCTTTCCTCGATATCTCTACCGGGGAATTTATCATTGCGGAAGGCTCTACAGAATATGTGGATAAACTGCTGCAAAGCTTCCGCCCCGCAGAAGTTGTATTTGCACGGCAACAGCAAAAACATTTCAAAGCCACCTTTGGTACCCGTTTTTATACTTACAACCTGGATGAGTGGATCTTTACCAACACTTATGCAGAAGAAATATTGCTGAAACATTTTCAGACCCATTCCCTCAAGGGTTTCGGGATAGAAGGCATGCCGGAAGCCATCATCGCCGCCGGCGCCACCATGCACTACCTGAAAGATACGGAGCATCCGCATCTGCAACATATTACCCGCATCCAACGTCTCAGCCAGGAAGATTTCCTGTGGATGGACCGCTTCACCATCCGCAACCTCGAATTGCTGCACAGCAGCGTGGAAAACGGCCATACCCTGCTGAAAGTACTGGACAACACTGTTACGCCCATGGGTGCGCGCCTGCTGAAACGCTGGCTGGTATTCCCGCTGCGCGACATTACCTCCATCAACGAACGACTGGATACGGTTGAATTCTTTATCAAAGAAACAGACCTCTCCAAAACATTATTGCATCACCTCAAACAAACCGGTGACCTGGAGCGGCTGGTATCCAAAATACCGCTGCGGAAAATCAATCCACGGGAAGTAATGCAACTGGCCCGCTCCCTGGAGCAGGTACAGGCTGTGCAAGCCCTGCTGGCCGATACCGGCAACGACTACCTGTTACGCCTCAACGAAAAACTGGATGCCTGCACTCCTATCCTCGACAAAATATTGAATGAGGTGATGGAAAACCCGCCGGTACTGGTCAACAAGGGCGGCGTGATCCGCGAAGGCGTGAATGCAGAACTGGATGAACTCCGGGGTATCGCCACCAAAGGAAAAGATTTCCTGCTGCAAATCCAGCAAAAGGAATCGGAAGCAACCGGCATCCCTTCCCTGAAAATCGCCTTCAACAACGTTTTCGGCTATTACCTGGAAGTTACCAACACCCATAAAAATAAAGTACCGGAAAGCTGGATCCGCAAACAAACGCTGGCCAACGCAGAACGTTACATTACACCGGAACTGAAAGAATATGAAGAAAAGATAGTAGGTGCGGAAGATAAAATACTGGCGCTGGAAACACGCCTGTTCGATGAACTGCTGCTGTCATTACAACCATACATACAACCGGTGCAGCAGGATGCACAAATGTTTGCCATCATCGACTGCCTGCGCTGCTTTGCACAAAATGCCGTACAATACAAATACCGCCGCCCGGTGATCACGGATGCCTTTAACATGGATATCCGCGAAGGCCGCCACCCGGTGATTGAAAGAGGACTGCCTGCCGGAGAAGCCTACGTAGCCAATGATATGCAGCTCGATAAGGAATCACAGCAGATCATTATCCTCACCGGACCCAACATGAGTGGTAAGTCGGCCCTGTTAAGACAAACGGCCCTCATCACTTTGATGGCGCATATGGGCAGCTTCGTGCCCGCCACCAGCGCGGAAATAGGACTTACCGACAAAATATTTACCCGCGTTGGCGCTTCCGATAACCTGAGTGGTGGTGAATCCACCTTCATGGTAGAAATGAACGAAACGGCCAGCATTATCAATACAATCACGCCGCGCAGTCTTGTTATCCTGGATGAAATAGGAAGGGGTACCAGCACCTACGACGGCATCTCTATTGCATGGAGTATCGTGGAATACCTCCATGATATGACACCGCACCGGCCCAAAACATTATTCGCCACGCACTACCATGAACTGAATGAACTGGAAAATAAACACGATCGTGTAAAGAACTTCCATATCACTAATATGGAATCAGGCAATAAAATTATTTTCCTGCGTAAACTGGCGCCTGGCGGAAGCCGCCACAGCTTTGGTATTCATGTGGCACGCATGGCCGGTATGCCACCGGAACTGATTGACCGTGCCAACGAAGTATTAGCGCATCTCGAAGAAAAACATATCCATGCACCCCTGCAAAAAAATGTGAAGAACATCTCCACACCCACGCAGCAGCTGCAACTAAACATCTTTGATGCACACAGCGACACCTTTAAAATGATCCGGGAAAAACTTGACCTCGTGGACATAAACAGGCTAACACCCGTAGAAGCCCTGCTGAAGCTGAGCGAGATCAAAGGAATGATAAACTGATTTACGAATTTTTTGATTTTTTGATTTAGGAATTTGGAAATGCAGCGGAGATCAATTTTTTGATTTTACATCAAAGGTTGATCTCCGCTGCATTTCCAAATTCCTAAATCAAAAAATCAAAAAATTCGTAAATAAAAAAACCGGGTTCCCCCGGTTTTTTTATTTATTTCTTGTCCCACCATACGCGGCCGGTAAAGTCATTATCGTTCGAACCGTATTCACCGGTTTTCTGCATTTCAATAATGGCATTTCTCCAGTTGGTTTGATTGGCAATAGTAGGTTGCGGCAGTAACCAGCGACGTGGTACGGCAACAGACTGTCCTGATACTTTCATGGGTTCAAAAGCCAGGATACCGCCTTCTTTAGGAATACCGGTTCTCTTCCAGGCGCCCCATGCCTCCCATGGAGACTTGAAGTGGTTCAGGAAGTTCTGAATATTGATCTTTTCCAGCAACACATCTGTAGCGCCTGCAAAGGCAACAGCGGGGGTATTGATATACGCCTGTACAGCCGCTGCATCCAATGCTGCATAGTCCTGAATTTTGGCTTCTTTACCTATCTGGCTGTAAGCATCCATAGATGCTTCGATACCTTTTTCATACAACGCTTTCGGATCACCCTGCGCAATACCGCGTACTGCCAGTTCAGACAGCATGAAGCATTGTTCCGCATAAGTAAGGATAGGTTGTATGTAACGCGCACCATTAGTACCGGCGTTTTCGGCAGCCAGGTTGAATAACCTGCGTTGCACGGAAGATACGGTATCTACCCTGCGGGTAATGGTATCTTTTCCAAACACCATCGTATAACGCTTCACGTTAAAGATAACGCTGTCGGCTTTTACCGCTCTGCTATCGGGGCTGGACGGTAATCCGAAATAGCGGCGTGGATTATAGGTAGCATTGGCGCTTAATGCACCACCGGCTTTCAAACTATCCACCAGCGCCTCTGTGTAACTGTTCTTTTCATAGAAGATACCCAGGCGCGGATCATTATTGTTGTACATGTAATCCAACATGTTTCTGCTGGCAGACAGCGGACTATTGTCCATCGCCCAGTTGCCGCCACGGGCAAAGCCCTGTGCAGCAGAGATGAATTTCCATTCATCGTCATTGGACGTAAACAGACCGGCTGTATTGCTCATCGCATCTTTTACGATAGGCGCTACTTTTTCCGGTGCTCTTTTCAGCAGGCGCATGGCAATTTTTATGCGTAGCACATTACCCGCTTTGGCCCACTTACTTTCGTTGCCGCTATAAAAAATATCATTAGCGCCGTAGTTGGCCTGAGAAGCTAATTTGCTGCTGAGTGTTTCTACCGCAGCTTTCAGCTCTGCATCCCAGGTGGCAAACAATAATTCCTGGGTATCATATGCAGGAGTAAAGTTGCCATCTGTGCGGGCTTTGAAAGCTTCACTGTAAGGAATACTACCATTCGCATCTGCTACTCTCCACGCGGAATACACCTTCATGATCTTGGCGATAGCCAGCATGTTGCTGTATTGTACTTTTTCTTCCGCTGGCTTTCTGCCCACCATATCTTCAATTTCCACCAGGTTGCGGCCTACGTTTTTATAAAAGGCATTATAAAAATCGTTGGTATTATTAGGACTGAAAAGACCAGTGGGAGATGAACCCGGTGCAGCAGTAGCAAACTGCAACCATTGCATCTGGTATTGATAGCAATCGTAGAACCAGTCAAAATCGCGGTCTACTATGCTTTTTACAGATTGTGTGATCAATAGTTCCGGGGGCGCTTCATCACTGATAACCGGACTTGTATTGATATCCTCAAAGTTTTTTGTACAGGAGCCCAGCATCAAACCAGCTACTGCTACACCAATGCCCCATTTATTAACAGCTTTCATTTTCATTTTTTTGTTGTTAAACGGTTATTAGAATCCTACCTGTACGGTTAAACCCATGTTGCGAACAAATGGAACACCACCATACTCAGAGAAAGCAGACGTTTTGTTATTACGTACGGCTTCCGGGTTGATGTGATCCGGCAGGTTGTTGAACAGGTAACCCAGGTTACGGCCTACCAGTGAAACACGGAGACTGTTCAGTTTCCAGCGTTGTACCATGTCTGTTGGCAGGGAATAGCCGAGTGATAATTCACGGAGTGCTACATAAGAAGCATCAAATACGGAAGCTTCCCGGATACCGATACCCCACTCACCAATCATACTATAGTACTGGTAAGGTGTAACCGGCGATACATAACCTTTCTCATAAGCTTCTCTGTAAGTCATACCATCCAGTACAACGTCCTGACCATCTTTGCTAACCTTGGTTCCTGTCTGGAATACACCATCGGGAATCATACCATCGTTACGGCTTTTGCCGGAAGCGTCTGTCCAGGCAAGACCGCCATGTTCTGCATCACGTCCGTCCATGGTGTTAGCAGTAGTTCCTCTGCCGGTACCATACTGGTGAGAAGCAGAGAAGAAGTCGCCACCAATACGGGCCTGGATCAATACACCCAGGTTCCAGTTTTTGTAAGTGAAGGTGTTCTGCAAACCGAGGTTGAAGTCGGGCATAATGTTACCTACTACGGAATAGCCACGTACAAATTTGTACGGGAAGTCACTACCACCCAGGGTGATCAGTGCTTTGCCATTGGCATCGCGGGTATAACCGTAGTCTGTTACCAGGTCGCCATAGCTGCCACCTACAGTGGCAATAGCTCTTACGCCCTGGTCTTCGTTCAGATCCAGCTGGTTAACACCAGGTGTGAGGCTGACGATTTTATTTTTGTTACGGCTACCATTCAGGTTCACATCCCAGGTAAAGCTTTTGCCTTGGATCGGTGTTGCATTGATCGCAATTTCAATACCTCTGTTTACCATGCTACCTGCATTGATGTAACGGGATGTAACACCTGTTTCGAGGGAAGTAGGTAGATTAATGATCTGGTTGGTAATGTTGGTACGGTACCAGGCAACGTCAAAGCCTAAACGATTATCCAGGAACCGGACATTCGCACCTAATTCCACACTTTTGGAAATAGATGGTTTCAGGTTCATGTTGGGCAGGATATCTGAGTTAAAGATATTTACCATCGGCAGGTTTTCGCCGGTAGAAGCGCCCCTGAAGTAATCGGAAGTATAATATCCTGTATTGATCTGGTATGGATCCAGGTCACCACCTACCATTGCGTAGGAAGCGCGCAGTTTACCATAGCTTACCCATTCAGGTAATGTGTTTTTCAGTGTTTGTGTAAATTCCCATGCACTACTTACAGAAGGATAGAAGTAAGAGTTAGTGGTATGACCCAGGCTACCTTTAGGATAAGTCAGGGCAGAAGACCAGTCGTTACGGCCGGTGATATCCAGGAATAATTCATTGTTATAAGACAGGCTGGCAGCGAAGAACGCGGAGTTAATCACTTTACGCAGCAGCGGATCATTCTTGATAACATAAGCATTGTTACTGTTGCTGATATCATACAGGAAAGGAATACGTAAACCACCATCTGTATAGTTGTTGTACTGTTTACCGATCCCGCTGTTCCATGTTTCCGCACCCAGGTTCAGGTTACCTTCAAATTTCTTACCCAGTTTAGGGGTGATCATCGCCATACCGGTAAAGGTGTATTGTGATTTATTCACCCCTGCAATGGAGTAGCGGCCATCAGGACCTTTGAAGTAAGCATCTGTACCCACTTCTTTACGTTCGTCTGTACTTTGTTCACTGCTGAAGTTAGCTTTACCCACAAATTTCAGCCAGTCAGTAGCAGTAGCAGTCAGGGAGAAGTTACCGGTAATCAGTGACTCTTTGCGTGACCAGCTGTTATACGCCTGCTGGAAGAAGTAATCGGCGCCGGGGTTGGTGTTGAGGTCTGCTCTTCCGCCCTGTGGGCCGAGGTAGTTGGCAGGTTGGCCCCAGATAGATGGGTCATAGTTACGCGGAAACACATACACCCATTTACGACCAATGTTATAATTGGTATAATCACCGCCCTGACGGTCAGGATTCAGTGTTTTGGAGGTAGCGTAGGTAACACCCGCATCTGCGCTCAGTACTTTTGATATCTGTGAAGATCCACGGAAAGCAAAAGTATTTCTACCAAAGCTGTTGTTGGGAGAAACGCTGTTATTGTCCAGGTGGGAGTAAGATAAACGGAAAGTTCCTTTATCATTACCGCCTTCCATGGCTACGTTGGTATTAAAATATTTACCTGTCTGGTAAAGATCTTTAGCGTTATTTGGTTTTGGTGAGTAAGGCACCATCAGGCCATTGGCCAGTTTCACCTGGCTGCCGTCCATGAAAGAACCGAAGCTGTTACCACCGGCGGTGTTGTCATATGTTCCGTCGAGCCCCTGACCGTAGCTATTTTGCAGGTCAATAGCGCCGCGGTATACTTTTTCCACCTGGGCGGTCTGGCTAACGGTAACGCCTATACCTTTTCTTGCATTCCCTTTTTTGGTAGTAATGAGAATGGCGCCATTGATAGCACGTGAACCGTACAATGCAGTGGCGGCGGCGCCTTTCAGCACAGTTACAGATTCATAATCGTCGGGGTTGAGGTTCTTCAGTACGTTACCGAAGTTTACATCCGCCGCACTTTCGTCATTTTCAAAGATCACACCATCCACGATGAAGATGGGTTGATCTTTTCCGTTTAAAGATTTGGCGCCACGCAGTACGATACGGGGAGCGGCAGCAGGACCACCCGCAGCAGCGGAGATGTCCAGACCGGCAACTTTACCCTGTAAAGCAGATACTGGGTTGATGGAGTTGGTTTTAGCCACATCCGCACCTTTCAGTTCAGTTACCGCATAGCCGAGTTTACGCTGTTCGCGTTTCATACCCATAGCGGTAACCACCACTTCATTTAAGTTCTTGTTGTCTTCTTTTAATACAATTGATAAAGTAGTTTGTTCCCCTACAACTACTTCCTGGTTGACAAATCCGATATAAGAGAGTACCAGCGTGGCGTTGGGAGCTACCTGTACTTTAAAGGTTCCGTCGCCGTCTGACATGGCACCGTTGGCAGTTCCTTTCTCTTTTACCGTAACACCGGGTAACGGCGTTCCCTTTTCGTCTTTTACGGATCCCGTAATAGCTTTCTTATCCTGCGCCCATGCAGTAATACAGCAGCATAAGAAAAGCAACGTGGTGAGAAGAAGTGATCTTCGCATAGCTTCCTTTTGGTTTAAATTATAACAAGTGAATCAGTCACATAAGCAAAAAAAATGCAAGGCAAACCCCATTACCACAGCATCCCTGCATTGCGCAGGATTACAGATGAATATTATTTGGTTTCCGCTACTAAATTGTACAAGGGATTACTCCCATTGGCATTCCATTATTTTTCCGCTTGCCCGCAGTGCCTTTAGTAAAACGTTTTAGCAACCTGTGATAAAAAAAAACCTGCATATATCTATTCACAATTCAATTTCACAGACAAGTTTTTGCTCAGCGTAAATAATGGTTTCAAACTTAGGGATTATTATGAGAAGTGCAAAAAAGATTTAACAATTTTTTTATAATTGGTTAATATCTTATTAAAGGTGAGAAGAAAATATGTAGAAAGAATAAAAAACTACCAGGATTAAAGGATGATAGGATTTAAAGGATGGGTGTTTTGTTGTTTTATTTTTTTAAAAGTGTTTATTTTTTTGAAAAAAAATAGGAATAATTTCTGTCTATACAACAGAATTTATTCCTATAAAAAAATTTAATCAAACAACAAAACACCCATCCTTTAAATCCTATCATCCTTTAATCCTGGTCACTTTTAATCCTGGTCATGGTTGATGGCATCCACCGCTCCTACCATTGCTTTTTCATCAAAGCTGCTATCATAAGTATCCAGGAACTTTTTTGCAGTTGCCAGGGCCTTGGGATCCTTTCCCAGTGAGGCTAAGAAAGATTTTTTCTTCATAGTTACTTTTACCGGAACACCATCTTTCAGGAGATAATAATTGGCTTCTCTTTTATATTCATCATATTTCTTACCGGTTTGTACCATTCCTTTGTCTTCGAAGTTGGATCGTTCCAGTTTCACTTTAATATCCTTCACCAGCCAGTATTTTCCAGCAGACAACCGCTGCATAAATTTGGAAACACCATCCGCCTTTACACTGACGAAAGACTGTTCCATATCATCTTTACGAAGATGAAAAGCCTGGATATCATTTGTTTCAGGCGCAAATGCTTTTGAATCACCCGCCTTAATGATCAGCATATTTTTTTCCAGATCAAGATTTCCCTCATACACCACCGAATACTTTACGGCTTTATTCTCCATAGAATCCAGCCAAAGATGCCCCCAATCCGGATATAAGTAAGGACTGCCGACCGTATTTTCCACCGGTCTGAAACTGGTTGCCACAAAATAAGATTTCAGTCCGCTGAAATTATCCAGGATATTGGATGTGTGGATTGTTTGGGACAGGCCCGTAGAATCCTGCGCCTTCAGGCAATTGATAGTTATCAGCAGGGCGCCGATAAAAAGGGTTACTTTTCTCATAAGTATATCTTTATAATACGAATTTAATGGAAAATCCCCGAACAAAATGGTACCTCCGCTGCAATAGGTCCCGGAGGGAACAACTGTAGCGGAGATACCATTATATTGAAGATGACATTATATTAAAGTGTAGTAGATTCCCGCACAATCAGTGCAGGTTCCAGCACGATCTGTTGAGGGGAAGCAGAAGGGTGATTAAGTTCTTTCATGAGTACTTCCACTATATTCCGGCCTATTTCACCGATGGGCTGTGATACGCAGGTGATGGAAGGACTGTGGAGACGGAAAATATCGTGGTCATCAAAGCTCACGACGCCGATTTGTTTGCCGATCTGCCATCCCAGGGAACGGATGCTTTCGATACCGTAAATACCAAGGTAGTTGGTGGCGAAAAACACCGCATCAATGCCTTTGGTGGCGACCAGGAACTTTTTAATTTCAGCATTGAAGCTTTCCCGGTCCTGTTCAAAGGCCAGGCGTTTGACGAGGTTTTTACCTGCAGGAAGCTGATGATCTTTCAGCGCCTGGGTATAGCCATCCAGCCTGTCTTTCATCTGGATCTGGTCGGAAGCGATGGTGACGATGGCTATTTTTTTATAGCCCTGCTTCGCCAGGTGGCTGGTTACATTGTACGCGCCTTTATAGTTATCTACTACCACATAGTGGGAGCTGACGTGCGGAAAATAGCGGTCCATCAGTATGATGGGCTTGGCGGCTGTTTTCAGTAATTCAATTTCCTTGTCCAGGTTTTTGGTGGGTGTAATGATGTAACCATCTACCTGCCTGTATTTGAGTACTTCCAGTAAGCCTTTGGCCTTTTCCGTATTGTCTTCGGTGCTACCGTACAATACTTTATAGCCGTGTTTATCGGCTTCATCTTCCACTACTTTAGCCAGGCTGGCAAAGAAGTTATTGGCAATATCTTCTACAATTAACCCGATGGTTTTCGTTTTTCCGGTACGCAGCCCCCTCGCCAGCTGGTTAGGCTTGTACTTTAACCGGGTCGCAATTTTCTGTATTTTCTTGCTAACCTGCTCGCTGATCCTCTTTTCCTTTGCTTTGCCGTTGAGTACAAAAGAGACGGTTGTAGGAGATACTCCTGCCTGTTTTGCAATATCTTTAATAGAAATTCCTTTCATAGAAAACAATGCTATATCGATTTAGCCTAGCGTAAATTACAAAATGAAAGGTGAAATTTACATTCTTGCTTTAATTATTCCAAATACAAGCCAAATCACGCATGCCGGTTTACCCGCATATTTCTATGACATGTAAGGGTCATTTTACAAAGAATGATATTTTTTTAACCAAAATTTAATAATTTGCCCATGTTCATAGGATAATGGCAATACTATTATTGGGTATTATCAGGAAAACAGTAGCTAAATTAATACATGAATGAAACCCATCCTTATTAAAGTTGGGGCTTTTGCCGATAACCAGATCACCATCATAGAGCGATGTGATCCATATTTTAATACCCCCTTTCACTTTCATCCGGAGTGCGAGCTGGTATTTGTTACGGAAAGCCACGGGAAGAGAATTGTAGGAGACAGCATCGAGAGCTTTGAGGAAGGTGATATGGTATTTCTTGGCCCACATATACCGCACGTATGGTATAATGAAGAAGAATACTATAAAGGAGACGATAACCTGAAAGCGCGTTCTGTTGTCATCTATTTCCCAAAAGATATTTTTGGGGAGAAGTTTTACGGCCTCCCCGAAACAAAGGCCCTGAGCGAACTTTTTCACCGCGCCCAGCGTGGCATGAAGATCACAGGTGCGACATATGATAAACTGAAACCGGAAATTTTATCTCTCCCTAAAAAAGAAGGACTGGACAGGATTATCTCCCTGCTCAGCATCCTGAAAACATTATCCGAAACCCGCGATTGCTATTTCCTGGCCAGTACAGGCTACTCGCATGCCTATAATGTGAAGGATAACCATAAGATTGACGAAGTATTTAAATATGTGATGAATAACTTCTCCAAAGAAATCTCTTTGCAGGACGTTGCCAGCATCACCAATTTATCGCCACAGTCATTTTGCCGCTTCTTTAAGAACCGTACCAAAAAATCATTTGTACAGTTCCTGAACGAAGTACGTATTGGCCATGCCTGTAAACGGCTGACCGAAGAAGATTGGTCCATCGCCGAAATTGCCTATTCCTGCGGATTCAAAAATCTCTCTAACTTTAACCGCTTCTTCAAGGAAATTGTAGGAAAAACACCCAAGGAATACAAGAATGAACTAAGGCTGAAAGAAGCATAATGATATTTTGGGATTTATGGATGTACGAATTTTAAGATTTTGAGATTTATAAATAAGTAAATCATAAAATTCATAAATCAATTTTTTATCCTTACTTTGATTGCAGGAATATTCAACCAAAACATCTAGTTACTACTGTAATTCAATGTTTAGCAGTTATTCAGATAACCAGTTAGTATCACTGTTAAAAAGTGATAACACCATTGCCTTCAATGCCATCTACGATCGTTACAGTAAAATGCTGTATTTATTTATATACAGTAAACTGGATGCCGCAGAAATCAGCAAAGACGTGCTACAGGACCTGTTTGTATCCCTTTGGGAGAAACGGCATTCACTGGTACTGCAAACATCCCTGAAATCTTATCTGTACCAGGCAGCCCGTCACAAGGTCATAGACATTTACCGTAAAAATGCTACCTACCGCAAATATCTGCAACAGCTCATCGAACACTTTGATGAACAACCGCATTCTGTGGCAGATGCCGTAGATCATAAAGCCAGAACACAGGAACTGTTTGAAGCCATCAACCACCTTCCCGGAAGGATGAAGGAAATCTTTATGCTCAGCAGGTTTGAAAACCTGTCTATAGAACAGATCTCCACCCAGCTTGGTCTGTCCCAGCAAACAGTTAAGAACCAGATCACCAAAGCATTAAAGATCCTGAGAAACAATTACGCGCAGACAGACATGATATTATTGATCATATCGCTGATCCTCACCACCCGCGGATAGCTATATTAAATTTTTAAGTGTCAATGGTACCATTTCCATGTTAATACGACTTACCATCATCAAAAAACGCTAACAGGTGGACACAGAACAGATAAAAATATTGCTGGAGCGATATAATCAGGGGAGTTGCTCACCGGAGGAAGCGGAAATTATAGCGCAGTGGTTTGAGCATATCAACCGCCACCAGTCCACCATCGCGGATGAAGGTGTACTTGATGTGCAACTCAACGAAGTAAAACTGCGTATCAACGAACAGATTACACCAGCCCCGCGTGTCCGTAAGTTGCGGCCATGGCATTGGTCGGTTGCCGCCGCTGCGGTGATCCTGCTGGCTGCCGGCCTGTTCTGGTTCAATAGCCACCGCCAGCCTGCTGACATCTCTGCCGGTCAACAGGTAGCCCAATTACCGGCCGCCAATAGCAGCCGCGTAGTAAAGAACGGCTTTGTGGAAATCACTACCGCCAAAGGCGCCAAAGAAACCATCCATCTGGAAGACGGCAGCTCCATTGTACTCAATGCAGGCAGCAAAGTGCGCTACCCGGTTACATTCAGCACCACCGAACGCAGTATTTTCCTGGAAGAAGGAGAAGCTTTTTTTACTGCTGCACCTGATCCCGCCCGCCGCTTTGTGGTACGCACACCCGAACTTTCCACCACCGCACTGGGCACCTCTTTCAACATCCGCGCCTATCATACTGAAAATAAAGTAACCGTAGCACTGATCAGCGGTAAAGTAAAAATTGACCGCCTGACCAACAGCAACGACCCCACCAACTCTCTCATCCTGTTGCCCAGCGAACAGCTGAGCTATGACCGCCAGCTACTGAGCATGGTGAAAACCGTGTTTGCAAAACCGGAAGAAGTGACCGGATGGAAACAGGGATACCTGGTATTTAAAGATGCCCCTTACGATGAAGTGATGACAGGTATTGAAAATCGTTATGGCGTAACCGTTATGAATGAGAGTAATAAAACAGAATGGAAATATACCGGGCTATTCAAAAATGAAAACCTGACGGATGTGATGGATATTATTTGTTTAGCTAAATCACTTTCTTATACCATTAAAAACGACACCATTTATCTCGTAAACAAAAACTAGTTCATATGAGGGTAAAGCCGTACCCCGTGAAATGGTTTGTATTCATGGGGCTGATGCTGACACTGTTGTTAGCCGGGAGCTTGAACACCATGACTAGCGCAATCACGCAAATACAGGATCCGCCAACAGCTATTGTCATCAGTATCCAGGTAAAAAATAAAAACCTGGAAGAAGTGATGGCCGAAATTTCGATAAAAACAGGGCTCAACTTTCATTACGACAAAACTGATCTTAACCTGAAGAAAAAGGTAACGCTCACCTGTACCCAAACACCTGTTGAAGAAGTATTAGCGTTGTTGTCTGCACAAACCGGATTAAAGTTTACCCGTATCAACAACAAAATCATTGTAGGCGCCGATAATAACCCCGGCCAATCTACCACGGTAGACCTGATGAATCATGTTTCCCTGGAAAGAGAAATTACAGGAACCGTACGCGACACAAAAGGCACGCCACTTCCGGGAGTTACCATTCAGATCAAAAACAGTAACAAAGGCACGCAAACGAATGCTGACGCCGACTTTACGATCAAGGTCGATCCCGGCGATATGCTTGTTTTCAGCTCTGTCGGTTTTCTGAACCGGGAAATCAGTGTAGGTACAGGCAATGAATTAAATGTGGTACTGCATCAAAACATCAAAGCACTCGGTGAATTTGTGGTCACCGCCCTGGGCATCTCCAAAAAAGCCAGGGAACTCCCCTATGCTACACAACAACTGGATGGCGATGAACTCTCGCTCGTAAAAGATGCCAATGTAATCAATAGCCTCAGCGGAAAGGCTGCAGGAGCAACCATTACACGCAGCGCATCCGGTATAGGCGGCTCCGTTAGAGTAGTGTTGCGGGGTAATAAATCCACCCGCGAAAACCAGCCGCTCTACATTGTAGACGGGGTACCTTATGCTAATTTCTCACCGTCGCAACCCACGGATGTATGGGGGGAATCCAACAACATCATTGGCGCCGGCGGCCGCGATGGCGGCGATGGCATCTCCAACATCAACCCTGATGATATTGAAAGCATCAGTATCCTGAAAGGCGCTTCCGCCGCGGCTTTATACGGTAGCCAGGCAGCGAATGGCGTTATCCTTATCACCACAAAAAAAGGACGGCCCGGTAAAAGCAAAATTGATGTAGCTTCCGACTTCACCCTGGAAACCCCTTCCCTCCTTCCCGGTTTGCAATACCGATACGGACAAACAGACCCACCCGGCACAGACAGGGTAGGTACCCCACAACCCGGATCACTGGGCAGTTGGGGCCCAGCTGTTACCGCCCCCGATCATGTAAAACATTTCTACAACACCGGTTCCACCTGGACCAATACCATCGCCTTCAGTGGCGGCACCGAAACAGCACAAAGCTATTTTTCATACGCCAATACAACCAACAAAGGGATTCTTCCTACCAATAAATTTACCCGCCATACTATTAACTTCCGCGAAACACTAAAGCTCCTGAATGATAAGCTGGTCATGGATGCCAACGTATCTTTCCTGGCGCAGCAAACAACAAACCGGTTATCCTCCGGTTTGTACTTCAGCCCTATCTCCGGCCTGTACACTTTTCCACGCGGACAGGATTTCGATTACTATAAAAACAACTTTGAATACTTTGATACCGGCAGAAATCTGTACATGCAAAACTGGTGGAATATCCGCAATGATAAAAAATGGATAGGGCAGGATGATCAGCAGAATCCGATGTGGGCGCTGCAACGCAACCTGCGGCTGGATTACAGGTATCGCGGTATGGCTATGCTGGCGCTTACCTATCAGCTCAATAACTGGTTATCGCTTAAGGGGCGCGCCAGCTTTGACAAATCACTCGATCAATATGAACTGGAGGCATATGCCGGTACACAGGTGGTGCTGGCGGGTTCCAACGGAAGATATACGCTGGAACGTGAGTTCAACACACAGCTTTATGCGGACATGATGTTAAATGCCAGCAAAAAAATAAACGACTGGCTGCACCTGGCAGGCAACGTGGGCGCAAGTATCACCGATATAAAAGCGCATGAGCGCACGTATAATGGCGCCAACCCCAATGCCGATCCGGGCCTGAGCTATGCCAACAAGTTTTCTGTATCCAACATTATGAGTACTGCTATGGATGCACAACATAATATAGACCAGAAACAATTACAGGCATTATTCGCCAATGCCCAACTGGGTTTTAAAAACTACCTGTTTCTCGACCTGACCGGCCGTAATGACTGGTCCAGCACCTTCGCCTTTACGCCGACCATGAGCAAAGGTTACTTCTATTATTCCGCCGGAATTTCATTCGTATGGAATGATCTGTTTAAACTGCCTGAGGAAATAAACCTGCTGCGGTCGCGCATTTCATACGCCAAAGTAGGAAACGACATTGCCAGCTACGCATCAAGACCAGCGCCCTTTACGCTGCAAACCATCGCCGGTGTAACGAGGGTCGTGCTGAATCAGCGCACACCTTATCCGGGTGTGTACCTGAAACCGGAAGACAACCACTCTTTTGAAGCAGGGATTGAAACCCGGTTATTCAACAACCGGGTAAGCGCAGACATTACCTTTTACAAAAACAATAACTTCAACCAGTATATGGAAGTCCCTGCCCCGTTGGGTTCCAAATACATGACCTATTATCTCAACATGGGAAATATACAGAATCAGGGATTGGAAGCAGTGATAACGTTAACGCCCATACGCAATAAGGAAGTTATCTGGAGCAGCACTATTAATTTTGCCACCAACAGGAATAAAGTGATCACGCTGAGCAATCCGGATATTGCCGGCGCAGATACCAGCAACATGTTCAGTCTTACTGATTTTGGTGTGAATATGTTTGGGTCTTATATCATGGAAGGTGGCTCCTGGGGCGACATTTACTCCAATAAAGAATTACTGCGGAATGAGAAAGGCCAGTTGATCATTGATGAGCAGGGAAAATTAAAGACGCATGCGGCCTTTAAAAAAGTAGGCAATCCAAATCCTGATTTTACACTGGGCTGGAATAACAGTATCGACTATAAAAATTTCACCCTCAGTTTTCTGATAGATGGCCGTTTCGGCGGCAAGGTGATGAGCGTTACACAGGCGGTACTGGACTGGTATGGCGTGAGCGCCGTTACTGCGAACGCCAGGGACAAAGGCGGCGTTGCCATCGATGCCGTGTACGAAAATGGTACGCCTTTCACCGGGAAGGTAGATGCGCAGACATATTACACCACCATTGGCGGAAGGGCGGGTATTGGAGAAATGTATATGTATGATGCCACCAATATCCGTTTGCGGGAGTTGAGCCTCAGTTACCGCATTCCGTTGAAATGGAAATGGGTGCGTAATCTGCGGGCAGGCATCATAGGAAGAAATCTCTTCTTTTTCCAGCTGCATGCGCCGTTCGATCCGGAAGTATCGATGGGTACAGGAAATGGCCTGCAAGGCGTGGATGTATTCGGCTTACTGCCGGTGCGGAGTATGGGGATCAATTTAAAAGTAGGATTTTAAATCACGCGCAAATGAAACATTGGAGACATCCGGCATTATTGGCTGTCATAGCCATTTTACTGGGAAGCGGTTGTACTAAAAAGTTTGATGAGATCAACAAAAATCCTTTCGACTTTGCAGAAGACGAGTTGAAAGCAGATTATCAGCTGATGGGTGAGCCGCTGTCGCAGGCGCAGCTGAACCTGCTCATTTACAATGACCCTCCTACCGCGCAATTGCAACAGAACCTCAATGCAGATATTTTTTCCGGGTACATGATGGCGCCCACACCATTTGAAGGCAATATCAACAACGCAAACTATGGGCTCCTTTATTACTGGAACAATGCACCCTGGCGGATCACCTACGCCAATGTGATGAAGTCCTGCAATTTTGCACAGGAGAAATCGAAAGATACTTATCCCGATTTTTATGCATGGGCACAGATTATTAAAGTAGAAGCCATGCACCGCATCAGCGATATCTACGGTCCTATTATCTATACCCATTATGGTATTATCAATGCAGATAAAAGTGTAGACTACGACTCACAGGAAGCCGCTTATGACGCCTTTTTCCAGGACCTGGATGAGGCTATCAAAATATTGACAGGCTATGCGCAGGCCAATGCCACTCCACGGTTTACAAACTTTGATCTAGTATACAAAGGCGATTATACAAAATGGGTAAAGTTTGCCAATACACTACGTTTACGGTTAGCTATCAGGATTTCTGGGATAAACCCGGAGAAAGCGAAAGCTGAAGGAGAAGCAGCCCTGCAGCATCCTTTAGGGCTGTTGCAGGACCCGGAAGATAATTTTGCCGTAGACATATCACCTGTTACACATCCCCTCAACATCATGTGCTATACGTGGGCCGATCTGCGGATGAGCGCCCCCATGGAGTCTATCCTGGTGGGTTATAAGGATCCGCGGCTACCGCATTATTTCGTGCATACGGATGGTGGCGTGAATGAGTACCATGGTATCCGCAATGGTATCAATATCTCCGCCAAAGAAGAATATTCAGGTTTTTCCATGCTGGTGAAATTTGAAAATAAAATTCAGTTTATGACGGCCGCAGAAGCCTGGTTCCTGAAAGCAGAAGCCGCCCTCTATGGCTGGCGGGGAGCCGGTGTTGCAGCAGATAATTACAAAAATGGTATCCGCACTTCTTTTAACCAATACCACATCACTAACGTAGATGATTATACGAATAACAACACCAACAAGCCCATTCCATACCTCGACCCACAGAATGCACAGAACAATGTACCGGCCGGCGATCCGCATCTAAGCACCATCACCATCAAATGGGAAGAGCAGGCTTCCACCCAGCAAAAGCTGGAACGCATCATCACCCAGAAATGGATCGCCATGTTCCCGGAAGGACAGGAAGCCTGGACTGAGTTTCGTCGTACCGGCTACCCCAGATTATTTCCGGTGGTCATCAATAACAGTGGCGGTACTATCTCCACAGAAAAATTTATACGCAGACTGCCAATGCCGCAGATAGAACTTATTACCAATCCCAAAGCAGTAGCCCGCGCGGTGAGTACCCTGAAGGGTCCGGACACCGGGGGCACCCCATTGTGGTGGGATCTGAGATAAATAGCTGTTCCTCCTTAAACAAACAACAAAATTTTTTTTTTAAAACGATAGTACTTCTTTCCCCATCATCCGACTTCCTTGCTGTAGTTATATCCATAGCAATAACTAAAAATTGTATTTCATGTAAGGATAACATCGCAGAATAAATATAGCCGGGATTTTTCAACCAAAATCTACCATATTATTTTAATAAGCCAATCAGGCGGCGGTACTGCGCGCCGCCTGGTCCCGGCGCATACAACCCACGTCCCTTTTTATTATAAAGCGATAAAGGATGATTCACATCATGCTAAAGGGCATACTATTTTTTTCAACAGGCATCATTATTCACCAGGTATATCATTACAGATGGACATAATTATCCAACATATAAAAATCCCATTATTAACCAATAAAAAGGCATGTATGAAAACAAACCTACGCCTTATGAAAGTGTGTGCTGTAACAGGACTGGCGCTCACTTCCATATTAGCAGACCATGCATATGCGAAGGCTGCCGGCTATACTTATCTGCCCACAGCTTCATTTCGTAGCATCTTACAGGAAAGGGAAATCAGCGGCACTGTACGCGATAACAAAGGCAATTTACTGCCAGGTGTTACCGTACAGATAAAAGGAGGTAACAAGGGTACGCAAACAAATGCAGAAGGAAACTACCACATCAGTGCCAAAGCTGGTGACATACTGGTTTTCAGCTCTGTAGGTTTTGCTGTCAGAGAGATGACCGTTGGAAGCAACACTACTATTAACGCAAAACTGGACGATAATGTAAAAGGGTTGAATGAACTGGTTGTAACCGCACTCGGCATTCAACGTAAAGCAAAAGATCTCACCTACTCCACCCAACAGGTAAAGGGT
The DNA here is from genome assembly GCF_964033635.1 of Chitinophaga sp. MM2321. Lineage (NCBI taxonomy): Bacteria > Pseudomonadati > Bacteroidota > Chitinophagia > Chitinophagales > Chitinophagaceae > Chitinophaga > Chitinophaga sp. MM2321. The sequence continues at coordinate 4,784,408 of NZ_OZ035533.1, forward strand.
GATGAACTCACTGTAGTAAAAGAAACCAATGTTATCAATAGCTTGTCCGGCAAGGTTTCCGGCCTGCAAATCAACCGGAGTGCATCCGGTGTGGGAGGCTCCTCGAGAGTAGTATTACGCGGACAGAAATCTATCCGTGAAAATCAACCATTGTATGTAATTGATGGCGTACCGGTGGCTAACTTCACCAGCGCACAGCCTACTGACCTATGGGGCCAGTCCAGCGGTGCGTCTTCCGGGGGTCGCGATGGCGGTGATATATTAAGTACCATCAATCCAGATGATATTGAAAGTGTAAACGTACTCAAAGGTGCTTCTGCATCTGCACTGTATGGTAGTCAGGCCGCCAATGGCGTTATCATGATCACAACTAAAAAAGGTAAAGCAGGTCAGGCTAAAATTACTTTTTCTTCCAACTTCACGGTTGATCAGCCTTCCTACCGTCCTGACCTGCAGTACAGTTACCTGCAATCCACGCCCGGCAACCTTTACAGCTGGGGTGATAAAGGTAGCAGCCCTGATCATGTAAAAGACTTTTTCAAAAACGGCAGCACCTGGATCAACTCCATCAATGTTTCCGGCGGCACTGAAAAAGCACAGACCTATTTCTCTTATTCCAATACCACCAACAGTGGCATTGTGCCAACGGCCAAATTCGGACAGCATACGCTTAATTTCAGGGAAAACGCCAACTTCCTGAATGATAAACTGAACCTGGACGCGAATGTGCAGATGACAACACAAAACGCGCATAACCGCCCTACATCCGGCTTATATTATAATGCGCTGACAGGTTTGTACCTGTTTCCAAGAGGATTGGATTTCAATCAATATAAAAATAACTACGAGTACTTTTCTCCTACACGTAATATGTATCTCCAGGACTGGTGGAACCTGAATGCCGATAAAAAACTGGTCGGACAGGATTCCCAGCAAAACCCTTACTGGATACTAAACAGGAACATCACGGAAAACCGCAAGGATAACCTGATCGCATCACTGGCATTAAAATATTCCCTCAACAGCTGGCTGAGTATTCAGGCACGTGGTAATGTGAATAAGTCATGGGATAAGTATGAATTAAAAGCAAATGCCGGTACACAAACCACTATTGCGGATGCCAATGGTCGTTATACCTATGATTATCTGAGCAGTACCCAGTATTATGGTGATTTGTTAGTGGTGGGTAATACCAGACTGTCTGACAAAATCGGTTTCAGCTTCACGGGTGGTACCAGTATTACTGACCTGAAACAGGACCGTACTTTTGTAGATTCCAAAGATGCAGATCTGGCATTCGCCAACCAGTTCCACATTGGTAACGTGAACCTCAACCCTGCTGCAAAAATTTTCAACCAGGGACAGAGAAGGCAGCTACAGTCAGTATTTGGTACCGTAGGCTTCAACCTGAGTGAAAAAGTTTTCCTGGATCTGACCGCACGTAACGACTGGTCATCCACCCTGGCGTATACGCCCAATGTAAAAAAAGGATACCTCTACTATTCAGCAGGACTCAACACCATCATCAGTGATGTGTTCCACATGCCTGCATTTATAGACTACTCCAAAGTGCGCGTGTCCTATGCCAAAGTAGGGAACGATGTAGCGGCCTTTTCCACCTTGCCTGTTAATACCATCACATCCGGTGTGTTGACCTCCAATACTTCCGGTGCTTATCTTAACAGATCGCTGAAACCTGAAATGACTACTTCTGTAGAGATAGGAACAGAATGGCGCTTCATGGACAACCGCCTGAATTTCGATTTCACCTGGTATAACTCTCATACAAAAGATCAATACTTCGACTTCCTGATCTCTTCCGGCTACCTGTATCCCAATGCTTTTGTGAATGCAGGTAACGTACAAAACACCGGCATAGAAGCGTCGCTCGGCTACCAGGTTATCAAACAAAAGAATCTGACCTGGCAAACAACTTTCAACTTCACACATAACAGGAATAAGCTGATTGAACTGGCGCCGCAGTTAAGAGGTGATTATACCATCACACCAAAAGGAGATAACGTAAACAGCTATACGCTGAAATTACACGAAGGCAGTTCCTTTGGCGATATCTATGGGGTGAAATTCCAGCGCGCGGAAGATGGTTCCATTATGGTGGATGATGCCGGCAAACCGATGACAGCAACCGGTGCGCAGTCTTTCCTCGGTAACCCTACACCAAAATTCCTGTTGGGTTGGAACAACACCCTTACTTTCAAACAATTTAGTCTGAATGTTCTTATAGACGGTCGTTTTGGTGGTAAAGTCATGAGTATCACACAGGCTATGCTGGATGAATATGGTGTATCACAAGCTACTGAAAATGCCCGCGACAACGGCGGCGTAGACATTGCGGCGACCAAAGCAAGCGGTGGTAAATTCTCCGGTAAAATACCTGCAAGTACTTTTTATGGTGTAGTGGGCGGTCGTGCCGGTATTACGGAATACTACATGTACGATGCTACCAACGTGCGTTTGAGAGAACTGGCCATTGGTTATACTATTCCTTTACACGCCACTTTCATAAAAGACCTGAAAATTGGTCTGGTGGGACGTAACCTGTTCTTCTTCACAAAAAAAGCGCCTTACGATCCTGAAATGAGTATGAGTACAGATAATGGTGTACAGGGTGTGGATGTATTTGGTTTGCCATCTACCCGCAGCTTTGGCCTGAACCTGAAATGTGCGTTTTAACCTGATTCAGAACAACAAAAAAATTGAGCTATGAAATATGAAACATTCATAAAAGCAGGTTTGGTCATAACAGCGGCCGTACTGAGCTTTAGCAGCTGTACCAAGAATTTTGAGGAGATCAATAAAAACCCATACGGATCTACAGATAAAGACCTGGAAGGAGATTTCGCCATCGTAGCAGCACAATTACAACAGGCGCAACGTAGCATTTACCTGTACCAGCCGGTACCTACTTTCCAGTTACAGCAAAACCTGCTGGGAGACATTTACAGTGGCTACATGATGCCGCCCACTCCCTTCGGCGGAAATATTAATAATGCCAATTATGCTCTGATAGATGGCTGGGTAAGCGCCTCCTGGAATACTGCCTATAGCAGTGTGATGAACCCCGCCTACAAAGCAGGCAACTTCTCCAAAGAGAAATTCCCGGAAGCATATGCGATGTCTAAAGTACTTCGTGTAGAAGGTTTACATAGGGTAAGTGATATCTTCGGCCCCATCATCTACACAAAATATAATGCGCCCAATGAAGATGGAACCGTAGACCTGGATAGTCAGAAAGATGCCTACTATGCTTTCTTTGATGACCTGAAAGAAGCCATTGATATCTTTACCACTATTAAAGATAAACCCGGTAGCGTACTTTTTACCAAAGCAGATCTCGTATATGGTGGTAAGTATGCCCAGTGGTTAAAATTTGCCAACACTTTACGTTTACGTTTAGCCATCCGCGTTGCAAACATCGATCCGGCCAAAGCCAAAACAGAAGGTGAGGCAGCACTGGCCAATGCCGGGGGATTACTGGATAATCCCGCAGATAATTTCCTGGTAGACATCGGCGCTACTACGCATCCACTGAATACGATCAATAGTTCGTGGGGGGATATACGTATGGGAGCACCGGCAGAATCTATCATGGGCGGCTATAATGATCCGCGCCTGCCCAAATACTATGAAAAGGCGACCGATCCGAAAGTAGCCGGTACTTATAAAGGTATCCGTAACGGTATTAACATTGATGCCAAAGAACGCTATCAGGACTACTCATTACTGACCACCTTCGCCAGCAAAATACAGCTGATGACGGCGGCAGAAGCCTGGTTCCTGAAAGCAGAAGCAGCAATACGCGGCTGGGCTGGCGCAGGCAACGCCCAAACCAATTATCAGCAGGGTATTCAGCAATCATTTGACCAGTACAAGCTCGGTGATGCCACTGCCTACTATAACAATAATGTGCTGAAACCCAAGCCATACGTAGATCCCAAGGCAATCACACCTGGACAGAACGATATTCCGGCCGGCTCCCCCAACCTCAGTACCATAACCATCAAATGGGATGATGCCGCTCCGCTTGAAAAAAAGCTGGAACGCATCATTACACAGAAATGGATTGCGATGTATCCCGAAGGTCAGGAAGCATGGTCCGAATTCCGCAGAACAGGATACCCCAAACTTTTTCCTGTGGTGATTAACAATAGCAATGGTAATATCAGTACAAAAGATTTCATCCGTCGTGCTACGTTCCCAAGCAATGAATATGCAACCAATAGTGGCGCCATACAAAAGGCAATATCCACATTAAGCGTGCAGAAAGACGTTGGCGGTACCCGTCTCTGGTGGGATGTCGCCCATTGATGGCAACCAAAAACTTATTTTGAATCGCGTGCATAAAAAAAGCCGGCCCTATCCAGGACCGGCATTTTTTTATATTTTTTAATTACTGTTGTTGAAAGAAGCGGTGAAAATAGAGGAAATGATAGTTAACCGAGTTCGCCCAATAGTTCCAGGTATGCTCGCCCGGCCTTTCTGTATAGTCATGCAGGATGCCCAGTTGCAACAACCGCTGATGCAGGTTGCGGTTCACATCAATAAAAAAATCTTTTATCCCGCAATCAATGATCAGCGATAAAGCACCTTGCTTCAGGTGATCCACCTGGTTAATAACCGTGTAGTCATTCCAGTTAGCACCATTCAGGCCGGGCTCACCCAGTCTTTTTACCAGGTCCCAGTTTTTTGGGAAGGGTCTGATATCAACGCCCCCACTCATGCTTCCGGCGGCGCCAAATATTTCCGGATGACGGATCGCCAGGTATAAAGCGCCATGACCGCCCATACTCAGACCGGTAATAGCGCGGTAGCGCGGCTCCGCTAAGGTCTTGTAGTGCTTATCAATATACGCCGGAATCTCCTTTCCTACATAGGTTTCAAAACGCATGGAACTATCTACCGGGCTGTCGAAATACCAGCTACCGAAGGCGCCATCCGGACATACGATCATACACTGATAGGTATCCGCCAGTTCTTTCACAGCCGGAACTTTCGTGATCCAGTCGGCATAGTTACCGCTGTAACCATGCAACAGGTAAACTACAGGATAGCGTTGTTTGGCATCCTTATAAGAAGCAGGTGTAATGACTACACATTTATAGCTCCGGTGCATTTTGGCACTGGAAATGTTAACAGTATCCACATCTGCTGCCCTGGCGGCTTGCAGTAGAAAGATCAGGCAAATAAAAAGGACCGTTTGTTTCATATTTTTCTATTTAGAGATATGCTGCACTTGATTATTACTTATTTGCGTTGGCTTTCTTCATCGGGTTGTCGCCGGTAGAAGCGCCACGTACACCGGATGCAGCTTTGAACATTTCAAATCTAGAAGGCGATGCCTGACGCGGCCAGTTGTTATTATCTTCATCGATATCTGCTGTTTCCCGCAGTGGGTCCAGCTTTACAGCGGCTACGGTTTTATCCTTCGCAAATACTTTGGTTACCTGGAATTCATTTTTACGCCAGATGTATGCAGAGATCCGGTCTGTTTCTTTGGTGCCGTCCGTAAATGTCCATTCAATGATCAGCGGCATTACAAGACCGCCTTTGTTAGAGAAAGTTACTTCGTAAAAATTCTTCTTACTGTTGTATAATATTTTTTCTTCTGCAGATAATCCTTTGATCAGTTCATCATAGGTAGCTTTATCTTCATTGGTTACTTCAAAACGGTTCCATTTACTGTAGAAGTCCTGCAAGCTGGTATCCTGATCTACAACGAATTTCATGCCCGCAGCTTTGTTACGCTGCCTTGCCACATGATCCATATTTTTATCGTAGGCTGCCTGTGCATCCTTATTATTTTCAGCCGGATTTTTAGAATCCATCCTGTACCATTTCACGCTGTCTATCGCAATATCCACCGGCTCTGTTCCGAAGAACCATCCCCGCCAGAACCAGTCCAGGTCTACAGCAGAAGCATCTTCCATGGTACGGAAAAAATCTGCCGGTGTAGGATGTTTAAATGCCCAGCGGCGGGCATATTCGCGGAAGGCGAAGTCAAACAGTTCGCGGCCCATCACTGTTTCCCGCAGGATATTCAGGGCTGTGGCAGGTTTTGCGTATGCATTCGGTCCAAACTGTACAATATTTTCCGAGTTGGTCATGATAGGCTCCAGCTGATCTTTCGGCATCTTCATATAATCCACGATCTTATGTGCCGGACCACGTCCGGAGGGGAAGTTACTATCCCACTCCTGCTCCGCCATAAACTGGCAGAAGGTGTTCAGTCCTTCATCCATCCAGGTCCATTGCCGTTCGTCTGAATTCACGATCATGGGAAAGAAGTTGTGTCCTACCTCGTGGGTGATCACGCCTATCATACCATTCTTGGTAGATTCGGAGTAGGTGCCATCTTTATCTGCACGGCCGTAGTTAAAGCAGATCATAGGATATTCCATACCGTTGGCCGCTTCCACTGAAATAGCCACCGGGTAAGGATAAGGAATAGTATGTTGAGAGTAGGATTGAACGGTATGTGCTACCACCTTGGTAGAATAGCGGCGATAGAGTGGATACGCTTCAGGGCCGTAGTAAGACATGGCCATTACTTTATTGCCTGCTGCTTTGGCTGCCATCGCATCCCATACGAGTCTGCGGGAAGATACCAGTGCAAAGTCGCGGACATTCTGCGCTTCATACACCCATGTTTTACGGGCCGTTGCTTTGCTTTGCATCGCCTTCTTTGCCTCTTCCAGCGTTACTACTTCCACGGGTTCTTTACTGCTTTGCGCCTGCTGCCAGCGTTGGTATTGCGCAGGGGTCAGCATCTCTTTATAATTCTGACATTCACCGGTAGCACCTACAATATGATCGGTGGGCACGGTCATGCGTACACGAAAATCACCAAAGGTCAGGGCAAATTCGCCCCTGCCGGTAAATTGTTTATTCTGCCAGCCCTGGAAGTCGGAATAAACAGCCAGCCGCGGATACCACTGTGCGATGGTATACAGGTAATTCTGATCTTCCGGAAAATATTCATACCCACCACGACCACCTATAGTCATACGGTTAGAGATATTATACCACCATTCTACTTTGAGGCGATACTTTTCACCCGGCATCAGGGTTTTCGGCAGATCGATGCGCATCATGGTCTGATTAATGGTATATGGCAATACCTTGCCATCTGCATCTGTTATCTTCACAATCTTTACACCCAAATCGCCTGTTGGTGGCAGGATACTGTTAAGCTCCTGTTGCGTCATCTTATCCGACATCCTGCTACCATCGAAGCTGCGGTTATCGCTTTTAGGATCGTGCTCGTTTTCATCCAGCTGCAACCAGAGGTAAGTCAGCGGATCAGGTGAATTATTGAAATAAGTGATAGTTTCAGCGCCGGTGAGCTTTTGTGCGGCATCATCCAGCTCCGCAGTGATGTCGTAATCGGCGCGTTGCTGCCAGTATTTTGGTCCGGGTGCACCGGAAGCCGAGCGGTACATATTGGGTGATTGCAACATCGTACCCAATTGTTCAAAGCGGTTAGCATGGTTGGACCCGGGATTATCCTGCGCATGCAGTGCAGGTACACTGCTGCAAAAGATACCGAGTAAACAGATAAGCGTTCTTCTCATAAACAGATTTAGAAAAATGATGGATCAGGCCCGGAATTAATTTACAAAAGCAGCCCTGATTCCTTGTATAACCATTAAAAAAGCTACGCCGAAAGTGGCGGCCGACAAAAACATATTCCAGTCGCGGCGTTTTACGCGGCCCAGGTACACGATTGCACCGGAGATGAGCATCACTACCGCAACGATGATGATCTGCCCAAATTCAAGCCCTACATTGAATCCAAACAGTGGCTTAACGATGTTTGTCTGACTACCCAGCAAACTTTTCAGATAATTGGAAAAACCCAGTCCGTGGATCAGGCCAAAAAAAAGCGCGTAGAAATAGTTCAACTGCAGATTTTGTGGCTCCTCATCTTTTCTTATAATATTTGAAAGGGCAGTAACACAAATGGTGACAGGGATCAGGAACTCCACCAGCGCACTTGGAACATGGATAATTTGCAATACGCTTAAAGCCAGTGTAATAGAATGTCCGATCGTAAAGGCTGTCACAAGCACCAACACCTTTTTCCATTCCCGCAACAGGTAAATGGCGCTCAGGGCCACCACAAAGAGGATATGATCATATGCATCCCAGTTGATAATATGTTGCCAGCCCAGTTGAAAATACAACTCATCCATTGCGTTACTTTGTCTAAATTTGGTAATTATAGAAACTAAAAATTAATTTTCCCAAAAAATTTAGTCTGGTGGGTTTATTATTATGTAAATGGTGGATGACAATGTGGCTCGCAGCCATGCATCCCTTTTATGTGAGCGTTACGGAGATCACACACAACGCTGCTAAAAAGGAGCTGGAAGTAAGCTGCCGCATCTTTGCGGATGACCTGGAAAATACACTGAAAGCACAATATAAAGCGTCCTTCGATATCACGAAACCTGCCAACCGCGCACAGGTAGAAGGTTATATAGCCGAGTATCTCTCCCGGCACCTACAGATTACACTGGATGGCAAAAATATTCCCTTGCATTTTATCGGGTATAAAATAGAAGAAGATGCCGTGTGGAGCTTCCTCGAAGCTACGCAGGTACCGGCGCCTAAAAAAGTAGCGATAAAGAACGACCTGCTCTATGCACAACACCCCTCTCAGATAAATATGATGCATGTGCTTATAGGCGGGGTGCGGAAGAGTATCAAATTGGATAACCCCAAAGCGGATGCGGTGATTGCGTTTTAAAAGATCAAATCAATACTTTCACCATTTGAAATAAAATTTCATTTTTTGAAATTTTATTATTACTTTTGGTATGTAAACTCATGTTATGGTGATTATCGCGAAAGCTTCCATCAATGAGTTTTCTTTAAAACATCCAGCTGCTGTTGAACCCTTATTATATTGGTATTATACCAGTAAACTTGCTGATTGGTCAAAATTCCAGGATGTAAAGGAAAGCTTTAATACGGTAGACTATATAGGTCACGACTTATATGTTTTTGATATTGGTGGGAATAAATTCAGGCTCATAGCCAGAATAATTTTCTCTGTCCGAACAGTCTTTATCCGATTTATTGGCACACATAGCGAGTACGACAAGATAAACCACACCACCCTTTAATAACAACAAAAGCCAATCAGATGACGAGGGCTAATCTCAAAACAATTTATGTATGCTGAAGTCTCTTAACCAACATATCTCAACAGAGAAAGCACGCAACGCCGCCATGCAACGGATACATATACTGATGAAAAAAGGGGACGACCATCTCACTGCAAAAGAACGGAAAGAACTCAGGGAACTTTCAATTGCTGTGGAACATTTTGAAGATACACATTATCCATTACCTAAACCGACTACCCTTACAGGTATGATCGAATTGAAAATGTTTGAAATGAAACTCAAACAAAAAGAAATGGCTGGTATGCTTGATATCGGAGAAGCAAAATTTTCGCAAATCCTGAATGGCAAACGCGATCCTGATGTAGATTTCCTGAAAAAAATCTATAAAAAATTAAAGATTGATGCAACTTTTATCCTGGAACATGTCTAATTCCTGTTATCCACAAACTTCATCGGCTTGCGGCTATTCTCCGGAAATTGCATCCGCATAATTTCTTGTTGCCCGCAATAATGTACCTGCGGTATTACCCGTAACTTAGCCTGGAGATAAGATTTTATCTTACGGTCCATTTCTTCGGATTCCTCTACCGGCCAAAGGTGCAGCAAGATTTCATCGGTACCCAGTTCGTTGGAATATACTTCTACCACAAATTCTTTTACTTCTTCCATATCATTCAACAAGTCAAACAACGCAGGAGGATATAAGGTAGTGCCCTTATATTTGATCATCTGTTTTTTACGACCGATAACGGGAGATAACCGAAGCGTATGACGACCGCAGCTACAGGTATCCTGTTGATACTGACAGATATCACCCGTCTTGTAACGCAACAGGGGCATACCTTCTACGCCCAGGGTAGTAATTGTTACCTCCCCTTCTTCGCCCGGTGCTACCGGCCGGTTGTTTTCGTCGAGCAGTTCTACATATAATAATTCGGGATGATGATGTCCACCTTTGCCTGCCTTACATTCTGTAAATGCTGTCTGCATTTCAGTGGAGGCATAGGTAGAATATAGTTTGATATCCCATTGTTCTGTGATCTTTTTACCGAGTACATTTAAGGAGAAGTCCGTGTTACGGATATTTTCACCGATGCATACCGCTTTCTTTACAGAAGTATTGTTGATATCTATATGATGCTCTTTTGCATAAGCGATCAGTTTCACGATAAAAGAAGGCACCCCAACAATGGTAGTAGGTTTAATGCGCTGGATATTCTCCCATTGCATGCTGGGCACACCCGGACCTACGCGCAGTACGCCGGCGCCCAGCTTCCTGATGCCGTTATAATAGGCCATGCCGGCCATAAACTGGCGATCAAGCGTGAGCATCAGTTGATAAATATCGTTTCCAGATCCGTCTGCACAACAAAAAGAAATGTATTCGTTGTAGCTCAGACGTTGCAGATCTTTCTCTGTCAGTGCAATGATCACCGGTCTTCCCAAGGTGCCGGAAGTAGTAGTGTATTCCGCTATTTTACTTTTATCTACACACAAAAATTCCCAGTTGTGTTCCTGCAGGTCTTCCTTTGTTACCGGTGGGATCTGCAAAAAAGCTTCCAGCGAACGTACCTTATCTGCCTGTATATCATGTTTTGTAAACCATGCGCTATAGAACGGTGAAAACTCACGCAGATAGCCTAACAGCCGCATCACTTCCTTTTCCTGGAATGCTTTGATGACTGCTTTGGATTGTAGTTCAATATCTGGTATGTACATAATTTTAAAATTGCGGATTACAAATTTATCCTTCTATGATCACCATTGCCACAGCGGCTTCTTTTTCGTGTGACAGTGACACCCATATCTTTTTAATGCCCAGCAGGTCATACCTGGCGGCAGCCGCGCCGATCAGAAAAAGTTCCGGCTTGCCCGCAGCATCATTCCGGATCTCTATTTCGTCAAAATTTACGCCGCCATTCCCCCAGCCGGTGCCAAAAGCCTTCAGCAGTGCCTCTTTAGCGGCAAACCGTGCGGCATAACTTTGCGCCGGTACCGCCTGTTTTGCACAATACACAATTTCATATGGCGTAAACACCATATCCCGGAAAGCATTCCCTTTGCCGAGCTTCGCCTCAATGCGCGATACGTCTACGATATCTGTGCCGATGCCGATAATCATAGGAGTGAATTTAGTGGTTTGCCTGTATTTTACTATTGCACAATGCCAACTGCTTACGGATATGATCTTCTTCTCCCTTGGTAGCAATTACCTTCGTCAATGCCGTTTCATAATATTGTTTTGCCTCCGCAAAATCATGCCGTTTAAAAGTAGCATCTCCTGCCAGCACATAGGTGTGGTAGTACTCCGGATTGGAGGCTACCAGGGCTTTGATATCAATTGTTTCCCCGTTCAGGAGTTCCTCTTTCAGTTTACGGTAAGTCTGGAATGCGGCGAAATCTTTTGACAACAGGAAAGTATCTGCTGCAATATTCTGTGCGCTGTCATACACTTCATGATCGCTATCCAGGCCATGCATACTGAAGATCTTATTCAGGTCGTAGGCTACAAACTGCCCCAGCTGCCACGGAGCAGTAGATACCCACACCATTTTTTTCTTTGGCTCAAATACGATAGCATGATGCGCAATAAACTGGTTGATGGCCTTTTCATTGCCCATTCCAATATTGGCGCCATGCAGCCCTTTGCGGTCGCGAAGTATGTCAACCGTTTTTTGTACAGTATTTGGACCACTCTCCTTCATCAATTCCGTCAGGCGCTCATAGCGGTATTCCGAAGCACTTTCCCTGATCTGTAATTTATTGGATGCCAGGCTACCCAGGCTGTCGCCCTGAAAATGATTAGTGCAGGTAATAAAGTTCTGATCGGGACTGTACATATCCATGCCTTCCGGCGTTTTTTCTATCACTACGGCTTTATTATCTGCTGCAGATCCCACCAGGAATGATTCGGATACGAACATCTTCCTTTTCTTAGCAATGTCCCATGCTTCCTGTACATTTTCAGCGTACTGCAATATCTCCCTGGCTACCAGCGATACGGGCGTAGCAGCGGCTGTAGGCACACTGGTTTTTGCGGCGTTGATGGTAACGGTAAGTCCTTTATCATTCATTCCGGAAACCACGCCGGTAAAGCCTCCCCAGGTAACGAACATAAAGTTATGTCCCTGCTCAGGGCGATAGAATACCACCATTTTATCTTCCGCAAATTTATCGCCCATGTAAAAGTCGAAATTACGGCCAATGATCAGGTTACTATCCGCTGAATGGTCATTCCAGGTGCCGAAAGAGGTACAACCCACCAGCATCATGCCTTGCAGGGCATGACCAATATCATGCGCCGCATGATAGTTCATGAGCCGCGCATAATTAGTACCTATATAATCATAGTGTGTAGAGGCAGAAAAAGATTCGCCGTAGATTTCTTCTTTAAATTCTTCCGGTACATGCTCGGCAAGGTCGCGGTTAAACCAGCCGATAAAATATTTCAGAAAATGGATATAAAAGGTAGACGGCACCATCTTCCTGAGCTGTGCTACAAAATTATCTTCCTGCCGGCGGATCAGCTCCCCGGATAACTTCCCGTTGATAACACCTCTTTCAAAGGGCGCCCCTTCCACATACATCTCATACAAACCACTGTTGCTTTTACGGAACCAGTTGTTGCCAATGGTATAAGCAGTGCTGTCCAGTGCTTTGCGTTGAAGCTGTAAAGCTTGCGGGTCCGCTATTACAGGCGGATCCATACGGCTTACCGACACCAGGTAAATAGCCAGTGCAATAAAGAGCAATAAAAAACTGCCGAAGATGTATAATAGTACGCGACCCAGTTTCCGCCACCCGCTTCTTTTCTTTTTTTCCACTTTTATGTATGTATTGACTGATTAATTTCATTGACCAGGAAATCCATCCCCAGTAATTCCGCTGAGGTGATCACACTGCTGATAGTAACCCCCAGAATTCCATGCAAGTTCAGGTTTTGCCCTGTAAGATACAAATTCGATAGTTTGGTCCGGGCGGAAACCATTGTCCGCAGGGGATCATTGCTATCTTTCTGTATCCCGTACATGCTGCCATCACCGGTACCGATGTAATCGCGGTATGACAGCGGTGTAGCCACATAGTATGACTGCACACAGTTCCGGAAACCGGGAAATTTCTTCTCCACGCAATCCATCAGCTGTACGGCCTTTTGTGCTTTAAATGCATCATAGTCAGCTCCCCGGCTGTTTTCCTGCAGATCTGTATTAAATGTATGCTGCCACGGCGTCATTTCATCATAACGCATATACGTCATCACCGACAAACTATCTGCAAAGGTTTCATGCTTTGAGCTGGCAGATACGTACATAGCATAGGTTTGCGGCCATTCAGCTGCTTCATAACTGATACCGGCCCATGCATCATCTGTAGCGTGATAGTAGTAGTTATGATTGAGGTAAGGAAAAGTGCCCGGTTTCAGTACTACATTCAACACAAAGGCACCGATAGAATTTTCCAGTTGCCGCATGCGGCTGCGGTAAGCGCCACGCAACATATCACTTTCCGTCATAGCCGTTGTTTGCGCGGGGTGCAGGTTGGAGATAAAATGATCCGCAAATACCTGTTCGCCGTTTTCCAACACGATATGGTCCACCCGGTCGCCCTGGCCCTGAATGCTTTTCACGGCCGTGCTGCGGATGATGCTGCCCCCGTTTTCCCGGATCCTGCGGCAAAGCCATTTGGCGATCTGTGAGCCGCCATCCACACATTTCCAGGAGCTATTGATATAACTATTTAACACCAACGCATGTACGTAAAACGGCGTTTTATCCGGTACGCCTGCATACAACAGGTTATTTCCTGCCAGTACATTTTGCAACCGTTCATTGTTGGTGAGACTGCGGAGAAAATCAACCGTGTTGAGTTGCAGCACGCTTTGTTTTTCTTCATAGTCACCTACCCGCAGGTTATACAGCGGAAACTTGCTACACACGTCGCTGACCTTATCACAATAGGCATGTAAGGCATCCTTTTCATCCGGAAAATCGGCCAGTAATGTATGGATAAAGTTATCCCTTCCCTGTGCCATCCGGTATACTTTATCTTCCGCATTGAAGTTGATATGGTCAAATCCGTCCATATCCATGCGTTTCAACCGGAGTTTATCCAGTATGCCGATATATTTAAAAACTTTATAGAGATTTTCTCCTGCTGCCAATCCACCGATGTAGTGTACGCCGGAATCAAAGATCACTTTATCACGGGAATAGGTCTGGAGGCAACCTCCCGGTTGGCGGTTCTTTTCGTATATACGTACCCGGTATCCGTTCATGCTCAGGATAGCACCGCATACCAGGCCACCGAGGCCGCTACCGATTATAACTACCTCATTGTTGCGCATAATTTTTCAACGGAGATTTTTTAATAACAAATATTACATTGGATGTATACCGGGTATTATCTATTTCTTCCGCTACGGCTCCATATTTGCTGGCCAGGCTACGCATATGCGTAGCTGAGAAAAACGATAACTGTTTATTCCTCGTTTTATTAAATCCTATAACCCGTGTAGATAAAAATTCTGTAAATCTGGTTCCTTCATGCCTTTTAACCCTATCGCTGTCGCCATCACGTACTATAATTACCCCCTCAGGTGTCAGCCTGCTGATACATTGCTGTAACAACTGCTCCTGTTCTTCCGGTTGCAGGTAATGCAGCACATCACTCAGTATAAAGGCATCATATTTTTCAAACGGTGTCTCTGAAATATCACCGTGAATAAACTGCAATTGTTGTGGCCTGCTGTAACAATGGGCTGCGGTGGCAATCTTTTCCCCATCATAATCAATACCGGTAATCTCTCTTCCCGGCGCTGCGAAGCTGAGCATATAGTCCATAAACCCATATCCGCAGC
This sequence comes from Chitinophaga sp. MM2321, assembly GCF_964033635.1. Taxonomy (NCBI): domain Bacteria; kingdom Pseudomonadati; phylum Bacteroidota; class Chitinophagia; order Chitinophagales; family Chitinophagaceae; genus Chitinophaga; species Chitinophaga sp. MM2321. Next base: position 4,799,417 of record NZ_OZ035533.1, read on the forward strand.
CTATGTCCAGGATACGACCCTGCATCGGCAACAACTCATGGAATAACTGGTAGTTGTTTTCCATTTTTGTTTTAATGCGCATATACCATTCCAGTACCGGCCCTTTATAGATGTAATTATATTTCAGCTGCTCCCGGAAATATGCCGGTACTTCAGTGGCTGCCCTTAGCTGTTCATATTCCTGTTTAAAGTACCTGCTGATGCTTTTCGTACGTGCGCTATAGTTATCTCCCCAGCTGGTATCTCCGGATGCAATGCGCGGCAGATATTTCACCGTCACTAATCCGTCTTTCAATAAAAAATCTCCTTTAGACATCGTATAGGCGGTACCGTGAATAACTATCGGCAATATATCCAGCCCCAGTTGTTCGGCAATATAAAAGGCGCCTTTATGAAAACGCTTGATAACAGGATCAGGTGAACGGGTGCCTTCCGGATACACCACAATAGAATAGCCCTCCGCAACCCTGGCCCGCAGCTTATCGATAGCACCTTCCGCACCATCGGCCACGGGGTAGTAGTCTGCCAGCCGCACTACAGCGCCGAATACAGGCGAGCGCCACACCCACTGATTGGTGAGCAGGATCACTTTCGGATGCAACATCGTGGACACCAGGATATCCAGGAACGATTGATGATTACTGATAATCACCGCAGGCGTTTCCAGTTGTTCATTGGCCGGATTGATAATACGCTTCCTGAAATTGCGCATAATATACAAGACACTATGTGTATAGTTGGATAAAATACGATGATACAACAGTTTACCTTTCTCCTTGTTAAAAGGATTCCAGCGGATCAGTACTGTACCGATCAATGTCAGAAGCAGACAGCCCGTTGTAAAGTAGAGGAAAGAAAAAGTAGAGAGTATCCATCCTTTGAAAGTCCATGGTGCAAAGCCTTTACGCACACGGTCTGTAATCAGCCAGCTAAACAGGAAAGGGATCATTACCTGCGAAATCAATACCACCGTGCCTATCCCAATGATAGAGATCAGCGCGATAGACTGTAACGACGGGTGTTGCGCGAAGATCAACACACCCAATCCCAGTATGGTAGTAATAGCAGACAGGAAAATAGATGATTTGAAAGATGACAATGTTTTCTTGCCGGTTTTATATTCCTGCAACAGTCCATCCATCATAAATATGCTGTAATCATCTCCCAAACCAAAAATAAAAGTAGAGAGAATGATATTAACGATGTTAAACTTAATCCCGAACAGCCCCATAATACCGAGTATCCATACCCAGCTGATCACCATTGGAATAAAGGTAATGAGTGCCAGCTCTATACGGCCATAAGACAACAATAAAGCGAAAAACACCAGCAGGGAGGTCATCCACGCAATGCTGTTAAACTCTTCCTGGATTACTTCTACCAACCGGTTGGCGGCATACTGTTTATCCAGCACCGTTGTATTGGCCTGTGTTTCCAATGCATTATACACCGCCTGTTTATGCGCAGGATCAACTTTCAGCAAGGTCACCAGGGAAGTACGGCCGTTCTTCTCCATAATAAAGTCACCCAGGCTGCCATGACGTATGATGGCCAATGCATCGGGTGATAACGACTGAAAATCCTGGTGCAGTAATGCATCAAATTTATTGAATGCACTGGCGCTGAAACCAACGGCCGGCCCGTGCGTACGCAGGTATTCCAGCAGTTGTTGCTTCTTATCGGCTGTCCAGTACTGGTTCCACCGGTCTATACGCGCCTGTTGTTCTTTAGCGGATAACAGTAACGCCTGTACGCCGGCATATTTTTTTACGATGCCTTCTTCCTGTAAGCGGCGGATCACCGGCATCAGTTGTTCTTCCCTTTCCAGGGCAGATTCCAGGTCATCGCCGTCTGTTACCACATACACCGATTGCGCAGTGTAGGCATTTATTTTATTGAGATGTACTTCTGCTGCTTTCAGTTGGGGCGACATATAATTCATGCGCATCATGTCGCTTTCAAAAGAAACATAGCGTGCCGTAAAAAAGAAGACAATCGTCAGCAGAAAAATAGCGCCCACCAGGTACTTATTCCTTTCAGGTCTGCGGGCTGAAAATTTGTCCAGCCAGTTATCATGATGTACCGCCACGGCTTCCGGCTTGTGCCCCAGCACAATCCAGTGTGGTAAAAAGATCAAAGAAAACAGGCCCGCCCCTACCAGGCTGAACGCCGCAAACAGCCCCACATCCTGCAGCATGGGCGAATGCACAAACTGTAAACACAGGAAGCCTCCTACCGTTGTGAAGCTTCCCAACGTCATAGGTGTAGCCAGATCGCCGATCACTTCCCGGATATCCGGCGAATGCCGGAAGTGATTGAACACATGCAGGGAATAATTTACCGCAATGCCCAACACTACCGCACCTGCACCCAATGCCATCACAGAAATATGTCCTTTAATCAGGTATATACATGCCAGCGAAAACAGCCCACCGAAAATTACGGGGAGCATCACCAGCACGGGGGAACGTTTTTTTCTGAAGAACAATGCGATCAGCACCACCAGTAATACAATGGTAATACCCTGTGTAAGAAAGGTATCCTGCCGGAGTTGTATGGCGTTACCCGCAGATACGGCCGTGCCACCAAAATAGCTGAGGGTTACACCTGGGAAACGCTGATCCAGCGTATCTTTTATCTGATCAAGCCCTTGCAGAAATTTCGTATTTATTTTCGTAGCACCGGGCGGGTTAGCCGGTGTAATAAAGATCATCACGTGACGATGGTCTTTCGTCATCACATAACTATCATACAATTCAAACTGATCATCGTATTGCAGGTGCTTCAATTTTTGCACACCAATCCAGGAAATACCTACAGGATCGGTCTGGATCACTTTCTTCAATACAATACCCGCGGGAGAAATGAGGGTATTATAATCATATTGCAAAGATGCCTGCAACTGCTCCGGCATCAGCAGGCTATCCACTTTTTTGTAGTCGCCTTCCTCGAGAAAAACAGGTAAGTGTTGTTGGATCACTTCCATCAGGCCCATGACCATTCCCTCATCTGCCTGCCCTTGAATCTGTTTGATGTAGGGCGATAATTGTGCGCCTGTTTTGGCTACCAGCTCCGCAGCGTAAGCGGTTAAGCTGTCTGGTTGCGCCTCTCCGAGTGTATCCCGCTGGGAAATGGTGATCACCAGTTTATCCGCAAACTTGGAATCCTGGAATACCTGCTGCAATTTATCCAGCTTTTTATCCTGCGGTAAAATTTTCGTGATATCTTCTTCCAGCTTTATCTGTGCAGCAAAAAAAGAGATCAGCAGGCAACAGCTCACCGCGGTGACCCAAAACCAGCTTTTGTGCCGCTCAAAAAAATTATATATTGCTATAAAGAGAAAAGCCATTCTTATTTTTTTCTTCTAAACACACTCAATAACACATAGCTGACCAGCCAGGCTACAATGCCCGCCACGATAGCCAATGTAATGCTCCCATAAATATATTGCAGGGTATTTTCCTTTATTGTTTCCGCGTTAATACCGTTACTGAATATCAGGTCTTTGGCTGTTTGTCCCATCCACACACGCCCCATCAGAAAGCTGATAAAAATGATCAGCGGGATCAATGGCGGTGCGCTGATATGCGCTGCAATCACCACCAATGCCTTATTCAGTTTCAGTTTGATAGACACCAGGATAGCCACCAGCAACTGAAATCCCCAGATAGGTACGATGCCCATGAACACCCCAAAGCCAATAGATGCCGCTTTCACTGCATTGGATTCTGTTGCCCGCAATACCTCTTCATACCACATCTTTTTCCAGTTCTCTCCTTTCAGCAGGAACCGTACAAGATCACGCGGCTTGATATATAAAAAGGTGATCAGTACCAGCATGGTATTCAGCAAGGTGATACGCACAATATCATGCACAGGCCGGAAGTGCGATACCCGCTCATCTGCCGGCGGATAGTATACTTTCACCGGCGCCCAGTCTATCTTAATCCCTTTCCAGGCGCTGCGTACGAGCACTTCTATTTCAAACTCATATTTCGTACACCAGAACTGCATATTTCCAATACGGTGTAGTGGATATAAACGGTAACCCGATTGTGTATCGGGTCCTTTCAATCCTGTTGTTACAGAAAACCAGAAGTTGGATATTTTGTTGGCTTTCGTATTCTTGGTGGGCATATTTTCCTGGTGCAGATTACGCGCACCAATGATCAGGGTGTCCGGGCTGGTGCCGATCATTTCCAGCATGCCCGGCAGATCGGTTGCAAAATGCTGCCCGTCTGCATCCATTGTGATCACGTAATCGTAGCCCTGCGCCTTTGCATAGGCAAAACCCCGGCGCAAAGCAATACCCTTTCCACGGTTAGGACTATACGAAACACGCTGCAACTGCGGAAATTGATCCAGTATAGCCGCGGTATCATCAGTAGCACCATCGTTTACTACAATTACATGCGTAGTATACGTCAGCGCCGCCTCCAGTACAGCCCCCAGCGTAGTGGCGTTATTGTAGGTTGGTATGAGCACAGCAGCACGATGCCGCTCAAAATGTTCGTTATGTGTAGTAATAGCCGTCACTTACTTAAAGATGCCCTGAAATTTCATGAATGTTTTATCGTCTCGCTTCAACGTGGCGCTTACTTTAAGGCCAGCCTCCTCTTCTTTGTATGTCACTGTTACATCCACCAGTGGCTGCTTTACAGGATCAATCATTTGCAGAAACTTCATCATGCCCGCTTTTTGCAGCAATACTTTCCTTTGTACCGCACTTTCCAGTATCTCTGTAATGAGCTGCATCATGCATACACCTGGCACTACCGGTTGCTCCGGAAAATGGCCCTGGAAAATGGGATGGGCTGCATTCAGTTCAATCGTGTTAGCCACCTGTCCATCTTCCTGCGATGCGTTGATGATATGATAGAAATTACTTTTTAGCAACATAACTGATGATTATGATTTATTTTTTATTTGCAATCTGCCGTTTATTTCTCCACCTTCTGTAAAGAAATATTGAATTTGAAATGCTGGTGTTCAATCCTGATCGTATCAGGCACCCCGTTGGTATAGTGCTCCATCCATACTTTCACTGCCGGTTTGCGCCTGGATGATTGCTCTATGCGTTCCAGCTTTGTACAGGCGCTATCAGTGATGTAATAGTTATTGCCCTTTTCCGTGGGCACCACCACATAACGGTGATGACTATCCGTAGCAGTATACGCCTGTTGCAGGTCGGGACGCAACAACACCAGTGCAAAATCCTGCCGCAACGTTTTCACCACCGCCTTCTTATCCATTTTGGGAAGCAGGTAATGTTTGGTAAAATTCCCCTGCCGGTCAAATTCAAAATCAAAGAATTTGAATCCCATCTCGTTGGCAAATACAACCCGCAGACTGCTGTCCGGCATTTGTTTGAAAAACAACAACCCACTCAGGTGATGCTTCAGGATGTTTACCTGCGTACTATACAAGGTAGCATTAAACTGCGGGCTAAACCGGCGGATGCAGTTTACATCCCCGCTGCTACGCTGTAACCCTTTGTAGGTCGATGTACATCCTCCCAGCAATGCTATACACAAAATACTATTTAGCCACAAATACCGCATCCGGGATGTTTATATTCAGTTGTTTACGTAAAAAGCTGATGGTGGTATCATCACCTGATAATTCTTCCATCGTAATCTTCGATACGGAATAATCCTGCTTATCTACCAGTAATACAATGGTTTTGAAATATGCTTTCATCGCTTTATCTACCGGCACCATTTCCAGCCGGTAATACTGCGCATTCTCTGATATCCTGGTGCTAAAGTCGGTATTATCCAGCACAGTACCGCGTACACAGTCTACCGTAATTTTATTGATCTGTTCAAACAGTTTATTGTTCTTGCCAGATACTTTACTCTCCTTCTGCGCATCCCTGATCTTTATATCTTTTCCGTTGATGATCAACAGGTAATAAGAAGGCTGCTGATATTCCATCCGCACTTTATTATCTTTCTTAAACCAGAATTTCCCTTTGGACACAATTTTATCAGACAACATGCTCAGGTTCTTTTCCTGTATAAAGTCGCACTGAATACTCTGTGTCTGCTGCGCTGCCTTTGTAAACTGTTGTTTTACCGGGCCCAGGTCTGCAACGGGTTTAAAGCCTGTTTGTGCCTGCATTTGCAGACTCATCACACAACAAATTACTACTAAAATCCATTTACACATATGCGGGCACGTTTAACATTTTATCAATTCTTTCCAGCCGGTAACCTTTTGCACGGATGCCGGTAATCAGCTGTGGCAGGATATCGGCGGTTATTTTGCAGGTATCATGCAGGAGGATAACCGCACCGGGATGCAGTTCGTCCATAATCTTATGCAGCAATTTATTTTCATCTTTCGCTACCGTGTCCAGTGAACGGATGCTCCAGCCTATGGCCAGGTATCCGCCTGCTTTCACGGCGCGCGCTACGTTTGGATTGGTGACACCATACGGCGGACGAAACAATCTCGGTTGCAGCCCGGTAGCGTTGATGGTGAGCATATCCATCTGCTCCATATCTGTTCCCATCTTCTTACTCCCAAACATATCGAACCAGAAATGATGGGAATAGGAGTGATTACCGATAACATGCCCTTCTGCGTGTATGCGTTGGAGTAAGTGGGTGTTATCTGCTATATTTTTCCCGATACAAAAAAATGCAGCGGGTACTTTATGTGTTTCCAGGATGTCCAGGATAACAGGCGTATAGGCTGTTTGCGGGCCATCATCAAAAGAAAGCGCCACCACATTCTCCGTGGTAGCAGCCTGGCAAACTGTTTTTATAAAGAAGTTGGAGCGGATATTAATCGCTCCGCGGATATAAAACGGCAGCGATACAACCGCCGGCACCAGGAACATCCATAACTGCACAGGGTAGCGGCCGGATAATTTGATTCCCAGCAACACGGCTATTACGCAGATGATGATAATATTTACGGCTCTACTGTTCAGCATGCGGTTAATAAAATCAGGGAATGATGGGTACCCTGATGATGATTATACAATAATACTTTGTTGATCTTTTCCGGCGCTTTCCCAAAAAACACCGCGGCTTCCGGTACCTGTTGCTCCGCGATGATACGGTTTCCCATCCACAGTCCAAAAGCAGCCGCAGTAGGGTATTCGCCGCAAAGGTGTTTGAAGCTCGCTTCCGCATGATCCGGAAACAAAGCGGCGGCTATTTCTTCATATATTTCATCCTGGTCTATATCTCCATTTCTACCGGTGATGATCAGGTCAATATCGGTGGGGGTACAGTTATTATCTTCCAGAAATTTCATAATATGACCAATCACCTCTCCTTCCCAAAGCGGCTTATACAGGGTACTCAGACCGCTGAGCATAGCGGTGGTATGGTCGCCTCTCTCCGTACTTAATGTAAAAAATGCAGCCCCTTCTCCGGCAATAGTACCGCTGGAGGGGCTGTTGAGCAGCTCCATGGTTTTTACCGGCGTTTTTTTATAGCCGCCAAAACGATGCAGGATCTGATAGCTGTAGTTGGTAATTTCATCCAACCCACCAGCCAGTATATTTTTTGCGGAGCCTTCCTTCAATATCATGATGGCATCCAGCAATGCGTTTTCAAAAGAGAAACCCCGGTGTACAAAGGTGTTATTGTAGCCATGACAACCCAGCAACAGGGCTACCTGTCCGCCTACGGTATTGTGTGTGGATTGTATAAAAGCAGTAGGCGTCAGCATTTCTTCCTGCTGATTCACCATTTTAGTAATAAACACACCGGTATCATCCAGGCAGCCGTATGCGGTGCCGGTGATAATGGCGTCTGGCATGGATATCCCGGCTTCTGCGAGGCTCAGACTGGCCGCGCCCACGCCCATTTTCACCACGCGACTCATGCGGCGGATCTGTTTTACGTCGATCCATTGTTTATAATCCGGATCTACGGTAGCCAGGCGTACCTGTTCATATTCCCGTGGAGTAGCCAGCAAAGGACCTCCTGCCGCAGTTTCCTGCGGAGAAATACAACCGGTGCCATTTATGTAGATGTTCATGTATTATTGTTTATTCTTTAGAAAACACCAGGCTGGAACAATTGCCGCCAAAACCGAATGAGTTGGACATCACATGCCGCAGATCATTCCCTTCGGAATAAGCGGTAGCCGGTGCAAACGGCAATTCTTTGATCTGATGTGCAAAACCTGCGTTGGGATAGATGATTCCCTCCTTCAGTGACAACGCCGAAAATACCGCCTCTATACCGCCACTGGCGCCCAATGTATGCCCCGTGAATGACTTCGTGGAACTCATCGCCGGGAAATGTGGTGCAAAAAGGCGATTGATGGCCATCCCTTCAGAGATGTCATTATTTTGTGTACCTGTACCATGCAGATTGATATACCCGATTTGCTGCGGTTGTACGCCGCTCATATCCAGCGCCCCTTTCATGGCCAGGTAGTTGCCGGTGCCATCCGGTGAGGAAGCTGTCTGGTGATAGGCGTCGTTGGCATTGGCAAAGCCGCTGAAACGGCACCAGGGCTGCAACTGTGCTGCCAGACTATCCGATACCAGCACCACATAACCGGCGCCTTCACCCAGGTTAAGCCCGGTGCGGGTATCATCAAACGGGCGACACGCCTGCTGATCCAGGATCATCAGGGTATTAAAACCGTTGAGCGTAAAGCGGGTCAGTGCATCTGTTCCACCAGCTATCACCACATCCACAATATTATTGCGGATCAGGCGGGCGCCATACATCAGGGCGTTTGCACCTGATGAACAAGCCGTACTGATAGTAGACACATGATGCCGGATACCCAGCGCATCGGCTACCAGCTCCGTAATACTTCCACATTCATGATGTGCTACATCCCGGAGGCGTCCTTTGCCTGCATCCGCGAGGAAGGAGCCGAAGAAGTCTTCTGTTTTATCCATTCCGCCAACGGTGTTGCCGGAAATAAAGCCCACCCGGTATTCCGAGACATCGCCCAGGCCGGTAGACTTCCAGGCGTCGCGGGCAGCGATCATGCTGAGCAAGGCTGTTCTGCTGATCTCTTCCGGCATGCGGGCCATATCTGCCAGTGTAGCATTATCAGCCTTCACTTCCGCCACCGGAAAGGTTTGCCGGTGCACGGATGACAGGTACTGCATGGTGGTCATACCCGGCTCCATTTGTCTGAATGCCTGCACACAAGCCTGCAAATCCAGTCCAATGCCGCTGATAACCCCACCACCTGCTATCCACACCTTTTCACTCATGCTTTCGACGTTTGATGGGCGGTAATAAATTCTGCCATCGTGCGTACAGAATAAAATACTTCAGGCCCCTGTTCCGGGTTGGCAATGCGGATATTATAATGCTGTTGCAGCAGTACGATCAATTCAAGCGCATCGATAGAATCGAGACCTAATCCTTCTTTGAACAACGGCTGGTCGTTGCCGATATTTTCCGCTGTTACTTCCTGTAAGTTCAATTGTTCTACGATCTGCGCTTTCAGATCCGCCATCAACTTTTCAAATGCCATTTTATTTTGTGATTTATTTATTTTGTTATGTTGTTATTTTATAGAGAGATGTTAAAGCCTCTCCTGTTAAAGGTTGAGCCAATCCTTCCTCCCTGTTTTCCACCAGGAACAATACAGCTTCATATGCCTGGTGCATCACTTCCACCCAACCACAGAGGCAAGCCTGCAATGGCGTGGTAGCTAGTAATTGCGCCGGATAGGTACTCATCAGCTCCGTATCAAATGTTTCCGATACAAAAAAGGTATTTTCTCCTTTAAACCCATGCCGGATGCATATTTCACCCATTACAATATTCGGCAGCGTATATACAAAAAGCGCCGGACTTGCAATATCCTGTACCGTAGCATAGTAGCGCAAATCCGTATCCAGGCTGGCGCTACGGTTAGATAGCACCATGCCCACCGATTCCGGCGGATAAGTATTGACCGCCGTACCTTGTAGCAGTACTTCTGCCGCCAGCCAACCCAGCTTACTGAGCGCATCCATTTTATGAAATTTCGGATACTGCCCGGAAAAGTGATCGTAGGCTGCCCGCAGGAACTCCTGCAATTCCCATCCTTTCTCTGCTTCCCACAACAGCTTCCCGTTTAAAAAGATACTGTTATGGCGAATCACGCAACTTCCTGTTATATATGCTTCCGCGCTATTCAATCTCTGAACTGCTTTTTAATTTCTCTGTTAATTCGATGGTCCTTGCCAACCGTTTTAATGCGGTATCGTGATTCTTTACAAAAGGATTGCTCATATCCCACACATAGCCGGCCAACACAGAACAGATCTGCCCTTTGATCAGCGGATCCGGATCTTTTTTGAAGAAGATGGTATCCAGCGTGCCTTCATACCAGGCCATTACATACGAGCGGAAAGTATTTACCCCTTGCATGGTAGGCTCCATGTACTCTTTTTCCCAGTCCACCGCTTCTCCTTTCAGCTTTTTGATGACCAGCTTCGCGGCTGTTTGTGCAGACACGCAGGCCAAAGTTACGCCAGATGAGAAAATCGGGTCCAGAAATTCTGTTACGTTGCCGGTAAGCACAAATCCATCGCCATAAAACTTGCTAGTAGTGGCCGACCAGGATTGCAGCGTTTTGGGTTCAAAAACCAGCTTCACATCGCGGAAACGCTCCCTGGTATAGGGTTCCGCTTCCAGGAGGGCACGGTATTTATCTTCGTCGGTACCGGGATACTGATCAAAAAATTCGGGTTCGCCCACAAATCCCAGGGAGGTAACACCGGTGGCAAAAGGAATGATCCAGATCCAGACACCGGGTTTATGTACAACGGCGGTAATGCGGTTGGGCTGATCCGTTACCATAGAGCGGCGCTCATCGAACGTATGGGCAAATAATGCTCTCCGGGGTTGCAGATTAGAAGCTCCCTCCAGGTTGAAAAGACGGGGAATAACCCTGCCATAGCCGCTACCATCTACTATAAAGCGGGCAGCAATCTCCGACTTGTTGCCGTTACTATCTTCTATGGTTGTAACAGAATCTGATCCGTCGAAGCGTATGCCCGTTACCGTTGTTTCATAGGAAACCGGTACGCCCATACTTTCTACGGTATCTGCCAGTGCTTTATCAAAATCTGCCCGGGTTACCTGCCAGGTCCAGGTCCAGCCGGGGGTGAATTGCTGTTCAAACGTAAAATCGCAAAGCGCGTCTCCCTTCACAAACTTGGCACCGGATTTTTCCTGAAAACCCTGCGCCTTGATAGCGTCAATAAACCCGGCTTCTTCCAACGCCTCCATACTCCTCGGCAACAGGCTCTCACCAATCACAAAACGGGGAAATTTCATCTTTTCTACAATCTTCACTTTATACCCGGCCTGGTGGATGATAGACGCCGCAACAGTTCCGGCAGGCCCCGCACCAATGACTAAAACATCTACTTGTTCAGTTTTCATACGGTAAATATTTACGATTTTGGAATTTTTTGACGTTGAGATTTGAAAATACAGCGGAGATCATTTTAGAATTTTTTGATGTTGAGATGTCGGAATTTTGTTTCAACATTTGTTTCAATAATTAATCTCCGCTGCATTTTCAAATCTCAACATCAAAAAATCGAAAATTTATAATTTCTTTTTGCACTTCAGCAACGTATAATTGAGTCCCATTTTATTATTTTCTTCTGTTATTTCCAGTCCGGCGTTTTCGATGCATTGGAAAAAGTCGTCTGTATGATACATCTGGCTGTTACCATTTGCCATGGCGGTGAAATAGAGGGAGGTCTGCTGGAGGCAGAAGGCCGCAGACTTAAACTGCTGGCGGTTCCAGAATGGCTCCAGGATATAAATGGTTCCTCCGTCATTCAGTGCTTCACGGCAACGGGAAAGGATGGAAATGATTTCAGCTTCTGAAAAACAATCCAGGAACTGGCTCATCCAGATTGCGTCAAAGCCTTTTGGAAAAGGGATTTCTTCATGCAGAATGTTAGCGATGTGAAAGTGTACGCGGTTTTCCACACCGGCATCCATCATTTTTTGTTGTGCAATGTTTGCCTGTCCGGGGATATCAAAAATAGTGACTTCCACTTCCGGATCTTTGGCCGTACAGGCCAGCGCCCATTTACCGGTGTTTCCGCCGATGTCGAGCAAGCGTTTGGGATTGTTTTCAAATACAATATCCAGTGCACCTGGTGTGGCGAGATCGGAATAATAGTGATCAAAATCGAACCAGCTTTTGCCTACCGCCGGTGGCAGCAGCGATAATCCGGGGTAAATAGTATCCCAGGGGCCCAGCTCCTGCAAGCCCACAGGTTTACCTTGCTCCAGGCTTTCCTGCAAATGGTACATGCCCTTATAACAGATATCCTGTGTAAAGTCCATGTTGATGCGGGTCAGCTGGTCGTGTAAAATAAAATAGCCTGTTTTGGTAAGGGTATATTTTTTATCATTTACGATAACGAGGTCCATCCCTAAGCCGGCTTCCAGCAATACTCTTACTGCGTAGCGATTCATCTTGGTTTTCTCCATCACCGCTTCAATGGTTATTCCTGCGGAGCCTCTTTCGCTCACGGCAGTTAAGATACCCATATCACGCAAAGCTCTTGTAGCCTGAAAGGCAACGGGAGCAAAGGCCAGCCATAGTGCTGCTTCCTTTGCCTGTAATGCTGTTTTTGTTTCTTTATCAAACACGGACTTCTATTATTATGATGAATGTGATTAATTATATGATGCTGCTAATAACCATCGCTGCATTACAACCACCAAATCCTGAAACCGTTTTCAGGAAATGAGATGATCTTTTCTGCAACAGGGTATTACTAACGTTAACGGGCATACTAACACCGGATGTTTCATATCCTTTTGTCGGCAATACCACACCTGCTTTCATGGCCTGCATGCTGACAATGGCTTCAATGATGCCGGCGGCGCCGAGCGTATGACCGTAATATCCTTTTAAACTGTTTACCGGTACATCAGCCAGACCAGCATGGTGGAGGGCTTTCGCTTCCATTTCATCGTTGTACAGGGTGGCTGTGCCATGGGCGGATACAAAACCTATATCCGCCGGCGTTAGTCCACTTCCTGTCAAAGCCTGCTGCATGGCAGCCGACAGCTCTTTTCCGGTGCGGGACGGGCCTGAAATGTGGTTAGCATCATTACTCACCGCTCCTGTACCCAGTACAAAAGAGGCGCCGGCAGGGTTGTTGCTGAGGATCACGGTGGCAGCGCCTTCTCCCAGTGTAACACCGGTGCGACCGGCATCAAATGGTTTGCAGGGTGCTGCACTCACTGCTAGAAACGACTGGAAACCAGATAACACAAAACGTGTCAGTACATCTGCACCGGCTACTACTACATGGTCATATTTGCCGGAAGCGATGAAGCGTTGCCCGGTTAAAATAGCCAGCAAACCGGATATACAGGCGCTGCTTACCACCACGGGCGGGTTCACGGCGTGAAAATGTGCAGCGATTTTTTTTGCGGTAGTGGCCAGTTGCATGTCGTGCAGTGGTGGTGTTGTATTTGCCGGCAATTGTTCCAGCAATTCAATATTTCCTTTTGTAGTGGAAATGATCAGGCCGGTGCGTGGATCGGATAACCTGATAGCCGTTTGCTGTAACGCTCCGTTGATGGAGGCGACCAGCAAACGCTCAAATTTCGTATATCCCTTTACGTTAAGATCCCCTGTGTATGCTTCCAGTTGTCCGGGTGCCATCATAGCCCCATAAAACGGTGCAGCAGCATAGGCAGTATTTTCCTGTAAACTTATACCACTATTGCCTTCCAGCACCTGGTTGAAGTTCTCCCGGGTAGTGTTACCCAGTGGCCCAACAATATTATCTGTTACTACAAAAATCATATGAATGATAGCTTACAGCGGATTATCCGGAGCTAAAGATTTTTTTCTTTCCATTCACTAAAAAATGCCGGTATGGTGAGCTGTAAACTAGCTGTTTCCTTATCCAGGAATACCTGTGTGGAAGTGCCTTTAGCTACCACTTCACCTGTGGCCGGATTCGTTAATAAATATTCAAATTGTATTTTCGCCGCCATGTTATCCACATACCTTGTTTCTACCACTACCCTGTCGCCATAGCGCAAAGAGCGTTTGTAATCACATTGTATATTTACCACAGGAACGGTATATCCCCGTTCAAAAATATCCAGGTAACGTAACCCGTACTTTTCGCCGAAAGCCTCTCTCCCATCTTCAAAATACCGCACATAATGCCCGTGCCATACTATTCCCAACGGATCTGCTTCATTAAATCTTATCAGTATGTTCGTATATGCAGTAAGCGACATAACCCAAATTTTTATTTTGGTTATTTTTTTATTTTGAGATTTTTTTATTTGTTTCAAACAGCCATCTTCCTCCTGAGGGAAATAACTATTTGAAACAAATAAAAAAATCTCAAAATCTCAAAATCCCAAAATGATTATCCTTTCTTCTTTACTTTCTTTTTGTCTTTAGCTGCGGGCGCTGGTGCAGGTGCGGGTGCTGCTACTTTTTCTTCTGCCGGATCTGTGGCGCTGGCATATTTTTCTTTCAGTTTCTTGTAATCATCTTCCACATCGTCCAGTACTTTATAAACGGTATAGGCCCAATAGTTGCGCCAGGTGAATCCTTGTGCTTTGCCGGAATAACGTTCTGCCATCAGTACATTTTTCCGGTCCATGTCTATAATAGTTACGTACATGGAAGCCTTTTTTTCTGTTTTGCTCATGCCGTCCATTACCAGTAATACGCCGATGCCATGTTTGCCGCCGAAGTCGTAAGATTTTACCAGTTTGGTAATATCTTCCGGTTTCAGGCGTTCGAAGTCGCTACCGTTGTCGGATTTCAGGGCATCTTTATTAGCGGCTTCATTGCGTTTATTCACAATGCCGATGTCGGTGGTTACGTTATCGTGATGAAATGCACCTTTGATATCATATTTCTTAGGTTCATTCACAACTACCTGGTTGATACCGGTAAACTGACGCTCTACGATATCACTTGCATTGGCAGCTGCATCACCGATCAGGCGGGCCTGTGTAAAGTCCACACCCAGCCAGGTAAAGCTGCTGTCTTTGTTGTCCAGGAAGTTTTTCAACTTCTGAGCCTTTACATTCACTGCGAACAGGCACAGGAAGATGATTAACAGGGGAATAAATCTGCTTTTGTTCATGACGCTATATTTGTGGGTTGATGAAAATTTTCATTTCGCATTGGGCCATTACTCTGCCTTCCCACATTACTTTTCCGGTTACCATGGTGGCATTGAATACTTCGCCACCGATTTCTGTGGTGGTTTCGATCATTTGTCCCGCCGGTGGCAGTTCAAAGATCTCCAGGTCTTTTACAGCGCCGATAAATCCCAGGGGTACGGGCGTATTTTCCTGTTTGGCGATATAGCCGATGCGGGCAGCTGCGGTTTGCGCAATATTTTCCATGAGGCCGGGTGGGGTGAGCACACCGTTTTCTACAAAGATGTTATCCAGTGCAATATTTAGTCCTGTACGGGTTTTGGGACCATCTACTTCCAGAATGCCGCTGATCATGACGATAGGCGTGCGTTGGGGGATATATGCGGTAATATCATCTGTATGAATAAACATCTGCACAAATTATTATTAAAAAATAAAACGCTAAATAAATGGAATTATACGACATTATTAACAGTAAAAACACGCATTATTCCCAAAAATCGTAAAAATTGAACCATTGGGTGGGGTAAAGGCGGATCTTTTCTTCCAATAATTGTACAAAATCGTTCAGGGCAGTTTCCACGCCCTGGTTGCGGCGCCCATGGTACTGGCGGGGAGGGGTAGCGTAAAAATGGTAATGGGTAGATGATTCCTTACAGGCAAATACCACGCATACCGGTACCCGAAAAGTAGCGGCCAGCAAAAAGGGGCCCATGGGAAAACGCGCATCATGGCCCAACAGGGGGGCCGCCACTGTTTTATTGCCGGGTAAAAAGCGGTCCGCATGCATGCATACCAGCTCCTTGTTGTTCAGCGCCTCATTGATGGCGTAGATATGCGACAGGTCATCTTTAATAACAATAATATTCACATTCCTGTCGCCGGTAACAGATGACAGGTAATCCTTGATCTGTTGGTGTTCTCCATCAAACATCACAATATTAATCGGGGTCTGGAGACGTTTGAACAGGTGGCCGGCCACTTCCCAGTTGCCGAGATGGGCACTGAGCAAAATCCCTCCACGTCCGCCGGAAACGATTTCCCGCAGGTTATGTTCGCCATCGAAGTTGAAGGTGAATTTGTTTGCCATATCCGCCATCACCACTACTTTATCTATCAGTGTCTGGCCGAAAACATGGTAGCTACGGTATATACTACACAAGGAACGCCACCTGCCGTAGCCAATTTTTGTGCGAAAATACCGGTACATGGGTTTGGAAGAACTCCGGGAAAACAGAAAAAAATAAAATGCTACAAATCGCAATAGTAAATAGGCCGGATGAATACCTCCATATTTCAGCAGGAATACGAAAATACTATATCCAAACTTACTTCCCTTTGACTTTCCTTGCCAGGAAGGCATTATACCAGTTCTTTTTGTTGTACACGAGCAGTTACATAATCATAGAAGTCCTGGAAGCTGATAATAGCCTGAAAGTCTTCCGGTTTAACTTTAAACCCGAAGTTATCTTCAATAACTACGACCATATCAATATAGTCCAGACTATCAAGATCCAGTGTGGATTTGAGGTTTGCTTCAGGCGTAATATCTCCGGGGTTTGCTTCAAACTCCTCTACCAGAAACTTATTTGTGACAGCTATAATTTCTTTAATCTCCATAAAAATATATAATCAGATATAGGTCGTTCTAAAATTTGTTTATGCGGTTTTGAATTATCTATTCCGATTTCTGTGCCAAAGTTATAACATTTAGGTATTTGGTCATTTGGGTATTTAATTATTTAAAACCAAATAACTAAATCCCCAAATGACCAAATACCTAAATGTTACGCCATTCTTTTACAATAAGGGAGGAATTGGTTCCACCAAAGCCAAAAGAATTGGACAAAAATATATTAAATTTTTTATTAATTGTATTGGTAACGATATTCAGTTTCGCGGCATCTTCGTCCGGATTTTCCAGGTTGATGTTGGGAGCGATGAATCCGTTTTGCATCATGAGCATGGAATACACGATTTCGCTGGCGCCTGCCATCCAGCATTCGTGGCCGGTCATGGACTTGGTGGAGCTGACGTAGGGCCTGGAAGCACCGAATACTTCGTTGATAGCGCGGGCTTCGCTGGCATCGCCGGCCTGTGTAGAAGTAGCGTGGGCGTTGATATAGGCTATATCTGCTGCCTGTAAACCGGCGTCCTGAAGGGCTATTTGCAGGGAGCGTACAGGGCCGTCTACGGTAGGGTTGGAAATATGGCCGCCATTGGAAGAGAAGCCATAACCCAGTACTTCTCCCAGGATGGTAGCGCCTCTGCGCTGTGCCGATTCCAGGCTTTCCAGGATCACAGTAGCCGCGCCCCCGCTGGGTACGAGGCCGTCGCGGTCGCGGTCAAACGGCCTGGAAGCACGTGTGGGATCACTTTCCCTTACAGAAAAAGCGGCAATCGCATCGAAGTTGCCCATGGCATACACATTCACTTCCTGTGCACCGCCGCAGATCACCGCATCCTGCATACCGTTCCTGATAAACATATAGCCAAGACCGATAGCATGGGAACCGCTGGCACAAGCCGCGCTTACGGAGAAATTTACCCCACGAAGCTTGAAAATGGTGGCCAGGTTCATATTCACCGTAGAGTTCATGGTCTGAAACACAGACCCGGAGCCTACCAGCATGGTATCCTTTTTTTCGCGCATGATATCGTTAGCTTCCACCACGGGTTTGGCAGAACTGTCGTTGCCGTACAAAAGGCCGATCGGCGTTTTGTCGATATAATCCTGGTCAATGCCTGCCTGCGCTAATGCTTCGCGGGTGGCCATAAAAGCAAATTCGGCCTGCTCAGGCATCATGAGCCTGGCCCTGCGGTCCAGCAAACCTTTGAGCGCAGGTCTTTCTATATAACCGGTTAAGCCGGAACGATAGCCGAAGGCTTTTCTTTCCGGGTCCAGTACAATACCTGATTTACCTTGATATAATGAATCCCTCACCTCCTGCATATCCTTACCAATGCAGGAGTAGATTCCCATTCCAGTAATCACTACTCGGTTCATTTGTATGCTGCTTTTAGTCTTTTGTATTAAAAAATATGGTCGCTGCCTTCAGCTAAAAGCTTACTGGGGCAGCGCGGCCTTATGTATAGAGGCCTCCATTGATATTCAGTACTTCGCCTGTTATATATCCTGCTGCGCCGGATGCAAGGAATGCAACCGCTTCTGCTACCTCTTCCGGTGTGCCGAAACGATTCATGGGTACCTGCGCCGCCAGTTCTTTTTCATTTAGTTCGGCCGTCATATCTGTTCTGATAAAGCCGGGTGCAACGGCATTTACGGTAACGCCTCTTTTGGCTACTTCCTGTGCCAGTGCTTTGGTAGCGCCAATTAAACCCGCTTTTGCCGCAGAGTAATTGGTTTGGCCCGGTAACCCTTTGATACCAGACAAAGATACCATGTTGATGATCCGTCCGTGACGTTTCAGCAACATATTATTCAGTACCTGTTTGGTAACATTATAAAATCCGTTCAAACTGATGTTCAGTACATTATTCCATTGATCAGCTGTCATCCAGAATAACAGGGAATCTTCCCGGATACCGGCATTATTCACGAGTACTTCTACCTGGTGTTCTTTGTTATTTTCTATCCATCCACCCAATACCTGCTGCACTTCAGCGGCATCACCTACATTGAATGGCAGTAGTTCCCCGGTACTTCCTTTGGCCTTCACCGCCTCCAGGGTTTCCTGCGCAGCAGCTTCATTGCCTTTATAATTGATCAGGACATGATATCCCAGTTCAGCCATTTTTATGCACACTGCTCTTCCTATGCCGCGGGAACCGCCTGTTATTAAGGCACATTTCATGAGAATTAAAAATTATGTATTGCGAATTACGGCTAACAATTTTTGCATACCGCTTATTGAATGATCATTCAGATCTTGTCTTTAGCGGAGCTATTCCCTTAAAACAAAACAAAAAATGAATACAGGAAAAATCAATACATCTTCACCGGTTCATTATTCAACAGGTACTCCTTAATCTTCCGGAGATCCTTATACATGGGACTGTCCTCAATAAATTTAGGAAAAATTGCTCTTACTTCCCCGTATATCTTATGGGAAAAAGCAGCCAGCCTGTCCTGGCAATGGAGGTAATCCACTGCCTGTAATACGGTCATCATCTGAATGGCCAGTACTTCAAAAGTGTTTTCGATCACTTTGTTGGTCATCAGTGCTGCGTTGCAACCCATGCTCACAATATCCTGGTTATCATTGTTGTTGGGAATGCTGTGTACATACATCGGGAACGACAGTGTCTGGTTTTCCGCCACTGTAGAAGTAGCGGTGAACTGCACGCCCTGCATACCGAAGTTGAAGCCCAGTTTGCCCAGGTTCATGAACGGCGGGAATTTATGATTGAGCTTATCGTTCAGCAGGTAATTCAGCTGCCGTTCGGAGAGCATGGATACTTTGGTGATGGCAATCTTCAGTTTGTCCATTTCCAGTGAAACGTAGTCGCCGTGGAAGTTACCGCCATGGAATACATTTTCCAGGTGGTGATCTACTACGGGGTTATCGCTCACAGAATTCAGTTCCTGTACTACCAGCTTCTCTGCCTGTACAAGCGTATCGTATACGGGGCCGAGGATCTGCGGTACACAGCGCAGGGAGTAATATTCCTGTACTTTATCTTTAAATATTTCTTCTTCCAGTTCTTTATAAAGGTGCTCGGGGCGGTGGCGGACCATTTTGCTACCCTGCAATATGCCACGCATTTTGGCGGCTACTGCGTTCTGTCCTTCATGCATTTTCACTGCATTGAGTTCAGCAGACAGGTGGTCGTCAAATGCTTCCACTATTTCATTGATCATGGCGGAGAGGGTCACAGACCATCCCAGGAGCTTTTTGGCTTCTATGAGGTTTACCAACCCTACGCCGGTCATGGCGGATGTACCGTTAATGATGGCCAGTCCTTCCCGCACATGAATGTTGATGGGCTTAAGTCCCAGGCGGGCAAATACTTCTGCCGCAGGCTGTATTTTATCTTCATACCACACCTCTCCTTCGCCGATCAGTACCAGTGCCAGGTGAGCCAGTTGTACCAGGTCGCCGCTGGCGCCAACGCCACCATGTTCAAACACGCATGGATATACGTTTTTATTGATCAGGTCTTTCAGGAGGTGTACCACTTCCGGATGAATACCGGAATGCGCCTGCATAAAGCTGCTCAAACGCGCTATCATAAGGCTCTTGGTGAGTACCGGCGACAGACACTTCCCCGCACCGGAGCTGTGGCTGCGGATCAGGTTGTACTGTAGCTGTAAGGTGTCACTATCGCTGATCCGGTATTGTGCCATCGGCCCAAAACCCGTATTGATACCGTAGATCAGCTTTTTCGCCGAAAACTTTTTAAGAAATAGAAAGCTAGCTTCCACTTGTTGTAAAGCCGCTGTTTCCAATACCAGCTCTTCTCCGCCGAAGAGAATCCTGTACACTTCGTCCAGCGTCAGCGACTTACTTCCTAATTCGACCATCTTATATTAAATTAAAATATTTATCTATGTAAAAAAGTGCTCAAAAATAGTACAAAGCTGGCTTTATTCAAATAAATCCAGCTGACCATTTATGAATTACGGGTAATTACGTATGCGGTTTATACCTGATTACCGGGAGAAAACCCTTATTCCTCCTCTGTGGATACGGCGGGAGGTGTAACCAGTACTTTGTCAATACGGTGAGCATCCATGTCCACTATTTCGAACTCGAAGCCGCGCCAGGTAAACTTTTCGCCTGTTTTCGGGATATGTTCAAGGTTGTGCAGGATAAATCCGGCCAGCGTATCAAAGTCCTGATCAAATTCTGCCATCCAGTCTTCCTTATCAAATTCTGCCAGAAAATCGTAAAACGGCACCTGCGCATCCACCAGGTAGGAACCATCTTCTCTCAACACCATTTCATAATCATCGCTCTCCCCTGTTTCCGGCATATCACCTACAATCGCTTCCAGGATATCATTGAGCGTGATCATGCCCAGGAATGTACCATACTCGTCTACGATGAAGGCGGCATGGCTATGTGTTTCCTTAAACTTTTCGAGTACCTGGTAGGCAGTATTATTTTCCGGCACAAACAGCGGTTTCTTCATGATCTGTGTCAGGGGCAGGCTTTTACCGGCCACCACGTACAGGTCTTTGATAGAAATAATGCCTTTGATGCTGTCTATCTGTCCTTCACATACGGGATATACCGAATGCAGGCTGCTGTGAATTTTTTGCTGATAATCACTGGAAGACTCAGTAATGTCGAGCCAGGTAATATCATTGCGGTAGGTCATGAGCGACGTAATGTTCCTGTCTCCCAGGTGAAATACACGTTCGATGATCTCCTGTTCTGTTTCCTCGATGGCACCGGAACTGGTGCCTTCACTGATAATTGCTTTGATCTCTTCTTCTGTCACCTGCGTATCTTTTGGTTGCAGGTTGAATAATTTTATCAGGACATTGCTGGAGGCGGTCAACAACCAGATGAAGGGAAACGTAAGCCAGGATAACGCCTGCATGGGCTTTGACATGGCCTTCGCAATGGTTTCCGGCTTGGCCAGCCCAATACGTTTGGGTACCAGTTCGCCCAGTACCATAGAGAAATAAGTGATCACCACCACGATAATCGTAGTAGCAACGGCACTGCCATAAGGCTGTAATACAGGAAAGGTATTGACCCAGGCCAATACATCTGTTTTGATGTTTTCGCCGGAGTAGATACCCGTTAATATCCCGATAAGGGTGATACCGATTTGCACGGTAGAAAGAAAAGTGTCTGGATTATTTGCCAGCTTTAATGCTGCTTTCGCTTTTTCATCCCCTTTATTGGCCAGGTATTCCAGGCGGCTTTTACGCGCCGACACCATAGCTATTTCCGACATAGAGAATATGCCGTTTAATAAAATAAGGATGAGGATAATGACGACTTCCATGATTTAAAGTCTAAAAATAAAAAATTATTCAAATATAAGGGTAAGAAAAGCCAAAAGCAGCCCCGCTGCAATTGCCATAATTTTACGCCCGCTTAGTTCGTGATGTTTTGTTCCGCTTTCATAGAAAATAGTGGTGGAGATGTGCAGGAATGCGCCTATCACCAGTGCTACTACAAACAGCAGGTAGTGGGAAACGATTTCGAAACGATCACCCATCCATCCCGCCAGTATAGCTGCCAGCGGTGTTACAACCGCAAATAGCAGTAATATGCGCCACAGTTCCGCTCTTTTCTTATGTGCGTGCATCATTACGGTGATGAGCGTTAATGCCTCCGGTATTTTGTGTGCCGCAACGCCCAGCATTAAAGAAGGCAGCGCAGATTGATCTTCATAATGAAACCCAAGCGGGATACCCTCCATGAAAGCATGGATGGAAAGCCCCAGCAGCAGCGGTGTTACTGCAATATGATGATGATTTTCACCGGGTATATGTGTATGCCCGTGTTCCATTCCGTGCGACAACTGTTGCAGGAAAACCTGCAGGAAGAAACCAAGCACGACATAAATCCCGGCTGCATGTCCCAGTTCATGATACACTTCCGGCAGGAGGTGCATAATGGTTACGCCAAAAAGGAAGGCGCCTGTGAAGGCCAGCAGGTAAATGGAAAAATTAGCGTGAATACGCTTCACTGTCATGGGAATCACCCCTCCGGCAAGCGTAGCCACCAGTATTAGTATCAGATAGTTCCAGTTCATGATGTAAGTTCAGGTTCCAGTCTTATGCGGCGTTGAAAGAAACTACCGCTCAGCAACCCGATTAAAATGCCCAGCACCGCACCACCCGTTACATCCAGTGGATAATGTACACCTACGTAGACCTGTGCATAGCAGATAACGGCTGCCCATGCAAAAAACAACCAGGTGTAACGGCCAAAAGCTGATTTTAAAGTTAAGAAACAAAATGTAGCCAGCGCAAAATGATTAGCAGCATGATTAGATGTAAAGCTGCCGCTCATAGGACAATAAGACACCAGCACCCTCGTATAATGGGATACAACAGGGTCGCGGCAGGGTCTTATCCTGCCAAAAGCCGATTTGATGTAAAGACTGCTCTGATCGGCCAAACCGAAGCAGAGCAAAAAGAACATGATCCAGAATAAACCTTTCCAGCCGTAATTAATGGTAACAAATAAGCCCAGGAAAAGGTACAGGGGCGCCCACACGTAAGGCTCCCGCAAAAAAGGCATAATAACGTCCAGCGCGGCATTGTGCCACTGTCCGTTGATATGAAAGAATAACCTTAGATCGCCTTTAAGAATATTTTCAAGCATGCCTATGATTTTGTAGCGATGATAATCAGTCGTGGTGAACGTTGTTCATCATAACTGTTAAAGTGATAATCGCCGAATATTTCTGTTATGATCAGCCCCTGCTTTGCAAACATCTTCTCAAAATCTTCTCTCACAAAAGCATTTACACTTTCTGTAAATGTTGCACGGCGCATTTTCTCCTTATCGAGAATATTGATCTCTTTAATGAATTTTTTATTGATGTATTGCCGGTGGATATCAAACACCACCTGGTCTTTTTCCTTTACTTCATCCACTACGAGGTGGGCAGCTACATAATTACTGTTGAGGTAATCCAGTACCAGCCTGCCTCCCGGCTTTAATGCGTTTTTGAGGGTACGCAGGGCGTTGTCATTATCCCGCTGGGATTCAAAATATCCGAAGCTGGTAAAAAAATTCAGTACAACATCAAAATAATTTACGCGGAATGGCAACCGCATATCATGCTGAAAAAAGCTGAGGTGCGCATTTTCCATTTTTTTTGCCACGTTGATGCTTTCTATGGAAAGATCAATACCGGTTACATCGTAGCCTTTATCTGCCAGGTATTTGGCATGACGGCCTTTTCCACAGGCCACATCCAGCATCTCCGCATCCTTCGGCGGGTGCAGATAGGCCAGCAGCTTGTCAATAAAAGCAGCAGCCTCCCGTTCATCACGGTTATTATACAATAAGTGATAGTAAGGAGAATTAAACCAATCTTCAAACCAGCGTTTATCAATTTCCATAGTTCATTTCTGCTGTTAGCAGCTGTTTTTCACCAGCCATTCCGTAAATATAATTACTGCATGACGGTCAGTGCTAAAGTCCTTTTTTATTATTAAACATCAAATATCGCGTGCTTTCATAGAAGCCGCGTGTTAAGTTATCCAGATTTTTTGCCGTATCCGGCTGTTCATCCCTGATATTTTTCAGCGGATCGCTTTGCAGGTCATACATCGCCGCCGCATCTGTTTTCATGTTTATTTCATACAGGTAACGGTCGCCCAGTAAAGCATAATAAGGCTGCTGGTTACGGATATATGTTATAAACACATATTTATCATTCACCCGGCTACTGTCGAACAGGTTTACGCCCAGGGTATAATTTTTATAGGGCATGCCTACCATACCGGCCACCGTAGGATACACATCCAGCAAGCTGCCGGGGCTGTTGATCTGCTGCGCCGCCAGGTGGGCGGGACTATACATAAATGCCGTTACGTGTTCTCCGCCGGTAGCCATCTCATATTCTGGCAGTGGCATAAAGCTATACGGATTCAGCACACAATTATGATCGCCAAAGAAAACGAAGATAGTGTTATCCAGGTAACCGTCTTTGCGGGCCATATCTATGAGGTGACCTACATTATAATCTTCATAGCGCAGGGCATTGAACTGATCTATGGATACGAACCCGGACTTTTTGAACTTGTTCATATCAATGTCTTTCTCTGTCAGCTTTTTGAAATCGCCGGCGCCACTGCTGGTGGTGTAAGGCGGATGGTTATCGGCCAGTTGCAGGAAAGCCACGAAAGGTTGCTGCCGGTCGTTATTGGTTTTGAACAATTCACTGGCTTCGGTGATAAGATCGTAGTCTGAAATGCCCCATACATCTGCTTTTGCCGACTTGTACATCCCTTCTTCATAAATCCGGACGCCTTCTATATTGTTGGTAAATACTGCGCGGATATTGGCCCAGTTGGTGTTTCCGCCCAACAGGTACATTTTATCGTATCCTTTGAACTGGTCCAGGATAATGCGCTGATCCAGCATTTTAGGATGACGGCTCGCCGTTTTCACCGCGGTAATATCCGGCAGGCCGGTGGTTACGCCAAAAACTGTTTTAGCGGTACTGATAGCGGGTACATAAAAGTTTTTAAAGAGCACGCCGCTGTCTGCCAACCGCTGCATATGCGGGGTAGCCTGCATCGGGTTGTTGTACATACTGGTTACCGCTGCGCCGGTAGATTCCAGCATCACCAGAACTACATTGAGTTTCGGTTTTGCGGTATCGCCAGCCACGGTGCGTACATAATTCAGGTTGGCGGTATCCAGGCTATCAACTTTGAGGTATTCCGCTATATAAGGGTAATATTTTTTTGTTTTAGCGAGATCAAAAGTATCTCCTTCCACCGTGAAGTTAGATACGAAATACAGGATGGGATTGAGCCCCAGGCTGGTCACTCCATTATCGCGGGTAAACATGGCCTGGCTCCAGCGCAGGGGGAAATATGCAAAATTGCCATAGATACCGGCGGCCACCAGGAGTACCAATGCGGTTACATAGCCGGTAAACGGCCAGTTACGGAGGTAAACAGCCGGTTGCGCCGCAAACTTTTTCCAGGTATATTTTTGAAGCCGGTATATTAAAAACATGAATACCACGATAGCGAGTAAACCGCGTACCACCGGGTAGCTTTGCCATACCATGCGGGCATTATCGGCGCGCTCGCCTTTAGCCAGGAACCGCAGGATAGAAGGGTCCAGGCGCTGACCGAGGTAATCGTAATGCCCCAGATCCAATATATATAATAAGGTAAGTAAGGTAAATACCAGGAAGAGATAGATGGAAATGCTTTTGCGTATAGCCCTGGACGTAAAAAAGCGGTTTCTTACGATAACCGCCACCAGTGCAACAGGGATGATGAGGATGAGTGCCAGTCGCATGTCAAACTTCAATCCCAGGTACCATGCTTTAGCAATTGCCCCATTATCAGTAACCGTGGTTTTGAAGAAGAACAGGTAAAAAATAACCCTGAACATCACCGTCAGCAAGAAAAGGTAAAGCGTCTGAACAAGCACATAACGAATATACCGGGGTATATTCTTCCAGGAGTATTGCATGCAACGTATAGCTGTTTTTTTAAAAGCGTAGCTGCAAATATAATGAAAAGTGAGTGGGGAAAAGAGAAAATCAATAACCTCCGGCGCCACTCATCCTCTATTCATAATTAGGAAATCTGCACGGGTTTTTTTTATATTTGCCTTCCTTAAAAATAGAATCTTGTGGCACTGATCAAATCAATATCCGGTATACGCGGAACCATAGGTGGCAAGCCCGGTGAGGGCCTTTCTCCATTAGATGTGGTAAAATTTACGGCAGCTTATGGCACCTGGCTTCTCCGTCAAACAGAAAACCGTAAGGTGGTAATAGGCCGTGATGGCCGTATTTCCGGCGAAATGGTGAAAAACCTGGTTGTATCCACCCTGAACGCATTGGGTATCGATGTAGTAGATCTGGGCCTTTCCACTACTCCGACGGTAGAGATTGCCGTTAAGATGGAAAATGCAGCAGGCGGTATTATTCTTACTGCCAGTCACAATCCTAAAGAATGGAACGCCCTGAAACTCCTGAATGGAGAAGGTGAATTCATTTCCGGTGAAGACGGCGCCCTGCTGCTGGACATCGCTGAAAGAGAGGATTTCAACTTTGTAGACGTGAACAAACTCGGCACCTACACACAAGATGATTCCTATCTGCAAAAACACATTGACCTGGTACTGAATTATCCGTTGGTGGATGTGGCCGCTATTAAAGCACGTAATTTCAAAATAGTGATTGATGCCGTAAACTCTACCGGCGCTTTATTTGTTCCGCCCCTGCTGAAAGCATTAGGCGTGGAAGAAGTAGAAGTACTGTTTGGTGAAGTGAATGGTAAATTCAGTCACAACCCGGAGCCGCTGGCGGAAAACCTCACAGCCCTCTCCAATGAAGTAAATAAGTCCAAGGCCGACCTGGGTATCGCCGTTGATCCGGATGTGGACCGTCTTTGCTTTGTTTGCGAAGATGGCAGCATGTTCGGCGAAGAATACACACTGGTGGCGGTGGCTGACTACGTACTGAGCAAACGCAGCGGCAATACTGTTTCCAACATGTCATCCACCCAGGCACTGAAAGATATTACCCTGAAACATGGCGGCCAGTACGCTCCTTCTGCTGTTGGCGAGGTGAACGTAGTAAAGAAAATGAAAGAAACAAACGCTGTAATCGGTGGAGAAGGTAACGGTGGTATCATCGTTCCGGACCTGCATTATGGCCGCGATGCACTGATTGGTATTGGTCTTTTCCTCAGCCACCTGGCGCATAGCAAGAAAAATATCAAAGCACTCCGCAACAGCTATCCCGATTATTTTATCTCTAAAAATAAAATAGAGCTGGATAAAGGCGTAGATGTAAAAACCATCTTCGAAAAAATTAAGGGCAAGTATAAAAACCAACCTTTAAACACTGAAGACGGGCTAAAAATAGAATTTGATAAAGACTGGGTGCATCTGCGCACTTCCAATACAGAACCCATTATCCGCATTTACGCAGAAAGCCAGAATGAAACAACGGCAGATAATATTGCAAAGAGGATTATGCAGGATATAAAAGAGTTCATGCACTGACCAGGATTAAAGGATTATAAGATTTACCCGGATGGGTGTTTTGTTGTTTGATTTTTTTTAAAGAATTTTTAAAGAATATAAGAAAGAAGTCCTGCCTTAACAAGCAGGACTTCTTTCTTTATATAATTTTTTAATACTATTCTAATTAAACAACAAAACACCCATCCGGGTAAATCTTATAATCCTTTAATCCTGGTCATATTAGTTCCTTCAACTTAGCCACCACCCTATCCACTTCTTCCCTGGTATTATTTTTAGAGAAAGAGAAGCGTACGGCCACCAGGTCAGGATCGTTATTTAATGTACTGATAACGTGAGACCCCGTACTGGCGCCGGAAGAACAGGCGCTGCCACCAGAGGCACAAATACCGTTTATATCGAGGTTAAAGAGGATCATCTCACTTTTATCTGTTCTGGGGAAAGATACGTTCAGTACCGTGTACAGGCTACGGCCATATAGGTCGCCATTGAAAACAACACCGGGAATGTGGCTTTCCAGCTGTTCTACCATATACATACGCAGGTCGCTGATATAGCGTCTGTGTTCTTCGTAACTTTCGGTTGCCATTTCCAGTGCCCTGGCGAAACCAACAATACCATACAGATTTTCA
This sequence comes from Chitinophaga sp. MM2321, assembly GCF_964033635.1. Classification (NCBI taxonomy): domain Bacteria; kingdom Pseudomonadati; phylum Bacteroidota; class Chitinophagia; order Chitinophagales; family Chitinophagaceae; genus Chitinophaga; species Chitinophaga sp. MM2321. Next base: position 4,827,782 of record NZ_OZ035533.1, read on the forward strand.
GTACCTGCACGCATATTGCGTTCCTGGCTGCCTCCCTGGATGAAGGGGGATATCTTCACACTATCATTGATATATAAAATACCAACTCCTTTTGGACCATGAAATTTATGACCGGCGCCGGTAATGAAGTGTACGTTTGTTTTATGCAGATTAAACGGATAGTGCCCTACAGTCTGTACCGTGTCTGAATGGAAGATGGCATTAAACTCCTTGCACATTTCACCTACTTCCCAGAGGTCCAGCATATTGCCTATTTCGTTGTTTGCATGCATGAGGGTAACCAGGCATTTCCCTTCGGCGCCTTTCAGCAGGTCATAGAGGTGGGCCAGATCGATATGTCCTGAAGGTAATACGTTTACATAAGAGAGGGCAATACCATCGCGTTTATGCAGGCATTCCACGGTGTGCAGGGTAGCATGGTGCTCAATAGGCGAGGTGATGATATGCGTGCATCCCAGGTCTTTTATAGCCGCATTGATGGCGGTGTTGCTGCTTTCCGTACCACCGGAAGTAAAAAAGATCTCTCCCGGATTGGCATGAAGGATTTTCGCGACAGATTTACGTGCAGTTTCGATAGCCAGTCTTGTTTCTCTTCCAAATGAGTAGATAGAAGAAGGATTGCCAAATTTTCCGGTCAGATAGGGCAGCATAGCGTCCAATACCACTGGGTCAAGTTGTGTGGTGGCGGCGTTATCAAAATAAATTCTTTCCAATGTCGGATGGTTTTTGATGATTGGTGCCCGCAAAGTTCCGAAAAAAATGTGAATTAGACCGTGGATGGAATAGAGCTATTTTCCGATTTATGAACTTAGATATTTAGTTTAAACAGCATATTATCGTCTAAACAAATATCAAAATTCATAAATCCGAAAATTCATAAATGATTTACGAGTTCCTGTTGATCACATCATAGAACCGATCGCGGTAGCCATCACTGATAGGAATAGGTTGATTGGCAATCATGACGGTATTCTTCTCCACTGAATTTATTTTATTGAGCGATACCAGGTAAGAGCGGTGTACGCGGATAAATTTATCGGCGGGCAACCGGGTTTCGAATGATTTGAGACTGCGCAGGGTGAGTACCGGCAGATTTTGCGTATAGATTTTCGTATAGTCTTTCAATGCTTCGATGAAGAGAATATCTTCAAGATTAATCTTGATGATCTTGTATTCCGTTTTAATAAAGATGTAGTCATTGAGCCAGGCAGCATCCACGGTGTTGCCTTTTTGCTGGGTGGCCGACATTGTTTCGTTGGCTTTAGCCGCAGCTTTGAGGAAACGCTCAAAGGGCACGGGTTTGAGCAGATAGTCCACCACATCCAGGTTAAAGCCATCCAGTGCATACTCTCCGTAGGCCGTGGTAAAGATCACCATGGGCGGGTATTTTAATGACTTAAGGAACTGGATACCGGTGATGTCGGGCATCTTTATATCCAGAAATACCAGGTCTACCGGTTCTTCTTGCAGAAAGTGCAATGCGTTGGCCGCATTCTCAAATTTGCCTGCAAGGGTCAGATAGGGCACCTTCCGGATATAATCTTCCATGATTTCCAGCGCCAGTGGCTCATCGTCCACTGCTATACACTTTATCATTTTTTCAATACTATTTTAAGCTCAACAATAAATTGGTTTCCCGCTTCTGTAATATTTACTTCATGCTCATTTGCATAAAGCATTTCCAGTCTTTTTAATACATTCTGTAAGCCTATTCCTCCCCTTTCTGCGACCCGCTCTTTAAAGAGGCTGTTTTTAACGATTAAGTTGATCATATTTTCCGCAATAGTAATATCTATATCGATAAAGGAATGTTCTGTATAGCTGATGCCATGTTTAAAAGCGTTTTCCACAAAAGGTACCAGGAGCATAGGTTCTATCTGCCATGCCACCGCGTCGCCGGTTAACTGATAGTTAATGCTGATGTCCTTGGGCAACCGCAACCGCTGTATATCAATATAATCCTGTAAATATTTCAGTTCCTGCGACAGCAATACCCTTGCTTCATTGGACTCATAAATCATGTAGCGCATAATGGTTGACAACTTCAGGATCGCATGCTCTGTTTGTGCTGATTGTTTATGTGCCAGCGAATAAATAGTATTCAGACAGTTAAAAAGGAAGTGAGGATTAATCTGCGACTTCAAAAATTTTAATTCCGCATTCAGTTTCTCTACTTTCAGTTCTTCCCGTTGTTTTTCGCTCTTAAACCATTCCTGGGCAATTTTTATAAAGCCACTCATAAACAACATGAGCAAAGCAAAGAACCCTGATCGTCGTAATACTTCCGGAAACAGCAGGTATTCCCAGAAATAAGGCGGGTCCCTTCTTACTATGAAATTGTCTGTACTACCCGGTGGTGGCGGTATCGGCAAACTATCTGTTCCGCGGGAAACCAGTATCCGCTCCGCACGCATCGCATGTACACCCTCCTCTGCTTCTATCCTGAACATGCGATTCCTGCGAGGGTGAAACGGAGGAAAGCCTTCCCGTGTTACATTTTGTACCTGATTATTTTTATCTATCCGCATCGTCGTCATGGCCGGACGCGATAAAAAGTGTCTGAAAAAATAAAAATCAAGTGCAGCCTGTTGTACTGTAATGAAGGTAACCAGCAGGATTACGCTGCTCAGGTAAATGGCAATTTTTTTTCCGTTGAAAAAACGCGGAATTAATACGTAAATATTGAGATAGAAAATAGCAATGAGAAAGAGATTATCAATCAGTTCTTTGATAAAAAACCCTTTGTGCAGGATCTGAATCCGGTAGATAAAAAAAGGAAAAAATAAAAAGCACGCCCATCCCAGGATGTGCAGTGCAATGATGAAGGGACGGTTTCTAAGAATCTGTTTGAAGTTTAGCATCATTTTGTTTGACGCAATAAACTTACACCAGAACAGGTTATCCTTCTGTTAAAGTTTGTTAATCACCCTATAAGGGATTGTTAAAATTACAATGATATTAAAAATACGTTAAAATTAAGGCCCATAGCGATCTCCATCCGATTAAAATATTAAAATCAGCTTAAAATGAGGGGCCTTGAATTGATGTGCCGACAGGTATTTCTACCGCGCTTCTGCGATCTGCATTTTTACTAATTCGGCCTGCGTCATGGCTGGCATTTTACGCTGTACTAATTTTTCCATCACCGCATTCCCTACGCGCAGGGCATCTTCTTTTGAATGAAATACCCGGTTGCCGGGAACGCCTGGAATTACATCCTGGTAAATGTAGGGATGTCCGTCCATGACTACTTTATATCCCCAGCCACCATTAATTTCAAAAGGCTCCACCGCAAGGGAAACCATTGCGGTGGAACTCTTTTCCGGTGTGACTGTGCGGTGTTTTACGGCTACAAAAACCAGTACCGCCAGCACGATGCCGGCTACGATTAAGATATTTCGTTTAGTCATTCTTGTTATACTCAGCTGTAGGATCAAATTCAAACATGTTATCAAACGCCTGGCTGGAGCTGGTACCCAGTACTACAAAGCCGCGGTCTTTTACAGAAAAGCCCACTGCACCTGTACGGGCAGCACCTTCGAAGTCTGTTTTCTGTACCCAGGTATCGGAACCGGGTGTGTATTCCCATACCGCACTGGTTAATCCACCGGTGGTACCGGAAACGATATATCCTTTTCCTTTCATGGCAAAAGCCGCTGCGCTGCTACCTTTGAAGTTGTAGCTATCATCATAGCTGTCGTCAGAAAGATTGTCGATAGCACGCAACTGTACCCAGTTGTCTGTATCGCCGTCATACGCATAGAAATCGCTGATAAAAGTAGAGTTGGCCGTTCCCATGACCACGTATGCCCGGTTGCCGATCACGAAAGAAGAAGCATCTGTTCTTTTACCGGTGTTCAGGCTGGGTGCCTGTGCCCAGCTATCTGTGGTGGGATCGTATTTCCAGTTATCTTTTAACCAGTTACCATCATAGCCGGTAGTGATAAAGCCTTTATCTTTCAGTGCAAAGCTAACCGCGCCATAACGTGCAGAGCCTGCAAAGTCGGCCTTGCGTTGCCAGCTGTTGGCAGCAGGATCATACTGATAAAAATCATTCAGTTTGTTGAGTCCGTCGTAACCCGTGCCGATATACCCTTTACCGGCCATGGCAATACCTACCGCGCCATTGCGGCCCGCACCGGGGAATGCTGCTTTCTGCGTCCACTGGTTGAGATCTACATCATATACCCAGAAGTCCTGCAACCGGTTTTCACCATCATAGCCGGTACCGATGTAGGCTTTATTATCAATCACAAAAGATGCAGCCGAACTTCTGGCGACCCCTTCAAATTCGGAACGTTTGATCCAGTTACCCACCAGGGTGGTGGTGGAAGAATCCTTAGAGCAGGCCACCAAAGAAGCGATCAATAATAAACTATAACCTTTTAAATAACGCATTAGCATGTTCTTTTTACGATAGCCAAAATTATCCGCAGGAGCATTCCGGCAAACAGGAAATAGATATACCCCTCTTTTTAAATGACAGATACCGTTATTTTATCTGCCAGCAGTAATCTTTCGCCGCTAATGCTTGTTCATGCGCTATTGGCAGCATAAAGAACAGAATCCACGGTTCATCGATGAATTATGCCTGTTGGCATATTAAAGGAACTGTAAGTATTGATCCTGTCTAAAATTGCGCACCATGAACACGACCATGTATCATTTATTTTTCAGCCGCTTCCGGCGCAGCATCTTCAAATACCTGCCGGGAGTTTTGCTCGTGGCAGCTTTTTCTTCCTGTGAAAAGGCCGGCTTCACTTACAATAATGTGGTAGATAATAATCAGGCAACAGATTATATCCTTTCTGATACTTTGTCGCTCACCATGAAAACAATCCGGTATGATTCCATACCCACTTCCGGTGCAGCTACGTTGCTCACCGGTATCAAAACAGATCCGTTGTTCGGTACCACCACCGCTACTTCTTTCTTTCAGCTGTTACAACCCGCCACCATTGATATTCCTGTTCACGGATCACAATATGATTCCATGTCGCTGATCATGCATCCCAACGGATATATGTCAGGTGATTCTACTATACCGCAGGATCTGCGCGTGTACCGGGTGACGGAAAAAATTCAGCCGGCAAAAAACTTTTATTATCTCTACAACAACAGTAGCTTTTCTACAGAAACCAATCCCATCGGTAGTTTCACGGGCATTATACGCCCTGGCACCGATAAGATTATTTCGGTCAAGATGTCTGACATCCTGGGCAACCAGCTGTTTACCATGTTGCGCGATAAGAGTCCGGATATTACCGCTTCCAATACTTTCCTCGAATTTTTCAAAGGGCTGCAGGTGAGGCCCGGTCCCAACAGTAAAGCGGTAACAGGCTTTTCAGCGGAGGACACCAGTCTTACCATGCGGTTATATTATCATACCAATGAGATCATCACAACGGTGAAATATGTGGATTTTAAAATGACCACGCCTGAGCTCCAGTTCAACCAGGTGTCCACAAACCGCACCGGTACGCCCATAGCCGCGCTGGACGGCACTGAAAAGGAATTGCCATCTACACAAACAGGGAATGTTGCTTTTATACAGCCTATAACGGGGGTGGCTACACGAATAGATCTGCCGTACCTGAAAAGCCTCCCGCAACTGGGACAATACTTCAAGCTCATGAAAGTGATCATGACGGTATCTCCCGCCAACGGCAGTACAATCGGATACCGGCTACCGCCTAACCTGGTCCTCTGTGCGGTAAATAAAACAAACGATGTAACCGACACCCTCAATTACGGCACGCTGACGATTGACAACATGTATAACGAACATACCACCTACACCTACGACATCACATCGTATTGTACAGCACAGCTAACGGCTACAGACAACACGGCCCGCGGCCTGTTGCTCACCACCAGCGGCGGGGAAGCCAGAACAACACTGGACCGTCTCGCTATCGGCGATCAGCGCAACACAAAAAACAAGATCAAAATACAGGTGTACTTCCTGTTGTATAAATAATGGATCATATGCTCATGCGGATAAAACTATATACCTGTTTATTACTCCTTCTCCTGGGCGCTGCCTCGGTAAAGGCGCAACACGGTCTTAATTCCATCTATTCCGCCTATGGCATAGGCGATCTGGAAACAAGGGATTACAGCCGCAATTACGGCCTCGGAAGCACCGGCATAGGCAGACGCAACTCCGGCTACCTGAACGAGCTGAATCCGGCCTCTTACAGCGCATTACCCACCCAGAACTTTATGTTTGATGTATCCATAAAAGCACAACAGGTGAATTACTCCGGCGCCGGCATCTCACAAAATGCAGGCGATGTAAACTTCAAACGGCTGGCACTGGGATTCAAAGCCGCGAAGTTCTGGGGCATCAGCGCCGGCATTTCTCCTTTCAGCACCGTAGATTATAAACTGCTCAACAACCAGTTTATCACCGGTACCGGAAATCCCGTCACCGCTACCACCACCGGCACCGGCGGTATCAACAGGACTTACATCTCCAATGGTTTTCAACTGAATAAACATCTGTCTGTCGGCGTATCCACTGCATTCCTTTTCGGACCGCTGAATACCGCACAGACAATAGGCTCTGATTCCCTCGTGACACAACACAATAAATATACCTTCAAACCTAACTTCACAGCAGGCGCACAATACGTTGCCAAAGTCGCCAAAGGCTGGCAACTGGGACTGGGCGCCACTTACCGCTTTGAAACAAAACTGAAGCTACAGGAAAAACTGAATATTGTAAACCAGGATGAAACCTCTTACTACACCGAGCAACTACCTGCCGGATACTTTACCCTGCCGGCTGAATATGGCGGCGGTCTTTCGCTTACCAACGGTACCATTACCTGGGTAGCGGATTATCGTCACCAGTTATGGAATACCCTGCGCAATAAAGGCAGCAACTATTATTACCAGGATGGAGAGCGGTATTCTACCGGGGTGGAATATGCGCTTACCCGCAAATATTACAACCAGACTTTTGAAGGCGCCATCATGCAGGCGGGATTCAGTTATAATAAATCCCCGCTGGTTATTAACGGCGCGCAGATCACCGATATATCCGGCACACTGGGACTTTCACTGCCCAGCAAAAACGGGCAGCTGCGCTATTACGTGGGCCTCGAAGCCGGACAAAGAGGTGGCAGCAACAACGGATTGGTGAAGGAAAATTATGTGAATGCTGTGTTTAATTTCAGCCTGAGAGATATATGGTTCTTTAAAAGGTTGGCCGAATAGAGACCAGGATTAAACAGATGATAGGATTAAAACGGATGGGTGATTTGTTGTTTGTGTTTTGTTGTTTGTGTTTTGTTGTTTGTGATTTTTTTTAGAAAAATGTGGGAGATAAATAACCCCATGATTACAGGTTGCGGAACCAATATCCGGAGTCCTTTATGGTTCTTTGCTGTGTGTCGAAATTTATGTGTACCAATCCGAAACGGGCGCGGTAGCCTTCCGTCCATTCAAAATTATCGGTGAGTGTCCAGGCGAAATAGCCGTCTACAGGAATGCCTTCCTGCCGTGCTTTCAGTACGGCGGCGAGGTATTCCCGGAAGTACGCTATGCGGGCGGTATCATGGATGTTGCCGTCCTCTTCCCGTACATCATTAAACGCTGCACCTCCTTCTGTAACGATGAGCTTTTTCACCCCCTTACAGGCAGCAAACTGTTTCAGTATTTCATAGAGGCCGTTACCATTAATTTCCCACCCCAGGGCGGTAACCGGCACATTCCTAGACCGGGCTTTTACTTCTGAAATCTTTACCACCGGCATAAAGGGATTGTGTTTTACCACCAGTGGAAAATAATTCTGTATCCCGATAAAATCAAAATCAAAGGCCAGCCGGTCCCAGTCACGCCACAAAGCGTAGCGGCGTTCAATACGTTTGAGCAGGGGGAAGTCCTGTACCGGGTAACCCATTCCCAGCGCAGGTTCCAGGAACAAACGATTAAACAGCGCATCAGCACGGCGTGCAGCCTGCATATCCTTTTCTTTGTTTGTATATGGAATGATCTGTGAACAAGACAAGGCATTGCCGATATTGGCGCCGGCTACTTCTTCCCTGAGTACACGGCCACCCTCCGCCTGTGCCAGCGCCACATGATGCACGGCCGGCAAAAAATAAGAAAGACCAAACTTTCCCGGTGCATGCACACCCAGCATATAGCCCAGCGCCGTAAAACCAAAAGGTTCGTTTAAAACAATCCAGTTCTTGACTTTATTGCCAAAAGCACGGGCACAAACGCGCACATATTCTTCGAAAGCAAATATCACTCCCCGGTGACACCAGCCGCCTTTGTTTTCAAGCGCCTGCGGCAGGTCCCAGTGATACAGGGTCACATACGGCTCCAGTCCCACTTCCAGGCAGGCATCTATCACCCGGTGGTAGTAGTCGAGCCCCGCCTGGTTCACGCTGCCTGTGCCGTTTGGCATGATGCGCGACCACGACAAGGAGAAACGGAATACGGTGAAGCCCAGCAGTTTAGCCAGCAGAATATCCTGTGTATACCTGTTGTAGAAATCACATGCTACCAGTGCATGGTTTTTATCTTTGATCTTTCCTTTACGCCGGGAGAAGGTATCCCAGATAGAGGCGCCTTTACCATCCTGCTCACTGGCGCCTTCATTCTGAAACGCGGAAATCGTGACTCCCCAGAGGAAATCATCGCCGAAATCCTTTCGCGTAAAGGGTATGGCAGTTTGTTGCATAAGCAATACCAATGATAACCGGCACCGGCATGGCACCGGAACCGAATGAAGGTGCAGTTTACAATAGTTTGGATAAATAAATCATTATAAAATTGTTACCTATCGCCTTTTTTTATTGCTATTTTTGATATTATCTCGCTAATCAAACGAAGTTAATGTTAAGAAGTAACCAATTTATCAATATTTGTGTACTGCTGGGATTAACAGGCCTGAGTGCCTGCGGTGTCAACAGCGGAACAAAGGACAAGCAGGCCGTGGCAACAACGGAAACGGATACACTGAATAAGATGGTACTCATTCCGGGTGGCACCTTCAGTATGGGAGCGGACGACAGCACCGGCATCGCGGATGAATACCCCAAACACAGTGTGCAGGTGGATAGTTTCTGGATGGATGAACACGAAGTGACCAACCAGGAATTTGCGGCCTTCGTAGCCGCCACAGGGTATGTGACCACGGCGGAAAAACCTATTACCAAAGAAGAACTGATGGCGAGTATGCCCCCCGGTTCTCCGGAACCGGATAGCAGCATGATGGCAGCAGGCGCACTGATATTCACCCCTCCTGATCATGCGGTACCTTTTAATGATGTATCACAATGGTGGAGTTTTGAACCCGGCGCTAACTGGAAGCATCCCAATGGGGTGGGTAAAGACGTGCCCAACAACGACCGGCTGCCCGTAACGCAGGTATCGTGGCTGGATGCACAGGCTTATGCCAAATGGGCCGGCAAGCGGCTGCCTACAGAAGCAGAATGGGAATATGCCGCGCGGGGCGGCCTGTCCGGACAACTATACCCCTGGGGGAATGAAGCCCTCACCAGCGGCAAACCAAAAGCCAATACCTGGAATGGCAACTTTCCTTATCACAATACCGAAACTGATGGCTTTTATGGTACAGCACCTGTGAAATCGTATAGTCCTAATAGTTACCAGTTGTATGATATGTCGGGGAATGTATGGGAATGGTGTGCAGACTGGTATGATGCCAACTACTATGCACAGGGAGAAAACGGTGTCGTGAACCCGGCTGGTCCGGCCAAAGGTTTTGACCCCGAAGATCCGTCGGCGGACAAACGGGTGATCAGAGGTGGTTCCTACATGTGCAGTGATGAGTATTGCCGGGGTTACCGCGTATCAGCACGTATGAAAACAACCCCCGAATCGGGCCTGGCTAATCTTGGTTTCCGGTGCGCACGTTCAGTGGGGGATCGCGGAAGTAAGTAAACTGTAATCACCATTATAGCGTTTGCCATTGATAAAGAAAGTGGGTGTGCCATTTACACCACTGCGCACACCGCTTTCGAAATCAGCTTCTACTTTGCTGAGCAGCGTGTTATCTTCCATGTCTTCCCGAAATTTTTCGGGGTCCAGGTCAAGTTCTTTTGCCAGCCGTGAAAAAAGGGTTTCACTAAAAAGTTGCTGATGGCTGTACAGCGCATCAAACATTTCCCAGTATTTGCCTTGCCGGCTGGCGGCTTCAGCTGCCAATGCAGCATCCATAGCATATTCATGCGATTCTGACAGCGGAAAATTCCGGAAAACAAACTTCAGTGTTTCCCCTGCGCGTTGTTGTACTTCCTTTACAATAAGAAAAGCGGCTGCACAATAAGGACATTGAAAGTCGCCATATTCTACCAGTTCAGTTGCCGCACTGGTGCCACCTGCAATATGATCATGACTATTGACGGGAGGAATAAGAGATGCCATAAAAATACAAATTGTGGTTTCCGTATTTTTATATAAACATCCGGGTGCAGATAATGTTTGCTATAAACAAAAAAGCCACGGTGGCGGACCGTGGCTTTTTGTATCCTGATAAAATAATTATTTAATAACCCGGATAGAATCCAGCAGATCTACACCTGATTTAAAGCCGACCACCCTGATAACATTGGTGGTATCTCCACCCGACTTTAAAGTCGTTCCTTGAGCGGCACCTGGTTTTGTGGTAACAATAATCACCCCGTTTGCTCCCTTCTCTCCATATAAACTGGTAGCTGACTGACCTTTCAGAACATCTATATGTTCTATATCAGCCGGGTTCATCTCCTTCATAGCAGTTGGCGGTGCAATTTTCCCATTTATTACCCATAAAGGATCAGGTTTGTTACCTGTTATAACTGTCACGTTAGCCTTGGGGGCGGCAGGACCCTTCCTGGTAACAATGCTTATCACTCCATTCCTTGCCTTTTCGCCATATTTTGCGACCATTTCATCCTTCACATCATCATTTTTCCATACCTCTATTGTTTCAATATCGTGGCTATTCAAAGCAGCTACTGCTATTTTGTTGCTGAGTTTTCCGTCCAGCAGGTACACTGCGTTATCCGGAAGTTTATCCAGCTTTGGCGCAGGTGGTGGTGCAGGCGGTACGGGTGGTGCAGGAGGCACAGGCGCCACTCCGATGATGGACGCTTTTGGCGGAGCCGGTGGTGCTTTGGGTGCTTTAGGTGGAAGTGGGGCCGGTTGCGGCGTTGGTGGAATCGTATCTGTTTTTTCCGGGTGGCTTACCTGTTGCACAGCAACAGTTGCCCGGCTGTAATTGAGTGATAGTACCAATCCACCAACCAGCATGCCTGACACCAGGTAGCGCACCAGCTGATAACCTGATGATTTTTTCTTGTTCATCATGATGATCCTGTTTTTTAGATGTGAGAAATTGAAATTGTTTGCGATGGCCGTCGCATATGGGATCCCACTTACTTTAATCAGGCTGTACTGATAAGTTGTTTTATCAACGCCCTGCCGGAGCAGGTATCTGTCGGTAATAAATTCGAGGTTTTCACGGATGGCAGTGGTCATGAGCCAGGCGCCCGGATTGAACCAGTAAAAAATATTGTTCAGTTCCCCCAGCAAAACATCTGCGCTGTGCCACTGGCGTACATGCACTTTTTCATGACGCAGTATGGCAGGTAGTTCCATGGCCTTGTGCAGGGAGGGATTGATATAGATCTGCCGGAAAAACGAGAAGGGATTTACCTGCTGTTGGAGCAGGTGTACGCGGAAACCGTTTATCTCCCCACGTTCCGACCGGCTGTGTATCTTCCATAATGAAAAAAGCTGTATAGAAAAGCGTATAGCCATTAGCGATACCCCTACCCAAAAAATATATACCAGCGCCGTCCAGATGGTAAAAACAGGTGCAGGCGCCTGCCATGCGCTGAAATCAGGTACATAGGTCATTACATTTCCTGCAATGGTTTCATGCCTGTTGATAAAATCATCGATGGAAATGAGCGGGAAAAGGGAGGATAAAATGATCCCACCTATTAGATACACTCTGTTAAGCGTATAAAAGGTAAGCCTGCGCAAACCGATATGATAAGCAAGAAAGAATAATGTGAGGGCGATATTTGCTTTTAACAGATATATTAAGATAGCAGGTACCATAACCACGATTTTATTTATTTGCCGTTTTCTATCATGCGGATTATTTCTTTCAGCTCATCAGGACTGATCTTCTTCTCCTTTGCAAAGAAGGATACCAGCTCTTTATACGAGTTTTCGAAATAGTCTTTTACAAAGCCATTCATAAACTTCTTTTTATAGGCAGCTTCCTCCATTAATGGCGTATACTCATATACGTTACCTACCTTATGGCTTGCCACAAATCCTTTCTTTTCCAGGTTCTTAATGGTAGAAGCCAGGGTGGTATACGGAGGAACCGGTGCTATATGTATTTCCAGAAAATCTTTCACAAAACCTTTTCCCGCTTTCCAGATAGCAAGCATAGCAGCTTCTTCCTGTTGGGTCAGTTTTTCCATAATTATTTTATTTATCAATTACGATTGTTTCGTAAAACTACGAATGTTTCGTAATAATGCAAATTTTTATTTTTGAAGATGGATTAAAATAAAAATCCCCTGATAAAACTTTACGTTTCATCAGGGGAAGTAATTTCTTTTTACGGGGAAGTTTATTGCAATATTTCTCCCAGTTTCTCTTCCAGGGCTTCGCCGCGCAGGTTTTTGGCAATGATCTTTCCTTTAGGATTGATCAGTACATTCTGCGGGATGGCGCGTACACCGTAAAGTTCAGCTGCCGCATTCTTCCAGCCCTTCAGGTCTGAAACATGCGTCCAGGTGAGTTTATCGGCATCTATAGCCGCCTGCCATTTATTCTTTTTATCATCCAGGGAAACGCCCAGGATTTCAAATCCTTTTGCTTTGAATTTATTGTATGCCTTCACTACATTGGGGTTCTCTGCACGGCAGGGTCCGCACCAACTGGCCCAGAAGTCTACCAACACATATTTACCCCGGAAAGATGACAGCTTTACCTCTTTACCATTCGCATCTGTCTGCGCAAACTCAATAGCAGACTGGCCTATCGCCGTTTTCCTGGCAGATTCCAGGCGTTTGGCAAATTCTTTTCCGGAAGGGGATTTTTTTGCATCCTTATTGATTTTCTTAAACAGGGGAGCTACTTCAGCGGGTTTAAGATCATAACCGGCATACTGGTTTAATACATATACCGCGATAGGGGAAGCAGTATTTTTGCGGAGAAAATCATACTCTATCTTTTTCTCTTCGGCATCCAGTTCGTCGTAGTCTGCTTCCAGTTTCTTCAATCCTTCCTCATCCTTATTGGCAGACAATTCCCGGTATTTTTTCTGAAGGGCGGCGCCTTTTACATTCACGTCTTTCAGTTGCTCCTGTAATTTCCTGTAATCATCATTGGCCCTGGAACCTGTTACCACGGCCTTGCTGATAGAATCTGTGGTATTGATACTCACCATCCCTTCATCCAGGTATACGGCGAGCATATCACGGCTCATGGACACCTGTTTTTCCGCATTCTTCTGTACCAGCATCAGGCTGGCCAGTGAAGGCTCTTCCAGGTTGCCGGAAAAAGTGAACTTACCATCTTTCACCTGCGCACTATCGATCACACTTTCACCACCCTTACGCATTCTGATATATATAGTAGCAGGGTCCTTCAATTCAGTAACCGTTCCCTCTATGGTAAAAGGCTTACCCGCAGCCGCCGTTTTTTTATCCTGTGCAAACAACATTGCTGGGAAAAGCATGACGGCGCCTATTATCGATATCTTCATTGATCTTAAAATTTACGAATAACAAATTTCAAGTATCAGGCGATCATTGCCAACCTGATTTTGATAAGCGGCTATTTCAGTAACTCCTGCAATTTCTCTTCCAGCTGTGCTCCCCGCAGATTCCTGGCAATGATCTTACCATCCGGATCAATGAGGAGATTAGCCGGAATAGACTGAATGCCATACTGTACAGCTACTTCATTACCCCAACCCTGCAAATCGGATACCTGGGTCCAGGCAAGGCCATCTTGTTTCACGGCACGCAGCCAGCGGTCACGGTCGTTGTCCAGGGACACGCCCAGGATCGTGAAATTCTTATCCTTGAATTTGTTATAAGCCTTTACTACATTGGGATTCTCCTGCCGGCATGGTCCGCACCAGCTGGCCCAGAAATCCACCAATACATACTTACCGCGGAATGATGACAGTTTAACAGGCTCCCCCTTTTCATTGTGCTGCGAAAAGTCATCTGCAGGAATATCCACCGCATTTGCCTTCAGGCTTTTTATATAGGCGGTGACGCTTTCCCCATACGGACTTTCCTGAACGGATTTATCCAGTGATGCAAACAGCCGCTGAAATTCTTCCGGTTCCACGCGGGAGCGTAATTCATTCATCATCAACCAGATGCTGGCAATACTCTTTGGATGCTCCTTAATGAAGCCAGTACCCGTTTTCACAATATCCTTGCTAAACTGTTCCGCTTTGGTACGGAAAGCATTTTTTGCCGGCTCGTCCTCCGGGTTGATATTGCTTGCCTCTGTATTCAATACCTGCGCCCTTTTGATCAATGGATCAAATGCTTTCTGGTACGCCTGCATACTCAATGTATTTTCATTACCCTTTACTGCCGAAGCAATAGGATACGTGGCGGTAGTAGTTGTAAAATGAACAGGCTCATTACCGGATACAAACAGCATCGGATAATTAACATCCTGCAGAATCAGGGCATATACAGCCGGCTCTTTGCCGTTCTTTACCTTAAAGCTGAATTGCTCATTCGCAATAAGTAGTGAGTCGTCCGGATTATTATCCTGGTCATCAAACAGGTATATTTTCTTACCGTTACCTCCCTTTACAGTGCCCGATACCTGTTGGGCATACACTCCCGCTGATAATAATATACCTGCGGCTAACAGGAACATTTGCTTCATAACTATGATTAATTGATTTTTGACCAGGATTTAAATAAAAAAAATGATCCTCCTGGTTGATCTTGTCGATTAAATATAAATAATTAATTATTTATTAACCGCAAAAATAACCCAGGAAAATCATTTAAAATCTGTTTACGTCTATTTATGTCTTTCTTTTAACACTGCTATAACATCCGCCAGCTGGAATCCCTTGGCTTGCAACAGGATAAGATAATGGAACAGCAAATCAGCCGATTCATTGAGAAACAGGTTGTCGTTATTATCTTTTGCTTCGATCACCACTTCCACCGCTTCTTCCCCTACTTTCTGCGCCATTTTATTAATGCCGCGTGCAAAGAGCTGGGAGGTATAGGATTTTTCGGAAGGATTATTTTTACGGTCTGTAATAACACTTTCCAGTTTAGCGAGAAAATCGTTGCTTACATTCTGTTCATCCCAGCAGGTATCAGCGCCGGTATGGCATACCGGGCCAACAGGATTGGCTTTGATGAGCAGGGTATCATGATCGCAATCGATTTTGATATCCTGCAACAACAGGAAGTTACCACTCTCCTCCCCCTTTGTCCATAAGCGGTTTTTTGAGCGGCTGAAAAAAGTCACCTTTTTTTCTGCCAGGGTTTTGTCCAGTGCTTCCTGGTTCATGTAACCGAGCATCAGCACTTTATTGGTGGCCGGGTCCTGAATGATAGCCGGTACCAGGCCATCGGCTGACTTTTGAAAATCTATCTGCATATATGCTTGTTTCAAATATCACTAAAATCTTACGTTCACCCCTTTCTGATAAAGGAAGGTTTTGAGCGCAGGTATTTCTATTTCTTTATAATGGAAGATACTGGCTGCCAGCGCCGCATCGGCCTGTGCATTTTCAAAGACGTCCACAAAATGTTCCATATTACCTGCACCGCCGGAAGCGATAACAGGCACATTCAGGTTTTGCGACAACTTACCGGTAATATCCAGTGCGAAACCTTTCTTTGTTCCGTCGTTATTCATGGAGGTTAGCAGTATTTCACCTGCGCCACGGTTCACGGCTTCCCGCGCCCAATCGTAGGCTTTGATGTCCGTTTTTACGCGGCCTCCATTCAGGTATACGAACCAGTCGCCATCCTCGAAACGGGTATCAATAGCCAATACAATACACTGACTGCCAAACTCACGGGCCAGTGTATCCACCAGGCCGGGATTTTTGAAGGCTGCCGTGTTCACGGATATTTTATCAGCGCCGGATTGCAGTAATATGTTTACATCCTCCACCGCGGCAATGCCACCACCCACGGTAAACGGAATGTTTACATGACGGGCAATGCGCGTAACCAGCTCCGCTAATGTTTTTCTTCGTTCGTTCGTAGCCGTTATATCCAGAAATACCAGTTCATCAGCACCCTGTTCAGCATACAATGCACCCAGTTCTATCGGATCACCGGCATCCCGTATATTCTCAAAGTTAATGCCTTTCACGGTACGTCCGTCTTTGATATCCAGGCATGGTATGATGCGTTTGGTCAGCATACAATAATAATTTACAGGAATGATTTTAATTCTGCCATCGAGATGTTTCCTTCGTAGATAGCCTTCCCGATAATAGCGCCACTACAGCCTATTTCCTGCAGGGCTGCTACATCTTCAATGTTGCTTACCCCACCGCTGGCTACAAAGTTAATATCGCTGAAGCGGGCAATAATCTTTTTGTAGAGATCCATGGAAGGTCCCTGTAACAGGCCGTCTTTCGCAATATCTGTACAAAAAATGTTATTCACCCCTTGCGCAATATTGCTTTCCAGGAAATCAAAAACAGACAGCTCCGTGGTTTCCAGCCAACCGCCTACCGCAATCTTTTCTTCTTTTACATCGGCGCCCAGGAATATTTTAGCAGCGCCGTAGCGTTTCACCCAACTAAAGAACAGCTCCGGTGACTTTACCGCTACACTCCCGATGGTGGCTAAAGCCGCACCGCACTCAAATACGATATCCAGGTCTTTATCCGTTTTGATACCGCCACCAAAATCAGTGACCAGGGTTGTTTTGCCAACAATATTCTCCAGCACCTTCCAGTTCACCACAGCACCTTTTTTGGCGCCATCCAGGTCTACCAGGTGCAGGCGGCGAACGCCCAGCGCCTCAAATTCCTTGGCTACTTCCAGCGGATGCTCGTTGTATACTTTTTGCTGGTTATAGTCGCCTTGCGTCAGGCGCACACATTTGCCATCAATGATATCAATAGCAGGTATTATTTCGAAAGATCTGGCCTTCATATTATGTTGTTCCAGCGGCAGCTCCATTCTGATAAAGGAGATGCCGTCTTTTATAAAGTAATCCCCTTTGCGGGTGTAACCCAGTTTGTCGTAAAAGCTCACAGCCGTATCGCGGGCATTACACCACAGGAGTTTTATTTTTTCTTTTTTGCAGATGTCAATCAGGTGAGACAACACCGCCTTGCCATATCCTTTTCCCTGCGCAGCCGGTGTGGTAGCCAGTTTACGAAACTGTGCCTCCTGGCGGCCTAAAAAAAGTGATACCACTGTTACCAGCTGTCCGCTTTCAAATACGCCGAAGTGCAGGCCATCTACATCATGGTCCAGTTTTACAGCAGACAACTCCCAATTCGGATATAAAACGTCCCTGCGTAGTTGCAGGGTATCGTCTACACTGATCTTCCTGATATTCATCTTATAAATTCAAAAAATTTTCGATGATGCGGGCGCCTCCTTCAGCGGATTTCTCCGGGTGAAACTGTACCGCATAAAAATTATCCTTCTGCAGGGCGGCGCTGTAATTGATCACGTAGTTGGTGATCGCCACGGTATCAGCACCCAATGCAGCGTAATAACTGTGCACGAAATACATGTAGGTATTTTCGGGCACATGCTCAAACATTACGCTGTGCAGCCCGGCGATATTATTCCAGCCTATCTGTGGTATTTTCAACAGATTTTCTACCGGCGACTGAAAGCGTTTTACGTCTACATCAAAAACACCCAGGCAACCGGTGTCATTCTCCTCAGAATAACGGCATAACAGCTGCATACCCAGGCAGATGCCCAGTACTGGCTGTTGCAGACTGGTAATGAGCTGATCCAGTTTCCTTTCCTTCAGGTAGCGCATGGCCGTGCTGGCCTCGCCTACACCGGGAAAGATCACCTTATCGGCAGACATGATCTCTGCGGGATCGTCTGTTACTATACCGGTAACGCCTAAACGCTCCAGTGCAAACTGAACGGAGCGGATATTGCCGGCGTTATATTTAATAATGACTGTTTTCATTTCATGAAAAATTACGGATCACGAATTACGGATTTATGAAGTGATGTTTCAAGGGATCTCCTCACAAATCCGTCATCAGTAATTATTTATTTAATGGATTTAATAAACGTTTGAACCGTTCCATCAAGATCCTTACTGTTCTCTATCGCCTTAATAAAAGCTGTACCAATGATAGCGCCACTGGCATACTTCGATGCTGTATCAAAAGTAGCTTTATCCTTTATACCAAACCCAATTAATACCGGGTTGGTTAGTTTGAGCTGTTGCAGCCGTTCAAAGTAGTCCTGCTGATTACCCATATCCTTGTCTTTTCCCGTAGTGGAAGAAGAGGATACGGCATACAGGAAGCCTTTGCTCAGGCTGTCTATTTTCCGGATACGCGCTTCACTTGTTTCCGGTGTAACCAGGAAAATGAGGTGTACATTATATTTTTCAAACACTGTTTTGTAGTCCGCTTCAAATTCCGCCATGGGTAAATCAGGCAGAATAACGCCGTCTACACCTGTTTCGGCGCACTTCTTCACAAATTCTTCCACACCATATAACAAAACAGGATTGAGATAACCCATCAGGATAACGGGTACGTGTATACGTTCTCTGAAGCCGGCCAGTTGTTCAAACAGGGTATGAATGCTCATCCCGTTCTGCAATGCTTTCATGCTGCTTTCCTGGATCACAGGACCATCTGCCAGCGGATCAGAGAAGGGCATACCCAGTTCTATCAGGTCCGCACCATGTTGCTGCAAAGCAGTCATGATAGGCAGGGTATCATTTAACTGCGGAAAACCTGCCGTACAATATATATTTAAAATGCCGTGTTGCTTATTGGCAAACAGTTGATCAATACGATTTTGCATAATCCATTTTATTTATTCAGGTGACGGATATAGGTATCCAGGTCTTTGTCGCCACGGCCGGAAAGGCATACTACCACCACGTCATCAGCGTTGAAAGGCAAGTCTTTCAGTTTGGCCAGTGCGTGCGCAGATTCCATAGCAGGAATGATACCTTCCAGTTTACTCAGCTCATAGGCAGCTGCCAGTGCTTCCTCATCGGTGGCACTCAGGAACTGGGCGCGACCGGTTTCATACAGGTTAGCATGCATGGGGCCTATACCCGGGTAATCCAGTCCTGCTGAAATGGAATGTGGTTCTACTATCTGTCCGTCGGCTGTTTGCATAAGCAATGTTTTGCTGGCATGGATGATCCCGATTTTGCCCAGCTGCGTGGTAGCAGCGGAAAACCCGCTGTGTACGCCCTTTCCACCGGCTTCTACGGCCACCAGTTTCACGTCTTCCTCATCGAGGTAATGGAAGTAAGCGCCGGCAGCGTTACTACCGCCACCGATACAGGCTACCACATAATCAGGATTTGCACGACCCGTTTTTTCCAGCAATTGCTTCTTTATTTCTTCGCTGATCACAGACTGAAAGCGCGACACCATATCCGGGTAAGGATGCGGGCCTGCTGCTGTACCGAGGATATAATGTGTATCTACCGGGTTATTGATCCAGTCACGGATAGCTTCGTTGGTAGCATCTTTCAGGGTTTTGCTGCCACTGGTGGCAGGCACCACGGTAGCACCGAGCATTTTCATGCGGGCTACGTTCGGCGCTTGTCTTTCAATATCAATGCTACCCATATACACCACACATTCCAGACCCATGAGGGCGCAAACAGTAGCGGTAGCTACGCCATGCTGCCCCGCGCCGGTTTCCGCAATGATGCGTTTCTTGCCCAGGCGTTGTGCCAGCAGGATCTGACCGATAGTATTGTTGATCTTATGTGCGCCGGTGTGGTTAAGATCTTCCCGCTTCAGGTAAATCTGTGCATTGTATTTCTCAGACAACCGTTTAGCAAAGTATAAGGGAGAAGGGCGACCTACATAATCACGCAGCAGTGCTTCAAACTCCTGTTGAAAGGCCGGCTCGCGCAGTATTTCAAGATACTTCCGTTGCAGCTCCTCCACATTGGGATAAAGCATTTCCGGGATGTATGCACCACCAAACCTGCCGTAATAACCATTTTTATCCACCTGATACCTGGAGTTGCCTGTATCTATTGCAATATCCATGACCGCTTATTTTAATATTGATGAACTAATTTTATTTTTCCTGTTGCCGGTACTACCAGCTGTTGTTAATGGACGGCGCTCACAAAAAGAGCAACCTTTTTGATGTTCTTTACACCGGGACTGTCTTCAAACTTACTGTTCACATCTACTGCAAATAAAGCAGGCAGTTGTAATCCATTGATCTGTTCCGCCATTTCAGGAGTGATACCCCCACTTAGCAGGAATGGATGATCAAAAGGATATTGCGCCAAGAGTTCCCAGTTGAAACTTTCGCCGGTGCCGCCATAGCCTTTTTCGGAGGCGGTATCGAAGAGGAAATAATCGGTTACCGGCACATAAGGCGCCAGTTCCATTTTCCAGTTAACGTTATCGCCTATACGAAATGCTTTGATCACCGGAACAGACTTACGAATGGTGGCACAAAATTCCGGTGTTTCATCACCATGTAATTGTACGAGGTCCAGCGCATAATCCGTAACCGTGCGTTGCACCTGCTCCAGCGGCGCATTTACAAAAACGCCTACTTTTTTTATACCGGTTGTTTCGCGTACTGTTCTGGCATCTATTTTATTGGCAGCAAAACGCGGTGATCTCTCATAAAAGATAAAACCGGCGTAATCTACCTTGTTATCTACCAGGGCCTGCAAATCATTTACTCTTGTGATACCGCAAACTTTAATACGCATGTTGTTATTTATTTAGCCTGCAAAGTGTTGAGCGTTTGTACAAAATTTTCGAATGCACGGGCAGGATCTTCCTGTTTCATAAAATGCTCACCTATCAGAAACCCCTGGAACCCGGCGGCTTTCAGCGTTACAATAGCTGCAGGATCGTTGATCCCGCTTTCTGCTACCTTCACTTTATCAGCCGGAATTTTGGGCGCCAGTTCACAGGAGCGGTTAAAGTCTACCTGGAAAGTGGTCAGGTCGCGGTTGTTTACACCCACCAGGTGGGTATGCGCGGTTACCTTTTCCAGCTGTGCTTCGCTGTGTACTTCCAGCAATACTTCCAGTCCGAGGTTGTGCGCAAAAGCGGCGAGGTGTGCTACCTCTGCGGCTTCCAGGCATTCCGCAATGAGCAGGATCACATCGGCGCCAATGGCTTTGGCTTCGAGGATCTGGTATTCATCTATCACAAAATCCTTGCGCAGGATAGGGATCTGATTAAAGCTGCGTGCCTGTTGCAGGTCATCCGAAGATCCTCCGAAATATTTCTCGTCTGTTAAAACAGATAGTCCGGAAGCACCGTAGCGTGTATACGCTGTCGTTACCTGTTGCACGGTTACATCGCCATTGATCAGCCCTTTGGAGGGTGAGCGGCGTTTAAACTCCGCGATGATACCTGTTTTATCGGGCTGTTGCAGGAAGTTGCACAATGATAAAGTTTCACGGGCAAACATCGATGTCTGCTGCAATTCCTGTGCGTTGCGCTGTAGTTTGCGCGCGGCTACTTCTATGTGTTTATGTGCAACTATTTCTGCTAATATATTTTTCATGATCCTTTTCCTGCCGGTGATATGTTTTATTGTAATTCAATCAGTTTCTTAAATGCCTTGTATGCATTACCAGATTCCAGGGATGCTACTGCGGCATTGAATGCATCGTCGTAGGTATTATAGTTACCCAGACTATGCAATCCCATGGCTGCGTTGGCAAATACCACGGAGTTCTGCGCCCAGGTACCTTCCCCTTTCAGGATCTTCATAAAGATCTTTGCGGCTTCCTCTACGGAGTTACCGCCGTAGATATCTTCCGGATGTACTTTACGTTTGCCCAGTTGTTCCGGTGTCCAGTCGCGTTCGCCTTTGTTGGTGATAATTTTGGTATCGGCTGTCAGTGATATTTCATCGTAGCCATCCAGGCTGTGAACAATCACGAACTGCTTGTCTGTTTGCTGGAACAGGTAGTTATACACCCGTGCCATTTCCAGGCTGTAAACTCCGATCAGCTGGTGTTGAGCCAGGGCCGGGTTTACCAGGGGGCCGAGCATGTTAAAGAACGTGCGTACACCCAACTGCCGGCGCACACCGGCTACATGCCGGAGGGCAGGGTGAAACAGCGGCGCATGGAGGAAACAAAGACCGGATTCTTCCAGTTCTGTTTTCAGTTTGCCTTCATCTGCCTTAAATTTATAGCCTACCAGTTCCATCAGGTTGGAGGCTCCGCTGATGGAAGACACCCCATAGTTACCGTGTTTGGCGACTTTTC
This sequence comes from Chitinophaga sp. MM2321, assembly GCF_964033635.1. Lineage (NCBI taxonomy): Bacteria > Pseudomonadati > Bacteroidota > Chitinophagia > Chitinophagales > Chitinophagaceae > Chitinophaga > Chitinophaga sp. MM2321. The sequence continues at coordinate 4,850,237 of NZ_OZ035533.1, forward strand.
CGCCTGCACCTGCTACCACAAAGCACGACAAGGTAGAAATATTAAAGGTATTTTTTGCATCCCCGCCGGTACCTACGATGTCCAGTACGTTGTAACCGTTGAGGTTTACAGGTACGCACAGCTCCAGGAGCGCATCCCGGAAACCGAGTAATTCGTTGATCGTAATGCTGCGCATGAGATAGACCGTCATAAAAGCGGCCAGCTCACTATCATTAAATACACCTTTGGAGATGTTGATCAGGATATCCTTAGCAGCTTCGCGGCTGAATGATTTATGTTCGAAGAGGTAATTAAGAATCTTTTTCATGACGATGATTAAGCTTTATTTAATTGATTAAGATAATACTGCGGGAAGATGATTACATCTCCAGCCAGTTTCTCAAAATCTGCTCTCCTGTTGGTGTAAGCACGCTTTCCGGGTGAAACTGTACCCCACTTACATCATATTTATTATGTTGTAATGCCATAATAAAACCATCATCATCTTCTGCGGTAAGTATTAATTCCGATGGTAAGGTTGTTTTGTCTATCACCCAGGAGTGATAACGGCCGGCCTGTAATTCGCGGGGCATATTTTTAAAGAGACGACCATCGTCGGCTATCACTTTTACATTGGTTGCCACGCCGTGATACACTTCTTTCAGGTTGGTGAGCGAGGCGCCAAAAGCCTGGCCTATGGCCTGTAATCCAAGACATACGCCGAAGATGGATTTGGTGGGTGCATATGCTTTGATGAGCGGCAGTAATAAGCCGGCTTCTTCCGGGATACCCGGACCGGGAGATAAAATTATTTTATCGAAGTCATTCACTTTCTCCAAAGGAATATCGTCGTTGCGTACAACGGTAACTTTTCCATCGATGATCTTTTCAACGAGGTGTACGAGGTTGTATGTAAAGGAGTCGTAATTATCAAAAACCAGGATGTTCATGTCAGATCTTTTGTGCCAGCAGAATGGCTTGTTTTAATGCATTGAGTTTATTACCTACTTCCTCCAGTTCGGAAGATGCCACGGATTTGGCTACCACACCGGCTCCTGCCTGATAGTATAATGTATTCATTTTACTGAGGATGGAGCGGATCATGATGGCGTGATTGAAGCTGCCGTCAAAACCAACAGCGCCTATACAACCGCCATAGAAGCCACGGGCCGTAGGTTCGTACTGGTCAATGATTTGCATGGCGCGGTATTTCGGTGCACCGGAAAGTGTACCCGCCGGGAATGAGGAAGCCATCAGCGTGAAGGGGTTGATGGAAGGGTCCACCTTTCCGGTTACTTCACTCACCAGGTGAATAACATGCGAGTAGTATTGTACCTGCCGGTATTTGGATACCTGCACTTCTTTCGCGTTCCTGCTGAGATCATTGCGGGCAAGATCCACCAACATCACATGTTCTGCATTCTCTTTCGGGTCATGCAGCAGTTTATCTGCCAGCAGGCGGTCCTGCACATCATCGCCGGTGCGGCGGAAAGTGCCTGCAATCGGGTGGATGGTGGCCTGTCCGTTTTTGATAACGATCTGCGCTTCCGGAGAAGAGCCCATTAATTTATAATCGCCGTAATCGAAGAAGAAAAGATAAGGAGAGGGGTTGATAGAGCGGAGGGCGCGGTATACGTTGAATTCATCGCCGGTGAAAGATTGCTGGAAAGCCCTGGAAAGCACTACCTGGAAAACATCTCCGCGAAAACAGTGTTGCTTGCCCTGCTCCACCATCTGCATGTATGCTGCGTCGGTCATGTTGCTTTCTTCCTCCCCAACGGCGATAAACGGATAACCGGGCGAATCTTTGTGGCGGATGAGTGATTCCACGAGGTCAAACTCACTGTCCAGGCCATCTACCAGGTTTTCGCAGAGATAAAGTTCATCCTTGAAGTGGTTGATGGCGATCACATATTGATAATAACGGTAGCGCATCAACGGAATCGTATTATCTTTCTCCGTCTGTTTCTGCTCATTAAAAGTGATCGTTTCAAAGAACTGTACGGCGTCGAAAGTAGTATATCCATAGAGGCTTTGCGCCATGGGTACCGGGTGTTTGCCGGAGAAGGAAAAATTACCCAGGAACGTTCCTATTTCATCGAGTACGCTTTGTTTATTTTTGAGTTGTTTCTTTTCTACCGGTAGATTGGGATACTTGAATTCGAAGTTGGTAGTAGAGGTAACTTCAATACCTGCAATAGGTTTCACACAGATGAAGGAGTAGCTGTTTTCGCTGGCGCGGTAGTCCGTGCTTTCCAGGAGGATAGCGCCGGGGAACTTATCGCGCAGCCGCAGATAGATGCCCACCGGCGTGAAAATGTCCGCCAGCATCTGTTTGGATCTCGTTTTTACTTGAATGGTACGCATGATATTTTGGGTGAAAGTGGTTTTGTGTAAAAAATGGAAGCGCCTAAAAAGTCGGAAGGCCCGCTGTGTAACAGCGAGCCTTCCAATTATATTTCAGACGAAACATGGCACTGTAACACAGATCAAGGATTGATTCCGTGCCACCACCAATATTTATTTGTCATGATATTTTGCATAGCGAGAACAAAATTGAAACATTTTTACAACAAATGCAAATTTTTTTTTGTCTGCAAAGTTTTTGCGCCTTTACCCGGCGTTCCTACAATACGCCCTTTGTGCTTGGTAACTGCATATTATACGGATTCCTTTTCACCGCCATTTTGATGGCTTTGGCAAAGGTTTTAAAAATGGCTTCTATTTTATGATGTTCATTCTGACCCTCTGCTTTTATATTCAGATTGGCTTTAGCCCCGTCAGAAAAGGATTTGAAGAAGTGGAAGAACATTTCGGTAGGCATCTCCCCTATCTTTTCCCTGTTAAACTCCGCTTCCCATACCAGCCAGTTACGGCCACCAAAATCGATGCCTACCTGCGCCAGGCAATCATCCATGGGTAGGCAGAAACCGTACCTTTCAATACCGCGTTTATCGCCCAAACCTTTGGCGATGGCTTCTCCCAGCGCGATACCGGTATCTTCAATCGTATGGTGCTCATCGATATGCAAATCCCCTTTGGCGGTGATATTCAGGTCTATAGCGCCATGACGTGCAATCTGATCCAGCATGTGGTCAAAAAAGCCCAGCCCCGTGTGGATATTGGCTTTGCCGGTACCATCCAGGTTGAGTTCAATGCTGATATCTGTTTCATTTGTTTTTCGTATGTGCGTTACCGTTCTAAGTCCTAATTTCAGGAATTCATAGATCCGGTTCCAGTCGGTAGACTCCAGTGCTATCACGGATTGCAGCGCCGCTACATCATCGCTGATCTCTGCATTTCCCAGGCCATTGCCTTCATTAAGCCAGATCGCTTTGGCGCCAAGGTTCTTGGCCAGCTGTACATCCGTAATACGATCGCCGATCACGAAGGAGTTAGCGAGATCGTAATCTTCCGAAAAATATTTTGTCAGCATACCGGTACCAGGCTTGCGGGTAGGTGCATTATCCGCCGGAAAAGAGCGGTCAATGAACACTTCCTTAAACTGTACGCCTTCATTTTCAAAAGCCTTAATGATCATATTTTGTGCAGGCAGAAAAGTTTCTTCGGGAAAAGAAGCGGTTCCCAGTCCATCCTGGTTGGTGACCATCACCAGCTCATAGTCCAGCTCCGCAGCGATGCGGGCCATGTTTACAAACACTTTGGGATAAAATTCCACCTTATCCAGGCTATCGATCTGGTAAGTAGGTGGCACTTCTTTTATTAACGTACCATCGCGGTCTATAAAAAGTACTCGTTTCATACGGAAGCGGATGTTGTTGTTTTCAGATTAAAAGATTTCAATACCTCCAGCAGGCGCAGGTTTTCAGCCGGCGTACCAACGGTGATACGCAAACAACCCATGCACAACTCTACTTTGGAGCGGTCGCGCACCACAATACCCTGTTCGGTGAGATAGTTGTAAATACCTTTTGCATCGGTGGTTTTCACCAGGATGAAATTGGCATCGCTGGGATATACGTGCAATACCAGCGGAAGCTGTTCCATGGCGGCGGAGAGCAGATCGCGCTCAATCACAATCTCGCGGATCCATTCATTCACCCGGTTTACATTTTCCAGCGCCTGCAAGGCAAGTTCCTGTGTAGCCTGTCCAATATTATAAGGCGGCTTCACTTTGTTGAATACATTGATAATTTCCTCGCCCGCAAACGCCATACCCAGGCGCAATGCAGCCAGTCCCCATGCTTTCGACAGGGTTTGCAGTACTACCAGGTTCGGATATTCTGTGAGTTCCTGTATAAAAGTTTTCTGACGGGAGAAGTTAATATAAGCTTCATCGATCACCACAATCCCATCGAAATTATTCAGCAGCAATTCAATCTCCGATCTGTTGATAGAGTTGCCTGTGGGGTTATTGGGAGAACAGATGAAGATCAGTTTTGTATTTTCATCCACCGCCTGCTGGAGGGCGGGTATGTCCAGCTGAAAATCTTCTGTGAGGCTCACCTTGCGCACGATCACATCATTGATATGGGCGCTTACCTCGTACATACCATACGTGGGCGGGCATAATACCACGTTGTCCACACCGGGTCTGCAAAAAGCGCGGTACAGTATATCGATGGCTTCATCGCTGCCATTACCGATAAAAATATTCTGCGGCGGTACCCCTTTTATATCGGCGAGCTTATATTTCAACTGCCATTGCATCGGATCAGGATAGCGGTTGTAATTCACCGGTAACGGCGATCCGAAACTATTTTCATTTGCGTCCAGGAAAATGGATGCCTCCCCTTTAAACTCATCCCTGGCGGAAGAATAAGGTACCAGTTTTTTTATGTTGTCTCTGAGAAGAGAAGCCAAATTGAACATTTTCGAATTTTTTGATTTACGGATTTTCTGATTTTCCAACTGAAAAAAAACAATTTCGAATTTTTTGATGTACGATTTCCGACTGCTAAGGTTTTTTTGATGTAGCAACTTCATCTATCAAACAAAATCAAAAAATTCGAAAATCAAAAAATCCCTACATATTTTTCAGTCTTATCGTTACTGCATTCTTATGCGCCTCCAATCCTTCTGCGGCGGCCATGGTTTCGATGGTAGCGCCGATGTGCTGCAAACCTTCAGGAGAGATCTGCTGGAAGGTAATCTTTTTCACAAAGCTGTCCAGCGATACACCGCTGTAAGCCCTTGCATAGCCATTGGTAGGCAGTGTATGATTGGTACCTGATGCATAATCGCCCGCACTTTCAGGGGTATAATTGCCGATAAAAACGGAGCCTGCATTGGTGATGCGGTCAGCGATGGCGGTTGCGTCCTGGCAGGCCAGGATCAGGTGTTCCGGTGCATAGGCATTGAGCATGGCTACCGCCTCCGCGGCATCTGCCACGAGGATCATTTTACTGTTGTCCAGTGCTGCTGTGGCAATGCCTTTGCGGGGCAGCTTGTCCAGCTGCGCCCGGAGTGCATTTTCCACGTCGCTGATCACTTTTTCGCTGGTGGTTACCAATACTACCTGGCTGTCCGGACCATGTTCCGCCTGTGAGAGCAGATCGGCCGCTACAAAATCAGGGATGCAGCTGTCGTCTGCCAGCACGGCCACTTCAGAAGGACCGGCAGGCATATCGATGGCAACACCGCCTTTATTGACCAGCTGCTTGGCGCAGGTAACATACTGGTTTCCCGGGCCGAAGATCTTGTATACCTGCGGTACCGTTTCCGTACCATAGGCCATTGCGCCGATAGCCTGTACACCGCCGATGGTAAATACTTTGGTGATACCGATCAGTTGCGCCGTATATAAAATGGCCGGATGCAGCGAGGGCGTACAAAGTACGATCTCTTTACAACCCGCTATAGTGGCTGGTATGCCAAGCATCAGGATTGTAGAAAACAACGGTGCAGAACCACCGGGTATATACAAACCTACTTTTTCAATGCCGACCGATTTGCGCCAGCATTGTACACCCGGCATGGTTTCAATCACTTTTGACGTTTCCTGTTGCGCGCGGTGGAAGGTTTCAATATTTTTCGCCGCCTGCTGAATAGCTGCTTTCAGCGCAGGTTCCAGCGTTTCCGCTGCTTTATCAAAATCAGCCGGCTTAACCTGGAAATCTGTCAGGGTCACTTTATCAAATTCCGCCGCATATTTTCGTATAGCCTGGTCGCCATTGCTGCGCACATCCTGCAGGATGGCAGCTACTTTCTGTTCCAGCATGGAAGTATCCATAACAGGCCGTTGCAACAATGTATTCCAGGAAGATGTATCGGGAAACCTTATTATTTGCATCGCTACTCAGTTTTAGATCACCATTTTTTCAATGGGCACTACGAGAATTCCCTGTGCACCGGCGGCTTTCAGGCTTTCAATAATATCCCAGAAATCATTTTCATTCAGTACAGAGTGTACAGAACTCCATCCCTCCTGCGCCAAAGGCAATACAGTAGGGCTTTTCATGCCGGGGAGCAAACCAATAATTTCATTCAGTTTATTATTGGGTGCATTCAGCAGGATGTATTTGGTGTTCTTCGCTTTCTTTACTGCCTGGATGCGGAATACGAGCTTGTCCAGCAACTGCTGTTGTGCAGGTTGCAGGTTGTGACACGCTGCCAGTACCGCTTCTGATTTGAGTACGGTTTCCACTTCTTTCAGGCCATTCATAAACAGGGTGGAACCGCTGCTCACGAGATCACAGATAGCATCTGCCAAACCAATACCAGGCGCTATTTCCACGGAACCGCTGATTTCATGGATTTCGGCTGTGATACCATTTTGTTTCAGAAAATCTTCCACAATCACCGGGTAGCTCGTAGCAATCCTTTTGTTGTGCAGATCTTTTACAGAAGTGTAGTCCATTGCTTTTTCCACTGCCATGGAAAGGCGGCATTTACCGAAGCCCAGTTTTTCTACGATGTTTACCTGCTTCTGTTTTTCCAGCACTACGTTTTCTCCTACTATGCCGATATCAGCTACACCATCTTCAATGTACTGCGGAATATCATCGTCACGCAGGAAAAACACTTCCAACGGGAAGTTGCTGGCTTCTGTTTTCAGTTTATTAACACCGTTGTTGATGTCTATCCCGCATTCCTTCAACAGTTTGATGGAATCTTCGTGCAGGCGGCCAGATTTCTGGATGGCGATTTTTAGTTTCATTTGGACAAAATAAAAAAGGGGCTTACCGTCTGGTAAGCCCCTGATGATGATCTAATATGGTAATAATACACATTAACATCCCAGCCTACCCCTTTGGTAAGAAATGATGGTGATGATGGATATGTATGTTTGTTGTCATAATTCGGGTACAAAAATAGTAAGTAAATCGGGAAATCAAATTTATTTTTGTTTAATTATTTGAACGCGCCTGTTTTAATTACCGGATATTCCGGCTTACAGCTCTCCCACTGCGGTTTTACGGCCTTTGCAAATGATCTGTTAAAGATCTTGTCAAACTAAAATATTTAGCTTTATTTTGCTAATAATATTAGTATTTATTTGTAGGTAAATAGTGAAACAGATCAGTTATGGACCATCCTTTGGTATTATTATCGGCGCCGCTGGTAGCAGCGATGCTTGAAAATGGCTTTACGCTGTTTGTCCGCCAGAGTTATCAGGACGGAAGAGATCATACAGACGCCCGCACACGGGAAATATTTCTTATCACACCTTATAAAGATATAGGGGAAGCCAACCAGCATTTTCAGCAGATCCGGTTTGATAAAAGGAAATATATTTACCAGTCGCACCATGTGGAAGAAGTGGAAAAGCTTTACAAGGCGGCATCACAGCCCACCGGCTACAAAGTATATGTAGCTCTCACGCCCGCTGAAACATTCCTGCCGGATGAAACAGCCACCGCCACAGAATAATTAAATAAAAGTACCTTTATCCGTCACAGAAAGTTATTGATCATATGTGTTACGATATAGCCCTTGCCGCTAAACTGCAAAGTGTGCTCAAAGCCATCCCCCTGCTCAAAACAGGCATTAACCCCGACCTGGGTTTTGAACCTACTTATCATAAAATAGGGATGTCATATCCGCAGTGGCCTGTAATCGTAAACAATGACGGACCTACCCTGGATACCTTCACCTGGGGGCCTATTCCCAAAATGCTGGACACCGCAGAAAAAGTAAAAAAACAACGGCAACTTTTCCTGAATGCCCGCAGTGAAAAAGTGCTGGAAAGCGGCACGATGTGGAATGCCATCCGGCACCAGCGTTGCCTCATACCCGCTACCGGCTTTTTTGAATACCGGCAAATCCCCGGATGGAAAAATAAAGTGCCGTATTACATCAGATCCAGCGAGCAGGATGTCTTTTTCATCGCAGGACTGTGGGCGCATTCCAATTCCTGGGATGTGGATAAGCCCGCGCGTATCCCCACTTTCACACTGCTCACCCGCAGCGCCAATACCGTGATGCGGCAGATCCATAATGGTGGCGACAATGCGGGCCGCATGCCCATGATGCTCACCAACGACCTGGCACAGGAATGGCTGCACCCACAACTAACGGATACGGCTATACAGGAATTGCTGCGTTATCAGCTGCCACCCGCCGGTCTCGACTGCTGGCCGGTAAATTCCGTTCGCAAAGTGAAACCGGATGACGCCACCGTGATTACGCCGGTGCAATACGAAGGACTACCCGCCCTCGTGAAGGATGTACAGGAATGATTTTTTGCAGGAAATGATGAGATGAACAGCTTATAAAGAGGCCCTCAGCCGCAATTTAAATGGCACTTCCAGGTGTGCTACCGAGCGGTCTGTCACTAATTCTGCGGCCAGTTCCCCCATTCTGCGGAAGTCTGTGGATATAGTGGTGATACCATTCAGGATGATGCGTTTCAGCGGCGTTTCATTATAGGAAATAACGCCCACCTGCTCCCCTACGGTCAGCTCCAGCTCCGTGATCTGTTCGATGAGGGCTACCAGGTCGTCTTCCATCAGCGTAATATATACTTCGCCTTCCTTGATGGCTTCATCAGTAGCCTGGTTGAGTATTTTATAAGCGAAGGCATAATCCTGGCAAAAACGGATAAACCCGGTCAGCAGTTCAGAAGGGATATAACAATTTTCAGGGAAGATAATTTTAATAGTGTGATACTTGCCCAAGGGCACCCTCGCTTCCTGGAGGGCGTTATAAATATCTTCTTCAAAATTTTCATACACAGCGCCAAAATCGCCGGTGATACCGCCTACCTTCTTATCCAGGATCACCAGTTTATCTTTCGGAATGGTGTTGATGATCGCATGTGCTTTCTCCCCTCTTTCCGTAAAATGCGGGATGATCACGTAATAGGAATAATCCTCGCGTTTATTGGTCAGTAATTTTTTGAAGAGGGCATAGTCATTATTGTAGATGTAAAAATCCACGGCTACGTTTTCACCCAAAGCCTTCATAAAAGCATCGTACACAATTTTTTTGTGTGCACTCAGTTTGTTGAAAAGCAGAAATATTTTGGGAATGGCGCGCACGCCCTTATCAGGAATGAAGTATCCTTTGCCCGGTACAGAGCCCAGGACACCGGTTTTCTTCAGGTAGCGGTAGCCTTTTTCGGCCGTATCGCGGGAAATATCCAGCTCGAAGCTCAGTTCATTGATAGAAGGCAACAGATCTGCCGGTTGGATCTGGCCTGTTTCCAGTCCTTTCAGGATGGAATTGGCCAGCTGCATGTATTTCGGCGTAGCGGAATACTCATCTATCACAATCAGGTCTATTAGTCTCTGTTCTTTCATGTTACCTCCAATGTACATTAAAAACTGCTATTCACAGCTGACAGGCAGCTATCCTGTCAGGCATAATATTTTAGTTCAACCAGGTCGGTGGGTACCGGCTTGGTATTCCAGGCATGATGTATAGCCAGTGCAGCGCCTACTGCCGTGGCATGCGATACAGATGCAGCAAATACTTCCATATCAGGGAAAGATAATGCCAGCAAATGCATATAGATCGAGTTCTTGGCAAATCCGCCGTCTACAAATAACCTTTTTACAACCGTATCTCCTATCACCAGGCTGGTAGAAATGTGTTGCTGTGCAATCAGTTCCATCACCAGGTGATGATAGGCAATTGTACTATTCTGATAGTAAGATAAATCCCTGTTACTGAAATCCAGATTATCCGGCACCGCTTGCAGCGTGGTTATGATGCTGCCATCATATTCCATGTGCTTGTATTGCGCTTCATCTTCCTTAAAATGTGCGGCGATCCTTTTGATCTGTATTTCGTGTTTATGCCCGGCAAAAAGCCTGGAAGCCTTCAGAGGCAAGCCTTTATAAGTGATATAGTTTAGGCAGTCCTGTTCCAGTTCCGAAGTGGTCAGCGGTGAATGATTGAATGGATTCATACTGATGCACCAGGTACCGGTGGATATTAATATAAACGGTTCCTGGAAATTCAGCAGGTAGGGGATCAGCGCCGCAGAACTGTCGTGCAGGCCGATACCGGCTACGATGGACCTGTCGTCATGTTTCAGGATGGTGGTATAGTCCGCCGGAAATACGGGGGCCATTTTTTCCAGGATGTTTTCTGCTGCTACCCAGGGATGATAAGAGTTGTGTTGAAAATCCCACAGGTTGGTATGGCAGCCGATGCTGCACATTTCAGAAACAGGTAAGCCGGTAAACAGGTAGCTGATGTATTGTGGCAGATGTAAGGCATAACGGATCCGAGCAAACAGTTCCGGCTGCATGTATTTGATGCGGTAAAGCTGCATACCGGAGTTCAGACTGCCCAGTACCGGGGAAGCGGTTCTGTGCGTAAAAGCCTCCACGCCGCCATAGGTTTCATAAAACCGGTTATGTAATGTTTCCGGGTATGGTTTCAGGTAGCTGTATAAAGGTCCGGCACTGTTTCCCTTTTCATCGATGTGTACAAAGCTGGCGCCGTAACCGGCCACATTGATAGCTTTCACGTCAAAATCGGGATGTTGCAGCACCTGGTCCAGTTGCTGCAACACAGTACTGCGGAGCTTATCCACATCTTCGCACGCATCACCATCTTCATCTGTTGTCTCTTCCAGACTACGTTGTTCTTCAAAAACAATTTTATATTGCTCGTTTAATAAAAGCAGTTTCTTATTGGTTTTACCAATATCAAATATTGCTATAACGGGAATCCGCATGTGGGTCTAAATTTACAAGCCGGTGGCAACGGCGGTTTTACCTCTTTCTTTCACCAGAGAATCTCTTACTTTTTCGCTCCGGAATATGGCCAGCGGGTCCAGGGCGCCGCCTGCACGGAGACGGGCTTCCGCTACCAGCGGCCGTACATCAGTACGGTAAGCCTGTTGTAAAAGCTCCTGCGCCAGGGCAGTATCGTGGTTGTTCTGTGCAGCAGTAAGTTGTGCACGATCTACCAGCAAAGCCTGCGCATAGGCTATCTTGATCGCTTCTACAGATTGCAGCAGGTCTTCCAGCGGATCTTTTACATTATGGCTGGCATCTATCATCCAGCCCAGGTCTGTGGCGTGTTGCATGCCACGAGTGTCCATTCCGTCAATCAGTTCATTGAAGATAAGGAACAACTGGTATGGGCGGATACTGCCTACAGTGAGGTCGTCATCACCATATTTGGAGTCGTTGAAATGGAATCCACCGAGTTTTCCTTCCATCAACAGTAATGCAACAATCTGTTCTATGTTGGCATTCGGGAGATGATGACCGAGATCCACCAGTGTATAGGCTTTCTCTCCCAGTTTGGAGGCGTAGAGCAGCGACTGTCCCCAATCGCCCACGGTAGTGGAATAGAAGTTAGGCTCAAAGGCTTTGTATTCTATCAGCAGCTTCCATTGATCAGGGAGGGCCTGGTAGATCGTTTCGAAGCTACGCAGCGTGTTTTCAAAAGCGCGGCGGAAGTTAAGCTGTCCCGGAAAGCAGGAGCCATCGCTCAGCCACACCGTTAGTGCTTCCGAGCCCAGCTCCGCACCATAGCGGATCACCTCAATATTATGATCGATAGCTTGTTGACGTGTATGCTTATCCGTATGAGAGAGCGAGCCGAATTTATAACTGTGTTCCTGTCCGGGTTGGTCCTGGAAGGTGTTGGAATTCATGGCATCGAATTTCAGTCCCAGCTGTGCCGCCATATTGCGGATATGTGCGGTATTGGTGGGAATATCCCACGGAATATGCAGGGAAACGGCGCCGCCCGATCTGTTGAGTGCGTGCAGCAATCCGATGTCTTCCAGTTTTTCCTCCAGGGATCTTGGCTCGCCTCCACCCGGGAAGCGGCCAAAGCGTGTACCACCGGTACCCAGCGCCCAGCTGGGTATAGCGACCTGAAATACAGCCAGTTTATTCACTATTTCATCTACGTTCTTTATTTCCTGGCTGATAAACTCAAATCTACGTTTATGCGCGGTAGTTAGTCCGTCGTTATGCGCGGCTATCTTATATTTTTCTATCTGCATATAAACTCTTTTTATCTGACAAAAGCTGCGGCAATACCGCCATCTACATTTAATACATTACCTGTGGACTTGCCCAGTAAGCCGCCGGCAAAAGCGAAACAGGCGTTGGCAATATCTTCCGGCAGGATGATTTCATTGAGCAGCGTGCGTTTGGCATAAAAAGCCGGCAAGTCTGCTACAGCGATACCATATGCTTTGGCACGGCCTTCTGCCCAGGCGCCTTCCCATATTTTACTATCGGAGATCACCGCATCAGGGTTTATCACGTTGACGCGTATACGATCTTTCCCCAGTTCAGCAGCATTTAACCGGCTAAGGTGCAGCTGTGCAGCTTTAGCAGAGCCATAGGCCGCATTATCAGGTCCACTCATGAGTGCGTTTTTGCTCACAATATTGATGACATCGCCACCAAGATGCTGCTTCCGCATCATATTTACACCTGCCTGTGTAACCAGGAACTGGCCTTTTACCAGTACATCATACAGCAGGTCCCAATCCTTTTCTGTGTGTGCTTCCAGTGGTTTGGAAATAGACAATCCCGCACAGTTCACGATAAGATCCACCCCACCAAAAGCCAGTGCCACCTGATCGTATGCCTGCTGAATGGTAGCAGGAACGGTTACATCGAGCAATGCGGCGGTAAATACATCCTTACCATATTTTTTCTCCACCGCGGTGATGGCAGTTGCCAGCCGCTCGCTATCGTTATCGCTGATAAGCACTACGGCGCCTTCGTCTGCAAACTTCTTTGCGATAGCCTTTCCAATACCGCCGGCGCTGCCTGTTACCAGGGCTATACGTCCGCTCAGGGCTTTGGGTTTAGGCATACGCTGTAGTTTGGCTTCTTCCAGCAACCAGTATTCTATATCGAATGCTTCCTGTCTTGGTAACGAAATATACTCAGAAATTGCTTCAGATCCACGCATTACATGAATAGCGTTGATATAAAACTCCGCTGCTACCCTGGCTGTTTGTTTATCTTTTGCAAAAGTAAACATACCAACGCCGGAATAAAGAATCACTACCGGGTTAGGGTCGCGCATAGCGGGACTATTGTCATGCTTACACTTATTATAATATGCGGTATACATCTCCCTGTATTCATCAAACAAAGGGGAAATCTTTTGTTTAATGGCGTTCACATCACCCAGGTCTTCATCCGGTGTAAGTTGCAGGATAAGGGGAGATATTTTTGTGCGCAGGAAGTGATCCGGGCAGCTGGTACCCATAGGGGCCAGTCTTGAAAGATCGTTGGAGTTAATGAATTCCAGTACATCCGCATCATCTGTAAAATGACCGATCATATTCTGGTGCGAAGAGGCAAATCCGCGCAGGATGGGCGCCAGGGAAGCCGCTTGCTGTAAACGCTTCTCAGGAGCCAGGGAAGAGATTTTAGCACCACCAAAAACAGCGGGGTTCTTAGCTACAGCTGTATTGATATATTCAGCCGCGCGCTCAATTACTTCCAGGGTATTTATATAGCATTCATAAGCAGTGTCGCCCCAGGTAAACAAGCCATGCGAACCGAGAACGATGCCACGGATGCCGGGATTTTCGTTCAGGCATTTACGTAGTTGCAGTCCCAGGTCAAAACCAGGGCGTTGCCAGTCAACCCACCCGATGGTACCGTTGAATAGCTCCTGTGTAATACGCTTACCATCTTTTGCGGCAGCAATTGCTATCAACGCATCGGGATGTAAGTGATCAATATGTTGAAAGGGTAAAAACACATGCAACGGAGTATCAATGGATGGAGGCCGGGAAGCAGGATCATACATGCAATGATTGAATAACCCTACCATCTCATCTTCATGCTCAATTCCGCGATAAATGTTTTCGAGGTTATGGAGCCGGTCCACATACAAAGCGGCCAGGCCATTGCGTTTAAGTGTGCCGAGGTCGCCCCCGGAGCCTTTTACCCACATAACGTCCGTATCCTTTCCGGTTAGCGGATCATGCACCGATCCCTTATAGGAGGTGTTGCCACCACCGTAGTTGGTGAGTCGGAGATCAGCTCCCAGTAAGTTGGAGCGATATATAAGCAGGGCCACTTCATCACCAGCCAGCGCCGCAGCCTGTGCGTTGTCCCATAAATAACTGACGTGTTTAAACTGATTTACTTCCTGCGACATACTATATTTTATTTAAGAGAATTTCCATATCCTACAATCAATACAGACAAAAGAATGGTAAGGATCCCACCTACAATAGTGGCGGTGGCCTTTTTGCTCACACCCTTCCATTCGCGCAGGGCGAGGCCCCACATGTTGGCAATGAGTATAATAAAGGCCATATGAAGGATCCATGAACTGGCGCCATTGCCCAGTTTACTTTCGCCCATACCGTAAAAAAAGAACTGTAAAAACCAGGTGGTACCCGCCATTGCGGCAAACAGATAGTTGCGTAGTAATGGGGTGCTTTTATTCGTATAGTCGTGGTACGACCGGTTACGTATATTTAAGATAATACACCAGACGAAGTTAGTCGTCAACCCACCCCAAAGCAATACCACATAAGTAACATTATTCTGATACAATGGGTTCAGCCCGTTTGCCACGGCCACCTCAGCCATGTCTTTACCGGCTTCGATGCCGTATACAAAACAAGCACTGAGGATCCCGGAGATCACGCCCACAATCAGCCCTTTCACGACACTAAACTCTGCTACTGCTTTCTTCTTTTCTTCTTCCGTCAGTTCCTTTTCTTTCATGATGCCCGCCCAGCCACAGATAAAAATACCTGTGAGACATACCAGCAATCCCAGGAGGACTACCAGTCCCCAGGTGCTGCTGAGCATTTCCGAGAGGGATGTTTTACCCGCAGTAGGTACTATATTATAATAGATAGCCGGCACCAGCGCCCCGAATACGGAGCAGCAGCCCAGCATCACGGAGTTACCCAATGACATCCCCAGGTACCTGATACCCAGCCCATAGGTGAGCCCTCCAATACCCCAAAGCAATCCGAATATATAGATAGTAGCTATAACAGACCAGGAAGCCTGTGAGATAATTTCCGAAAAACCCGGCAGGGTAAGCCATGCTGCCAGCGGAGGAACAACCAGCCAGGAAAACAACCCACCAATCAGCCAATAACTCTCCCAATGCCAGCCTTTTACTTTTTTGAAGGGCATATAAAAACTGCCCGAGGCGAACCCGCCAATGAAGTGGAATATAATACCTGAGATAACCTCCATGTGGAATTTTTTACCGTATCTGTTTTCACTAAAATATGGAAAACAAGGGGCAGTGCTGTCATGCACTGTTATGCCGGATATTGATTATTTTATCATTTTGGTATTTTAAATATTTAACAGGTGATTTCCGGCGCCGGTCCGCCAGGTTTTCAGGAGCAGGTACAGCTCCGCTTACCGGGACATCGGAGAAAAACGGTCCCGAAAGGTGATCATGGATTTTAAAGGAGATGACCGCAGCCGGTTGTATACTGCGGTACTGAGATGCATAAAAACAATGGATGATCAGGAATGCAAACAATTTATTTTAGTGGTTATTCTCATCGTAACTAACCATCCACTGCACATCAAACTTATCAACAAACATTCCGAAGTAGGCGCCCCAGAAAGCTTTGGCAAGCGGCATCGTTATTTTTCCTCCTGCGGAAAGACCATTAAACAGATCAGTCGCTTCCTGTTCACTATCTGTATTAATAGCGATGTTATAAAGCGTACCCGGTGTTCCCTTTCCGTATGATTCCGGTATATCGCTACCCATTAAAACACTTCCTTTTCCAATTGGTAAGGCAACATGCATGATACTCTCTGCTTCACTTGCCGGAAGTGTATATTCTGGCGGCACTTCTTTAAACCTTGAAATCATCATAAACTCTCCACCAAATACTGATTTGTAAAAATTAAATGCGGCTTCGCATTGACCATTAAAATTCAGATAAGGATTAACTACTGCCATTTTTTTAAGTTTTAAAATGTGAAGGATTACTTACTCAAATATATCCCGATATATGCAAATCAAAAGGGGGTAAACAGGACATTGTAAGGGGGAAATACGACCTGTGGAAATCAGGTATTGGATCAATCTTTGAGGTCTGCTTTATAAAAACATTATGGCAACACCAAAGAATACTCCCGGACCATTACGCGATGATGAACTGCAACCGGATGATATCATTAATCACCAACAGCAGCCGCTACCTCCTAAAGGCAACCAGGATGAGCAATCACGCACAGGAGATGAAAATACAGAAGATGAATTACTGGACGAAGAAGCAGATGATGCAGAACTGGATGAACTACTGGAAGAAGAAAAAATTACAGATGAGGATATACAAAGTGATGCACTGGAAGAAGGAGATGAAAAGGAAAAAGGCCCCATGAAGGGATAGCAGGAAGAAAACACCCGGCAGACGCCAGGTGTTTTGGGGGGATGATGCTATTTAACAGAACCATATTGCTTGCGGGTAGCAGATATGGGGCCGTACACGAAGCGATAGCGGGCTGTTTCCATTGTACTCCAATCGATATTGCCACGGAGAATTGCACTTAAAACAAAGGCATATTTTTCCACTACTTTATTCATTGAAATAGAGAATACAGGTAAATTGGCAGAAAGTGTCGCAAATTCATTCATTTCCTGATCATGAATTTCTACTGCTTTGGCTACTGCCCTTTGAAGGCTGATCCTTTTTTCATGCGAAATAACTTTGACCAGGTTATGTGTATCCCCATGTTCCAGTTCTTTGGAGCAGGAATAGAGATCGTTGGCCCAGCAAACCAATCCCCTGGCCAGTTTCGTAAGCCGGTCAATTTTCGGATGTTGCAGAATTTCTTCCGGCAGATAAATCTGTTCCACTATTTCTATCATATCGGTAGAAATATGCGCAGCGCCGGCAAAAGGCCGCATCCTCATAAATTCTTCAATACCCGGAATACGGTCCGTACTGGTATTGCGGTATTCCCATGCAGCGGCATCAAATAAAATACGGATACCGTTCTCAAAATGTTGCTGCCATTGCGCACTGCTCAGTGCCTTGGTACGATCCCAGACATCGGTCAAACCAGCCAGCAAAGGGCCACCATCAGCCAGGGTAAAGCGTTCCTTGTTCTGTAATACATGCATACATTTTTCTGTAAATCCATGCAGACTGGCAGCGTTTTCAATAACGGAGCTTTTATTCATCTGGTTATCCAGGGCGTCGTCCATGGCAAATAAAAGTACATGGCTGTCGTTGGCCAGTTGCATCCGTTCCCGGTTGGCGGTGGGGAAGAACCTGGCTACCATCCAGGTATAGTTATCGCTCAGAAACTTTACAAACTTAGCCTCGTCGTAAAGATTAAACTTCCTTACCCATTGACTGGTACGGAGATGCGTGTCGATAACATACTTGTTAATACGCGGAGAAAAGGGGCAATAAAGGCCCGGTACGGTAATGGTTTGCATTGTGTTGCTATTTATTGTGTGAAAAAATGCGCTTGGCGAATGACAATCGGCGGGGGAAAAAACAAAAAAGGGATCGGTATAAAAAGTACTAAAAAAAGCCGCGATTTTCTCGCAGCTTTACAATTAAAAGATAATCAGCATGTTAGAAAATCAGATATCTATATGCAGTGTTAAAAAACATTCCAATTGTTTGTAGAAGACAGAAAACTCAACCGGTTTTGTGAGATAACTATTAAATCCGGCTTCAGCTGCGGCTTGCAGCTCATCATCAAATGCTCCCCCGGAAACGGCTACCACGGGTATGTCTTTCATGTTTTCCATGCTCCTGATCTGTTGCAGAAAATCTTTACCATTGCCATCAGGCAATCTCATATCACATAATATGAGGTGTGGTTGGAACTGCCGGGCCATTTTTACGCCTTCTGCTACACTGGCAGCAAACTCGTATTCACAGCCTACTTTATTCAGCAGGAATTTATACATCACCTGCTGGATCTTATCATCTTCAATCACTAAAACGCGGCTATCTGTAAAGCGACCGAACTTACGCACGGAATAGGATAATTCACCGGCGTCACCGGCCAGTTTATAAGGAAAGGAGATGGTAAAGGTAGTCCCCTTGTCCTCTTCGCTGTCCACCTTCAAATCGCCGGAAAGGATACCGATCATTTTTTTGGCAATGGGTAGTCCCAGCCCGGTTCCTTCCCAGTCGCTTCTGCTCCGGTAAAAAGGCTCGAAAACTTCGTTCATTTTCTCCGATGATAAACCGGGACCCTCATCTTTTACTTCAATATATATAAGGGTGTCATCACTTTTTATCTTTACTTCAATCGTTGTTTTCTCCCTGGTAAATTTGATCGCATTGGATACCAGGTTTCCTAGTACTTTGGTCAGTTTTACGCGGTCTGTCAATATTAATTTAGGTACGCCGGTGGCGAGTTCCAGCTCCAGGTGTACTGATTTCTTGGAAGCCATGTATTTATAAACCACCATTAATTCCCGGATCCATTCGGACATGTTCAGCGGTGCATCATGAATACTTTCGGGTGCGCCGGCTTCTATCCTGGCCCAGTCCAGCGAGTTATTAATAATGTCCAGCACCTGCCGGCCGCCTGTATGGATAGCCGTTAATGCTTCTCTCTCAATGAGCATATAATCGGGATCATTCACATTGGCGGGCTCACTGGTCAGCAAATTGGAAATACCATACACCACATTCAGGGGGTTACGGATTTCGTGGCTCAACTCTTTAATAAAGGCGCTTTTTGACTCGTTGGTATCTCCCAGGATCTTATTCTGATGTACCAGCCTGATTTCAGTATGTTTCCGGGCTTTCAGGTAAAAGGTCAGCATGATGATACATAAAGTCGGAATGGTAGCAGCCACCACTGTTTCAAGGATAATCATACCGAGTGGGCTGAATTCCACGGGTTTAATCAATGCTATAAACTTGTTTACATATACGGCGGTCAATGTTAATCCGATGGCTGTAAGACAGATAATCCTTATAATCTTCCTGTCAAATAACAATAGAACGATTCCCGCCATAAACACGCTCATGAGCGGTACGTTGATAACAGGGCCCAGGTAGATCCCGAAAAACAAGGTGGCCAGGCAATAAGTAAAAAGGATCGCTACCAGCGCCGCTTCATACCGCCTGATCTTATTCAGGTAAATAGCATACAGGAAGGCCACTGTTTCAATAACAGATCCCAGGAAAATGGTTTGCTGATTAAAAATGATCAGGAAAAAAGAGCCTACTCCGATGGCAACCAGGGCTGATATAAGGCTAAGGGAATTAGCTGTTTGGATCTTCTTTCGTTGTGCATGCTCCAGGTTACTGGCACCTGCGGTGATAATATTGGTTATAATAGAGGTATTCATGTTGTAGGGTTTGCCGGTTCCTGATATGATATGTTCCGCGTGTAAATACAGTTATTTTGTAAGGGTTCAATCGGTATTAATCTCTAAAAATATCTACAATAAGTGTTTTCAGTGTAAGGGTTAAGTTAAGTTATTTTTGAATACCAAAGACCAAAGACCAAGATTATAAGATTAAAAAGATTTGCCCGATGGGCGTAGATTGAATAAAAGTATAAGTACAATATAAATACTTATCCAGTTCAATCTACGCCCATCGGGCAAATCTTTTTAATCTTATAATCCTGGTCAGGTCGTCAGGTGAGTTTCGATGCAGCTGCTTCGTCCAGGTAAAAAATACAATCCTTGTGTTGCTGTAAAATGCTGGCCGGAAACAGGTTGCTCACCGGTTGTTCCAGGCTGTCTTTTACCGCCTGTGCCTTACGCTCACCGGGAACAGAACAGATGATATGTTTGGACTGCATAATCTGCTGTACAGACATACTGATGGCCTGTAATGGCACATCGGTGAGGGAAGGGAACCAGCCTTCATTCATTTGCTGCTGCCGGCAGGCAGTATCCAGGTTTACAATAATATAAGGTGTAGTGGTGTCAAAATCAGCCGGAGGATCATTAAATGCCAGGTGTCCGTTCTCTCCCACGCCTACCAGCGCCACATCAATCGGATGCGCTTTTATGAGGGCCGACAGCCGCTCACATTCCGCCTGCGGATCGGTTTCACCGCTGATCAGGTAGACCGCTTTCAGGGAAGGTACTTTTTCCAGGAAACGTTCCTTCAGGTATTTGCGGAAACTGGCCGGATGTGTGATGGGCAGTGCGATATATTCATCGAGGTGAAACATATTTACTTTTGACCAGTCGATACTTTCCGTTATCAGCTGGCGGATAGTTTCGAACTGGCTGGTGCCGGTAGCCAGGATAACATTAGCACTTCCTTTTTCATTGATGGCGGCACGTATCAGTGCAGCCGCAGCTTTTCCTGCTGCTGTCCCCAGTTCCTGCGGATCTTTTGATCGGATAACTTTCATCAGATATCAGTTTTTTTATGACATAAATCCCCCTTACGGATGTCAAGGCATCCGTAAGGCCGGTATCACTTGTATGTAGTGAGATAATTATTTTTTGTTGCGTACACCGGTAGTACCGCCCTGTTGCAGGGAGATGTCCACCGGTTTATTATGTTGCCAGGCACCATTTGTAAAATCGGGTATGTCGATGGAACCGGAGCGGTTGGCTACAGACCATTCGCTCAAAGGACCGATAACACTCCATGCAGCAGCGTCGTACACGTCCATATCCATCGGCAGTCCATTGCGTAAACAGTCAATCAAACGCCAGTCCATCAGGAAGTCCATACCACCGTGACCGCCTACTTTCTTTGCCATTTCTCCTATCTTTTTAACAATATCCGGTGTGTATCTTTCTTCCAGTTTTTTAAATTCTTCGGGAGATACCCATCCTTCATGATTGATAGCAATCCTGGGTTCCAGTGGATATTTCTGTGCAGTAGCCTTGGTACCGCTTACCAGGTGAATACGTGAATAAGGGCGTGGCGAGGTAACATCATGTTGCAGCATAATGGTACGGCCTTTCCGGGTGCGGATGGAGGTCGTATTCATATTACCGCGGAAATGCGCCTGCACATAAGGCTTGTAGGAACTATCCGTTGCAGCCAGTTCTACAGCCTTATCATGCATCATAAAATCGTTGCTTTCCATGGATACCAGGTATTCCATGCTATCGCCCCGGTTGATGTCCATTACCTGGCATATAGGCCCCAGACCATGTGTGGGATAGAGATTACCATTACGTTTGGTATTCTCTTTCAGCCGCCACAGATCATACCGGGCATCTTTGGAGAAAAGGCTTTCGAGCAGATGATGGATGTAGGCGCCTTCGCAATGCACGATTTCACCAAAGAAACCCTGTCGCGCCATATTGAGGGTCAGCATTTCAAAGAAATCGTAACAACAATTCTCCAGCATCACACAATGCTTTTTTGTCCGCTCTGATGTTTCTACCAGCTTCCAGCAATCTTCCACGGTAGTAGCAGCAGGAATTTCCGTGGCCACATGCTTTCCATGTTCCATTGCGTACAAGGCAATAGGCGTATGCAGATGCCAGGGAGTAGCAATGTATATCAGGTCAATATCATCCCGTTCACAGAGTTGCTTCCAGGCATCTGCACTTCCCGTGTATTCGTTGGGGTTATAACCGGAGCCTTCAATTCTTTTCTTTGTTTTGGCAATCATCTCCGGCCTGATATCGCACAGTCCCTTTATTTCTATGCCCTGGATATAGGTGATCCGCTCTACTGCTGCAGAACCCCGGTTGCCCAGTCCTATATAACCAATCCGCACGGTATCAATTTTTGGCGCTGCATAACCCGACATATTAAATTGCTGGTGGTAGGTTTTACCAGCTTGCCGGCGGATGATATCCGTTGGTACCGCTGCTTTGGTAGTAGCGCACCCCGGCAATAAGGCTGATCCGGTAATACCTACCCCGGCCAGTCCTGCCAGTTTTAAAAAATCTCTCCGGTTATTCTTCATGGAACATGCATTTTTCTGCTTTCCGCAGCCGTCCGGTTATTGTACCTGGCCTGCTGCTGCTGTTATAAAATCCGTATGCCCTTTTTGACGGCTACGCTTTTTCAGTAACTGGAATTCCTGTTTATAATATTGTAAAGATTTTCCGTTGATCATCTTTCCGGACATATCCACCGGTGTATCAAATAATACAGTGGTACCGGCCAGCGCCGCTGCAAGTGATACATCTCCCCAGTTCATGATACCGGGCACGTGTACGGACATATTAAAATGGTCGATACCATCGCGTCCTGCAAACTGATAGCTTACCGGGCTGTTATGCAGCGTTACTTTTTTCACCTCATTGCCAAGTGCCGCTGTAAATAAAGTAGCGAGTCCTGTTTCCTTACTACCGTCAAGGTCTATACGAAGTGCGCTATAACTGGTACGCAGCCACGAAGTGATCAGCTCCAGGTCGTTGACCCATTTGCCCTGGATGGTACCGCCCAGCCATAGTACAGACCTGGCCAGCGTATGAAACGGAGGCAGGCTGCCATCTGTTTTAGTGGCAACCGGTGAAGCCTGTTCTCCTGTTCCCCACAGATCCGCCAGTACAATTCCTTTTCCTTCTTTGAGGATCGACCGGATCAGTTCCGCCGGAATGCTGTCTTTTCCACCGGGATTGCTCAGTACCACATAGCCGTTTTCTTTTTTTGCCGGCGCTTTGTGCAGCAATGGCAACCACTCGCCATCCGTTGTTTCCAGTGCGATCTTATCCCATCCCTGCGCTTGCCCGTAAGGATGTATTGTTTTCAGTTGTAAAGGCTGTCCCATCCGCAATACCGCACGCAATGCATCCCGCTTTGCCCTTGTATGAATGGTTTGTTCTTCAAACAGGTGGGCGCGTAATTCGCTGCCGGTATGCGTACACCAGCTTACTGTAGTGGTTACGGCTGTATCCCGCTGATTTACCGGGAAGGTCCGTAACTGATCCTGAGAGAGCAGGTCAAAGGCCGGTTCCTTTACGGATGCGCCGGTACCTGTTCCTTTTAATTGCAGATCAAACCAGCCTACCATCGCAGATCTTATTTCCGGCCAGTAGCCGTGTGGCTCGTCAAACAATTCATAGGCGAGTTTGTCGGATGCATGCAGCATTTCATATACTGGTGCCGCATTTTTATAGCTACGCAACATCTCCGATGGAAAGAATGATTTATTTGCGTCTTTATTTCCATTACATATTTTCAGTGCGCGGGGCGCTACCATGGCCAGTATACCGGCTTCTTCTGTGAAGGTAAGTCCGGCAGGCAGCAGCTCACATACACAGTTGCTGTTGAGGATGTAGGCTTCAAAAGTGCCCACGCTCACCACGGGTACGGCGGCCCTGATGCGTTCATCCATCGCTGCCAGCCACATGGTTTGGTTACCACCGCCGCTGGCACCGGTGGCGCCTATACGATTTTTATCTACCTGTGGTAAAGAACATAACAGGTCTACCCCACGTATATTGTCGGTGAGTTGCATGCCCATCAGGGTGTTGCCTACATTCATCAGGGAAGCGCCCAGGTTGGAACCATGGTATTCTGCTTCACCGGAGATGGTGGTTCTTTCTCCTGCACCCCAGGCATCTATACTCAGGCATACGTAGCCATTTAGCGCCAGGCTATGGGCAATGGGCTGCACCATGTCTGCCATACGTGCATTGGGCCAATGGCCATGCAGGTTCATCACCGCCGGGAAAGGACCTTTGCCATCCGGCACATACAAACTGGCCGTTGCATATACACCCGGGCGTGTCTGAAATAAAATATTCTTTACGGAATAGCCCTTTAGCTGTGTATGTCCTGTTTCCCGGTAATGCAATGGCAACGTATGATCTACCACGGTACCGGTTTCCCGCATAACCGATGCTTTGAGCTTACTGCGCTGTTGCTCCCATGCTTCCCGCGTATGCGGCAGCACCTGCGACTGAAAGGCTTGTGCTGCCTGTTGTTGCAGTTGTAAGGCAACAGCATCCGTATGATCATCGGGGAGTACCTTTGGCAGGGGCTCCTGTGGAACAGCGAAAAGTGAGGATAGCACCATGAGTATCGGAACGAGTATATTCAAGTATAAAAGTTTTTAATCACTATAAAACGGATCGTTATTCTACATCCCACCATAACCGGGTAGCAGCGTTATCAGGACCACCCAGCAATGCTATCCCTTTCTTCAACTCTACCGCATTGGTAGTTGCCTCCGCAGTAGGATAGGGTAAACGTTTGATAAAAGTACCTGCGGGCAGGTCGCTGTTGTTGGATTGCGCCACCGGATACATCACAGGATAGCCACTGCGGCGGTATTCTGCCCAACCTTCCATACCATCCGGATAAATGGCCAACCATTTCTGGGTACCTATCTGTTGCCGTTGTATTGCTGCTGCTGTACCAAATTTAACAGGAATATTCGCAACTGCCGGTGAATTTTCCACATCATCCGGTGCTACCGGTACAGCAGTTGATTGCGTATAGGCGTTAATGATAGCCTGATCTTTTATACCCCAGTCCAGCATGCTGGTTTCAATTCCTTTTTCGTACAGCGACTGCGCCGTGCCGCCCATGTTCCATCCATTCATGGCGCCCTCTGCTCTGAGGAACCAGGCTTCAGCCGCCAGCATCACGTGTTTGGGAGCTTCCAGCTGTGGTAGCCAGGACTTTCCATCTGAATTCCAGATAGCCCAATACTCGCCTGCATTGGATGTTTCCGCCGGCTGATTCAATGGCTTATTGATAGCAGCCGGTGATGAACCATTGCGTACACCTCTAAAAGCACCGGATGCTACAGCAGGCTGAAAAAATATTTCCATACGTGGGTCATTATATCCTTTCAGGTAGGAAGCCATTGTGGAACTCATACTAAATTCATTGTAAGAAGCCACCCGCGCTAACCCATTGCCATCACCTCCTTCCAGCGACTTTTCCATCCTGGCAGAATGGGAAATTTCTGTCATCACGCCTCCTGTCACCGCAGCTTCTGCTTCCTGTTTTGCACGTGCGGGATCTACTTTTGATACCCGCAGCGCCAGTCTTAAACGCAGTGTATTTGCAAAACGGATCCACTGCTGTACATCACCTTTATAGATCAGATCATAAGTGCCAAAAATATTGGTCGCCGGGCCCTGTTTCAGGTTCTTCACGGCATGGTCCAGGCGTTTGAAGAAGTCGTCATAAATTTTATCCTGCGGATCATACGCGATCGCATCCTGTGCTTTACCGGCATCAAAATAAGCTACCGGTCCGAAATAATCTGTGAGATGATGAAACGCATATACCCACATAATTTCCGCCAGCGCATACTCACCGGAAGTGCTGTCCGTATTTTCAAATATACTACGCAACTGTGGTACTACCTGTACATACGCAATGATACCGGGGCGGGGTAACCAACCATCATTTATTACATAACGGTCTGTCTGAAAGCTGGTTGTACTCAGGGCAAAATATTGCGCGTACAGATCTGCATACAGATTTTGTACAGTTTGATAATAGCTCTGGTTAATGGCTGCTGCAGATTGCGCCCTCGAAAACATAAACGGCATTTCACGTTTACCCGCTTCCGTTAGGCTGGCTGGATCTGTATTCAGCTCATCGAAATTTTTTGTACAACTACCCAGCGATACCATCAGCATCAGTGAGAGAATATATTTTATCTGCTTATTCATGGCTGTTAAGTTTAGTTTGACTAGAAGGATACATTCAGATTCAGACCGAAGCTGCGCACAGCAGGTGGCAGACCGGCTTCTATGCCCTGGTAGTTGCTGGTACCCAGCGCCATTTCAGGATCTACCGGCAACGTACGTTTTCCGATACCCGGAATATCCAGTACAGATTTTCCACGGTAGAGGAAGAAAAGGTTACGACCGGTGAGTGAAAGCCTGGCGCCTTTTACCAGTTTATTATCAAACTTAAAATTATAAGAGAAGGATAATTCCCTCAAACGGAAATTAGTGGCGCTATAAGTAAAGAACTGTCCAAAAGCATTGCGGCCATTTTGTGAAACGGTTGTCCACAGGTCTTCCGATGTGATAGCAGTGGTATTGGTACTGCCATCTGCATGTACACCGGGAAGCACTAACCCGCCATCACGGAAACTGGTCGTATAGTCCGCTACACCGTAAGCCGCCAGCATGGCGTCTGTACCGGATACGATGATCCCGCCTACCCTGCCATCCAGCAGGAACGACATACTGAAGTTTTTATACTGCAACTGGTTGCTCCAACCCAGTGTGAAATCAGGATTGAAATTTCCCAGTTTCTGTGTAGCTTCCACCACAGGCAGTCCTGCATCTGAAATCAGGTTTTGTCCTGTTTTTGCGTCTTTTGCCCAGGCATAACCATATATGTCGCCATAAGCGCCGCCCGGCCTGATCAGCAGGCTGCCAAAGTTTTCGGAAGGCGACAGGTCTGCCTGATCAATCCCTTCTTTCAGGGAGATCACTTTATTTTTATTGGTGGCAAAGTTTACCGAAGTATTCCAGGTAAAATTATCCTTCTGTACCGGCGTAGCGGTAACCATCACTTCTACGCCCCTGTTCTCAATATTACCGGCGTTGATATACTGCTGATCAAATCCGCTTGCCTGTGGCAGACCGATATAGATCAACTGGTTGATCGTATTATTTTTATAGATGGTAGCATCCAGTCCCAGGCGGCCATCCAGGAACCTCCACTCGGTACCCACTTCATACGATTTGGTTTGTTCCGGTTTCAGGTTATTGATGGCTTTTGTAAAATCCCTTGATACAAAACCATTGCCGGCGCCTTGTGTGAAATTGTAGGTTTGCAGCAGCAGATAAGGCTCTGCATCATTACCCACCTGTGTATATGCACCCCGTACTTTACCAAAAGAAATCCATGAAGGCATCGTAGCCATATCAGATATTACAGCAGACAATCCTACGGAAGGATAAAAATAGCTGTAAGGACTTGGTAAGGTAGATGACCAGTCGTTCCTGGCGCTGACATCGAGATAGAGGTATTGTTTAAAATCCAGCTGCGCATTAGCATACACAGATTGAATTTCCTTCTTTATCGTTGTATTGGAAAATGCAGGCGATGAAGCAAAGTTCAGGTTAAACTGGTTGGGGATACTCAGCCCATCGGCCAGTGATTGTGTATTGTATCCTTTACTGCTCAGTACACTTCCACCTATGTTATAGTTAACATGAAAACTTTTGGAGATGGTATTATTACCTGACAACAATACGTCCATATTGCGTTCCCAATGGTTTATATAGGCTTCCATGTAACGGCCGCCCGGCTGTACCGGAAAGGCAACGGTACCATCGTAGTAGGATGCAGTGATCTTATCATCATAGCGATCCAGGCTATACCTGCCCTGCAAGCTGAGCCAGCTGTTCAACTGGTATTTGGCAGAACCCATCAGCATGATCCTGTTGCGCGATTCATTTACACTGTTGCGGTATACATCCCAGTAAGGATTCTGAAAGATGGAAGAAGTTGTCCAGTATAATGGGAAAGGCTTGCCGGTAGCATCAACGCCCTCGTAGCGTTTCAGCGAATCGGTGCTGAGGTCGCGCGGCATAATGTATGCTTCATTAGGAATGCCCTGATCACCCAGCCTGGGTTTATTCTTTATATCCTGGCTCATGTAAGTGAGCTTTACGTCTGTTGTCAACCGGGGAATAACCTCAGCGGCTACACGTAGATTCAGTGTATTTCTCTCCAGGCTGTTTTCAGGAATGATACCCTTGTTGGAAGTATTTGCATAAGAAGCGTATCCACGCAGCTTATCAGTACCGCCGGATACATCGATGGAATTATTGATGGCCGTACCTGTATTGAAGAAACTGCGTACGTTATCGGCATAGGTGGTTGCAGGTGCGCCCCAGCTCGCGCCGGCACGTGCGCCAAATTCACCACCATTACCACGGCCATAAGTATTCTGAAACTTCATCAGCATATTGGGCTGATCAACGGAAACACCGCCGTTGTAATTCACGGACATGCGGCCACTTTTACCACTTTTTGTGGTGATGATCAATGCGCCATTTGCAGCGCGGCTACCATACAGTGCCGCAGCAGCAGGACCTTTCAACACGTTGATAGATTCCACATCCTGTGGATTGATGCTGGCGGCGCCATCACTACCGGAATAACCGCTGCTGATGCCTTTGGGCTGGGTAGCCACTGCATTGGCAGAACCACCGCCACCGGCTTCTGTACTCATGGTATTATCAATAGGCACCCCATCCACTACGATCAGCGCATTGTTATTACCACTAATGGAACGGTTACCACGCAATACCACCCTAACTGCGCCACCAGGGCCGGAAGCCGCCGGTGTTACTACTGCGCCGGCTACTTTACCGCTCAGCGTATTCATAATATTGGCGCCAGGATCTTTTACCGTATTGATAGTAGCGTTATTCAGCTGCTGCGTAGCATAGCCCAGTGACCTGGTTTTACGCTCGATACCCAGTGCAGTCACCACTACTTCATTTAACCCGGAAGACACCTGCCGCAAAGCCACATCTATGGATGACTGCTGTTGCACAGGAATTTCCTTTTTTTCATATCCTACAAAACTAAATACCAGTACTGCTCCTTCGGAAGAAGGAATGGCATATTTTCCATCCACACCGGTCGTAACACCACGGGTAGTTCCTTTCACCGTAATGGTCACGCCGGGAATAGGCGACCTGGTGCCTGCATCGGTGACAGTACCTTTTACAGTAGCAGGTGTTTGAGCCGAAACACGCCATGGTATGGCCATGACAAACATCAAAATAAAATAAAAGTATCGATGGTGGATATTACAGCTTTTCATACACAAAGAAATTTAATGAGTGATCCTGGTCGTGCTGATTTGTTAACCCCAAATTACGTTGTACCGGCACGTTCTTCAGAAATATCAGCGAGAACGTTATCGGAAACAGCCCCATTTTCACTATATTTAATCATTCCAACAGACCTGTAAGAGAATGCGCCGACACTATGCTACTATAAAAGATATTGCCCAGGCATTGAAGATTTCTGTTGCCACTGTATCCCGTGCTTTAAGAGATACGCATGATGTAAGTGCAGAAACAAGGAAGATTGTGCTGGAAAAAGCTACAGAGCTGAATTACAAACCAAACTTCAATGCCACCGGACTGGTAAAAAACAGTACCCACAACCTCGCGGTGATATTACCGGGCATCACCAATTATTATTTTTCTACCGTGTTTACGGGTATCCAGGAAGTAGCTTATCAAAACGGGTATAACATTATCCTGTATGTTACCAATGATGATGCAGAACGGGAACACAACATTATCAGGAACCTTTCTTTCAGCAGCCTGGATGGGCTACTGGTATCCGTTTCTTCCCAAGCAGATGCCTGTCAGCATTTTCAGGATGTAATGGATGATGGTATCCCGGTTGTATTTTTTGACCGTGTAGCAGAACATATCGTCACATCGAAAGTGATGCAGGATGATTATAACGGCGCCTTTGAAGCCACCGAACATCTTATTAAAAACGGGTACAAAAAAATTGCACATATTGCCGGTCCTACCGGGCTTACCTTTACTGACAACCGGCTCAGAGGCTATACGGATGCCTTGCATAAACATAAATTACCACTGCGTAAAGAGTGGATCATCCACTCCGGTTTTACACAGGCATACGGCGAAAAAGACATGCGGGATCTATGGCAACTTCCCAACAAACCGGATGCTGTTTTTGCGGTCAACGACCGTAAGGCGGTAGGCGCCATGCTGGCGCTGAAAGACATGCACATCGCCATCGGAAAAGAAGTAGGCGTGGTGGGCTTTACCAATGATCCGGTTGCTGCCATCATCTCTCCTTCCCTCACCACCATTGCAGAACCTGCGTTTGAGATAGGACAGATGAGTTGCCGCTTACTACTGAATCATATCAAGAAGAAAAATTTCATCGCAGAAGAAATTATACTGCCGGGTAAACTGATTGTGCGGGAAAGCAGTATACGACAATAAAAAAATTGCCTGTAAACAGAAGGAGTTTCCTCTTCTACAGGAGGAAAAAGCGGATATGGTTTACTAAAAAATCATGGCCCGTTTCAATAAAATATGACTGCATCCGGACCATTTTCCCGCTGTAAGTCAGTAATTATTTCACCATAGGAATATTTTTTCCTGTTCTCCACCGTTCTGTGTACCAATTGAAATTTCGCATCCAGTTCAGGATGATAGCCTGTTTTGCCCGGAGGAAATACGGCCATAGGCGTCCTGAAAAGATCGTGTTCAATGATTGGTATATCCAGGCCGGCTTCTTTCCGTACAATAAACATATTGATCAGCTCCATAGGAATAAGCCCATACCAGAGATGCTCTTCATCAGTACGTTTGGTGCCTTTTAAATTCTGCAGGTGATAATCACAAAGACTGCTCCAATAGGATTGTTCTATCTCCTGGAAACTGGTATCCCACTCATCAATAATACGCTGGTAAATACCTGCGCCTTTGCCATATTTTTTCACCTGGTTATACTGCACATCATTGTTCTCATATTTGCTTAATAAAAAATGTACCAGGTAACTACTGGGGTATACTTCCTGTTTTATATGTTCTTTGTCTGTTTTGTAATTGTCATTGGCCAGATATGTTTCCATTTTACGATGCAGGATTTCCAGCAGTTCTTCCCGCTGCATATACAATGCGTAATTTAACGCCGGTGTTACCAGGTCTATGAAATCATCCGACTGGCTATACGTGAGGAAATACGCCGTACGGTCAAAGAATTCCCAGCATTCATCATCACCCTGAAACAACAGGTTTTTGGCAGCTATATGATGACAATTAGGAACGCCGGAAAACACGCTGTATATAGCCTGCGGGAAATTCTTCAGGGTATCTTTATCTGTAAAAAAATTATACTTCCGGGTAAAATCTTTCAACAAAGATCGCTGATCAATCACTTCATCATACCTGTAATGTTTGATATACTTTTCTATTTCCTTTGAATACCCCGCCTTGTTTGACATACTATTTACATTTTATTCTGATACTACGTTCCTGTACATTGATCTGTGCCAAGGTGTTTTTCAATTTACCTTTTGCCTTGGCTTTCGTTATTATATCCAGCAGGTCGTCCTGGTAAGTCGGCATACTGCCCCACATGCCATTGGTATTACCGCCTATTTTGGCAATGTTGCGATTGGTCCAGCCGGGCATACGCGCTTTACTTCTCCATCTCGTATGACTTGCCTTCACTTCTACCACGTGGATGTCTCCTGTTTTAATCTCTTTTGTTACCAGGTCAAACCCCTGCCCCGATGAGTTTTGAATGGACCCCAACACGTTGTGCCCATTAGCGGACAGGTACTTGGCAGCTACTTTTTCTCCCCATGCACCTAAAACGCTGTCAAGCCCCAGCGGATCAATCCATGATGCTGTATCATGCACATAGCTGTACAATTTATTACCGCCTTCCAGCCTGATGGGGTCCTGGCTGATATAGATCCCTTCTGCGGGCGAATAATACCGGAACCGGTTATAATACAGGCCTGTTTCCGCATCTTCATACTGCCCCTGGTACCTGAAAGGAACAAAGTCTTTGCTACCTTCCAACTTACGTACATTTCCATAAATATCCAATTCAGCACTCCATACTTTTTGTCCTTGTTCATCGTAGGCTTCACAGGGTGTGCCCAGGTGATCGGTAATGACCGTATACTGCTGTTGTGCTGTTATTTTAGCGGCCAGTTTAAAAGTATCACCTTCAAACACCCAGGTGATAAGGGTTTCCGGGGGCACCGGCTCCGCATGATCCTGCCGTATCTCTCCATATTCATCCACGATGGATTGTGGTTTCTCCGCAGCCGGATAGCGCCATTCGTGCAGGGGTACCTGTGTATCCCACAGAAAGCGTGTTATCTGCCCGTTGAAAATTTTTTCTGTTCTGCGGCCCAGGGCATCATACTGGTAGCTGATTGTTTTCTGATCAGGGCGGCGCACCTGTTTCAGCATACCATTGCCATACCACTCATATTCCCATGTTACAGGAAAGGAAGATTGTGTAACAATTTTTTTGATCAGATTTCCTTCTTCATCATAGATAAACCGGGCAGCGTCTGTTTCCTGTAAACGGCCACCGGCAGTATATTTACGGTCTTTGCGCGTTTGTGTTCCGTACACATTACCGGCTTTATCGGGCAACCGGTAGTCATAGTTACCGTCTTCATATTGTGCCCACGCGAGGTTGCCTATTTCATCATGTCCGAACTTCACCATACTGCCGGTGATGCCGTTCATGATCTGTTTGAGCCGTTGGCTGGCATCCCAGTGATAGGCGCGTTTACGCAGGGTTTTACCGTTGCTGGTAACGGTATGCATATCGGGTGTACCATTGGTAGCAGAACCGGGATGATACGACCAGTTGCTTTTTACGCCACCCGGCAAAGTGCGTTCAATTTCCAGTCCCAGGAGATTATGCTGCATATGCGCCACCCACGGATGAGCGGATGCTGCTGTTGAAGCGTGTATGCCTGTAAGGTTTCCCATCTCACTCCACTGCGTCGTGATATCAGCCCCCAGGCTGCTTTGCAGACCGGTTCTTCTTCCTTCCGCATCATAGCGGCTGCTGACGGTATAGCCGTCCTGTATTTCAGCAACGATGCGGCCCATTGCATCGTATTCAAAGTTCACCGTATTATTATTGCTCATGGCTGCTATTACCTGGTCGTTACGATCATAGCTATAGGCTTCCCAGCTGCCATCGCTGTATTCTGCGCGGGTAAGCAGTCCGTTGTAACTGTATTCGTAGCTGGTCCATTTACCACCGGGACGATGAACTTTGATGACCCGTCCGGCGGCATCCCGTTCATAGTGACGGGTAATACCATCGAAGCCTGTTTCGCGGATGATTTCCCCATTGGCATTACGCGCGAAACGATAGGTATCTCCATATTCATTGACGATACCGGTCAGCTCTTCATCTTTATTATAGATAAAATTTATACTGGCGCCATTTTCTTCCCGCTGTTTTATACTGCCCAGGGCGGTATATTTAAAGCGTACTTCCTTGTGTTTATCTTTTGCGCTCACCACTTCATCATATGCATTGTACTGTAATGTGACCTGGTTACCATCCGGCAGGCGGACAGCCGTAACGCGGCCCAGTGCATCATAACGGAATACCTGCTGCTCCTGCAACGGGTTAGCCAGTTGTACGCATTGCCCCCAGGCATCGTATTCCCAGGTAGTTTTGCCGCCATCCGGCAGCGTGATGCTGTTTAAATTAAAATCCTCATCATAGGTGAGTAAGGTGGCGTTTTCTTCTTCGTCTTCTATTTTGCTCAGCAACCCATTTTCGTTGTACCGGAAGATGCGCATCCTGCCATCCGCTTCTGTGAGTGTGTGCAGTAACCCGCTCTCCGGATCATGAATATAGGTGCGGCTGTTACCTGCTGCGTCTGCAACACGCAGCAGCCGGCCGGTGGCATCGTAGGAAGCAGCCGGGCCCGAACCGTCAGGATTTACAATGCTGATCTGATTGCCCATGTCATCATACGTATAGCCGGTAGCGTTACCTTCTGCATCTACGATCCGGTATACTTCCATATCTTCCGTATAGGTGAAGAAGATGGAATTATTCAAGGGGTTTTTAATCTGCGAAACCACAAAATCAGGCGTATAATAGTAGGTAGTGGTATTCCCCTGTGCATTGGTGATACGGTTGAAACCCGCTTCCGGATGGTATTCCAGGAAGCCTTCGAGTACACCGTCATCACTGGAAGTGTGGATGCAGCGTTGCTGTTTGTCATATTCCCAGTAGAAGGATTGGCCGTTGCGGTCTGTTTTCTTTACCATGAGATGATCACGGTATTGGATATACGTAGTTTGACCTAATGCATCTGTGAGTTCGCATAGATCCCCGGCTTCATTATAAGCGTAGCTTACCAGGAGGCGTTGCTGCCCGCGATGCTGCGCGGTAACGCGGGTGATCCTGCCTGCCGGGTCATTATTGATCAGCAGGTGCCTGCGGGCGCTGTCAATGATGCGTAGCAGGTGCCCCTGTGCATTGTAATGAAAACTGATCATAAAGCCCGCTTCATCTGCTATGCTGATCAGCCGGTATTGATCGTCCCGCGGGTGCTGTTTACGGAAAGTGCGGGTAAGTCTTTCTTCCTGGTCAAACAACGTATATTCATCCAGGTTAGTGCGTGTGAGCGTCAGTTTTTCATGCCGGTTATAATCACGGTCGCCATTGTACGGTAATGATTCAAATACGGCACTGCGGCCATCTCCGAGCAAAACGACGGTCACATCTTCCCCAAAAAATTCCTGTACGCGCATATCAAAACCCAGGTGGGTACCATGACCCAGCAAGCCCTTAAACGAACTATCACTATTCCAGGAACGTTCCCACTTCAATGGAAGAGGACCCGGCAGTTCAAAGTCAACACCATCATAGATCACAATTCCCTGTACCAGGTCTACCGGCTCAAAGCCTTTCTTACAAAGGGCTTTGCTCAGTTTATTGCTGCCTACTTTATTCTTTAACGCGTGATTAAATTTAGTGGTCAGTTTTTTTCCTGCTTTGCCCAGGCCCTTCAAAGCGGCGCCAAATCCATAGGACATGAGCAGGTTTAGTATTACGCCCGCCCAATCCGGTACAAAGGGGCCGCCCACCATCACCGGCTTGCCAAACGACAGCGGAATAGAGTAAGAAGTGGGCAGGTATAAACTGGGAATGGGAATAAATTTCTTGCCCGGTGTAAGCGACAATGGTATGCCTATATCGTTGCAGGTCATCAGCATATGGCCGGAAGGGCTCATCAGGTTTCCATCTACTTTTACTTTCTTACTGCCGAAAAAATTAACGGAATCATGCCCTATCATTGGCGCCAGTAAAAAAGGGCCTCCCATGGGAATGTGAAAAAGGAATACCAGCATGCCGCTGGTATCGCTCTTGCCGCGGGGCACATGATTTATCTTGGTGGTAGCGCCTATAAACGGCACATAGTCCATGGGGTCTATCACAAGCCCGATGTATGGATGGGGCAATGGTACCGGAAATCCGAAGAGAATAACAATGTGTATATCAAGTCCTATTACAGGAATGAAATGTTTGTTACTAACAAGCATCTAGATATGGTTTGGGACCCTAACGGCCGGGTTCGAACAATTAATGGAAAATAACCAATAATATAAATATAAGCATTCCTTTCAAATTAGGAATATGGGGGAAAAATTGAATGTGAAAAGATGTTACTTCTCAACTGATAAATTAAAAAGTAAAGCCATCCGGGTATAATGCATACCAGCGGACGGCTTTTACTTTTGATGACGATTTACTTTATTTTACTCAAACTATTCCATCTGGGAAAGCTGCTCGTAAGTATATCCGATACGATACTCAATATCGAGGGATGCACCCGGAACCACTTTCACAACTTTCATGATCCCATACCAGGTATCTGCAGCGGCCGGTCCGTTTACCAGCTTAAAAATATAAACGCCTGTCCCGGCAGCCGGATCAGCTGAAGATACCGGCGCGCCTGCGTTGAAGGCATCCATCGTTTCCTTTGCGTTATCCTTGCTATACAACTCCGGTGTGGAAGGTACAAAGGTTACGCTTTTGCCGCCTGTTTCCCACTGGGCGCCTCCTTTTATAGCGAGTGAGGAACCGCTCACCGCTAGCATGGCATTAGCATCATCCGCAGTAACGGCAGTTCCGCTTATAGGGTTTACTCCTCCTTTTGCAGCCAGCACCAGGCTACCTGTCCGTTTTGCAAAAAAGGCCGGTTCGCTGATAACGATCTGGGTGTTTATTTCTTCAGTGTAGCTATCCTGTGCAGCTACAAAGGAATAGAACATCGTATCCTTACCAGTTGAAAAATCAGTTCCGGAGATGGGAATTTTTGCCGGTGCCGCATAATTTCCAACAGTTACCCATGCGTCGTTTGCACCATTCTTCCGCTTAACGGTTACTTCTCCTTCATACGTTCCATTTTTCGGATGTACATCAAAGTCAAGGTAAGCGGTGCCCGCGCCCCGTGTCAGGGCTACTTCATTACCATTGTATTTCGGACCAGATAATGCAGCTGCGGAAACCATGTCAATCCGTTTGATGGCAGACTCGGTTTTCCCGGCAAATGTTACGGTAACATAGTCGCCGACATTTTCCAGTTTGGCTTCTGCTCTTGTATAGGTAATGGTGGCTTTCAGATCGGCACCTACCGTTACGTCTTTCTGTGTACCAGCCAAAGGCAACAGCTGATTACTACCGCTGGTTCCCATAGGCTGCAACTTTAATAGTTCCACCTTCATCACATCTCCGGATTTTGCATTCGGGAGGGTTGCCACCACAGTAAAATGGTCATCCAGCAAAGAAATTCCGTCCGTTTGCGCCGTGGCAATATCCGTAATCACCACATTCCCGCTCGGGTCTGTTGGAACATCATAGTATGGTTGTTTGGTACAGCCAGTGATAAAGAGTCCTGTAAAAAGGAGTATGATAGCAATGAATTTGATCGTTTTCATATTGAAAATAATTTTAGAAATATACACTTACTGACCAGCCTGTTTAGGAAGATACCCCGCATTCTGCAGGCATTGCGCATTGGTAGAAATTTCCCGACCAGCAACAGGAGACAGCAGATTCATGGCTGCAAAAGAGAAGCTGAAATCCGACGGCCTGTAGCCGATAAAATTCCTGATACCTGCAAACTGCCCGTCTCCGTATACGAGACATAACCTGGTGCGGCGCTGATCCCATAACATCTTGTTCTCGAAAACCAGTTCACAGGCTCTTTCACCAAAAATAGTCAGTGCATTGATCTCGGATGCGCGATAAGCAGGCAGTTCTGCCCTGGCCCGCACATCGTTGATACCTTTGATCAGGTCATTGTCTGAAACGCCTTCTCCCAGCTGCCGGAGCGCCCAGTTAACTTCCGTCAACATCAGTTCAATATCTGCATAACGATAAAATGTCCAGTTCAATCCTGAGTGCCCGCTTGATTTTATCGCCACCTTGTCGTAATACTTGTACAGGTATGGACGACCGAAATCTTCTGCGGCGCCTTCTTTGGGATCATACTTTGTTGATTTTGTATCTGAGTAGTAGAACATCTGCCGGTCCTGTATACGCTTGTCTGAAGGATCATAGGAATTAATATAGGCCATGGCCGGTATAAAAGTTCCATACTCATCTCCAAACATAGACACATGGCTCAGACCTGGTAACGAAGTTGCCACTACGCTGTTATCGGTTACCCCATCTTTAAACTGCGCCTGGAAAACCGCTTCCCCTTTATTGTTCATCGCCGGATCATGCAAATCATCATAGGTGCCCAATGTGTATTTGCCATACAGTACATTGAGTTGCTCCTGTGCTTTTTTCAGAAAGGTTTTTGCACTGGGTGTATTAACCGGGTAACCCTGTTGTGTCCATAATCCATCTACACACCATTTTTTTGCGGGATCAGTAGCCACTTCCTGGTAGGGATAACCGGCACAGGTGAGATATACATCGGCCAGAATAGCACGTGCTACATATTTGGTGATGCGGCCATCAGCAGATTTTTTATCTTCCAGCGCACTTTGGTTCACTGCAAATTCAAGATCGGGAATAATGATCTCATCATAGATCTTTTTCAGGGAAACACGTGGCTGTTCAGCTTCGGTCACATTTTTCAAAATAGCGGTATCCATCACTACATCTCCAAAATAACGTACCAGGCAGAAGTAATAGAATGCTCTCAATGTACGCGTTTCACCCAGGGCTTTCGATCTGTCACTTTCAGACATACCAGTTACACCGGGCAGCTTTGAAATAGAGAAATTGCAATCGCGTTGACCCTGGTACCAGTTCTTCCACTGGTTATTAAAATCATCCAGCAGATCTCCGGAAACCTGGTTGGTCTGAAACTTCCAGAACTGAACATGCGTATCAGAAGTAAATGCACCGCCCGTTGGATATTCGAGGGTTGCAGGAAGATAGTTGCCCCAATCCGCAGCAGTAGCTACCCAGAGGGCCAGGGAGCGGTAAGGACCAACAGCCAGTGCTGCCCCGTCAGCGGCGCTGGTAAACTCCGTCTGATCTGTCATTGTTCCGGTGGGAACTTCATCCAGGAACTTTTTACAGCCGCTGAAAACAAGTGATAAGGAAAGGCAGATAAGAACGAGCTTTCTGCCGGTGTGACTATGCTTATATTTATATTCCATGATTAGTAATTTTAGAATTAAAACCCAACGTTAACACCGATTGAATAAGAGGAAGGAGTAGGATATTGATACTTGTCAATATTGGGTACCAGCGAATACTTTTTATCCAGTGAACTACCTTCCGGATCATAGCCAGCCGCTTTTGTTATGAGAAAGAAATTCTCCGCACTCAGGTACACCCTCAGTTTCCGGAGTCGCATCTTTTTCACCCTGTCGGCCGACAATGAATATCCCAGTGAAGCGCCCGCACCACGTATGAAGGAAGCATCATAGATCATATGATCATCAGGATAGGATTGATAATATCCGCCACCATTACCTGGCCGCACCTGTGCAATCATGGTATGCTGGTTATCCGGCCGCCATGCAGTAAGCACTGTATTAAGCCCTCCTGACACCAATTGCCTGTCTTCCGCCGATTCATGTACGAAGGCTTTATCCTGACCGGTTACAATCCTGATATCCAGGCTGGCATCAAAATTCTTGTACTTGAAATAGTTGTTAATACCCATGAGCACCTTCGGGAAAGCATGACCGATAATATCTCCATCGGAGATCAGATCAATTTTGCCGTCATCATTCTTGTCAAAAAATTTCAGGTCACCTGGCTTCATGCCGTAACGGGCAGCCAGCGAAGCTTCTTCAGTACTGTATGTACCCAAGCGTGTAAGGCCAAAGAAGGATCCTATCTCTGATCCTACCCGCAGTACAGAAGTACCATTACCAGCGCCGGTACTCACGTAGATATCGGTGCCTGTGGGGCCTAATCCGATGATCTTGTTCTGATTCAAACTGGTAGCAATGGATGTATTCCAGGTAAAATCCCTGCCCTGGATATTGGCAGTATTGATGGAAAATTCCCATCCCTTGTTCTGTACGGAGCCATAGTTTCTCTTAACCGTTCCCACACTGGTGGAGTAAGGCAGGGGAACATCCAGCAGCATGTCATTTGTAACCTTATGATAATAGTCCACTTCGAGATTAATGCGACTTTTAAATAACCCCAGTTCTACCCCAATATCGTATTGGTTGGTTGCTTCCCAACGGAGATCCTGGTTACCCACAGAATTAGGATAGATACCGGTGTAGGAAGTGCCACCCAGCACCACTCCGGAGGCGCCTACGTAAGTTTGGGTAACATAGCTGCCGATCTCCTGGTTGCCGGTGCGGCCAATGCTGGCACGAAGCTTCAGGTTGGAAACAGTCCTTGATTCTTTGAGGAATTTTTCTTCAGATGCCCGCCAGGCCAAACCGGCGGAAGGAAAGAAACCATATTTGGAATTGACGCCGAATTTCGAAGAGCCATCATAACGGCCGGTGAGGGTTAACAGGTATTTACCCTTGTAGCCATAATTCACACGGGCGAAATAAGAATTGAGTGAGTTCATCCCGTCACTGCTGGTTGGTACCGGTCTGGTAGCAGCGCCGGCCCCTATACTATGCCATCTGTAAAAGTTGGAAAAGAACACGCTGTTCTTTCCTTCCAGGGTATCCCGCACGTTTTTTGACCAGGCCAGCCCCACCATGGCATTCAAGGTGTGATCATCTCCGATTTTTTTATTGTAGTTGAAATAGTCCTGGTTCTGCCAGTAAAAATTACCGGTAGAAGTAATAGTGGCTGAACCATCCCTTCCATAATATTTACCATCGTAATAGTTATATTTTGATCCCCAGTAATCAAA
Source organism: Chitinophaga sp. MM2321 (assembly GCF_964033635.1). Classification (NCBI taxonomy): domain Bacteria; kingdom Pseudomonadati; phylum Bacteroidota; class Chitinophagia; order Chitinophagales; family Chitinophagaceae; genus Chitinophaga; species Chitinophaga sp. MM2321. The sequence goes on from NZ_OZ035533.1 coordinate 4,890,292, forward strand.
TGAGAAATCGCTTTTAAAGCTGAGATCAGATGTAATATGGGCATCCAGCACAATGCTTCCTGTAGCCTGGTTGATGTCAGTGATGCCGGATGTTTCCGATCTGCGGAACATAATATTATACCATTGTTCGCCTACGTTGAAGTCACCGTTGGTTCCCCACCTGTTGGCATAGGTGCCATATGTGGCAGGATCATCGGGGTACTTCACCGGCAAAATACTCCACACCTCTGCAGTAGACCTGGTGATACCATCATCAGCCGTCTGCCGGCTCTTTATAAAGCTGAGTTGTGTACTCAGATCAAGCCATTTCAGCACTTTCATATCTCCTGTGATCCGGCCGGTATAACGTTTAAAATAAGATTCTTTCATCAGGCCCTGCTGGTCAGAATAACCCAGCGACATAGAGAACCGTGCATTTTCATTTCCTCCTCTTACGTCCACATGATGGTTATTGGAAAGGGAGGGGCGGAAAACCATGTCTTCCCAGTTTGAATTAAACCGTGGTTTATAGTAGTTACCATCTTTCCCGACCAGATCCAGCAGATAGCCGTCTTTAGATACCTTCTCGAAAAGCCATGGCATTTCAGAATAGGATAATGATGATGCGTAAGGGCCCCTGAAATCTTTTGCCCTGTTAACAGTCCCGTACTTTTCTCCGTTTGCCATAGCCTGTTCGTACACGTACATCAGCTGATCAGCATCTAACGTATACAGATGTCTTTGCAATACGTTGAGGGTAGCATAGCCATTGTAATCGACCTGGGTCTTTCCTTCCACACCACGTTTTGTAGTGATGATAATAACGCCGTTCGCGCCACGGGCACCGTAAATAGCGGTAGCCGAAGCGTCTTTCAGGATATCCATTGACAGGATATCTTCGGGATTCAGAATTGACAGCGCATTGCTTACGCCTACAATTCCATCTACCACAAATAACGGATCACTGCTTGTATTGATGGAGTTTGTACCACGGATACGTACCATAGGATCACTTCCCGGAACACCGCCTCCCTGGCGTACTACCTGCACACCCGGCACTTTTCCCTGTAATGCCTGTCCGACATTAAAAGCGGGTTTATCTAACAATTTGTCGGGGCCTAATCTTGAAACAGAACCCGTAAGATCACTTTTCTTTTGTGTTCCGTAACCTACTACCACTACTTCGTTCAACCCTTCTTTGGAGAATTTCAATATAATATTATAACGCGTTCTGCTATCCACAGCCATCTCCCGCGTTTCATACCCGATAGAAGAAATTACGAGTACACCATTGTCAGGAACTTTCAATGTATACTCTCCTTTTGCATTTGTTATCGTACCAACCATTGTTCCCTTGATCTGTACAGTGGCGCCTACCACCGCGCCCCCGGTTTCATCCTGTACGACACCGGAGATTTGTTTGTCTGCTAAACTTGCAATAAAAGCAGGCGCTCTCCCGATATCCAGGTCATGCATACCTGCCCTGGCTGGTATAAAAGGGAAAAGGAGCAGCACTAGTGATAATCGGGAACATACCCTGAAAACAAGGGAGCTGTTCCTCCGATTAAAGAGGAGCCAATAGTTTAAAAACAATTTCATAACGGAAGTGATTTTGGTTATTAGATTTAGATATAGATTAAGTATGGTTGCATTCATGCTGAAATAACTCCCGGGCATCAGGGTTCATTGCTGGTTTTTCATATACACACAGTCATCCGCCACAGTACTACTGTGAATATATTGGCTACATAAGAAGTCACGCCAGTGCCGGAACGGTCGGCAATTACGTACGTCGCTACATAGCTGTTTATGCTACATCTATTTTAAAGCAATAAATGATGTGTATGATTGCTGCCTCTTCCGCTACGCTGTAAAGGCTTCCTGAACGTACAACCGGGTCCCACCGCTACGTTATGCACGTACGTCAAATAAAAATGATGTAGAAACTCAAGTGCTATCAGTTTTTTTAACTAGTAAAACAATCCCAACAAAGCCAGAATAAGTAGTTTATAATAATAATGCTTTTCCGATCTTATTCAATTTATCAACGAATAGTAACACCCCTGCACCTTTTAAGAGGTAGGCAGAATAAGATACGATACAGATATGTGTTTATTACGAAACAACGCCTGATGGCATGATAGCCGGCGTCTGTGAATCAGGTTGACGAGGATAACTTTTTATACATAACGTGAACTGGTTGATAGTGAAAATTCTTCGGGTTCTCTCCAACTTCCTGTTCAAAGTTAAAATAGATTACTACTTAAATAACATACAATATTAGCTCATTATTATACAATGTATTCATTCGCTGTCGCTGCACAAACCAGGAAGACAGGCAGAGAAAATACCGCTTTAATACTTTCTTCTCCCTACAGTAGCCAGTATAACAAGGTAAATGTTTACATAGTGTTGCAAATACTTACGGCCAGCAACAATGCACCCAGGTAGTATTCTTCTTTCAACTCTTTGCGTAATACCTGTAACGCCTTGCTCATGTGTTTTTCCACTGTTTTTACGGAGATTCCCATTTCCTGTGCGATAGCTTTATATCCCAGGTTGCCATAGTAGTTCAGCATAAACACTTCCCTGCACTTATACGGCAGTGTACTGATGCTTTGTGCAATCTGTTTCTTCAGCTCATTATGTTCCAAAGCAGTGGGTGAAATTGCTTCCTGCTGGTGTCCCTGCTTTAGCAATACCTGGTGATGATTTTCCTTTACCAGCCTATCCCTTAAAATATTGGATACCTTATACTTCACCGCATTGCTCAGGTAGCCGCTGATATTCACATCTGCAGGCAGTTCATCCCTTTTTATATATAGACTGATAAATACATCCTGTATAATATCCTTTGTTTGTTCGCGGTCCTTCAGAATACGGAAGGCCTGGTTGCTGAGTGTTGCCACCGTAGCCCTATACAGGGCTTCAAACGCCGTAGTGTCACCGTTCTTTGCTTGTTGCCACAAGCCATCACATGTATGAATAGCAGTCAGGAAGATAACTTTTCGATTTTGCCAGCAAAGATATTGGCTATCGCTGTTTCCTCATATTAAGTTATGGTAAACATATTCCCAATGTTAACTAAATATGAATTCCACCCTTTTTCAGAAAATGGAGTGGGGGTAAATGCCTGTTGAAGTGATAAGTATTGCAAACACCCACTTCATGACGCCAGCGCGCCTGCAATATTTACTGGAAAAATACCTGGACGGAACCGCTACCGAAGCCGAGGCGGCGGAATATGCCCAGTGGTACGACCAGCCGCAGGCAGCTAGCCCACCTGTTTTTACACAAACGGAAGTGGACCAGGTATACCATGTTATTGCAGTCGGTATAAAGGGAAAGAAAATAAATTATTGGCGTTTCGCAGCGGCTGCGGCGATAATCATGGCCATGGGTTCCCTGTGGATCTTTAATACAACGGATAGGAATATACGTAAACAGGTAGCCGTAAAAGAAAGTGTACATGCAGATACCATCACCATTCGTAACACCCATGGTATTAACAGGGATGTGGCATTACCGGATGGATCGCTGGTAACATTGTACAATGGCGCTGAAGTGCGCTATGCCACTCCATTTGGGGCTAAAGACAGGATAGTGCTGCTTAAAGGAAAAGGCTTTTTTAATGTCACGAAAAATGCGCCGTCCCCGTTTACAGTGCTGAGCCAGGATGTGGCTACCACCGCATTGGGTACTTCGTTTACCATCACCAATGCGGGCAATAAAGTAAAAGTGTTGTTACATACCGGTAAAGTAATGGTGAAGGGGAAGATGAAAACCATTTACCTCACACCGGGGCAACTGGTTACCTGCGAAACAGGTACCGGCATTACGCACCTGCGTACACAAAAGATCGCAACCCGGCCCATAGTGGAAAAGAAGCCGGTCATTGTCTGGGGATCGCTTCGTGGCTTTACGGCCACATTTGATCAGACACCATTGTCTGATGTATTTGATACGATAGAAAAAGGATACCATATAAAGATAAGTGTGCAGGCTGCCGTATACCGCGATATCGCCTTCAGTGGCGTAATACGCGATACCGACTCCCTGGCGCAGGTGCTGCATCGTATTGCCATGCTGCATGATCTGAGAATAACGTCAACGCATACAGGTTACCGTATAGAAAAGAATCACTAACTAAATATTCGCGCATTATGACACATCGCTACCTGGTAGTGAAGGGCGGAGCTTTGCCCCCTATTAACCGTTTGTCCGCTACATCGTGGACACTGCAATGTTGCAGATTTCTTTGCATGCTGCTGATTATGTCTACCATCAACCTGTTACCGGCACAGGCACAAAAGAAAACCTGGATCAAAGGTTTGATTGAAGACGAAAAAGGGCAACCCATTCCGGGTGCATCTGTGCAGCTAAAAAGTGGTGCAGACAGCATTAAAAGCTTTGCCATCACCAATGAACAAGGTGTATTTATTTTCGACAATACACATCAGCAAGGTCCGTTCGTGTTTACCATTATGTACGTAGGCTACGTTACACAAACCATTACCAAACCCAATCTGGACCCGCAAAAGGAGCAATCCATTTACGTGGTACTGAAAGAATCTTCTTCTGCACTCAGCGAAGTAGTAGTGGTAGGTTATGGTACACAAAAGAAATTAAATCTCACCGGTGCAGTAGACCAGGTAGGGAAAGAAGTATTTGAAAACAAACCGATGACCAGTGCTACCAGGGGACTACAGGGCGTATTGCCCAACCTCAACATCCGCATGACGGATGGTAAGCCTATCCGTGGCGCCACTTACAACGTGCGTGGAACTACCTCTATAGGCGCCGGCGGCAGCGCCCTGGTACTGATTGACGGTGTACCCGGCGATCCGGATCTGCTGAACCCGAACGATATTGAAAGCGTATCTGTACTGAAAGATGCCGCTTCCGCCGCCATCTACGGCGCACGCGGTAGTTTCGGCGTGGTACTCATTACCACCAAGCATCCGGCCAAAGATAAAACGCAGCTCACTTATTCCAGCAACTATTCGCTGAATGACCGCACCGTAAAACCCGATTTCGTAACTAACGGTTACGAATGGGCCAAAAACTTTGATGAAGCATTTAATGCATGGAATGACTACAAATCACATCCGGCCAAAGCCAACAGCGTATTCCCTTTTTCACTGGACTACCTGGATGAACTGAAACGCCGCAATGATGATCCCTCTTTACCAAAAACAGATATCGATCCTACTACCGGCAACTATGTATACTACGGCAATACTGACTGGTTCAAGGAACTGTATGCAGATAAGAACCCGTCAACAGAACAGAACCTTTCCGTATCCGGTGGTAATGCCAAATCGGAATATTATCTCTCCGGAAGATATATGTCACAAAGTGGTATTTTCCGCTATAATCCCGATAAATTCAAAATGTACAACGTGCGTGGAAATGGTGCCGTACGGCCTTTCGACTGGCTGAAACTGGAAAATAGTTTCGACTTTTCCCAACGTACCTACTTCTACCCTATCCTGAATCATCCCAGCAATACGCCGGTGTGGAGAAGGATTTCCGACGAAGCCTTCCCGATAGCGATGATGAAAAACCCGGATGGTTCATTAACAGAAAATGCCGCCATCGTTTTCGGCAGCTTCCTGACAGGTAATAACTATTCCGACCAAACGCAGCAACTGCTCCGTAATACTTCCCGCTTTTCTACTTCCTTCCTGGATAACAGGTTGCATATAAACGGGGACTTTACCTATGCATCCACTTCCAGTATTGAAACACGTTTATACACACCCGTTCCTTATAGCAAAATGCCCGGCCAGACACTCACCCGCGGCGAAAGCAAGATGAATGAAGATAACGACAGAACCAGTTATACCGGCATGAACCTGTTCGCGGATTATGAACAACGTTTTGCCAAACACTACTTCAAAGCACTGGTGGGTTATAACTATGAGAACACCCTTTTTAAATCCCGCTACTATCAGCATGATGGATTAATTAATTCCAGTCTGCCCGATTTCTCCCTGATGAATGGCCTCAACTATACGTTGACAGGCGGTGGCTATGAGTGGCGTACACTCGGTGGCTTCTTCCGGTTGAACTATAATTATGATGAAAGATATTTACTGGAAATAAACGGCCGTTATGACGGCTCGTCAAAATTCCCGGAAAGTCAGCAGTATGGCTTCTTCCCATCTGCTTCTGCGGGATGGCGCGTGTCAAAAGAAAAATTCTGGACAGTTTCTCCGAAAGCCGTTTCTGATTTCAAACTGCGGGCATCCTATGGTTCATTGGGTAATGGTAATGTAAGCCCTTACCAGTTCCTGGAAACTATGTCTGTAGGCAAATTAGCCCGGTCTATCAACGGTGTGTTGCCCGATTATACCCAAAAGCCCAACGTTATTCCGGATGGTCTTACCTGGGAAAAATCCACCACTGTTAATATAGGCGTGGACGTTGCCTTTTTGGACAACCGCCTGAAAGTGGTGTATGATAAATACACCCGCAGAACCACCAACATGTTTACCGTGGGACTGCCCGTTCCTGCTGTATTTGGTGCAGCAGTACCAAAAGGCAACTATGCCGATCTGAAAACAAAAGGATGGGAACTCTCTGTCAACTGGAACGATCAGTTCAATGCAGGCAGTAAACCTTTCAGTTATTCCTTTGGCTTTGTATTATCTGATTATCAATCTTACATCACCAGGTTTAATAATCCTAATGAGCTGATCAACACTTACTATGAAGGTATGCGTGTAGGTGATATGTGGGGATTTGTAAATGATGGTTACTTCCAGAATGCAGATGAAATCAAAAATGCAGCAGACCAGTCTTTCATCAAAGTGTCTGGAAACAACATCCTGCTGCCGGGAGATATTCGTTTTAAAGACCTGGATGGTAACGGCAAAATTGATAAAGGTAAAGGAACCTTACAAGATCCGGGAGATCAGCAGATCATCGGTAACACAGAACCACGCTATGCTTTTGGTATCACCGGCGGCGCCAACTGGAATAATTTCTTCGTCAACTTCTTCTTCCAGGGTGTTGGAAAAAGAGATTGGTGGCCTGGTACAGACGCCTCTTTATTCTGGGGACAGTACAACCGTCCTTATAGCTGGATGCCAACAGAAATCCTTGATCAACGCTGGTCGGAAAGTAATCCGGATGCCTATTTCCCGCGCTTCCGTGGTTACACTGCCCTTAACTCCAATGCAGAGCTGGTGGTACAGCAATCCAAATATGTGCAGAACGTAGCCTACATCCGTTTGAAAAATATGACGGTAGGATACAACCTGCCACAGAACTGGTTTACAGGAATAAAAATGCAAAGTGCACGGCTTTACTTTACCGGTCAGAATCTCTGGACATGGTCACCTATGTATAAGATCATGAAAACACTGGACCCCGAAGTAATTGAAGGTGCAGATCCTGAACTGAGCCCTGGAGCGGGTAACGGTATGTCCTACCCGATGTTGAAAACATATACTGTAGGTGTAAGCGTAACTTTTTAATGTTTAATTCTTTCTGAAATGAAAAATAATATTTACCTGTTATTGATCCTGGTGTTGGCATCGTGTAAAAAGGATCTTAACCTGAAACCATTTGATAAGCTGAATCCTGATAATGCCTTTAATACAACACAGGACCTTCAGTTGTATGCCAACTCGTTTTATAATATTCTTCCCACCGGTAATGATATTATTAAGGCAGATGTAATGAGCGATTATATAGCGGGCAAAGATGCCAATGCGTATATCCGTCCGGGTGCCTACGACGCTACGCAGTCAGGCAGTTGGAGCTGGGACAACCTGCGTAATATCAATTACTTCCTGGAACGTTATGGCAATGCGCAGATAGCTACGGAAGATAAAAATCATTTCGCCGGTATCGCCCGTTTTTTCCGTGCCATGTTTTATTTTGAAAAAGTAAAACGTTTCGGTGATGTGCCCTGGTATAGTAAAAGCATGACCATCGATGATCCTGAACTGTATAAAGGCCGCGACCCACGTACAATGGTGATGGATAGTGTGCTGGCTGATCTCGATTTCGCCTGCGAAAACATCCGTTCCACAAAAGACAACAGCAGTTCCCAGATCACCCGCTGGGTGGCGCTGGCATATAAATCCAGGGTATGTTTGTTTGAGGGTACCTTCCGCAAATATCATCCGGAGCTACAGCTGCCGAAAGCAACCGAATGGCTGAACGCCGCTGCCACCGCAGCAGAAGCCGTGAGAAAAGGCGGACAGTATTCACTCAATACCAGCGGAGATGCCGCCATGAACTACCGTAACCTGTTCATCAGCGAAACCCCCAACGCCAATGAAGTGATCCTGGCCTTTGTATGCAACAAAAGCCTGCGGATCTTCAATGATGCCAACTGGTATTACACCAGTGCTACTTATGGTACCAGGATCAGCTTTATAAAAACATTTACCGATACTTACCTGAATGCAGACGGCAGCAGGTTTACCGACACACCAGGTTTCGATAACCTGCCTTTCAATGAAGAAGTAAAGAACCGGGACCTGCGGCTGCAACAAACCATCCGTATGGGCAAATACAGCCGGGAAGGGGTTGCGGCGCCGCCTGACTTTACGTATACCTATACAGGTTACCAACCCATCAAATACACGCTCGATTCAAAAGCGACCGATGGTGTGGCAGAAAACTACAACTCTATTCCTATCATCCGTTATGCAGAAGTATTATTGAATGAAGCAGAAGCCAAAGCTGAACTGGGTACTTTTACAGAAGCCGACTGGAATGTTACAGTCAAATTATTAAGGGCACGTGCAGGTTTGCAGCAAACTGCCATGCCGGCTACAGCGGATCAATACCTGGTTAAAAATTATTTTCCGGATATTGCAGATGTAGCCATCCTGGAAATCCGCCGGGAGCGGGGTATTGAACTTTCGCTCGAAGGGTTCCGCTTTTATGATCTCATCCGCTGGAACAGGAGCAAGTTGTTGGAAAATGTATATGTAGGACTGTACGTGCCCGCCATGGATGCACTGATGGATTTGAATGAAGATGGCAAACCGGATGTATCCTTTGTAAAGAAAACACCAGCCACCAAAGTACCGGGTGTATACTATTTCCTTATTGATGACGACCAGTCAAAATTATCTGAAGGAACCAAAGGAAACCTCATCTGGTTAAGTAATATCGTCAGGAAATGGGAAGACTATAAATACGTATACCCGATACCGTATAATGAAACGGTACTGAATCCGGCACTCGGTCAGAATAAAGGCTGGGATTAATTTTAAAGAAAACCACATCACATGAAAAAGATAATAGGCATTGCAGGATTATTAATGATAGGTTTTTCTTCCTTTGCGCAGCAGGCTGCTCATGTAGTACTCATTACCATCGATGGCTTCCGGCCTGATTTTTACATGGATCCCTCCTGGGGAATGGTGAACCTGCGGATGATGAAGGAGAAAGGTACTTATGCAGATGGAGTAAACAGCGTATTCCCATCTGTCACCTATCCCAATCATACGTCGCTGATTACCGGTGTAACACCCGCACAGCACGGGATCTATTACAACGCACCCTTTGAGCCGAATGGCGCCACCGGCTACTGGTATTTTAACTATGCCTCCGTCCAATCGCCCACACTCTATGATGCCGTGCGTAAGGCAGGAAAAACTTCCGCCAATGTTATATGGCCTGTAACGGTGGATGCGCCCATCGATTATAATATTCCGGATGTATGGCCGGTAGGGAAAGATAAGGACAGGCGGAAAGCTACGGCGGCCAGTGCCAATCCGGCTTCACTATGGCAGGAAATCCAGGAAAATGCCACCGGCAAATTAGGGCCCGCTGATTTCGCGATGGAAAAAGAAGAAATGATCATGGATGAAAATGTAGCGCGCATGTCGGCTTACCTGATCACCACCTACAAACCAACATTCACGACGTTACACCTGGCCTGTACGGATCACTTTGAGCATGAAGAAGGCCGCGACGGTTTCCTGGTACGGAAAGCCGTAGCCGGTGCAGACCGCGCACTGGGTACTATTATAGAAGCACTCAAACGTGCAGGTATCTACGAAAATACGGCGATCATTGTTACCGGTGATCATGGCTTTGTAGACATCAACAAAGCCTTTTCACCCAACGTATTGCTGGCGCAGAACGGCCTGCTGACGGATGTGAAAACAGGCAACTGGAAAGCACAGTTCCATGCATCGGGAGGCGCCGCATTTCTGCACCTGAAAGATGCATCAGACAAACAGACGCTCCATAAAGTATTAACACTTTTAAAAACACTGCCGGCTGATCAGCAACAAATGTTTAAGGTGATTGACCGCAAACAACTGGATGCCGTGGGCGCCGATCCACATGCGGCCATCGCCATCGCAGCATCCCAGGGTGTTACCATTAGTGGCGCCACAAAGGGAGAACTGGTGAAAGCAGCCAAAGGCGGCACACACGGCTACTACCCCGACTTTAAAGAAATACAGACCGGCTTTGTAGCCTATGGCGCCGGTATTACCACCGGTGGTCATGTGGAAGAAATGAATGTAACTGATGTAGCACCGCTGATAGCCCGGTTACTTGGACTTCCTTTTGAAAAGGCAACGGGTAAAGCCCCCGCAGCAGCGATAGCGAAATAAGCAGCCTTTTACCGTGCGGCGACATACTTCTGATAGTATCAGGTGATACTATCAGAAGTATGCATTTTAGATTTAATGTCCTTGCTTTCATTTTCAGTGGGGGTTCAGGAACTATTTATGAAATAAGTTTTATTTACTACTTTGCAAATAGAAGTACCCTAAAACTTATCCCCCATGAATTTAGAGCCAATTCTAAAATATACCGGTATTGCAGGGTTAGCGATTACCTTGCTCTTTTTTCTTTTTAAGGACATCATCAGGAAAAATATTTTTAGCAGATTAAATCAGAAATATTCCTATCAGATTTTGAGACTCATCATTCTTCTGATTTTCTTCGCGTCCATCGCCTGTATTATTGGCTATTTTTATACCCAAAAAGCGGAAGCTACCGGTAAGAACGAAAAGGATACTATCAATGTTGATGATCATCATATAGAATCCAATGGAGATAATAACACTAATATTTCCGGCAGCAATATTGTTGTTAATCTGGCAGGTACAGTTCCGACCTATGATATTGACAAAATCGAGGTAGATTCATTTGCTGAGTTTCTGGAAGAAAATGACCAAAAAATTATTAATCTCAATATTTTAATGGATGCCGTAAATCATCCTTTCCCGGGAGACGACACAACCATCGAAGGCAGTACCTTCTCTAAAACGTCTCTTGTGGTGGAAGATGCTAAAGAAAATGATGACGGGGGGTATACTAATTTAGTATTTAGTGCACGTTCAAAATCACCGCATACCTATATTAATGGTGATAAAGAAATTCAAAATTATTATTGGACTGAGGACGAAACAGAATGTACAGTCATCATTAATAAAATTAATAAAGACCTGGTTTATTTTGAACATGGGTTCATCATTGTAAAAGGACGATATCTTATCAAATACTATTTGGGTGGGCAAGGACATCATGTTGCGACTTTAACACCCAAGGAAACGACATAATGTTAATTTCCCCACTCCCCTAAGTTATATTTATATAACATATAACAGGAACTCCCGCACAGAATAAGTATACAAATAAATGATAGGTTTGGTTATCCTTTTCCGGAGAACGTTGCCGCCACAATCTTATCGCGATACTCCAATGTACGAGTAACTGGATAACAAGAATGATTAAGGGAACTGGTGTTTTTATAATTTCAAAAAAAGGCATTTGTGTCAACATGGCCGCAATAAATAACGCCGGTGACAGGGTAAGGTAATGAATGACCATCAGGACCCTGCCGTTTTTGTCTCCAATAGCTATTGGCAGCGTTTTTCTACCCATCTCCCTGTCTCCCTTTTCATCCCTGAAATCCTGTATGGGAAGTGCAAACCCCGCCCAAAGGCTGATACATATAAAATACCATACAATGTTTAAAGAAACCCCTTCCCCAGGAGAGGCAATCCCCCATTGGGCAGCTAACAGGAGGAAGGTGCCTATGCTCATCCCGAATAGGTTCTTAGTTATCCAGTGATCGCTCCAGCCATAAACATTCAGCAGATAGGTAATCAACTGCCATCCTACAGAGATCCAGAATATTTCCAGCCGGTATGCCAGCAGCAAAAACAACATATTATAGATGATGATCCGGTAATAAGTGCTTTTTTTTGTGACCAACCCGGTGGGTAAGGGCCGGTATGGCTTATTGATCCTGTCCTCTTCAATAGAATTGACCTGGTTGGTCATGCAAAAGGTATAAATATAAAGACAGGCATATACCAGTGAGCACAGAAGGTGCATGGGTAACCCTTTCCAGGAATGTTCACAATATATCCAGGCTGTAAAAAAGGCAATGAGGGAAGGCAGGATGGTATCCCATATGTCGTTATTAATGAATTTCCATAGTACATGTATCTCATGGAAAACGAATGACAATCCTGTTTGACGATGAGTTGACATGGCGTATAAAAAGGTTGTATTCCTAAAATAAGAAATACTACAGTAAACTCATAACAGTATTAAATTTCGCTATCAGATAAATTATACCAATCGTTCAAGTACGGATCTTAGTTCTGTGAATTCTACCGGTTTACGAATGAATTCATCTGCCCCGGCTGCGATAAATTCCTCTCCTGCTTCCTTAAAAGCATCCGCACTGGCCAGGATTATGGGTATGCCTTGCAGCGCATTATCCCTTCTGATATGTTTCAGCGTTTCTATACCATTCATTTCCGGCATCTGGGAGTCCAGTATTATCAGGTCGGGTATTATATTCCTGGCCTCTTTTAATCCTTCATTACCATTTTCGGCTTTAAACAGCTGACTCGATTTAAAGAACATCTTCATGGCAACATGCATCATTTCTTCGTCATCAATTATCAAAATCTTCTTGCCTTTTAATGAATCGGTTCCCATGATCCTTACCCCGTTACATATTTCCGGATCATTGCCCGTTACACAAGGAATGGTTACCATAAAAGTTGACCCCCGATCTGGCTCACTTTCCAGTATAATTTCTCCTTTCAGGCGCCTGACTATCTGGGAAACTATATGCAGACCAAGCCCATTTCCTCCCTGGGTACGATTATCGGAGGAAACGAATGGATCAAATATCAATTGCTGATGCTCTTTAGAAATACCTGGTCCCTGGTTACTCACACTGATACTGATGGAATCGTGCTTCCCTTCCATCTTTATTATTATTTCAGTATCAGCTACCCCATACTTTACCGCGTTGGCGACCAGGTTAATAATCACCTGGTTTAGCATCTGCTTATCGGTGGTAATCTTTGCCGGCACCTCGGCACGATTAAATTTAATCAGAATCCGTTGCCCTTTTTCTTCCGCCAGTGGATCCAGTATCCGTTTCACCTCATTTATCCAGGTATAGGTATGGAAACACGTATTTACAATTTCACTGGGTTGTCCCGCTTCTATTTTGCTTAGATCCAGGATATTATTAATGATGTTGGTGCCATATACGGTGGCGGGTATTAATTTATTGAGATATTGCTCCAACTCTGCCAGTTCCGGATATTTATAAACATACCTGGCAAGTGTACTCTTTAGCATTAAGGCACTCATGTGTACAGAGATCATTGGCGTTCTGAGATCATGGCTGATCTCGCGCAAAAACACTTTCCTTGAAATATCTGCTTTCTTAAGCGAGTTAAACAGGTGTTCATTTTCCCTTGCATAATATAACATGACTGCCAGGATAAGCACCAGCATTCCTCCAATACTAAACCACCTGAAAACAAACAGATTAAGATGAGCCAGGGGAATAGGTTCAATGATCCTGTAATAGTTGTTTACCTCTATGGTAGCTATTAATATGGCAGTAATGAGCAAACTAATAAATACCATTTTCCTTCTCCGGAAAATAAAAAAGGAGCCGCCCACAAGAAAGGCGATCAGAAAAGCGCCCACCAATTCTATACTAATGGCCATCCCGAGCAATGCGCCAAAATAAATCGCTGAAAAACAGTGAATGAATAGCATGCCGAAGGTGGCATAGGTGTTTTTTCCCTGTTTATTTAATAGCAGCAGACTAAAAAAGGCAGTGCCTTCTATTAATACACCAGCTAACAACAGTTTAGACATTGTTAAAAAGAAAAAAATCAAGCCAATACCAAATACCATTGAGCCGGTAACGATAGCAAGGGTATTGATTATTATCACCGATGATTTATCATCCAGGCCAACCTTATCCACACCAAGATGACACAAGCTATGTATCCAGGCCGGGAATCTTTTCATTGTAGAAACATTCTTAGTAAACATTGTAGTAGGCTTCAGGTTTTTTCGAGGGTTGCTGTATAGGTTCAGGGAAAATAGTTTTTTTTAGGTTGTAGCAATTCCAAACGTAGAATCGTGAAAAAATATTATCAAGTACAGCTCATACCACGTAGTTCAGCAATAATTTATGGGAATAAAATCAAACAGGATGTAGGCCATTCCAGTGTTTTTCATTCATTGAAATAAGGAATCCGACATAAGATACGAAAATATTATTTACGAAAATACACCCTAAAATTTGAATGCGAACATCACTGCAGTATTATCCCGGTGCAGCAACCAGGTATCCTTATTATATATGCTAATACACTAAAAGCCAATTGCACCCATTAGGTAATTCGCGCATATAACGAATAATTTTCGATCACCGTTTAATCTTTTGATAACTTTTTAAAAAAAACGAGAGAGGGAGAGATATAAAAACGACAAAACCCGCTATTGTAGCGGGTTTTAAAGAAAGTTGCCTGACCTGGATTCGAACCAAGACAAACAGAGTCAGAGTCTGTCGTACTACCGTTATACTATCAGGCATTATCAATTCAGGACCGCGAAATTATAACATTTTCTGAAACAAACAAAAATATCTGCAAAAAACTGAAAAAAAATGCTTGCTGATAATTGCTGATTTTCAGTAATTTACAAGCTATGCGACTACCCAGGATACTCTTTGGCAGCTTAATTCTATTTTCAGGCCACTCCTTTGGCCAATCGGCCAAACCGGCCATGTTGGGCCATACAAACTCGGATCAGCTCACAGAAGCCTCCGGAATTGCTTCCAGCTCTATCCTGCCTGGTTGTTACTGGACACATAACGACAGTGGCAACAAACCGCAGGTATTTCTCCTCAATAACAAAGCACAGGTCATCAGCACCATAAAGTTAAAAGGCGCCGGTAACCGCGACTGTGAGGAAATCGCAGAAGGCATCGGCCCGGTAAAGAGTAAACGCTATGTATATGTAGGAGATATCGGCGATAATCACGGTGCCCGGAAAAATATCCGCATCTATCGTTTTGAAGAACCGGCCAAAATTCCCGGCAACGACACCACCATCACACCCGATATACTCTCCCTGCAATTTCCCAATGGCGCCCGCGATGCGGAAACAATGCTCATTGACCCCATCGGCAAAAAAATCTACATCGTCAGTAAAAGAGAGAAAAAGGTAAGCCTCTATAAAACTGATCAGCTCTTTTTTAAAAATGGTGACAAAACAGGATTACAAAAACTGATCACGCTCCCCTATACCTGGGTTACCTCCGGCGATATCTCTAAAGATGGTCATCATATTGTGATCAAGACCTTAACAATGATATACTACTGGCACCGCAATACAAATGAAACCGTAGAACAAGCCATGGCAAAACCCGCCAAAGAACTGCCTTACCAGGTTGAAAAACAAGGAGAAGCCATCACCATCACACCAAATGCTGATGGATATGTAACCATCAGCGAAGGAGAAAATGCACCCGTGTATTATTATAAATGGAAGTTCTGATTACACCCCACCGGAAATAACATTGCAACCCCACTTCAGGCCCCCTTTCCTACCTGCTGACGTCTCATTTCAGTAGCTTATTTTATACTTGTATACGCGGGGAAACCTGTTATCCCCTGCGCCTCAAATAACCATTCACGCACATAATCTCTTTTCTCTCATGCAAAAGAAAGCTATTATCATTGGCGCGGGCCCCGCCGGTCTGACTGCTGCCTATGAGTTACTCCAACGCACAGATGTTATCCCAATCATCCTGGAAAAAAGTACAGATATCGGCGGTATCTCCAAAACAGTTAACTACAAAGGTAACCGCATCGACATCGGCGGACACCGCTTCTTCTCCAAATCAGACCGCGTTATGGACTGGTGGATGAATATGATGCCACTCGATAAAGAAGCCGCTGAAATATTTACGATCAGCTATCAGAAAAAAACCAGGGAAGTAAAATCATCACGTACCAATCATACCAACACAGACACACTGGTAGCTCCCAGCCCCGATCTTGTCATGCTGGTAAGAAAACGACTGTCGCGCATCTACTTCCTGCATCAATTTTTTACCTATCCTATTCAACTATCTTTTGATACCCTGCGAAAACTCGGTATACCCACCACCGTTAGTATCATGGTATCATATTTAAAAGCGCAACTGTTTCCACGAAAAGAGGAAAAAACGCTGGAAGACTTCATGGTAAACCATTTTGGGAAAACACTGTATAACCTCTTCTTCAAAGACTATACAGAAAAAGTATGGGGCGTTTCCTGTAAAGAAATTTCTGCTGAATGGGGCGCGCAACGCATCAAAGGCATCTCTATCGGTAAAGCTATTGTGCACGCCGCCAGATCTGCCTGGGAAGCCGGTAAACCAAAAGATCTCAAACAAAAAAATGTAGAAACCAGCCTGATTGAACAATTCCTGTATCCCAAACACGGGCCCGGCCAGTTATGGGAAGAAGTAGCACACCAGGTTACCGCCCGCGGCGCTACCATCCTGATGCAACATGATGTAAAGAAAATATTTACAGCCGGCCATCTCATTACCGGCATAGAAGCGGTAGACCGCGCCACCGGGGAGGTTTCCCTGCTGGAAGGAGATTATTTCTTTTCTACTATGCCCGTACAGGAATTGATTGCCGGTCTGCAAGCAGATGTCCCTCCCGATGTCCGGGAAATAGCCGCCGGCCTGCAATACCGGGATTTTATCACCATCGGTATCTTACTAAAAAATCTCAGCTGGCAGGATAACAAAACAGGTACACATCAACCACTGGCACTAAAAGATACCTGGATCTATATACAGGAAAAAGACGTGAAAGTAGGCAGGTTACAACTGTTCAACAACTGGAGTCCCTTCATGGTAAAAGACCCCACCACCACCTGGGTAGGTATGGAGTACTTCTGCAATAAAGGCGATGATTTCTGGGAACTCACAGATGAAGCAATCCGGCAAAATGCTATACATGAACTCTGTAAAATCGGCCTCGCAAGACAGGAAGACGTACTCGATGCAACTGTACTCAGAATGGAAAAAACATACCCCGCCTACTTCGGCACCTACAGCCGTTTTGATGAAGTACGAAACTATATAGACACCTTTGAAAACATGTTCCTCGTAGGCCGCAACGGCATGCATAAATACAACAACTCAGACCACTCCATGCTCACCGCCATGGTAGCCGTAGATAATATCAGCGAAGGCATTACTACCAAAACAAATATCTGGTCTATCAATACAGAGCAGGAATATCATGAAGAAAAAAAATGAAAAAAGGGAAAGAACCCTCTTTCCCTTTTTCTAAAGTCTTGTTGCCAGCTCAGCTATCCTGTTTGAGATACCTACTTCGTTATCATACCACGCCACTACTTTAACCAGGTTGCCTATCACACGGGTCAAGGTGCCATCCATGATAGCAGAATGCGTGTTACCAATAATATCTGTGGATACAAACTGCTCTTCTGTGTATTCAAGCACACCTTTCAAAGAGCCGGCTGCATGTTGTTTAAAAAGATCATTGATTGCTGCGGCGGATACCGTTTTTTTCAGGTTCAATGACAGCTCTGCAATAGAACCATCTATCACCGGTACGCGGTAAGAAAATCCGTCGAGCTTTCCTTTTAATGCAGGCAATACAGCGCCTATGGCTTTTGCTGCACCGGTAGTAGTAGGGATGATGGATTGTGTGGCGGCACGTGCCCGTCTGAAGTCTTTGTGCGGACCGTCCTGCAAAAGCTGATCCATGGTGAAAGCATGGATGGTACTCATAAATCCTGATTCAATACCGTATTCTTTGTCGAGCAGGTAAAGCAGGGGAGCAATACAATTGGTGGTACAGGATGCTGTAGAAAGAATTTCATCATCCGGTGCAATAATATCTTCGTTAACGCCTGCTACCACCGTTTTTACATCGCCTGTAGCGGGTGCGGTGATCAGTACTTTTTTTGCGCCTGCCTGGATATGTGCTTGCGCCAGTTCACGTTGTGTAAAACGACCAGTAGATTCTACCACTACATCAACACCCAGTTTTTTCCAGGGCAGATTGGCGGGATCTCTTTCACTTACCAGTAATATATCTTTGCCGTTCACCTGGATATATTGCCCGTTGTGTGTGACTGTTCCGGGAAATTTACCATGAGAGCTATCGTATTTCAACAGGTGGGTGAGTATGTCAATACCCATCAGGTCATTAATGGCTACCACTTCCACTCCTTTCTTGTCCTGGAGTGCTCTCAGTGTCATTCTGCCTATGCGTCCGAATCCGTTTATGGCTATTTTCATCGCTTTAATAATTTAGTTACGATACAAAAATAACACATGGAAAACCTGTCTCAAATGACTAAAAACATACAATTTCTGCCATCAGATTACAGGTACTGCTGCAAGGGAAGTCCGGAAGGTCCGGCGATAATCGCTGGGAGATATCATGAGGTGACGAAGGAATACACGCCGCATGGATACGGTCCCACCAAGTCCGCATTTTTCTGCAATCTGCTCCATACTCAAATCTGTTTCTTCCAGGTATTTTCTGGCAATTTCCACGCGGAGCTTCTCCACAAATTTTGCAGGGGTAAGACCACTTTCTTTCAGGAAAACGCGGGCAAAATTCCGCGGGCTCATGTTCATGTGTATCGCCAGTTGTTCTACGCTGAGATCCTGATCCAGGTGAGCTGTCATCCAGGGCCGCAGTTTGCCCGCAACGGTATTGGTCAGACTGTGTTCATCCAGCAGTACGCCGAACTGTGACTGATATCCCGGCCGTTTCAGGTAGAAAACCAGTTTGCGCGCAACTTTCACTGCCACTTCGCGTCCATAATCTTCTTCTACCAATGCCAGCGCCAGGTCTATTCCCGAAGAAACGCCACCGGAAGTGTATACGTTGCCGTCGCGGATAAAAAAGGGATTGGTGTCTACCTTCACCTGCGGATGAGTATCCTGGAAGTCCTGGCTAAACTCCCAATGCGTGGTAGCCCGCTTACCATCCAGGATACCCGCCCGCGCCAGCGCATAGGCGCCTATACAAACAGACCCGACACGATGCATCCGGGGATACATTTCACGCAGCCACTTATAAAATCCCTGGTGGGTGTTGTTCAGGAACTCGGTGCCCAAACCCGCTATCAGCAAGGTGTCTATTGGCCGGTCTATTTCAGTAACGCGCAAGGGACACAGTAGTTCCACACTGCTTTGCGTGATCACTTTTTTTGTGGCATCGGGAGCGGCAAGCAGAATTTCATACCCGCCCGCATGCAGCGAAGGATCGCTTCCCAGCACTTTATTTGCTATCGTAAATACATCACAAGGCCCTGCAATATCCAACAGCAACGTTCCCTGCATAGGTACCACTACGATCAGTTTTTTACTTGTATGCAACATTGTTTCTCCGTTAAGATCAGGGTTTTCAATGCCCCGTCTGCCCTGTTAAAGTAAGAAAATGCGATTACTTTTTATGCCATTCCTCCGGATATTACCCTGACATAAACAAAAATAAGGGGAAGAAGCAGCAGCTTTCCTGCTGGTCTTCTTCCCCTTCTGAGCATAGTTATGACAAAACAAAAAGGAAGGGATTCAATAAATATTTATCATCAAAAAATATTCATCTCCCTTATTATTTATTTCAAAAATTAATTTTTGTAGATGTGTACTTCAATTTTACCATCTTTTGTAACAGCACCCCGGTACATCCCCTCTGTGTTGAAAGACATCGTCATATGTCCGTTCCTGTCCAATGCAATGAGGCCGCCATCGCCGCCCATATCGCCTACTTTCTTAATTACAGTATTACCGGCAGCCTGAACAGACAGTCCTTTATACTCCATCAATGCAGACAAATCATAAGCCACTACATTGCGGATATAAAACTCTCCCCAACCTGTGCAGGAAATGGCCGCCGTTTTATTGTTGGCATAAGTGCCCGCACCAATAATCGGTGAGTCGCCGATACGTCCGTATTTTTTGTTGGTCATACCACCGGTAGAAGTAGCCGCTGCCAGGTTCCCTTGCTTATCCAGCGCCACGGCGCCTACGGTACCGAATTTATAATCGTGGTTAATGATGCCCAGTTTTTCGGGTTTCGTATAGGCGTGTGCTTTAGCTGCTGCTACGGAGTCATCCCACAATACTTTTTGCAGGTCATCCCAGCGTGACTGTGTTCTGAAATAAGAAGGATCCACTATTTCCAGTCCTGCTTCCTTGGCAAATTTTTCTGCACCAGGACCCACCATCATCACATGTTCAGATTTTTCCATCACCGCCCTGGCGGCACTAACAGGATGACGCACGGTTGTAACACCCGCCACTGCGCCTGCTGCACGGGTTTTACCATTCATGATAGCAGCATCCAGTTCATTCCGCCCGTCATGTGTAAACACCGCGCCTTTACCAGCGTTGAACAGTGAGTCATCTTCCAGCACCCGCACCGTAGCTTCTACCGCATCCAGACTACTACCACCGGATTGTAATACCTTATAACCCGTTTCCAGCGCCTTTTTCAGAGAGGCTGTATAAGCTGCCTCTTTTTCAGGCGTCATATTCTTTTTCAGAATGGTACCTGCACCTCCGTGGATCACCAGCACATAAGATGAAGCGCCCTTTTGCGCTGCCACCGGCTGCCATAACTGTATCAAACAAATAAAGAAGAAAACATAACAAAACCGTCCTTTCATATACCCGCTTATTTTGTTGAATGATTAAATTACTTTCCGCTTCAGCTGACCATCTTCTACCCACCACCAATACCAGGTGCCGCCGCTCGCTTTCGCAGGATCAAAATCGGCTACCTGGAAACTACCGTTGCCGGTAGCTGTTGCCGGCACCTCATACACTCTCAGCGCCTCGCCATTATCCTTCCACTGCAATGGCTGGTCCTTCACACAAAGCTCCGGCTTTTTCAATGAATCCGTACTGATGAAATAAGCTTTGCTCACACCAAAAACTTTTGCAGCTCCCTGCTCATCAATACATACCGCTGTTTTTTCATCAACCGCAATGCCTTTGGGAAAGATGTTCCAGTCTTTTATAATCCTGCTCATAAAAGTAACGTGTCTGCCCTCCCGTTTACGGGCTACATAATGCTGATCGCTGATCACATTTTGCAGATAAGGCGCCTCCAGGAAATCGTTGTTATACAAGGTTACCAGCGAATCATAAGGATTGGCCAGCACGGAATCTGATACCGCGCTACCGCCTTCCCCGCTGTAATACATGCCGCTCAGGATAGCGCAACCGGCGCTGGTACCACCTACCGGCGCCTTCTTTTCCTGCAACAGGTAATTAATAGCTGCATTCACTTTTGTACCTCTCCACTGCGCCATGTACCTGGATTGATCTCCACCGGCTATGAACAGCAATTCCGCATTGCGGATGATATTGGCCACCGTATCATTATTGGCCAGTTCGCGCGTAGTGATGTTTAAAGTCTCTACAGAATTTACTTTACCAAGCGCGTTGAAATCTTCATTATAACCGGCGCTGTTGGATGCCGTCAATATCACCACATCACCGCCGCCACTGCGTTCCAGCATCCACTGGAAAGCGCCGTTTACGTTGCCGCCGCCGCCAATCAGTGCCACACCGCCTTTCACGGGTGTTTCCACATCCGCCGTGTCACCTATAATACCGATTGAAGCAGGACGATGTGTATTCACCTGTGCTTCACCATTATTACAACCCATAGAACATATAGCCGTTGCCGTTATCAACAGGCATCCTGCATAAATACTTTTCATCTGAAAAAAATTAGGTTAAAATTTGCTGGTTTCAATACCCCGGATTTTGTTTCATATTCTTGTTGGCCTTTGTTTCCGCATCAGGGATAGGGAAAACATATCCTTTGTCGCCGGGCTTTAACAGTACAGCGCCCAGTGCGTTGATAGCGTCTGCCGTTTCCCGTGTCACTGACATCCCTCTTCTCCGCAGATCAAACAGGCGATGCCCTTCAAATGCCAGCTCTTTAAAACGCTCTGTATAAAGCGCCGTTATCAGTGCATCTTTATTGGCAAATGATTGCGAAGTATATCCCTTGATCCGGGCGCTGCGCAAAGCATTCAGGTCGTCGGCACCATCAGGCACCTTGCTCTTTTCCGCTAACGCTTCTGCCCTGATGAGATACATTTCACCCGTTCTGAAAAGTTTGATATCTGTGAGATTCGGGTTACCACTTGTACCGGCATATTTATTGACCAGGTACTGTGATTTACCGGCTCCTCTTGTATTGTCAAATCTTATGTAAGCAGCATAACGGACATCATTCGTTTTGTCGAATTGATTGATCAGTTCAAAAGAAGGTGCATACAGGACAATATTCCTGTTAAAATAAACATCGCCTATGGGTGTATTTCCTATTACCTGTTTCAGTTTCCAGATCACTTCTGCTTCTTCTGTATCTTTCCATATGTTTGGAAATTCCGTTGCTGATGCCAGTGGTAAAGCATTGATGGCTTCCGTAGCAAAGGTGATGGCATCATCCCATTGCTGGGTATATAATGCTACCCTTGCCTGTATAGCGGAAACGCCGGCCTTAGTGATACGGGTATTATCATCAAAAGAAGCAGGGATCAGTGTTTTAGCCTGTTGCAAGTCATTTCCTATTTTAGCTACCACCTCTCCAAAAGTATTCCTGGAAGGCTTACCGATAACGGAACTATCCATGTAGGGGATTCCCATAGCAGCGGGTTCATATGCTGATGCATAACTCTGCAGCAGTTCAAAATGACAATAGGCGCGCAATGCCAGCAACTCGCCGTGGTACTGGTTTTTCAATATTTCCTCATCCGGCTTGGTGGTAACCTGGTACAATGCGGCCAATACGCGGTTTGCCCTGTCAATAGCCACATAGTTTTCACCAAAAGAAGCGGTGATGGTAGTACTGCTGGGATCTATCTGCCACCGGTAACTGGCGACACCGCCGCCGGTAACGTTTTCACTGGGCAGATTGCATTCGTCTGTTACCAGTGACACACTATAAATGGTATTGTTGGTCAATTCGCCATAAGCGCCCAACAGGCCGCCATTCAGGTCCTTCACTGTCCGGAACGCCTTGGAAGGATCGATAGTGTCTGTAGGTGTCAGATCCAGTTGCTTGTTACAGGCCAGGGTACATACAGACAGTAACAGCACCAGGTAGTTTCTTTTATGTTTAAAATATCGGATCATCATGATGTCAGTGATTTAGAAATTAACATTCAGACCAACAGTATAAGTTCTGGCGGCAGGGTAATCGAACCGGCCATCACCATTGTTATTCTCCGGATCAAAACTCTTCCAGCTGGTCCAGGTGTACAGGTTTTGCGCCTGCACGAAAATCTGTATCCCCTGTACGAATTTTAGCGAAGTCAATAATTCCTTCGGAAAATTATAGCCAAGGTTTACATTCCTCAAACGGAGATAGGAAGCATCCTGGATATCTTTGGAAGAGAATCCCCTGCTGGCGTCAAACTTAGGCAGGATCGCATTTTGACCAGGTGTCTTCCAGCGGTCGTACAACATCCGCACCGACTGATTACTGGTAGCAAAACTTGGGTTCTCATTGAAATAATCTTCGTTGAGATAACGCATTGTTTTATCTGCGAAAGTGAATAATGCGTTCAGATAAAAACCTTTCCAGTTGACACCGGTATTAAATCCCCCGGTAAAAGGAGGAATGTAGGTGCCAAATTCTGCAACGCTTAATGCAGTTTCATTGTAGTCACTGGTGGTTTTTCCATCCCGGTCATAGTAAAGCGGATCACCTGTCTGTGGATCTACCCCTGCCCATTTGGGTGCATAATGCGAGCCATAAGGCAATCCAACCCGTACGATCTGCGTGCTGCCCTGCGTAATATCATCCGCGCCACCCAGGTCGGTGATCACGTTTTTATTATAGGCAAAATTGACACCTACGTTCCAGGTGATATTTCTGTTCTTCACTACATCTACCTGCACATCCATTTCTATACCTCTGTTGCGCATAGAACCGGAATTGAGGAATAATGTTTCAAAGCCGGAAGTAATGGATAATGGCTGCTCTATGAACAGGTTGCTGGTTATCTTATTATACACATCTGTTATGATTCTGATCCGGTTATTCCACATACCCAGGTCGAAACCGGCATTAAATTCTTTGGCATATTCCCAATTATACATTGGATTACCGGGAGAAGTAGGAATGATAGCAGGATTACCGCCATACTGATTAGTTCCATAAGCCGCAAAGTAGGCAAATGGTCCTAGTGCACTGCTACTGAACGGGTTGGCACTGGTACCATAACTTACCCTGAAACGCAGGTCATCCACAAAACTTACATCTTTCAAAAAATTCTCTTTCTTGATCTCCCAACCAAAACCGAATGAATAGAATCCATGCCACCGGTTATCAGCGGGTACGGTAGACGCACCATCATAACGATAGCTGGCGTTCAATGTATATTTTTCGTCAAAAGTATACCTGCCCACCGCCATGTAGGAAGCCAGGGCGCTTTTAAAACGTTGTCCTCCCAACAGCGGGCTGTAAGGAGATCCCGGTGTTATACCGGCGGGTGTTGATGGTAAACGGCCATCTATATCATACCCGGTATAGTTGAATGCGCGGTAGCTATTTTTAGTAAATTCAAAATATCCGGACACTTCAAAATCGTGTTTCTCTGCTACTATTTTTGAGTAGGTTAATCCTGAAGTGGATACCAGTCCGAAGTTGCGGGATACTCCTTCACCAAAACTGCCTTTTTTCCCATTAGATACCCTGGAACCTGCATAGGAATCGGGGTTGATATAACGTTCGGTGGTAGTTTCCCTGAAATCGAGTCCCAGCCTTGTTTTGGCCACCAGCCCCTTTGCGAGGATAAAGTTCAGCGAAGTACCGATCACACTTTTCAACTGGTTGTCCTTGCTGGTAGTATTCAACAATGCGTCCAGTGAATTACTACCTTCCCGCTGGTCATACACCGGGTAAATGTCATCATTACCGCTGGTCACCAGGGTGCCATCCGCAGCATAAGGATACTCATAAGGCAATGCATAATATACCGCAGCCAACGGATTATTCACGCTGCTGGATGCTTCTCGTTCAATAAAGGAAGATTGGGAATAACCCAGTCCTACATTGAGGTTGGCCGATAACCTGCCGGCGTTGAAGTCCAGGTTATTTTTCAGGCTGTATCTTTTTAAATCAGAGCGCCGGGCGATCCCCTGCTGATTAAAATAATTAACAGAACTGTAAAATCTTACATTTTCGTTACCTCCACTTACACTCAACTGATGTTCCTGGAACTGGCCTGTTTGTGTGAAGATCTTTTTCCAGTCGGTATTTGTGTTGCGCAGGCTATCCAGTATGTGATCCGCTTCCTGTTGTTCGGCAGGTGTTTTACCGGCATAGTCCGGGTTCTTTTTAGAGAACACCCAGCCGGGACCGATGTCAGAACCGGTTTCCACGCCTATTTCTTCTTCAAATTGCAAACGCTGTGCGGCATTCATCATTTGAAATTTCGGGTTGGTCATGTTGGAAAAGCCGTATTGCGATTTGTATTCCACGGCTATCCTACCGGCTTTCCCCTTTTTAGTGGTGATCACGATCACCCCATTTGAACCCCGTGATCCATATAGTGCTTTGGCGGATGCATCTTTCAAAACAGTAACAGATGCAATATCAGCAGGGTTAATACCCTGGAAAGCATCTGCTTCAATAGGAATACCATCCATCACGTATAGCGGTCTGCTATTGCCGTTGATAGTACCCACGCCCCGTATGGTTACGCTGGCGCTGGTGCCGGGCTGACCGGAGCCGGCAGACACCACCAGGCCAGGCACGCGGCCTTGTAATATCTGATCAAAAGTAGCCATCGGCACCTCATTGATCTTATCTCCACCAACTACACCGGAAGCGGTGGCAGATCTGCTGCGGGAATAATTCGTATAGCCGGTAACCGTTACTGCATTCAGGGTTTTTATATCTTCCTGCATCGTCACATTTATCTCCCGTTTATCACCGATTTCAATCTGCTGACTGGTATATCCTACCAGTGAAAACTGGATAGCGGCTGCACCCTCCGGCGCCCGCAGGGTATAGGTACCATCTACATTGGTGAGTGTACCGGCGGTAGTACCGGTAGCCCGCACAGTTACACCCGGCAACGGTAAATTGTCAGCACCATTTACCCGTCCTTTAATGACCATATCGGCGGCCTGCTTCGTTGTAGCAGTACCCGCGAAAATAACCACCAGGCCATTTTCCTTTAGCGCATACACCAGGTTGGTACCCATAAAAGCCTGGGACAACACCGCATCAAGAGAGGCATCCGTAGCCATCACCGTTACCTTTTTCTCTTCGGGCAATGTCTGGTTATGAAACACGAAACGGTAATCCGTTTGTTGCTCCACTGTTTTCAGCAACTTTCGGATACTCGTCTCTTTCAACTGCAGGGTAATCGTTTCCTGCGCGAAGACAACGGCCTGCACCTGAAGGCAGACAAAAAATAGCAAGACAGTCAATTTCATAGTTAACAGCAGTTTGCTGGTGGGTACAGACTTCCCCTTCCATTCCAGGAATACAAGTTTTAACATACCTTTGGTTTGGTTTAGTTAATGATTCATTTCAGGACATTTTCTAACCTAATGCAGGGAAGTGTTCACAGCACTTCCCTTTTTTTATGTTGGTTGATTGCTCTCTTATTCCCGTGCCAACCGTTCATCGGAGGTTGCTCCCGTATTGATATTTATTTGCTGATAATAATGCCGCCATCGACCATTTTAAAATTAAACGGATAAGATAATTGCAGCGCATCCAGTGCCTTTACCACCGTTTCACTTTCGAAAGTGCCGGAATACCGGTAATTTTTCACTTCATCATCGGCAAAAGTGACGGGGATACCGTACCATTTCTCCAGCTTTGCAGCGATTACTACCAGTGGTTCGTTTTCAATTTCGAGCCTGTTACGTACCCAGGCAATTTCTTTGGCTTTATGATTTACCGGGTCCGCATCGAGGGGCATTACCCGGATTGGTTGCGTACCGGCGGCTGTTTGCCCCGCTGTAAGCTGGTTGATCACCAGTTTCTGATTGGGTGTCAGGATGATTTTCTGATCCGGTTTTCCTTTCCAGGCCACTTCCACGCTACCTTTGAACAAGGCCGTTTCCATTTGCTGTTGACCGGCGTATACACTCACATTAAAAACGGTGCCCAACACCCTGATATCCGCCACGGCGGTATGTACCGTAAAGGGGCGTTGTGCATCATGAACCACATCAAAAAATGCTTCTCCCGTTAAAGTAAGCTCCCGGTTAAGGCGGTTAAACCCCGCTGCCAGTTCCACGGTACTGTTCTTTCTTAAAATGATCGATGAGCCGTCTGGCAGCACCAGTGTTTTCCGGGGGTCATTTCCGGCACTGATGAGGATATTTTCTGCTCCCGGCAGCCCGGAAGTCTGTTGATTAAAACGATAAACAGCGGCCACCGTTATCAGGATAGCCACAAAAGCCGCAGCATACCACATGATCCGGCGAGTGGAACGAACCGGCGCCGGCATAACTTCCTCCTCCGGTTCATCTGCCAGGGCATGCTGCAACATATCATACTGCTGTATGCCATCCCGCAGGTGCTCCAGTTGCTCCAGGCGGTTCCCCTGCCTTGCTGACAGCATCGCAATCAGCTGCACTGCTTCCTGCACAGCAGCTTTCTTTTCGGGATGCTGGCTGATCCAGCTTTCCCAAAACAACTTGTCTGTATCATTGCCCTCCAGGCAATAACGCTGGAAAGATTCGTCACATGCAAAATCGGCGGCTGTATAATCCTGGAAATTCATGTAGGGAGTGTCTTTAATTATACAGACGGAAGAAATGCCGGGATTTCCTAAGAGAAATTGATTTTTTTTTGAGAGAAGAAAAAGGGGAGATAAAAAACGGGGTATTTATCTACCGTTATTTCATCATCTTCCTTAACGCTTTAACGGCGTCATAGATGGTATTATACGCCGTTTTTACACTTTGAGAAGTGTGGGCCGCGATCTGTTCATAGCTGAGTCCTTCAAAAAATTTCAGCCGGATCAGTTCTATCTGCCGGGGGGTCAATTCTTTCATAGCCCGGTGCAGCCGTTGTTTCAGCTCTTCATCCTGTTGAACCTGGATAATGATCTCTTCATAAGATAATTCATTCTCTTCTTCTTTATCTGTCATCCTGTTAATAGCAGCGTGGATCTTTGACTGGTACGCCAACTGATCGAGCAGCTGTCTTTTTAATGCGGTAAACAGGTACGCCTGCACATTGGTGACCGGCCGCAGATTTTTGTGCTTGCCCCATAGTTGCAGAAAGAGTTGGGTGATACAGTCTTTCACCAGTTCATCGTTACCACAGGTCTTCAGCCCGAATCTCACCAAGTGAAAATACGTGCTGTTATACAAAGCAAACAATGCCTGTTTGTCGCCGTTTCTCAGGCGCTCCCAATGATCACAGTTGTCTGCTGCATAAGACATAAATACAAAACATTAATGTTTACCGGCCCCGTTTTCCTGCAAAAGTTGTTTCACCGCTTCTGCCAATTGCTGATCTTCCCCTTTGCTGACCTTTTCAAAGGTATTCATCACCCGGATATCCGGTTCGGTTTCATGATTTTCCAGGTAATATCCCTCCATACTTTTTACGCCCAATGAGGGCACACTCCAGTGCATGCTGTTATCCTGCAAGGTCTCCCCGGTCATAAAGGTACAACTGCCCGGAACCGGCATTCCTATTAATTTACCCATATGCAGGTATTGATAGTCAAATACAAAACAATGGCCATCACTGTAGTTGGCTTCATTCGCAATCACAACGGAAGGCTTCGTCCAACGGAAACCCGGTTCAATCCCCTCCTGGTAATTATCGGTCGTATTCCGACGGATTTCCCGGCCACTCAGGAACATGTTAAGATCTGAAGCCAGGTCGCCGCCCCGGTTGAAACGGGTATCCACCACCATGCCTTTACGATTGAAATAACGGCCCATCACCTCTCCATAGGCATCGCGGTAAGCGGCATCATTCATCCTGTAAAGATGCACATATCCCAGTTGCCCGTTACTCTCTTTTTCTACTTCTTCCCGGTTGCGTGCTACCCATCGCTTATACAGCAGGTTATTTTCTTCCTCCGGTGAAACCGGCTCCACCACAATATCCCGGCTGTTATTTCCATCACGGATCGTTAACACGGTACGCTTACCCGCCTTGTGGTTCAGGTATTGCGGAAGATCTTTATCCGGCATTATTTTCTCTCCATCTATCGCCTCGATAATCATCCCGGGGCGGAGCTGAAACGCTGCTACATCCAAAGGACCGTTGCGGATGATCTCTTCAATTTTCACACCGGCGCCCCTATAGGTGTTGTTGTAAAACAGCCCCAATGAAGCTGTCACATCTTTTCCGGGCATTTTATCGTTGCTGGTAGCGCCACTATGACTTACATTCAGCTCGCCCAGCAACTCGCTCAACATTTCTGCAAACTCATAATTGTTGCCGATATGTGGCAGGTACTTTTCATAATCACGTTTATAACCATCCCAGTCGGCGCCATGATAACCTTTTGTATAAAACGCTTCTTTGGTTCTTCTCCACACATGCTGGAACATACTGTTTCTTTCCGCTGCCAGGTTAACGCTCATTTCTCCTTTAACAGTAACACTATGCTGTTTCGTTCCAGCCGGATCTACCTGCCACACACGGGCGCCGGCACACAGGAATAATTGCTGTTGCGTGCTGTCCCACTGCATAGTGTAGTCGTCTGCCGGTACTGTCAGAAGTATTTTTGTATCCTTCGTCCGAAGATCAGTCACCCACAGGTTATAATTTTTTTCAGCTTTTGTGAGATGGTATAATGTTTTGCCCGCTTTACTGAGCAGCATACCTGCTAACAGAGAAGGGCTGGTGGTGAGTTTGAGGGTACGGTCTCGCAATCCTTCCCAGGCTATTTTAAAATCTTCGGATCCTTTTCCATCCTGTTCATTTAACGATGCCGTATCTGTTCCGGCAGGTTTAAAGTGTTCCCAGGCACTTTGGGAAAAGAACATCGCATACACATCGCGCTGCCGGCTGCCGCTGTTGGAAAAGCTACGCAGACCGTTGCGGTCACTGCTCCACAGCATGGCTTGTCCGCCTATGGCCCATTGCGGATGTTCATCATTGAAGCCGCTTTCCGTCAGGTTGATGAGCTTCCCGTTGCCATCCGTACTAATGATCCCCACTTCCTGGTTGCCCGCGCCTTCGGGGTTGTATTGTACCAACAACCATTTACCATCCGGGCTCCATTGGAAATACTGATCGTGGTCACTTCTGCTGAATAATTGTCCGGGAGCTATAATGGTACGGCTTTGTCGGGATGCGATGTTATAGATCCGGAGTGTGGTCCTGTTTTCGAGATAGGCAATTTCTTTTCCATCCCCGGAATATAAAGGCTGGTAGTTTTCTTTATCGTTGCTGATAAGCACTGTTTCTTTCAGCTGTGTGGCGGCAAAGAAAGAAGATTCTTCTTTATGCACCCGCTCCATCCGGCAAATCTGCCAGCCATTATTTCTTTCGCTGGCATACAGTAAATATCTGCCATCCGGCGAAAAGCTCAGGTCTGCTTCTTCTCCGGGTGTTTCGGTGATGCGTTTAATGGCGCCGCTTTCCATACTTCCCGCAAATACTTCTCCCCGGAAAATAAATGCTAATTCCTTACCTGTGGGAGATACCACCATGGTTTTAATATCGTCTGCAACAGGCACCGTTTTAATATCGTTCCCCTGCTTACCTGCTGCTATCCGTACACGTACCTTTCGTGGCGCGGATTCCGGCGCTTTAACATATAATTCTCCATCAAAACTAAAGCAAAGGGTGCCATCGGCAGCGATACTCAAAAAGCGGACAGGATGTTTTTTAAAAGTGGTGATCTGTTGTGAATGAGTGGGGTTATCGGGTAACAGGTGGTGAACATTAAAACTCCCGCTCTCTTCACTTAAATAATAAATGCCTTTATCGTTATCGGCAAATACAGGATTTCTGTCTTCCCCCTTGAAAGCGGTGAGCTTTGTATGCTGGCCATTCCGGCTGTTATAGCGCCAGATGTCCCTGGCGATGGCAGACACCTGGTGTTTGCGCCAGGCATTCTCCCGGCCTTTTTTATCGTGGTAAATAATGTACTGTCCATCCTTGCTCACCTTCGCATCTTCCGCCGGGGTGGTGAGTACCTGTTCTACCCGGCCTCCGTTCACCGGCACCTGGTATAGTTCGGGCATCCCATCGGAAGGGAACTGCCTGTTGCCGGCAGCATCCATCCTCACTGAACCAAAAAGTATGTGTTTATTATCCGCGCTGAAATCGTACGGATATTCATCTGCTGAATGAAAAGTGATCCTTTTCTCTTCCCCGCCATCTGCCTGCATGATGAAAATATCAAAATTGCCGGAACGGTTGCTGGCAAAGGCAATGTACCGGCCATCATGGCTCCATACCGGCATGAAATCATGCGCAGTATCCGTGGTGAGCGGAACAGCCGCACCGCCGCTGGTAGCCACTTTATACACATCTCCTTTGTAGGTAAATACAATTGTTTTACCATCAGGAGAAATAGACGGGTAGCGCAACCAACGGGGAACATCTTGTGAGAACAATACTTTCCCTGGAATGAGTATCAGTAATAAAATGAAAAACCTTTTCATGAGCAAAACGGATTTGCCTTCCGGCGAAGCTAAATTATCAATTGCTTTTAGTTATTCCGTTTTTTTATTCCTTATTAAATAAACATACCTGCGTTTGCGGTGCTACCTGAAAGGTAAGTGGGGTTATAAAAAAAATAACCTGCTGCGTTTGTGCGCAGCAGGTTATTCAACATCCAGTGTCCGAATAAACCAGTTTAATCAACCGGTTATTAATCCGATTTAGTAAAAATCCCGGTTTGCCGCGCCTTCCAATAGGCAGCCTGTAAATAGAAGATCCCATTACTGGAAACTTTCTGATAGTCGAGCCTTTTTATGGCACGGGTTAGCAGCTGCTGCTGACTTTCCGGATACGCCGTTTTTTCACTCATCAATTGCGTCAGTGCCGCTTCGCCGCTTTCGCGGATACAATACCAGACTTTCCGGTATTCGCCTTTGGGCTTGAGCCCCTCTCCTGTTCTCCAGTCTGTTCCAACCATGGTAAGGTCCAGGTTCCTGGCCCTGTCATCAGCATTTTCAGCCCGGCCTGCACATAGTCCGGACAC
The DNA here is from genome assembly GCF_964033635.1 of Chitinophaga sp. MM2321. Taxonomy (NCBI): domain Bacteria; kingdom Pseudomonadati; phylum Bacteroidota; class Chitinophagia; order Chitinophagales; family Chitinophagaceae; genus Chitinophaga; species Chitinophaga sp. MM2321. The sequence continues at coordinate 4,922,770 of NZ_OZ035533.1, forward strand.
CTTTTCTTCGATCTGCCGGATTTTTACTTTTAAATCAGTATCCTGTTCCAGTGATCCCAGTAATTCCATTGAACACTGCATTTGCAACAACCCATAAGTGGTTGTATTTTTTGCAATATCAAAAGACTGGTCAATGGCGTCCTTTACATAGTGCCGATACGATTCAAAATATTCCTTATTACCCGTCGTGTTCCAGGCCGCTGCGTAGATCATAGGCAACCGCGCCGCTTCGTGTGCACCAACATGCCACATTCTGCTGATACCGCGCGTATCCCTGGCACCGTCGGCCCTTAAGAAGTCGTAGTCATTGGCAGCTGTTACATTCCGAGTCATCCTGTCAGCAAAAGCAGAAAGGACTTTCCCGATTTCAATCTTTACTTCTTTAGTGCATAAAGGGCTATTATAATATTTCCACAAACCATGCACTGCGTGCGTATACTGATCTCTGGAGGAATTGATATAAACACTCTTACGATCTTCCGCACACACACAACGGGCCAGGAAGCCGGGTGCGTCCTCCACGCTGGCGCTCAGTTGTATACCTTTAAATACGGAAAAAGCATTTTTACGAAGCTTTACATTCCGTGTCACCGAATATTGATCCACAATCATGGAAAGCATTACCCCTGCGGAGATCATACAATCTTCCATACCGGTATCATATCCGTAAACATTCGGAAATTGTTTCTTCACTTCCTCCGTTTTCGGCAAATGATCCAGTCCCCGGCCGGGCTCGTAGCTGCTTAAATAGTCATAAAACATTTGGGTACCGGGCAGAAAAAATCTTTCCCATGAAACCTTCCATGCCTGATCCATACATTTGGCCATGCTACCACCCGGAGCCTCATACCGGCTGTTATCTGAAAGCATTCCAGCACCGGGCGGTTCAGTGACTGTGCTTATATTTAGTGAAGGGTTGCCTCCTGTCTGCATGAAAGACAAGAGGCATAATCCCGTGAAAAATAATTTCATACAGCTATGCTTTTTTCTGCCAACAGGTTTAAATTAGTAACCCGGGTTCTGATCCTTCACGGGATCGATGGCTTTATTGTAACTAATTTCTGATACCGGGATAGGCCATAGCAACATGCTTTCGGCCAGTGTTTTGCCAGTATTCAGTTTCACCATTTTAGCCGCGGTTCCCGTTCTGAGGAGATCTAACCAGCGTTTGCATTCCAGTATGGTTTCATAACCTCTTTCCCGGAGCAGCAGGTCGAAAAAGGTATCTTCATTATAATTGGCAGCATTATAATCCACCGGTGATGGCAGTTCCGGATTATAGCCATATGCTCTGCGATGTACTTTATTCAGATTTTCCATGGCCTGCAAACTGGGTCCGTGACTGGCCCGGTTGGCCGCTTCCGCATACATCAGCAACACCTCCGCATACCGGTATACCGGCCAGTCGTTTGATGCCCCGGTGGTGCCGTTGGGGTCAATGTATTTTTTTGTCAGCAGGGTATTATTTCCCAATCCGATATCCCAGTGATAAAAATTATGTTGCTTACGAAAATCGCCGTCGTCCCAGCTCTTGTAAAATTTATCTTCCGTGTCGGTGTAAAAGGCAAAATAGTTAGCGCCTGATGGCTTATAACCATCACCGGTGATATGGAAGAAGTTCATGAGCGCCCAGCCATACTGGTCGTTGTATTTAAAATAGAATACTTCTTCTGAAGTAGTCAGTACATCTGCACCATATATTTTTTCAAAATCATCCGGCGTACTGATATTTACCAGCGAATATTTTCCGGAAGCAATCACTTCCTGGGCTTTATCCCTGGCTTCCGGCCATTTTTCCTGGGTCAGCAATACATCTGCCAACAATGTTTTAGCCACCCATTTGGATGCACAACCTAACATGCGCGGATTATCAGGTAGATTTTCTTCGGCATAAGTAAGATCACTCAGGATCAATTGATATACTTCCGCTACAGCAGCCCGCTTAACATCTATTAAATCCAGGTTTTCTTCTGTGCGAATCGGCACACCTGCCCATAGTCTCACCAGTGCAAAGTAGCTGAAGGCTCGTACATATTTTGCTTCTCCGACAAACTGCGCTTTTTCCTGATCAGTGGTTCCGGTACCTTTCGGCGTATTCTTTATAACCAGGTTCGCATTCCTGATGGCCAGGTAGAGCTGTGTCCATACACCTCCCATATTGGTAATATTGGCGGCACTGTAACCTGCATAATCTTCAATCGCAGCCAGGCTTCCTTTCCCATAAATATTTTCGGCGCAGCTTTCCAGCAAAGTATAATATGAATTAAATTCATTCGCCTGAATCGGGAAGTAAGCAGCATTCACCGCCGCTTTTACCTCCTCTGTCGTATTATAAAATGTTTCGGTTGCAATGGACTTCGGCTTTTCCTGCAAAATTTTGCTGCAGGAAGCCAGCATCATCCATACAAATACCGTGAATAATTTATATTTCATGATATATTTCTTTAGAATGATAACCTTGCGCCAAGTGTATACCCTTTGGCCATAGGATAGGAATAATAATCGATGCCCTGGTTAACGGAGTTACTTCCACCGCTGGAATTCACATCCGGATCCCACCAGGGATATTTAGTGGCAGTGATCAGATTCTCACCGCTGAGATAAATCTGTCCTTTCTTGATCCAGTTTATCCCCAGGCGGCCAACAGGAATATTGTAGGCCAGCCGGATGGTTTTCAGGCGCAGATAGCTTCCATCATAAACAAACATATCCGACATCCTTGTGGAAATCGTTTTGTCAATGGCGGGATATTTCGCCGTGGTATGATCGGGGGTCCAGTGATCATACAACACCTCTCTCAGGCCATTGTATCCCTGGTAATATTTATAATTCTGATTGATCATACCGAAGCCGAAAATATCATTCCCCTGCGTGCCCTGAATGAACATGCTCAGCTCAAAGTTTTTCCAGCCCAGGTTGGAATTGAAACCATAAATAAAATTGGGATTGGGATCGCCGATCCAGGCCTTGTCTGCTGTAGAAATATTTCCGTCTTTATTGAGATCTTTGTATTTATAGTGACCACTGGCATCAAAACCATCTGCCTGATAACCATAAAAAGCACTGATTGATTTACCTTCTCTCAGCAGGTTAACGTAATCATTTGCAACAACTAAATTGTAGGTGCTGCCGGGTATATCCTGTCCATCGTAAAGTTTAACCACCTTACTCCGGTTAAATGAAATCGTAGCGCCGATATTCCACTTCAGGTCACCGTTGAATACATTTGCATCCGCCTGAAATTCAAATCCCTTATTCTGAATTGTACCAATATTGCGAACGGTATTGGTATAACCAACAGAACGCGGTAACTGGATCGGATTCAGGAGGTCCCTGGTATTTTTAACGTAGTAATCTGCCGATAACCGGATCTGGTTATTAAACAGACCCAGGTCCAGGCCAATATCAGTTTGAGCCGTCGTTTCCCACTTCAGTTTGTCCGGTAAACGCGAGCCTGGCGCAAAGTAGGTATACAAGGCGTCATTAAAAGGTGCTTTACCGGATACTAACATATCCAGCGTATAGTAAGGATCAATGGCAGTACTACCGGTTTCTCCGTATCCAATCCTGATTTTTGCATCCGATACAAAAGACAGCCCACGCATGAACTTTTCTTCAGAAAAACGCCATGCCAGCGCACCCGAAGGGAAGTACCCCCATTTATTTCCATCGCTATAACGGGACGAGCCATCTGCCCGGAAACTAACCGTTGCGAGATACTTATTTTTGAATGTATAATTCAAGCGGCCAAGGTAGGAAAGCAGTGTCCACTCCATATAAGAAGAACCTGGTGTCTGAAAAGTATTCGCCGCACCCAGGTTGTACGTCTCCGTTACGTTGCTGAGAAAACCGGATCCGGAAGCACCCAGTGTTCTGGAAGAATAGTTTTCATAGGTCAGTCCTGCCATCGCTACGAACGCGTGATCTTCTTTGAATGTTTTGCTATAAGTAACAATATTATCACTGTTTACATACACGGAATTGCCGGTACTTACCGATGCACTTCCGGATGAATTCGGATAGCGTGTACTGATGTAATTATCTGACCGGAAATCATTATTCGTAATATTACCCGATATACGAATCGACAAATCTTCTATGGGTTTTATCGTAAATGCCAGGTTAGCCATTACTTTATTGGCCAGTTGTTTTCTGGAAACCTCATTAAGGTAAGCCCTGGGATTTATGATATCATCCGGACTAAAAGGATATAACTGATTAAGCAGCCGATACTGTCCATCTGATTTGTAAGGACCAACCGTAGGAGCAGCTGTTAATGCGCCCAACAAAAGGGTCTGATTATCGGCGGAGGAATTGTCTTTGGTCCGCCCGAGAATGGCATTATATGAGATGGAAAACTTTTTGCTGATATCGTGGTTTACACTGCCTCTCAATACGGTCCGGCTATAATCAGAGTTTTCAATAATTCCAGGCTGATTAAGATAACTGGTTCCAACAGCGAATTGTGTTTTCTCATTTCCACCGCTTACATTCAGGGAATGATCCTGTACCAGGGCCTGTCGGAAAATCTCATCCTGCCAGTCTGTTCCCGCTCCGATTGCGGTAATATCACTCGGAGAAAAGTAGTCCGAACCCTGTGTGTTCTGCCAGAATTCATTGTACAACTTTATATATTCCGGTGCATTCATCATGTCCAGTTTCTTTCTTACCTGCTGAAAACTTGCGCTGGTATTGAAGTCTACCCGGGTTAAGCCGGCTTTCCCTTTCTTAGTAGTAATGAGAATAACACCATTGGCGCCACGGGAGCCGTAGATAGCTGTTGCAGAAGCATCTTTCAGAATCTCTATCCGCTCGATGTCGGAAGTATTTAACATGTTTTGATCGCCGGGAAATCCGTCAATAATCCAAAGCGGTTCATTGCTGCCCTGAATAGAGTTGGTACCCCTGATGCGGATTTGTAAAGGAGCTCCTGGTGCACCGGAATTCTGTTGTACAAAAACACCGGCTGCACGACCTTGTAAAGCATGACTTACCGATGCAGTAGGATAGGCAGTCAGCTCTGTACTTTTAATGGAAGAAACCGATCCTGTCAGATCACTTTTTTTCCGTGTTCCATATCCAATGACAACGGTTTCATTCATGGAATTATCCGCCACACTTAACTTGATATTGATACCTCTATTGATCGTTTCCTCGTTCAGGGAAATCTCCCGGGAATCGTAGCCGATAAAAGAAATGATCAGTACATCGCCCACCGAAGCGTCGATTGAAAACTTGCCATACTGGTCAGTAGCAGTATACTTGTTGGTGTTTTTGACCCTTACTGTAGCGCCGGGAAGTACCGTTCCATCAGCAGCTTTAACCGTACCGGATATGGCAGCAAAGGCCTCCGTACTGATGCCCAGGTCAACAGGGTTTGTCAACAATGCTGCTGATTTCCTTGACACAAATATGCTCTTGATCCCGATATGATATTTTAACGGTTGCTGTTTAAATATTTCCGCCAGAAACAAATCCAGTTTTACGTTTTCCGCTTTTACGGAAACCGGGTTTGCTTCTTTTAATAAGCTTTCCGTATATAGAAATACAAACCCCGTTTGTTTTTCTATAACCGAGAAAACTTCCTGTAATGGAACATTTTTCCCCGAGTAGGTAATGCTTTGCGAATAACCTTTGGCAGCCACGTGGAGGACTGCTACCGTAAGTAATACAAGCGTTAATTTCATAACGAGCAAGATCTTGGCAATGCGGCGATAGCCGCCATGGACGGACCAGCCACAAAGAGTGGTTTTTTTCATACATTTGCAGTGTTTGGGTGATAAAATTCTTGTCTTGTCGGACTTTTGTTTTTAAGTTACCCGAACGCCCGCCAGCAGTGTTGATCCATTGCTGGCTTTGTTTTGGATAATTATCTTAATGAAGTATTTTTTTTATTTCTCTTCTGTTAATTTGAAACCGTTACTATTTTCCCTTCTACACTGAACTTCAGACCGTATTCTGAAAGAAACTGCAACACTGTAGCCAGGTCTTCATTTCTATACATTTTCCCTTTAAACCGGATGGCAGGTAACGGACCCTGGTAATTAACTTTGATATCATACCATCTCTCCAGTTCCCGCATCAGCGTTTGTATATCTGCATCATCAAAATTGAACAACCCGTTTTTCCATGCCATAATCTGCTGCATATCCACCACTTTGTGTAGTTGAATATGATCGCTGATGATGGCCTGTTCACCCGGAGAAAGCAACTGCATTTCCTTATCCCTGGACACTTTCACTTTACCTTCGAGCAATGTTGTTTTTATGGCAGGTTCATTTGTATAGGCATTAATATTGAAATGGGTTCCCAGCACCTCAACAGATGCAGCGCCGTTTACATCCACGATGAATGGTTTGTTTATATCCTGTGCTATTTCAAAATAAACTTCCCCTGATATGGAAACCCTGCGCTGGTTTTTATCAAACCGTGTGGGGAAGGTCATAGAAGAAGTTGCATTCAGCCATACTTTGGAACCATCCGGTAACACCAGCGAGAACTGGCCGGCTTTGGGCGTTGCAATAGTATTATATCCGCCCGTTGCTGCTGATCCGGATGAAGCAGGATCACTGTTTTCATATTTCAGTTCTCCGCTGGAAAGTTTCAATACCCTGATATTCCCCAGTGTAGCCAGCTGGCCATTTTCTGCGTTATCAAGAATTATTTCGCTGCCATCAGCAAGTGTCAGCACGGCCTTATCCATCCCGGAACCGGAACTATCTCTTCCTGCAAGATGATTGTTATGGTGGCTTCCAACAGTTTTAACCGGTAATGATTGTTGCCAGAAAAAGGTTCCCACTCCCAGCAAAATGACAATGGCGGCGGCATATCTAAACCATCCGGTACGGATTGAAAATACTTTCCTGGTTGCATTTTCTTCACTTAACCGGGAAGAAGAAAGCTCTTGTTCCTCCACATGGAATGCAGGACTGTGTTCCACAGGTACGGATGCTGCCAGTAATTTTTTCCTGATGGCTATATCAGCTAATTCAAGTCTTTTCAGTATCTCCGGCAGTTTCCCCTGCGCAATCAGTTCTTTGGCCCATTGGGCCTGTTCCGGATATACTGATTGCCATTTTTCCAGCTCGGCCGCTTCCTCAGCATCCAAGCCAGTATGATGTTCCTTGAGAAGAAGCATCGCAATACGTTCAAGATCATTTTGTGGTACCATAGCAGTCGCTTACAGTATAAGCGGCCGGATAGTAAAAATGTGGCGGAAAAAAGATCAATTATTTTAAAAAAGGTCTATATCCTTGAAATAATGGAGTTCAAAAACAAGCCAAAGAGACAGCATACTCCAGTCCATGCCTTTAAAAGCTTGTCTGAGGTAATGCAAGGCTTCTGTTTTCCTTCTCCTTACAGTGGCGTCTTTTATGTTCAGTATCCGGGCTATTTCACTGTTACGCCGGCCCTGAATACAGGCCAGGTTAAATACCTCTTTTATGTGGGCGGGCAATTTTTCTACTTCTTCCCTGATTTTCTTTAATAGTTCAGCTTCCAATGATATTTCCCCGGAAAATAATGCTTCCTGTTGGTGCTCAGAAAGATAAAGTAATTCACTTTCCAGGGCTTGTTGTTTTCTGAACTGGCGGTATCTATCAATACATTTATGGTGAACGATCACCCGCAGATAGCTTATTAGCTGCGCTACATTTCCGAATGAACGCCGTCCTTTCCAGAGTTCTATAAAAGCATCCGCAGTAGCCTCTTCGGCGATGCTGAAATCATTGTTGGTGATTCTTTCCGCATACAGCAGCACCGCCATGTAGTGGCGTTTATAAACCTGAATAAATGCCTGCTCATCAGCTTCCGATAGCCGCTGCAGCAGTTCTTTTTCTTCGTTTAAAACAATTTGCTCCAATTTTGATGGGTGTTTCTCCTACCATTTTTCAGAATAGGAATATTGTAGATCGTGGCCTCTTCCTTAAAAAATGCTAATATAGATCTTTCCAACTTCTTTGGTGCTTCATATGCGCTTTAATAATTTCTCCCGTTGTATAAGTATATCTATATACTTTTCTTTTGCACTATCACTTAAAAAACTGCTGCGAATCATTTCGATGGCCATAGGAGTTCTTTGCGTGATCTTATCAATCACTTGTTTGGCCAGCTTCGGGTTCATCCCCGCTTTTTCTGCAAATACCAGAAAAGATGCACCGGTATACATTCCGGCATCATAGTAGCTTTTCTCGTCATAATCCTTATCATAGAGTCCTCCATGCAGTGCCAGGTGGTTGTCGTCAATGTGCAGCTTTGTGCAAATAAGGTCATAGGCGGGCGAAAGGACAAAATCTCCTTGTGTGGTTTCCATTAGAGAGAAGTTCTTCAGATGCGCATCCCCATTCGCAATAAAATAATTAAACACCAGTAGCGTAAAAAATTCAAGCAACACTACCGGAGCCGCTGCACAATGTTCTTTGATCATATTTGCTATGTCCAGATAAGAGGCGTTGTATTTGAAATCATTGCCTTCCCGTTCCGGGGATCTACCCAACAGTGTTGCAAAATCTTCCAACTGATATTTGCCTGTACCATCAGGTTTATAATCGAATCTTCTGGTTAAGTATGCCGGAGAGCCATCATCGAAAAAGATCATACCACATGCTGCTGTCCTGATGCTGAACACCTGTTTTGCTATCTGCATGCTTACATGCTCATTGGCTGGTAAGTCTTCTACACGTTCCAGTCTTTCTACCGGAACCGGTTTTAGGATATGTGTGCCGCCAGTGTCTGTGAGTGTCAAAGAATCCTTATCCTGCTTTATACTGTATTTCTCCTGAACACCGCTTATGCTAATATTTTTGCGTTTTTCATTATACTTCCGGGTAAGCTCATTGTTTTTACCTGGTGGACCAAATGGAAGAATATGGGAAACCTTTCTGGCTCGACTACCAAACAGATTCGCTTCCGCCGCCGGACTATATGTGATAAAACCAGGACGCAATGTTGAAGGACAGTGATTAATCTCCATAAACTTCTTTTATTGTCAGCGGGCCAATCCGATCGCCGCTTGCGGTGGCAAGTAGTAGCCCAAAATAGTCGTTCTCATCAATTTTCAACATCCTGGCTTGCATGGCCTTATTTGCCCCTTCACTTAACAGATTTACAAAAGCGGGAAAGAGGATGTCACTTTCATAAGGTTTCTCCCTGATCGGAAGTGTAAGGCTTACTGGCCGGCGGCCGGCGGCGGTCAAATATTCTTTATCATATACAAACCGATAGATACCCTCCCCTTTTGAAAGATAGCCAGCCAGTTGGTTGTTATAAAATATCTGGGCGGTCCTCATTATTCACCTGTTTTTATTGATTCCTTCAAATTCAAGTCCAACTGCAAACCTAGCGGCTCAATCAATTGTATTAAGGTTTGTAGTGATGGATTACCCTGGCCTCGTTCCACCAACTGAATTGTTCGTGTACTAACACCTGATAGCGCCGACAGTTGTGGCTGTAATAACCTAAGTAATTCCCGGCGTTGCCGGAGTTTTTTTCCTAAATCAATCACTTCATTCCGCATTATCCTTTGCTTTTCATTAAAATTACTAAAAAAAATAATCACTTACATCAAAATACGCACTATACTTTGCTTTTTGATATTTTCGACCTCCTTTCAATAACTATCAATATAAAAAACGCAGTTTATTGCGCTTTTCGGTTTTTTGGATCCGTAAGCAAATCGTAAACGGACCGTAAAACAATTCGCAAATTTCAGCGGATCCTGAAGAAGATCCCAAAATATAAAACCCGCTACAACTTGTATCTGTAGCGGGTTTTATATTCATTGATGATCTTTAACGATCGAGGGTTCATGCCCTAATGTTGCCCAACCGTACAAATTTAGTTTTTCAGCATTTACGAAAAAAAGAGCTGTTGAAAGGCCGTCTGCAAGCATGGCAATCTCCGCAATTGCCCTATCTGAACAAAGGCTGTGTCTGCACTCGCTCCGTGCGGGGCAGGCAAATCATAATCCCAAAGATCATGGTGAACCGTCTGAAAATGCCATTTGTAATGACCGGTAGCCGCATCTAATGCTAATACACAGTTACCGTATAGGTTCTTTCCTTTTCTGTCGGCACCATAATAATCATAAGAGGGTGAGCCAAGCGCAAGGAAAACCATGCCTCTATCCGGGTCGATGCTCAGTCCTGCCCAACAATTAACCCCACCCGCATATTTGTAGGCATCAGGTGGCCAGGTTTCGTAACCGAGTTCACCGGGATGAGGAATAGTATGAAAAGTCCATGCTAATTTTCCGGTTTTGCAGTTATAAGCTCTAATATATCCTGGAGGAGCTCCATAAAGATCTGGTGTTCGCAACCCGATAATAATTAAATCTTTGAAGATCCTTCCAGGGGTTGAAAGTGAAACCGAAATTTTTTCAGGGTCATCTCTTACACCTTCATTCAGGTTCACTCTGCCATTTATACCAAACGAAGAAATGATCTTTCCTGTGCTTGCATCAATTGCCATTAAATAATTACCTGAAGAATATAAAATTCTTTTATCATCGCCACTTTTCCAGTAAGTAACACCTCTGCTGGCAGCACTGGGCTTACCTTCTTCCAAGGTCTTACATGACCAAATTTCTTTACCTGTAGCTGCATCAATTGCATAAACAGTCTGCTTACCAGAATTGGTATACATGACACCGTCAACAATTATTGGATTACTTTGACTCGACACAGGCTCCTGACCTTGCGCCAGATCATTCATTTGGAAAGTCCAGGCACTCTCTAATCGGCTTACATTTGATACATTTAAGTTCCGAATTGATAAGTACTAAATGGGTATACAGATTACAGATTCTTCTACCAATATTACTGATTAACAATCGGCATTTTTTTTTGATTTTATATTGTAAACAGCGCAATGATCCAGCTCATGGTCTAAGGGGTTCCATCTCCAAAAATCGCCAACAGAACAGTAGATAGTATTCCGCTAGCATATTGCAGGGAGCCCAGCAGAACAGAGGCTGTACCCGCCATTTAGAGTACACCATCCAATGCCAAATCGTTTGCTGTAGCAGCTATGATGCCCTTCATTGAAAAGAAGCTGCACCTGTCTCAAAAGGAAAGGAAAATTGTTTTTGATTGCTTTCCCAAGATTGAATATGAATTAACCCACTCTGTGAACAAGCATAGCAAACAGCTGATCACCTCTAATATCGAACTGTTCCTGAATTACTGCGAGCGGTTTTACGACCGTCAGTTTATCACCCGGGAACATATCAATAAAGGAATATTAGAGAAGTTTGAAGAAAAGTTAAACAGCTATTTTACCTCCGAAAAACCATAGTATAGGATTACCGTCAGTCGCTTATTTCGCAGATGAACTTCATTTATCGGCCAATTATTTTGGCGACCATTTTAGTCGCTTATTCAAAACACGTGTAGGTTATACGCCAAATGAATACAGGAATTTGAATTGACATAACGCGCGGGTATATATAAAATTCAGCGGCACGGAGCGGCGATATTTTTAAATCATCTGCATTGTCTATACGGTTTAGCTCCAATGGAGAAAATTGTTTATCCATGGTTTCTACTTTTTCAACTTTTTAAAAATCGCCTGAGCTGCTTTCAGATCCATTGCCTCCATGTCCAAAAGTTTTAATGATTTGACCATGTGGAGCGTACCCGTTTTATACTTTTGGAAATGTTCGGTTTTCAAATGGGACAGATAGGCTTGCTGATCTTTGTACATTTCTAATATCCTTATCTGTGTTAGATTCTCTTTTTGGAACATCGGGAAGATGGCAATAACACCTGCTTCCAATCTTACGGATGCTTCGGCTTCATCTTTAAGTATTGTCTTGTATTCTTCCAGATATTGTGGATGTATTTCAATCTCCGAAATACGCACCATCATTTTCTTTTGTTGTGCATGGACAATGTTGTTCATACTAAAGAGTATTATTATTACCAGCACGGCCTGCAACGGCCATTTGAAGCAATTACGGTATAGAAAATCATTTTTATCCATATCCCCTTTATTAAAATGCTTTTTTACTTTTTCATTTTAGAGAGAACTGCTCTTGCAGTTTCAGCCTGTTCCTTGCTTATAGCTTTTTCAATGATATCACACATGGATTTTACCTGTTCTACTGTAATCCCGGTATTCATACCCATTCCGATATGCGCCTGCAATTGCTCTTCTACACCAGGCATAGCGGCTAAAGCTGCAATTGTAACCAGCTCCCTTTGCTGATAGGTAAGTACATCACTAACAAAAATGTCAGCAAACAAATGTTCTTTCAGAAAGGTATCGATACGTGGGGCAAACTCCCCGAAACCGGGAGCAGGTTTTACCTGTGGTGTTTTTGTCAACGTTTCCAAAACTTGTCTGCCCTGTTCGTATTTGTCTTCAGTATAGTTTACAACTATGATTTCTTTTCCGATACTATCCGTAATGCCTTTGGATGCTCTTTGGTCCAATACTGTTTTAAAGGTATTGATCCCATTGAGGCTTCTCGGAAAACCGCAGTACGCATATAGTTGCACCAATGCTTCTTTGATTTCGTTAATAGTTAACCCTGCATCCAATGCCATATTCAACTGGATTTTCAAGTTACCCAGATCTCCTGTTGCCGTAAGTGCGGAAACAGTTATTAAGCCTTGTTGTTGGGTATTCAGTACCTTGTTCATATCGGTTCTGTTTTGTGCATTCATTGTACCTATGTTCAATATTAAAACAAAAAACAATATCCATCTTATAAACTTGCCTTTGTTCATATTTTATACGATTACTATTTGTTTACTTCGTTAAATTCTTCGTCTGTTACGGGGGTTAACCAGGTCACATTATCATCGCCTTATAAAATTGGTTACTGCAATGTGTACCATCTTGCTGGTAGCTTGGCTCCATGCCAATGTATAAGGTGCTCATCATATCTTATCCATTTTGTAATAACATGATAGGGCAAAGTTCATCAATCCTGTTTGCAATGGATTTATATAGAATACAGTTCTTTCTACCATTTTTACGGATTCTTCGTTAAATGTATAAATGAGGGACTTAGGCTTGTTAAGTGTGGTTAATTTTGATGAAGTGCCCACCATTCAGCTTTTCCGGCGGTATATGGGCGTTTATGCCGTGTTCCTGAAAAACATAAAGTGTGGTGATATGCTGTATGGCTGTCAGCCTTATGATTACGAGGATGGCACTTTGGTTTTTGTGGCTCCGGGACAGGTGTATGGCGTTGATAGCAAAGGCATCGTCACAAAGCCGTCGGGCTATGCTTTGATTTTTCATCCCGATCTGATCAGAGGAACACAATTGGGAAAAACGATTAAGAACTATACTTTTTTTTCTTATGAAGTGAACGAAGTTTTAAATTGTATTTATAACATTACCAACGACTTATGGTCAAAAAATAAAAAAGAGAATGGAAAAAATTCCATTCTCTCTAGTTTTGTTGCCCAACCAGGATTCGAACCTAGACAAATAGAACCAAAATCTATCGTACTACCATTATACTATTAGGCACCGTAAACGGGACGCAAATGTAGCTTTTTTTTCATAACAAACACATCCGGCCAAAATATTCATGGAGTTATCTGACTATTTCCGGACGGTAGCTGCTGCTGCAATACCCACAGCGATGGCGTCTTCCACACCGCCCACAAAGGCATCTTTCACTTTATATTGCCTCCCTGCCGACCGGCGCAGATAAAAACAGGCATACGCCGCAGCCACGGCGGCAACAGCGCCAATCAATGCGCCCTGCCAGGCTTTATCTCCTTTTGCCTTGTATAAAGTGGCTCCTGCCAGTCCACCGGAAAGGGCTCTTCCCGTCAGGCCGGTAGCGGCAATACGATCAGGAATACCCGGTACCTTATCCAGTACCAGCTCACCGGCGGCCATGGTTTGCAAGCCCCGCATCACCACATCCCGTTGCATCAGTCCCAGCGGAGATCCCTTCAGCTTCCGCGAAGGATACCGGTTTACATACTGGCTCGCAAATGCTGGTCCGAGGGTACTGCGCATACCGGAAACAGCACCCAGACAAATTACCCGTAATAATGTAGGAAGGATCGCTTTTTTCATATTAACAGCAGTCACAATCATTGTGCCATGCATACCCTGGTTGTGGGCAACAGATCCGGCGCGGCAGCCCCTATTCTTCTCTCAAACGTTCATCCGTATACGTGATTTCAGATCTCCCGTGGGGTACGGGCGTACCATGTTCGTCTACACTTACGAATACGATCCGGTCTATGGTCAGGATACTTTTTTGGGTGATCTTGTTCCTCACTTCGCAGGTTAAAGTGAGGGAGGTTCTGCCAAAATGAATAGCCTTGATGCCCAACTCTACAATGTCTCCCTGCCTGGCGGAGTTAATAAAATTTATTTCAGACATGTATTTGGTCACACACCTGTTGGTACCTAACTGGATGATGGAATAGATCGCTGCCTCTTCATCGATCCAGCGTAGCAGGCTGCCGCCAAACAAAGTACCATGTGCATTCAGATCTTCCGGCTTTACCCATTTGCGTGTGTAAAAATTCATCTGTAACTGATTTTGATGTTACCCATAAAAGTACAAAGCTATTTTATTCCTGCCTGTAAAACATGGCTCCCCTTCGGGGGATGGGCCGATTAATGTATATTTAACAGGATGAAAGCAACTATTGAACTACTCCGGTCGCAGGTATTGCCCGATTTCCCATCGGGGTCATCTATCAACTATTATAACGAAAAATTTTACCTCGTAGGCGATGATGCCAATTATGTGCTGATACTCGATGCACAATATCAGCAGGTGGATAAAATAATGTTGTTCGATTATCCGCAACAGCGGATACCCAAGCCCGTAAAAGCTGATCTTGAAACATCCGTGATCCTCCCGCTGGCAGGCAAGCCGCACCTGCTGGTGTTTGGCTCCGCATCTCTGGAAGAAAGAAAAAGAATGATCCTTATTCCGTTGATGACCACAGATTATAAACGCTTTTATCCCGAATCTTATGGAGATGATTTTTTCGATCAACTGAAAAATGAAGGTATCACACAAATGAATATTGAAGGGGCAACTATTATCGGGGAACAACTGGTACTGGCCAACCGCGGCAATAATACCCATACGGAGAACCAGCTGATCATGGTACATCCGGAATTTTGGAAAGAAGGCATGCCCTGCCAGCTAACTATTTCCAGGGTAAGTATCCCTTCACTCACCAAAAATTTCCCGGGAATTTCAGAACTCTGCTATGTAGCCTCCCGCGATCTTTTGCTGGTAACGATTACCAGCGAAGCTACCAGCAATGCTTATGAAGATGGAGAAATTGCAGACAGCTATATCGGTTGGATAGCACATGCGGCGGAAAAAATTAAAGCGCCCACTATTGCGTTGGATGGCGTGCTCAATCTGCCGGCAACCGACCCCGTTTTCCTCCATCAGAAAATCGAAGGGGTTTGTGTAGCGCAGGAATCTGCGGATGCACTTTTTCTTCATATGGTAGCTGATAACGATCAGGGAGAAACCAGTCTGTTCAATGTAAAAATGATTTTTTCGGAAGAAAAATAACCACTCAAATCCTTATTCCGCCTTCAGACTGTTCACCGGATTCATAAATGCGGCCCTGACAGCCTGAAAACTGATCGTACAGATAGTGATCACCAAAGCGCCTGTGGTGGCCATAATAAATACGCCCGGCCCGATGGTAATGTGATAGGTATATTTTGCCAGCCAGTGATGCAGAAAATAAAATGATACCGGTGAAGCAATGGCACAACCAACGATGACCAGCAGGATAAAATCTTTTGAGAGTAATAACCACAGCTGCATTACAGTAGCGCCCATTACTTTCCTCACCGCTATTTCTTTTGTCCGCTGCGAAGCCATAAAAGCAGCAAGACCAAATAAGCCCAGGCAGGAGATGAAAATGGCTAACCCGGCGAAGATCGCTGCCAGCTTACCTGCCAGCGTTTCGAGGTTAAACTTCTGCGCATAAGCATCATCTGCAAATGCGTAATCATAAGGGAATGCAGGATTATATTTATTAAAGATGGGTGTTATCTTTTCAATAGCCGTATGTGCGTTCACGTTAGCAGACAAACGATACAGCAGCATGTCGGCATCTTGCTCATGTTCAAAAACGGCTGCTTCCACCGGTTTAAAAGGTGATTCCATAATAGCATCTTTCACTACACCGGCAATGGCTACACGCTTATCCTGCTGCCATACAATATACTGACCTACCGGATCGGTAAGTCCCATCCTTTTCACCGCTGCTTCATTCACGATCACAGTACCCGAATCCTGCGCCCATGTGGGGTAAAAGTCGCGGCCCGCTGCCAACTGCATGCCTACTGTTTCGAAATAATCAGGCGACACCGCAATAGCGGCAACACTCAGCATGTCTTCAGACGTTTTACCTCTCCAGCTATTCACGGCTGTATGTGACCACACATCTGTAACAGGACTCGATGCCTTTGAAATGTTTTCCACCAGGCCGCTTTGCAACAGGTCATTACGCAGCGCATCATAATTACGGCGCATATCTTCACTCATCCCGGTAAAAACCAGCCCGTCAGCATTATACCCCGCCGGCCGTTGCTTGGCATGCCGGATCTGCTGATAAATAATAATTGTACTGATGATCAACGCCACACTGCATGCAAACTGTATCACCACCAGCGATTTCCTGCGCAAAGTGGCCTGCCGGCCCGCCCGGAATGTACCCTTCAATACTTTCACGGCTTCAAAAGATGACAGGTAAAAAGCAGGTCTGCTACCGGCTATCAGACCGGTGACGACAACAAATAACAACAACAGTTCCCATGCCAGCGGATTGCCGTAAGGAATGGCTATCGTTGCCCCGATGATTTGATTAAAGACCGGCAACGCCAGCTCCACTATTCCGATACTTAAAAATGCCGATATCACCGTGATCAGCATGGATTCAACCAGGAACTGGAAAATGAGTTCGCGCCGTCCCGAACCAATTGCCTTTCTTACACCTACTTCGCGCGCCCGCTTTTCTGAACGTGCGGTCGCTAAATTGATGAAGTTAATACAGGCTATCAACAGCACCAGTATACCCACAATAGAAAACATTCTTACATACTCAATAAAACCTCCGCTCACTTTTCCGTTCTCAAAATTGCTGTACAACCGCCATGCACGCATGGGGTGCAGAAAAACGGTCGCCTTCATCTCTTTATCATGCCTGCTGATAATATCTTTTATCTTGGGAGATACCTGCACGAGTGAAACACCCGGCGCTAAGGATACATATAACTGGAAAGAGTTATTGAGCCATTGCGTGCGGGCCAATCTCATCCAGTCCTGCGTCTGCTCATAAAATTTAAAAGGCACCAGGTATTTAAATCCAAAAGAGGAATTAGCCGGGAGATCTTTCAGGATACCCGTCACTTTAAGATCGTAATGGTTGTCAAGACGTACGATCTTATTTACCGGATCAGCATTGCCAAACAAGGCCTTGGCAGTGGTTTCCGTGAGCACAATGGAATAAGGATCATTCAACACCTGCGCTACCTGTCCTGATAACAGTGGAAAGCCGAAGGCACGTAAAAAATCAGGGTTTGCACCGGTACCATTCAGCAGCAGTTTTTTATCGCCTGCCATCAGGCCGTGCCGGTCGTTCCAATCCGTTTCTGCTACGTATTGGATTCCCGGAATCTCTTTGCGCAGGGCTTCGGCCAGCGCCAGGGAAGCGGAGCTGATCGTAGTAGTATCACCATCATTACTTTTATAATTGAGTTTTACCTGGTACAGGTTTTCATAGCCGGGAATAAAGCGGTCATAAGAATATTCCCGGAATACCCACAATCCTATCAGCAACGCCACCGCCATACCAGTAGCCAATCCAAAGATATTAAGCGCACTATACACCTTATTGTGCAGGATATTGCGCCAGGCAGTTTTGATATAATTCAGGAACATGAGCGATCTATTAAAATGATGATGACCACTTCCCGGCTCCAAAGGAGTGCCAGATGCAAAGCTACTGGTTTTCAATAGGAAGCAGCCGTTGCGGTGTCCGGTTTTACACCGGAGATGTCCGGTAGCGGACAATTACAGCCACCGATATATCGTATCTCTAGTCATCCTGTAGCCGGAATGGCGATTGCGAAAAATATAAAAGAGAGGGTGGGCATCTCCCTATAATATTACTGATAATCATCCGCCAACGTAACAGGGTGGGTAGTATAAATTTATGTTTTTGTTAATTTTTTTATAAATTTAGACTTATCACATTTTTTTTCTGATGCAGTCTTCCGATGTTTTATTCGAAAAAGAATTGTTGTTGCGTGTAGCGGACGGAGATGAAAAGGCTTTCCGGAAGATCTTCGACCTGTACAAAGAACCATTTTACGCAGCGGCCCTGAAAATGACCCGCTCGGATGAAACGGCTGAAGAGATTGTTCAGGAGGTTTTTGTTACCCTTTGGTTGCGGCGGGCCAACCTGGCGGCCGTAGAGCATCCTTCCTCCTACCTGTTTACCATTGTTTATAATTGTATACGCGCCCATTTTAAAAAACTGGCGATAGAAAAAAGATTGAAACAAAATATCGGTGAGCAGCATCCGGTAGGAGAATGCCTTACGGAAGAGCGGTTGATAGACAAGGAAAACCAGCAACTGCTCCAGGATATTATTCATCAACTTCCCCCTCAGCAACAACTGATATACCAGCTAAGCCGGAAGCAGGGCCTTAGCCGCGATGAAATTGCGGATCACCTGGCGATTTCTCCACACACCGTAAAAAACCACCTATTGAAAGCCCTGAAGTATATCCGGTCTCACTATCATCATATTACTTCTCTCCTCTTTTCCCTTTTTA
This sequence comes from Chitinophaga sp. MM2321, assembly GCF_964033635.1. Taxonomy (NCBI): domain Bacteria; kingdom Pseudomonadati; phylum Bacteroidota; class Chitinophagia; order Chitinophagales; family Chitinophagaceae; genus Chitinophaga; species Chitinophaga sp. MM2321. Next base: position 4,941,571 of record NZ_OZ035533.1, read on the forward strand.
GCTGGATCATTTTCCGGCTCCTTTAGTTATTTCCGCTAACATATTTTTTGGGGAGCAGATTTTTTTTCACCGCACTAGTACAACCACCCTTCCTTTTTACTCTTATTAATAAACTGATACAAATTGATTGATCATGCCACTTTCTGAAGAACGGGTCTATTACTTACTGCAGGCCTATACCTATCGCACGGCAACTGCGGAGGAAGAGCAGGAATTATTTGAATGGATATCATCTACCTCCGAAGATACCCTGCTGAAAGATTATGTGCAGCAGTTGATACAGGAGCACCAGCATGAAAAACTTCCGGATGTGGACTGGGAAAATATATACCGGCGGATAAAGCAGGATACGGAAATCGACTCCCCTGCGCAACCAGCGCGCAGGATAAGCTGGTATTATGCCGCAGCGGCGGCTGTGTTGCTGTTAATAGCAGGGAGCAGTTTCTACCTGCTTTTCAATAAAAAGCATACAACGGCCAACACGCTTGCCCATAAGGCAAGCAACAACGTAAATGATGTTCCTCCCGGCAAGTTTAAAGCGATTATACAGGCCGGCAACGGGCAAGTGGTATTAAACAGGAATGACACCAGTTTTATGCTTGCCGGCAATGCGGTAAATATCAACAATGGCAACCTGCAGATAACTACTGATACTGAAAAACCGATCCAGTATACCCTGATAACACCCCGTGGCGGGGAATATCAGCTGACACTTTCCGATGGTACAACCGTATGGCTCAACGCTGACTCCAAACTGGTATATCCCACTGTATTTACAGGTAATACAAGAGTAGTAACGTTGGAAGGAGAAGCTTACTTTGATGTACATCAGGATGCCAGTCATCCGTTTGTGGTGAAAACCTCCCATCAAAGCGTGCGGGTACTGGGCACGGAATTTAATATACATGCCTACCCCGATGAGCCAAAAGTGGTGACTACGTTGATCAATGGCAGGGTACAGGTAAACAGTCAGGACCACACCCTGTTGTTACAGCCAGGGCAGCAGGCCCATCTTACCGGAGAAGGACTGCTAAGTCTTCAGCCGGATGCCGATATAGAACAGGTAATTGCCTGGAAAAACGGCTATTTCCGCTTTATGAAAGCAGATATACACAGCATTATGCAACAGTTATCCCGCTGGTATGATGTGGAAGTACACTATGAAAAAAATCTAAAGCCTGCTTCTTTCGGCGCTGTCATCAGCAGGAATAATAATATATCTCAGGTACTCAATATGCTGGAAGCAACGGGAGAAGTTCATTTCAAAATAGAGGGCCGTAAGATATCCGTAATGCCATGAATTTAAATTGACCATTTATCACCAAAAAACATAAGTCTTATGCAGTATAATGATACTTAACTCTTTTCTATCCGGTGATCTATATAAAAAAACCAGGAGCGTTGGCCCGCCCCTGGAGGAAGTATGGATTGTCTGGAAACAATATTCCGTCTAACAGGTAATTGATTCACTCAACATCCAAACAGCACTGCAATTTATGCAATTAAACAATTATGGAAAAACCTTTCCCTTGAAAGGTCTTTTGAACAAACGAAATATTCTGGTTATGAAGCTCACGGTACTGCTCCTAACCGTTACCTGCCTCCAACTAAGGGCCAGCACATATGCCCAGCAAATTACACTGAAGGAAAAGAATGCTTCCCTTGAGAAGGTATTTAACGAGATATACAAGCAAACAGGCTATCAGTTTGTATATACAGATAATCTGCTGCAACAGGCTAAAAAGATAGACATCGATATCGTGAAGGCACCGCTGGAGAAGGTGTTGGAAACCTGCTTTAAAGACCAGCCGTTTACATACATGCTGAAGGATAAAGCCATTATCGTAAAAAGGAAAGCCCCGCCGGAGAAAGTCCTTATAAGTGCGCCCGTGCCTGTAAAGGTTACCGGCGTAGTGAAAGACAAGCTGGGCAATCCATTGATTGGTGTCACGATAAGGGTGCTAAAGAAAGAAACAGGTACCCTTACCAATGAAAATGGCGTCTTCTCGCTCCTGGTGGAACCGGCCGATTCCCTGGAAATATCCTATGTAGGCTATCAGCGGCAGGTAGTGGTGGCAAATAGCCAGGCTCCCATGCAGATTACGCTGGAAGCCAGTCCGGGTGGATTGAACGAAGTAGTGGTGGTAGCTTATGGTCAGCAAAAGAAATCAAGCGTAACAGGCGCTATTGCTTCTATACAGACAAAAGAAATCAAACAAAGTCCCGCGGCCAACCTGGCTGTTACACTGGCAGGACGGTTACCGGGATTAACCGTTATTCAAAGTAGTGGTGAGCCGGGAAGAGATGCCACCGCCTTGTACCTGCGCGGGCGGGGAACCCTCAATGGACAGAATCCTGTTATCCTCGTGGATGGTGTGGAACGTGACCTCTCCTATATTGACCCTAACGAGGTGGAAAGTGTAACCATTCTGAAAGATGCTTCCTCTACAGCCATGTTTGGTGTGAGAGGTGCAAACGGCGTAATCCTGGTAACAACCAGGCGTGGAGAAACCGGAAAGTCCCGGATAAGCCTGACTGCTGAAACAGGGATACAGGATTTCACCAGAAGAAACTCCATCCTCAACTCATACGACTGGGCAAGATTAAAAAATGAAGCCTGGCATAATGATCATCCCGAAGCAGATCCCTCCAATCCTACCAGTCAGCCTCCCTACTCCGACTACGCGCTCGAACACTACCGGCTACAGGACGATCCGCTTCGCTATCCCAGTAATAACTGGCGAGATATGCTCATGTATAAATTTGTACCGCAAACAAGATATAATTTAAGCATCTCCGGAGGCGGGGAAAAGGTACAGTATTTTGTAAATGTTGGCTATTTAAATCAGGCCGGGCAATGGAAAGTAGACCAGGAAGACTATGATCCTTCTTCCTATCTGAAAAGATATAATTTCCGGTCAAACATCGATGCCGTCCTGAATAAGGCAAAAACACTCAAAACATTTCTGAACGTTGCCGGCTACCTGGAAAAAGCCAACTCGCCGTATCAGAAAGACATATTCCGCTATATCAATAATCAGTTTCCCAGTATCTTACCCGGGCCATTAACACCCGATGGTGAAGTGGTCATCGGCTCTGGTCTGTATACTAATTCTCCCTATGCCATGATTAACCGTAGTGGCTATATTCAGGGAACCAATAACAATATAACAGCATCATGGGGATTACAGCAGAACCTGGATTTTTTTACAGAAGGGTTATCTGCCAAATTCATGGCCTCTTTTGATACAAAAACGGCGTACCAGCTGGCCGCAAACCGCGACTATGAAATATGGACGCAGATAATGGACCCGAGTTTAAAAGGGGCTGATGGGGCAGACAGTGTGTATTATTCAAAGATCGGTGGTACCAATAGTCCATTGAGCCTTGCCAGCGGCGCTTCCTTTGAGTCTTTCACCAACTTCCAGTTCCTCGTCAATTATAACCGCACATTTTCAAACAAACATACCGTAACCGGACTGTTAATGGCACAGCAGGAACAAAGGATTAAACCGGGTGATGCGCTTCCGTTTAATCTAAGAGGATTTTCCTCCCGCTTAACTTACGGATTCAAAGATCTGTATTATGCGGAGTTCAATGCTGGTTACAATGGTTCTGAACAGTTTGCCAAAGGGCAACGTTATGGCTTTTTCCCTTCCATTTCAGGTGCGTGGATCATCAGTAATGAGAAATTCATGCAGCACGTAGCTGTCCTGGATTTTTTAAAGCTGAGAGCTTCTTATGGAAAAGTAGGAAATGATAGATTAGGAGGTAAACGGTTCTTATACCTGGATGATATACAACGCAGTGGCGGCGGTTATAGCCCAAGTCTGGGAAGAGGTGGTACGATCAACGAATCTTATATCGGCAATCGGGGTATACAATGGGAAATTGCCAAAAAGTCAAATATAGGACTGGAAGTAGGGCTTTTCAACCAACTTAAACTCTCCGTTGATGTGTTTAATGAAAGCCGCAATAATGTATTGATTTCCCGTGGTTCAGTACCGCTACTGAATGGTGTATCACAGGCTGCCCGGCCGCCTGCAAACATTGGCATCGTGAAAAACCAGGGGTATGAAATTGAGCTGAATTACAACAAAATTATTACAAATGATCTGACCATCTTTTCAAATTTAAACTTCAATTATGCCCGGAATGAAGTAGTGTTTGTAGATGAACCGGAGAAGGCAGCTGATTATGCCGCCCGTTACTCGCAAACAGGATATATGATCGGACAGAACTTCGGCTATATCACAGATGGTTATTTTAAAGATAACCAGGATATTGCCGCTTATCCGGCTTATAATATAGGGAGAACACCCCGCCCCGGTGATCTTAAATACAAGGATGTAAACGGGGATGGTATCATAAATGAAAAAGATCTCACAAAGATCGGAAATTCTGCAGTTCCCCAATACACTTATGGAGCAGCTTTTGGTATTAACTACAAAGGATTCAGTATCTCTGCCCTGTTCCAGGGAGTAGCAAAAGTTTCCAAATTCTTAACAGACATCGGCGTATATGAAACATACGATTTCCGCGAACGTATGCTGGACGCCTGGACACCTGAACGGGCAGCAACAAATGCAACGATCCGCTACCCCGCTTTGAGTACAGGGCTGTCTGCCAGCAACTTAAATAATACATTCTACCTGGAAAATACCAGCTTTGTTCGCCTTAAGAATGCCGAGATAGGATATACTTTACCCCAAAATATTTCGGGTAAAATAGGCGCCCAGATAATAAGGATCTATGTCAATGGGGTAAACCTGTTTACCTGGGATAAAATGCATACAGCAGACTATGATCCGGAAATATCCAACTCCTTTACCTACCCTGTTTACAGGGTGTTCAATTCCGGCATTAACATCACTTTTTAATTTTTTCAATCACGTTAGGTATGAACAAGCTCCTTATATTCTTTATAATACTTTTTCCGGTTCTCATCATCTCCGGTTGCAAGAAAGATCCCCTGGATATTACACCTGATGGAAGAATAACCATGCAGGATGTATTTAAAGACAACATACTCACCGAGGCATACGTAAGTTCTATTTATAACTACATCCCGTTATATGGTTCCCGTTATTACCCGAATGTAATGCTGGCTGTTTTTTCGGATGAAGCACATGGCAGCGATGACCCGCAGGATGGCTGGTCCAATGTTTCACAGTGGTACGGCGGAATGCTGAAGCCTTCCTATAATCCGCTCGATGCCGGCACAAACAGGGAGAGCGGTATTAAATGGAATGGTCAGTACTACGAAGATGCCTGGGGCGCCATCAGAAAAGCCAATACCTTTCTTACAGAAATACCCAATGTGCAAATGGCCGATCAGCATGCGCAAGCAAGATTTACAGCAGAAGTAAAGTTACTCAGGGCTTTTTTCTATCTCGGACTAATCAAAATGTACGGAGGAATGCCCGTTATTGATAAACAGTTCGCCGATAATTTTGACTATACCACGCTACATCGGAACTCTTTTGAGGAATGCGTTTCGTTTATCGTTAATGACTGCAATGCAGCCATTAACGAACCCAATCTTCCTTACAGGATTTCAATTGAAGGAGAACGGGGTCGCTTTACCAAAGCAGTAGCCTATGCCATTAAATCCCAGGCATTATTATACAATGCCAGCCCACTCTGGAATCCGGGCAACGACCTCTCAAAATGGCAGCTGGCGGCGGCGGCGGGCAAAGAAGCAGTGAATGCACTAACACAAAACGGATACGATCTGTACACCGACTATGAAAGCTATTTCCAGGGAAATTCCAGTAATACCAATGACCGAGAAACCATATTCGAGATTAAAAACGCCGATGCCACCTATGGTGGAATACTGTTCTTCATCAATGGGATACCTACGGTGGGTGCCGCTCTCGCAGGTGCAACACCTTCCCAGGAATTAGTGGATAGTTATGATATGGCAAATGGTAAAATAGCGATATCAGGATATAGGGATGCGGAACATTTACAACCGGTTATCAATACCGCTTCCGGTTATGATGAGGCGCAACCGTATAAAGACAGAGATCCCAGGTTTTATGCAAGTGTATGGTATAACCAGTCCTATTATGGGGTAATCAACGGCACACCGCACTATGTAGCTTCCTATCTGGGAGGAGAGGATGGTTTGGCACAATTAAGACAGCGTACGCACAATGGGTATTATTTAAGAAAATTTAATGATCCTGATTTGCGGATCGGCAACGTAGGCAATGTGCGCTGGAAGAAATACAGACTGGCGGAGATTTATCTCAACTATGCCGAGGCTGAAAATGAAGCAGCCGGCGCTACACCTGAGGCATACGAGGCAATTAATACCATCCGGGAAAGAGCAAAAATGCCGGTATTGCCAGACGGATTAACAAAAGAGGAAATGAGAGAAAGGATACATCGGGAAAGACGTGTGGAAATGGCGTTTGAAGAACAACGTTTCTGGGATGTCCGCAGGTGGAAAATCCTTGATCAGACGGATAAACTGACCACAGGAATCGCCTGGAAGAAAGAGGCAGATAACAGTTTTACAAAACAACGGATTGTAGTGGACAGGCGATCCTGCTGGGCTGATCAATTCCGCATATTTCCTATTCCGTTGAACGAATTAAGTACGCTGCCTGCATTCACCCAAAACCCGGGATGGTAGTAAACAGCAACAGGAAAAATTATCATTCACTGTAAATAATTATGTATGCGCACATGTAATAGAATGCTTACTGCATTCGCTGTCATTACTATTATACTAAGCAGCTGCACAAAGAAACAAATGATAGCACAGCAGGACCCTCCTGCTGTGCTACCCGAAAAGGAAAATCCAAAAACCAGCGATGCAACCTGGGCGCAGAACGAATTTATGCTCTCCACTTTTTTCGCGCTTCCTGGTAGCGGAGATACGGCGGTATATAGAAAAATACTGACGTATACAAAGGAATCAGGCATCAACCTGGTGGAGCTTACCTTTCTGAGCAGAGCAGCATTAATTCCTGCGCTTGATGTAGCGGAAAATGTAGGTGTTAAAACCCTGGTAGAAGATCTTTCTTCCTTCAGCGGATTCCAGACGACGGCGCCTTCTTTCACAGAAGATACCGTTATTAATACGGTCAACTGGTTAAACAATTATCCGATGGTGGAAGGATACTACCTCTGGGATGAACCCTATCAAACAGATTTCTCCCAGGTAAGAATCCTCCGCGACCTGTTTAAAGAACACGATCCTGCCCGCCTGGCTTTTTCTGTTATATTGCCCAGTTACGGACCCTACACCTGGGCAGACAGTTCCTATCCTGCGTATGTGGATAATTATTTATCCACGGTGGAACCCGAGGTAGTGTCATTTGATTATTATCCATTCCGCGAAAATCTGGCTTCCGTTAATCTCGTTAATAATGATCTCTGGAAAGACTTTGGCTATATCCGTAAAAAAGCATTGCAATACAATAAGCCTTTATGGTTTTATTTCCAGGCAATAGGAATGCAACCAGGGCAGACGAGCATTATGAACCTGGAAAGGATACAGGTTCAGATGTATGCGGCACTTGCCTATGGTGTAAAAGGATTGAGCTATTATACCAGCCACGAAGCGTTGATCGATGCTACGACCTACGACAAAACGCCTTTATTTAATGACCTGAAGACATTAAATACAGCGGTCAAGCATATCGGCAATTTTTTATTCAATAAACAGTCGGAAGAACTTTACCAGACCGGCATACTGGCGCAGAACCAAAACAGGTATTATCTCGACAAAATAGATTCGTCTGATCTACTGCACACGGCGCCGGATAACCTGGTAATTGGCCTGTTCGGCGATTCCACCACCACAAAATATGTGCTGGTCACCAATAAAAACTTTTCAGCTGAAACGGATGGCGTTATAACGCTCAGAAGGACAGCAAAAGTCAGTGAATTCAACAAAACCACTAACACCACTGCTATCCTGTCAAACAGTACAGATTCGATCATCATCCAGCTCCCTCCCGGAGAGGCCGCGCTGTATATCATAGAATGACCTGATCATTGTTATGGAAAAAATCATCGCTCCGGATGTAAAATCAAATAAGACGGTAATGAAAAAAATAAATATACAAAGCATCTACGGTACCATGCTACTCAGTACGATGGTGCTGGCGGGATTATTAACTACAGGTTGTAGCAGGTCAGTTACAAGCCAGCAACACAACCCGGCACATACCCGGATAAAAGTTTGGAAGCAACGGGAATTTGTACTGTCCACCTTTCATGCTGTTGGTGGTGATACGACCCTGTACAGGAAGATATTAACCCAAACCAAAGACGCTGGTATCAACCTGGTGGAGCTGAGTTTTTTGAGCACAGATAACCTGTATGCAGCGATGAGAGCTGCCGAAGATGTGGGCGTTAAAGTATTGGCGGAAGATCTTTCGCATATCAGCGGGGTTGGCGATAAGGTTCCTTCGTTTACGGAAGAAACGGTTGCGCAAAACGTCAGTCAAATGAAAAAGTTTACCATGCTGGAAGGCTACTATGCCTGGGATGAACCCTTTGAAAAAGACTTTACCAAACTACGCCAGCTGCGTGATCTGTTGAAGAAACATGATGCCCCACGGCTGGCATTCTCTGTTCTTTTTCCCAGCTATGGCGTGTATACATGGGCGAAAGGCGATTATACCTGGTCTGATAACTCCTACCCGAAGTATGTTGATAATTATCTGAAGACAGTAGACCCTGAAGTGTTGTCCTTTGATTACTATCCTTTCCGTGATAACCATGATTCCACCGGGTTAATCAATAATGACCTGTGGAAAGACTTTGGTTATATCCGGAAAAAAGCATTGGAATATAACAAACCACTTTGGTTCTATTTTCAGGCGGTAAATCTGAAAGCAGAGGAGAAGAGTATCATGGATGTAAACAGGATCAGCGCGCAGATGTATGCAGCCCTGGCTTATGGTGTAAAAGGACTGAGCTATTTTAATACTGCCGGTGCATTGCTGGACGCTGCTGCCAATAAAACACCGATGTATAATGATTTGAAGTCTTTAAACGCGGAGATCAAACGCCTGGGTAATTTCCTGCTGGATAAAAAATCTGAGCAGCTTTACCAGACCGGCGTCATGCAGGAAAACAAGGAATCCTATTTCCTGGATAACATGGAATCATCCGATTTACTGGCATCAGTACCTGATGATCTGGTCATCGGTGTATTTGGAGATACCGGTGCTTCAAAATATATTTTAATAGCCAACAAGCGACACGCAGCTGCAGTGGAAGGCGAAATAAAATTCAGGAAGCGGGTCAATGTCTCCGAAGTGGGTCAACAGCGAGGTACAGCCATTGCAAACAATACGGCTGCTATTCATATAAAGCTTGCTCCCGGAATGGGCGCGCTTTATATCATAAAAAAATAAACATCCCAGAAAAGTGTAATTATTATGTACAGCAAACCTATATCAGTTCTTTATAATAATAAACATAGCAGGAAACTGCTGGCAATTATGCTCCTGGCAAATATCGGCTTCATTACACCGGTCTTTTCACAGTCTGCGGTTAAACCGGCTGTTGATGACAGCCAGCTGCCAGCGCAGTCGGCACAGCTAAACGGATACCTGGGTATGAAACTGGATGCAGCCTATCAAAACCGCATCCTTGCGCAGGATGACAACCGGCTTGTTGCTCCTTTCCGGAACAGAACCGAAGACCATCTGTGGCAAACTGAATTCTGGGGAAAATGGTTCACGTCTGCCGTACAGGCTTACAGTTATCTTCCCGAAAAGCGGCTGGGAACAGTGTTGGACAAAACAGTTCCGTTGTTGTTAAATACCCAAACACCTGATGGCTATATTGGTAACTATGCTGATAAAAATCGGCTGGAGCAATGGGATATCTGGGGACAGAAATACACCCTGCTGGGATTACTGGCCTACTATGATTTAAAACATGATATGCAGACCCTGAAGGCAGCGCGCAGGATGGCCGACTATCTGATCAATGAACTGGCATTGCGCAAAGCATTGATCGTTCAGCAGGGAAATTACTATGGGATGGCCGCTACTTCTATTCTGAAACCTGTAGTCATGCTGTATGCCAGAACAAATGAAAAGAAGTACCTGGATTTTGCAGAAGAAATAGTACGGCAATGGGAATTACCGGTTGGTCCGCAACTGATCACAAAAGCAAATGTAGATGTGGGCAAGCGGTTCCCTTTCCCTGCTTCGGACGAATGGCCTAAACAGGGGCAGAAGGCTTATGAAATGATGTCCTGTTACGATGGCTTGCTGGATTTATACCGGCTTACCGGAAAGGAAACCTATAAAACCGCCGTAGAAAAAACCTGGCAGCATATCCAGGATCATGAAATCAATATCACCGGTTCCGGTTCTGCCTCCGAATGCTGGTATGAAGGCAAGGCCCTGCAGCAATTTGTAACCAAACATGCCAATGAAACCTGTGTAACGGTAACCTGGTTAACGCTAAGCGCCCAATTGCTTCAACTGACCGGAAAAGCGCAATACGCCGATGCTATTGAACGCTCCTATTATAATGCATTACTGGGCGCCACCACTCCCGATGGATCTAACTGGGGCATGTATACGCCGGCAATGGGCATCCGGTCGCTGGGTAGCAACCAATGCGGAATGGGACTCAACTGTTGCGTTGCAAACGGACCGAGAGGCTTGTTTACCATACCACCATTAGCAGTAATGAGCAAAAAAAATGGCCTGGCTGTTAATTTTTTTGCAGATGGTATTTACAAGATTAAAACATCCGACAAAGAAATAGCAACATTAATACAGCAAACCGATTATCCTGTAAGTGGAAAAGTGATCATGCAATTGCAACTACCGGCAGCGAAAGAATTTGCTGTGAGCATCCGGATTCCTGTATGGAGTGCACATACGTCATTAATGGTTAATGGTCAGCCAGTGACGGTTGACAAAGCAGGGGACTATGTTTCCATTACACGGAAATGGACATCAGGTGATAAAGTGGAACTGGTATTAGACATGAGTGGAAGAATAGAAAGGATAGAAGGACAACCTGCGTACCTCGCTATTTTGCGGGGACCACTCGTTCTCGCCAGGGATCTGAGGATGGCCGGTCATGTGGATATTGATGAAACGATTACACCCGTTTTAACAAAAGAGGGTACCGTTCCAATGGATGTCATAAAACAAGGTGTTCAAAGCAATGCCTGGATAGCAGTCACTATCCCCTGCCTGGTAGGTTCCTGGAGATTGGGAGAGGATGCAAAGCCGGTTAACCTGACCTTCTGTAATTTTTCATCAGCAGGCAGTACTTTTTCACCGGACTCCCGGTACAGAATTTGGTTTCCCCAAATGGTGGGAGCAAACTGGGGTGGCTAGATAAAGATCAAACCTGCCGGAGAATATTCATCAGCGAAAGTAAAAGGCTGTCTCATCAGTATGGGACAGCCTTTTACTTTGAAGTTATGCGTTATGAGGCGCTGCATGAAAACTCGCTTTCTATCTATATTTACCTACATTTCTCTTTTAAAATGAGAAAGACATCCCGGAAAAAATTATCTTTATTCTGTCAACCATAGCTTTACGCGGTACAACCAGCAGGATACTTAAATTACAGTACAATCATACATTTAAAAAGCACTTTAAGCTATGAAACTTATTCTTCAACGCTTAATACACGAACCGGGAAAATCGTTCATCGTCTTCCACGAGAAGGAGCCACATTTCACGTCTCCGTGGCATCATCATCCGGAATATGAACTGGTGCTTATTCTGAAGAGTACCGGGAAAAGGATCATTGGGGATCACGAGGGCCGTTTCGAACCTGGCGACCTGGTATTGATTGGCAGCAGGCTACCACATGTGTATACAAATGACGAGGCCATCATCAAAGGAGATATTGCAGGGGGAGCGGAGGCTATTGTAATCCAGTTTCTGCCTGATTTTCTTGGAGGCGATTTCTTTGATGCACCCGAAGTCAGCGCCATATCGGCATTACTAAAAAAATCAGATCACGGATTAAACATCCGGGGAAAAACAAATACATTGATTACAGCAGAGATGAAAAAAATGCCGGGTTTAGATATTCTGGACAGGCTCATCTCATTAATCAATATCCTTAACCTCCTTGCTGAGAGTACTGATTATAATTTACTTTCCCGGCACGACTTCAGCGGGAATAAGGAACATAATACTTCTCACAGGTCAAAAATGGTGACAGAATATATTCAGCATAATTTTAAAAATGACATTCCGATTGAAAGGATATCAAAAGTAGCGGATATGACACCCGCTAATTTTTGCAACTATTTTAAAAGTTATTACAGACAAACATTCGCTGAATATCTTAATAAAATAAGAATAGGTTATGCCGGAAAAATGCTGGAAGATGCAGACAAAACTATTTCGGAGATAGCGTACGAGTGCGGGTTCAACAATTTATCGACCTTTAACAGGTTGTTTAAAAAAATACACGGCGCCAGTCCTACCAGCTACCGTGAATTAATCAGTCAAAAAACATTATAGCAAAACAGCAAAACAGCCAAACGAAACGTCGGGCTGCATTCATTAGTAAGTAGCCCTTCCACCCGATAGATCAAAAGTAAAAGCAGTGGTAAAACTATTCATAGGGGATACAATATAAGCCACCATATTAGCGAGTTCCTCGAGGCTGCCACATCTCCTGGCAGGAATTTTCTCCGTCATATACGTTACCTGATCTTTGGGCATCGCCTCCACCAGTGGTGTGCGGATAACTGCCGGCGCCAATGCATTTACAGTAATGCCCGTTTCCGCATATTCCTTTCCCTGTACTTTCGTCATCCCTATTACCGCGGCCTTTGATGCGGAGTATGCCAGCATCCCTGCATTCCCTTCTTTCCCTGCTATCGAGGCAATATGCAGTATTCTGCCGTAATCCTGCTGTAACATATACGGGATCGCATATTTTGAAGTATAATAGGCACCGTAAAAGTTAACATCAAACACCTTGTTGATATCGGCTGTTTGTGTTTCCGGTGTTTTAATATTCGTTTTTCCGGTAATGCCCGCACTATTGACCAATATATCCACTTGCTGAAATCTTTCTACGATCTTATCCATGGCATTTTTCACCTGCAACTCATTCGTGATGTCAATACAATAAGTTTGCACTTCTGTAGAGAATGAAGCAGCGATATCCTTTAACGCTTCATCATGAATATCTATCAGCGCCAGTTTAACACCGTCTGCTGATAATTTCCGTGCAACTGCCAGACCCAGGCCGGAAGCGGCCCCTGTGATGACGGCTACCTGATCTTTAAATGTTTTCATTTCCCTGTTTGGTTACGACCACGCTGTTCTGAGAAAACGCAGCCAGTTTTTATAAAAAATATTATCAATGTCTTCATTAGAATAACCCCTCCCCTGTAGTAATCCCGTCAGTTTATTCAGATCTGCAATGGTATCAAGGTCCCAGGGCGATTGTTCTTTCCCGTAAGTGCCATCCAGATCACTACCTATCGCCACATGCAAACTGTTGCCTGCTATCTGGCAGATATGATCATAATGATCAATAATCCTTTCCAGGCGAACATCTCTTTGAAACGGATCATCGATACCGCGTTGCCAGTTATCCGTTAACATCCAGGTATCAAAAACACCTCCAATAACGGACTTCCTGTCTACCAGGATTTTTATCTGTTCATCCGTTAATTGTCGCTGATGATTGATAATGGCCCGGCAATTATGATGGCTGGCCCAAACCGGCCCTTTATATATTTCTATCGCTTCCAGGAATCCCTGATCCGTCAGGTGCGTAACATCGAGGATCATCTTCAGTTTATCCATCTCGCTCAGTAATTCCTTTCCCTGGCGGGTAAATCCACCCTGTGCCCCTGTGCCTGCGGCATACCTGCCGGGGCCGTAATGAGCGGGACCACAAGCCCGCAGACCATTTTGCCAGGCTATCTCCAGGTAAGACAAATTTACCAGCGAGTCAGCTCCTTCAAGACTAAGAATGTATCCCACGGGTTTTTCTGCTGCGGGTGAAGTGTCTTCCAGCCATAGGGATAAATGCTGGTCAAGTTGCGTCACATTCGTTATCTGTATCATTTCACCTGCACGCTCCATCGCCTTATACCAGGCCAGCTGGGCCTGTGTGATTGCCCAGGCTATTTCCGGTGAATGCCAGCCTGGCAATGGGTTTCCCGGTTCTACATACCGGGCGATCTGTGTAGCTACCACCAATCCTATTCCTCCTTCCCGCAACTCCGGTAGTGCTACCGTACCTTTTGCCCGATCCAGCTTATCCGTCAAACCCAACTCTCTTTCCCTGATACCTGCAACCGGCATGCGGAGGTCCCTGTTCCATTCTACCGCATTCATCGCCAGATCAAGATGCGCATCAATCATGAAACCAGGGTTACTATTTTTTTTCATCGTTCACTGTTCTAATCATTATTTTTCATCGGAGATTATCACCCTACCCGAAACTTTCAGGTTGTTATCTCTTATAATATTTATTGCTTCACATAGTACGATGGGAAGGTTACAACTCTTCCTCCTTTTTCTTTTCTTCCAGCTTCCGCTGCACCACATCTGCCGGGTATTTCAAAGCGAGCTTCCGGATTTCAAAACCAAATTCTTCAAATGTTTCTCTCCACATAAGCGCCTCTTCAGGCGTGTAATCATAAAACCCTTTAGCATTCGCGATCCCTTTCCCTCCTGATTTTACAATGTCGTCGATCAGCTTAGGAACTTCCATCTCATTATTTAGTGTTGGAAATAATTCCTTCATAACGGTATGGTAAGCAGGCACCCCTGTGAGATCCATCCAGCGGAATACCCCGACCAATGTCATCCAGTACCCCGGATTATTTCTACAGGCGCGGTCAATATCTTCAATCGTTGCAAAGCCGTTCTCCACCAGGTAAAATGCCTCTCTGTACATCGCATACATCAGCCGGTTTGTGATAAATCCCCTGATATCTTTCCGCACGAGTGTGGGTTCTTTATTCCAATTGTGAGATAGCTGATAGAGCCATTCTGCATGGGTGGCGCCACTCAAATCGCCGCAAATGATCTCCAGGAAACGGGTGGTATGGGAAGGTTCTGCCCAATGCAATCCCAGAAATCTTTCAGGCACCCCTGTTTCCCTTTGCAGTATACTGATAGGGATAGCAGAAGTATTGCTTGTGATAACAGTCTGATTACTCACCACGGCCTCAATCTTTGCATACACTGTTTTCTTGATACTGATATCTTCAATCGTACATTCAATGACCAGCGTACAATGACTGATATCTTCATAATTCTCTGTAATATGCAGGCGTTTGAGAAGATCTTCAGGTGTTTTATCCGTTAATCCTTCTTCAAAAGATTTCTTCAAATGCTCCCGGATGCGGGGACAGGCGGTCAGCATATCACCGGGAATAGGGGCCACTGCTATCACAGGGTGGCCGGCCATCAACAAACATGTTGTAATGCTACATCCCATAAGCCCCAGCCCTACTACCGCTACAGCTATATCTGCCGGATTAACCAAAGGCTCCTTTATACTATCGGTCATTATCGTCTTAACTTTAAAAAATGAGAAAAGCATTCATTCCGTGGAACGGGCGCCACTACTAAATTCAGGATTGGATTTATTGGGTGAATAATTCCCTTTTGTGTCATGCTAACTAAATATTTTATTCATGCATCTTTAACAAGGACACAAAAATATTACCTTAAAAGGGTGTTTTTTGATACTATATTCAGGTACTTACGTAATATATCATGGGTTAAAATGGTGGGGAGGGGGGTAAAATATAAATCCGGGTACAGGTGATGAGACACCCTACCCGGATTTACTTTTTTCGTGTTTTTTGCAACTTTACAGATAAGGAGCGCCTGTATTCTGCGGGGTTGATATCTTTTACTTTCCTGAATTGCCGGTTGAAATTGGAAATGTTATTGAACCCGCTCTCCATAGCAATATCAGCGATATTCTTCTCCGTACTTCCTAATAATTTACAGGCATATCCTATTCTTATATTATTCAGGTATTCAACGAAAGTCTGACCATAATAATTCTTGAAGAAAGTACAAAAATAAGTAGTGGTCATATTAGCTACATCGGCAATGGTAGCTAATGGAATTTCTTCCGAAAAATTCTTCATGATATACTCCGTTATATGCCGGTAGCGTTCTGTAGAGCTATTCTCGAAATTATGCATGAATCCGGGACTGGCCAGCAGCTCATATTCTGTGCTTTTGGATAGTATGGCAAAAATCGACAGCAGACCGATAACCCGGTTCATTCCTTTCGTTTGATGCATTTCCATCATTTGCGCCGCCACCTTATCCCTGGTTTCACCGGTGATATAAACGCCCTGCTGGGCCTTTTCCAACACTTTTTTGAATCGCTTGAATTCAGGCAAATGCAGAAATTTACGGCCCAGCAAATCAGGAAGGAATTGCACTACCATCGCCTCTGCTTCTAACCCGGTTTCAACTTCCTCATCAGTATCAGTAGTGGTATTATCATAAACGTGTGGCAAACCACTGCCTATGAATACCAGGTCACCTTCCATAAAATCTCCTATATGATCGCCAATGATCCTTTTACCGGTACTTTTCAGAATAAGTACCAGTTCATATTCCGGATGATAATGCCAGGGACAGGAAAAAAAAGGTTCCTTTTCGTGGTATACAATAAACGATTCATCCGAATCCTGCATTAGTCGCTGAAGGATTAGCTTCATATCAATAGGCCGGTTTATAAAATGACAATGGGCAAACGCTGCCTCAATAAATATAATTATTAGTCATCAAACCATGAAACGCTATCCTGCCACCTTGCCCAAAGCGGATAAATCACTTACTTCATGTGCTGAATTTCATACAACTGTTCCAACACCCTGGTAGTGGTACTCTGCTCAATCAGGTTGAAGTTGGCTTTCTCCTCCTCAAATAATGATTGGTAAACCCCTGCAAGTGCGGGTGTGTTTTTACTTTCGTTTGAAATAAAATAGCGTGCCTGATCATGTTTATTGAGCCTGTCATATGCCAAAGCAGTTAATAAATGATTGGCCATAGACAAAGCTCCCCAGACAGGAGGCCTCGGTGTATAATCGATTATTTTTGAAAGCATTTGGCCGGCTTCCTTGTTTTTCGCCATATTCAGGTAACAAAGATAGCTCATCCACTGCTCGAGGCGGTAATCCGTTTCATTTTCATACAGTGCGCCTATCCCAAATTTCTGCGGATACTTCATCGCCAGGCTAATATATTTGAGGGCCGGTGTAAATTTCCCTGCTTTCATCTGTTCAACAGCGAGCATCAACTGTATTTCCCGGTAAGTATCATACACTTCTGTACTTCCTTCTGCCGGAAGAAGATCAATCTTTCCTAACAGCTCATTGGCCATGCTGAACGCGCCATTTTTAAGATATAGTTTTGAGAGATAAAACCCTGCCGCCGGATCTTTTGGATGCTGCTGGTAATATTGTTGCGTTAATGACAGCGCATCACTGAGCTGCGATTTTTCCACATAATAATTTGCCAGGAGTGCATGGTATCTCCAGCTTTTATCAATTTCCAACGCCTTTTTCAGGTCTGCCGGTCTGCTTTCCGGGTTTTCACTCATGGTAGCCCGGAAGGCATAAAACGGAGCGAGATCGGGCTCCTGTCCACATTTCCGGAGCAGTTCCCTGGCTTCCTGCAGCCTGTTTCTATTGGCATAAATAAGCGCCAGGTGATATTTTAATTGCCAGTTATTGCAGGATGTAAGCAACTGTTCCATCACGCCGCCTGTTTCTGATCTAAAAGGTAATGAAGTCATGTCCATTTTTGTGAAATCAACCGGCTTCTTTTGTAAATAACTCAGCCAATAAACCGCCTCTACAGACGGGAGCGCCATGTTGAACAATTGTTCAGCTTCCGCCACGCATCCGGCGCCATAATAGAATACACCGAGCTCATTATATTCTTCGTGTGATACCTCACCTGTTATCAAACCGGTAAACTGCTTTTTACTGTCTGCTGTTCCCCCCGATATATATTTCTCAAAGTTTACAAAATGACTCAATCCATCGAAGTTTGAAATAGTAGCCAGCACTTCATTTGCCTTTGCAGCATCTTTCTTTAAACGGTATGCGATGGCTGCATATTTGAGCGCAGTAATATTGTACCTGTTGTAATCCGTTGCCTTTACAGCATATTCGGCAGCCCGTTCCGGCATATGATCGTGCAGGTAAATAGCGGCTAATTCCGTATAAGCAGCACTGCGGTATTCAGCTGTAAGTGCAGCCAGTTCGAAGCCGTCTTTCGCATCCGTAAAATTTTTAAGCTGCTTATTTATAACACCATAAAAATAATTAGCCGCGCCGGAATGTGCATCAATACTTAACGCTTTTCTGGCATAATCCAACGACTCACTGTATCTCATGTTGCGATACATGAGCTCCGATGAAGTGACTAATGCAGGGAGATAATTAGGGTCCAGTTTCAGGGAGCTGGCGAGCTTCTCTGCTGCTTCGGTGAATTTCTTTTGATCCATGAAACTTTTTCCAAGCAGGTACTGTCCATACTGGCTGCTCCAGTTGAAGTCTGACGGAGCTTTGAGCGGACGCGCCAGGTTACCGGCAGCGGTATCGAATGAATGTATCAGTTTATTCTCACCCAATACTGCCTTCAAGGAGGCTGTGGGTAAGCCTACTTTTACAGAGTCTTTGAACACCTGCATAGGCGCCAGCGTTACCTTCTTGCGGTAAATGGTTTCCCCGTTATCTTTCAACTCCAGGTAGTCATCCATATGTTGTACTGCTGAGAAGTAGATCTTGAGCCAGCCTTTTTCATATTTAAAATTCAATGCCCCGTATTCGTTAGCTTCCTGGGCGCCTGCTGTCTGTAAAATCGGATACCAGTATTCTGTCCATGTATCTGTACCGTAGGGTGTAAACGCAGTATGTTTAAACGGTGAATAAACACTCGCAACGGCATTCTGATTAAAGTGCCGGCCTGATTGTAATTCCCAATACTGGCCATCTTTGTCGGTGAGCAGCGGCTCCCAGATCATCCCCTGGTCTGACAATCCCCATATCCACAGTTTTTTTCCTGCTTTCCCGTCACGTGCGCCATATCGTATCATACCGAATTTATAATCATGCCAGTAAGCTCCCCAATAATCTGCATATTTTCCAGCTACGTGATATGATTTAGGTCCTCCAAAATCATTATTCTCATAAAAGTTTATGTGCTTTTTATTGGTTTTGTTAACCGGCCAGTCTCCTATTAATCCATCGTGCTCTATGTAAGCTGAACCAGGGTATAAGAATTCCACATTGCCTTTGGTTGCCATTCCTGCATTCAGCCAATGATAATAAGGTTGCTCAATGGAGGTGCTGTTATGCCAACCGGTTTTAGTGGTGAAATAGGCTTTGTCTTTGGGCAGGTTGATTTCTGTTCTCCAGGTGGTGCGTGTCAGCAGGTCTAAAGTTCCTATGATGCAACCGATACTTCCGTCATCATGTTTCTTAATGGTGTAGTCTATTGCCGTAGCAACGTTTGCCGTATGTCCGATAATCCCGAAATTGGATTCAATGCCGCCACTGGTATACGGTCCCCGTATTCCAAGATTGCGGAATTTTATCACCTGGTTATTATAAATAAATGGGCGGTTGGTGGATTTTTCTATGGCAGTCCATATTTTCCCACCAACCTCCGGGAGTATAATTACTTTTATGTATTGGTTTTCTATCTCTATCACTTTCCATTCTTTCTGTTCCGGAATGTTAGTGTATCCGTCGAAGAAAGTATATGGATATATGTTGCCCTGCGGATTGGGAATGGGATTAGGATCGGAGAAAGGGTAAGTGGTAAATACTTTTTTATATTCTTTTACCATTACATCCATTTCCTGTCCATAAACCACTGTGGAAAACAAAATGGTAAAACAAAGAGAAATTATGCTGCGCGTCTTCATGATCATTCCTTTTTACTTAAAAATAGCATCGGCCGAAGGCATTGGCTTGTTGTTGTATATCTGAAAACTTCCCAGGTCCCAGTTATAGACGTAAAGCGCCGACCAATTGTACTTATCTTTTGTTCTTTCCATACCGGTAATAAAAGCTTTAAATTGCTCCGCCCGTTTCCAATCATTTTCTATACCGTAGGTCTTTGTTTCATACCCAAATTCAGTAATAAAAACCGGCAGGTTGGTCACCTTTTTTATCCTGGGCATCCACCGGTCAAAATACTGGGTTACATCATTGATCATGGCCGTGGTATCCGCCTTGCCGGCATTGTCTTCCACAAACGCACAATCATCATAAGGGTACAAGTGCAAACAAACGGCGTCTACATCCTTCAAATAATTTTCGCTACCAGCTGGTTGATCTTTAAAGGTGCCTTGCATAATATTAAGTGCTACATCCGCATCCATGACCGAGGCGCCCACACTTTTCATCCAGCCCTTATAGTTCAGATTGCCGGCACTCAATCCGCCAACAATTACTTTTGGCCCATCTTTACCGAATATCCGGGAAGCCAGTTCTTTTGTTTTCTTTGCAGCATAGCCGGCTTTTCTGGCAAAATGTTTCACAGAATCGGGCAATGTGTTCCAGGTATAGCTATTGTCGAAGATTTTGCCTTCTCCATTCGGATAGCGCGGAAAATCACCATTAAAATCAATCCAGTTAAGTTCGTTGCCTAATTCAAGTACATCGATCACACAACCTGCCTCTTGCCAATAGGTCAGGAGGTTAGTCATAAAAGTGTCGAAGCGTACTTCATCCATCTGCGATACAGGGTAACCATCCCAGAACATGCGTTCTTCACCGGGTTGTAACCGGTTCACCAACTGCGTTCCGGGAGGATAGATATCGACTATTCCTCCCAGCATAATACAAACCAACGGCTTGATACCTATTTTATTAGAATAAAGAATATGATCACGCACGGCTTCTTTATACTGATCTCCCTGCAACGTAAAACGGACATATTCACAACCTGCGGATTTGATCGAATTCAACAACCGGGTCTGAGCAGCCGGACCACCTTCCACCCAATACAAATCTGTTCTGTTAATGCCAACATTAAAACTATGTTTTGACTGCGGACTAACAGAATCTACTGCCTGACTGCCGCCCGGATCTGTACCATCTGTTTTGCAACTGCTTACAGCACTGCTCATCACCAAAAATGTAGCGAATAAAAGAACTGCTTTCGTGATATTTAGTATCATGTTTGATCAACGGTTTTAAAAATGAAAGATGTGAAAGGAGAGCTTACTCAACAAGCAACAGCCATCCTTTCTCCGGTTCAACGGTAATAGATTCACCATTTCTGAAAGATCTGCCTGTTTGTATACCTTTCATTTCAGGCGCAGTTATCTTTGCCTTTCCAGGATCTATTCCCAGCTGTTTAAAATCAATGTTCAGGGTAACGGATGCTGCGCCCGGAGCCCAGCTGGCAATGCTTATGAGGGCTTTTTTATTTTTAGCATAAGTAGTTGCCAAAACAGCTTTATCAGAAGTTGTTACAGGAGTTTTGTTTTCCCAATAACCAATCATCTTTGCATCAGCTATTCCAAAATCATCCCATAGCTTCCATACTTCGGTAGGATTACCAGACCATCCTAACCGGGAAGACATCCCATACAACATACCTCTCCAGATGTTACCTCCGCCCTCTAACATGTCTCCCATCAAACCAAATGGTATACCTGATGTTTCTACCATCCAGTTGGCCGGCGGCATTTGATCATATTTAAACTCCTCTCCGAACCACAGTTTATTGAGGTATGGGAAAAGCTCGGTATACTGCAAAGCCGGACCACCGGAAAACCAGCGGTGAGAGTGCAGGTCCATCAGAAAATCGGGTCTGTCCTGCGCTACTACCTTGCGGATACGTTTAATCATATCTCTCCCGTAGGATACATCATCCAGGTAAATCCCATCTATCCCTACATTTTTCACCAGCCACTTCAATCCTTCCACATAATAATTATACCACCGGGATGGTTGGGCGGTGATGAATACAGAAGCATCAATATCACCATTGGCAAGTGGCTGATACCATATAGTAGCGTAGTTTTCAATATAGTGCTCTCTTAACCACATATACCCTTTGCTCTCTCCTCCCCGCATAATTTCATCTCCGAGACTTCTTAATGCCCAAATTTCGGTGGCATAATTGGAGATACCCGTCACTGAATTATAGATCTTTACTTTCAGTCCCTTACTATGCGACTTATCTATCATTTCCTTCATTTCCTTAACGGCGATATAAGGATAGTTTATATAAGGGTTATACTTGTTAGCGTGATGAACATTTATCACGTTTGCGCCGGCTTTCAGATCTTCTTCCCGTGGAACAGGATCGGGTGTACTCTGAAAATAGCGTGTGGCAAATTGATTGTGGGTATCCAATGGTTTTACAGGCGTAATGAGCAGTGCGCACTCGAATACAATTTTTTCACCCTTTTGCAACATCCTTTCTCCGCTATATGCGGTAGCATTTAGTTGTTTCCCTTCTGTTCTGATCTGGAAACCGCCTTTACCCTGATTATACCAACTGGGAGGCGGGGTTGCTTTAAACTCTCTCAGCATAGGGCCTGTGTATGCCGCACCCCTTAACTCACAATGCAAACCTGCGTGTGCGCTTCCAAGCCAAAAGGCATCAAATGGCCCATAATTCAGATCGGGGCCATTATCATACCTGAGCAGCCCTCCAGGGGTTTCTTTTGCCAGAAAAGAGGTGTAAGGTCCGTCCCACTTGGCATCGCGCGAGAGCGGTGTTTCCGTGCCAACCAGGCCCATACCCATTATATATTTAGAAGCTTCTTTCCGGTAGGGGATGTTCAATCTTACATCCGTCATGTTCACGTCTTCCAACGCTTCAATTTCAAAGGTGTATTTCATCCAGCCATCCGATTCAATATCTGATCGGGTAGATAATTTTAGCTGTCCCGATGTTTGCCGGTACAGGTTAGAAACAATTCCCTCTGCCTGATTGATCCGCTCCGCTTTACCATCTCCCTCAAATTTTATCTTTCCTCCGCCGGCAAAAACAGATAGACTAACAGGAGCTGCTAACACCTCTTCTCCATAAACTTTTATAGAAGACGGCATACCGTTGGCATCGAAAAAGATGCGCTTTCCGGTGAGGTCCACACCGCCTTTCTCCAACATGCTCACAGAACGATAAGGCGCTACGTTTTTCTCATCTATTCCTGCGGTTGAATTGAGCCAGCGCAGGCGGGAGTGACGCCATGTTTCTGCGTCCCCCCTATCTGCAAGCAAAGTGTTATTTACCGTAATCTGTATGGGAAGTTCCTGCTTTTCTGCATTTGCGGTGGTTACTGTGAGTGAACCTGTATATACGCCAGGGGGCACATTTTCAGGTAAGTCCACACCAATCCATAAAGGCTGCACCATGGTTTGTTTTACGTGCAGGTTTTTTGTAAACGGTTTACCGAAAGCGTCTGTTCCTCCTGTATTAAAACAGGTGAGTGCGGAAGCTGGTAACACATATTTATCTCCTTTCAAGGCGCTAAACTGCACCTTTACGGTTGCTACATCTTTCAAAGCCCATAAACCTACCTGGAAAGTGTAATATTCATTACGGCTGGCTTCTCCCGAAAATTTATCAACAGGAAAGCGGCCCAGCCAACGCGAGGGAATGTTATCGAGCATCCGGATGGGAAATTTCCTGTCTTCCGGGAACAACATAAAATTTCGTTTAGCCTTCTGCGATAGTTTTTCTTTCTCCTCTACACTGGCAGTTACTTCCATCGGGAAAAAAGAGTCAAAATCAGTACGGGATTCAACGCCCAGCAAAGTGGCTTTAGCCAGCTTTTGATATTTACCGTTCCCGATCTTGTTTTCATTTACCCATACATCATCCGGCTTAGCTTCTTTCGGGAGATAGTCACTACTAAAATATCCTTCTCCTTTCGAAGGTTGGTAAGGCAGGTAATAAAAATAATATTTACCTGGCTTTACAGGACCGAAAACCAACTCACAGCGATCACCGTTTACCTGTACACGGTAAATATTTGCTACCGTGTCTTTGCCATCTTCATGCACAATAATAAATCTCCGTTCACTGACATCTTTATCATGCCTGCGCCATTCAAAGTTAAGATGTACGGCTGGTGAAGACCGTGACACCTCCACAACAGCGCGATGACTGCCGAGTGGTGCTTCCCATGGTATGGGCGGCGTTGAATACTTTAATTTTTCCTGCGCCACTGACGTATAAAATAATATCATCGTCAGACATAATAGCCACGCTTGCTTTGCTAACATTCCCATCTTAAATAATTTTGCTGATGTACTGAATTTAAATTCTCTTATGAAAACAGGCTACCATCCCGGGTTCTGCCAGTCAGTTCCTGTCAGTTCCCGCACCCTTGAAATTTCTGCGAAGTCAAGAGGAAGCCTGAGATATTTTTGTTCGAACGTATTTCTTTCTGTAAATACAAACCTGGTGAAGGAAGCACCATTTGCCGCGATTCTCATACCACTTACTACTTTGTCGCTGGCAGCAAGATTTCCTCCGGGTGCTTGCCAACGTCTTACATCAAAGAACCGGAATTCTTCAAATGCAAATTCAATACGCCGTTCATTGCGATACCGCAATTCAAATGCAGCTGTAGAAATATTGCCAGGTAGTGCGGCGATACCAACCCTTTCACGAACCCTGTTCACCGCTTCCAGTGCGGTGTTTGCCGCGTTAGACGCAGGCACACCCGTTACCGGATTGGTTAAATTAACAACACCGTTTACCCCGTAAGAAGAATTATAGGCAGCTTCTGCAAAGTTCATATACAATTCGGCCAACCGGAAAATCCTTATAAATCCATCCTGGTCATTATCCTGGTCAGACCGGTAATTATTTCCTTTCCGGATGTAGTAGCCTGTTCTGGTATTTCGTTGATTTGTATTTACGCTGGAAATTTCACAGTTGCCGCCGATACGTGTATCAACGGTCGTTACTACTGTAGCACGGTTCAGAAAAGTGCTGTCATAATAAACAGAGGTCAATAAACGCGGATCCCGCTTTGTATACATAGCAGCGGAAGAGGTTTCACTATAGTTAAAAGGTGCCGCCAAGGCGGCGGGGTTAAAATTGGGTTTTGTATGATCTCCCCCAATATAAGGTTCTTCCAGTTTCAGGAGTGGAACCGACGTGGCAGTGCCCTCGTCAAACAATTCATAGGCATCTACCAGTTCCTGTGTAGGACCTGCCCCTGCCGTTGATTGGCCCTTGATGATAGGTAATCCCTGCATACTCCATACAGAAGCCCTGGCTCTTGATTGGTAGATAGACTCTTTATCCAGACCGCTACTTTGCATCATCGTCAGAAAATAACTGCCGTATGCGTTCTCGGCATTACCATCTTTTACAGTATATAATTCGTAGCCATTTGCCAGGCATAAATCCAGTGCTTCCTTGGTGATCTGCACCGCCTTATCCCAGGTGTAAGCAGTGGCAGCACCATTGTGATCGGCCGCCCATAATGGACTGGCAGCATATAACGCCGCTCTTGATTTAATAGCGCAAGCCATCGCTCTCGTCACTGTCGTTACTTCTGCATCACTCGCCGGACGCCACCTGAATCCGCCTACAGCTCCCGCAGTGGGCTCCGGGCTACTCAACGCCGCATCGCAATCAGCAATAATATAATCCACACACTTCGCGAAAGAGGCGCGCTCTTCTTTACTCAGATCCTGGTCAACCGTATAGCGGCCGGATAAAATGGGTACTCCCCCATACCTGCGGATCAGTTCAAGATAATAAAATGCCCGCAAGGTGCGAACCTGTGCTATCATGCCCCCCTTCTCCTGCTCAGAAAGAAAGAGGGTTTTCATATTCACGGTATCCTGGATATTCTGTAAAAAAGTATTACACCGGTAAATCCCCTGCCAAAATCGTTCATACGAGTTTTGGCTGTTGGCCAACAAGTTGTTTGACGGCGACATCCTGCCTTCATACCAGGCCTGTATCGCACTGTTCCCATGATTTTTGGCATCTTCTGCTTCATCGGAATAAGCGGCCAGGAGTGTTCCCCCCGGATAAAAACCACCCACCGCCGGAAGATAATCATAGCAGGAATTTACGTAATCCCTTGTTCGTGCCAGTGACATGAAAATATCTTTCATCTCGATCCTTCCATCATTCGGTGTATCAAGCATCTTCGTACAGGATGGAGAAAAAAGACAAGAAAGGATCAATAAAAAACCAGGTATCTTTCTCATGCTTAAATATTTTTTAAGTAGATATAATTTGATTAAAACACACACCGGATAGCCAGATTGGCTGCCCTGAAAGGCTGAAGCAAAGTCAGATCAGGTGTTTCCGGATCGAAATGCCTGGTCATCTTTAGCGTGGTCCATGTAAAAAGATTCTGTGCACTTAAAGCGATCCTGATTTTTTGCGCAGCTATTTTTCCAGAAATAGCCTGCGGTAAGGTATAAGCCAATTCCACATTACGTAAACGAATAAACGAAGTGTTCTGCACAAAAAAATCATTCGGCTGGTGACTGGTAGAAACTTTATCTCCCAGCGCCGGGAAGCTGATAGGGTCTTCGTTTGCATAACGCTCGGGAGTCCAGCTTTCTAAATGGGCATCGCTGAATATGCCTTCGTGGTACGTTTCATTTATACCGGTTGCATTGCCGATATTCACGTATTTATTTCCAATACCCTGGAACATAAAGTTTAGTTCCATCTGTTTAAACTTAACTCCACCTACAAAGCTAAAAATAGCCGAGGGCACCGTACTTCCTTTAATAGGCGCATAATCCCGCTCATCTATCTTTCCATCATTGTTCAAATCTTTATATATCAGGTCTCCAAGACGGGGCGTACCAATTCCGCCGGTTTCATACATGGTTTTATATTTGGTAAGTGTTGCTGCATCATTGATAAAACCATTGGCTACTCCATCTGCATTTTTGTAATCATAGTCCACCTCATACCCTATTAGCTGGCCAACCGGGTTCCCGGTATAATAATAGGCCGAAGCAAATTCGGGCTGCGGTTTCCTGATTTCATTCGTGGCTAGTATTTTATTCTTTGCGTAGCTATACTTTACACCTGCGGATACGGAAAAGTCCCGGTTGAATTGCTTATTGTAATCCACTCCCAGGTCAAAACCTTTATTCGTCATTTTCCCCATATTCAACAACGCAGCATTGGCGAGCTGATAATTATATACGCCCGCAAATGCAGGAATCCTGTTATCAGTCAGAATCATGTTATCAGTATTATTGGAAAACACGTCTAATGATACGACCACCCGGTTGAATAATTCCAGGTCAAAACCATAGTTCTGCATGAAAGTTTTTTCTGCCACCAGGTAGGGATTACCAACACCTAATTCCTGCCCTTGCAGACTCAGGTTATCCATATAGGCAAGCCTGTTGCCATTAAAGCGATCATTAGCCGTATAACCCGCAGACGCTCTCAGTTTAAGATAAGTCAGCCAGGTATTGTTCGCTAAAAACATTTCATTTGAAGCCACCCACGCCGCTGCCACCGAAGGGGTGAAGCTGTATCTTCTGTCGCGCGCAAATCCGTCTGACCCTGTATATCCGGCATTTAACTGAACAATATATTTATTGTCAAAGCCATAACTTATATGTAGTCCATTGCTCTGATGGAGGTAAGGGAACATACTGGCTGCGGATGACGATTGCCATGTAGGAAGAATTTTGGTAGCATAATTAAAATAAGCGGTGGAAGCAATGGCATGTTTTCCAAAATCACGCTGATAATTTAAATTGATGCGATAGTCCATGGTATAACTACCCTGTGAAGGTGCAGGCGCAACGGTAAGTGGCCCGTTTACAGAACTACCATACCGGATAAACTTCAGCTCATCTCTGTTGGGTTGCTGATATTGTTCGTAAGACTGGGTAGCCACCTGGCCAATGTAGGAATACAATCCATATCCCACATTTCCCGTAATATTCAATCCCTGCGTCAGGCGGTTTAAATCGTATTTCAAACCCACCTGAGTATTCACATGTGTTGTCAGGTAATAGGCATACCCCGACTTGTTTAAAAGCGCATAAACAGAACTGCTGCCTTTACTGTTTGTAAGCACCTGACCGGCGGACAGGTCAAACTTTTCCTTGTCTTGTGGTACCAGCGGGCCATACATGGAAGGAGCAAAATTAAAGAGCGTAGGATATAAGCTGTTAGGTGAATTAACAGATCCCGGATAGTTCTCTTTAATGATGCTACCGGATATCAGCAGAAATGCGCTGAAATTTTTTGTGAGATTCATATCCAGGTTACCGCGGAAACCCATCCGCCAATAATTTGCGCCCGGATCATATTTTTCGTTTGAATCATCCGTGACAAAGGGCACACCAATATGCGTGAAGTTGATGCTGGTAAAATATTTTGCCAGATCATTTCCGCCGGTGGCATTTACACTTATGTTTTGCCTGGCAGACCAATCTTTCCAATACGAATTATAGTAATCGTTATTGGGGTATAATTCGTCATCGTGGTCACGGTATTTCTGGATTTCCGCAGCGGTAAACTGCGGTGACAGGCCATCATTTAAGGCGGCGGTATTTTTCAATTCCGCATAGTCCCATGAGTTAATCCTATATGGCTTTTGCGTCATCTGCTGGAAAGTTTGCTCCACGTTCACACCGAATTTCAATTTGCCGGCGTGGCCACGCTTAGTGGTGATCACCAGGGCGCCATTGGACCCCTGTAATCCGTAGAGAGACAATGCTGCTGCATCTTTCAACAGGCTTATGCTTTCAATTTCGGATGGAAGAATATTTTCGAAAGCATTGTTGTCGCTGGGTATTCCATCAACGATCACATAAGGCTCCGTTGTATTCACCGAACTAATACCTCTTACATTCCTGGAAATGGTAGGTTGGGTCAGGATACCACTGTACTCTGTAGTGGTAAGCCCTGTCAAATTCCCCGTTAACCTGGAAGTCAGAAATGCGCCCGGTATATGTTCCAGTTCTTCTCCCGTTATAGTCGAGATAGCACTGGCGCTCTTGTTTTTTACTTCCCGGATGTACCAGTTATGAACAACAGCGTCTTTATGTAAGTAATCTCTTTTGAGCTGTACTTCTAAAGGCGTATTGTTTTCGATGTTTATCTGCTGCGTTGTATAACCATAACAACTCAGGATAATACTTTTACTTCCGTCTTTTATCGATAGGCTGAATTTGCCATCCATATGCGTAAAATCTTCGTTCTTCCCCATCTCTGACCGGACGATGGCATTATTGACGGGATTTCCGAAATCATCCCGGATGATCCCCTCTACCATAAGTGAACCGGTATTGTCCTGTGCGTATAACATGCTGTTAAAGCAAATCAGTACAAGAACAATCAACCGCAGCATTTTTCTTGTTAATTGCAGCATATCCTGTTATTTAAATTTTCTTAGGTACAGTTTCTTTTATGTTGTTGTTACCATCCCGGATTTTGCCAGACAGTTGATGTTAGTCCTTCCATGTTGGTGCTTTCCGTAACCGGTAGTGGTAATAACAAATACTTGTTTTCCCAGCCTCCTCTCGGTGCATTGTTAATCGGCACGCGCTTGTAGCCATAGGTGTTTCCTGTTTTTGTTATTTCCATGGCTGTAAAGTACTTGCAGGTAGTACTAAGATCACCAGCGGGAGACTGCCAGCGTCTCAGATCAAAATACCTGATATTCTCCTGTGCCAGTTCTACTCTTCTTTCATTCCGTACTCTCATGATAACATCTTCCTGGTTATTCACATCTGCTCCGCTGTTTGCCAGGGATGGCATTCCTACGCGGGCTCTGATGGCATCTGCCATGGCTACTGCTTCTGCAAGGTGGCCGGATTCAGCGGCAGCTTCTGCGTAATTGAGCATCAATTCTCCCAGGCGTGCGGATTTCCAGGACCACATAATCACATTCTTCATCAGGCCATTATGAGGTTTTGCCCACTTCCAGGTGTAGTATCCTGTTTTTGTATTCATTGGATTATTGGTCGCTAACCGCAGTTCTTCTCTTCCCCCGATATATGCTTCTATAAACGTATTATCATCAAAAGGATCTCCTTTCATCTGCGAATCATTTGTACTGATTGATTCAGCCAGCCTGGGGTCTCTGTTCCAATAAGGTCCGTAAGGGTCTATATTTTTATAATTGACAGGAACGTTTGCCATTCTCTCGTCATAAGTAAACCTGGCCGATGTTGTATTCACCGCAATATCCGGATGAAAATTAGGAAGCAGGTGTCTGTCCGGATCCAGGTATGGCTTTTTGAGGTTCAGCAGTGGCCGCGCCGAAAGAATTTTTTTGGCGGGATCATTGTCTTCGAATTCAACTATTTCATAAGCATCTACCAACTCCTGGGAAGGGCATTCTCCAATCATATAGTTTGTTCCGCGTCCTCCAACCCAACATAATCCATCCGCAAACCAGCTGGAAAAAGTAGCAAACCTTTTAGCATTCTGCCAGATCGTTTCATGGTCTACATCGGCAGCAGTACAATTATATGGTTCATTAAAATACTCCCGGTAAGCAGCGCCATTTCCTTTCCCATATTCCACCACATTCTGCACTTTATCGTATAACTTATAGCCGTGGGCAGCCACTTCTTCATATGCTTTTTTACTTACCTGGTATGCTTCTTCCCAATGCTCTTGTCCACCGTGCAGGGGGCTGGCAGCAAAAAGCATGGCCTTTGCCTTAATAAAACTGGCAACTGCTTTTGTTACCCGCTGACGTTCGCTCACACCACTGGTGATCCTCCATGCTTCTCCGCCAAAATGTGAATCATCCGTTGCAATCGCCAGATCGCAATCGGCTACTATAAACTTGGCAACATCATATACATTATTCCTTTTCAGGGTACTGAAATCATCATTTGCAGAATACACTTTATCAAGCACGGGTACTTGTCCATACCATTGAATTAATTGCAGATAGAAAAACGCCCGCAGAATACGCGCTTCTGCTTCCCATTTCACCCTGTCGCTTGGATTGGTAACAGTAGCAGTACCTATTCTGTCAATAAAGTCAGTACATAAACGGATCTGCTGATAATTCCTGTTCCACTGGTCTCCAAGGTTGGCGGATTGCTGTATCCCATCTCCCACTCCTGTAAGATCGTGATACGCCGCGCTACTTTGTCCGCCATAATAATGTGACATGACCCCATTATATTCCTTAGCGGAATATGCTTCGTCAGACACGGCTGTAGGCAGGTCTCCAAAATAAAACCAGTTATACCCCAATTGCGGAATGTTGGCATAACACCTGTTAAGAAATGCTCCCGTTCCTTCGTTTGTGGATAAAGCTTCCTCTATAGAGGTACGCCCATCGGGTGTTATATCAAGAACCTTTGTACAGGATAAATGAAGAGCTGACACAAAGAATAAGAAGAGTATTATATTTCTCATGTTATTACTGTTAATATGTTTATACACGATGTTTATACGCAGCTTACAGCGTAATAGACAACGCAGCACTATAAGTTCTTACCAATGGGAATCCAAGTCCATTACTATTTTGCTGACCGGGCGCATTCTCAGGGTCAATTGAATTGACTTTCAGTTTATCCCATGTAAACAAATTATTTGCACTGATAGCAAGACGCATTGTTTTAACATCCTTCCGCTTCATCAGGAAC
Source organism: Chitinophaga sp. MM2321 (assembly GCF_964033635.1). Classification (NCBI taxonomy): domain Bacteria; kingdom Pseudomonadati; phylum Bacteroidota; class Chitinophagia; order Chitinophagales; family Chitinophagaceae; genus Chitinophaga; species Chitinophaga sp. MM2321. The sequence continues at coordinate 4,973,153 of NZ_OZ035533.1, forward strand.
TGTTGAAAAGTATAGCTTAACTCGGCATTCTTTATCCGGCAATACGTTCTGTTCTGGATAAAAAAGTCGTTCCCCGTTACGCTTACACTACCGCCCAAAGAAGACAGCGCGGGATAAACAAATGGAGCGCCGCTGGCCTCCCGTTCTTTCGTCCAGGCCTGCATGTGCAGAGGTGTGAACTGACCGGTAGTTTCCAGCATACCGCTGTAATACATCGCAGAAGCATTCGCTATTCCCTGGAACAATACCGTGAGATCAAATCCTTTATATCCGATACTAACATTCGTTGAATAGTTGATTTCAGGAATAGGGGAATAACCAATGGGCGCAAGATCTTTCTGATCAATAATACCATCACCGTTCAGGTCTTTATACTTAAAGTCTCCGGGGCGTGGGCTTCCCGTGGCATAAGCAATCGCTTCTCCCTTTTCATTTTTATAATTAATAATATCATCCGCATCATGGAAATAACCGCCGCGATCCTCCCAGTTAATCTGGTAACCCCAGTTCTGGTATAAAGAGAAGCCCTGCATGCGATACTGATAATAGGAACCATCCAGCCGTTTTGGCTCATCGGATTTGATCACTTTATTGCGGCTAAAGGAGAACAATCCCCTTAGTGAGAGCTGTAAATCTTTGGAAAGTTTCTTCCTGTAAGATGCTTCCAATTCCATCCCGTAATTCTGCATTTCTCCCAGGTTTACTTTAGGAAGTCCGCTCAGGGGATATCCCTGTAACATAGGAACAGTAGACCGGGAGATGAGTATCTTGGTACGGTTCTCCCTGAAATAATCGATCGAGAAATTCAGGTCTCCCAGGATTCCTACCTCTAAGCCATAGTTCTGTTTTTTAGCTACTTCCCAGCTAATGGCGGGGTTGCCCAACCCTATCTGATTAAGTACCTGTCCATTTCCTAAAGAAGGGAAACCATAAGGATTGCCATCGGCAGGTATCCCGCCAAGAACAGTTTGATCGAGATACAGGAATCGTTGACCACCCATTTTATCATTTCCGGAAAGACCATAAGATCCTCTTATTTTAAGGTTGGAAATTGTGGGTCGTAATGCTTCCATGAATTTTTCATTGCTCACTATCCAGGCACCTGAAACAGCGGGAAAGAAACCAAACCTGTTGGCCGGTGCAAATTGTTCTGATCCGTTATATCCCACATTGACTTCAGCGAGATACCTGGAGTCATAAGCATAAGTAGCCCTCCCCGCGAGACCCAGCACATTGTAAGGAAGGTCAGGAGAATTAGAATTATTAACCCAGTTGTCACGTACTAATGTGACCATTCCACCTACATCGTGCCGGCCAAATGTTCGTGCATAGTTGATGGCATATTGCATATTCATTTTATAGTAAGACGATGCATTTCTTGCTACCATTAGTGAAGGCCAGTCCAGCGCAGGATCGATCTGTGCGAAATAAGATGTTTGTGTCTCATTTTTTGCCGGTACAGCGGTTGCCCTCCAGGTAACAGAACTCAGGGCTGAATAGGTAGTCGTCATAGGATAGGTATCATAAGATATCATAAACTTTGTACTGAGTCCTTTTGTAAGGAAACTCAGGTCCAGCTCCAATCCGGCTGTGCTCTCCAGGTTCATCCGTGTTTCTTTTGCATAACCATACCTGTTGATCACATATGCCAGGCTCCCCAGGTAGCTCTGCTGAATAACCGCCATGGGGTATGGATAAGTAGGTAATTCACGGCCCAGGGCATCCACGGACCCTTCAGGCACGTAAGGACCGGGATACATCGGCTTCTGTTCGTTGATCTTACTAAAGATATCGCCCATCAGCACCGTGTTATCATACCTTTGCAAATACTGGCTATTGGGTGAATTGACTTTTTCAATCACCGTGCTAAGGTTTAACCATCCTTTCAGATACTTTGATATTTTATAATCAAAATTCGCCCGCGTATTAAACCTGTTGAGCTTTAATGAAGGATCGTATCCAAGTACACCGGGATCTTCGGTCTTAAGCAAACCACCCTGGAACAGATGCCCCATGTTAACAAAGTATTTAGCTTTGTCATTACCCCCCGACAGGGATACATTAGAACGTACCTGCGGTGCAAAGTCCTTGATTGCTTCTTTAAATCCATCCCGGTTGGGATAGAAAAAATCGCCACCCTGTTTATACTTATCGATCATAAATTTCGGGTAGGGCAACTGATCATCTCTGAGTTCCTGGCTCCAGTTATCATTAATATAAGCCTGGTTTTCAAGCCCGGCATAATCCCATGAATCAATATGCGGGCGCCTGTTAAATACCTCCTGTTGTGAGTAAGTAACGGAAGCATTTACTTCCGGAGGGCCGGAAGAGGTGCCGCGCTTGGTTGTAATAATCAACACGCCATTTGCACCACGTACGCCGAATACTGCTGTTGCCGATGCATCTTTCAGCACTGTAACAGACGCTACTTCATTTATATCCAGCGAACTGATATTGGAGCGGGGCACACCATCAATCAGGATTAAAGGAGAGGCATCATTCATTGTGCCCACACCTCTCAGGTATAGATTCACCTGATCATATCCCGGCTGACCGGAAACCTGCAACGAAGACAAACCCGAGAGGCGACCTGCCAGGGCTGCACTAAAATTTGGGGCGGAAGTTTGTTTCAGCTCTTTACTTTCCACGGATGATACTGCACCTGTTACGGTCAGTTTCTTCTGTGTGCCATAACCTACTACCACCACTCCATCAAGTTGCGAAATATCTTCCCGCAATACTTCATGAATGACGGTTCTACCATTCACACTGACTTCTTTTACCGCAAATCCGATAAAGGAAAAAACGAGCTTTGGATCATCACCTGTCACCGTCGTGGAAAACATTCCCAGGCTGTCGGTAACCACCCATTTTGATGTACCTTTTAACGAAACCGTTGCTCCGGGGATTGGCTCACCTTTTATATCTTTTAGTGTTCCTGATATCCTTCTTTCCTGAGCATTAATATCCGATACAGCAGCTACTAAAAATACGATGATGAAAAAGATACGCATAAGGATATATGCACCTGATTTCTGCAAAGGGATTTTTATCATGATAAGAAATTACTGGTTGATTTGGTTAAAGTAAAATTGTCAGCTATTATCATTCACAAATTGAATATTTTACACCGCTGGTGATCTCCGGCCAGTTGTCCACTCTAAATGGTCCTGCGGGAAAACCTTCTATATTATACAGACTACATGCTCCTGCGTCATCTGCCCAACCGTATCTGACACTGAATGGTTCGGACACCTGCTCATTATAAATTATGACGGAATCGCCGGCCAGATAAGCTTTTGCATAGTGGAATTTCCTGTCGGCGCCTGCTATTTCGAATCCTTTAATATAACCATACCTGTCCTTCACCATTAAGCCGCTTCCGATATCGTTAAAGGTGATAATGGCTTGCCCCGCTTTTGTTTTCATTGCTTTGTAGGCAGGTCCGCTATGAACCTGGGGAATATTATATAGTTCATGTAATGCTGTAGCAGCCAGCCTTCTGGCCACATCCTGTTTATTTTGCGGATGGATTTCTGTAGCACTCCCGATATCAATTGTAACGGCCATCCCTGTATTCGGAATCGATAAGGCCATGGTCTGGGCTTCTCTTAATTCTGCCCAGGTGCTACCATGCTGACTATCACCATTACCCGCATTAAATGATGAAATCTGTACAAAATAAAAAGGAAGTATTTCCTTCCAATGGTTGCGCCAATCCCTGATCAGTAAAGGGAAAGCCTTCCGGTATTGATATGCCCTTCCCGCATTGGATTCGCCCTGGTACCATAGTATACCTTTAATACCATAGTTAAGGAACGGGTGTACCATCGCATTGAACAACAGTGAAGGATAACAACTCGGATTGGTGGAAAATGCCTGATAACGATCTCCCTGTGACGAATCCAATGGAGGTGTTGCTGCCATCAGCTCTTTAAACGCATCGTCCGCCGCAAGCGCCTCACGGCTGGTCCAGGTTTCAGATACAGTGGCGCCCCAGGACGAATTGATGATACCTACGGGCACGTTGAGTTTCCGGGAAAGTTCTTTCGCAAACAAATAACCAACCGCAGTGAAATTACTGACGGTAGATGGATTGCAAACAGTCCATGCGCCTGCCTCAATATCCTCTTCCGGTGTTGCACTGATCTTATTGGGCACATAGAAGTGGCGAATCTGTGGATAATCTGCACTATCTGCCTCTGCTACCGCGTTTGTTATTAAATGTACCGGAAGCGCCATATTGGATTGACCAGAACAAAACCAGACTTCACCTACCAGCACATTATTAAACATGACCTTGTTCTTCCCTTCTACCTGCAATGTATAAGGGCCTCCTGCCTTTTCAATTTCCAGTTTTATCAACCACCTGCCCTGTTTATTAGCAGTGGCTTTCTTTTTTTGCTGATGGAAAGAAACGGTTATCTTTTCACCTGCATCTGCCCAACCCCAAATCTGGATAGGTTTATCGCGTTGCAATACCATGTTGTCACCAAAAATATGAGGCATCCTTACATCTGCATACGTGCAGATATTGACCAACAGCAACAAAATTAACACGGCGGTTTGCTTCATATATTTTAGTACTTTGAAATAATACCCTGTGCGGTCAACGTTTTGACCACATTTATTATAACTACATTTAATAAAGGATTTGTTACCCCGATGCGTACTATTAACGATCCTCCACGGATCTTTACAGTATAAAAATTTCTACGCTTTATGAATGATATATTGTTCTTTCCGAGTTCTTTCTTTTGGCGGATGCGGGATGCCACCCACTACACCACATTATGCTATTGTATGCAATTGCTTTGTGGATGATTTCAAAGATAGCTACCCAATATATCCTATTATGATACTATCTTAAGGAGTTTAGATGATTTAAACCGGTAGGGATTATTAACGTTTCTGCGGCCCGTATTCATTACGGTATTATTCATTACAGCAGTGAGGGTAATAATATGTTAACTGGAATTTCAGGAGGGAAATGATATTATCGGGTGATAAAAAAAGGACAAACCGGTAAAACCCGATTTGTCCTTTTTTTTGTTGCCCAACCAGGATTCGAACCTAGACAAACAGAACCAAAATCTGTCGTACTACCATTATACTATTGGGCAATTCCCTTGTTCTTTGGGATGGCAAAAGTATAACTTTTTTTATTTCTGCAAAAAAAACTTGCAATATTTTTAAAATATACTGGCAAAACCTTACTAGCAAAGCATTTCATCAAACAACACTTATTACCTTTTCTACTATCTGTTCAGGTTTGATCCATTCCATGCAGGCGTGGTCCCCTCTGAAACAGAGCTTGTTGCCGAATACAGAACATGGCCTGCAATGCAGATCTGTGATCTGTACAGCATTGTCAGGCGACTGTGCATAGCCCATAAAGCCGGCAAAGGGATGCGTTGCTCCCCACACCGATACCACCGGCACACCAAACAACGATGCCAGGTGCATATTGGCAGAATCCATACTGATCATTACATCCAGCTGACTGATGATCGCCATTTCCTCCTGCAGGGAAAAACGCCCTGCTACCATCACTGCTTGCGGATACCTGGCAGCCAGCTCCGTGAGCTGCGCCACTTCCCGCTTTCCACCACCAAAAAGCAATACTTTATGCCCCGGTTCCTGCACCAGCGTAGCCAGCACCTCTTCCATTTTCTCCAAAGGGTACATCTTTTCCCGGTAAGTGGCAAAAGGAGCCATTCCTACCCACTTCTCCCCCTCCTTCAGACCAATAACCGACTGCGTGGTTGCAGCCAGCGGTTGGGGCGGAAAAACGGGTTTAACGCCCATTGTACAACTAATGCCCAACTGCCGGAAAACAGTAGCATACCGCTCAATAGTAGTGGTAAGTGGTTGTAATACCTTGTTCTCCCGCCGTGTCAGTGCTTTTTTGGCTGCACGCCCTTTGTCAATAGCCGCTACCGGCGTGCCGGTCAAACGGAAAAAAGTACGGACAATCTGTGCGCGCAATACATTGTGCAGATCAGCTACCGCCGTTATTTTATGCGCCTTGCGGATACTTCTGAATAAACGGAATAATCCCGGTACGCCTTTGTGTATGCCTTTTACATCTGCCGGAAAAAATATCAGCCGCGGAATACCCGCACACAAAGCTCCCCAGTTCTTATTCGTTACAAAAACTATCGATACATCCGGATGCTCTTCCAATACCTGTTTCATAACAGGAATGGTCATCGCTACATCTCCCAATGCCGAAAAACGTAAAGCCAGTATGGTTTTAGTGGTACCCAATGATTGCTGATTTATTTTTCACCCTTGTATAAAACAGGATTTAAAGAAGGGTCGTTATACATCTTCATCTGCTTGTACACCTTCATATATTTTTTACCGGCTGCAATGTCCTGCAATAATGTTTCTATCGCAGTACTCAGGTCTGTACGCTGTTCCAGCAGGATATCCAGTTTACGCTGACATGCAGTACGATGCGCTTCATCCGCATCTGCACGGGTAGCTTCTTCCTGCATATGATATATCTTCAACGCCAGTATAGACAGGCGATCTATTGCCCAGGCAGGGCTTTCCGTATTCACTGTTGCAGCTGCCGCAGGCATAACCGTACGATATTGCTCCAGAAAATAACTATCTATATATTCCACTACATCTGTACGTTCCTGGTTGGAACGGTCGATCCAGCGTTTAATATCCAGGGCCGCTACCGGGTTTATTTTAGGATCACGGATAATATCCTCCAGGTGCCACTGTACGGTATCTATCCAGTTTTTCAGGTATAGCAAATGTTCTATACTACTTTTTTCATATGGATTATTGATAGCCTGGTGTACATCGTTATACTGGTGATAGTCCAGTATGCTCTGGTTAAATATTTTGTGGGATAGTGCTGTAAACATCCGGCAAAAATAAAGAATTACAGATTACAGATGACGGATATTTCATAGCGGGAACTCCTGTAGTGAAGCAAAGGAACTAAAAAAAGAAGCGCATGGTGGAAACCATACGCTTGTTGTAAAAGATTGTCATGTGAATGTTCGAGAATGCAAATCGTGTAGGCTTTTAATGGTTATCTTGGGGTTGAGATGTCGTCAAGGTATACCACCTGATATTTTCAAATACTCTACATAATGATGTTGTTAAAACATCATACGTTTGTTGGCAATAAATATTTTATAGGTAAATTTTTAGCTGTGGCATTACTTACGCTGATGGCTAATCACATTTTGAGGGTCCATAAAAACTCAATAACATCCAATTGCGTTGTTAACAATTCGTTGCTGATCTCTACGCTGCAATGCTGCTCTGCACTTGTAATATTATCAATGATAACAAAGGGTTTTCTGCTTCAAACGTTGGCATTAAGGAGGTAAATCTATTCACACCTATCCGTTTGTCTATATGCAAATTAACAGGGGCCACTGCTACCAAATGTGCAGTGACCCCTGTTTTACATACAACGTTCGTGTTAAATTTCGATTTTCTTTGTCATATTTAGCAAAGTCAGACCTTCTCCTTGCGGCTCATCGCGATAAAATAAAGCGGAATACCCAGCAGGATGATCCCAAGTCCCGGCAAAGTATAGTTTGTTTCAAAAACCAGCAGTAAAGCAGCCAGCGACAACGCTACAATAATATACACCATAGGCAGGATGGGATACCCAAAGGCTTTGTAAGGTCTTTCCAGATCCGGGCGTTTTCTCCGCAGGATAAAAATACCCAGGATAGTGAGTACATAAAATATCAGCACACCGAATATTACCAGCGCCAGCAAATCATTATACCTGCCGGTAAGACATAGTAAAGATGCCCACACACACTGAATCCACAACCCATAACCCGGTACGCTGTTTTTATTCAGCACACCGGCTTTTTTGAAGAATAGCTTGTCTTCCGCCATGGTATAGTAAATACGGGCGCCCGATAAGATCAATCCGTTATTACAGCCAAAAGTAGATACCATGATCATCACGGCGATGATAAGGGAACCGGTACTGCCGAATATCTGTTCCGCAGCGGCTACACCCACCCTATCATTGGCGGCAAAGGCAATATCATGTAAAGGCAATACAGCCAGGTACATCAGGTTGCAGCTAACATAAATGATGGTTACTATCAGCGTACCCAGAAAAAGCGCGCGCCCGATATTCTTCGCCGGATGCTTGATTTCAGCGGCTATGAAAGTTACATTGTTCCAGGCATCACTGGAAAACAGTGAACCTTTCATTGATACAGCTATCGCGCCAAAGAAAGCCAGTCCGGACAATACTTTGGTGACAGTGGCGCCATTCACGGCCTCCATGGAAAAATGGTTCCAGGGGTCCTGCCAGTTGGCTTGCCAGATCTCCTGTTTTGCACCCAGCCCGAAACCGAAAATGATCAGCCCGAACAAGGATAACAACTTCGCCAGTGTAAATACAGTTTGTATTATTTTCCCGTGTTTTACACCCCGGGTATTGATAAAAGTTAGTAAGATGATAGAAACAATAGCTACAATCTGTGCAGCAGAAATTTGCACAATGCCCGCATCCCACAGGATGTTTTTTTCACTGAAAGCGGGAATCAGATAGGCGGTAAATTTGGCAAAAGCTACTGCTACTGCGGCGATGGTGCCGGTCTGGATAATTCCGAACTGTGTCCATCCAAACAGAAATGCGATAAAAGGATTATAGGCTTCCCGGAGGTATACATACTGTCCGCCTGCTTTTGGAAACATGCCGGATAATTCCCCGTAGCTCATGGCGGCTATCATGGTAATCAGACCTGCCAGCACCCACATGACGGTGACCCATCCTGCGCCTCCTACGCTGCGCGCTATTTCCGCAGTAACAATAAAAATACCGGAGCCAATCATGGAACCGGCTACGATCATCGTGGCGTCCAGCAAGCCCAGCGAGGGTTTGAACGAGTTAGTTTGGTTGATACTCATATGGCTGAATTAAAAAATCCCGGTTCGTTGTGGGGAACCGGGACTATAAGGTAGACAAAAATTTCATGCTTTGCCAGCAGTCAGCTTATTTGGCTGCAGGAGCACCCGTGCTATTCATCCCTTTAATAACATCTGCCGTAACATCGTAGGCAGGATCCCTGTAAAGGATATTACTCACGCCACTACGGTAAGAAAAGATATATGCAAAACGTTTGTCGGAATTATAAGTTTTCAGGAAAGCATCCAGCCTATTCTGTAACTCTTCGTTGAATTTGGCTTCCTGCTCTGAGTAAGTAGCACGCAGGTTCTGCGCTTCCTGTTCCAGTTGTTGTTGTTTGGCCATCAGGCTACGTTGTGCAGCTTCGCCCTGTTCCTGGGTAAGGGTGGATGCTTTACGTTGTAAGTCCTGGTATTCACTCTGCAAAGCACGTGCTTTACCTTTCAACTGGTTATCCATTCCCTGTTGTTTTTGCTCCAGCTGACCTCTCTTCTCCTTAAAATATTCAAAATGCGCTTCCAGTGAATCCAGATCTACGTAAGCAATTTTGAAACTGGCTGCTGCCAGGGAGCCGTTGTTCGCTGCTGGTGTAGTTGCTGGTGAGCTGCTACCAGATTTATTTCCCTGGCAAGACATAAATAAACCGGCTGATAGTGCCGCTAATAATCCGTTAGTCACAAATTGTTTACGAGTGCGCATGTTGATAGGTAGATTTACTCCTTTAAATACATTTTTAAAATGGAAGGGCTAAAATAAGGTTTTTACCGGATTTTCATATTCTGTTTGCTATTTTTAGCTAGGTTTTAACGAATATTATTCCCTTATTTCCCCTGTTGCCAGCGTATGTACATGTACGTTAGCGTTCGTATGAAGCGGCTGATTAGTTATGTTGTATCGTGAAGATTCTGAAAGTAGCCGTATCCAGGGCATTCCCGCTGGTTATCAGCGTATATACCTTACCGGTCTCCGTTTGAAAAGGTAATTTTTTCAATACCACCACCGGTGTATCCGGTCTGCGGAAATTTAAGGTGTAGGCACTGTCACCCCCCACCGCAGCAAAAGGCGTAAGTGTTGTAAAAGTAATATTGGTAAAGATGCGGGGAAAAGTATCCGAATACACATCTATGCCTAAAGGCGACTGATTGGCTTTGAATGTCTGACTCAGATTCATGATCCTGAATTTGGCAGTACCCTTTCCTAAAGATGAAATATCATCTTCTGTAGTCCGCAACAAGTATTGCTTTGCCACAGTATCCACAGAAAGATATGCAGAGAAAAAGCGCCCGTTCCGAAGGTTGATTTCTCCCCCTGGTAATAAAGTGCCGGGTGTAAGGGTATTATATAAGTAGATGTTGTATTTCTGCGCCCTGTATTGTTTATAGCCCGTGTTCTCACCATAGCCAATGTTACTGCTGAGTACCATGGTATCCAGCAGCACGCCGAACTGTGCGGTACCCGGTACACCGTTAAAAAACAGGAAATTGGATTGGGTAACAGGTATAGAACTATCACTGTCCTTTTTACAAGCTGCCAGCAGTGCCAATACGATAATAACAGAAAGAGTCAGTTGTTTCATGCATCCAAAAGTAAAGAATTACGACAGGGGAATAACAGATTTATGAGAGAAAGTAAAAAAAAACCTCTGTCCGGCGGACAGAGGTTTTTTCCATTTATTTTCAGGACGGAAGTCCTATTCTTCTTCATCAAACTGGAATACTTCTTTAGAAGATGCCAGGATATCGTATTCTTCTTTAGAACCTACGATCATGTTTTCGAATTCACGTAAACCGGTACCGGCAGGGATCAGGTGACCAGTGATCACATTCTCCTTCAGACCCATCATATCATCGATTTTACCGTTGATAGCAGCCTGTGACAGTACTTTCGTAGTTTCCTGGAACGAAGCAGCAGAGATCCAGCTGCGGGTACCCAAAGACGCTTTGGTAATACCTTGCAACAGCGGGCTGGAAGTAGCCGGACTTGCATCACGGAATTCTACCAGTTGTTTATCTGCACGGCGTAACAGGGAGTTTTCTTCACGCACCTGACGCAGGGTCACTATCTGACCAGGTTTCAGGTTGGCAGATTCACCTGCTTCCGTTACAACCTTCTTATCGAAGATCATATCGTTTTCTTCAAAGAATTCAAATTTATCTTCGGTATCACCTTCCAGGAAGCGGGTATCTCCAGGATCCTCGATGTTTACCTTACGCATCATCTGACGAACGATTACCTCGATGTGTTTATCATTGATCTTCACACCCTGTAAGCGGTATACTTCCTGGATTTCATTTACCAGGTATTCCTGAACGGCAAACGGTCCTTTGATAGACAGGATATCCGCAGGGGTAGTAGAACCGTCAGACAGCGAAGTACCGGCCTTCACGAAGTCACCATCCTGTACCAGGATATGACGTGTTAATGGAACCAGGTATTTCTTGATCTGGCTTTCGCGGCTTTCGATGATGATTTCACGGTTACCACGTTTGATGTTACCAAATGCTACCACACCATCAATTTCAGAAACGATGGCAGGATTGCTCGGGTTACGTGCTTCAAACAGCTCCGTAACACGTGGCAGACCACCCGTGATATCGCGCAGTTTACCCATCACACGAGGAATCTTCACGATTACCTGTCCTGCTCTCACCTTATCGCCTTCAGCGATAACAATGTGCGAACCAACCGGTAAGTTGTATGATTTCACCTCTTTATTACCCTCTGCGAGGATAGATGGGATCTTGTTTTTATCTTTTGTTTCAATAACCACTTTCTCACGGTGACCTGTCTGTTCGTCGGCTTCTTCACGGAAGGTAATACCTTCAATGATGCTGTCGAAACGGATGGTACCATTTATCTCAGACACGATCACAGCGTTAAACGGATCCCATGTACAGATCTGATCACCTTTCTCAACTTTCTGTCCGTCTTTTACCAATAAGGTAGAACCGTAAGGAATGTTGTTGGTTACCAGCAAACGGTCGTTCTTCACATCCATGATACGCAGCTCACCGGTACGGCCGATAACGATCTGTACTTTATCACCCTGGTTGTTTTCATAGGTGGTAGTACGTAAGCCATCAAACTGTACGGTACCGTCAAATTTAGCCTGTAAGCCGGATTCAACAGAGGTAGATCCAGCCACACCACCTACGTGGAACGTACGCAGTGTTAACTGTGTACCCGGTTCACCGATAGACTGTGCAGCGATGATACCCACGGCATCACCTCTTTGTGCAGTATAACCGGTTGCCAGGTTCTTACCATAGCATCTTACACACACACCGCGACGACTTTCGCAAGTCAGTACGGAACGGATCTCTACGGTTTCGATCGCACTTTCTTCAATTCTGTGTCCGATCTCTTCAGTGATCTGGTCGCCACCGGCAACAATCAGCTCTTCTGTATGAGGATCAAATACATCGTGGAGAGAAGTACGGCCAAGGATACGATCGTATAATGTTTCGATCACTTCCTCATTATCTTTCAGCGCCGAAGTAGCGATACCACGCAGGGTTCCGCAATCTTCTTCGTTGATCACCACATCCTGCGCAACGTCCACCAGACGGCGGGTCAGGTAACCCGCATCCGCTGTTTTCAACGCCGTATCCGCAAGACCCTTACGGGCACCGTGCGTAGAGATGAAGTATTCCAATACGTTCAAACCATCTTTAAAGTTGGACAATACCGGGTTTTCGATGATCTCGGAACCGGTAGATCCACTCTTACGCGGCTTGGCCATCAGACCTCTGATACCAGCCAGCTGTTTGATCTGCTGCTTGGAACCACGCGCACCGGAATCCAACATCATGTATACTGAGTTGAAACCTTGCTTGTCTGTTGCCAGCTCACGGATCAGGGCTTCTGTCACCTTCGTATCCACACGTGACCAGATATCAATGATCTGGTTGTAGCGTTCGTTGTTGGTGATCAGACCCATATTATAGTTATCCCAAACTTCGTCTACTTCACCGGCAGCACCATCAATCATGCTCTGCTTCACATCCGGGATGATCAGGTCATTAATGTTAAATGACAGACCACCGCGGAACGCCATGCGGAAACCTAATTGTTTGATGTCATCCAGGAACTTCGCAGTCTTTGGAATATCTGTTGCTTTGATGATATCACCGATGATTTCACGCAGTGATTTCTTGGTCAGCAGGGCATTTACATAACCGGCAGCTTTAGGTACGAACTGGTTGAACAGTACGCGACCCACCGTTGTTTCGATCAGTTTTCTTTCCAGCTCACCGCTTGCAGTTCTTACATCCGCTTTAACACGGATGTGTGCATGCAGATCAATGCGGTCTTCATTTAATGCGATGATTACTTCTTCGGCAGAATAGAAAGCTTTACCTTCTCCTCTTACCACCACATCACCGATTGTTTTCTTACCCTTGGTAATGTAATACAGCCCGAGTACCATGTCCTGTGAAGGCAGGGTAATAGGCGTACCATTCTGTGGGTTGAGGATGTTATGGGAAGACAGCATCAACAGTTGGGCTTCCAGTACAGCAGCATTGCTCAAAGGCACGTGCACCGCCATCTGGTCACCATCGAAATCCGCGTTAAACGCAGAACACACGAGCGGGTGCAACTGAATCGCTTTACCTTCCACCAGCTTAGGCTGGAAGGCCTGTATAGACAAACGGTGAAGGGTCGGGGCACGGTTTAACATAACCGGGTGACCTTTCAATACGTTTTCCAGGATATCCCAAACCACCGCTTCTTTACGATCTACCAGCTTCTTAGCTGATTTCACCGTTTTAACGATGCCTCTTTCAATCAGTTTACGGATAATAAATGGTTTAAACAGCTCAGCCGCCATGTCCTTAGGCAAACCACACTCATGCAGTTTCAGCTCAGGACCTACCACGATCACAGAACGACCGGAGTAATCCACACGTTTACCTAACAGGTTCTGACGGAAACGACCTTGTTTACCTTTCAATACATCTGACAGTGATTTCAGTGCACGACCACCTTCCGCTTTCACCGCATTGGATTTACGGGAGTTATCGAACAGGGAATCCACTGCTTCCTGCAACATACGTTTTTCGTTACGCAGGATCACCTCAGGTGCTTTAATCTCGATCAAACGTTTCAAACGGTTGTTACGGATGATCACCCTGCGGTACAGATCGTTCAGGTCGGAAGACGCGAAACGGCCACCATCCAAAGGAACTAACGGACGCAGTTCCGGAGGTACCACAGGAATATATTGCATTACCATCCATTCAGGACGGTTTTCTACACGACCATTTGCTTCACGGAAAGCTTCCACTACGCTCAAACGTTTCAGCGCCTCCGCTTTACGTTGCTGGGAAGTTTCAGTAGCAGCCTGATTACGCAGCTGATAGGAAAGACTGTCCAGATCAATCCGGGCCAGCATCATTTCTACCGCTTCCGCACCCATCTTGGCAATAAACTTGTTCGGATCTTCATCCGGCAACATTTGATTGTCTTTGGGTAAGGTATCCAGGATATCCAGGTATTCTTCTTCAGTGAGCAAGTCACCGTAGTTCATACCTTTCTCCTGTTTCGCGCCTGCCTGAATGATTACATATCTTTCATAGTAAACGATGGTTTCCAGCTTTTTGGAAGACATTCCCAGCAGGTAACCGATTTTATTAGGCAGTGATTTGAAATACCATATATGTACAACGGGAACCACTAAACGAATGTGTCCCATTCTTTCACGACGTACTTTCTTCTCCGTTACTTCCACACCGCAGCGGTCGCACACTATACCCTTATAACGGATACGCTTATATTTTCCGCAATAACATTCGTAATCCTTCACAGGGCCGAATATCCGCTCGCAGAATAAACCATCACGTTCCGGCTTGTAAGTACGGTAGTTGATGGTTTCAGGTTTCAGCACCTCACCGTATGAACGCTCCAGAATAACATCGGGAGAAGCCAGACTGATGGTGATGCTGTTAAAATTTGATTTAGGACGATTTTCTTTTTTGATAGCCATCTGTTATTAGCTTTTAGCTGTTAGCCGTTGGTGATAAGCCAGCGACAAAAATTTTATTCCTGCGAAATATTCCAAGCTATCAGCCATTAGCATTGCTGCTAACGGCTGGTAGCTAAAAGCTCTTAGTCAAATTTCAGATCCAGACCCAGACCACGTAACTCATGGATCAATACGTTGAAGGATTCAGGCACACCCGCTTTAGGAATGTTGTCTCCTTTTACAATTGATTCATATGCTTTGGCACGACCAACGATATCATCTGATTTAATAGTAAGCAGTTCCTGCAGGATATTAGCGGCACCATATGCTTCCAGTGCCCATACTTCCATCTCACCAAAACGCTGACCACCAAACTGTGCTTTACCACCTAATGGCTGTTGGGTGATTAAGCTGTACGGTCCGATAGAACGGGCGTGCATCTTATCATCCACCATGTGGCTCAGTTTAAGCATGTAGATAACACCCACGGTTGCTTTCTGGTGGAAACGATCGCCCGTTTCACCGTCGTGCAGGTAGGTGTGACCAAAGCTTGGTAAACCTGCCTCCGTAATGTAATCAGCTATTTCTTCCGTTGTAGCACCATCGAAAATCGGTGTGGCAAAACGTACGCCCAGTTTCAGACCAGCCCAACCTAATACGGTTTCGTAGATCTGTCCAAGGTTCATACGGGAAGGTACCCCGAGTGGGTTCAGTACGATATCCAGTGGTGTACCATCTTCCAGGAACGGCATGTCTTCGTCACGCACGATCTTGGCTACAATACCCTTGTTACCGTGGCGTCCCGCCATCTTATCACCCACTTTCAGCTTACGTTTGCTGGCCAGGTAAACCTTCGCCAGTTTCAGTACGCCCGCAGGCAGTTCATCACCAATAGAGATGTTGAACTTCTCACGTTTGTAGCGGCCCAACTCTTCGTTGAACTTAATATTATAGTTATGCAGCAGGGTGTTGATCTGATCGTTTACCACTTCGTCTGTTGTCCAGCCCAGCGGATTCACGTTCATGAAGTCAACATTTACCAGGTTCTTCGGAGAGAACTTGGAGCCCTTGGAAATCAATACTTCACCGTAAGTATTGGTAATACCCTGAGAGGTTTTATCCTTCAGTAATACCAGTAACTTGCTCATCAGCACTTCCAGCACATCTTCTGCATTCTTCTGGTGAATTTTCTCCAGTTTCTCAATAGCTGCTTTCTCGCGGGTTTTGGAGTTCTTATCTTTCTTCGCGCGACTAAACAGTTTCTTGTCGATTACCACACCTTCTGTTGATGGAGGCGCTTTCAGGGAAGCATCCTTTGCATCAGAAGCCTTGTCACCAAAGATCGCTCTTAACAGCTTTTCTTCAGGAGAAGGATCAGATTCACCACGTGGAGTAATTTTACCGATCAGGATATCCCCTTCTTTAATGTGTGCACCAACACGGATGATACCGTTCTGGTCGAGGTCTTTGGTAGCCTCTTCGCTCACGTTCGGAATATCCGGGGTCAGTTCTTCTTCACCCAGTTTGGTATCACGTACTTCCAGTTCATATTCATCGATGTGGATGGAGGTAAACAGATCCTCACGTGCAACACGCTCAGAAATTACGATCGCATCCTCAAAGTTGTAACCTTTCCATGGCATGAACGCCACTTTCATATTACGTCCCAATGCCAGTTCACCACCGCGGGTAGCGTAACCTTCTGTTAAGAAGTCGCCTTCAGTAACGCGCTGACCTTTCTTAACGCAAGGTCTGAGGTTGATACAGGTGCTTTGGTTCGTTTTTACAAATTTGGTCAGGTTATAGATCACCAGGTCATCTTCAAAGCTCACCAGTTTCTGCAGCTCATCACGTTCGTAGCGAACATGAATTTCTCTTGCATCCACAAATTCAATCACACCTTTACCTTCTGAAGTGATCTGCAAACGGGAGTCGCGTGCTGCTTTACCTTCCAGACCGGTACCTACGATAGGCACTTCCGGATTCAGCAGTGGCACGGCCTGACGTTGCATGTTTGATCCCATCAACGCACGGTTGGCATCATCATGTTCCAGGAACGGAATCAATGATGCACTCAAACCCACAATTTGGTTAGGCGCCACGTCCATGAATTCCACATCTTCTTTATCGAGGATCGGGAAGTCACCGGTTTCGCGGGACTTAACTTTATCAAACATGAAATAACCTTTCTCATCCAGTGGGGCGTTTGCCTGTGCAATCTTCACGGAATCTTCTTCTTCAGCACTCAGGAACTCCACTTTATGCATATCTACTTTACCTTCTCTTACCTTGCGGTACGGTGTTTCGATAAAGCCCATTTCGTTCACTTTGGCGTGTACGCAAAGGGTGGAGATCAGACCGATGTTTGGTCCTTCCGGTGTTTCAATAGTACACAAACGGCCATAGTGGCTATAGTGAACGTCACGTACCTCAAAGCCTGCTCTTTCACGACTCAGACCACCGGGCCCGAGCGCAGAAATACGGCGTTTGTGGGTGATTTCAGACAGCGGATTCGTTTGATCCAGGAACTGTGACAACTGGGAAGTACCAAAGAAGGAGTTGATCACGGAAGACAGGGTCCTCGCATTGATCAGATCTACCGGCGTAAATACCTCGTTATCACGAACGTTCATTCTTTCACGGATGGTACGTGCCATACGTGCCAGACCAACACCAAACTGAGCATATAACTGCTCGCCCACGGTACGTACCCGACGGTTGCTCAGGTGATCGATATCATCGATCTCTGCTTTACCGTTGGTCAGTTGTACCAGGTATTTGATGATGGAGATGATGTCATCCTTCGTCAGCACTTTCATGTCTAACGGTGTAGGAAGACCTAATTTTCTGTTGATCTTATAACGACCAACATCTCCGAGATCATAGCGTTTGTCGGAGAAGAATAATTTATCGATGATGCCCCTGGCTGTTTCATCATCCGGCGCATCTGCACCGCGCAACTGGCGGTAGATGTGCTGAACGGCTTCCAGCTCGGAGTTAGATGTATCCTTGTTTAATGTATTGTAGATGATGGAGAAATCGCCGCTCACCTCTTCTTTCTGTACAAACACGCTTTTCAGGCCCATGTCTACGATGGTCTCGATATTCGCTTCATCCAGAATGCTATCACGTTCCAGCATAATTTCATTACGCTCGATGCTCACCACTTCACCGGTATCTTCATCCACAAAGTCTTCTACCCAGCTTCTTAAAACACGGGCAGCCAGCTTCTTGCCGGCATATTTATCAAGACTTTTCTTGTCTGCTTTTACTTCATCTGCCATGCCAAACAGCTGCAGAATGTCTTTATCTGTTTCATAGCCGATGGCACGCAACAGGGTGGTAACCGGGAATTTCTTCTTACGGTCGATGTAAGCGTACATCACGTTGTTGATGTCCGTTGCAAACTCCATCCATGCGCCCTTGAACGGTATCACCCTTGCAGAGTAGATCTTCGTTCCGTTCGGGTGAACAGACTGACCAAAGAAAACACCTGGCGATCGGTGTAGTTGGGATACAACTACGCGCTCAGCACCATTAATAACGAAAGTACCTCTTGGAGTCATGTACGGAATGTTACCTAAGAACACATCCTGCACAATAGTCTGGAAATCCACATGCTCCTCATCGTTACAGCTGAGACGTAGTTTCGCCTTCAACGGTACAGAGTAAGTCAGCCCACGTTCAATACACTCCTCGATGGTATAACGCGGAGGATCCACGAAATAATCAAGAAACTCCAGGTTAAAGATATTGCGGGTATCTGTAATCGGGAAGTTCTCTTTAAATACTTTAAACAGGCCTTCGTTATTTCGCTTGTCTGGTGTGGTTTCTAATTGGAAGAAATCCTTGAAAGATTGGATTTGGATAGCCAACAGATCCGGTGTCTCAGTAACTTGTTTGATCTTTCCAAAATTTACTCTTTCGCTTGTTTGGGCTTTTTTTAGAGACATATTCGAAGTTAGCAGTTATATGACTTATAAGAATTAGGGAAATTAAGATTTCTTTGGCAATATCCATCCTAATTAAATTATGCCTTCTGCACATTGTCAAAGTCACCTCAGTAGTGATTCCCCGTTTTGACTCTCTGAAAAAGACACTTTCCCAAAGGGAATAAGGCCAAAAGTGCAAAAGCACTTTTGACCTTTAAAAAGATGTATACTAAGCAAAGAATTACTGAATTTCAACATCAGCACCAGCTTCAGTCAGCTTAGCTTTCAGGTCTTCAGCCTCAGCTTTGCTAACGCCTTCTTTTATTGCTTTAGGAGCGCCGTCAACCAGTTCTTTCGCTTCTTTCAGGCCTAAACCGGTCAGATCTTTAACGATTTTAACAACGTTCAGTTTGCTGGCACCAGCAGCTTTCAATACTACGTTGAAAGCAGTTTTTTCTTCAACAGCAGCAGCTTCACCACCACCGGCAGCTACAACAACTGCAGCAGCAGCTGGTTCAATACCATACTCAGATTTCAGTACATCGGCGAGTTCTTGTACTTCCTTAACAGTTAAACCTACTAATTGTTCGGCTAATGCTTTTACGTCTGCCATTTTATAATGTTTTAATGTAATGTTTGTAATGTTGTTGTTGATTATATTGTGACTTGGAAGCCATGTTCATGTTGGAATTTTGTTACTTAGTTATTAAAATAACTAAATACATAAATCCCAATTACTCTGCTGCCGGTGCTTCCACCGCAACTTCGTCTTTCTTGCCTTTTTCCAGCAAAGCAGCGATCACGCGTTTTGCAGGAGATTGCAACAGACCCAGTACTTCGCCGATAAGCTCGTTCTTGGTCTTGATGTTGGTCAATGCAACCAGCTGGTTGTCGCCTATGAATACTTCATCCGCAACGAATGCAGCTTTCAGTACAGGTTTTTCCAGTTTGTTGTTGGCCTTACGGAAAGCAGAGATGATCAAAGCCGGCTCTTTCGGGCTGTCAGAGAACATCAGTGCAGTTACACCACTCAGGGAATCAAAAACACCTTCGTATTTTTTGCTATCCAGTGATTCCAGTGCTCTGCGGATCAGGGTGTTTTTAGCCACCTTCATTTCCACTTGCTTGTCAAAGCAAACCTTCCGCAGGGTATTCACCTGTGCAACGCTCAATGACTCCGTGTTGGTGATATAGAAGTTACTATATTGAGAGAACTTACTTTTCAGCAGCTCAACCACTTCATTTTTTTGATCTTTATTCATATTATAACGTTTGTAGCAAGCCCCATCCTTACAGATAACGGGCTACAACTCGTGATCAATTAGTTTTGAACAGATTTAGTGTCAATTACAATACCTGGGCTCATGGTGCTGGCCATAGACAGACCTCTCAGGTAAGTACCTTTTGCAGTAGCTGGTTTCAGCTTAATGATAGCGTTGATCAGCTCCTGTGAGTTCTGTTCAATTTTATCGGAAGCAAAAGATACACGACCAATAGAAGCGTGGATGATACCAGCTTTATCAACCTTGAAGGTAATTTTACCACCTTTCACTTCGTTCACTGCTGCTGCTACGTCGTTGGTAACAGTACCGGTTTTGGGGTTTGGCATCAGGTTACGGGGACCTAAGATCTTACCCAGTTTACCGATTTTAGGCATTACAGCAGGAGTAGCTACGATTACATCGATATCTGTCCAACCAGCTTCAATCTTCTGGATAAATTCATCCAAACCAACAAAATCAGCACCAGCTTCTCTAGCGGCTGCTTCTTTGTCAGGCGTGCAAAGCACTAACACTTTTTTAGTCTTACCAGTACCGTGTGGAAGCGTTACCATACCACGGATAGCCTGGTCAGCTTTCTTAGGATCAACGCCTAAGCGGATATGTAAATCGACAGAACTGTCGAATTTAGTACAGTTAATATCTTTAACTAAGTTAGCAGCTTCTTTCAGGGTGTACACCTTGTTTTTGTCCACCTTAGCCTGAGCGACTTTTCTCTTTTTAGTTGCCATTTGTCGAAATGATTTAAAGTTCCTGCCTTAACAGGGTGAAACAATTAGTTTTCCCAAGGGGCTTTACCATCAACAGTAATACCCATGCTACGTGCAGTACCGGCAACCATTTTCATGGCGCTGTTCAACGTAAAGCAATTCAGATCAGCCATCTTATCCTGTGCAATAGCTTCTACCTGATCCCAGGAAACCTTACCCACCTTGTTACGGTTAGGTTCTTTTGAACCACTCTGTAATTTAGCAGCTTCCAGCAACTGTACAGGTGCAGGAGGCGTTTTAATTACGAAGTCGAATGATTTGTCAGTGTAAACAGTCAGCAATACAGGCAATACTTTCCCAATTTTATCCTGGGTACGGGCATTGAACTGTTTGCAAAACTCCATGATGTTCACACCTTTGGAACCCAGTGCGGGGCCAATTGGAGGAGCAGGGTTGGCCTGGCCGCCTTTCACCTGCAATTTCACGTACGTTGAAATCTCTTTTGCCATGTTTTTTGATTTAATTTGGTTAAGCGTTCGCTGCTAAACAGAGAACTCCCAAAACTAAAAGGAACTAAAATAACCTTTTAAAGGGGATGCAAAGGTAAATAATAATATGAAATTGACAAAAACTATTTGAAATTGGGCATCCTTTTTGCTTATAGAGGCCTTTTTTTTACAAATCCATTGCATTCCCGGGAAAATTCCTTATTATTCAAGGTACGCGAAGGTACACCTAAATCACCAATTTATAAAATAACCCCTTACCGGGCAACTTTCCCATCTTATTATATACGTTACAAAAACCAGCTTCCCCGCCACCCGCTTCATATTGGCACCGGATAACGCCAAAAAAGCGTCCCGAAGACCGGAACGCTTTTCAATAAAGTCAGTATAAAAATTTAAGAAAGCTTTTCTACCTGCATGAAGTTCAGTTCTACCGGCGTAGCACGGCCAAAGATCTTCACGGTTACTTTCAGTTTTTTCTTGTCTTCGATCACTTCTTCTATCACACCGTTGAAGTCGTTGAATGGTCCATCAATGATCTTGATGGTTTCACCCACAATAAAAGGTTCGCTCATCGTCAATCCCTGATCGCTCAGTTCATCCACTTTACCTAACATCTTATTAACTTCCACTTTGCGGAGGGCAATAGGTTTATCCTTACCCAGGAAGTGAATCACGCCGGATACATTGCGTATGGCCTGAATTACTTCGTCGGACATTTTGCCGTCTACGGCTTCGATCATAATATAACCCGGGTAAAAGTTCTTTTCGCGCATCACCTTTTTACCGGCAACCACTTTATAAACTTTCTCTACCGGCAGAAAAACCTGGGAGATCGTATTACCCCAATCGGATCGGCGCACTTCAATATCCAGGTATTCCTTCACTTTTTTTTCCTTGCCACTAACAACGCGGAGTACATACCACTTTGTTTCCTGAGCAGGAATATCGGCTGCATCCATTTATTTAGCTTTGAATATTTCGTAATAATGTGATAACACAAAATTGGAAGCGGCATCCATACCCCATACCAGTGCAGTAACAAAAATAGTTGCTATCAACACAATCATGGTAGATGACTGAAGTTCTTGCCACGTAGGCCAGGACACCTTGTAAACCAACTCATGATAAGACTCGCGGAAATAGTTTCTGATCTTATTCATTGTATAAAGTTAACTATTTATGGTCAATTGTTTAAAGCCTAAAAAATGGTTGACTTGTTTTATTTTGTAATAACAACAATTCAACCATTTAATTATTTATTAAACCTTGCACGGGTACTAGGATTCGAACCCAGATCAAAGGTTTTGGAGACCCGTATGCTACCATTGCACCATACCCGTGTATAAAGCCATTAGCAGTAAGCTTTCAGCAGCCAGCAAATCTATTAAAAAATACTGACATTTAATCGCCAAAGCTAATGGCTTCAAATATTAGGAGTTGCTTATTTCAGGATTTCAGTAACCTGACCAGCACCTACTGTACGACCACCCTCACGGATAGCGAACTTCAGACCTTTATCCATTGCGATAGGCTGGATCAGTTTTACCTGTAAACCAACGTTATCACCAGGCATCACCATTTCAACACCAGCTGGTAATTCAACTTCACCTGTTACGTCAGTAGTACGGAAGTAGAACTGAGGACGGTATTTGTTGAAGAACGGCGTGTGACGGCCACCTTCTTCTTTGCTCAGTACGTATACTTCGCATTTGAATTCAGTGTGCGGTGTAATAGTACCTGGCTGGCAGATAACCATACCACGACGGATCTGAGTTTTCTCAATACCGCGCAGCAACAGACCAGCGTTATCACCTGCTTCACCTTCGTCGAGGAGTTTTTTGAACATCTCAACACCAGTACAAGTAGATTTCAGCGGCTCATCGAGCAGACCTACGATCTCAACGTTCTCACCAACTTTGATGCGACCGCGTTCGATACGACCAGTTGCTACTGTACCACGACCTGTGATAGAGAAAACGTCTTCTACTGACATCAGGAACGGTTGATCAACCGGACGCGGAGGCAGCGGAATGTAAGAATCCACAGCTTCCATCAGTTGGTCGATAGCAGCCACCCATTTTTCGTCACCAGCAAGAGCGCCGGTTGCAGAACCCTGGATTACAGGAACGTTATCACCATCAAAGCCGTTAGAAGACAGCAGATCACGGATTTCGATCTCTACCAGTTCCAGCAGTTCCGGATCGTCTACCAGATCAACTTTGTTCATGAATACTACGATACGAGGTACACCTACCTGGCGAGCCAGCAGGATGTGCTCTCTTGTTTGCGGCATAGGACCATCTGTAGCTGCCACCACGAGGATAGCACCGTCCATCTGGGCAGCACCGGTAATCATGTTCTTCACATAATCCGCGTGACCAGGACAGTCAACGTGAGCGTAGTGACGAGCAAGTGTCTGATACTCTACGTGAGCTGTATTGATAGTAATACCTCTTTCTTTTTCTTCGGGAGCAGCATCGATCTCATCATATCCTCTCTTCTCTGCCAGACCTTTATTTGCCAAAATTGTGGTAATGGCAGCAGTCAAAGTAGTTTTACCATGATCCACGTGGCCGATGGTACCAATGTTTACGTGGGGTTTATCCCGCTTGAAGGTTTCTTTTGCCATTGTATTTTCTTTTTAGATGGTTTGTAAAGATTGTATTGATTGTTGTTTTAAAAAAACGGTTTTACAAACTTGTACCGTTGATGAGAATTGAACTCATGCCCTACCCCAAATAAAAATGGGTCGCTCTTCCATTGAGCTACAACGCTAAGTTTTAATTTCGGAGTGCGGAATCTATAAATTCGAATTCCGAAATTCGAATTTTATGGAGTTTGTTGAGGGCGAAAAAAATCACTCAACTATTCTTCTAAAATTCAGTGAGCTGTTGATGAGAATTGAACTCACGACCTCTTCCTTACCAAGGAAGTGCTCTACCCCTGAGCTACAACAGCTTGAAATTGCTTCAAATACGAGCGGGAGACGAGGCTCGAACCCGCGACCTACAGCTTGGAAGGCTGTCGCTCTACCAACTGAGCTACTCCCGCATTTTAATTCACTAAGTTTCCGGAACACCGTTCAGCAACTTTCCACTTTTATGAATTATAGAATAAAAAAAAGAGCTTTAAAGGCTGTTGTACCACAGGGCTAGGGTATAATAACAACTATAACTTCTGAATTACTCACCTCCTCTCAACAACTATGTTCCGCCTCTGCGAAGGGCAAAAGCGGAACACGCTGTTTCTGTGGGCAGGATAGGATTCGAACCTATGAAGACGTAGTCAGTGGATTTACAGTCCACCCCATTTGGCCGCTCTGGAACCTGCCCTAACATTTTTTGATTTTGTCATTTGGTTATTCAGGTATTTAAATAATAAAATATCTAAATCTTTAAATACCCAAATAAAAACCGGTGAGCCAGCAGAGGGATTCGAACCCCCGACCCACTGATTACAAATCAGTAGCTCTGGCCAACTGAGCTATGCTGGCATCTTTCAAAAAACATTCTCTCAAAAAGTAACTCGTTGAAAGAGAGCGCAAAATTAAGAGAAAAAATCAATTCTCAAAATCTTTTTTTCAGTTTGTTACAAATATTTAAAATTTATTTGTTTCCGCTAAAACGCCCTACCATAAAGAACTTTGCTACCTTACCGACCCTCTTTTTGAATCGGGATGGCAAAGGTAGCAAAGAGATTAATATTTCCAAAATTAATTTAAGGTTTTATTGAAATTTCTTTTCCTTTTGCTTTTTGACCTGGCTAACAAGGGAGTCAAAAGCTAAATCAAAGGACTCTTCGAAGGACTTGGATTCGTGCTTGACAAAGAGATCCTGGCGGGGAATGCGTACTCTGATTTCGGCAATTTTATCTTTAACCTGATGCGCTAAATTATCCAATTTGAGAAATACATCTACACTGACAATACGATCATAGAAAATGTTAAGCTTCTGGATTTTTTTGTTCACGTGATCAATCAATTTTGAATCAGCATCGAAATGCACAGTTTGAATTTGAACGTTCATAGCTCTAATTTTTAAAATATTTAACAATCTAGGTTCTAGTTAGTAAACCATAGTCATAGGCATTCTCTTTTGATGTTAAAGAACTTGTTACTAATATAGTCACTTTTGTGATGCCTTTATGATCCGATGCGTAATATTTTGTTAAAATGAAAAATCAGCGCACTATGCTTTCGGGTGCGCCTGCTTATAAACCTTCTTTAATTGCTCTATTGTAGTATGTGTATAAACCTGTGTAGCAGCAAGACTGGAATGTCCTAACAACTCTTTTACAGCATTCAGGTCTGCTCCATTATTGGCAAGATGTGTAGCAAAAGTATGTCGCAGCACATGCGGACTTTTCTTCTTTAAAGTTGTGATCTGATGATCTGTAAGATATTTATGTACGATGAGATATACATATTTAGGATATAAACGCTTGCCGCTATGCGGATGCACCAGGAGTACTCCCCGCTCAAACACTTCCAGGTTACTGCGTTTTAAATCCGTGTAAGCATTGATTTGCGCGCCTAAGGCAGGACTGATGGGGATCACCCGCTCCTTCCCTCCTTTACCCATCACCTTAATGCTAAGGTTGCCATTATCAACACGGAACTCCTGCAGATAAATCAGCTCCGACAAACGGATGCCGGTCTGGTAAAAGATTTCAAAAATAAGTCGGTGGGTAATGCCTTCGAAATCATCTGTAAAGATCTGAAGGTCGGCAGGACTGCGGTTATCTTCCAGTGCACGCATGCCTTTTTCTTCAATAAATCCCGGCAACCGGCGGCTGATCTTCGGCGCCACCACTTTAATCATGGGCGACTGTTTGATCAACTCCTGCCGCAGGCAGAATTTAAAAAAAGACTTGAGTGTGGAAATCTTGCGGTTAACACTTTTGGCGGTCATGGTATCTTCCATTAACCTGGCCAACCAGCTGCGGATCATTACATGGGTAAGGTCTCCAACAGGGGTGCTACCATAATTGAGGGTAATAAAATCAATAAACTGGAAGAGGTCATTACGATAGGCTGTACAGGTATGACCTGAATATCGCTTCTCTAGCTCAAGGTAGGAGATGAATCGTCCGGCTAAGGAGTATAATTCTTCGTTCAACGCAAAAAGATTGATGATTGTAAAGTTATACAATAACCTTACAATCATCAAATATTTTGAGTGTCCCTAGCCGATGGCTAAGACAATATTAATCTTCAAATTTACCACTGGCCAACTGCTGTTTGTAAACGGCTTTTAACACCTGGTTACGACGTTTAACAGATGGTTTCGTAAAAGACTGGCGCGTTCTCAGCTGCAATAATATGCGTGCTTTCTCAAACTTCTTTTTATACTTTTTAAGCGCCTTGTCTATGTTCTCGCAATCTTTAGAATCAATGATCAACATAATTTTTGCCTCTTATTTTTAGGAACGCAAAGATAAAATAACATTTTATAAAAACAAAAAAGACTTGAAGATTTAGGGATTTTGAGATTTGGTTATTTAATTATTTGAAAATGCAGCGGATAAATAACCTATTTAAAATATCATAACCCGCTGCATCTCAAATAATTAAATAACCAAATCTCAAAATCTCCAAATATTTCTCTAGTCTTTGATCTTCTTCTTTAACAGGCTCACCTGGTCCTGTAGGTGGCTGACCATATCTGCCAGGTGGCTGACGCTCATACGGCTTTGCTGCCCTGCTTTACTGATAACGGCATCAGACTGCCATAGCTCCAGCACCTCCTCCATTTCTACAGGATAAGGCTCAAACTGCGGATTATCAGACACAAGCGTAACCTTTGCCTTGGAGCGGTTGCTTTTGAGTATCCTTTTAAATACGATGCCTTCCCGGGAAGTAATGACCACATAGGTTTCATTATTCTTGATATCATCCCAACCATCTACTTTATGGCATACGATCACGGATCCGGAAGTAACCGGCAGCATGGAATCCCCTGCAATTTCAAAAGCCCGGTAATCACCGGCGCCCAGCATCGGCAGGGTAAAAGTATTCAGTTCTTCGATATACTCCTCATCATTATAGCCTGCCAGGTAACCGGCAGCGGCTTTCACCGGCACAAACTGAATAGCCTGACGGGCACTACCCAGCTTCTGCTGACGGCGCCTCTCCAGGAAATTGTCTTTCTGGGAACCCAGATCACGCCGGAGCAGGTCATCAATAGATACCCGGAACATATCACTGACCTGTTCCAGGATCTCTGTTCTTGGCTCTGCACGCTCTTCTTCGTATGCACCCAGCAAAGAACGCTTGATGCCCATCTTGTCGGCAAACTCTTGCTGCGTCCAGCCTTTTTGCTTACGCAGGTATTTCAAATTCTGGCATACTACGGACATAACCTAAATAATTTAGTACCTTGCTAACAAAATTAGCAAATAATTTTATAAATTCCCAAATATATTCAAGGTGCTTCGCTTATTTTTGCCCGGTATAAATCCAACTAACTATGTTACATCTACACTCATTTTTGAGATGGGCTATTGTGCTGGCAGGGATATGGGCCGTTATCCGTGCGTTGAAAGGCGTTACCGGAAAAACACCTTTTACCGCTACCGATAATAAAGCAGGACTCTTTTTCATGATCTTTTTTGATTTACAGCTGCTGGCAGGACTCGCACTGTACTTCTTTTTCAGTCCGCTGGCGAAAGCCGGTATGGGAGACATGGCCGCTACAATGAAAGATGCTACACTGCGGTTTTTCACGGTGGAACATGAAGTCCTCGCCATCATCGCCTTTATCCTCGTACATATTGGTAAAGCCAAAGTAAAGAAAGCTGCTACTGATGCACAAAAACACAAACTGGCGCTTATATTCTACGGTATTGCCCTGATCCTCGTATTTGTACTCATCCCATGGCCTTTCCGCGAAGCATTAGGCAGGGGCTGGTTTTAAATATTTTGAAATTTGTTGATTTAATTATTTGAAATGCAGCGGAGATTTTCAGTAGATCTTCGCTGCATTTCAAATAATTAAATCAATAAATCCCTAAATGCTGGTTATCCTTTATCCTTATTATATAACCGGAAAGAATAAATGTATGGTAGTGCTGCTAATACGATGGCGGCAAAGAAAATCACAAAAACCCCGGTGATCAGCTGTAGAAAGAACCCCGCTATTATAATAACAATCCCCGCACTTAACCATAAGGTACTCGCCATGCGATGGGTTTCTGTCCAGATTTCATTGCTCTGAAGCGTCCAGGGCGTTCTTACCCCCACATAGTGATTAGGTTCCAGTTTCCGGAGATAAAAGCCGATAGCGGCTATCAGCAGTCCCACTCCCACAAAAGCCCAACGTTCCATGGCAAATGGCTGTCCCTTGCTCACCATAAAGATAATGATGCAGGTAAATACCGCCAGGTAAGCGTGAATCATATAACGTATACGATAATACTCTTTCAGCTCCACTGCCGTAGGCACATGATCATCGTCCTCCGTTCTTGGAATATAACGGAACAGGAAATAGATCAAGCCGTTTGTAAAGAACAGGAAGATCATCAGCAGCAGAAAGTCGCTTTTGCCACCTACTCTTCCCGGAACCCCGGCTCCATTAAAATTAATTGGTATAATAGCTGGTAAATAATTCCAGATGATGGCCAGGTAAGCCATCGGTAAAAGCAATAAAGCGAGAATTAAGAATTCTTTAGCATAATCCGTTTTTTTCATGGGAAGATCGTTTAGAAGTTATCGTTCACTTTTCACTTTTCCCTCATTTCCATTCTCTTATCTACTACATTTTACGTGCCTGTTATGTTGTGTTAAAGTATAAAAATTGAATATAAGGCGATAATAATTTTGCTAATTTATTTAGTAATACTAAATTTGTTAGTATCTTAGCAGCCCAGCAAAAAAGTGATTCCGGCTGGCAGACCCCGCTGGCCCGCACCCCGCCATCTATCTGCCCGGCCTGCCATCCGTATCGCTTTTTACAGCCTATTAATGGGAATGGATTTTTATCGATACCCCTAACCGGAAAATATATGATTTCGTTACAACAGCGTGCTATTGCGCATTTTGATCTGGATTGTTTTTTTGTGTCAGTGGAATGCCAACAGGATAGCCGCCTACAGGGCAAACCATTACTGGTAGGCGGTAGCAGCGACCGCGCAGTGGTAGCCGCCTGCAGTTATGAAGCCCGGCGGTATGGCATTCATTCCGCCATGCCCATGAAAACCGCGCTGCGGCTTTGTCCACACGCTATTGTGCGCAGCGGCGACATGGATCTCTACAGCAAAAAATCACGGGAAATAACCGATATCATCGCTGGAAAAGCTCCCCTATATGAGAAATCATCTATCGATGAATTCTATCTCGACCTATCCGGCATGGATAAATTCTTCGGCTCCCTGAAATGGACTTCTGAACTGCGGAAAACCATTATCAGGGAAGCCGGTCTACCCATTTCATTTGGCCTCGCCTCCAATAAACTGGTCTCCAAAGTAGCCACCGATGAAGCCAAACCAAACGGCCAACTGGAAATACTTTTTGGTGAAGAAAAATCATTCCTGGCACCCCTCTCTGTAGAAAAAATACCCATGGTAGGCCGCGAAACAGCCGCCCAGTTAAGACAACGTGGCGTAGAAACCGTAAAAACACTGAGCGAAGTCCCCATCTCCCTGCTGGAAGCCTGGATGGGGAAAAATGGCATCGCTCTCTGGAAAAAAGCCAACGGCATAGATGAATCACCGGTAATTCCTTTCTACGAACAAAAATCTATCTCCACAGAAAGTACCTTTCCCGCCGACACCATTGACATGCAATTCCTCCATGCAGAACTGGTACGCATGACGGAAAAAATTGCCTTCGAATTACGGCAACAGAATAAGCTCACCGGCTGCGTTACCCTGAAAATCCGCTACTCGGATTTTGAAACCGTCACCAAACAAATGTCTATTTCTTACTGCTGCTCAGATCATGTGCTGCTGGAAAAAGTAAAAGAACTATTCAAAAAACTATACGACCGCAGACTGCTGGTTCGCCTCATAGGCGTGCGCTTCAGCCACCTCGTGCAAGGCAACTACCAGATCAGTCTCTTCGACGACAGCCAGGAAATGATTGCCTTATACCAGGCAATCGACCAGATCAAAAACCGCTTTGGCTGGGAATTCCTGATGAAAGGAACCAATGTGGTACCACCGGATAAAAAGAAACAACCGGCACTAAAAAAAGATATCATGCCGTATTTCAAAGGCTAAAACCATCTATCCGTAATATTATGTATCTCAACTGCAAAACATTCTTCAGCCTGCGCTATGGCACCATGCCCGCGGAAATGCTCCTCGAAAAAGCACATGAGCTGGGCATTACAACAATGGCGCTCACCAATATCAACAACACTTCCGATACCTGGGAGTTTGCAGAACGATGCCGCAACTTTCTCATAAAACCTGTACTGGGACTGGAATGCAGGAATGAAGCCGACTTTAAATATATTTTACTGGCGCGTAACCAGGAAGGCTGGTATCACATCAACAGTTTTCTTTCCGCACACCTGCAACAGGAAATTCCTTTTCCTGACCAGGCGCCTGTTATGCCCCACACTTTTGTGATCTATGCCTGGGGGAACCGCCCTGCTGCTACATTAGCGCCCCATGAACTACTGGGTATCAAACCCCGTGAAATCAATAAATTATTCCGGGTAGATACCCTGGCGATAAAAGATAAACTGGTGATCATGCACCCCATCACCTTCCAGGATGATGAGCATTATGAACTGCATCGCCTGCTGCGTGCAGTAGATCAGAATATCCTGATCACCCAGCTGGAACCCCATACTACCGCTCATGCCGATGAGAAATTCATTTCTCCCGCAAAGCTGGTAGAGCATTTCGAAGCTTATCCGCACATTGTACAAAACACACTACAGGTGATGGAAGCATGTAGTGTGGAAATGAATCTTCACATCTCCCATAATAAAAAATATTTTCTCAACAGTGTGGAAGAAGACCGGCAACTGCTGCGGCAGCTGGCCTTTGAAGGCATGAAGTACCGTTACGGGGAAGGCCATGCAGAAGCTACCCGCCGCATCGAAAAGGAACTGGCCATTGTAGCGCAACTGAATTTTGAAGCCTACTTTCTCATCTCCTGGGATATTATCCGCTATGCACAGGAACGCGGCTTTTTCTATGTAGGACGCGGCAGCGGCGCCAATTCCATCATTGCCTATTGCCTGAAAATTACGGATGTGGATCCCATAGAACTAAACCTCTACTTTGAACGTTTCCTGAATCCCCATCGCAGCTCCCCACCTGATTTTGATATTGATTTCTCCTGGCGCGACCGCGATGAAATCATTGAATATGTTTTTCAGAAATACGGCAAATCCCATACAGCATTACTGGGCACGGTTACCACCTTTCAAACCAATGCCATCATACGTGAACTGGGGAAAATATATGGGCTGCCTAAAAAAGAAATCGATAAAATACTGGAGAACAGTTTTAATATCAAACTAACGGAAGACAGTATCCAGCAAAAGATCCTGCACTTCAGCAAACTGATGGATCAGGGAAAATCATTTCCCAACCACCTCAGCATCCACGCCGGCGGCATCCTGATCAGCGAGGAACCCATTCATCATTACTGCACCACCTATTTACCACCCAAAGGCTTCTGCACCGCGCAACTGGACATGTGGCAGGCAGAGCGTATCGGACTCTTTAAGTTTGATATCCTGAGCCAGCGCGGACTTGGGCATATCCGTGATGCCATCGACATCATTAAGGAAAACAAACATGTAGATATAGATATCCACAACGTAAAAGCATTTACGATAGATACGCGTGTAAGAGAAAACCTGAAAAAAGTAAACACCATCGGCTGCTTCTATATAGAATCGCCTGCCATGCGGCAACTGCTGCAAAAACTGGAATGCGACGACTATCTTTCACTGGTAGCCGCCAGCTCTATTATCCGTCCCGGTGTAGCACAATCGGGCATGATGAAGCAATATATACACAACTACCGTCATCCTGATAAGGTGACCTACCTGGACCCGATTATCAAAGAACTGTTGAGCGATACCTTTGGGATCATGGTATACCAGGAAGATGTTATTAAAGTAGCACACGAGTTTGCCAATATGGAACTGGCAGATGCCGACACGCTGCGCCGGGCCATGGCAGGCAAATACAGGGGAACGAAAGATTTTGAACAGATCCAGTTGCGGTACTTTACCAACTGCGAATTGTTGGGCCGCAACTATGAGGTGGCCTGCGAAATATGGCGGCAGATAGCCAGCTTTGCCAACTTCTCTTTTTCAAAAGCACATTCCGCCAGCTTTGCTGTGGAAAGCTATCAGAGCCTGTACCTGAAAACTTATTTCCCCGCAGAGTTCATGGTGGCGGTGATCAATAACTTTGGCGGCTTCTATAACCGGGAGCTGTATTTCAGGGAACTGAAAAAAACAGGTATCCAATTACATCCGCCCTGTATTAATAACAGTGACTACCCTACGAAAATAAAAGGACAGGACGTATATGTAGGGCTCATCCACCTGGAAGGGCTGGAACAGGCGCTGGCAGAGCGTATCCTGACAGAGCGGCAACACCACGGTCCGTTTTTACACCTGGAAGATTTTACGGCAAGAATAGCACCGGGGCCGGAACAACTGGAATTACTGATCCGTATCGGCTGCTTTAATTTTACCGGTCATACTAAAAAAGAATTGCTGTGGAAAAGCAGTCTGCTGGTAAAACAGAAAGATCCCCACCGTGCAAATGCCATATCGCTGTTCAGGCCGGCCACCGTTTCCTGTGAGCTACCTGCGCTGGCTTACCATGCACATGAAGATGCTTTTGATGAGATAGACTTGTTGGGCTTCCCCCTGGATTCGCCCTTTGAAGTACTGCAACATGACCAAACTACGTATATGCCTGCCCGTGAGTTCGGAAAATATACCGGTCAGTATGTGACTACCCTGGGATACCTCGTCACCACTAAATTTATGCGCACTTCCAAAGGGGAGCCGATGTGTTTCGGCACTTTCCTGGACCGGGAAGGTACTTTTGTGGATACGGTTCATTTCCCCGACAGCCTGCGGCAATATCCCCTTCAGAAGAGTGGTTTTTATATTTTACAGGGGAAAGTGGTGTCGGAGTACAAGGTTTTAACGTTGGAAGTCAATCAGATGCGCAAGATTGGGTACTTTGAAGATAAAAAGTTCTGATACCGGACAAATTGTTGTATTTTTGCGTCAAATGTCGGGTATTATGAAACATATTAAAAGATACCACGTGCAGGAGAATGCATTAATGATCGTGGAGGATCCGGGGGCCGCTTATGTTGCCGGTAGCGGATATTTTGATTTTATCCAGCTTTCCCGGAGTGGCATCCTTAAAAGAGCCCTGTTAAACCTGAGCCGCCAGCTTTCCTTTTCCTTATCAGAACTGGCGCAGGTACTGCATATTTCAGAAAGAACCTTACAACGGTATTCAGACGATGCCAAGCTTTCTGCCGACACGTCTGAACGTGCCATTTTACTATCCCGCTTATATCAGAGAGGTACAGCAGTATTCGGTGACCTCGAAAATTTCAAGGAATGGATGAGAACTCCATTACCTGCCTTTAACTATCAACTCCCTATTTCGCTTTTAGACACCACTTTTGGCTTCCAGCTTATCCAGGATGAGCTGGGACGCATTGAGCACGGGCTATTTGCATAAATTAACGAATCATTCCCTCATGGAAGTATACAGGATCAGTAAGTGCGCTTACATCAATGATCTGAGTGGAACAGGTGCACGTTTGTACGGTGGCCGCTGGAACAGCCCGGGGCATTCCATGGTATATACTGCAGGCAGCAGGGCTTTAGCTGCACTGGAAGTGCTGGTACATATTCCTCTGAAAAATATTGTACAGGATTTTTGCATCGCCACCATTCAGATTCCGGATGATATTGCCATCAAAACCTTAACCAAACAGGAACTACCTTCGGGCTGGCAATCGCTCGCACCCTTTCCCGAACTGCAATGTATCGGCGATGAATGGTCGGAAACAGCCAGGTATGCGGTACTGAAAATTCCGTCTGTAGTAATTGCAGAAGAGTTTAATTATCTCATCAATCCCCAACATCCCGATGCAGAAACAATTACCGTCCTCAATACACAGCCGTTTTTGTTTGATCAACGGCTTAAAAAAGCATAAAAAATATTTACGATTTTTTGATTTTGAGATTTCGGGGTTTTGTTTCCACAGAATATAGATTATGGAAACAAAACCCCGAAATCTCAAAATCAAAAAATCGTAAATCAAAAAATCCTTTTATAGTCCAAACAATCCTTTATTCAGCGCCTGTAAGGTCTTTTCTTTAAACTGACCATTGATCAGAATAGAGATGTTATGCCTGCTACCGCCATAAGAGATCATGCGCAATGGAATTTCATCCAGGGCATCAAATAACTTGGTGATGATAGAAGGAGTAGCTGCTACTTCATTGCCCACAATAGAAACAATGGTTTGATGATGATCCAGTTCTACAGTACCGAAAGGCTGTAATTCTTTCAGGATCTGATCCAGGTGTAGCTGGTTGTCGATCGTGATAGATACGGCTACTTCAGATGTAGTGATCATATCGATAGGTGTGCGGTATTTCTCAAATACTTCGAAGATCTTGCGCAGGAAGCCATATGCCAGCAGCATGCGGCTGGATTTGATCTTGATGGCGATAATGCCGTCTTTGGCAGCAATCGCTTTCACGCCGTTGCCGTTAGGCATTTCTGTAATGATGGTACCTTTTGCTTCCGGTTGCAGGGTATTCAGCAATTTCACGGGAATATTGAAATGCTGTGCAGGCCAGATAGAAGCAGGATGCAGGATTTTGGCGCCGAAATAGGCCAGTTCTGCTGCTTCATCAAAAGACAACTGTACGATCGGAAAAGTTTTCTTTACGATACGCGGATCGTTGTTATGCATACCGTCAATGTCTGTCCAGATCTGTATTTCAGAAGCCTGGATAGCAGCACCGATCAGGGAAGCAGAATAGTCACTACCACCGCGTTTCAGGTTATCTACTTCGCCCTTTGCATTGCGGCAAATGTAACCTTGCGTAATAAAGATATACTGATCCTTATGCTGACTGATCAGGTTAGCCAGCTTGATTTTTATTTTCGGGATTTCAGGTTCTTCATATTCATCGATGCTCATAAAGTCGAGCGCGGGCAGCAATACTGCGGGAATGCCGGCTTCTTCGAGGAATACACAGAACAGGCGGGTAGATAATAATTCACCCTGTGCGAGGATATCCTTGTTCAGTGCTTCATTAAAGGAGATCCTCAGGATGATGTTCAGAAATTCGAAGTGTTCATCAACGATAGCTTTGGCATTGGCGCGCCCCTGGTCTTTCTTCACCAGGTCATCACAAAAATCCCGGTAATGCTTCTCCAGCTTATCTATTTGCTGTTTCGCCTTTTCCTTTTTCCCTTCGGACAGTGACTGACTGATTTCCACAAGAGAATTCGTGGTGCCTGACAAAGCAGACAGCACCACAATCTTCTGATCTTTATCTGCTGTGATCAGTTGTACTACCGACTGCATACGCTCTGGTTTTCCTACGGAGGTTCCACCAAATTTTAACACTTTCATCTGAGTATGTTTATTTTTACTATCTACCTGAAATCCGGCACAGCCTTATTCCAGGTGGTTTATATGAATGATTGAAATTTAAAAATTCAGTTTAAATTTAGCGGCTACTTCCTGCATGTCTTTTACTACAGGTGCAACAACGGGAATACCATTTTCCAGCCGGTAGTGTTGCATTTCCCTTTCAGGATCTCCGGGTATCAGCACCTGCTGACCTTCAATCGGCGTGGCGCTGCGGAAACGGCTGATCCAGGTATCCATATGTGCTTTAAACTCATCTGCCGGCCGGAATGCATCTACACGCATAGCGCCGAAGAAATGCCCCAGTCCCTCTCCTACCGGATCAGGTGCCAATGGCAGAAAGCTCACAAAAGGTGGCGCCCACGGACCATAGTTGGCTCCCGAAAGAACGGCCGAAAATATATCAACAATTGCTCCCAAACAATACCCTTTATGACTTCCGTGTTCGCGGTCGCCGCCTAAAGGCAGCAAAGCCCCGCCATCCTTGAGTTCGTAGGGATTGGTGCTGGGATGACCGGCTTTATCCTGTATCCAGCCAACAGGCGCTTCTTCATTTTTGCGCTGCAAAATTTCCAGTTTGCCGTTGGCGGCCGTAGTGGTGGCAAAGTCCGCAACAAAAGGAGGTTGCTCCTTTGCCGGAATAGCTACTGCAATAGGATTGGTACCCAACATCCGCTCTTTGGCGAAAGTAGGCGCTACCAACGGGCTGGCGTTTGTC
Source organism: Chitinophaga sp. MM2321 (assembly GCF_964033635.1). NCBI lineage: Bacteria > Pseudomonadati > Bacteroidota > Chitinophagia > Chitinophagales > Chitinophagaceae > Chitinophaga > Chitinophaga sp. MM2321. Next base: position 5,009,801 of record NZ_OZ035533.1, read on the forward strand.
ATCGCCATGCCTATCATATCCTGGTCCAGTGCTTTCATGGCATGGTAACCGGCAATACCAAAGTGGTTCGAGTTTTTTACACTTACCCAGCCGGTACCTACGGCTGCCGCCTTTTTCATCGCTACTTCCATGGCATAAGGTGCTACCACCAATCCCAGACCCGCATCTCCATCTACAACGGCAGTACTGGGCGTTTCATGTACAATGCGGATATCCGGGCGGGGATTGATCCGCTTCGCTTCCCACAAACGCACATACCCCGACAAACGGGCCACTCCATGCGAATCAATGCCACGCAAATCTGCCGACACCAACACTTCGCTGGCTAATGCGGCATGCTCCAAAGAGCATCCCATATGAATAAAAACTTCCCGGGTAAACTCCCTTAAGTGATGATAAGAATAGATATGTTCCATTAAGTCGTAATTATGCCTGTGCAGTTGGACCACCAAAATTCATAGGTACAGAAACCGGTTCCTGGTCCTGGATAGTGCCATGTACAGATTCGTACTTCTTAATATTATCAAGCATCGCTTTCATGAAACGCTTTGCATGCTGTGGAGTCAGTATAATACGGGATTTTACTTTCGCCTTAGGCAAACCAGGCATCACATTCACAAAATCCACCACAAATTCCGCGTTGGAATGGGTAATAATAGCAAGATTAGCATATTGCCCTTCTGCGATTTCTTCATTCAACTCTATATTAAGCTGATTCTGTTCTTCATGCTGATTTTCCATATTGTATGATTTAGCGGTACAAAAATAGAAAAAGAGGACTCAAAAGAGCCCTCTTTTTTTATTTAACTGCTAAAAGGCCAAATACCCCGATAATACTACCACTTCCGGGTGCTTATAGTATCACTTCCAGACAATTCCGGCTGCCCTCTCAGTGGAATGTCTTGTGTTACGGATCAATATACCCTGGAAAGCTCCCCTTTTGGTGGATGGGTGTGTTGTTATCACGCCCCCCCTGTCGTCTCACCAAGGACGGGGGTTAAAACCCCGGCTAAAAACAGGGAATATCGCACCTATAAAACGGCAAGACCCTCCATATCTGCTATATTTAAAATGAATGCAATGCCTGGAACTGGAACATCGTTTTTCTATCACCTTCAATAGCATCCCAGCTACTACCGATACTGCTGACACCAGGGTATACAGTTTGATGAAAGCGGAACCAACACGATAGTTGCCGGTTAATTTTCCATTTTACATTCAGGTAATATTGCCATCCCCGACCATATAACATGGATACGGCATTTTCATACAACACGCTACGCTCATAAGCATAGATACGGGTATCGTAGCTGCCGGTAAAAAAGTACGCTACCCTGGCATTTATACTGAATGGTATGCATTTGAACCGGTAACTGGCATCCTGGTAAATCATCCAGCCCTGTTGTGCGCCTGATACGGTTTGATAACTGCTGCGCTCCAACCTTGTTTTAGTTTCCAGTTGTTTATTCATTGTCATGTTCCACTGTATTCGTATGTGTGTAGACGTTATATCTGAAAGTACCTTTACGGGATTGCCTGGCAACAAGGTATTTTCTGCGCTTTGCCGGTACTTATATTGCACCAGCAGCGCCTTGCGTTTATCGGGCGTATAAGTGGCCCGCAGCAATAGTTCCTTCCCTCCCGAAGGTGCGTTTGCACGATATTTCAGCCATGGAAAGTGAAAGATATCTGCAAAAGCATCTACCTGTAAATGTGTATTCATTTTTACAGTAACAGCAGTATACAAACCGCTTTCATTGATGGTTCGATAGTTATCGCCAAAGCCTTTGGCGTACAACGACTGATACCCCTTATCGTAATAACGGTATACCAGCGCCATGTCTACCGCAGGCGCCACGCTGGTGAGTAAGCCCTGTACCAGAGCAGGTTTGCCATTATCACTCATGGCAGCTTCGCCAAACAGGTGTACGTTTTTCCAGCTACCGGCATAGTCAATACTGGCACTGAGCAATTGTTTACCGTTGAACTCAAACTGGTTATAAGGCGCCTGCTTCTTTTGAAGGGGTGGTGTGAGCTGGTGGAAAAGCACATTGCCGCCTACCTGCCACCTGCGGGCATGATAACAGATATTACCGCCGCTGCTGATCTGTTGCAGGGAAGCCCGTTTTGCTATTTCCTGGGGAGAGCGGTGGTAGCCGGTGCTGATCAAAGCGGAAGCGGTTAGCTCATCCATCAGGGTATCCACTTCCTGTATGGTGCCGTCCAGCTTACGCAGAGAGGCGAAGGCGGTTAGCTGGAAGGCATGCTGTTGCAAGGTTACAGCCGCGCCCCTGTAAAAATAATATTCGCCCGCAGATGTGTATGGCCGCAATATTTCTCCTTCCCGCTTCACCTGCATAACGGCGCCTCCTTTCCCATTGGCCTGCGCCTGCCAGTTGAGCAGTCCTTGTCCCATATTTATAGTGAAGTCGCCCAAAGCAAGTGCTTTTATCTTCCCATAATGTTGTATAAATAAATGCGCACTATAGAAATCAAAACCCCGCTTTTGTGCGCCTGTAAAAAAGGACTCTCCTGCATCTTTTTCCATCGTAATCCCCCAGCTGGTATAACGCGGAAAACTATAACGGTAACGCATAAACACTTTATCCGGGCTCCCGCTATAATGAGGTGGGGTGCTGTCTATACGCAGATACCCTTTTGCCTTTTCCAGTGGCCGGCCATACCGCAGCAGGAACACGTGATCGCCTTTTCGGAAGTAGTCCTGTAGCCGGTAGTGTGGTTCCAGATCGTTGCCTACGCGCACATACGGCAGGATGCGTTGTATCACCTCCGGCTCAAAACCCGGAACGGCTTGCAACTCGTAAATACTGAGCAGATCACCCAGCAGCTGCCGGTATTGCAACAGGTTGCTGATCTCCAACGGTGTCAGTAAGCCCAGTGATTGCAACGTGGCCTCATCTGCTTCGTTCAGCTGGATCCTGTGCTTCGACCATGCATGCAGTCTTTGCCAGTCGGCATCGTCTTCCGGCACTACATCTGTTCCTGCTGCTTCGTTTTCCACTTCACTTTCAAGTGTGGCGGGCAACGCCTCCTCCTGTTGCCGGGCCTGTACTATCAGCCGGCTGCATAGTGCCAGCAACATGCAAAAAATTATTCTGCCGGTGCCTGTTGCCATATGATAGTGGTTGATGGTGTGATGCCCAGTTGCGGGTGAATACTAACGGAAACACCTATACGCAATGCATGGATCAGAAAGTATACCCCGGCATTATTATAAGGCGGGCGGGTGGCCATTCCCAACAGTAGCGCCAACTGCGGTGCTATCCGGTAGCAGGTCGCCGCTTTTACAAAGGCGGTACCATCTCCTTCTTTTACAGCTTCCGTCGTCAGCAGAAAATCAGGTGAGGCTTCAAAACCCGCACCGGCACTATAGATCAGTGGCATCCCTTGCGACCGGTATACATGCAAGCCGGTATGCAGTTTTTTACTGACGTGCCAAAGCAATCCGGCATCAAAGGAAAACGCAGTAGTGCTGCCATACCCCGGCAACACAACCGATTCGTAATTGAACTGCGCCCCCACGCCTATTTTACGGCCGGCACTTCTTCCATAAGCGCCGCTTATTTTCTGCTGATAATAAGCACTGCTACCAAACCGGGTCACCCCTGCACTAAATGCACCTGCGCCCACAGGAACGGCTGCCATCGCCATATAGAACGGCGCTTCCTGCAGCATAAAACGGCGCTCTCCATATATACCGGCGGTCAACCCCCGCAGGCACGACAACCCCGCCGGATTCTGACTGGCTGTGAATACATCCTGGAAATGTTGGCTATAGACACCGGCGCCCACATCGTTCCCAAGGGGCGCCCAAAATGGCTGGGCATACAGCATCGCTATGCTGTGGATACAAACAATGGTCAACATGAACTGTTTCATTTCATGAATGGGTTTAAACAATAAAACAATGGCAGATACTTCACGTATCCGGGTTAACAACAACTATCTGTCATCTCTACAAAAACGAAAATAAAAAATGGGAAGGAGTAATTTGTTAACAGGATCTTAACGGGGAGAAAATAAAATGTCCTGGTCAGGGATTACCCCGCCAGGACATTTTTCATGCAAATTATTTAGAACAATCCGTACAGCTGCGAATCAACCTTGGAGATGATTTCGCCCAGGTCTTCGTCGCTTTCGGGAAATTTATTTTTATCGACATTAATGATGAGCAATGGCCCTTCTTTGTACTTCTCGATCCAGTTATTGTAATATTCGTTCAGGCGTTTGAGGTAGTCGAGCCGGATATTCTCTTCGTATTCCCTGCCTCTTTTCTGAATCTGCGCTACCAGTGTAGGTACGGATGCCTGCAGATAGATCAGCAGGTCCGGTGGTTTCACCATACTTTTCAGCGTTTCAAAGAAATTGAAATAGTTATCAAAATCCCTTTTCGTCATCAGTCCCATTTCATAAAGGTTGGGCGCAAAAATGTGCGCATCCTCATAAATGGTGCGGTCCTGGATCACGGTTTCTTTTCCATGCTGAATTTCCAGCAGTTGTTTTAACCTGCCGTTGAGAAAATATACCTGGAGATTGAAAGACCAGCGGGGCATGTCTTCATAAAAATCATTCAGATAAGGATTATGCTCTACATCTTCATATTGCGGATGCCATTTGTAATGCCTGCAAAGCATTTCAGTGAGCGTAGTTTTGCCGGCGCCAATATTGCCGGCGATGGCTATATGTTTAATCTTGTTCTGTTTTGCCATGCGATGATAGGTCGTGAATACTGAAAATAGCTACAAGTAGTGACTTTTTCAATAATAATTTATACCGATAAGTTTTTTCGCCTGGTGCAAAGTCTGTGCCGCATTTGCCCTGGCCTTCTCAGCACCCGCTTTCATAATTTCCCGCAGGTATGCCGTATCCTGCTGCAAATCTTTTGCTTTCTCGCGGATAGGTGCAATGAATTTCACCATATCTTCCCCCAGTTGCGTTTTCATATCACCATAACGGATAGACCCGTTGTTATAGGCATCTTCAAAGAATTGTACGGTATCCGGTGTTGATACTAATTTCATCAACTCAATAAGATTCTGCACCGATTCCGGCATAGGTTCGCCCGGAACGCCGCTACCACTATCCGTTTTAGCTTTCTTCAATTTCTGCCGGATCTTATCATCTTCATCAGACAGGTACAGGGTAGCCATCTCATTTTCACTTTTACTCATCTTTCCTTTACCATCCAGGCTTTGCACACGCACGAGGTTATCGCCATAATTGAAGGCTACCGGTTCCGGGAACAGGTCACCATAACGATGATTAAAACGCTGCGCGAAATTTCTCGCCATTTCCAGGTGTTGGCCCTGATCCTTACCTACCGGCACTTTCACCGCACGCTGGATCAATATATCCACGCTCATCAGCACGGGGTAGGTCAGTAATCCGGCGTTTACATTTTCCGGTTGCAGGCGTACTTTATCCTTGAAGGTGGGCACTTTTTCCAGTTCGCCGACATAAGCCAGCATATTCATCAACAGGTAGAGTTCTGAAATTTCCGGTATATCACTTTGTACGTACAGGGTCACCTTTTCAGGGTCCAGGCCGGACGCAATGTTTTCCGCCAGCACCCGCATTACATTACCCGGCAGATCTTTCGGATCAGGATGGGTAGTGAGTGAATGCCAGTCTGCCACAAAAAAATAGCAGTTAAAATCCTCCTGCATCCGGATATAATTCCGGATCGCGCCAAAATAATTGCCTAAGTGCAAATAACCGGTGGGGCGGATGCCGCTCACCACAATTTCTTTTTCAGTAGCCATAACAGGGCGCAATTTAAAATATAAAGGGGAAATTATCTGAACATCACCGAAATTGTCTTTCCGGGGAATAGACAAAATTCCCACCGTTTATCCCTATTTTTGGGGTACTATCATATTTACCATTTATAATTCATTATCTTTTGATTTAATTTGATTATGGAAGTGAACGACGCCATGGTGCAACAACTGGCTGATCTGGCAAGATTGGATTTTAACGAGCAGGAAAAGGCGGATATCCGCGGAGACCTACAGCGGATGATCACTTTTGTGGAGAAGCTGAATGAGCTGGATACAACGAATGTAAAACCTTTATTACACCTGACAGATGATTATAATGTTTTCAGGGAAGATAAAGTCATCCCCTCCATCAGCAGGGAAAAAGGGTTGCAAAATGCGCCGTCAGCCACCACAGAATATTTCAAAGTGCCGAAAATCATAAAGAAATAACCCACATGCAAAAGTCCGTCATCCACCTGGAAGATATCAGAAAAAGCTATTTCCTCGGAAAAAATGAACTCCCCGTTCTCAAAGGGATTTCTCTTGACATTTTCAAGAACGAGTATGTGGCGTTGATGGGACCTTCCGGCTCCGGAAAGTCTACCCTGATGAATATCCTGGGATGCCTGGATACGCCTACCAACGGAAGGTATATCCTGAGCGGACACGATGTAAGCAAGATGGAAGATAACGCCCTGGCGAATGTACGCGGACAGGAAATTGGCTTCGTATTTCAGCAGTTCAACCTGATGCCCCGCCTCACTGCTCTCGAAAATGTGGCAGTACCGCTCATTTATGCAGGCGTAAATAAAAAGGACAGAGAAGAAAAAGCCCGCATCATGCTGGAAAGAGTGGGATTGGGCGATCGTTATAAACACAAGCCCAACGAGCTTTCCGGTGGACAATGCCAGCGTGTGGCCATTGCCCGCGCCCTGGTAAATGATCCTTCCCTGATCCTGGCAGATGAACCTACCGGTAACCTCGATTCAAAAACATCTGTAGAAATTATGGAGATCTTCGGCAGCATCCACGCTTCCGGCAACACAGTGGTACTGGTAACGCATGAGGAAGATATTGCTGATCACGCCAGACGCGTTATACGCCTGCGTGATGGCATTATAGAATCCGACAGGGTGAATGAGAAAGTAACCAGCCATATTGTAACAACTCCTTAAAAGATACCCATCCAGATGTCATTCAAGATTTACACCAAAACAGGCGATAAAGGAAAAACATCTCTTATTGGCGGAACAAAGGTTCCAAAAAGCGATGTACGCATTGATGCTTATGGTACGGTAGATGAACTCAACTCTTACATCGGCCTGGTCAATGATCATATAGCCGATCCCGATACCAAACTGCTGCTGAAAGAAATACAGGATCGTCTCTTCACCATTGGCGCCGCACTCGCCTGTGATCCCGATAAAGAAACAAAACTGAAGATACCTGACCTCCATGAAGCAGACATTACGCTGCTGGAAACCAATATAGACCGGATGAATGAAGAGCTTCCTGTCATGAAACACTTTATTCTGCCCGGCGGCCACGTAGCCGTATCTACCTGTCATGTTGCCCGCTGTATCTGTCGCCGTACAGAACGCCTTTGTGTAGGCATGCAGGAACATAATATGTTTATAGAACCACTTGTATTGAAGTATATCAACCGGCTCAGCGATTACCTGTTTGTACTGGCCCGTTGGGTAGGACATAAACTGGGTGTAGCCGAGATCCCCTGGAAACCAAGGGTGTAGAAATTTCCTTAAATTCGCGCTATGTTCACAGGAATAATAGAAATATCGGGAGAAGTAATAGCTACCAGGGAAGAAGGGAGTAACCTCGTACTGACGATAGGATCTGCTATTGCAGGCGAATTAAAGATAGACCAGAGTGTAGCCCATAACGGCGTTTGTCTGACCGTTACCAACATCGGGGACAATATTTATGAAACCGTTGCCGTAGCAGAAACCCTTCAGAAAACCAACCTCGGACAACTCACCACCGGACAACACATCAACCTGGAAAGGGCGATGGTATTCAATGGCCGCATCGACGGGCACCTGGTGCAGGGGCATGTAGACGGTGTAGGGACCTGTATTCTGCGCGAAGCACAGGATGGCAGCTGGTTGTACCGTTTCAGTTACCCATCCGGATTTGCCGGCCTTATCGTGGAAAAAGGCAGCATCTGCATGAATGGTATCAGCTTAACTGTTTTCGACGTTACCAACGATCAGTTTTCGGTGGCCATCATTCCCTATACTTACACACATACCAATGTGCAATACATACAACCAGGCACCCAGGTAAATCTGGAATTTGATATTCTCGGTAAATATGTAGCCAGGCAAATAGCGGTAAACCGGGAGGTTTTAGCTGCGAGCTGATTATAAATGGCCACACCCTGACAGCTAAACCGCTAAAACGTTCTTCTCATATGGATTTCACCCAGTCATTCCGGATACGGTACCCTATTATCATGGCTCCCATGTTCCTGGTGAGCAATGAAGCCATGGTGAAAGCCGCCATGGACAATGAAATTGCAGGTACTTTCCCCACCCTGAACTTCCGTAAGGAAGGCGAACTGAAAACGGTGCTGGAAAACCTGAACGCCTACAAAGCACAGCTCAACGGCAAACAGGGCAATTACGGGGTGAACCTTATTGTACAAAAAACCAACCCGCTGTATGTAAAACATCTGGAGGAATGTGTAAACGCCAAAGTGCCTTTCTACATTACCTCTTTGGGCAATCCCCGGGAAGTTATCAATGCGGCGCACAGCTACGGCGCCAAAGTACTCTGTGATGTGACCAATCTTCACCACGCTGCCAAAGCAGCCAAAGAAGGCTGTGATGGCTTTATTGCGGTAGCCACAGGCGCAGGCGGTCATGCCGGTCCCTACCCGATGCACATCCTGGTACCCGCCCTACAACGGGAATTTCCTGATAAATGCATCATCGCCGCCGGTGGCATTGCTACCGGTCAGCAGATAGCCAGTGCGCTGATACTAGGCGCCAAAGGGGTTTCCATCGGCACCCGGTTCATTGCCAGCAACGAAGCCACGGTAAGCAATGAATATAAACAAGCCATCGTGGATTATGGAATGGAAGATATTGTACTCACAGAAAGATTATCCGGTACACCCAGCAATATCATCAATACGCCCGCTGCAAAGAAAATAGGCTATAAACAAAACTGGATAGAAAGAATACTGAACAATAATTCCCGTACCCGCAAATATTTTAAAATGCTGGTACAACTCCGGGGGATGAAAAAGCTGGAAAACGCTATCAAACCCGGCTCCTATAAGCAGCTATGGGAAGCAGGACAGAGCGTGGAAATGGTACATGAAATCAGTAGTATTGACGATATCATTCATCGCCTGGTCGCAGAATTACAAGCAGAAATTAAAACAGTGTCTACCTGGAAGATTTAATTGGAACGGTTTTTTCTTCATCTTCTCACAAATAAATCATCTTGAAATTATATCTGCTTCTCCCGGTATTTTTTATTTCGCTGCTGGCAAACGGCCAACAGCCAAAAGTAGTGAGGATCAATGCCAGCTACGATACCACTGCCATAGCAGAATTGTATAACCGCGTACCCATCGGACTGGAACTGGTTTACAGCGACAGTTCCCGCAAACAAACCACCGGCTTCCTGCGGGGAGATTACAGGTGGAATAAACTGAATATCACCACTTCCAACGGCGCCATTCAGCAGGGGGTGCTTACTTTCAACCGGCCACAACTGGCACGGGATCATTATCGTATAACCTTTTCCGTTAGCGTGGCCAATACTGCACCGATTCAAACAACACTTACCTTACCACACTTACTGGGCATACGTTTTCATCACTATGCAGATAGTCTTAAACGCGATATCCGCTATTACTTAAATGTAGAAGGAAAATTCAGTAGTGGAAAAATATTACCGCTGGACACCACCACCCTGCGCTTCCAGACATCCGCCGGCAGAATATTGGGACAGGATTTATTGTTGGATAAAAATGATACTACGAAATCTGTAACCGTAGAAGCATGGTATAAACCTAATAAGGATATGTACCTGCGTTCTGTGATCCCCGTCAAACAAATGCCGGACCCTGAGTTGGCGCCACCGGCAAAACCATCGCGGCTAAATCATCGTCCGGGCTTTTAATTCCAGGTATTTGTTCACCACATTCAGCGTCAGATTTTCCGGCGGGCTTAATAAAGACATGATACCATATTTTGCCAGTTCTTTTACGATCAGTTTTTTATCGTAAGAAAATTTCTGCGCGATTGTTTGCTTGTAAATACCTTCTACATCATACGCCTGCTGATCGGTTATTTTCTTCAATTCCGTATTCTCAAAAAATACGACCAACAACAGGTGATAACGCGCCAGGCGGCGCAGGAAAGGCAATTGCCGTTGCAGGCTGGACATAGATTCGAAATTAGTAAACAGGATCAGCAAAGAACGCTGCGATAACCTGCTCCGTAACTGCACACTCAACGCTTCATAATCGCTTTCCTGCCACTGTGTTTCCTGTCCGTACAACGACTCCAGGATCTTATTCAGTTGTACTTTTTTATTACTGGCGGCCAGCACATCCACGTCTTGTTCTGTGAAAGTAACAAGACCCGCTTTATCGCCTTTATTCAGCGCCACACTGCTGAATACCAGCGAAGCATTGATGGCATAATCCAATAAAGAAAGACCATCAAAAGGCATCTTCATGGTACGCCCTTTATCTATCACACAATATACCTGCTGCGATTTTTCTTCCACATAATTATTCACCATCAGATCGCCGGTACGGGCGGATGCTTTCCAGTTGAGCGTGCGCACATCATCACCTTTTGAATAAGGCTTGATATGATCAAACTCCATACTGTGCCCTATCACCCGACGTTTATGCACCCCTATCTCATTCAGGCGGTTCACATAAGAATACAATGTCTGCTGCCGTAACTGATGAAAGCTGGGGTACACACTCACCGTTTGCGCATTGTTAAAAACGAAACGGCGGCTCACCATCCCCAATGCACTTTTCACAAATACATTGGTATACCCAAATTCATAAACACCTCTTTCTACCGGTCTTAATACATACCGGAAAATATGCTGCATCCCCGCGCCCACTTTTGCTTTCAAAGAGAAATCCCTTTCCTGGAACTGAAATGGCAGCTCTTCTGTAACCGTAGTAAATACCGGGAAAGGATAACGGTTAATACATTCCACCAATACTTCATTCTCATCGCCATTGCTCAACCGCTCGCTGATCTTACGTTGTACTTCCAGTATTCCGGCCGGGCGCAACAACAGCAGGATCATATCCAGCAGCAGCAATGCCACGATGGCAACAAAAGCAACGATGGCGATGTTAAACAAACGCGGGATAAAAAACGCCAGTATAAACAACAGCACATTCGCGCCCAGCGCCATATACAGGCGGCCGGTAAAAAACAGTAGCTGGTATAAATTATTTTTTACAGTTGCTGACATATTCTTTTGACTGATAGCTTATCGTGGAACTTCCACCATCTTAATAATTTGTGCAATCACATCATCGGCGCGAATGCCTTCCATTTCTTTCTCCGGCGTCAGCATAATACGATGACGCAATACATGTGGTACCATTTCCACCACATCTTCCGGAATCACAAAATCACGGTTACGCATAGCAGCCATTGCTTTGGCGCAATTCATCACAGCAATGGATGCACGCGGGGAAGCGCCCAGGTACAACGATGCATTCATACGTGTTTCATGAACAATAGCAGCAATATAGTGGAGCAACTTTTCATCAATCCGCACCTGCCGTACGAGCTGCTGGAAGGCGATAATCTGCGTGGCCGTCACTACTTTACCGATCATACCCGTGAGATCTGTTTCGCCGTTAAATTCATGCATGCGTAGCAATACAGCTACTTCTTCCTGCAAGTCAGGATATTTTACTTCTATCTTAAAAAGAAAACGGTCCAGCTGCGCTTCCGGCAAGCGGTAGGTTCCTTCCTGTTCAATTGGGTTCTGTGTAGCAATCACCATAAAAGGACGATCCAGCAAATAGGTATTGCCATCATTGGTGATCTGTCTTTCTTCCATTACTTCAAACAAAGCCGACTGCGTTTTTGCGGGAGCGCGGTTGATCTCATCGATCAGTACGAGATTACCGAAAATAGGTCCTTTTTTATATTCAAACACCCTTGTTTGCGGGTTAAATACAGAAGTCCCCAATACATCCGCCGGCATCAGATCGGGGGTAAACTGTATCCTGGAAAAGTCCGCATCCACGCACTGGGCCAGCAGTTTGGCGGTCAGTGTTTTTGCAACACCGGGTACGCCTTCAATCAGTACATGGCCCTGGACCAGCAGCCCGGCAAGCAGCAGGTCAATCATTTGATGCTGCCCTACAATTACTTTTCCGATCTGCTCCCTGATAGCCTCCACACCTTCATGCAAGGCAGAAAAATCTGTTCTGGGTTGAAATGTATTGGTGTCCATTTTTTATTTCGTATTTAGATAAAATAGTTGAATGCGTTTGTAAAATTCCTGTAGATATTCATCACTCACATTTGCTTCCAGCTGTATGTGGTAAATCATCTGTAACAGTTCCCTGATCTCCGTTTCAGGCATGGCAGCCTTTTTCGATAATGCCTCAATAAATTGTTCATTCAGCTGATTGGTATTTATGTAGAAGCGGGTACGGATATATTCCAGCAGATGTAAAATCATTTTATGCGCGAGGTTGGCATTGTTATGCTGCTGGTAATACAACTGACCGATAGCATCCACAAATTCAAGAGAAGTATTGGCTAACGGAGGTCTGTCTGGAATAATTCTTTGTCTTCTTTTACTTTCAAAAATGACATACAACAATAACAATCCTGCTGCCAGCCATAGCGCCCAGCGCATCGCCGGATAACGCATCAGCACCTGCCATTCACTGAAATCGCCCGATTGTGCACTATGCTGATTATTGTAGAAATCATCCCAGTACAGGTTACTGGCATCCACCGGCAGGTAAGACAACTGTGTTTCGAGTGCGGCCACATTATTTTCCTGCAATAAAAAATAGTTGCTGAATGTATATGGGTTCAGTAAAATATAGATAAATCCATCGGCGTGTGAGATGCATATAAAATTAGGTTTGCCTTTGTAGTTGGTGCCCAACACCCTGGTGAAAGAGCTGTCAATATGAGAAAAATAACTGCCGCTAATCATGCCTTTGTAAGAAAACGCCGTGTCCACAGGCACGCCCTCATCAGTATATCGCTGCACAGCCGTAGTAGTTTTAGGTTGCAGGTTTTGTCCGTCTACCACTGTAAATTGTAATGACTTTCCCAGCAACGGGTCCGGTGAATTTACGGCAAGAAACAAGGTATTTCCCCTCGCCACATAATACAGCATGGACTCAATATCTTTTTCGGTGGTAAACAATTCATTTGCCACTACGATATAAGCATTGTCAGTATTCAACAGCTCTTTCTCTTTTGCGTATGTAGTAGCAAAAGGTTTGGTGACTACCTGTACAGATTGAGCACTGAATAGTTCCGGCAAAAGTTTAAAAGCCACATAGGCGCCACCGGCTTTTTTATCCTTGCTGGAAAAAGTAGCCTTGCTCATATCGGTAGACTGATCCTCCTTTTTACGGTTGCCGCTGAACAGGATCAGTATGACCAATAACAGGCCGATGGATGCGATGATATAAATGGTCCTGGCTTTCACGCAACTTTTCCTAAAAGGTTATTAAAATCCCTGAACTGCTGATTCATCTCTTTAAAATTTTCATTGCTCACTTCAAACCCGCCGTACCAGATATATTCATAGTCCAGCGTGAGGGTGGCAAATGTTTTATAGTAGGATGTATTCCGCATACTGCGCAGGTAATCGTTGTTTGTTTTTTCTCTTCCCGGTGTGATCAGTTGGCGGTTGGCCAGCTGGAACAATGTATACAGGTACCACCAACGGATAGTCTGCCGGATATCACCTTCCTGAATGGCCGTTTTTATTTTGTCTTCATACGCAGCTGCACTGTACAATGTTTCTTCCTGTATTTCTTCCAGTCCGGCTATTAATGGGGGTTTACGAAAGATGCTCATACCGTTGTTCTTCATAAAGGCATACAACAGGTATCCCAATCCACCCAGCAGCAGCACAACAACGATGCCACGCAAAGCGGCACCATAGCGAAACATCGCCTCCAGGAAACGTTCAAATGCGCTGTAATCCCGGGGCTTATCTTTTTTCTCTTCCACATCAGCATATTGCAGCCGCTTATCTTTTTTCAGTTGCTCCACCATTGAGTTGGATACTGTCCGCATTTCATAAGCGGGCATTGTTGCTTCACTCGTGCTGTCATCCTGTGCAATAACACCCGATGGCAAACAAAGTAATAACAGCAGCAGCGTTCTTGTCCAATACTTTTTCATGGTTGCTGCTTTGATCGGGTAAATGGTATGATCACTTTTCCGGTGGTACTCAAACTATATCCTTTACGGTGCAGATAAATCGGGTAAAAAATAAAGTAGCCCAGTATAAATGTCAGCGATACCAACAGGATCAGGATACTCAGTAGCAGCGGCATTTCCGTATACCTGGTTACAAAGCCTTCCAGGAAAGCAGCTACGGTTAGTATAGGCATGAGCGTTACCATGATCTTAATACCGTCTTTGGCACCTTTGCGCAGGGAGTCCAGCCTTGGGCGGGTACCGGGAAAGAGCAGGCTGTTGCCCAGCATGATACCGGCACATCCTGCAATCACGATACTGGATATTTCCAGTGTACCATGAATCCATATGACCAATATAGATTTAATGCCCAGGCCATGTGAGAAAAAAATATACTGAAACACGCCCAGCATCACACCGTTGCGGATCAGCAGGTATAACGTGCCTACGCCCAGGAAGATGCCGCCTACAAAACACAGGAAGGAAACCTGGATATTATTTTTTGCAATCCAAAGGAACATCAGGAGCGGGTTCCCGCCTTTGTATACCCCAAAAGGATCGTTGTTGGCAATATTTCGTTCCGTCATATTCACATATTCATCTCCCAATACACCCCGAACAAAGGTTTCATCATGTGCAGAAGAAAAAGCACCGATGATACAAAAGAGCAGGAAAAAACATAAAGTAAACAACAGCAACCGGTGATATTTACGGAACAGCAAGGGCAGTTCGTACCGGAAGAATAATTGAAAGCGGCCCACATCTTCTTTGCGGTGCTGGTAAATACGTTGATAAATACCTGCTGCCAGGCCATTGATATAACGGGTAACCTTACTGAAACTGTAGAACGTTTTTGCATAAGACAAGTCATCCAATACGGACACAAATCTTTCTGCCATCTCATCGGGGTCATCTGTCGGCTCCTCCTGGTATTGCTTCCAACGGGACAAATTTTTTTTGATAAACAATGATTCTCTCATAGTGAGTCAATTCCCTTTTAAAATCCGGATATCTACCTACAGTAATGGGTTACTTATGGGGAAGTATCGGCAAACATACTAAAACGTCAAACAATATATAAACAAATATGTAAATTTGAGTATGAGCAATATAAAAATACCAACTTCCTTTAATATAGACCTGGAATTTGAAACAGCAGATATCATGCGCCGCTTTCTTGCCTGGCTCATTGATTTTGCTATCCGGTTATGTTATTACCTGTTGGTGTACATGGTATTAAGCTCTTTCAGGTTGGACAGCACAGAAAGTTCCATCCTGAGTATACTCGTGTTATCCTTACCACTGCTATTTTATTTCCTGGTAGCAGAAATTGCGATGGGTGGACTCACACCCGGCAAACAGGCGCTGGATCTGAAAGTGATCAGTTTATCGGGCACACGGCCTACGGTGAGCCAACACCTGATACGTTGGGTGTTTCGGCTCATAGAATCACCACTGATGGCCTGGGCATTTTTTATACCTGTGATTATCCCTGTTGTATCTATTGCACGTACCCCTTACAGCCAGCGGCTGGGCGATGTAATAGCCGGTACCATTGTGATCAGTACAAAAAGAAAGGGCAGCATAGAAGACACCATTTTCAGGGACATGTCCAATTCAGATTATCAGCCGCAATTTCCGCAGATTACAAAATTATCTGACAGGGATATGAATAAGGTGAAAGACCTGCTGGACAGGGCGCTGAAAGCCGGTGATGATGAGCTGGCAGCCAGGGTGGCATTCCGGGTAAAAGAGGTATTACATATTGAATCTGATCTGGCCCACACCCATTTCCTGGAAACAGTGCTGAATGATTATAACTACTATACAACAAAAGATAATTAATAAGAAAGACGTCTGTGGAAGACGTCTTTTTTATTAATTATCTTTTATCACATAAGTGTCCGTCCATTTATCATGCAATGGCGCACTGCCAAAGCCTGTCAACGGTTCAAACGGCACCAGTCGTGTCACTCCCCGAAGCAACGCTTTGCTTACCGACATTGGCTGTTCATCATGTCGTACCACCCGTGTTTTTGTGATCATTTTACCAACGGTGCGGCCATTTACATAGCCTTCCATCAGACCATAGTAGACAACAAAAAGTACAGCAAAGAGGATTTGTAATTCAAGGGTGCCCAGTTCTTCCGTAGCATCTGACAATGTGTAAAAAGCTACTATTAAAACCAATAGTATGCCTAGTACAACAATGTAATCAATAACAAAATTTGCAAAACGATGCCACCTGGTGGCAGGTTCAAAAGTGTGCGCTTCTTTCAGATCAGAAAGCAGATCATGGCTGTTTGTTTCATTTACTTGTTCCATAAGTTGATAGGTAAATAGTTAATGATCATACGATCAGGTACAGGAAACATAAGTATTATATACAATGTAATTAATTATAATGTAAAAATCATTCTCTCCACGAAAATTCTTCCTGATATTTATTGCCCGGTTATTGTAGCATACTTATGTCAGACAAGGATTTGAGATAAAAAACATCACTTGTGCATAACAATTGCAACACATACATAGTTCGCAGGTTTTAAGCCCGGAAAGCGCATTCATCTTTGACTTTTAAAAAAAATATTATGAGATTTCTTTCACAAAATTTGGATTTCCAACGCATTGTGTTACCTTTGCCCCGGCAAGTCTTATACGACCAGCTCCTACTGAACTCCCCCAGGACAGGAATGTAGCAAGGGTAGGTGGTTGAAGCGGTGCGATATAAGTAACTTGCCTTTTTTTTCTTTTTTAAAGTCATTAGTCGCTCGTCAATAGTCCTTTGGTTGCGATTTTCTCCACCTCTCTCACTAATGACAGTGTACTCCACAAATGATCAAATAATTCTGACAAACTAATTTTTATAGTATGAAATTCTTTATCGATACAGCTAATCTGGCACAAATACAGGAGGCTCATGATCTTGGTGTTCTGGACGGTGTTACCACCAACCCAACCCTGATGGCAAAAGAAGGTATTAAGGGAGACGCCGCTATTCTGAAACATTACGAAGCTATCTGCGAAATTGTAGACGGTGATGTAAGTGCAGAAGTACTTTCTACCGATTTCAAGACAATTGTTGAAGAAGGAAAGAAACTCGCAGCTATTCACCCGAATATCGTAGTGAAAGTGCCGATGATCAAAGACGGCGTAAAAGCCATGAAATGGTTTACCGAAAACGGTATCAGAACCAACTGTACACTGGTATTTTCTGCAGGTCAGGCTATCCTGGCGGCTAAAGCCGGTGCTGCTTACGTATCTCCTTTCATTGGCCGTATAGACGACAGCAACTGGGATGGTGTGGAACTGATCGCACAGATTGCACAGATCTACAGCATACAGGGATTCAAAACTCAGATCCTGGCAGCATCTATCCGCAGCGCACTCCACATTGTAAAATGTGCAGAAGTTGGTGCAGACGTATGTACCTGCCCGTTAGACTCTATTCTCGGACTGTTGAAACATCCTTTAACAGATATTGGCCTCGCCAAATTCCTGGAAGATGCAAAGAAAATGTAGTCTTTAAGATATTTTTTAGATGGTGTGTCCCCGGTGCAGTTATTGCGCCGGGGATTTTTTTTGTAAATTGTTTACTTAAACAATTACCGGATGGCCAAATATATTCTTGCATTAGACCAGGGCACGACCAGTTCCCGCGCTATCATTTTTGATCACCAGGGTGGTATTAAAGCAATAGCGCAAAAGGAATTCAGGCAAATATTTCCACAACCCGGATGGGTAGAGCACGATGCCATGGAGATATGGACCTCACAAGCCAGCGTAGCGGCGGAAGTCCTGCTCAAAGCACGTGTAACCGGTGCAGATATCGCAGCCATCGGTATTACCAATCAACGCGAAACCACCATTGTATGGGATAGAAAAACCGGCAAACCCATTCACAACGCTATCGTATGGCAGGATCGCCGCACCGCCGCCTATTGCGATGCGTTGAAAAAAGAAGGCAAAGAACCCCTCGTACAAAGTAAAACAGGACTCATCATAGATGCGTACTTCTCCGCTACCAAAGTAAAGTGGCTGCTGGACAACGTTCCGGACGCAAGAAAGAAAGCAGAGAACGGCGAACTCGCCTTTGGTACCGTAGACAGCTGGCTGACCTGGAATTTCTCCAACGGCCAGCTACATATCACCGACGTGAGTAATGCTTCCCGCACATTGTTGTATAATATCCACGATATGAAATGGGATGAGGAATTACTCGCCCTCTTTGAAATACCAGCTTCCATGCTACCGGAAGTAAAACAATCCAGCGAAGTATACGGCTATTCAGAAGCTAACCTTACCCCCTACCGTATTCCTATCGCGGGTATTGCAGGCGACCAGCAGGCAGCCCTGTTCGGACAGCTGTGCACTACACCGGGCATGATCAAGAACACTTATGGTACCGGCTGTTTTATGGTGATGAATACCGGCGAAAAGCCCATCCCTTCTAAAAACAACCTGCTCACTACAGTGGCCTGGCAGATAAACGGTAAAACCAGCTATGCACTGGAAGGCAGCATCTTCATTGGTGGCGCTGTGGTGCAATGGCTCCGTGATGGACTAGGTATCATCCGCCATTCTGCTGATGTGGAAAAGCTGGCAGCTACTGTGCCGGATAGCGATGGCGTTTATATGGTGCCTGCCTTTGCAGGATTAGGCGCCCCTTACTGGAATCAGCATGCACGTGGCACCATGGTGGGGCTCACCCGTGGCTCCAGTGCGGCACATATTGCGCGCGCTGCGCTGGACAGCATCGCCTATCAAACCATGGATGTGCTGAAAGCCATGGAGGCTGATGCAGGCATGCCTATCAAAGAACTGCGTGTAGACGGCGGCGCTACAAAGAACAACCTGCTCATGCAATTCCAGGCCGACCTCCTACAGGTACGTGTAGTCCGCCCCGTTATAACGGAAACGACTGTACTCGGCGCTGCTTATCTCGCCGGACTGGCAGTAGGTTATTGGGATAGCATCGAATCCATTGCAGAACAATGGCAGGTAGATGCCACCTTCGACGCCGCTATGGAAGAGACGCAGCGCAACAAACTTTGCGGTGGCTGGAAACGCGCCATCAAAGCCGCGCAAGCCTGGACCGAAGAATAAGTGTCAAGCAAACAAATTATATTCCGTCATTCGCCATCTGTAATTCTTATTTATGTCACCTTTTTTAGCCGAAATACTCGGAACTGCATTTATCATTGCACTCGGAGATGGTGTAGTCGCCAACGTTATCCTGAATAAATCCAAAGGCAACCAGGGCGGATGGATCGTTATTACCATGGGATGGGCCATGGCTGTATTTGTTGGCGTGTATTGCGCCGGACAATACAGCGGCGCCCACCTGAACCCTGCTGTCACCATAGCCCTCGCTATCAAGGGAGATTTCAGCTGGGCCCTGGTACCTTCGTATTTCGCCGCACAAATGATGGGCGCCATGCTCGGTGCATTCCTCGTCTGGATAAGCTACAAGAAACAATTTGACGCTACTGCTGACGCAGAAACCAAGCTGGCTGTATTTTGTACGATACCGGCTATACGAAATCCCTGGTATAATTTTCTGACTGAGTTTGTAGCCACCCTCGTTTTTATTCTGGCTGTATTCTTCATCACCAAACCAGCCACCGGTATAGGGTCGCTGGATGCTTTACCCGTGGCATTTTTAGTGCTGGCTATCGGATTATCATTGGGCGGGCCTACCGGCTATGCTATCAATCCGGCCAGGGACCTGGGTCCCAGGATCATGCATGCGATACTACCTATTTCCGGGAAACGCAACAGCGACTGGGGATATGCCTGGGTACCGATTGTAGGACCACTGGCAGGCGCAGCAGCAGCGGCTGTTATATTTAAATGCTTCCTTCAATAATTCTTCCGGGTTCAGGATAAGCCATCTCCGCGGAATGGCTTATCCTGAACCCGGAAATATCAACATTTAACCTCTCATCAACATATAAACTTTCATTATTTTCTGAAAGTTTTGTAACTTTGATAAACTTTTGACAATGGTATAGCATTTGCCGGACAGCTATGATTACAAGGTGTTAAATTATTCAGCGCGACACATCCGCATTTTGCTGTACAAATTAAACAGATGAATTATGATTCAGCCTAACATTCCGGCAACAACTCAACCGCGTGTAGTAATTGTAGGAGGCGGATTCGGTGGCATCAACCTGGCCAAACACCTCAAAAATGCACCCGTACAGGTAGTATTATTGGATAGAAATAATTATCACCTCTTTCAACCGCTGCTCTACCAGGTATCCACTGCCGGGCTGGAACCGGATAGTATCGCTTTTCCGCTGCGTGGCATTTTCAGGAAACAAAAAAATATCGTATTCCGCATGGCGGAAGTAACCGGCATCCGGACTACAGAAAACATCCTGGAAACCGGTATCGGCGAAATACCCTACGATTATCTCATATTTGCTACCGGTAGTAATACCAACTTCTTTGGCAACAAAAACATTGAGGAACACGCCATCGGCATGAAATCACTCATTGAAGCTGTGCAAATAAGAAACTACGTCATAAAACAATTTGAAGAAAGCCTGTTGCTCCGTGATCCGGAAGAAATAAAACCCAAACTTAATTTTGTAATGGTGGGCGGTGGTCCCACTGGTGTAGAACTGGCGGGCGCCTTTGCGGAATTACGCAAATATATCATGCCTAAAGACTACCCCGCCCTGCCACAATCACTGATGAATGTTTACCTGATTGAAGCAGGTCCCAGGTTACTCGCTTCCTTCAGTGAAAAAACATCACAGAAAACACAGGCATCCCTGCAGGAACTCGGCGTGCACGTAATGTGCAACACCGGCGTAAAAGAATACGACGGTCATACCGTCACCCTCAGCACCGGTGAAGTAATCCATAGCCAATCACTCTTGTGGTCTGCCGGCGTGAAAGGCGTGCCTGTAAACGGATTGCCACCCGACATCCTCTTACCAAACGGCCGCATTCTTGTCAATGACTTTAACCTGGTACAAGGTTACTCCAATGTATACGCCATCGGTGATATTGCACAAATGACGAATGACCAGCGTTTTCCAAAAGGATACCCGATGGTGGCGCAGGTAGCCATACAACAGGGTAAAAACCTGGCCCAGAACATCCGTCTTTTACTGGAAAATAAACCCCTGAGAGGATTTGTCTACAAGGATCTCGGCAGCATGGCCACCATAGGACGGAACAGGGCCGTAGCCGAATTCGCCAACATACACCTGAGCGGCTATTTCGCCTGGATCGTGTGGATGGTTGTACACCTTATGAGCCTACTCGGATTCAGAAATAAACTGGTGGTTTTCATCAACTGGTTCTACCGCTACTTTACATACGAAAGAGGTACACGTATCATCATCAAACGCGGCGCCGCCAATATTGTGAAACTGCGGCAATCAGTAGGAGTATGACCAGGATTAAAGGATTTCCAGGATTTTCCCTGATGGGTGTTTTGTTGATAGATATTTGTTGTTTTTAATTTTTCAATAGAGAAGCCCTGGTTATGACTACCAGGGCTTTTATTTTATTTTATTTTAATAATAAATGTCTATCAACAAAACACCCATCAGGGAAAATCCTGGAAATCCTTTAATCCTGGTCATTTGCGGTTTAATATAGAGTTCAACGTTATACTGGATACCAGCTCATCAGACCTTCCTCCCAGCGGGCGGAAATACAATAGAATGGTATAATTATTTTCTGTTTCCCAGTAATCGCCTTCTGTCAGGTCTGTATTAAATTTTGGATGCGGTAATGTTTTATCTACCAGTCCGTAGATATAATTGTAGTACCCCTGTTTCAGAAAAAGCGTGCCTTCATAAGCCCGGCTGGCGCCATTATAGGTAAGTTTGTTCGTACTGTTACATTCGTAGCTGGTCATCTCTCCAAAGATGTACATATCATAACCGGCATAAGGTTCAGGCGCTACAAAAGAAAAATGTACTGATGCATAATCGCCTTCAAAATTAGGGTTATAATCATCCAGTGTGGCGAGATAAAATTTACCATTTACATCTTTGATAAACTGGTATACTTTATCTGCCCGCTCATGATCAGGAACGGCATATACATCCGTACTGCTGCTGTGATATTCTGATCGTTGTACCCTTTCTGTCTGCAAACGAAAACTCCGCAAATCAATCCAGCGGTATTCCTTTCCTCCGGGTATCACACAATCAATTTCTGTATTATACTTGATCACATTGCCATTAATAAACTGTGGTTTCAGATTGGTGATGGCATTGTCCCAGCGGTAGTTCTGAAGGATCACCACCTTCACCTGGTCAAAAGGGTTCTGAATGTTCAGGGCTCCCATATTAACTTCAAAATTCACTTTCTGATGTGTGCGGAATAACTTAGGGCTTACCGGCTGCTGGATATAACCAGACAATCCTGCTTTATTCTCTACTACAAACATTCTCCGGGTAAAGGCCAGTTGCGTGGTGTCACTGTCCAGGTACACTTTCAGCAGGTAGTTACCGGATTTTACCGGATAGCTGTTAGTGCCGGGCAGCTGTACGCTATAGTGGGTATACCTTTGCAGGGCAACACTCGACAACCGGTAATCAAGGATCCTTGTTTCGGAAAACCCGCGCATATAATCAAACGGATTCACCTGCGCCTGCGTCCAGTCGGCATTACAGAGAACAAAAGAATAATAGTAGTTCTTTACATCATTATCCATGTCATCAAAAGACAACTCCAGCTTCTCACCACCACCTATCGTATACATAGGCATACTCAGCGGATCTCCCTGCTGGTTGAATTTTACTGACTTAATATTGTTGTAATAAACGTGGTCCGGAGTGATGACGTTTACCTGCGCAGCCGCACTGCCGGTAAACAGGAATGGTATCAAAACCATTATAAGAATAAATGCTGCTGTACGCATACTGGCTATTTGATAGTATTCAAGTTACAACTATTTTGAGATTTACAGATTTACGGATTTTGAGATTTACGGATTTTGAGAGATTTGATTTGCTACATTTGCTTTAGTAGTAAATCATTTTCTGAAACAACATGTTCAGATAGCTACCCAAAAAATCATACAATCAGTAATGCGTTTATCTTCTTTCATTGCCAGGCGGATTGCTTTTAACAAAGCGTCTTCATTTTCAAAATTCATTATCAACATCGCGATTGCAGCTACTGCCATCAGCGTAGCGGTAATGATCCTGGCAACGGCCCTTGTAAACGGCTTTCAGCAGGTTATCCAGGAAAAGATATTCAGCTTCTGGGGGCACCTGCATATCAACCAGTACCAACCCAATGCCGGCCCGCTGACAGAAGAAATCCCCTTTACTTCCACGCATACACTCATAGACAGTATTAAGCTGGTACCAGGTATAAAAACCATCAGCAGCTACGCCACCAAATCTGCCATCATTAAATCTGAAAAAGAAATAGACGGCATTATTTTTAAAGGCGTGGATAAAAACTACGACTGGCCGCAGCTGCAACGGTTTATGCAGGCTGGCAGATCGCTACAATTCAATGATAGCAGTTATTCCCCCGAAATAATGATCTCGGCTTCTACCGCTAAAGATCTACAGATAAAACCAAACGATAAAGTGATCGTATACTTTATCCAGGGCGGTGGTTTACCACCACGCGCACGCAAGCTCACTGTATCAGGCATCTATAAAACCGGCATCGAAGAATATGATAAAACCTATGTGATCGGTGATCTCAACCTTGTACGTAAACTCAATGACTGGGATACAGCACAGGTAGGCGGTTATGAAATTACGCTGAATGATTACAGCACCATGAACGATGTAAGTCATACCATCGACAGCACCGCACTGTCGGACGAATTGTTTAGCCGTACCATCCGCGATATCTATCCCAATATTTTCGACTGGCTTCAATTACAGAACCAGAATGAACTGATTATTATTGTGATCATGACAATTGTAGCCATTATCAACATGATCACGGCCATTCTCATCCTGATCCTGGAACGCACCAATATGGTAGGCATCTTAAAAGCCCTCGGTATGCGCAACTGGCAAATGCAGAAAATATTTGTAATACAGGCAGGATACATCATACTCATGGGAATGCTCATCGGCAATTTCTTCGGACTGGGACTGGCCTTTCTTCAACAAAGCACGGGTCTGTTCAAGCTCCCGGAAGAATCTTATTATATGTCTGTAGCCGCCATCTCCATCAACTGGGTAGAGATCCTGCTGATTAATCTCGGCACTTTTACCATTTGTATCCTTGTATTGCTGATCCCTTCCCTGATCATCCGGAAAATCACACCAGTAAAGGCGATACAGTTTAAATAGTTTTATTTCATCTGTTAAATAAGCAGTCTCCCGCAAATGATACCTGCGGCTACGGCGGCATTGAGCGATTCTGCTCCGCCAAGGCGGGGAATGGTGATACGGTGTGTAGCCATCGCCGTTACTTCTGGCGTCAGCCCACGGCCTTCATTACCGATAAGGATAATACCTTCTTTGATAACCGGGTAGTCCGCAATATTGTTCCCATGCAGTGTAGCAGCAAAAGAAGGAAGGCTGGTTTGCCGTAATAAGTCCTGTATATCGTGTTCGGCTATACGTACTCTGGCAATACTACCCATAGTGGCTTGTATGGTTTTAGGATTATATACATCCACACAGTCCGGTGAACAAATGATCTGTGGAATACCAAACCAATCGGCGATACGAATAAGTGTTCCCATGTTACCGGGGTCCTGTATGGCTTCCAGCGCCAGGGCAACGGTACCGGCAGCTGGCAGCTGATCAGCGGCTACCGGCATATCCAGTAAAGCCATGGCATTGTGAGGGGTTGTAAGCGCAGATAGTTGTTTCAATACAGCAGCATCTACTTCTATTACTGCATCTGCCGGCAGATGCGCGAATAGCGCCGCATGCAGCTCCAACCAATCTTTTGATGCAAACACCGCTTTCACCGGCATGCCCGCCTGTAGCAGCTCCTGCACTATCTTATCGCCTTCTGCTATATACTGGCTGGATTTTTGACGGTTTTTTTTGTGCTGTAATGATTGAATATATTTAATTTGCGCCTTTGACAACATGGGACCAAACCTACACGATTTCTTTTAATCAGCCAAGAAGAGGCATGGTAACCAGTCAGGACAGAATTACCTTTAAAAATATTAATAACGCTTTTGCCCGTGATGCAGCTGCCACCCGAATCAAGGATTTTCCTGCTGAAATATTTGCTGCTATTGGCTGTACTGCTGGCTTTGGGCGCTTGCTCCAATACTAAGTACCTGCAAAAAGATCAGTCGTTATATGTGAGTAGTAAGGTAGATGTGAATGGAGATATCCTCAATTCCGAGAAACAGGATCTCCGTAGTTCGCTCTCCTCTAAGTCATTGATGACACAACAACCCAACAAAAAATTGCTGAACAGCCGCATTAAGGTATGGCTGTACAATCAAAAATATAATGAGAAAAAATCCAACTGGTTCTGGAATATCGTGCTATCTAAAAGAAATCTGGAAGAACCGGTAGTCTATGACTCTCTCAAAACAAAAGAGTCTGTCTCCCGGATGACCAGTTATCTCCATAACCAGGGCTTCTTTTATGCTTCCGTAGCCTATGCGGAAAAAATGAAACGCCATAAAACCAGTGTTACCTACGCCGTAACAACCGGTAAGAACTTTGTACTGGACAAAATCACCTACGATGTACCGGATACCGCTATCCTGGCCATTGTACACGCTAATGAAAGGTTATCACTGATTAAAAAAGGTGTGGCATTTAAATCTGCTACCCTGTCTTCCGAAAGAGAAAGGCTCACAAGGATCATCAAAGATGCCGGTTATTACAAGTTTAACCGTGATGCCATAGAGTTTACGGTTGATACACTTAACAAGGCATTGTTCCGTAATACCCTCAATCCGTTTGAAGGGTTTGTAAATATTTTTAATGAGAACAAAGGCCGGGAAAAACCCACGATGGATGTGGAAGTACGTATCAAAAACCCGGAGGACGTGGGTGACTCCACCTGGCAGCAGTATCATATCAGCAAAATATATGCATACCCCGACTTCCCCATTAACGGCAATCCTTCAGACAGTAGCCTGAAGGAAGATCTCCGGAAATATGTGACCATCCGCTCCCATCAGGATATACTGAAGCCAAAAATAATGTCGAAGTCCATCCTGCTCAGACCGGGAGAACCTTATTCCTTGCAGCAATACAATAATACCGTTAACAAGCTGTATGACCTGGGTATCTGGCAGTTTGTAACACTCCAGTACAAAGAAAACAAGGATACCGCCAATGCACTGGATGCTTACCTTTTTCTTACGCCCCGCCGCAAACAGGAGCTGGGCGTAAACTTTGAGGTGAGTAACAGTTCCGACTATACGCTGGGATCGGGGGTAAGTCTTAACTACCGGCATATCAACCTGAATAAAAGCGGCACACAGCTGGGTATGAGCCTGAATACAGGCATAGAACTACTCCGCACCCAACAGGGTCCATGGGTATTACAATCCAGGGAATTTGGCGGAGAAGTAAGTCTCACGTGGCCACGCTTTGCACTGCCCTTCAATATAAAGCAGGCAAACCGCTCCAACGTAAAAACCAGGTTATCACTAGGCGCTAACTTCCTGTCACGTATTGAGAAGTTTGACATCTCCAGTATCAATCTTTCCTACGGGTATGACTGGAATGAAACCAGTTATAAACGCTGGATAGTACGCCCTTTCACGCTAAACTACGTGGGCGTTACACTTAACCAGCTATTCAAGGATTCTACTGTAGACAAGAATCCCTATCTGAAACGCAGCTTTGAACCCGCGCTGATAGGTGGAGAAAATATTTCTTTCATCTACAGTAATAATGATCTGCTGCATCAGCGCCATTACAGTTATTTCAGGGTAAACCTGGAAGAGTCAGGTCTGTGGCTGAATGGCATCAACAGCCTGGTAAGTGCCGCCTCCGGGAGAAAGAACAACCTGGAAACGCTGACGAATGTAAATATTTCAAATTTTGTGAAGTTGGAAGCAGATTACCGCCACTTCTGGAAACTGGGTGTTCATGGCGCCCTCGCAACAAGAGTATATGCCGGTGTGGGCATTCCTTACAGCACTTCACAGGTACTCCCTTATATCAGGCAGTTCACTGCCGGTGGTCCTAACAGTATCCGTGCATGGCGTTTACGCACACTGGGGCCCGGCTCTTTTAAAGATTCCTCCTCTACGGCACAGATCTTCCCGGATCAGACAGGTGATATGAAACTGGAAGGCAACGTGGAATACCGCTTCGACCTGCTACGCATGTTTGGTGGTACCATCAACCTCAAAGGCGCCACCTTCCTGGATATGGGCAATATCTGGATGATCAAGAAAGATCCGGACAGACCCGGTTCCGACTTCCAGTTTAATCAACTCTACCGCGACCTTGCTATGGGCACCGGTGTAGGTGTGCGGCTGGACTTCTCTTTCTTCCTCATCCGGCTGGATTGGGGTATACCATTGAAGGTACCTTACTTCACCGGTAATAAAAACGGCTGGTATGTAGGTGAATGGGATCTGAAAGATGGTGAGTGGCGCAAAAACAATATTATCTGGAATATTGCTATTGGTTATCCGTTTTAGGAACGGTGTTGGCTGCAATGAAATCCTCCATGCTGGTGGCATCTTCCAGTTTGAAGGAGCCTATCCTGGTTCTGCAAAGACTGCTCAGATAAGCGCCGCAACCTAAAGCAGCACCATAATCATTTGCTAAAGAACGTATATACGTACCCGTACTGCATACTACCCTGAAATGTACTACAGGCAGTTCGGTTTTAGTGATCTCAAATTCAGTGATTGTAATCCTGCGCGGCTCTACTTTTACGTCCACTCCTTTTCTGGCGAGCAGGTAAATAGGCTTCCCGTTCTGTTTGATAGCGGAATGAATAGGCGGCAACTGCATAATTTCCCCGGTAAAAGGTGCGGTGGCAGCCAGTAACGCAGCTTCATCGATACCGGTGATCTCTTTGAAATTTTCCGGTTCAGACTCTTTATCAAACGTAGGCGTGGTAGCACCTAATGTAAAAGTGCCCGTATATTCTTTTTCCTGCGCCTGGTATTCATTTATTTTTTTTGTCATTTTACCGGTGCAGCAGATGAGCAAACCGGTAGCCAATGGGTCCAGCGTGCCGGCATGTCCTATTTTCGCTTTGGTAACATTTCTTATCTTACGTACTACATCAAAGGAGGTCCACGTTAAAGGTTTATCAATCAGTATCACAGCTCCTTCCAGGTAATTAACATTTTCGTTTGTTTGCATGGCGCAAAGATAACAGATAGCTGTTAGTTTTAACCACTTGCTTTACCTGGAAAGCAATACTGAAAGTGAATGGGCTTCTTTAATCATCTGTAATAAAAAAATAATCTAATGACTAAAAGCTAAAGGCTTTTCCCTAAATTCACGCAATTTTCAAACCATGTCGCTAGAACATCATAAAGACGCAACGCTACGTTACCAACAGCAGGTAGACAATTCACGCAACTACGTACTGCCTTTTATACAGCTGGAGTTTCCTTCCCTGGCAGGACTTCGGGTAATGGAGGTAGGCTGCGGAGAAGGTGGTGTGCTTGCACCGCTGCTGGAAATGGGCTGCAATTGCGTAGGTGTAGACCTTGCACCAGCCCGTATTGAGCTCGCAAAAAGTTTCCTGGAAAAATATACCGCGGCCGGCCAGTTAAAACTGATCGCCCAAAACATCTATGACGTTGATTTCCTGGGAGAGTTCCGCAACTCTTTTGATGTAATCATTCTCAAAGATGCTATTGAACATATTCCTGATCAGGAAAAAATTATTGGTCACCTGAAACAGTTACTCAGTCCACGCGGACAGGTATACTTCGGTTTTCCGCCCTGGTACATGCCTCATGGCGGCCACCAGCAGATTTGTGAAAATAAGTTCCTGAGTATGGTGCCCTATGTTCACCTGCTACCCAAACCTTTATACAATGGGGTGTTGCGCCTCTTCGGAGAACAACAGGATACTATCCAGGACCTGATGGAGGTAAAGTCTACCGGCATCTCTATCGAACGCTTCGAAAGAATTGTAAAACGCCAGCACTATAAGATCACACAACGCCGGTTTTATCTGATCAATCCTATCTACAAATACAAGTTCGGTGTAAATGCCCGCGAACAATGGAAACCCATTGCGGCCATCCCTTTTGTACGGAACTTTGTAACCACCTGCATGTATTACATGATCAAACCGGACCAGGATTAAAAGATTATAAGATTAAACAGGATGGGTGTTTTGTTATTTGAAAATTAAAAACAATAAAATACTTATCCTATTAATAAAAATTAATAAAAACAACAAAACACCCATCCTGTTTAATCTTATAATCCTTTAATCCTGGTTCCAGAGTTCCCACGATGCTTCCGCTTGCAGGATCAGCATTTCATGCCCGTTTTTGATTACAGCGCCTTGTGCAGCGCCGCGTTGCAGGAATAATGTTTCCGGCGGGTTATACACCAGATCATATAGCAGGTGACGGGAAGTAATATATTGATAAGGGATTTCCGGGAGTGTATCAATATGTGGATACATACCCAGCGGTGTAGTATTGATAATGAGTGTATGTGCTTCCATGGCTGCCTGGTCCAGTGAGCTGTAAGATAAAGCCTCATTGGTAGCCTGACGGCTGATGATGGTATAGGCAATCCCCATTTCCTGCAAAGCATATATCACTGCCTTGGCGGCGCCACCGGTACCCAGTACCAGTGCCCGGTTATGATGCGGTTGCAGCAAGGGTTGCAACGAATTTCTAAACCCTATCACATCGGTATTGTAGCCGGTCTTTTTCCCATCTTTAAAACGAATGCAGTTCACAGCGCCTATCTGTGCCGCCGCTTTACTCAGGTCATCGAGATGAGGGATAACCACCTGTTTATAGGGGATCGTAACATTTAATCCATTCAGCTCTGGCTGTTGTTGCAATAAGGTGGGGAAATCGGCGATACCGGGGAGGGGAAAATTCTCATACAGGCATCCTGTTATGTTTTCCTTTTCAAATTTTTGTGCAAAAAAACCTTTGGAAAAGGAGTGGCTGAGCGGATAACCGATGAGGCCATAAATTTTCATGAAGCCATGATTTAATTTGGATATTTTTTTATTTTTTTATTTAGTTATTTGAAATGCAGCGAAGATGACCGGCCGCAATTCAAATAATTAAATAAAAAAATAAAAAAATTCCTACCTAGAATTATTCTTTGTCCAGAAACAAATGAAAGGAGTCTCCTCTCAAGCCGACACGCATGGCTTCGAGGGAAATAACTTCATTTGGTGCGAGGTTGCCGAGGTTGGCGTTACAACCAACCAGCTCCAGGAAGTAGAGTTGTTGTGCTTTCTGTGGAGCTTCCCAGATGATTTTTTCAGCGGGGATCTGTGTCAGGATTTCCTGAACCAGTCCTTCGCGTACTTCACCACTACCGCGATAGATTCCTACGTTACCGCTTTCACGGGCTTCCGCAATGACATAGGTAGCGCCGGCAGATAGTTCTGTACTCATTAATTCGATCCATTTATAGGGAGGAATAATGTGCTCAGCATCTTTGGAACCTACTTCACTGAGTACCAGTCCTATTTTTGCCAGCTTCTCAATATAGCCGCATTTTTCCGCATGGGGGATGATGATAGAACCATCAGAAACCTCCATGTATGTGATCCCGTAATCCTGTACGAGCTTTACATATTCATCGAACTGATTGCGGATGAGGAATGCTTCAAATAAGGTACCACCAAAATAAACAGGGATGTTGGCTGATTGGTAGAGTTCTATCTTTTCACGCAGGTTGGGCGTGACAAAGGCAGTACCAAAGCCCAGTTTCAGGATGTCTACGTGCGGGCCCGACGCTGATAAAAAATTTCTTGCTTCTTCCAAACTAAGCCCCTTATCCATTACCATGGTTAGCCCATGATTGCGGGGTTTCTTTGTCCTTTCCGGGATCTGTGTCAGATTAAAATTCATTTGAAATATTTTTATCTTCTTATTGGTCAGTAAAACACACACTAGTTTTCGCCAGGCAATTCGGGTAGCTTAGTAGCAATTTTAGTAACCGGGAATACGATTGGCTTTCGTTCATGACAATTAAAAGCCGGCGCAAAAATAAGAAGTATACTTCATTTTAAAAGTAATTAACATTGGTTAACGTTTGCGACGGTATTGTGCAATGAGGTCTACAACACTTACATGCTGTAATATAGCGGGATCCAGCTCCACAAGTTTTTTTAGAATCTTGGGTGCTTGTTGCAGGGCGGTCTCCAGGTGAAGCAGCCCTTCCTTGGTTTTTCCCATGGCAATCAGGATAGCGGCACGGAAGTAAATAAATACCGGCTTGCGGCCGGCTTTTTCCTCTGCTGTGGCTAGTTGTACGAGTGCTTCCTCCAGGAAACCGGATACATATAATCCTTTAATCAGCTCCTGCCAGGGTTGGGCACTCTTAGGCCGGATCCGTACTGCATTCATAAAATGCACCAGCGCATCCTTGTCCTTGCCCAGCTCCAGGTAGCATTCGCCCAGGCTCATATTGTATTCGGCGCTCTGTTTGTTGATTTTCAGTGCGTTCAGTAATGATTTGGCGCCGTTTTCCCAGTTTTCCTCCATCATATAAGCCACGGCGATCTTATAGTACAGCTTATCATCGTTAGGACTCAGGTGAGAAGCCTTCCGGTAATAATAACGGGCCTGGGTATATTTACGCTGCCGCTCATAACAGTGGCCGATGGCCTCATAGATCACGTCTTCCGGTTTGGCTATTTCCAGGTGTTTCTGCAGCACCTCTATGGCATCTGCATACTTACGGAGACGGATATAGGCATCGCCCATATTGCGATAGGCATAGTCAAATTTCTCGTCAATGGCTACGGCATACTGATAGGCGTCGATAGCCTTTTCATACAGTTTAAGCCCCTGATAGGCCGTGCCCAGGTTGAACCAGGCCAGGTGATTATAGGGATGCTCATCAATGATATAGGTATGTAAACGGATACTTTCCTCGTTACGACCGGTAAATTCCGTCCAGAAGCAGATCTTGTGTAAGGCCTCCTCGCTGGTAGGGTCAAATTCCAGGGCCATTTTAAGGCAATCAAACACTTTTTCAAATTCTTCCCAGTCGTCATACACATCTGCCAGTTCCAGCAGCAATTCCGTCCTGTCTTCGCCGGTAAACTGGTTTATCTGCTCATTCAGCACGTCAGCGGCCTTCTGGTGCTGATTCAGCGCCAGGTACACATCTGTTTGCAGGATATAAAGATTGATATCGTTCCGGTCCAGAACCGCCGCTTTTTCCAGTAAATTCAGGGCTTCCCTGTATTTTTTGGTCTCTATCAGTAAATTGGCCTTTTTAAGTAAGAGGGAGGAAGAGTAAGGGAATTGCTCAATGGCTATTTCAGCAGCCTGTAATGCGATCGGCATTTCGTCCTGCTCGTCATAATAGTCTATGATCTGCTCAAATGAATCCTCGTCCAGAAAAGAATGAGACTTACCCGCCCTGAGATTTTCAAACTGCTGCAACAAGTCTCTCAGATCATCAAAATCCTCGTTTAAAAATGAAAAGTCTTTACTCATTATTGTAAATATAAGATTTTTATCTCTCCCCCAAAAAAGGCACTTCCGGAACCATTTATAAATTTTTTAACATTTTCTTAAGTTTTAGTCGTAAATTGCGTTAAGAATTTGTTATAGAATACATCAGAAAGTTTGTATATTTGTAATACTACAATGAAAAAGAGAATTAACATACCACGCATCTTTTCATTGTCTTGCTTATTGGCGGGCGCTTTGGCGTTATTTGCTATAAAAGTGCAGGCGAACACTAACATCTTGCCCACCGATAACGAAAAAGACAAGGCTAAAAAGACAGACAACACCCATTTTGTGTTGAATACTGCTATGCCCAAAACTAATCTGAGCCTGGATGCAGGGTACCGGTACGCCGGTAGTCTTACCTCAAATTTTAAGTTTACCAATACCAATACGATAAACTTCAAATCGGTACTGACCTACACGAAAGGTAATGTTACCTACGTAGTACCTTACACCGTTCAGATGCCGCAACAACCCGGCAACATGAACTTTCAGAAGCTCCAGATCATTCTGCCGCTTAAGAAAGGCTGACATTGACGTTTCTTCAAGTACAATATGGGCCGGTCAAAAAGTTTAACGACTTTTTGACCGGCCTTTCTTATGCTGTTTTTTATTTTAGGGAGATAAATAGATAGATTTAACACCCTCGATAAACCCCGTCTACAGGTCTGCTTCTTCCAATGTAAAGAGCTCGTCAACCCTGGTTTGAAACACATGCGCCAGTTTCAACGCCAACAAAGTAGAAGGAATAAATTTTCCTGATTCAATAGCATTGATCGTTTGTCTGGATACTTTTATTTTTTCTGCCAACCCCGCCTGTGTCATATCTCTTTTGGCCCGCTCTATTTTAATGGAATTTTTCATGCCCGCTCATTAAATCCGGTAAAGAAAGTCCTGGTATAAAAGATGATGATAGCCAGTACCAGCACGAACATAATGAAGTAAGGGGTGTGCTGTAAATCAAAGCCTGTCACTTCTTTGTTGTGCAGATAGGCGAGCAACAATTCCAACAGGTATCCCACCGCAAAACTGACCATTAAGGCTTCCGTACGCAGCTTGCCTGCTCTTTCATCTTCCACTTTTTCTTTGGAAAAGAAAAGAAGAAATAATCCTGTCATTATCAGCAATTCAGATCCCGGCTGCATATGATTTATCATAAAAACAGGAATGCCGGCAACAATAAAACCCAGGGCAAAATATTTGGTTCGGGTAAGCATAAAGAATAATTATGTAAAGTAAACTTGACTAAAAGTAAACTTTATTTTACATAAAAATATATTTATCGCTCAAAAAATCAGGGGAAAATCTTTTATATCCACAATCCGGTGGTTACATATTTTTCAGTTCTTCCTGGCTCACTACTTTATAGCCGGTTTTCGGTACATCAAAATAAGAAGCCGGGATTGGGAATAACTCTACTTTAGTAGCTATAACACGGGTTCTGGAGCCGGTTTTGGTGAGAATTTCAAATTCCAGCGGAATACCTTTCAGGTTTACAAAACGACGGTTATACTGTTTATTTTCCGGGATCAGGTCAGTGGCATAATATACTTCAAAGGTCTTTCCGTCGGGCATGGTGCCTATTGACTTCCTACAGGTGTAACCCGCTATCTGCTTGGTTTCCGCCTGATCTTTGAACTGGATATTTTCATATTGTTTGAGATCCTTTTCATATTGGTCTTTCCCGGCGCGGATCAGGTATTTGGTGCCATGCTGGTCAATCAGTGTGGTCATAGTAGCGTCCTTGCTATTGATCAGATAAGTATAGCGGACGATATTGAAATTCATATCTATTCTGCTTTGTTGTCCGCGCATATACTGGGTAAAAGTACTCCCCTCCAGCATGGCGTCCATTTGCAGTTGTTCCGGTGGCAGCTCCATTTTATAAATGATCTTGGCATCCGAAACAATGCGCTGTGCCTGTATAAAACCGGCAAAACACAAGAGAAAAAAAGTTAAAAACAACCGATATAACATATAGTGATGTATTGGTTAGTGGTTGATTAGTAAATGGTTAAAAAACTAACTACCATACAAGCTTTTCTTTACTTAAAAAGGCGGCTATTCCGCGTTTACAGTCTTCATGACCACGGGTAAGGGCATTCAATTCTGCGGCATGCTTCAGTCCATTTTCAAGTGGTAAGTCCAACACTGTGCCAATCAATTTTTTGGTCACTGTCAGTGAGTGGGCAGAGGCATCATTACATAGGCTGGCAGCCACTTTTGCCACTTGTGTATTAATTTCCGCTGCGGGTATTACCGCCGTGATCAGGCCATCCTGTGCAGCCTTTTCTGCTGTTACCAACCTGCCGGTGAGCAACAGTTCCCGGGCACGGCCCTCCCCTATTTTGCGAACCAGGAATATCGCTACCAGCGCAGGTACAAAGCCTATTTTCACTTCTGTATACCCCAGCATAGCTTCCGGTACCACATAGCTCAGATCACAGAGTGTTACCAGCCCGCAGCCGCCTGCTACCGCATGGCCTTCCACCTGAGCGATTACAATCTTATCAAGTTCATGGATCTGCCGGAATAATTGCATGAGTTGCTGCGAATCTGCGAGGTTTTCATCATAGGTGTTTTGCTGAAGCTGTTGCAGGTATTCGAGATCAGCGCCGGCGCAAAAAGCATCTCCGTTTCCCTTCAATACAATCACTTTCACGGCATCATCTGCGGCAGCTGCTGTAAAAGCCTGTTGCAGTTCGGCTACCAGTAACCCGTTCAGGGCATTGCGTTTTTCAGGTCGGTTCAGGATAATGGTGGCAACCCGGTCAGCAACAGTATATAGCAAAAAGGAAAATACCATAAGATCAGGAATTACAAATTACAAATCAGACCAGGATTTGGCTGATGAATAAAATTAACGGGATGAGGGAAGATGGAAACGAAAAAAAATATTTATCCGCTTCTGTCTTCGCTCATCCCGTTAATTTTATTAATCGGTTTAATCAGTCCGGTTTGTATTTTTTTCTATGGTAATCTAAGAAAAAAAACAGACTTACTTTGTAATCTCTCCAATCGCCTGTCCTACATTACCGCTGGGCATCTGTATATGCAATAAAGCGGCCAGTGTAGGCGAAATATCTGTCATGCCAATAGTACGGTTGGTTTTACCCGGTTGTATGCCCCAGCCCATCCATACCAGCGGAATATGTGCATCGTAAGGATACCAGGTGCCATGGGTGGTACCTGTTTTCCCGCCATCCATATAACCGGAGGCGAGTACCAGCTGAATATCTCCACTTCTTTTGGCATTGTAACCATTGACCATCATAGAACGCATGGGTTCTGGCAGTGTGGTGGTCAGCACGTCTCTGTTAGGGAATGCATTCACTACAGCAGGTAATTTCAATAATTCTGTGATGATATACTGCTGTATTTCAGGTTCGTTTTTACCAGCATCCGTAATCGCATCATGATTGAGCCAGAACTGGTAGTTATCCGTGGCCTTGATAGCATTTTTCACACCGAATTTAGTGCTCACTTTTTCGTTCATCGCCTGCATCGCCCTGTAAGAGCTGAAAGTACCGCCAGGCAATTTATTTTCTTCCATAAAGCCTGATACATGCGCTACACCGTGATCGGCAGTGATAAAGAACAGGTACTGGCCTTTACCTACTTTAGCATCCAGGTATTGAAAAAGAGTGGCCAGGTCGTGATCCAGGCGCAGATAGGTATCTTCTGCTTCAACGGAGTTGGGACCAAACTGGTGGCCTACGTAGTCGGTAGAAGAAAGGCTGATTGCCAGGAAATCTGTTACACTTCCCTGACCCAGGTTATACGCTTCCATTGCTTTTTTGGCAAATTCCAGTGTCATGGTGTTACCAAAGGGAGAAGCAGCAATTGTACCATTGGCAATTTTGCTCAGGTCATGCGGAAAAGACGAGCCGGAAGCGCCTTTGTAGCTGCCTTCATAAGGTTTTTCATCTGCTGTGCTGAGGGTGTAACTGGCAACCGGGTAAAGTGTTGTCCAGGGTTTACTCAGGTATTGCTGTGGCCATTTCTGGCTGTTGTATTCCTGTGCCCATGCCGGCAGTTCATTCATGTAATAAGTGCTGGTTACCCAGTTACCGGTACCGCCATCATACCAGAAAGCCGCGTTGGCACTATGTCCGGCGGGGAGGATAGCGCCGCGGTCTTTAATAGCCACGCCCACTACTTTACTCTGGAAATTATTGGATAACCGCAATTCATCACCGATGGTAGTTACGTACATATTGCGCGGGCTCATTTTGCCGGCGGCGGAAGTGCTGCCCAGTGTTGATACGGTGCTGTCTTCTGTACAGTAGATGCTGCGGCCGGCCTCATTACTATACCAGGTGTTGCCGATAATACCATGAACAGCAGGTACAGAGCCGGTATACACGCAGGTATGACCACAGGCGGTGATGGTAGGAGAATAGTTGATCAATGTATTTTCACATGAAAACCCTTCCTGCAACAATCTTTTAAATCCTCCTGTTGTATATCTGTTGCCATAGCGATACAGGTAATCCCAACGCATCTGATCTACTACAACGCCTACAACCAATTTAGGTCTGGCAGGTTTTTTGGCAGTTTTAGATGCAGCATGGTGATTAAAGGGTTTCGGAGAGGTTGCTTTCTGCGCCCATACAGCCGGCGCTATGGCCAGGAGGACGATTAATACAAGATTTGTCCGTTTCATCACGTTGTTAATAATTTAAAAGGTATGAGCAAATCCCTGATACAGGGTGATATTCATATATGTAATTTTCAAAAGACGAGGGGCAAATGTAAACCAAGTTTACAAAAAGTAATATTTTAATACCTTTGTGTCCGTTTTTATTGGAAGCAATTAACCATTACATAATAATAGCGTATGGATATTTTCGAGAAACTGCTGAAACACATGGGCCCCATCGGGGAGCATTCAGACAGAGCCCATGGCTATTTCGCATTCCCTAAACTGGAAGGAGAAATAGGTCCCCGCATGAATTTCCGGGGCAAAGAAAAAATTGTCTGGAGCCTTAACAACTACCTGGGGTTGGCCAACCACCCCGAAGTTCGTTCCACGGACGCTAAAGCTGCAGCCGATTTTGGCCTCGCCTCCCCTATGGGCGCCCGCATGATGAGCGGCAACACCAATTACCATGAGCAACTGGAAAATGAACTTTCCGACTACATGGGTAAAGAAGATACTTCCTTGCTTAACTACGGCTACCAGGGCATCATGAGTGCTATTGATGCTGTTTGCGGCCGCAGGGATGTAATTGTTTATGATGCAGAATGCCACGCCAGCATCCTCGATGGCCTGCGCCTGCACCCCGGCAAACGTTATGTGTTCAAGCATAACGACATGGAAGATTTTGAAAAACAAATGAAACGTGCAACTGAACTGGCCAAAACCCAGGGTGGTGGTATCCTTGTTGTAACAGAAGGTGTTTTCGGTATGGCCGGTGATCAGGGCAAACTGAAAGAAATCGCTGCTTTCAAGGATAAGTATGAATTCCGCCTGTTGGTAGATGATGCACACGGTTTTGGTACAATGGGTAAAACCGGCGCCGGTACTGGTGAAGAACAGGGTGTACAGGACAAAATCGATCTTTTGTTCAACACTTTCGCCAAGTCAGGTGCTTCCATCGGTGCTTTTATCAGCGGCGACAAAGCCATTATTAACTTCCTGCGCTACAACATGCGCTCACAGATCTTTGCCAAATCCATTCCTTTACCTATCGTCATCGGCCACCTGAAACGGGTACAGCTGATGCGCCAGCATCCGGAAATGAAAGCAAAACTGTGGGAGAATGTAACGAAACTGCAAAACGGTCTGAAATCCCGTGGCTTCAATATCGGCAGAACCAATTCCCCGGTTACACCGATCTACCTCCAGGGTGATATTCCTGAAGCAACCGCTATGTGCCTGGATCTGCGTGAGAACTATAACATTTTCTGCTCCATCGTGGTATACCCGGTTATTCCAAAAGGACAGATCATCTATCGCCTCATCCCTACTGCATCTCACTCCGATGAGGATATTGAGCTGACATTACAGGCTTTCAGTGAAACCAAAGCTAAACTCGACGAAAAAGTTTACGAGGTAGCGGAAATTCCGATGGTGTAAAAAATATTTACGGATTTTGAGATTTAACGGATAAATAGCTACATCAGATAATAAAAAAGCCTTCCTGTAGAACAGGAAGGCTTTTTTATTATCAATGTTTTATAATTCTATTATCTCAAAATCAAAAAATTCCAAAATACAAAAAGGGCCGAGTCGTGCTCAGCCCTTTACTACAAGTTGTTCTTTCACTAGGTGTAAATTCACTAAATTTTCATGAGGACATGGTAGAATAAATGGTTTTCATAGAATCTAAAATAACTAATTGATTCCAAGTATCTTATATAGATGGTTTATCGTAAATCTGCGAACGTTTGCATTTGATTCTTTCCAAAAATATGTCACATTTTCCAGGAAAATATAACACGAACGTTGTATTTTGTTAATGACTCGTTAAAATCTCCCACTGCTACAATAAATCACCGGAACGTCAGATAAGCGTCTTTTTTTGCTATCCGATGAATATTTTTCCCGATTGCGTAAATGCATACAGTTGTGCTATGGTACCTTTGCCGCGATTACAGCAACCTGCCCTGCGAAAATCCTGCACACGGAATTTTGTTGAAACAGGAAATGAGGGTATCGCACATTGGCGCCCAACTGCTCTCCTGGCTTTATCTGCATATGGGTCGCTATTAAGGAAAAACAAGACAAGGTTGAAACTAAACTGGCGTAAACAATTCTTCCGGATCCACCGGATCACTGGTCTCATAGCAGGAGCTATACTGCTGCTGTTAAGCATCAGCGGCTCCATACTGGTTTTCAGTGATGAAATAGATCATGCGCTGGAAGCTAACGCCTACCATGTTACGCCCGGCACACAAAAACAGCCACTCGCACAACTATTGCTGCATGCAAAGCAATCGCTCCCCGGGAAAACCCCTTATCTTTTTTTTGTAAGGCTCCCCCAGGCACCGGACGAAAGTGCTATTATCCGGGCAGAATATGCAGCAGATTATAAAGTGTACCTGTTTATGAACCCTTACACCGGTCAGGTTGTCCATCAACACGCAAACAAAGGCTATTTTACAGGCTTTGTCCTCTACCTGCACTTCACCCTGCTCAGTGGTAAAACAGGCGTTAAAATCATGCTTATAACCGGAATACTGCTATTCCTGTCCGTCCTCACCGGCATATGGGTGTACCGCGGCGCTATCGGGAAAGTACTCACCTTCCGGGTAAAACTGGAATGGGGCAACCGGACACGCCGCTGGCGTAACCTCCACCGCATCATCGGTGTATGGGCCCTGCTCTTCAATGCACTCATCGCTTTTACCGGCATTATGCTGCAACTGAAAGTACTGGACGCCCGTAAAACCACTCCCAAAGAATATGTGGAAGTACCCGTAAAAGTGGATTACGACCAACTGCTGGCCAAAGCCGAAGCACAGATCCCGGGTTTCAGGGTGATGGGCATCCGCCCACCCAAAAAAGCAGGCGATCCCATACGCTTCCTGGGACATGCCCACGAAGCCGCCATCTGGGGCACCTACTCATCATCCGTAAACTTTGACGCCGGTACCGGCCTGGTGAAAAAAACTGTCAATTTCAGCCAGGCTGCATTCGGAGATAAATTTGCCGCCTGTATAGCGCCCCTGCATTTCGGCAACTACGGCGGCATTGCCCTCAAAATCCTTTATTCACTGCTGGCACTGACACCCGGCATTTTATCTGTCTCCGGTTTCCTGATTTGGTACCGGCGGAAATTTATTATTAAAACACATCAGTTCTGAATATGAAGAAGTTTTTAGTTTTTGGCTTTGTGGCAATGATAACTACCTTACAGGTAGCTGCACAAAAAACAACTGGAATACCCCCGGATACCACGCCCGTAGCGGTTCCGCCGTCTTCGCAGGTAGGTTTGGGTGAGGTGGTGGTAACCGCCAGCCGGAATAAAGAAACAGTGGGTACCGTACCGTCCTCCATCACGATCATCACCGGTAAACAACTACGCGAACAAAGCGCCATCACCACCGATATCAATCAGCTCCTGAGCATGAATGTACCGGGGCTTACACTAGGCACCAATACTTCCACCAACAAAGGACAAACCCTACGTGGCCGCGGTATGCTCATCATGATAGATGGTATTCCGCAATCTACCCCCCTGCGTAACGGCGACAAAGACATTCGTAGTATAGACGTTTCCGTTATAGAAAGAGTGGAAGTGATTAAAGGCGCTACGGCTATCTACGGCAATGGTGCCGATGGTGGCATTGTGAATTTCATCACCCGGAAAGCCAATACAGACAAGCATTTCAGTGGCACCACTGATGTAAGCACCGCCGGATCTCTCAGCAGTCTTAAAAACAGTATGGGTGGCCGCATCTCCCAGACTTTCAGTGGTAAAATCAACAGGTTTGATTACGTGGTAAGCGGTATGTATGAGCAAACAGGGGTAAACAAAGATGCCAAAGGTGAGGTGATAGGCCCTTTTCAATCGCTCAGCGAAAATGAAAATGTCAATGCCTTTGCCAAACTGGGCTACGATATCAACAGTAATAACCGCGTGGAACTGATGTACAACTACTACCGTTCCATGCAAAACAGCAGCTACGTAGACTCCGGCGGTAAATTCGGCTATAGCCCGATTGTAGGGATTCTTGGTACCAGTGCCGGCGACAAACAGGGTACTCCCTATAACCACAACGCCAACCTGAACTATACCAGTAAAAACATCTTCAAAAATACATCGCTGAGTGTAAACCTTTATTACCAGGACTTCTACACCGTTTTTGAATATTCCGACTTCTATTCGCCTCCCGGTAATTCCGCTATTGTTTCAAAGAAAATGGGCGCCAGGGTGAATTTTAATACCGGGTTCAATTTCAGCCCCAATGTAAATGGCGACGTAACCTGGGGTGTGGACATCCTGAACGACAAAACTTCCCAGCCACTTACTGATGGCAGAGGCTTTGTACCGGAGATGAACATGAAAAACCTGGCTCCTTATGCCCAGCTGAAAACGTACCTGTTCCGCGACTTCCTCGTAAAGGCCGGTGTGCGCTACGAAAATATCAACCTGGACATTCCTGACTTTACTACGATCCGCTACGGCAATACGCCCCAGGCTTATCCCGGTGGTGTGTTTGTAAAAGGAGGACGCCTCCCTTATGAAGCACTGGTATTTAATGCCGGTTTGCGGTATACAAAATATGCTGCATTCAATCCGTTTGTAAGCTATTCACAAAGCTTCTCCCTGTATGATCTGGGCCGCACGCTGCGCCTGGCAAAGGATAATGGCGGCGGCGCCACTGTAAATACGATAGAAACAAAACCGATCATTACCAATAATTATGAAGCCGGCTTTAACAGTAATATAGGGCACTTCAATGCTTCCGGGTCCTACTTTGTGAGTACTTCCAAACTGGGTACCAGCCTGGTAGATGTAGGCGGCGTAGCGGTGCCGGAAAGAGCACCCGAACGTGTACAGGGCTTTGAAATAGTGGCCGGTTACCAGTTTCTGCCTAACCTGTCTGCCAATACTTCCTGGTCGCATGTAGAAGGTCAAAAGGATGTAAACGGGGTGCATACCTATCTGCCTACTACCCGCATCTCGCCTGATAAAGTAACCGTAAATGTAAACTACTCCCCTCTCAAACAATGGGACCTGGGCGTGTATTACATCTATTCCGGTATCCGCCAGCGTTTTGATGCAGATGCAAAAGGAAATTTCGCCCTGGGACAGGGACCTGTGGGAGATTTCTTCCTGGTTAATCTCTATACTTCGTATCGTTTCAATAAGTCTACCAGCCTGCGCCTCGGTGTGGATAACCTGCTGAATGCAGATTACTATCCGGTCATGTCCCAGGCTAAAGTGCGTAACGATTCCTACTACAAAGGCAGCGGAGCTAGGTTCAATCTGGGCCTGACTACTAATTTTTAGATTTACGAATTTTTTGATTTAGTTATTTAGGTATTTAAAAAAAATGCAGCGAAGATTACCATATGGCGATCTTCGCTGCATTTTTTAAATAACTAAATTCGTAAATAACTAAATCGTAAATTATTTCTTCAGGTGTTCTTCTATCGAAGTATCGTAGATTTTTTTCCAGTCATTTACTTTACCCCAGTCTTCGCCGTTCACTTTCACATGATCGCCTGTAACGATACCTATTTTTTCGTAGCGTACGGAAACATCGGAAGCATCTACCAGGCTATGCATGATGGATTCGAACTT
The DNA here is from genome assembly GCF_964033635.1 of Chitinophaga sp. MM2321. NCBI lineage: Bacteria > Pseudomonadati > Bacteroidota > Chitinophagia > Chitinophagales > Chitinophagaceae > Chitinophaga > Chitinophaga sp. MM2321. Next base: position 5,052,864 of record NZ_OZ035533.1, read on the forward strand.
CTCTTTGTTTGCCGGACTAACGGTGATCACTACACGACTCTGGCTTTCACCAAACAGGTAAGCATCTTTACGGAATTTATTATTTAGTTGCAGTTCAAAGCCCAGACCTTTAGGCATGGCACTTTCCAGCAGTGTGATAAATAATCCGCCTTCGCTGATATCGTGGGCTGACTGGATCAGTCCTGCTTTGTTCAGTTTAGTGATAGCCTGTTGTAATTGCTGTTCTTCTTCGAGGTTGAAGTGTGGAGCAGGGCTGAATTCTATACCAATGATCTTGTGCAGGTATTCGGAGCTGCTGATATCATTGCGGCTGCGGCCTACCAGGTATACCAGGTTGCCGGCTTCTTTGAAATCCAGTGTGATGCGCTGATCCATGCTATCCAGTATACCAACCATTCCAATGGTGGGAGTAGGATAAACCGGACCGTCGGGAGACTGGTTATAGAAACTCACGTTACCACCGGTAACGGGCGTATTAAATTTACGGCAGGCTTCACCCATACCTTGTACAGCGTGTACAAACTGGTAGTATACTTCCGGATCGTAAGGGTTACCAAAGTTGAGGCAGTTGGTGATTGCTACTGGTTCGCCACCGGAACATACAATGTTACGCGCAGCTTCTGCTACAGCAATCTGTCCGCCTTTGTGAGGATCGGCATATACATAGCGGCTGTTACAGTCGGTGGTCATTGCCAGTGCTTTCTTCGTACCTTTTACGAGTACGATACAAGCGTCGCTTGGTGCGTTGGTGCTGGCATTGGCAGTACCTACCATGCTGTCGTACTGGTTGTAGACCCAGCGTTTGGAAGCGATGTTTGGTAAAGCCACCATTCTTTCCGCAACAAAACGCGGGTTATCCGTATCCGTGATATTCTGAATATCGAAGGCTTTTATTTTCTGGAAGTAGGTGGGTTCGGTGTAAGCGCGGTGATATTGTGGAGCGCCACCGCCGAGTACCATGCTTTCAGCAGGAACATCTGCTTCCAGCTCTCCATTCATATAGAATTTGAGGTTGGTATCTTTTGTTACTTCACCGATCTGCACACAGTGCAGGTCCCATTTATCAAAGATGGCGAGGATTTCTTTTTCCTGACCTTTCTTTACAACGATGAGCATACGCTCCTGGCTTTCGCTCAGCAGCATTTCCCATGCTTTCATGTTTTCCTGGCGGGTGGGTACTTTCTCCAGCCAGATATTCATACCATGTTCGCCTTTGGCGCTCATTTCGGCAGTAGAGCAGGTGATACCGGCAGCGCCCATATCCTGCATACCAACGATAGCGTTGGTTTTGATAATTTCAAGACAGGCTTCCAGCAGTTTCTTTTCCTGGAAAGGATCTCCTACCTGAACGGAAGGCAAATCTTCCACGCTGTCTTCTGTGATGTTGGCAGAAGCGAAAGAAGCGCCGCCGATGCCATCTTTACCGGTAGCAGAACCAACGATAAAAACAGGATTACCTTCACCATAAGAAGTGGCGGAAACGGTTTGTCCTACTTTTACGATACCTACGCTCATGGCATTTACCAGGGGGTTGGTACCGTAGCAGTCTTCGAAGTATACTTCACCACCTACAGTAGGTACGCCAAAGCAGTTACCATAATGACCGATGCCATGTACGATACCTTTTACCAGGTGTTGTGTTTTTTTATCGTTGATATTTCCGAAGCGCAGTGAGTTCAGTGCTGCGATAGGGCGGGCGCCCATCGTAAAGATATCGCGGTGAATACCACCTACGCCGGTTGCTGCGCCCTGGAAGGGCTCAATAGCAGAGGGGTGGTTATGAGATTCTATTTTAAATACAACCGCATAGCCATCACCTATATCTACCAGACCGGCATTTTCTTCTCCGGCTTTTACAAGCAGGCGGTCGCCTTCGCGGGGTAATGATTTCAGCCACACGATAGAGTTTTTGTAAGAGCAGTGCTCACTCCACATAACGGAGTACATACTCAATTCGGTAAAGTTGGGGTTGCGGCCCAGGATGGAAGTTATTCGTTCAAACTCGTCAGCAGTAAGTCCCAGCTGTTCAGCAATTTCTACGGTGGTTTGCATGTATTTAAGTATAAAAAAACGAGTAATTAAAAAGAAGATGCAAACCTACATGTTTTTCCTGCAAATGCCAAGAGGTAAGCGATTAACAGCCTGTGGGGCGTTTTTACCTTTTTAATCATATTATTAAATTTTAAATTCATCAGTTTTGATGCTTGACAGATCCATTTTTTATTAAAATCACAAAAAATAGTCGTTTTTAAACCCCTAAACGTAATTTTTCAATTAAAACGAACAATTTATTTGCATTTATAGCGAGGTATGCGTTCTTTTGTATAAAATATTTACAGCATGCAATCGTTACGTTTCAAAGCATGGAAGGATTAGCTGGCGTAGACTCTACACTCACCGAACACAATGGTAAAATTACCGATGTCTTTGGCAGCAACGTTTTTGCCGGAAAAGTTGTTCGGGAATATTTGAGCGATGAGGCCTTTAAAAGCCTGATGAACTCTGTTAAAAATGGCACCAAGCTGGAACGTAAAATGTCGGAGCAGATTGCTTCAGGCATGAAAGCATGGGCAATGAAAAAAGGTGTAACTCATTATACACACTGGTTTCAGCCATTAACCGGTACCACTGCTGAAAAGCATGATTCATTTTTCACCTTGAAAAGTGATGGTACTGCCCTGGAAACTTTTGACGGCGACGCCCTGGTACAACAGGAGCCGGATGCTTCCAGCTTCCCTAACGGTGGACTGAGAGCTACCTTCGAAGCCCGTGGCTACACCGCCTGGGATCCTTCTTCCCCGGCCTTCATCCTGGAGCAGGGTTATGGTAAAACACTCTGCATTCCTACCATCTTCGTTTCCTACACCGGCGAATCGCTCGATTACAAGGCTCCTTTGCTGAAAGCACTGGCTGCCATGGATAAAGCGGCAGTAGATGTATGTAACTACTTCGACAAAAATGTAACAAAAGTAACCGGTACCCTGGGTTGGGAACAAGAATACTTCCTGGTAGACGAAACAATGGCGAACGCCCGTCCTGATCTGATCATGACCGGCCGTACTGTTGTTGGTCACGCTCCTTCCAAAGGTCAGCAGCTGGAAGATCATTACTTCGGTGCTATCCCTGAGCGTGCATACGCTTACATGCGCGATTTCGAAGAAGAAGCCTACAAACTGGGTATTCCTTTAAGAACACGCCATAATGAAGTAGCACCTTCCCAGTTCGAGTGTGCTCCTATATTTGAAGAAGTGAACATCGCAGTAGATCACAACTCCCTGCTGATGGATCTGATGAATAAAGTGGCCAAACGCCACAAACTGAAAGTGTTACTGCACGAGAAACCTTTTGCAGGCATCAACGGTTCCGGTAAACACAACAACTGGAGCATGTCCACCGATACCGGTGTAAACCTGCTGGCTCCCGGTAAAACACCGAAGACCAACCTGATGTTCCTTACTTTCTTTGTAAACACCATCAAAGCGGTTCATGATTATGCTGACCTGATGAGAGCTGCTATTGCTTCTCCCAGCAATGATTTCCGTCTTGGTGCCAATGAAGCGCCTCCTGCTATCATCTCCGTATTCTCAGGTAAATACCTGTACGAAGTTTTACAGGAAGTGAAAACCCGTGTTAACAACAAGTTCGACGAACAGGACGAAGCAATCCTGAAACTGGATCTGCACCGTCATATTCCGGAGCTGATGCTGGATAATACCGACCGTAACCGTACTTCTCCTTTTGCTTTCACCGGCAACAAGTTTGAGTTCCGCGCTGTTGGTTCTTCTGCAAACTGCGCTTCCGCCATGACCGTACTGAACACTATCGTGGCTAAAACACTGACCGACTTTAAGGTAGAAGTAGATAGCCTGATCGAAAAAGGTGAGAAAAAAGAGATTGCTATTATGCAAACTCTTCGGAAATATATTGTAGATTCGGAAAAGGTATTGTTCGAAGGCGATGGCTACAGTGAAGAGTGGGAAAAAGAAGCCGAAAGAAGAGGTTTACAGAATATCAAAACTACGCCGAAGGCGCTTGATGCAATGATCACGCCGAAAGCTACCGCTCTGTATACCGAAACCGGCGTTTACACAGATAAAGAATTACACGCCCGTCACGAAATACTGCTGGAAGATTATGTGAAGAAAGTGCAGATTGAAGCCCGTGTAATCGGCGACCTTGCTACCAATAATATTCTGCCGTCAGCAATCAGTTATCTCAATGAACTGATCGTTAACATCCGCGGTCTGAAAGAAATTGGCTTAGGAGAAGGTTCCGTAAAAGCACAAAAACAAATTGCTGAAAAAATAGCTGAACATATTAACGTTATCAGTGAAAATGTACAGGCAATGATCGAAGCACGTAAAGTAGCAAACAAGCTTACTGACCACCGTCAGAAAGCAATTGACTACTGCGAAAAGATCAAACCATACTTTGATGTGATCCGTTACCACTCCGATAAACTGGAGTTCCTGGTGGATGACAAGAAGTGGTCACTGCCTAAGTACAGAGAACTGCTTTTCTTGCGATAAAACCGTAAGATTGTTTTGGTGTATGATTAGCCCCGGATTTTCATCCGGGGCTTTATTATTTTAAATATTATCCGTAAATTCGCTACCCGCTAACCGACTACCCCAGCTACTATCCCAGTATCTCTTCGTTTTCATTTTTATCAGCCTGTAACCGGCATACTCCTGCTCTGCTTTCGTTTTCACCCAAAAAAACAAGTAGCCATGAAAAGAAACCAATTCCGTACAATGAGCAGCCTTTTGGCAGCAGCCCTCCTCTCCCTCAGTTCCTGTATTAAACCCGGCCCCATCATCATTCCACCGGCAGCGCACCTCGCAAGAATTACACAATTGAAAGGCGATTCTTACTACTGGTCAGATTCTATAGCCGTCAATTACAACACAAAAGGGTACCCCGTAAGCCTTGTCCCCTCCGTTATCGCCACGGGCACTCCACAAACGTTACTGATGTACGACAAACAAAACAGGCTGATAGCAAACATCGGTGCTTACCGCATCGAAGAGCTGGGATTTGAAATGGCATACAAATACCTCTATGATGATCATAAAAACAGGATCACCAGGGATACCTGCTATGTTTTTGGTCGTTACAGCAGTACCAGTACGCCGATTATACAAATCGGACAGGCCATCAGATCTACCAGCTATACTTATGACGATAAGAACAGGATCATTAAAACAGTAGAAAAATCGCTGGAGAGAGGTTATGGGGTCGTGATCACAAAAACCTATTCTTATAATGCAGCCGGTAATGCCTGGAAGATTCATACAACATGGGAATATCCTACAGACACTACCTACAACGCTTCTTCAGACCTCTATCCGCAATATGACGATAAGGTCAACTTTCACAATCTGCACGCGATATGGCAATTTCTCGACAAGGATTATAGCATCAATAATGCTTTTAACGCTACCAGCTACGACCTGTACGGCCTGCCTACAGCATTTGATACCAATTCAGACAAAGATTTCATGAATACGCTGGGCTTCCCGCTTCTTCATACAGAAATCAAATACAAATACCTGCCGTAAAAAAACTACAAACAGGTGTTAAAATGATTAGCCTGATAAACGAAGACCCGAAACGAATAAAATTTATCCGCTTCCAATCTCCGCCTATCAGGCCAATCATTTAAATAAATCAGTTTAATCCTGGTCCTTATACGAGCTTAAACGTTTCTGTAAACTTGGTGGTAAAGTTGCCTTTACGGAAGTTTTCATCACGCATCAGCTGCTGATGGAAAGGAATGGTTGTTTTCACGCCTTCGATCACAAATTCGCTCAGTGCGCGTTCCATTGTATTGATCGCTTCTTCGCGGGTTTGCGCCATGGTAATGATTTTTGCTACCATAGAATCATAGAAAGGAGGAATAACGTAACCCGCATAGATATGTGAATCTACCCGTACACCATGCCCACCAGGAATATGTAATACCGTGATTTTACCCGGGGAAGGACGGAAGTCGTTGTAAGGATCTTCCGCATTGATACGACACTCGATGGCATGCATCTGTGGCGTATAATTTTTTCCGGAGATAGGGATACCCGCAGCAATCTTGATTTGTTCCTTTACGAGGTCAAAGTTGATCACTTCTTCTGTTACGCCGTGTTCCACCTGGATACGGGTATTCATTTCCATGAAATAGAAGTTGCGGTGTTTGTCAACCAGGAATTCAATGGTACCTACACTTTCGTAGTTGATGGCGCTGGCAGCTTTGATGGCAGCTTCTCCCATTTTTTCCCGCAGTTCATGTGTCATGAACGGAGAAGGAGATTCTTCTACCAGTTTCTGGTGACGACGCTGGATAGAACAGTCTCTTTCGCTCAGGTGGCAAACTTTGCCATATTGATCACCAGCAACCTGGATTTCAATGTGACGGGGTTCTTCCACAAATTTCTCCATGTAGATCCCATCATTACTGAAAGAGGCGCGGGCTTCATTTTTAGCCATGTTGTAAGCGTTTTCCAGCTCACTTTCTTCCCATACCACACGCATACCTTTACCGCCACCACCGGCAGTAGCTTTGATGATTACCGGAAGACCCATGCCTCTGGCAATGGCTTTTGCTTCTTCCACGCTTTGCAGCAGCCCTTCCGAACCTGGAATTACAGGTACGCCGGCCGCAATCATTGTTTCTTTAGCTGTCATCTTATCGCCCATTCTGCGGATCATTTCCGGAGTGGGTCCGATGAATTTAATGCCGTGTTCACCACAGATCTCTGCAAAACGCGCATTCTCGGCCAGGAAGCCGTATCCAGGGTGGATAGCGTCTGCATTGGTGATTTCAGCAGCAGCCATCAGGTGAGGGATGTTGAGGTAAGATTCGCTGCTTTGCGGTTTGCCTATACATACCGCCTCATCTGCAAACTTTACATGCAAGCTGTCTTTGTCCGCAGTAGAATAAACTGCTACCGTTTTGATACCCATTTCCTTACAGGTACGGATAATCCGAAGGGCGATTTCGCCACGGTTGGCAATTAATATTTTTTTAAACATTGTTTTCCTTATAAGTTAATAATAGCCAATTAGCTGTTAGCAGTTAACTTTTAGCAGTTAGCCTTTAACCCGACAATCCTGTCAGAGGCTAAAGGCTAACTGCTAAAAGTTACATGCTATTATTACGGTTCAACTAAAAACAAAGGTTGATCATATTCTACCGGAGATGCATCATCTACAAGTACTTTAACGATTTTGCCACTCACTTCGCTTTCTATTTCGTTGAACAGCTTCATCGCTTCAATGATACATACAACTTTACCTGAAGTTACTTCATCACCTACATTGACAAAGGCGGCTTTGTCCGGACCGGCACTACGGTAAAATGTACCGATCATCGGAGATTTAATCGTAATCAGGTTGTCGGCTTTTGGAGCAGGTGCTGCGGCGGCGGCCGCGGCTACAGGTGCTGCAACAGGCGCTGCCGCTACCGCTTGTACCGGTGCAACGGCCGCTGGGAGGGTGATTACCTGTTGTACTTCGTTATCTTTCTGCTTTATTGTAATCTTAAACTTGTCCTGTTCAATGCTCAGTTCACTGATATTTGACTTGTTGATCATTTTTACCAGTTCCTGAATCTGTTTAAAGTCCATGTAGACAGTTTTTGGTTTAGAAATTATAGGAAATATGTGTTGATTTACGATTTTGTGATTTTGGAATTTTGAGGCTTGCATTTCAAGTCTCAAAATTCCAAAATCACAAAATCGTAAATCTTTATATGGTTATGCTTTTACTCTCTCAATATATTCTCCGTTCTTGGTATTTACCCTGATCAGTTCTCCTTCGTCTACAAACAGCGGCACCATAACAGTAGCGCCGGTTTCAACGGTAGCGGGTTTCAGGGTACGGGTAGCCGTATCACCTTTTACGCCTGGTTCGGAGTAAGTAACCAGCATTACAATTTTATCGGGCAGTTCAACCGCCATGTACTGATCAGTTTCCGTATTAATCTGCACACTCACTTCCTGGCCTTCTTTCAGGAATTGTGGCGCGTCAATGGTATTTTCGGGCATCGCTATCTGCTCGAAAGTTTCATTGTCCATGAAGTTATAGCCGGTATCATCCTTGTACAGATACTGAAAAGGTTTCTTCTCAATACGAACAGGGTAGATAGTGTCACCTGAGTTCCAGGTGTGTTCTATGGAACGGCTATTGTCAACGCCTTTCAATTTAGCCCAAACTTTTGCTGCGGCCCGGGCGGTTTTGTTCTGACCAAACTCTACAACAGAATACAAGCTGTTTTCCAGCTTGATAATTAATCCTGTTCTTATATCTGCGGTGGTAGCCATAAATAGGTTACTGATTTTAAGTTAAAAATTTATACGGATTGCAAAAGTAGAAATTTTTGCATATGAACGAGCAACTAATTCCCAAAATTAGGCAGAATAGTCTCTTTTCGGTCCAATTTTCGTCTTTTTTCTCCAATAAATGACATTAAAGGGGTAAATTGAAGCTCAAATCAAGAAACTTTTACAAGTATGCGTCACGTGTTTTTCGTTATTTTATGCTGTTTGCCCGCGCTCCTGAAGGCTCAAACTACTTCCACCCCTTCAAAAGCTCCTTATCTGCAGTATCCGATTATTCCGGCTTTTCCGCTCACTTTAGTAGATGGTCATACCATCAACAAAAATGATCTCCGTAAAAACGAAAAAACAATGGTGTTTGTATTTAGCGTGGATTGTGACCATTGCAAACATCTCACAGAAGAAGTTTTAAAAAATATAGACAAGTTTAAGAAGACACAAATACTGATGGTAACACCGTTTAAGGTAGACCAGATGAAAGAATATTATGATCATTATAACATTAAGAACTATCCAAATGTTATTATGGCCAGCGAACCTACCCGGCAGATCATGTATTTCTATGACCTGCATTACTTCCCCGGATTATATATTTATAATAAGAAACAGCAGTTCGTAAAGGGTTTTGAAGGTACCGTGAAACTGGATTCACTCCTGCATTACACGAACCTGTAAGGCCCTGTTAAATTGTATCTGCGCGGGCTTTTAATCTGATTCTGAATCATTACATTTGTTTATCACAATCATTCTTCACTTTTAAAGCTATAGATAAAATGAAAGTTACAGTAGTAGGAGCTGGAAATGTGGGCGCAACCTGTGCCAATGTGCTGGCCCACAAAGATTTTCTGCAAGAGGTGGTTTTATTGGATATTAAAGAAGGAACAGCTGAAGGAAAAGCACTGGATACATGGCAACAGGCGCCCATCGATTATTACAGCACCAGGATTACGGGTGTTACCAACGATTATGCAAAGACTGCCAACAGTGATGTGGTCGTGATCACTTCGGGACTTCCCCGCAAACCAGGCATGAGCAGGGATGACCTGATTTCCACGAATGCCAATATCGTTAAATCAGTTACTGAAAATATTACGAAACACTCACCGGATGCGATCATTATTATTGTAAGCAACCCGTTGGACGTAATGACTTACTGCGCTTATCTCAACGCCAACAAAGACAGCAGTAAAGTATTTGGTATGGCCGGTATCCTGGATACTGCCCGCTACCGCGCTTTCCTGGCAGAAGAAATTGGCTGCTCCCCTAAAGATATCCAGGCTATCCTCATGGGCGGTCATGGCGATACCATGGTGCCATTGCCCCGCTATACCACAGTAGGCGGTATCCCTGTTACAGAGCTGGTAGCTGCCGATAAACTGGAAGCTATTATTCAGCGTACGAAAGTAGGTGGTGGAGAAATCGTGAACCTGCTGGGCACTTCCGCCTGGTATGCTCCCGGTGCTGCTGCTGCCCAGATGGTAGAAGCCATCGTGAAAAATGAAAAACGCATTTTCCCTGTATGTGCATGGCTGAGCGGCCAGTACGGGCTGAAAGATATTTACCTGGGTGTACCCGTGGTACTTGGCAAAAATGGTATTGAGAAAATCATCGAACTGCAACTCAATGCAGCAGAAAAAGAATTACTGGATACTTCCGCCAAACATGTGAAAGAAGTGATGGAAGTATTAGACAAAATGCAGTCTACTACCGCATAACGGCTAACAATATATTATTTGGGCTGATCAAAAAGAGATACCCTTTTTTTGATCAGCCCAATTTTTTTGATTCTTTTCTACGGGAAAAATACCACTCCTACAACACCCTCTAATGTTAATTAGTGTTAAAAAGATTCGTAATTTTGAACGATATACGAAGCCTGTAAAGTGGTATAAATGAAACACTTCTAATACAACTGACACTATTTAGTTTAACTCTGAACGTATGTCAAATCTGGAAAAACTGATCACACAGAAAAATTTCGAGAACGAATACCAGCGGGGGCTTGTAAGCCTCATCTTTGTAGGGAACTGGATTACATCCCGCCACCAGCAATTCTTTAAACGATATGAGATCACCATGCAGCAATTCAACATATTGCGCATTCTCCGTGGCCAACACCCCAAAGCAGCCAGCATCAATGTGCTGAAAGAAAGGATGCTGGACAAAATGAGCGATGTATCCAGGCTGGTGGAAAGACTACGTAAGTCTGAACTGATAGAGCGCAAAAGCTGCGAAATGGACCGGCGCGCTGTAGACGTTAGAATAACCACCAAAGGGCTGGACCTGCTCAGATCTATTGATGAAGAGCTGGGCCAGCTCGATGATTCTTTCAAATCCTTAAATGAAAAGGAAGTTAGCCAACTGAATAAACTGCTGGATAAAATGCTGGAAAATTATTAACTATACTTCTTCCAGGTAGTTAAGATCTTTTCCGAATGTTTCCTCAATCTTCCAGGCAGTTATCAATGCCACACCTATGCATATCGCCGCCACAATAGCCCCGCTTTGCAGGAACGTAAAATATGTTTGCAGCTGAATAAACAGAATAGAAATCAAAGGCAGCATTCCCCTGGCGAAGTTTGGTACAGTGGTAGCCACTGTTGCACGCAGATTGGTACCAAAACTTTCTGCCGCAATGGTTACAAAGATGGCCCAGAAGCCAACACTAAAGCCCAACAGGAAACATACGACATAAAATACCCACATGTCTGCGCCGTACATATTCAGGTATACGGTTACCATCACTGCAGTTAGTACCAGGAAGAGCAGCATCACCTTACGCCTGCTTTTCCACAACTGGCTGATCAGTCCGGAAGCAAAGTCACCCAATACCAATCCCGCATAACAGAAAGCAATGGCATCCCCCGGATTCACATTGCCTTTTACATGCATTTCTGCAGCAAATTTATTGGAAAAAGCCACCAGTATACCTACTACAAACCAGGTAGGAGTACCCAGCAGCATGCATTTCAGGTATTTAAGAAATCGTTCGCGGCTGGTAAACAAGGCCAGAAAACTTCCCCTCGTTGCGGCAGAAGCACGTACTTCATTGAAGAGATGCGATTCCATTACGCTCACACGCAGGACCAGCAAACACAGACCCAGCCCACCGCCTATAAAATAACAGATGCGCCAGTCGCCTACCAGTTTGGCAATCAGATTGGCCGCTACTGCCCCCGAAACCCCCACGGTAGCCACTATCATAGTGCCATAACCGCGCTTCTCCTTGGGCAATATTTCGGATACCAGGGTAATACCGGCACCCAGCTCCCCTGCCAGCCCGAAGCCTGCAACAAAGCGCCACAGTAGGTATCCGTTGATACCCTGTACAAAACCATTGGCAATATTAGCGATGGAATAAATAAGGATGGAGCCGAATAATACACTTAAGCGCCCTTTTTTGTCGCCTACTATTCCCCAGAAAATACCGCCTATCAACAACCCCACCATCTGAACATTAATAAGCAGCATGCCGGCGCCGGCGTCAATTTCGCTTTGCGGTAAGCCCAGCTCCCTTAAACTGGGTACCCTTACAATTGTAAAAAGAAGAAGATCATAGATGTCTACAAAATAGCCCAGCGATGCTACAATCACCGCTATGTTGAAAATAGATACGGAGCCCTTGTCGTTTTTCATGTACGTTGGTTGATAAATAACGTGGAAATTAATAAAAAAAAAGAGCCACATGGGCTCTTTTTTTTATTAATTATAAAGTGGAATCAGTCGCTTTCGGTAATTCTGATTGCGGATGGTCATGATCGTTATGACGCTGTTTCGCTTTTCCGAATACCAGCTTTAATATAACAGGCAAAGTAGTGATCAGTACAATGATCAGGATAATCAACTCCAGATGATCTTTCAGGTTCGGGAATAACTTATCAAGGTAATGACCTGCCAGCATCATGGAAAATACCCATGAAAAAGATCCGATAACATTATACAACATGAACTTCTTTCTGTCCATCTGCACAATACCGGCCACGATGGGTGCAAAAGTGCGGATGATAGGCAGGAAACGGGCGAAGAAAATAGCACCCCCACCATACTTCACAAAAAAATCGTGCGCCTGATGCAAATGTTTTTGTTTAAAGAAAAAAGTGTCTTTCTTCTTAAACATAATCGGGCCTGATTTCTGGCCAAACCAAAAACCAACCATATTCCCGAGCACACCCGCAATAGCAATAAGTATCATGATCACAACAAAAGGCAGATCAAAAAAACTACTACAGAGATCTTCACTATAGATACCTGCTATAAAAAGCAGCGAATCTCCGGGAAGGAAAAAACCAATAAACAAACCGGTTTCCGCAAACACAATTGCTAACAATAAATACAAGCCCCCATGTTCAATAATCCATGACGGGTTAATGAGGTGCTTAAAAAACTCTAAAATCTGGTCCATGCTTTTGCTTTATCTTTCTTTCAGAATCGGTAAAATAATAATTATTCTGTTATGACTTTGTTAAGTCATATGCGGATGCATTATCTGGTCCAAGCTTGTTCTCCCATTTGGAAACAACGGCAGTAGCCATGGCATTGCCTATTACATTGGTAGCCGAACGTCCCATATCCAGCAGATGATCCACACCCAATAGCAGGATCAGGCCCGCTTCGGGAATATGGAACATGGCCAGGGTACCGGCAATTACCACCAGGGAGGCGCGGGGCACACCTGCTATCCCTTTACTGGTGATCATGAGTACCAGCAACATCGTGATCTGCTGATCGATGGTCAGGTGCATACCATAAGCCTGTGCTATAAAGAGGCTGGCAAAGGTCATATACATCATAGAACCATCCAGGTTAAAAGAGTAACCCAGGGGCAATACAAAACTTACAATGCGGTTATCGCAGCCAAATTTCTCCAACTCTTCCATTGTACGTGGGTAGGCGGCCTCACTGCTGGCAGTACCAAAAGCCAGCAACAGCGGATCCTTGATCCGTCCCAGGAGCCCGAAGACACGTTTTCCCAGGATCACCCAACCTACCAGGGCCAGTACGGTCCATAAACTGAACAGCCCTATATAAAACTGCACGATGAATTTCCCATAGGTTATTAATACCCCCGGGCCTTTCATCGCAATGATGGCAGCCATTGCACCGAATACAGCAAAAGGCGCGAAGTTCATCACAAAGCCTGTCACCTTCAGCATGATGTACGCAACGCTATCCATCAGTTTCACTACCGGCGCAGCTTTCTCGCCAATAGCAGCAGCCGCTACCCCAAAGAAGAGCGCAAATATCACGATCTGCAGGATCTCGTTCTTTGCCATGGCATCAATCACACTGTCCGGTACCACATGGTGGAAAAAGCCCTTCAACGTCATATCCGCTTTGGCAATGCCGGAAGTAGCATGCGTATCCGGCAGCGGCAGGTTCAGGGATAACCCCGGCTTCATGATATTCACCAACACCAGGCCCAGAAACAATGATACAAATGTTGCACTGATAAACCACAGCATCGTTTTCCCGCCAATACGGCCTACCGCCTTTAAATCGCCCATTTTAGCCACACCTACTACCAGTGTGGAAAACACCAGCGGAGCGATAATCATCTTCACCATGCGCAGGAAAATATCTGTAAGAATAGAGATTCTGTCAGCGAAGATCTGCGGCGTGTCATTTTGAGCAGTAGCACCGGTGTGTCCACCATATACATAGTATACAGCATAACCAGCGCCTATTCCTACCACCATGGCAATAAATATAAACAGTGTCAGCAGATTCGATGATTTCTTCATGCAGTGGCAGAATTTTGCTTCTTTTAATAAATTTGTGTTGTATCCAAAAAATTTCCCAAAAATAAGGTTCTACCGGTACAATTGAGCGTGGACAAGCAAAATAAAAGTATCCATTTTTGATTTTAGATATTATATTTGACCATCAACATTCTCAACAACAAGCTAAACTACCTTAAAACATCAACCACAATACGACTGCGTATGAGCAAACTTTTTGCTAAAAAACAACTGTCTGTTTTACTGGCCGAAGCATCAGAATCAGAAAAGGGTCTTAAAAGGACGCTGGGTGCAGGATCGCTTATTGCCCTCGGTATTGGCGCCATCATCGGCGCGGGCCTTTTCGTAAGAACAGCTGCTGCTGCGGGTCAACACGCCGGCCCTGCTGTGACCATATCTTTTATCATAGCCGCCATAGGTTGCGCCCTCGCAGGGTTATGCTATGCCGAATTTGCATCCATGATTCCTATTGCCGGTAGCGCCTATACGTATTCTTATGCTACCCTGGGAGAATTCATCGCCTGGATCATTGGTTGGGATCTGGTACTGGAATATGCCCTGGGAGCCGCTACGGTGGCTATCGGGTGGTCACAATATCTCAATAAACTGCTTACAAATGTTTTTCATGTCACCATACCCTATCAATGGTGCCACAGCCCATTCGAAACATCTGATGCCGGTGTACAAGGTATCATGAATATACCTTCCCTCTTTATCTTACTGGCGCTCACGATGTTACTCGTCAGGGGAACACAGGGATCCGCCATGGTGAATAATATCATTGTAATTACCAAAGTGGCCATCGTTATCCTGTTTATTTTCCTGGGATGGCATTTTATCAATCCTGCTCACCACACGCCATTTACGATCCCGGCTGATGCTGGTACCGTTAAAATGCACAACGGGCAGATAGTAGACTACTCCAATTTCTGGAACCACGGCTGGCCGGGTGTTTTGCGAGGGGCCGGGGTGGTGTTCTTTGCCTTCATTGGCTTCGATGCTGTTTCTACCGCTGCGCAGGAAACAAAGAATCCTAAAAAGAACATGCCTATAGGTATCCTCGTATCGCTGGTTATCTGTACTGTATTATATATTCTCTTCTCATATGTACTTACCGGCATCGCGCCTTTCCAGGATTTCCTGAAAGCAGGTGGTGAAGCATCTGTTGCATATGCTATTGATACTTACATGCCGGGCTACCAGTGGTTGTCTACTTTCATTACAGTAGCTATCCTGGCTGGGTTCTCTTCTGTTATCCTGGTAATGTTACTGGGTCAGACAAGGGTATTTTACTCTATGAGTAACGATGGACTGGTTCCTGCTATATTCTCCAAACTACATCCTAAATACCGTACGCCTTACCGCTCACAGTGGATGTTCTTTGCGTTTGTATCGCTGTTTGCCGCATTTGTTCCTGATAACG
Organism: Chitinophaga sp. MM2321; assembly: GCF_964033635.1. NCBI lineage: Bacteria > Pseudomonadati > Bacteroidota > Chitinophagia > Chitinophagales > Chitinophagaceae > Chitinophaga > Chitinophaga sp. MM2321. The sequence continues at coordinate 5,068,355 of NZ_OZ035533.1, forward strand.
TGGTAGGCGATATGACCAGTATCGGTACTTTGTTTGCCTTTGTGCTGGTATGTATAGGTGTGGTGGTGATGCGTAAAAGCAATCCGGAACTACCCCGTTCATTTAAAACACCGTTTGTGCCGTTTATTCCGATCCTGGGCGCAGGCTTCTGCCTGATGATGATTATCAGCCTCGGCCTGGAAAACTGGGCCAGGTTATTTGTATGGCTGGGATTAGGACTTATTATTTACTTCGGCTATAGTGTGAAGCATAGTAAGGCCCGTAAAATGTTGGATAAAGAATAAATATTTAGAAATTTACGGATTTAGCGACTTATAACTATACGGAGAACAAAAGCGGACATCTATCTTATCCGCTTTTGTTCTCCGTTTTTAGTTAAATTCTAAAATTCGGAAACCTTAAATTCGGAAATCCTTATTTTTGCAATCTGTTTTAAAGTAACCAATAATTATATATCACTCAAAATGGGAAGAATATTTGAAGTAAGAAAGTCAACCATGTTTGCCCGCTGGGACAAAATGGCGAAAGCATTTTCCAGGATAGGAAAAGAAATTGCCATAGCCGTTAAAGTAGCCGGTCCTGAACCGGATAATAATCCTTCCCTTCGTCGCTGCATCCTCAATGCCAAGAGCGTAAACATGCCTAAAGACCGCGTAGACGCGGCTATTAAGCGTGCCATGGGTAAAGACAAGACTGATTACGAAGAAGTTGTTTATGAAGGTTATGCTCCCCATGGTGTGGCCATCATGATTGATACAGCTACCGACAACACCACCCGTACCGTTGCCAACCTGCGCATGCATTTTACAAAAGGTGGCGGAAGCCTGGGCAACAGCGGTTCCGTTGGATTTCTGTTTAACCGTGTAGGAGAATTTAAAATAAAAAATGCAGGCCAGAACCTGGAAGAACTGGAACTGGAACTGATAGACTTTGGCCTGGAAGAAATAGGGGAAGACACAGAAGGTCATATCATTATCCGTGCAGCCTTCACTGAATTTGGTAACATGGCGAAAGCCCTCGAAGATAAAGGACTGGAAGTGATCAGCTCAGAACTGAAACGTATCCCCACCACTACAGTAGAGTTAAATGAAGAAGAAGCCAAAGAAGTACTGGAACTGGTAGACAGGCTGGAACAGGATGAAGATGTACAGCAGGTTTTCTACAATCTGAAATAATTACAGCATCGCATATACATATAAAGGTAACGTCCCGGTAACTCACCGGGACGTTTTTCATGGGATGATGGTCAAAGAAAAAAAGTTTATGCTTTGGCAATGACATGTGCGCGATCCAGTTCGTTGATCACCAGCATCAGTCCTCTGCCGTGGAAGGTTTCAATTTTAACAAGGGGGTCCATCGCTATACGCTTACGCAACCGGCTCAGGTATACATCCATCACACGCTGCGCCATGTGGCCATCCACCCCCCATATACTCGTCAGAATGTGTTCCCGCGTCATTCTTTTATTCGAATTTTCGCAGAGATAACGCAGCAGTTCCGCCTCTTTGGGAGATATAGTGATACACTTCCCGGTCAACTTCTCTTTCAACTGCAATTGTGTATAATCAAAAACAAGATTTCCGATAGTGAAAACGATCCGTTTCTCGCTGCGTAACAGGCGGCTCCGCTTAATATAAACGATGGCCCGGCTAATCAGTTCATCTGTATTGAAAGGTTTCACCAGGTAATCATCGGCGCCCACATCAAAGCCCGCCAGTTTGTCGCGCTCCATATAACGGGACGACGTGAAAACAATAGGTATGTTCAGATCCCTGGTACGGATATCAGCCGCCAGGGCAAAACCATCTTTACGCGGCATCACCACATCCAGGATGCAGAGATCGAAAATCGTTTGCTGGAATTTTTCCCAACCATCCTGGCCATCCAAAGCATGTATTACATCAAAGTTGGCCCGTTCCAGTTGTCTTTTCAATACCTTGGCAAAGAACTCGTCATCCTCCACCAAAAGAATACGTGATTTCATATAGCGGTTGATTTTGAATACCAGAGATGTTGTTTTGGTTGAACCTTCATATAGCAATGAGGGTATTCTATACGTTTATTCGTATAATCAAAAATAAAACAAAACAGCTTCTCTTTCTGTTCAAAATAAAAAAAATCTGTTCATTTTATTCAATGCAGATTTGCCGATAAAAACATACACGTAATCCCATTATCTGAAATGATTAATGCATGATAACTAATCAGTTACTATCATCTCGCCAAAATTTCTTACAATTAAATGATATTATTTTATTGGCGGATGATATTATTTTGAGTCTTTCCCTCCAAAAATGACCTTACATTCTCCACAGTAGTATGCATTAACCTGCCTCTCGCTGCCTGTGTAGCCCAGGCGATATGCGGTGTAATAATCGTTCCGGGAGCACTGATCAGCGGATTATCAGCAGCCGGCGGCTCTGTAGAAAGTACGTCCAGCGCGGCACCGGCTATAACCCCTTCTTTCAACGCTGCCGCCAGATCCGCTTCCTGGATCAACGGCCCCCTGCTGGTATTCACCAGGAAAGCAGTTTTCTTCATCGTATGCAACAAGGCTGTATTCACAAATTCCTTATTCTCCTGGTTCAATGGACAATGCAACGACACTACATCCGACTCCCGGAAACAGGTAGCCAGGTCCACAAAAGTCACCCCTTCCATCTTGTCCCGGTCGGGATGACGATGATGCGCCACCACCTTCATTCCAAAGGCCAGCCCTATGCGAGCAACCGCCTGGCCGATCTGTCCAAGCCCCACGATCCCCAGCGTTTTTCCTTCCAGTTCTACCAATGGTGTCTTCCAGTAACTGAAATCAATACTGCTGCTCCACTCCCCTGCACGTACACTACCGGCATGCAAACCGGTATGATGACATAATTCCAGGATCAGCGCAAACGTAAGCTGGGCCACAGAAGCAGTGCTGTAAGCCGGCACATTGGTCACCGGTATCTTCCTCGCTTTTGCCGCTGCGATATCCACAATATTATACCCCGTAGCCATCACCCCTATATACGCCAGTTCCGGCAGTTGCTGAATAGTAGCGCCGCTGATAACTGATTTATTAGTCAGCAGGATATGCGCATCTTTTGCACGTGCTGCCACATCTTTCTCCTGGGTACGATCATAAACCTTCACATTACCCAACGCTTCCAACGGGCCCCAGTCAAGATCTCCGGGATTCAGCGTATAACCATCCAGTACAACTATATTTTTCATCTGCCTGTGTTTAGTGTATAAAAATATTGAAATGACGCGCATAAAATACGGCAAAAAAAGAAGAAGCCACCCATAAGATCAGGTGGCTTCTTCTTTTATTTTTTTAGGGAGATGTAATGCTATTCTTCCATCATTTCCATTACTATCTTCACCACTTCTTCTGTATTTGGTTTGGAGAAATAATCTCCGTCAGAACCATAAGCAGGGCGATGCGCCTGTGCACTCAGCGTACGTGGTGCCACATCCAGCCAGCGGTAGCCGCCCTGGTGTTCCATCACCTGCTGAAACATATAAGCTGTTCCGCCACCCGGTACATCTTCATCTACAAAGAGAATACGATTGGTTTTTTTAAGAGAGGTAAGAATACTGTGATGAATATCAAAAGGTAATAACGTTTGTACATCTATCAGTTCGCAGGAAACACCCAGTTCTTCCAGCGTAACGATGGCTTCTTCCAGTATACGCGTCATAGAGCCATAGGTCACCAGGGTGATATCTGTTCCTTCCCACAATATTTCCGGAATACCCAATGGTACGGTGAATGTTTCCAGGTTAGCCGGCAACTGCTCTTTTAAACGATAACCGTTTAAAGATTCTATCATCAGCGCCGGTTCATTGGCATACAGGAGGGTATTATACATACCGGCTGCCTGTACCATATTGCGCGGCACACATATGTGCAATCCACGCAGGGAATTGATGATCATGCCCATCGGGGAACCGCTGTGCCAGATGCCTTCCAGCCTGTGCCCGCGTGTACGTACAATGAGGGGGCAATGCTGAATCCCTTTGGTACGGTACTGCAACGAGGCTACATCATCGCTGAGCGGTTGCAAACCATAGAGCAGGTAATCCAGGTACTGGATTTCCGCAATAGGGCGCAGGCCACGCAAAGCCATTCCAACGCCTTGTCCTATAATGGTCAGCTCACGTATACCGGTGTCGGTTATACGTTGTGTACCATGTTTTTGCTGTAACCCGGCAAAGCCCTGGTTTACATCTCCTATTTTACCTACATCTTCACCAAAAGCAAAAACTTTCGGGTTATTGGTAAACAGCTGATCAAAATATTTATTCAGTATTTCATATCCGTTTAGGGTAATGGGCTTTTCCCCGTATGTAGCCGGTATTACCGGTACATTGAGGGCAGCGTTTACGCCGGTGGCATGCAGGTATGAATTATAATTTTCTTTTCCTTTTTCCAGGTATTGGCTATAGTAATGCTGCAAAGCCTGCATGGCTGGTTCTGCATTCAGGTGCCGGTGTTTGACAAGTATGGTGGCAGCAGCTTTCAGCATATCCCTGCGCTGTGGTTCACGGTTGGCTTTCAGTTCACGGATAAACTTGTTGATCATTCCTGCATCAGCACCGTCAATGGCAGCAATAGATGTTGCCAGGGAACTGAATACCTGTACATCGGCTTTTATGGGCGCGATGTATTTTTCCCAGGCCGATTTACGGGCATTCTGTGCAAACGCTTTGGCCGCAACTTCCAGTGCAGCAAGGGTTTCTTCGTCACACAAAGCGTTTTCGATAATCCAGGACCTCATTTTGAGGTTGCAGTCAAATTCCCTTTCCCATGATAACCGCTCCTTACTTTTGTAACGCTCGTGGGAACCACTGGTAGAATGACCCTGCGGCTGTGTGATCTCTTCTACATGAAACAGGGCAGGAACATGGGTTTGCCGTATTTTACGGATAGCTCCTTCAAATACTTCGCACATGCCGGCATAATCCCAGCCTTTTACATTGTATATATCAAAACCGTTGGAGCCTTCTGTTTTACGGAAGCCCTCCAGTGCAACGCTGATAGAGTTTTTAGTAGTCTGGTATTTCCGTGGAACAGAGATACCATATCCATCATCCCATACAAATACGGCCAATGGCACCTGTAATACACCGGCAGCATTCATGGTTTCCCAGAAATGACCTTCCGACGTAGAGGCGTCACCGATAGTAGCAAAACATATTTCATTGCCGTTGTCAGACAGTCCTTCGAACTGTTTCAACGTTTCTACTTCACGAAATAATTTGGATGCATAGGCCAATCCCAGTGAACGGGGCATCTGACTGGCTGTGGGCGCCATATCAGCTGCGGAGTTCTTCATCTCTTTGAGGTTCAGCCAGTTTCCGTCTTTATCCAGGTTAGGCGTAGCATAATGAGAATTCATCTGACGGCCACCGGAAAACGGGTCATGGTTCAGATCAGGATCGGCATATAACTGGGAAAAAAATTGTTCAGGAGTGGCTATACCAGTGGCAAAAGCAACAGTCTGGTCGCGGTAATAACCGGAGCGAAAGTCGCCAGGCTTGAAATATTTGGACATTGCTACCTGCGCCACTTCCTTACCATCTCCAAAAATGCCAAATTTCGCCTTACCCGTCAGCACTTCCTTTCGGGCCAGCAGACTAACTTCCCTGCTTTCGCAAGCCAACCTGTAGTCATTTAGCACTTCCTTGCGGAACTCTTCGAATGACAACCGGCTTTCTATATTCATAGATAGTTCGTTATTTTCTATCATGCCTCTTGGTTAAAATACAAAAGTAAGGTTAATTATACAGTTGAAAAATGCCTGCTAATCTTCCATTTAAAATAATCTGATTTTTTTTAATAAGATTTTAATAAATTGTAAGGTAACTATTACTTTTTGGCCGTAAATTTGTTTCTGGCATGAAAGATATTCATATTTTTTAACCAAGTCGCTCTAAAACCATCATATGAAAATGAAAAAATTTATCTTATCCCTATTTGCGAGCATGCTGATAACGACAGCATTATGGGCTCAAACTAATCCGGCTGATTCCAAAGTGAAATTCACTAAAGAGACGATTGATTTCGGTAAAACAAAATTAAACAAACCAGTTGCCGTAGATTTTGAATTCACGAACATTTCCAAAGAGCCTATTTTGATTGAAGCTGCCCGCGCAAGCTGCGGTTGCACTACACCAAAATGGACACAGGAACCGGTACTGCCTGGTAAAAAAGGCAAGATCAGCGCAAGCTACAGTGCCAATGGCACAGGTCAGCAAAACAAAACCATCTGGGTTAAATTCAGAGGTGTTGATCAGGATAAAGAACTGCACCTGACCGGTACAGTAGACAATTGAGTATATACAACAGTATTATATTTAAAACCTTACAGCAGATGCTGTAAGGTTTTTTTGTTGCAAGCCCTGTCCCCCCCTATCTTTGCAGGGCAAAGAATTAAAACATTTTTATGCCTACCATTAGTCAGAGAGGCGAGCAAATGCCGCCTTCTCCTATCAGAAAGCTTGTTCCTTATGCTGAGGCAGCAAAGAAAAGAGGTGTGAATGTGTATCACCTGAACATCGGGCAACCCGACATTGAAACACCAAAACAGGTATTGGATGCCGTGCGGCATTCCGATTTCAAGATCCTGGAATACAGCCACAGTGCGGGTAATGAGAGCTACCGCCGCAAACTGGTTACCTATTACGAGCGGTTTAATATCGCGATAAACTATCAGCAGATTATTGTAACAACCGGTGGCTCCGAAGCCATCATTTTCGCTTTCATGGCTTGCCTGGATCCGGGAGATGAAATCATTGTACCCGAACCTTTTTATGCAAACTATAATGGCTTTGCCGCAGAGGCAGACGTAAAGATCACAACCATCACTTCCAATATTGAAACCGGCTTTGCATTGCCGGCTATGGCCGATTTTGAAAAAGCCATCACGCCACATACCAGGGCTATCCTGATCTGCAACCCGAATAATCCTACCGGTTATTTATATAGCCAGGAAGAAATGGAGGTGCTGAGACAGTTGTGTCTGAAATATAATCTCTTTCTTTTCTCTGATGAGGCTTACCGTGAATTTTGTTATACCGGCCAGCATTTATCAGCTATGAACCTGGAAGGGCTGGAAGAAAATGTGATCCTGATCGATACTATTTCCAAACGTTATAGTGCCTGTGGCGGACGTATAGGCGCGCTGGTCACTAAAAACCAGTCGGTACTGGATTCGGTGATGAAGTTTGCGCAGGCCCGCCTGAGCCCTCCCTCCTTTGCACAGATTGCCGGTGAAGCCGCAGTGGACCTGCCAGCTGACTATTTCGACGTGATCAAGGCTGAATATATGAGCCGCCGCGATACCCTGGTAGAAAGGCTGAATGCCATTCCGGGTGTGTATTGCCCCAATCCGGGTGGTGCCTTCTATGCGATGGCACGTTTACCCATTGATGATACCGATAAGTTCTGTCAGTGGATCCTGGAGTCCTTCTCTTATGAGCAGCAAACAGTGATGATGGCGCCTGCTACCGGTTTTTATGCTACGCCGGGATTAGGCAAGGATGAAGTAAGGCTGGCTTATGTATTGAATAAGGAGGACATTCGTCATGCAATGGTCTGTCTCCAAAAAGCACTGGAAGTATATCCGGGCCGTACCAACAAATAATTTTCGGGTAAAACGGGTATTTAAAAGAAAATAGAAAAGAAGATCAAATATATTACATATAAATATATGTGTGTTTTTTTTCAGCAAAATGCAATTATTTAACACTTACCTCTTGTTTTTATCGTGTTTTATTTTGTACATTTGATCTATAATTACGAATAAACAGAAAATAACTACAAAACAAAAATATTTACATATACGATGAGCTACAAAATCTAAACTTGTTTAAGAAAAATTTAACCTGGAGAATTTCAGGAAGCGATTTTTTGGTGCGACCTTTGACTTGTTATTACAACGGATGATTTATCAGTCATCTGTCAAAATCAAAGATTAACTAAAACGTTTTAGCAAAATATCGTATTTTTGTATCAGTTTTTCATAACGTGGAATTTATAAAGGCAAACGGCTCTGATCACAGAGCCGTATTTTTTTATCTTTATTCCCCGTTTTCTTCCTAAAACCGGCAGAATACTATCGCCTCCACCGGTAATCGAAAATATTCAGCACCTGAATTCACATTAACACACCTTTTTTTTATAATATTGTTATGTAATAAAACGGCGGATACGCTATTGCCTTATTGCATAGCCATTTCGTTTGTTTTCATAACGTGGAATTTTAAAATACAACGGTCCCGATTCCTCGGGACCGTCCTGGTTCAATTCCTTATGTAAACAATGATTATTGCTTGTTCGCTCTGATCATCTCAAAAAAATCATCAAATAAATAGCGGGAGTCAAACGGGCCTGGTGTGCTTTCCGGATGATATTGTACGGAAAAAGCCGGTTTGTTTTTAATACGGATCCCTTCTACCGAATTATCATTCAGGTTGATGTGGGTAATTTCCACATTTTCACTGGCGGCAACTGCTGCAGGATCTACTGCGAAACCATGGTTCTGGGTAGTGATTTCACACAAACCAGTTTTCAGGTTCTTTACCGGATGGTTCAACCCGCGGTGACCATGGTGCATTTTATAAGTAGGGATACCGTGGGCCAGCGCCAGCAACTGATGTCCGAGGCAGATACCAAACATGGGCCTTTCTGCTGCGAGGATCTGCTTTACGGTTTCCACGGCATATGTCAGCGGAGCCGGATCACCGGGACCATTGGATATAAAGTAGGCATGCGGCTTAAACGCTTCGCAGGTTTCAAACTTGGTATCTGTAGGAAACACCTGGAGGTATGCGCCTTTATCAGACAAACACTTCAGCATATTTCTTTTTACGCCATTATCCAGTACGGCTATACGAATATCCGCATTGGGATCTCCAATGTTGTACGCTTCCTTGGTGCTTACTTCCTGACATAAAGCCAGACCTTCCATGGAAGGGACTTTCGCCAGTTCTGCTTTCAGCTTTTCCACATCAAGTGTTTCAGAAGAAATGATGCAGTTCATCGCTCCTTTACTACGGATGTGGGAAACCAGTGCACGGGTATCAACGTCATAAATGGCTACCAGGTTATTGTCAGTGAGGAACTTTTCCAGCGACTCATCAGCCATATGCCTGGAATAGTTATACGAGATGTTTTTCGCAATCAGACCACTGATTTTAACGCTGCTACTTTCCACGTCGTCCTTCTTGGTGCCATAGTTACCGATGTAGCAGTTGTTCATGATAAGCACCTGTCCTTTGTAAGAAGGGTCAGTAAACACTTCCTGGTAACCCGTCATACCGGTATTGAAAGCTAATTCACCGGCAGCAGTGCCAATTTTCCCAAAAGCTTTTCCCTGAAAAACCGTACCGTCGTCTAGCAACAGTATGGCAGGCTGGATGGTTCTTGTCTGAGGCATTTGTGGTATCTGTTCTTGTTTTATATTTTAAAAAAAACCTTCAAGGGGTGTATTAGGCCCTGAAGGTTCGGATAAAAAACCGTGCAAAGTTATGAAATGCAACAGTTAATTGCAGAATTTTTTTCTCAGTAAGCAGATATTTACCTGATTTTTATAGATTTCAGTACCCGCTGCGCTACCTGCCGGCCTACGGGGTCGTCGTTCCTATAATTAATATGGACCAGCCAGCGGCTGTTTCCCCTGACCATCACCAGGTTGCAGAAAGCCAGTCTGATAGCGCCTTTATACAGATAGCTCCCATCTTCCAGTATGCCGGGCATACCAGATATCAGCACCCGTACCGATTTGCAACGCATATCGGTTATTTGTCCGCCTGCCTGTAAAGCATAATGTGATTCTTCTACCGCACCTTCCAGTCCATTGGCCACATTATTCCAGTAGCTGAACATATTTACGGCAATCTGGATACCATCGCCATCCTGGTTCCGGTAGCTCTTCGCGTATTCAATGGTTTTAGCCCCTTCTGTGCCCAGTGGCTGGTCGTGTACCCACAGCTTCACCGGCGTACTTATCTCCAGCGCCTGCCGGCCTATAGTGGCCGTCTGCCAGTTACTATACAAACTTGACTTCGGTACTTTGGCATACAGCAGGGTAAAGACGGCCCTTTTACCAAATAAGGTTCCTGCCGTTACCATCAATGCAAACACCAGTGAAAAAAAGAGGATCACTTTTCCCCGGTTGCCCGGCTGGAATTGTTTTTTCATCCAGGCGGCAGTTCTGCCGGGTTTTTCTTTTTTTATGAAGATGCCTACCGCTTGACGGTATTCGGGGTAGGAGCCCAGGGGATAACGTTTACGCCATTCCGCAAAATTATTCGGCAGTTTCCTGCCGCAGGCATCACAAAAAGTAAGGTATTCCGATTTTAATGCGTTGGCATGACCACAGCTTTCGCACGGCAGGTATTTCATAGGAGGTTCATTAAAAGTTTCTCCGAAAGGATCCGGTAATAATATTACGAAATTTATGCATTTATTTTGGCATAAAAAAAGGACAAAGCGGGGCTTTGTCCTTTTTCATATCGTACTATAAGATTACTCAGCTGGTTTTTCTTCAGTTGCAGTAGTATCTGCAGCTGTAGCTTCTGTTGCTTCGTCAGTAGCTTTCTTTTTTGCACCACCGGCACGACGGGTTTTCTTAGCAGCTGCTTTTTCAGTGCTTACACCGTAGATTTCGTTGAAATCAACCAGTTCAATCATGGCTACTTCTGCGTTATCCCCATGACGTTTACCCAGCTTAATGATGCGGGTATAACCACCGGGACGGGTAGCTATTTTTTCACTGATGGTACCGAACAATTCTTTGATAGCTTCTTTATCCTGCAGATAGCTGAACACGATTCTGCGGTTGTGGGTAGAATCGTTTTTTCCTCTTGTCAGCAATGGTTCAACATAAACGCGCAGTGCTTTTGCTTTTGCGAGTGTAGTGTTGATACGTTTGTGGCTGATCAATTCGCAAGCCAGATTGGACATCAGGGCTTTACGGTGGGAAGCTGTTCTGCTTAATTTGTTTAATTTATTTCCGTGACGCATGACATTTTTTGTTTTACCCCTTACACCGTGTCAGGAATTGTAAGGTACATTGTTAAAGTGGGTGACTATACGGTCATTTTGGGATTTCCGAATTTTTTGATTTTTTGATTTCGGGGTTTTGTTTCAAAAGAAAATCTCTTACTAAAACAAAATCTCAAAATTCCAAAATCAAAAAATTCGAAAATTCGAAAATGATTTTATTCTTCTTCGAGTTTCAGTTTAGACAGATCCATACCGAAGTGCAGACCTCTTTCGCCTAATACCTGTTCAATTTCGCTCAGGGATTTCTGTCCGAAGTTTCTGAACTTCATCAGTTCTTCCTGTTCGTATTGTACCAGTTCGCTCAGTGAATTGATCTTAGCTGCTTTCAGACAGTTGAAAGCACGTACGCTCAGATCGAGATCTTCGAGTGGTGTTTTCAGGATCTTACGCAGTTGCAGTGTTTGTTCATCTACCACGTCTTCTTTTTCCGTGTCCTTGGTATCAAAGCTGATGTTTTCATCAGTAATGATCATCAGGTGCTGGATCAGGATGCGGGAAGCTTGTTTTACTGCTTCTTCCGGGTGGATAGTACCGTCTGTGATCAACTCCATAATGAGTTTCTCATAATCCGTTTTTTGTTCCACACGGGTATTTTCTATGCTGTACTTTACGTTCTTGATAGGTGTAAAGATAGAGTCGATAGCGATGTAGCCGAATACTGCATCCTTGGGTTTGTTTTCCTCAGCTGGAACATAACCGCGGCCTTTGCCGATGGTCAGTTCGATATCCAGCTTGGCAGAAGGATCCAGGGTACAGATTAACAGCTCAGGATTCATAATCTGGAAAGCACTGGTGGCTTTTTCGATCATGTCAGCGCGAAATTCTGTTTTGCCCTTAATCGACAGCGTGATCTTTTCGTTCGTTACATCACTCTCAGAGATTTTTTTGAAACGAACCTGTTTCAGGCTCAGAATAATCTCTGTAACGTCTTCAGTAACACCTTTCAGTGTAGCGAACTCGTGATCTGCTCCTTCAATCTTAATACCCACAATGGCATAGCCCTCCAAAGAAGACAACAGTACGCGACGTAACGCATTACCGATAGTCACAGCATAACCTGGTTCTAATGGACGGAATTCGAATTGAGCTTCAAAGTCGGTAGACTTCTGCAATACGATCTTATCAGGTTTCTGGAAATTTAAAATTGCCATTGATATGATAGATTTATTAGTTTAAATATGAAGTTAGTCCATGGCCGGAGCCATGGACTAATATTTATTACTTAGAGTACAATTCCACGATCAGTTGTTCCTTGATGTTTTCAGGAACGCTCTCTCTCTCAGGGTAAGCAATGAATATACCCTTCATTTCTTTTTCGTTCCAGTCCAACCAGCTAAACTTAGGGTTTTTTCCACGAATAACGCTGGTTAATGCGGTATTGTTTGCTGTTTTGTTCTTCAGACTAACAACATCACCTGGTTTCAGTTGGTAAGAAGGGGTATTAACCACTATACCGTTAACGGTAACGTGTTTATGAGATACCAGCTGACGGGCAGCAGGACGGCTTGGAGCGATACCGAGACGGAACACGGTGTTGTCCAGACGGGCTTCCAGCAGTTTAATCAATACCTCACCGGCAACACCTTTTCTACGGGTAGCTTCGTCAAACAGATTACGGAACTGACGTTCCATCAGACCATAGGTATACTTTGCTTTCTGTTTTTCTCTCAGCTGCAGCGCGTATTCGCCTAATTGCTTGCGTTTACGGTTAGCGCCGTGCATACCCGGAGGGTTGCTGTTCTTGCTTAAATATTTACCATTACCTAAAATGGGTTCGCCAAAAATTCTGCAAATTTTGGTCTTTGGGCCTGTGTACCTTGCCATGATTGAATATACTTTAGATTTTTTAGTTAATGATGTATGCTCTTCAAAAAATCTGAAAACCTGATCATACACCCAATTTATAAATAATAAATTACAAAGTCCAGATACCTGACTTCATAAGAAATCCGGTATCTGGAGTCTGATAGTTTATATTCCTATACTCTTCTTTTCTTAGGAGGACGGCAACCGTTATGCGGTAAAGGCGTAACGTCTTTAATCATGCTCACTTCGATACCGGAGTTGGCGATAGCACGGATAGCACTTTCGCGACCAGCTCCCGGGCCTTTTACAAATACATCTGCTCTTTTCAGACCAGCGTCCATAGCAACTTTCGCAGCATCCTGTGCAGCCAGCTGAGCTGCATATGGCGTGTTCTTTTTAGAACCTCTGAAGCCCATTTTACCAGCAGAAGACCAGGAAATAACCTGACCATGCTTGTTGGTGATGCTTACGATGATATTGTTAAAGCTAGCAGAGATATGTACGTCTCCGTAGTTATCTACTTTTACTACCCTCTTTTTATTAGCAGCAGTTTTTGTATTATTTGCTTTTGCCATAATTATTTAAATTCCAAATATGAAATTCCAGCTCCCAAATTGTAATCGAACGATCTCCGTCCTTAAAACTCCGCTAATCCGGAATTTGGGATTTCAACCTGGGATTTTATTTACTATTTCTTAGTTGCTTTTTTCTTACCAGCCACTGTCTTACGTTTACCTTTACGGGTACGGCTGTTAGTACGTGTACGCTGACCTCTTACCGGCAAGCCTTTCCTGTGGCGCAGACCGCGGTAGCAGGCAATATCCAGCAAACGCTTGATATTCATCTGTACTTCAGAACGCAGTTGACCCTCTACCTTAAACTCACCTGTAATAACATTACGGATGGCAGCTTGATCATCGTCATTCCAATCTTTCACCTTTTTATTGAAATCAATTTCCGCCTTGTTAAGGATATATTGGGCGGTAGAACGGCCTATACCAAAGATATAGGTGAGGCCAATTTCTCCTCTTTTATTTTTAGGAAGATCTATACCGGCTATACGTGCCATATTTCTATTTTAGATTTTATGATTCTGATTAAAAAATCAAATTCCGTTTAGGGGAACCGATTAACCCTGACGTTGTTTAAAACGAGGATTCTTTTTGTTGATAACCAACAAAACACCTTTTCTACGAACTATTTTACAATCCGCACTTCTTTTTTTGATTGCAGCTCTTACCTTCATGATTATTATTTTATAAAAAGGTTATGTTATTTTTAACTTATACGTCCAATCTTCACTTATTCCCCGCCGCACTTATTTGTATCTGAAAATTATACGGCCTCTTGACAAATCGTATGGGCTCATCTCCACTCCCACCTTATCTCCTGGCAGAATGCGGATATAGTGCATTCTCATTTTTCCAGAAATGGTGGCCAGGATTTCATGCCCATTTTCCAATTTTACACGGAACATAGCGTTCGACAAGGCTTCTAATATTATTCCATCCTGTTTAATGAGTGCCTGTTTTGCCATAAAAATTTTTAGGACTGCAAAGATAGCATTTATCTTTTGAAATAGAAAAATTTACCTTTATTATTATTATAATTGTCGGTTTTCCTGCCAAAATCCGGCATTTTTCCTGCTAAAAGCCCCTGTTATTTCCGACAAATACACTGGCAACTGCTAGTAATTTGCGTTCAGTTCAGGGTTGTTTTTTTCTTCTTTTTCGATCTCTGTATAAGAAGATAATACGTCCGCTTTACTTTTTCCAACGGCCACGGTATGTTCGAAATGAACAGACGGGCTGTTGTCGCGGGTAACTACGGTCCAGCCATCTTCCAGGTATTCCACGTCTTTTGAACGGAGATTGATCATGGGTTCAATGGCTATTACCAGGCCTTCCTTGATTACAGGACCGCTTCCGCGTTTACCGTAGTTAGGAACCTGCGGATCTTCGTGCAGGTGCCGGCCGAGCCCATGGCCCACCAGTTCCCTTACCACGCCGTATCCACGCTCTTTCTCTGTATATTCCTGTACTGCGTAAGAGATGTCACCGATCCGGTTACCGATGATCGCCTTCTCAATACCTTTGTAGAGCGATGCTTTGGTAGCACTCATGAGACGGAGTACATTTTCCGCCACATTGCCAATCGCAAAAGTATAGGCGCTATCTGCATGATAACCATTCATATACACACCTACATCCACTGTTACAATATCACCGTCTTTCAGCACATATTTATTCGGAATGCCATGCACTACTGCTTCATTGACAGAGATACAGCAGGCGTTTGGAAATCCTTTATAGTTTTTAAAAGAGGGTACTGCCCCATTCTCCACTATAAACTTGTCTGCTACTGCATCTACATCGAGCGTGCTCATTCCCGGTTTCAGCGTTCTGGCTACTTCTGCCAGGGCTGCACTCAGGAGCAGCGCACTTTTGCGCACCAGTTCTATTTCTTCCTTCGTCTTATAATGAATCATAACAATCCTTCTGTAGCCTTGGCACTTAGCAGACAGGTCTTCGCTAAAAGCCGGCTGCCGGGGGTCAATAGCTTTATTCAAAATAATATAGCCACTAAAGCATAAAAGCTTCTGTGGCTATTTTATTGCGGTTACACGCCGGGGCGTACAATCATTTTATACATTAGCCGGAGCTGATCTGCCTTTGATACGTCCAGTGCTCATCAGACCATCGTAATGGCGCATCAGCAGCTGGCTTTCTATTTGTTGTAAAGTATCCAGGATAACGCCCACCATGATCAACAGGGAAGTACCACCGAAGAAGGTAGCAAAGTTACTATTGATCCTGAATGCAGCTGCTACACCGGGCATAATACCTGCTATAGCCAGGAAAAATGCACCAGGCAGGGTTATACGGTCCATTACTGCACCGATGTAATCGGCGGTAGATTTACCGGGTTTAACACCGGGAATGAACCCGTTATTACGTTTCATTTCATCCGCCATCTGGGTAGGATTGAAGATCAACGCAGTATAAAAGTAGGTGAATACAACTACCAGTATGGCATAAATCAGGTTATACCAGGCATTTGTATGATCACTGAAGATACGTATGAAGCCGGACGCACTTTCAGAAGAAGTAGCGAAGCCTATTAAAGTAGCCGGAATGAACATAATAGCCTGGGCAAAGATGATCGGCATTACACCTGCCGCATTCACCTTGAGGGGAATGAACTGGCGTACACCACCATATTGTTTATTGCCTACAATACGTTTGGCGTAGTTGACCGGTATTTTCCGGGTACCCTGCACCAGCAGGATAAGCCCCACCGTAATAATAATAAAGATGGCAATTTCCAGCAGGAAGAGGATCGGTCCACCCGCGTCACCTGCAACCTTGGTATAGAATTCTGCAATTAACGCTTCTGGTAAGCGGGCAAGGATTCCCATCATGATGATGATGGAAGTACCATTACCGATACCTTTATCTGTAATCTTTTCACCAAGCCACATTACAAACAGGGTACCTGCAGTAAGTACAACAGTGGTAGAAAGCCAGAAGAAGAAGACGCCGTATTCAGGGATAATAGCGCCACCGGATTGATTACGCAGATATGCCACGTAAGCACTTGCCTGGAAGCCAGTTACCACTACCGTGAGGATACGTGTAAACTGATTGATCTTTTTGCGGCCGCTCTCTCCTTCCTTCTGTAGTTTCTGGAAGTGAGGCACTGCTATCGTTAATAACTGGATAGCAATGGATGCGGAGATGTAGGGCATGATACCCAACGCAAAGATAGAGGCCCTTGAAAACGATCCACCGGCAAACATGTTAAACAGCCCCAGGATTCCCTGATTGGAATTCTTTTCAAAGTCAGTGAGGGCGTTTGCATCAATACCAGGCAAAGCTATATAGGATCCTATACGGTAGATGAGGACCAGGAGCAGGGTGGTTAAGATGCGATTACGCAAATCCTCAATACTCCAGATATTCTTAATCGTTTCGATAAATTTCTTCACAGGAAGATAAAGGTTTTATAGCGCTATTAAATATGAAAAGACGCACTACTCCGTAGGCGTCTCCTCAGTCGTAAAGTCTTATACCAGTTCTACTGATCCACCTGCTGTTTCGATGGCCTGTTTAGCTTTCTCACTGATCGCGTTCACTTTGACAGAGACCTTGGTTTTCAGTTCGCCATTAGCCAGAATCTTAACTTTGGCAGTTCTGTTAACCAAACCGTTCATAAACAGGTTTTCCATGTTGAAATCCTGGAGACCGTATTTTTCAACTAAGTGATCCAGTTGGCCCAGGTTGAAGATAGTGTATTCTTCCCGGTTATTATTTTTGAAGCCGCGTTTAGGCATACGGCGTTGGATTGGCATCTGGCCGCCTTCGAAACCTCTTTTGCTGGAATAACCGGCACGTGACTGACCACCTTTGTTACCTTTGGTAGCAGTACCACCTTTACCGGAGGCTTCACCACGTCCGAGACGTTTCACTTTATGTACAGCGCCTTTTGCAGGCTTTAATGAATGCAGATTCATGATTAATTGTTTTTACTTACGCGGAAATTAACCGCTCGCTTTAAATAAAAGTGTGTGTGATGTAAAGTTACAAATGTAAAAGTAAGATTATCACAGGACAATCCCACAGCAGTGTTACTTATTTACTAAGCGTTAACTGTTTCTACTTTTACCAGGTGATCTACTTTACGAACCATTCCCAGGATCTGAGGAGTTGCTTCTACTTCAACAGTAGCGTGCATTTTAGTCAGGCCCAGTGCTTTCAAGGTCAGTTTCTGCCTTTCGGAACGGTCTATCCCACTTTTCACTTGAGTGATTTTAATCTTTGCCATAAACCCCTATCCGCCTAAGGCGGAGTAATTTAATTGTTAATGAATTAGTTTCAAATCTCCCGGACAAATATTTTCGTTTCGGATGTCTGTGAGGATCAACCGTTGAAAACTCTTTTCAGGGAAATGTTCCTGGTTCTGGCGATGCTGATGGGTTCGCGTAACATGCCCAATGCTTTAAAGGTAGCTTTTACCACGTTGTGCGGGTTAGCAGAACCTAAAGATTTAGCCAGAACGTCGGTAACGCCTACGCTTTCCAGCACAGCACGCATAGAACCTCCGGCGATTACACCAGTACCATGAGCAGCTGGTTTAATCAGTACTTTGGCAGCGCCTTCTTTCGCAAACTGATCGTGAGGAATAGTACCGTGCATAACAGGAACCTTGATCAGGTTCTTCTTAGCATCATCTATACCTTTAGTGATAGCCTGCTGCACTTCTTTTGCTTTACCAAGACCATGACCTACCACGCCGTTTTCATTACCTACTACTACCAGTGCGGAGAAACTGAATGTACGACCGCCTTTGGTGGTTTTAGTAACACGGTTGATAGCCACAACTTTCTCTTTCAGCTCCAGATCACCGGCCTTTACTTTATTGAATGAATTCTTTGCCATTTTATTTTATAAGAATTACTTGTTCAGAATTAAAAATTAGGACCCAGGTGATTAAAACTGGAGACCACCTTCTCTTGCTCCGTCAGCTACGTTTTTCACGCGGCCATGATATAAATAACCACTTCTGTCGAAGATGCAACCGGTGATACCCAGTGCAACAGCTTTCACTGCTACTGCTGCGCCAACCAGTTTAGCCTTTTCAGACTTGGTTCCTTGTTGTGCTTTAATATCCTTGTCACGGGAAGAAGCTGATGCCAGGGTAGTACCATTGGTATCATCGATCAATTGCACGTAGATATCGCTGTTGCTGCGAAATACAGACAACCTTGGCGCTTGTGCAGTACCGGAGATCTTTTTACGGATGCGGTAGCGGATCTTCTGTCTCCTGTTAACTTTTGTGCTCATTTGAGTTTTATTTTATTACCCCGATACTGCCGGGATATACTGTTAAAATTAGCTAATCAGCGGGATAGCTGACTAGCTAATTAAAGATTTTTTTATTTACCAGCTGATTTACCAGCTTTCTTACGTACCACTTCATCACTGTAGCGAACACCTTTACCTTTGTAAGGCTCTGGTTTACGCAGGCTGCGGATCTTTGCAGCTACCTGACCCAGTAACTGGTTATCGATACCTTCCAGCATGATCTTAGGGTTCTGACCTTTTTCTGTTAAGGTAGCTACCTTCAGTTCTTTTGGAATTTCGATAATGATATTGTGAGAGTAACCCAATGCGAGATCAAGTAACTGACCGTTGTTAACAGCTTTATAACCAACACCCACCAGTTCCAGTTGTTTTTTATAACCTACTGTAACACCTTCAACCATGTTAGCGAGTAAAGCGCGGTAAAGACCGTGCAGTGCTTTGTGACGAATCTGTTCTGTGGGGCGGATTACTGTTAATACGCCGTCTTTCACTTCGATCTTCATTTCCCGGTCGATGTCCTTTTTCAGTTCACCTTTTGGGCCTTTTACGGTTACTTCATTAGCAGGGGATACAGTAACTGTAACACCAGTTGCTAATTTGATAGGAGCTTTACCTATACGTGACATAACTTCTGTTTAAAGTTTATTTGAGATTTATTTACCGGTTATCCGTGTTCAGCGCCGTATAGAAAGCTTAATTGTCAGATAACTTATGTTTGGTTTATTGGTTGCATAACAACCAATAAACCAATATATTAATAGATGTAGCAAACTACTTCGCCACCTACATTTTGAGCTTTGGCTTCCTTATCGGTCATTACACCTTTGGAAGTAGAAATGATAGCCACGCCTAAACCATTCTTCACACGTTTAAAATCTTCAGGTTTAGAGTACTGACGCAGGCCTGGACGGCTGATACGTTGCAGATCTCTAATAGCGGGCACTTTAGTTAAGGGATCATACTTCAAAGCGATCTTGATAACGCCTTGTTTCGTATCTTCTTCGAATTTGTACTTCAGGATATAACCTTTGTCGTACAGAATTTCTGTAATGCGTTTTTTCAGCTTGGATGCCGGAATCTCCACGATCCTGTGGGTGGCCATTTGCGCGTTCCGGATTCTTGTCAGGAAGTCTGCTATTGGATCAGTAACCATTGTTGAAATAGTTTGATAATGTTTACAATGCGATATCCAATCGTATTAGATGGGAATCAAATAACTTTCATTTTCGGATTTCTTGATTTTGTGATTTACGGATTTAAATTCCTAAATACGAAAATCAAAAAATCAAAAAATATTGATTTTACCAGCTGGCTTTAGTTACGCCAGGGATTTTGCCTGCGAGGGCCAGGTCGCGGAACATGTTCCTGCAAAGGCCGAAGTGACGCATGTATCCTTTAGGACGACCGGTCAGCTGGCATCTGTTGTGCAGACGAACAGGGGAAGCGTTCTTAGGCAGTTGATCCAGTGCGCTATAGTCACCGGCAGCTTTCAGGGCAGCGCGCTTTTCAGCAAATTTTGCTACCATTGCTTCTCTTTTCCTTTGTCTGGCTTTTACGGATTCTTTTGCCATAATTATATTATCGTTTCGATTTACTGATTATCTTTTTTCATGTTCCTGAACGGCATACCCAATTCTCTCAGCAGCTCGTAAGCTTCTTCGTTGGTTTTTGCAGTGGTAACAAAAGTGATATCCATACCGGACATTTTTGTTACTTTATCGATATCGATTTCAGGGAAGATGATTTGTTCTGTGATACCCATTGTGTAGTTACCACGACCATCAAAAGCTTTTTCGTTGATACCTTTGAAGTCACGTACACGTGGCAGGGAAACAGATACCAAACGATCCAGGAAGTCGTACATATTAGTGCTGCGCAATGTAACGCGTGCACCGATAGGCATGTTCTTTCTCAGTTTGAAATTGGAGATATCTTTCTTAGACATGGTAGCGATAGCTTTCTGTCCGGAAATACGGGACATTTCGTCTACAGCGATGTCTACGAGTTTTTTATCACCCACAGCACCATTGATACCCTGGTTGAGGCAAATTTTTACCAGACGGGGTACCTGCATTACACTTTTGTAATTGAATTTCTTCATCAGTGCACCTGCAACTTCCTGGTGATATTTAGTTTGCAGTCTCGGAGTATATTTAGAGTTAGCCATTATTTAATTACCTCCCCTGATTTTTTAGCGATACGAATTAATTTACCATTATCTCTCTGCCTGTTCACCCTGGTAGGTGCACCCGCCTTTGCATCCCACAACATTACGTTGGAAATAGCGATAGGCGCTTCCTGCTTTACAATACCACCTTTGGTATTCTGTGCGGTAGGCTTCGTATGTTTGGTAATAATGTTAACGCCTTCTACAAGAATGCGGGCCTTCACAGGATTTACTTCCAGCACTTTGCGTGCTTTGGTCCGATCCTTATCATCGCCGGCAATTACCGCAACCAGGTCGCCCTTTTTAATGTTGAATTTAGGCTTAAATCTAGTTTTCATTACTTTGATTTATTTATAAACGCCAAGCGAAACAGCTGTTTCGCTTGATTAATGTTTTGTCTCGTTTTGCAAACGGGCTGCAAAGATAAGAAACATTTATGAATTTTGGAATTTTGGAATTTTTTGATGTAGATCAAAAAATTCCAAAATCAGGGAATCCGTAAATCTCTTATAACACCTCAGGAGCCAGGGAGATAATTTTCATATAACCCTTGTCTCTCAGCTCACGTGCAACCGGACCGAAAATACGGGTACCGCGAGGTTCGTCTGAGTTGTTCAGCAGTACAACCGCGTTGTCGTCGAAACGGATATAAGAACCATCTTTACGACGTAATTTGTTTTTGGTTCTTACGATTACGGCTTTCGTAACCATACCTTTTTTTACACCACCGCCAGGCATAGCATCCTTTACAGTTACTACAATCCTATCGCCTACTTTAGCGTAGTCCTGGCCGGAGTTACCTAACACGCGGATGCAAAGAACTTCTTTGGCACCACTGTTATCAGCCACACTCAGCCTTGATTCCTGTTGTATCATCGTAATGAGTTTGAATTTGTTTAATCAGCGGCTGTAACCGGGGTTGCCGGATACAGCTTGAAACAAAATAAATAATTATTTTACTTTAGCGATTACTTCTACCAGTCTCCAGCATTTGTTTCTGCTTAAAGGACGTGTTTCCGCAATTCTTACGGTATCCCCTATGTTACACTCGTTCTTGTCGTCATGCGCCATGAACTTGGTAGATTTTTTAACGAATTTACCATAGATGGGGTGCTTTACCTTACGCTCCACTTTAACAGTGATGGTTTTATCCATTTTGTTGCTGGCAACCACACCAATCCTGGTTTTTCTTAATTTTCTTTCGGTCGTCATTGTTGAAAGTATTTAACCCTCTTTTACAGAGGTCATAAATGTGTTATACTAATGCTGTCTAGCAATCCCGGCGATGCCGGGGAGGATTTAGAAGCCCAGTTGTTTTTTGCGCAATTCAGTTTGCATACGTGCAATATCGCGTCTCACGGAGCGGATGCTCATCGGATTTTCGATAGGCGTGATTGCATGACCGAATGTCATCTTCTTTAAGCGCAGTTCCTCTGCAGAGATTCTCTCTTTGAGGTCTTGTTCGCTCAGGCCTTTCAGATCCAGCTTTTCTTTTGCCATTGTATTTAATTTGATTCAGTTTGCTACCGGAGCAGCTCACCGGATTTATTAGTTATTGTATACCTGTAATTAAGCAACGAAATCGCGGCTGGTTACAAATTTTACTTTGATGGGCAGTTTCTGTGCTGCGAGTTCCATCGCTTCTTTCGCTACCTGTAAGGAAACGCCGTCTGCTTCAAATAAAATTCTACCTGGTTTAACTACTGCTGCCCAATGGTCAGGAGCACCTTTACCTTTACCCATCCTCACTTCCAAAGGCTTAGCTGTGATAGGCTTGTCAGGGAAAATGCGGATCCAAACGTTACCTTCACGTTTCATATGCCTAGTCAGGGCCACACGGGCAGCTTCGATCTGCCTGTCTGTGATCCACTTAGGTTCTAATGCTTTAAGACCGAAAGTACCAAAGGAGAGGGTAGCGCCTCTTTTAGCGTTCCCTTTGATGCGGCCTTTGTGCATCTTCCTGTGTTTCGTTCTTTTTGGCTGTAACATCGTCTATGTTGTTAATGTTAATAGTAATTGTTAATGTTTGCTTTACCCACAGATATACTATCTGCGGCCACCGCCACGGTTATCACCGCCTCTTCTGTCACCACCACCGCGGTGATTTCTGTCGCCATGATCTCTGCGTTCTCCACCATGATGATGTTCACGACCACCGCCGCGGTTGTCACCTTCTTTGCCGGTTAACACGTTAGGGTTCAGATCGCGTTGACCCAGTACTTCACCTTTACAGATCCATACTTTGATCCCGATTTTACCGTAAACGGTTAAAGCGAAGAGGGAAGCGTAATCGATGTCCATACGGAAAGTGTGCAAAGGTACGCGACCTTGCTTCATTTCTTCTGAACGGGCGATTTCAGCACCACCTAAACGGCCGCTTATTTTCACTTTGATACCTTCTGCTCCCATTCTCAGTGCAGTAGCAATAGCCATTTTGATAGCACGTTTGTAGTTGATACGGCTTTCAATTTGTTTGGCGATTGTTTCAGCAACGATGTTGGCATCCATTTCAGGACGACGGATTTCGAGAATATTGATCTGTACATCCTCTTTACCAGTCAGTTTCTTCAGCTCTTCTTTGATGCGATCAACTTCTCCACCACCTTTACCAATGATGATACCTGGTTTAGACGTATGAACAGTGATGATCAACTTACCTAAAGTTCTTTCGATCACAACTCTTGAGATACCGCCTTTATTGATACGGGCGTTCAGATAAGTTCTGATCTTGTTATCTTCGATCAGTTTGGTAGCATAATCTTTTTTGCTGCCATACCAATTAGAGTCCCATCCTCTGATGATACCTAACCTGTTACCAATAGGATTTGTTTTCTGACCCATGTTCTGGTTATTTGTCTATTAGTTTAATAGTTTTAATTTCTATCTCTGTGGTATGAAACGCTTATTGAGCACTTTTACCATCCACCACAATCGTAACGTGATTACTTCTCTTGCGGATACGGTAACCCCTTCCCTGTGGAGCCGGGCGCATTCTTTTCAGGGTGCGGCCGCCATCTACAAAAATGGTTTTTACGATCAGGTTAGCATCTTCAACCCTGGCACCTTCGTTCTTCACTTTCCAGTTTGCGATAGCAGATACCAGCAGTTTTTCTAAAGGTACGCTCGGGTGCTTTGGATGGAATTTCAAAATATTCAAAGCCTTCTCCACATCCAGACCACGGATTAAGTCTGCCAGCAAACGCATTTTGCGGGTGGATGTCGGATTGTTGTTCAGCTTAGCTACTGCTTCCATTGTTATTAATTTCTTTTATTATTTAGTGTCTGATGCCTGATGTTTGATGGATTGGTTTGAAACCTGTCTTCAAACCTCAAACGCCAGACTATAATTTACATTTTCTTATTTACGTGACCTCTAAAGTTACGTGTGGGTGCAAATTCGCCCAGTTTATGACCAACCATAAATTCCGTTACATAAACAGGAATAAATTTGTTGCCATTGTGTACAGCGAAAGTGTGACCAACGAAATCAGGCGTAATAGTAGAACGGCGACTCCAAGTTTTGATAACTGTTTTCTTGGTGCCCACATTCATTTTCTCCACCTTATTCTCTAGTTTCTGGTCTACGTAAGGACCTTTTTTTATGGAACGAGCCATGTCTTCTTATTTATGATTTTTCCAATTTCGGATTCCGGATCTTTACTTTCCGGAATCCGAATTCCGAAATATTATAATTTTTTACCGTTTTTCCTGCTGATGATCAGTTTATCAGAGCTCTTCTGCGGTTTCCTGGTTTTCAGACCTTTCGCATATTTGCCTGTTCTGGATCTTGGATGGCCGCCGGAAGATTTACCTTCACCACCACCCATCGGGTGATCTACAGGGTTCATCGCCACACCACGGGTGCGGGGACGGATGCCTTTCCAACGGTTAGCACCTGCTTTACCTACGGATTGCAGTGCGTGGTCGGAGTTAGAAACAGTACCTACGGTAGCCATGCAAGTATTTAATACTTTGCGCAGTTCGCCGGAAGGCATTTTCAGTACGGCATATTTTTCTTCCTTGTTGGACAGCTGTGCGTAAGCACCGGCGCTTCTTGCGATAGCACCACCTCTTCCAGGTTGCAGCTCGATATTGTGCACAACAGTACCCAAAGGCATGTTTTTCAGGGGTAACGCGTTACCTACTTCAGGAGGAGCTTCAGCACCGCTTACAACGGTAGCGCCAACCTGCAGGCCCTGTGGGGCGATAATGTAACGTTTTTCACCATCCGCATAGTGCAACAAAGCGATAAACGCGCTACGGTTAGGATCATACTCGATCGTTTTAACAGTAGCAGGAATAGTTGTTTTATCGCGTTTGAAATCTATGACACGGTATGCCTTTTTATGACCGCCACCTATGTAGCGCATAGACATTCTACCTTGTGCATTTCTACCGCCGCTCCTTTTATTGGGCTCCAGCAGGCTTTTTTCGGGGGTATCCGAGGTCAGCTCCGCGTAAGCGTTGCCTATTTTCCAGCGGGTACCTGCCGTCATTGGTTTGAACTTCTTCAGTGCCATTACTTCCTAAAAAGTTAAATGTTATTGATAAATATTAATCGTGATCTGCATATACATCCACATCCCGGCTGTTCAGGCCGGAACGGCACTACATGTTAGCATACAGATCTATAGTTTCACCTGATGCGAGGGTAATGATCGCCTTTTTGTAAGACGGTTTTTTCCCTGACACGAAACCGGCTTTTGTAAAGCGGAATTTTGCTTTACCCGGCATTACGGCAGTATTCACATCTGCTACAGTCACACCGTAAAATTCTTCTACTGCTTTTTTGATCTCCAGTTTGTTGGCTTTTTTGTCAACAATGAAGTAGTAGCGGTTGAATTTTTCGGTGGCTTTATTCACCTTTTCGGATACTACCGGTTTGATTAAAACGTCTGAAAGTTTCATCTTCTTATAGCTTATAGCTGTTAGCTGTTAGCCTTTAGCTTTGTTATTTAAATTGGTTTCAACGTCCTACGCTTCAGCCGGCTCTTCTTCTGTGAAGATTTTAGCTGCGCTTTCTGTAAACACAATGTAATTGCTGTTCATGATATCATAAGTGTTGATATCACTCAGCATAGCACCGTCTACAGTAGGGATGTTTCTTAAAGACAGGTAAACATTGTCATTGTATTCCGGTGTGATGAACATAGTCTTCTTACCGTCTACATTGATGTTCAGGTTCTTTAAAATACCAACGAATTGTTTGGTTTTAGGTGTTTGCAGGGCCAGATCTTCAATAATGATGATGCTGTTTTCTTTAGCTTTTACTGACAGGGCGGAGATCTTAGCGAGATCTTTCACTTTTCTGTTCAGTTTAAAGCCCCAACCGTGCGGTTTTGGTCCGAAGATGGTACCACCACCTTTATACAATGGGTTACGGATGTTACCTTTACGGGCGCCACCGGTACCTTTTTGTTTGTGCAGTTTACGGGAAGCACCTTGTACTTCAGCTCTGGTTTTCACTTTATGAGTACCCTGACGCTGAGCAGCGAGGTATTGTTTCACAGCCAGGTAAATTACGTGGTTGTTCGGTTCAACACCAAAGATCTCCTCGGGAAGTTCAATTGACCTTCCGGTTTTCTTACCTTCTATATTTAAAATATCGACTTGCATGTTACTTCTGGATTAAAACGATTGAACCAATGTGGCCGGGAACGGAACCACTTACCAGGATATAATTCTTTTCAGGGAATATTTTCAGGATTTTCAGACCTTTCACTTTCACTCTTTCGTTACCTGTCTGGCCGGCCATACGCATACCCTTGAAAACGCGGGCAGGGTAAGATGATCCACCAACAGAACCAGGAGCCCTGCTTCTATCGTGCTGACCGTGGGTAGCTTCACCCACACCGCTGAAACCGTGGCGTTTTACAACACCCTGGAAACCTTTACCTTTGGAAGTGCCTACAACGTCAATTGATTCGCCTTCTGCGAAGATTTCGCATGTGATAGATTCACCGAGGGCTTTCTGTACATCCGGGTTACGGAATTCTTTTACGAAACGTTTGGGAGAGGTGCTTGCTTTCGCGAAGTGATTACTTTCTGCTTTAGTGGTGTGTTTTTCTTTCTTCTCACCGAAAGAAACCTGTATTGCATTGTAACCGTCTGATTCCAGGCTTTTTACCTGTGTTACAACGTTGGGACCTGCTTCGATAATGGTACAAGCTGTTTGCTTACCATTGGACTCGAAGATACTGGTCATACCAATCTTTTTACCAATAATACCTTTCATTTTTTATATGATTTTACCCAGCGCCTGGGGGATTTCGAGCTATCCCCAGGATGGGCGGTTTAAATACATTTATTGGGCGGCCGCCCAGAAGGCGCGACCTATGTGACTTTGTTAAAATTGTTACTCACTGATAATCAGCAAATAACCATAAATCAATTAAAGGCGGGCCTTTTGCCCTGCCTTGCTGTTGTCCTATGCTTTAATTTCAACTTCTACCCCAGAAGGTAAATCCAGTTTACTGAGTGCATCTACCGTCCTGGAAGAGGACGTGTAAATATCCAGCAAACGCTTGTGAGTACACAACTGGAACTGCTCGCGCGCTTTCTTATTTACGTGCGGAGAACGCAGTACCGTAAAAATTTTCTTCTCTGTAGGTAAAGGTATCGGACCTGTTACCACGGCGCCCGTGTTACGCACGGTTTTGACGATCTTCTCAGCAGACTTGTCTACCAGGTTATGATCGTAGGACTTCAGCTTGATTCTTATTCTCTGAGACATATGCAATGAACTTCTTCGTTTTTTCCCTTTACAATTTGGGAGGGCAAAGGTAACCCCTTTTTTTTATTTGTCAAATTATTATCTGGAAAAAATAAAAGATACCGGGCAAAAGCTTGCCACAGCCGGGGAGAAGTTGGGGTATAAAATGCAATAATCAAAAAATAAGGCCGTAGAAGAGATTCATTCTGTGGATGTTAAGCCTTATGTTAAGTTAACATGCTCGTTTTGACAAATATAGGAAAACAAAATTCAAAACCAAAAAAACCAAAAAAAATCTGAACATTTTTTATCCTGCGGCCGAAAAAAAGGGTTGTTCCCGGCAAAACC
Source organism: Chitinophaga sp. MM2321 (assembly GCF_964033635.1). Classification (NCBI taxonomy): domain Bacteria; kingdom Pseudomonadati; phylum Bacteroidota; class Chitinophagia; order Chitinophagales; family Chitinophagaceae; genus Chitinophaga; species Chitinophaga sp. MM2321. Next base: position 5,096,311 of record NZ_OZ035533.1, read on the forward strand.
CGGAACAACCCCCTTTTTGAATAATTAAAACGATACCGGCATAACCGGCTCCCCTCTTACAGAGGTAAGCCGCCACCGATTCCGCCTAATAATGATTTTACTAATCCTAAGACTAGTGCCAGTAATTGGTTGAGTAAATCCATTTTAAATAGGTTTTCATGTAATGCCTACTCTGTTCCTGGTTTTCGGCGATCCCAGCGGGTAATGAATATGGTTAACCCCAGGATTAAATTTAAAGGCAATACCTGGATTCCAGTTCGTTCATTTTGTTCATTCTCAATGCTTTTGATCAGATTGTTCATTGTAACACCCTGGCGGATCAGAGAAGCGGGCGCGTGCATTTATCATCCCGATGAAGCCCCGATCTGCCGGAAGCAACCATTTATCAATGAGAAGGGGATTTTGCGGCATGAAAAAGCTCCGGACACACTGCCCGGAGCCATAGAGATTGTAAGGGAGATAGCACGCTTAAAAAGGCTGAATCGTCCCCTTACGGATGAAGAGCTGATTACAGTCCTCCCAGGAGCGATTGCAGCAGGGCAACAAGCGTTGCCAGCAGTTGGTTGAGTAAATTCATAAGATGGTTTTACTACTGGTTATACCTACTCTATTAAATTTGGTTTTCGGCAATCCCAAAGCTTATATATACAAGCATCCGCTAAAAGTAAAGGCTATTCAGAAAAATCCGTTCGTTCATTTTATTCAATCAGGATTACTACTATCCTGTGCGTTCATTCCGCTGAAGGAAGGGGTTTCAGCGATTGCTGCTGCACGAAAAAACACCGGCAGCGGATGCATTTTCAGGTATGCACAAAAAAACTCCGGTATCACTACCGGAGCAAAACAACCCGAAATAACTGGTTTATATCCCCCCGAGGGCAGACATCAGTAATGCCAGTAAACCTTTCAAAAAGGTATTTAATGCGTCAGTGATCATAATATGCTGTTTAAAAAATCTGCCTACTCTTTTATATGGTTTTCGACAATCCCATCAGCTGAATGTGGCTACTATCAATGGTAGAATATGCTGTAATTCCGTGAGGATAACAAGTATGTCATCAACCGTATTACAGCATTATTCCATGCATAAAAACGCCGGTCCTGCACCGGTGTTCCTATAAGGTTACTGTCAGCCAGGCACTTACAGCGCGCCGGTTACCGTGTTCAGAAACTTAATAATTGCCAGGAGAATAGTGTCTAACATAAGGGAGTGATTGATGGATGTGAGGCCTACTCTTTTATTGGTTTTCAGCAACCCCATTGACTAAGCCAGTTTAGTCATGCCTCTAAAATAAATGCTTCCGTTTAAAAAATGTCTGTTCAATTGGTTCATTCTCACACTCCCTGTTCATTTTGTTCAGCAGGCTACCAGCGCCCCATCCCTTAGTGAGGAAGCCTAATTAAAAAGGTTCCGAAGCAATTTATCATTGCTACCGGAACCTTTACTTTTTTACTTGCCAGTTCAACTATTTATTTACCTCTTTCTTCTTTATAAATCTGTTTTGCTTTGGCAGATGGCAGATAGATCTGGAAACCTATACCCAGACTCAACTGACTGGCAGTCGTAGAATTACCTCCACCAACGGTAAGGTCATATTTCAACAATCCTTCCAAACCAATATTAGGGGTAATAAAATAAGAAATACCAGGCCCGATCCCAATATTAAAACCGTTGGTAGAAGCCGCACTGGCAGGGTTTTTACCAGCAAATCCTACATTGCCTTCTGCAAAGAAGCGGACTCTCTTGGAAAATTCCAGTTTCCTTACATTTTTATCTTCCACAAAATAACGGGCAAAACCACCAATGCCATAATTGGTGCTGGATGTTTTTACATCCGTAGTCTTATCCTTTGTGGTAGCCAATCCGAAATCAACATACGCACCAATAGCCAGCCCGTCTTTAATAAACCAGCCCACCTTCGGGGAAAGGTTTAAATTGAAAGCATTCCCTTCCTTCTGGAAAATGAAGTTAATATTTGTGAGATCGGCGCCCACCATAATATTACCTTTCTGAATCTGTGCCTTAACGGTTGACCCCAATAATAATGCTACTGTAACGAGGGTTAATAGACGAGTTTTTTTCATAGTGTGATTTTTAGTTTTAACAATTAAACATGCTGAATGAATACTAATAAGCAAGGCAAAACGGCCATGACAATTACTCTTTGCGGCTATGGCAGCATTTTCGCTACCTGGTAATGAACTGATTTAATAGAGGCAGGGGGATAATGGGTAGTCTTCGAAACTTCAAACAATCACAAACATTTTTAAACAGCAAACCTGCTGATGAAGCAAAACTACTGAAAATGAACGTAATAAGTATTCATCTCTCTAAAAAAAATATATAAAAAATCATACTGTACAAGCGTAGTCTTTCCGTTTTATAACCCTATAACATTCACAACTTCCATGTTGTTGTATAAAAAAAGGTGCTGACCCATTATTTTTTCCGGAACACTTTTCCCAGGCATATTAATTCCGCTTTATCCGGCCCTTGCATTGCTTGTTTTAAGCCAGGCAACACCTCATCCATCCGATGGCTGATACAGGGATTATGCGCCCCTTACAGGGTAAAATAAAAAAAGGTCCTGTTGGAACAGGACCTGGCATCTCGCAAAAAGTAAATTACAGTATGTAGGTTATCAGCACCGAAAATATCGAAAAAAGTTTTCCCGGCAATAGCATGTTCATGTGAAGACTTTCCCGGATGTTCCTTAAAAGTAGAAAGGTTGCTCTGCGTGAGCAGAACAACCTTTCCTATAAAAGAAGCTATGATTAAGCGTTTACTTTGCCTTTCACTTTAGCTACCACTTCTTCCGCCACGCTGGTTGGAGCCGGAGCATAGTGGGAGAATTCCATGATAGAGCTTGCACGACCGGACGACAGTGAACGCAGCTGTGTTACATAACCGAACATTTCGCTCAGTGGCACTTTAGCTTTGATTACCTGTACACCGTTTTTGGAGTCCATACCTTCCAGCATACCACGACGACGGTTCAGATCACCTGTCACATCACCCATGTACTGGTCTGGTGTTAATACTTCCACTTTCATGATAGGCTCCAGCAATACTGGTTTAGCTTTGCGGGCTGCTTCACGGAAAGCCGATTTGGCACACAATTCAAATGACATCGCATCAGAATCCACCTGGTGGAAAGATCCGTCGAACAGACGTACTCTCAGGTTCACCAGCGGGAAGTTTGCCAGTACACCCTGGCTGAGCGACTGTTCAAATCCTTTCTGTACCGCAGGGATGAATTCTTTAGGGATAGATCCACCAAAGATATCATTTACGAACTGGAATGATTTGCCTTCGTTCTCTTTCAGCCATTCAGCATCGGCAGGTCCGAGTTCTATCTGGATGTCAGCGAATTTACCACGACCACCGGTTTGTTTCTTAAATACCTCACGGTGTTCAACTTTAGCGGTCAGGGCTTCCTTGTAAGCAACTTGCGGAGCTCCCTGGTTAACTTCTACCTTAAACTCGCGACGCATACGGTCAACGATGATTTCCAGGTGAAGTTCACCCATACCACTCAGGATGGTTTGGCCGGTTTCTTCGTCAGTTTTTGCTTTCAGGGTAGGATCTTCTTCTACCAGTTTAGCGATAGCCATACCCATTTTATCAACGTCTGCCTGCGTTTTAGGCTCAATGGCGATGTGGATAACGGGTTCCGGGAAGGTCATGATTTCCAGTACGATCGGATGCTTCTCGTCGCACAGGGTATCACCTGTTTTGATATCTTTAAAACCAACAGCAGCACCGATATCACCGGCTTCGATGAATTCGAGTGGGTTCTGCTTGTTAGCGTGCATCTGCATAATACGGCTGATACGCTCGTTTTTACCGGTACGGGTGTTCAGTACGTAAGAACCAGCATCCAGGTGACCAGAGTAAGCCCGGAAGAACGCCAGACGACCTACGAAAGGATCGGTCATGATTTTGAAGGCCAGTGCAGCGAATGGTTCCTTTGCATCTGGTCTGCGTAAAACTTCCTCACCGCTGTCGGGGTTGGTACCTTTTACGGCTTCGATGTCCATTGGAGAAGGCAGGTAACGGCAAACCGCATCCAGCATTTTCTGAACACCTTTATTTTTGAAGGAAGAACCGCACATCATCGGAATGATAGCGATATCGATGGTAGCCTTACGGATAGCTTCGTGGATTTCCGCTTCAGAGATCGTATTTGGATCGTCGAAGAATTTCTCCATCAGTTTATCATCATATTCAGCTACTGCTTCAACCAGGTTAGCTCTCCATTCTTCTGCCTCAGCTCTCATGTCGGCAGGAATTTCAATTTCCTGGTAAGTAGCGCCTTTACCTTCTTCGTCCCAGATGATTCCTTTCATGGTGATCAGATCTACCACGCCTTTGAAAGACTCTTCAGCGCCGATAGGCAGTACTAAAGGAACGGGGTTTGCACCCAGCATTTCTTTTACCTGCTTAACAACGTTCAGGAAGTCGGCACCGGAACGGTCCATTTTATTTACGAAACCGATACGTGGTACACGGTAGCGGTTAGCCTGACGCCAAACGGTTTCAGACTGTGGTTCAACACCGGATACGGCGCAAAACAATGCCACCAGACCGTCCAGCACACGGAGAGAACGCTCTACCTCTACGGTAAAGTCCACGTGACCTGGCGTATCAATGATGTTGAATTTATATTGCTTGGTATCAGGTTGTACTTTACCCTGCAGGGTTGGGAAATTCCAAAAACAAGTGGTAGCAGCAGATGTGATGGTAATACCTCTTTCCTGCTCCTGTGCCATCCAGTCCATGGTAGCAGCACCCTCGTGCACCTCACCAATCTTGTGGGATTTACCTGTATAATACAGGATACGCTCTGTGGTAGTGGTTTTACCCGCATCAATGTGCGCCGCAATACCAAAGTTCCTTTGAAATCTTAAGTCTGCCATAATATTAAAATGACTAAATAATGCAATTTGGGGGGCAAAGGTAACTTTTTTTTGCCAATAAATCTAACGACAATAGATTGCCAAATTGTTATTTCTTTTTAACAAACGTAGTTGTCTTATTACATTAAACTTAATCCAAATAAGTATAATGGCTCCCAACCAGTTTTTGCCTGGTCTCTACCATTTTCTCAATAAATACTGCCAGCCACTAATTAATCATTTAAAATTTATATTAATTATTGTAGTTTGGTATAAGTATTCAGTGATACCTGAGTATTTTTCCCATAACATAAGAGAGCTTCTAAAGCTGCTGTCATATAGTGCTGTTTTGTTATCGCAGGTTATTGTTCCTGTATTGTTATCCTTCCCCACCAGGGTTCAGATCAATAAATACCTAAAATTAAAACCAGATGATTATGAATGAAAAACTGTACTTATTACCTATTATTTATCCAGTTATTTATCCAGGACCATAGCTGTATTTCCTTCCTGAAAAAGATGAACACAGTTCCATAAATCCAGCATCGTTACATATTTAACCAATCTATATGAACTCATTTATTTCTAAATGCGTGTTGGCGCTATTAGTGCTGACAGGACTATGCATTACAGCCAGCGCGCAGGTTGTCCTGAACAGACAGGTAGTAGCCAGCAACGGCGGCAGCGGTGTTATCAACAACATCCAGTTCCAATATACAATAGGAGAAGCAGTGATCATGCCCATTACAGATGGGCGGGTATTGCTTACCCAAGGCTTCCAGCAACCGGAAGAATCGCCCAAGATACCGCCGGGGAGCAGTCCTGTTAAAAACTATATCCTCTTCCCAAATCCGGCGGTATCCAATGTGAAGGTTCAGTTCGACCTCCTAACAAATGCCAGTGTAACCATCGAGGTTATCAACCCCGCCGGGCAATCACTTTACAATCAATTCCAGGAAATGGGGGCTGGCAAAACAACCATTGTATTGCCTGTAAACCGTTTTGCTGCGGGCATTTACACGGTTGTACTCAAAGTAAATGCAAGTATCTACTTCGAAAAACTCGTCATACAATAACACTTCAGGCAATAGTAACCAGCTCACTATTTTAAACGCCGAAATCATGAAACAAAGTTATACTACTATACTCTTTACAGGCATACTACTGATGGCTGCTCTCCCACTGGCAGCGCAAAAAAACCAACAAAAACCACCTAATATCGGCGCCAGCTTTTTGCTGGTAAACCCCGATGCCAGGAGCAGCGGCACAGGAGATGCTACCACCGGGCTGGACCCGGATCCCAATGCCCTGTTTTCCAATGCAGCGAAAATAGTTTTTGCAGGAGACTGGGGCGTGAGCGCCAACTATTCTCCCTGGATGTGGGAACTGAATAACAATCAATCCAACATGGCATATGTATCTGCCTACAAAACATGGAATACCACGGAGGGAATAGGTGTATCCATGAAATATTTCAACTACGGCCAGGTTACATTCCGGGATGATAACGGCACCGTTATGCAGGATTTTAACCCCAGGGAATTTGCCATTGATGCCGCTTATGCACGCAAGCTGGGAGAACATATGTCGCTGGCAATTACGGCCCGCTATATACGTAGCCAGCTGGGACAGGGTTCCTTTAATAGTTTACAGCAAAAACCTGCTTCAGCAGTAGCTGGAGATGTTAGTTATTATTATCAGAACAGTGTAGATAAACTGGATTTCGGTAATCGTTATAGTTTAGGCGTGAGCGTTACCAATATCGGCACCAAACTTCAGTATACCGATGACAATACCCGCAAGAGTTTTCTGCCGATGAACCTTCGTATCGGTGGCGGCTATACGTTTGTGCATACACACGAACATGAATTCACCATTGCAGCAGATATTAATAAGCTGATGGTGCCTACACCACCCACCTATGTACTGGATGCAAATGGCAATGAAACCAGCCAGATTCTGAAAGGGAAAGATCCCAACAGGGGTGTGGTAGATGCCATCTTTAGTTCTTTCGGAGATGCGCCGGGAGGATTTAATGAAGAAATCAGGGAATACACCATCGGTTCCGGTATTGAGTATGCTTACAAGCAGGCCTTTTTTGTGCGTACCGGTTACTTCTACGAGCACCCCAATAAAGGCTACCGGCAACATTTTGCAGCAGGTCTGGGTGTGCGCATATCCGACATTGGACTGGACATTGCCTACCTGATTCCTACAGATGGCAGTTTACGGGAAAAGAAAACGCTCAAATTTTCACTGGTATACAATATTGGCAAAGCGGTACAACCATAATCAATCATCATTTATGCACCTATTAATACGCAATCATATGAAATCATTGATCTTATTTTTATTTCTCCTGGTTGCAGGAGCAATCCCCTATGCAGCTGCACAGGTACAGCCACAGCCTGCAAATAACACGGTAAAAGAGGGCCAGGATATAAGAAAAACTATGTTCCCTGATTTACAGCGGGATATATCAAACCTGCAGGCCAGGGAAATCAAGCCCAAGCCTGACCAGTCCATCATTTCCGCTCCTGTTGAAAACCGTCTTTTTACCAATTACAGGCCACCCGTTTCAAGAACGAATGCAAACGCGCGTTCAGTAAAACCTGCGGCGGCGGCTACTTCTCCATCCGATATATCGGTGAAAGAAGCGATGGAGAAACTAAAAACAGCGCAGGCGGCGCACCCGGTTAAGCCAGTTGCAATACCTGCACAGGGCGATGAAGTCAATAACGTACCTGCAAAGAAAAAAAACTAAGCCCGCAATAAAATATTTCAAAAATGACTATTATGAAAAAGATATTCTACCTGATAGTGCTTCTAACGATATCATTTCAATATGCAAGTGCTCAGAGCGGGCTTGCCGGAACTAACTACCAGGCTGTGGCACGTAATACGAATGGCCTTGCTCTCGGAAATCAGGCGCTGACGGTGCGTTTTTCTATACTGGGTGGCTCCGCCTCCGGTCCTGTACAATACCAGGAAACACATAGTACCACAACTAATAACGTAGGTTTGTTCACTTTACAGATAGGTAAAGGTGATCCACTAACCGGTACTTACAGTGCTGTGCCCTGGGCAAATGCCAACCAGTATCTGAAAGTAGAAGTATCCGTTAATGGCAGCAACTACAGCGAGCTAGGTACCTCACAATTAATGAGTGTGCCGTATGCGTTATATGCGGCCAACGGTGTAGCGGGACCGGCAGGGCCGGCGGGCACCAAGGGAGATCCGGGTGTAGCAGGGCCACAGGGTCCTACAGGCCCCGTTGGGCCAGCAGGTATACAAGGCGCTAAAGGTGATCCGGGTATAGCTGGGCCGGCAGGCATTATGGGGCCCATTGGACCAGCGGGCATACAGGGTGCCAAAGGTGACCCGGGTGTGGCAGGACCGGCGGGCGTTACAGGTCCTGTTGGACCAGCAGGACCAGCGGGTATACAGGGACCTGCCGGCATTATCGGTGGTACGCCTGCCGGTGGAGATCTGGCCGGAACTTATCCTGATCCGCAGGTAGCAGGATTGCAGGGCAAACCAGTAAGTAATGTAGCCCCCACAGCTAACCAGATCCTTAAATATGATGGTACCAAATGGGTAGCCGGGGCAGCGCCAGGTGGCGGGCTTACCCTTCCTTTTGTTGCCACTGAAAATAATGCTGCTACCCTTTTCAGTATCACTAACCAGGGAGATGGCACTTCGCTGGAGGGCGTCAATAATTCCACTACGTCCAGTATTTCAGCAATTCTTGGCACTGTTACCTCCACTTCTCCCGGTGGCTTTTCATCTGCGGTGAAAGGTATTAACAATGGTACAGGGGGGTTAGGTATCGGGGTATGGGGTTCTCAAAATGGCTCCGGATGGGGCGTTTATGGTGTAACGCCTAATGGAATTGGTGTATACGGCAACTCCAGTGGAGCAGGGTATGGCGTATTTGCCAACAGCAATACCGGTACCGGCTTGTTTGCCACCAGCAACAATGGTATACCGGCCAATATCACTATTTCCAATAATGCAAATGCCAATGATGTGCTTACTGCCAGTACATTGGGCAGTGGAACGGTGGTTACAGCCACAGCCGGAGGAACCGGTTATGGGGTAAATGCCAGCAGTGCCAGTAATACGGGTGTACAGGGCACTACTGCTGTACAAACTGCAGCTGGTGTAATAGGTAATAACAATGGCGGGGGTGAAGCCGTCGTAGGACGTACTATCAGCGATATTGCAGGCGCTGTAGTGGGCCGTAATGATGGTGGCGGATATGGGGTGAGAGGCTTTGTTGCGACCAATAATACAGGCACTGCCATAGGTGTATTTGGTCAGATAGGACTATCCGGCAGTACCGGTAGCTCCGGGCGTTTTGAAAATAATAATGTGGACAATGCTTCTGATAACATGGTGGCCTATACTGTCACTAAAGGAGATCCGGGTATTGTTGGTGCAGGGGCTGCGGGAAGTTTTGAAGTAAACAATACCAATTCCGTATCGCCCGCTGTTAAGGCCAAAGTCAATACCATATTTGGCAACTTTGGCGCCAGCGGTATCTTCTCTGAATCTGCCGGTACCGGCGGTTTTGCGGGATTATTTTATTCTTCCAATACTAGCGGTAACGGGAATACGCTGGTAGCACTGAATAAAGGCAACGGCGATGCCATTGTAGCCAATGTTTCTAAAGATGGCAACGGCGTGGAGTCTAGTGTAAATGGAACCGGTAAAGCAATATATGGCTGGGTTCCTACTTTTGGCCTGGGTCAGGCAGCAGATTTTCAAAATTTCAATGATGCCAATACGAATACCGTGCTTACTGCCAAAACAGTTGCCAGGGCTACCGCCGGCTACTTTGAGGTAGACAATGTATCAGGTATTAACCCGGCAGTGCATGGCAAAGTGAATTCACAGTTTGCCAATTTTGGTACTGCGGGCATATATGGCGAATCTGCCGGAACAGGAGGGTTTGGAGGGCTATTCTACGCCTCCAACCCCGCAGGGAATGGACCGGCGTTGATAGCTCTTGCAAGCGGCAACGGCAATGGCATTACGGCCAATGCCGCCAAAGGCGGCGATGGCGTGGAGGCCACGGCAAATGGCACTGGTAACGCAATTTATGGCTGGATACCTAATTTTGGTACCGGTCGCGGCGGCCGTTTTTCCAACTTCAATGCCGCAAATTCCAACGAGGTGTTATTGATCAGTAATGCCGGTACGGGTACGGGGTTATTAATTAATCATACCGGTGCTTCCGGTAATATCGCCGTTTTCCAGAGTGCCGCCGCCAATGTAGCCCGTATTAACAAAGCCGGACGAGGTTTCTTTAACGGCGGCACACAGAACAGCGGCGCGGATGTGGCAGAATCATTTGCCGTAACCGGGCAGCGTGACGCCTACGAGCCGGGCGATGTACTGGTGATCGCTACGCATACGGACCGTATGGTAGAAAAATCTTCCGAAGCCTATTCTACCTTGGTAGCAGGCGTATTTGCTACTAAACCGGGTTTACTATTAACCGAAGATAATATTGATACGGACCTTTCCGCGGAAGTGCCAATGGGTATGGTAGGGGTTATTCCTACTAAAGTTTGTGATGAGAACGGGGCGATCCGCCGGGGCGATTTGCTGGTTACCTCCGGCAAGGCTGGTTATGCAATGAAAGCGGATCCGGATAAAGTAAAGCCGGGGCAGGTAATTGGAAAGGCTTTACAGGAATTCAGCGGTACAACCGGAAAGATCAAGGTGCTGGTAAACGTGAAATAGGACCAGGATTAGCTGGATTATAAAGGATTCCAGGGATTTAACTGTTGTTGTTAATCCCTGGAATCCTTTTTTATTAATTTATTTTATTGGGTATGGTAGGCACAAAAAGGCAAACAGCTCCGGAAAGGAACTGTTTGCCAAAATATATTGAGTTGCCCGTTGGGGCTATAACTATACTCTGAAGTGAGAGAAAGCTTTATTCGCTTCCGCCATACGGTGAGTATCTTCTTTCTTTTTGAATGCTGCGCCTTCACCTTTGCTTGCTGCTACGATTTCATTCGCCAGCTTATCAGCCATACTCTTACCGTTTCTTTCGCCAGCGAAGCGAACCAACCACTTGATGCTCAGGGATACTTTTCTATCAGGACGAACTTCCGCAGGAATCTGGAAGGTAGCACCACCGATACGGCGGCTTCTAACTTCAACAGCAGGAGTAACATTGGTTAATGCTTTTCTCCAAACCTCGTAACCGTTTTCACCGGTCATCTGGCTTACCTTATCCACAGCATCGTAGAAAATTTTATAGGCAATGCTCTTTTTTCCTTGTTCCATTACGTTGTTAACAAAGCGGGTTACCAGTTTGTCATTAAACCTTGGATCCGGAGACAGAGGCAATTTTTTTGCAGCTTGCTTTCTCATTTATTGAAAATTACGACTATTTATAATTGTTATTTCTTAGCCTTTTCCTTCTTAGTACCATATTTGGAACGGCTCTGCTTTCTGTCTTTCACACCAGCAGTATCCAGGGAACCGCGAACGATGTGGTAACGAACACCTGGTAAATCTTTTACCCTTCCACCACGGATCAGTACGATGGAGTGCTCCTGCAGGTTATGACCTTCACCGGGGATGTATGCAATCACCTCAATTTTGTTGGTCAAACGCACCTTTGCAACTTTACGCAAAGCGGAGTTAGGTTTCTTTGGCGTGGTAGTGTACACACGTGTACAAACACCGCGACGCTGAGGGCAGCTATCCAGTGCCCTGGACTTAGACTTAGCCCGGATAATTTCTCTTCCTTTTCTTACTAATTGTTGTATAGTAGGCATTCTTTACCTAGTTTTTTTATGTCGGTTTACAATGACATCCAAATTTCCCATATGGGATTTTGGGAGGGCAAAGGTAAAACTATAAGTGTGAATAACAAAATTGTTTCGAATATTTTTTACCGGTATGTTTTCCTGTTTAAGACAGGAACTGGTTTACTTGCTATTCTGGTATAAACATAGAATACCAAAAACCGGATTGCAAAGGTATGATTTCCGTTAGAAACTACCATAAAAAAATAGGATCGTTTTACCGACCCTATTGTAACTCTTATAATAATATGTAAAATGCTTATTATCTGCCAACTAGATAATTCCAATGGCGTGTATCAGCTGCACGGCCGGTACGAATCGCATCCAGGCGGCGGATCACTTCAGCTCCTATTTCATATTTGGTGCTATCCATACGGATCTGTAGATCTTTATAGTCCAGCTCTTCCACATAGGCAACACTGGCAGCAGTTCCGGTACCAAATACTTCACGTAGCGTACCTGCTTTATAGGCAGCAGCAATTTCATCGATAGAGATAGGTCTTTCTTCCACGGTAAGGCCCATATCTTTCAATACCTCCATTACACTGGATCTGGTAACCCCTTCCAGGATAGTTCCCTGGGAAAGGTCCGGCGTAATCGCTGTATTGCCGATAATGGCAAATACGTTCATCGTACCACACTCCTGCAGGTATTTATGTTCAAAGCCATCTACCCACAGAATCTGGTCATAGCCCTGCTTTTTAGCCTGCATGGTAGGATACATGGTGCCGCCATAGTTACCGGCCGCTTTTGCAAATCCTACGCCGCCGGGGAAGGCGCGCACAAACTTATCCTGTACCAGTAATTTAATAGGCTGATTGAAATAAGGACCAGATGGAGAGTTGATAATCATGAATTTATACGTTTCAGAAGGTCTTACTCCGATATATTCGTCTGCCGCAATCATAAAAGGACGCAGATAAAGGGAACTACCTTCGTTCGTAGGTATCCAGTCGCGGTCCAGGTCTATCATCAAATCCAGTCCGCCCACAAACAGCCACTCAGGCACTTCTACCATCCCCATCCTTTCAGCAGACAGGTTCAGGCGTTTGTAGTTGTCGTATGGCCTGAAGATCATGGGATTACCCTGGGGATCTTTATAGGCCTTGATCCCTTCAAAAATAGCCTGACCATAATGCCATGCAGCATTGGACGGGCTTACAGACAGGTTCTGGAAAGGCAGGATCTCTGCATTTTTCCATTCCTTTCCATCAAAATCAGCAACCAGCATATGGTCGGTATATGTTTTACCAAATGCCAGGTTATTAAAATCCACTTCCCCCAACCTGCTGTGGGCTGTTTTGGTGATTTTAATCCTCTTTAATGCTTCTTCCTTTACTGTTGATTTATCTACCATCATGGTTAATCAATTTTATCTCAATATTTTTACATTTTATTGCTAAGTTCATCCACCTTCGCGGATGGCTTTGCAAATAAACTGATTTTTCCCCACGACGGGGAATTCATAAATTAAATATTTAAAAATATGTCGCTCGAGCAATTGGAACTGGATCCGTATTTTCTGGCTAAAATATATACCCAGCCAATCATTCCCGGTAAAAGCACCCCTGTTGCGGCGGAGCAAAAAACGGCCCCCAAAGTTAAATATTTAGGAGAAAATCAAAAAAACATTGCGCTCTTCATACAAAATGAAAACGAAGCGTACTTAAACGAAGAATTATTCAACCTGCTCACCAATATATTAAACGCCTGTAAACTGGGTATGCAGGATGTATCACTTATCAATGTGTCGCACTACCCTCAGCTGAGCTTTCCCGACTGGCAAACTGCCGTAAAAACGGAAAAGGCCGTCGTATTTGGTACCGCACCCGCACAGCTCGGCCTGAACGACATTCCCATGTACCAACTGGTAACAGTAAACGGAACAACCTTACTGCTATCTGACGAGTTGCAGCTGATTGGTACCGATAAAGTACTAAAAGCCAAACTATGGGCAGGATTAAAACAATTATTGGGTATCTAAAACAATGGTGAAAGAATGACATTAATATTTGCGACAAACAACGAAAACAAGGTAAAAGAATTCCGGTCGCTGCTGGGAGACGAATGCAAGATCATTACCCTGCTGGAAGCCGGTATCGACATTGATATACCGGAACCACACGATACACTGGAAGCCAACGCCCGCGAAAAATCAGTTACCATCCACCGGATGACAGCACAGAACTGTTTTGCAGAAGATACCGGCCTGGAAATCGCTGCACTGAATGGGGCACCCGGGGTACTAAGCGCCCGGTATGCCGGCGAACAAAAGCTGGCAGCAGACAATATTGCGAAGGTATTGGAAGAAATGGCCACAGTAGCCGACCGCAGCGCCCAGTTCCGTACAGTCATCTCCCTGATACTGGATGGAAAAGAATACCAGTTTGAAGGAATCAGCAAGGGGCAAATCTCTACCGAACTAAAAGGTGGTAAAGGCTTTGGCTACGATCCGATCTTTATACCGGAAGGAGCAACACGCTCATTCGCCGAAATGGATCTCACAGAAAAAAACCAGTACAGTCACCGGGCCAGGGCCTTCAAAGAATTTGTAGCGTTTCTTAAAACAATACCTGTTTAGCATCTCCCTAAAAAATAATAATGGCAAGAATAAAAATAGATTTACCTGCACAATTCCCTTTCAACACACAGATCCCGGTACGTATCCAGGATGTTAACTACGGCGGACACGTGGGCAACGACGCTATCCTGTCTGTAATGCATGAAGCCAGGATTCAATACCTGGTCAGTATCGGTTATAAAGAACTGGATCAGGAAGCCGGCACCGGCCTGATTATGTCTGATGTAGCAATAGCCTACAAAGGCGAAGCTTTTCATGGCGATACTTTTACCATAGCAATAGCAGCCGGCGAATACAGTGCTTTCGGTTTTGAACTGTTTTACCGGATTACCACGCAACGCGACACCAAAACCATCACCATTGTGGAAGCTAAAACCGGTATGGTATGTTTTGATTATAAAAACCATAAAGTGATGAAACTTCCCGCAGAGATGAAAGCTGTGATGGAGCAGGGAGCATAAAAACTAAAAAAATAATGATGGAATTAAATACAACCGTTACCAACATCGATAAAATAGTAGCCGCGCGCCGCACGGTAAAACCAACCAGCATGAACGGCCGTAAAATAGCAGATGAAACGATACAACATCTGCTACAGATGGCCGACTGGGCGCCTACACACGGACATACAGAACCCTGGTACTTTATCGTTTACAGTGGTGACAAGACACAACAATTCTGTGCTGATCATGCTGATCTATACAAACAATTCACACCGGCAGACAAATACATTTCCGGTAACTACGAAAAACTGAAAAACCAGGGTAACCTGGCCTCCCATGTGATTGCCATTTGCATGAAGCGGGGTAACAATCCCAAGGTACCGGTAACAGAAGAGATTGCCGCCGTTTCCTGCGCCGTACAAAACATGTGGCTGGGTGCTACCGCCCACAATCTTGCCGCCTACTGGGGCTCTGGTGGCATGACCTACCACTTTGCCATGCAGGATTATTTAGGTTTGGGAGATGAAGACCAGGTACTTGGATTCTTTTACCTGGGCTATACCGATGAACCCGTACAACCAGGACGCCGGTTAAAGCCACTGGGAGACAAGGTGAAGTGGATGTAGGTTTTGATCTAATCCAATAAGTAGGCGCTTGCTTCCTTGGTAAAGCTTTCTATCTGATCTGCGATCCATTGGTCATCCCTGTTTAATTCTGCGGCCATGATAGCGGCTACGGCAGGGGCTATACGTAAAGCTTCCCGTGCATCCAGGAAAAGGAGGCGTATGCGGCGGGCCAGGAAATCTTCTGTATTACGGGCCATTTCTTCTCTTACCGCCCAAACTACCTGCGCTTTAATGACATGATATGTTGCGCTGAGCACTTCCTGTAAATCGGGTTGGGTGGCCACCATCTGGTGGATATGCAGCTTATCACTGCCATAGAAATACCAGGGATCATCCCAGTTTACAACATTAGCGGCGCCGTGTATTTTCAACTGATGCGTTACGGAAGACGTTTCTTTCCAGTGAAGCGCCTGTTCCAGCCGGTGGATCACATCTTCTGCCATGCGACGGTAAGTTGTCCATTTGCCACCGATGATCGTCACCAGCCCCGAGCCGGCCACCATGATCTTGTGACTGCGGGAGATTTCTTTGGTTTTATGTCCTTCTGCCTTGGGAGCTGCCAATGGGCGCAGGCCAGCCCATACACTGCGTACATCGCTGCGTTGCGGCTGGTGTGCGAGGTATTGACCGGCAGTACGCAGGATGAAATTTATTTCCGCTTCCAGTGCACGCGGCTCCAGGCTGATATGATTAACAGGCGTATCGGTAGTTCCCACCACCACTTTATTATGCCAGGGCACCACAAAGAGTACGCGGCCATCACTGGTAGCAGGGATCATGAGCGCATTGTGTCCGGGTAGGAAAGTGCTATCCAGTACCAGGTGTACACCCTGACTGGCAGCGATAGATCTGGGCGCCTGCGGATTATCCATTTCCAGAATATCGTCAGCAAATACACCCGTGGCGTTGATAACAGCACGGGTAGCGAGATGCAGCTCCTCTCCCCCATTCAGTGTATCCTTCACCGTTACACCGCTGATCTTTCCCTTTTCATCTTTACGCAGTCCTGTTACACGCATATAGTTAAGCACCGTACCGCCTTTGTCTGCAATGGTTTGTGCGAGGTTTACCGCAAGGCGGCTATCATCGAACTGGCCATCGTGGTACAATACACCGCCGGTGAGGCGATCCGGTTTCAGTGCGGGCAGCCGTTCAAGCGTGGCTGCTTTGGAAATATGAAGCGACTTGCCCAGGCTGAGATGTCCGGCGAGCCAATCGTACATTTTGAGGCCGATGGTATACTTAAAATTTTCCCATAAGCTAAAGGTAGGGATTACAAAGGCCAGGTTGCGTACCAGGTGTGGGGCGTTGTGGGTGAGCAAACCACGTTCAATGCTGGCTTCACGTACCAGGGCAATATCGCCCTGCGCCAGGTAACGAACGCCCCCATGTACCAGTTTCGTGCTTTTACTGGAGGTGGATTTTGCAAAATCCGTTTGTTCCAGCAATAAGGTGCGGTATCCCCTGGTTACCGCTTCCAGTGCGGCTCCCAGGCCAGTGGCTCCGCCACCTATCACAACAACATCCCAGGGCTTAAGGTCTTCCTTTAAGATAGTAACAATAGCTTCTCTTTTCATAGTCAAGGTTTTCGGTAATCTGTCAATACAAAAACAAATTACAAGGGGTAATATCTCCGGCGTAAAGCTACGGATGATTGCTTCAGCAAAATTAACGGCTCAGCAGGATAAATGTTTGAAATACTGCAACATTTAGGCACAAAAAATGTTCCTGAATAAGGAAATCCGTTTTCAGCGGATAGCTAAACCATATTAAACCATATGTCCATTCAGGTTATATTGAGATATCAGCGTTTATGGTACTTTCTGCTACCGTTGTACCTGATCCTTGCCAGCCTCCCTTCAGATGCACAGCGCAGGAAAAGCAATGTTGTACCGGACACCCTGCACCTGGTAGCTGTAGACAGTGCTACCATCAGTAAAAATATCACCAACCTGGCTAAAGATACTTCGAAGGTAAAAAAATCGGATACTTCGGTGGCCATCCTCATCATCCGGATAGAAGGCTATACCATGCTGCTAAACCGGTTAATGACCTCCCTCAAACGCGGCTTTGACTCCAGCCGCATCAGCGAAGGTGTGCCATTGGTAGACACCTCGCTGGAACTCATAAAATATAATATTGCAGGGCTGGGGCGCACCCCTAACATCAACGATATTTATACCAACAAGGTGATGCTGGAGCAGCTGGAACGTAAGCTGAGTTCCTGGCAGAGCAATCTTTTTTCCTATTACGATCAGCTGGTAAACATCGATGATACCATCCATAGCCTGCGCCGCGACACCTCCATGCACAGCATCCCTGCAGAAGATGAGCTGTATGGATCTTATGTAGGTCAGTTGACACGACTTATTATTAAATATCGGGCGGTAGACAGCGCCAACAGGGCCAGTCTTATCAAGATGGGATTACTACAGAACAAGGTTGCCAACCGTTATATTGAGGTATCCAACCTGCTGGAAGATATGGACTACCGGCTGGATCAGTTTTCGGCACATATGTTTTATCGCGATTACCGTTATATCTGGAGGCCACACCGCGACAGTATCAATCCGCTCGAATTTATTCCTGTTGTAAAAAACTCACTGCATAAAAGTGCGCGTGTACTGGCTATCTTTTTCTCCATTCAATGGCCGGTATTTATTATCTGGCTACTGGTAGCAGCTGTATTTGCATGGTGGGTACTGAATAATATCCGGCGTATCCGACAAAATCATCCTGCCGAAGAAGGTGAAGCTATTCTGCAGCATGCTCGGTATCTGTACCGCTTCCCCATCGCCTGCACAGTGGTATATATCACTACCCTATCGTCTGTTTTATCGGTGCGCTACCCGATCCTTTTTACTGAAATCAACTGGGCGCTGACAATGATCGCCCTAACATTTATATTTCGTTCTCATCTCCCTAAAACATTATTCAGGAAATGGCTGTTGCTGATGGCGTTATTCTCCGTATACTGTTTAAATAACCTGCTCATAGAAGCTACCTATGTGGAACAATGGGGATTGTTGATATGCGCTGTACTAGCCATTATACTGGGATATAAATTTTTACAGGAGACCGCACTCACTACTTTCGCCCAACCGAAATATACCCGACCGGTAATAAAGCTATTTATCGGCACCAGCGCATTGTCGCTCCTGCTGGTCATCCTGGCGCGGGTAGGCACGGCAAAGATCATAGGCTCCAGCGCCGTAGTAAATACCGTGATGGCGCTCAACCTGTTTGTGTTGATAAAAATATTACTGGAAGCCGTTTACCTACAGGTAGAAGCGAATAAAAATTCCAGCACTTTTATTTCTTTCATGGACTACCAGGATGTACAGCGAAAGCTGAAAACTTTCCTGACAGTTATGGCTACCATTGCCTGGCTGGTGATTGTTTTACGCAACCTTTATGTCTATGATGCTATTTATGAAGTGATCAGTGACTTCCTGTCGACCAGCCACCATATTGGTAATTCAGACTTCACCTTTAGCAGTGTCATTATTTTTTTACTGGTAATATGGGTATCCTTTGCAGCCTCACAACTGATTGCGTATATGTTTGGCAGCACGGGTCAGAGTACAGCGCCCGCCACAAAAAGCAAACTCGGATCTGTGCTGCTGCTCCTTCGCCTGGCAGTGCTGGGAGGTGGTGTACTACTGGCTTTCGCCGCCTCCGGCATACCGATGGATAAACTCACCATCGTTATAGGAGCCCTGGGTGTAGGTATCGGCTTCGGCTTGCAGAATGTAGTCAACAACCTCGTATCAGGTGTGATACTGGCATTTGAAAAGCCCATAGAAGTAGGAGACGTTATAGAACTGGGTACCCGCTCCGGTGTAGTAAAAGAAATCGGTATCCGCTCCAGCAAAATATCCGCCTATGACGGTTCCGTAGTAGTAGTCCCCAACGGTGATCTTATCTCCCAGCAGCTGGTCAACTGGACCATGACCAACCGCACCCGCCGGGTAAACTTCACACTCGGTGTAGCCTATGGCAGCGATATTCAACAGGTGACCGACATCATAAAAAGTGCATTCACCAACCACGAAGGGATACTCAGTGTGCCTGAACCTATAGTACAACTCTACCGGTTTGGCGACAACTCCGTAGATTTTCAGGTATATTTCTGGATCCCGGACCTCGGCACAGCAGGCACGAAACAAAGCGAAGTACTCACCTATATTTATGCAGAACTGAACAAAGCAGGGATCGATCTACCTTATCCCCAAAGGGATCTGCATATTAAGTCCGTAGATGCCGATATACTCCGGAACATGAAGCCCGACAACAGATCCGGAGAGGAAGAAGAAAAAAAGTTATAAAAAAACGCATCATACATTTTGAATTTTCATTTATAAGCCGTTATCTTTGCACTCCCGTTTTGGGGACGCGCGTTGTAGAAACGCAGATGGCGAGGTAGCTCAGGTGGTTAGAGCGTTGGATTCATAACCCAAAGGTCTCGGGTTCAACTCCCGATCTCGCTACAAGGAAAAAGGCCGCAAATTCTTGATAAAAGAGTTTACGGCTTTTTTGTTTGGGTGGGGTAGTCGGTTTGGTGGTCAGATTAATTGACAGCCCCCAATTATACTCTTTCCACACCTGTTAATAACTCTCCTCATTCCCCTTATTTAGAATAGCTAATTTGTCTCTCATTATTAGCCTCACCCTAGTCATTCATAGATGCCAAAATAGATTATGAATACAATTTTTTGGCGTTTGTTAATTTATTGGATTGCTTAAATCATATCAAAACAGACGACTATAAAACATATTTAATTAAAATAATATACGAAAAAAAGAATAATCACTTATCAGCAAACCTCAAGTAATAAAAAACATCATTGAATCACCATTATTTTCAAAAGATGATTTTAACGGGATAACTATAATGGTCCCCGAAAAAAGGTCCGGTATTTAAGATATAAAAAATCATCTTAAATTGCCAAGTAATGACAAAAAAGAGCAGACGTAAATTTACCGGGGACTTCAAAGCAAAAGTAGTATTAGAAGCCCTCAAGGAGCGCAGCACAATTGAGGAGCTGGCGAAGAAGTATGAATTACACCCAACACAAATAAACACGTGGAAGCGGGAGGCGGCCGCGAAATTGGCTGGAGCATTTGACTCTGATACTCCCACAAGCACTAGTGAAGACCAGGAGGCCCAAATGGAGAAACTATATGCCCAAATTGGTCAGTTAAAGGTGGAGAATGATTTTTTGAAAAAAAAGTTGCGTTGAAGTCATTAGTCTCCCGTAGGGGAATGATTGAATCTTCAAATCCATTGATAAGTGTTCGGCAACAATGTAGGTTATTAAGCCTGCATCGCAGTGGATTGTACTACCAACCGCTTGCCGAAACGGAGGAGAATATGACCATTATGCGCTTGCTTGATGAGCAGTACTATAAGACCCCGTTTTTCGGGGAACGGAAGTTAAAGATCTGGTTGCGTGGCCTGGGATATTTCGTCAACCGCAAGCGGCTTCGCCGCCTAATGCAGCTAATGGGCTGGGAGACACTATATAAAAGACCAGGTACGAGTGATCCGAATACATCGCATAAGGTATACCCCTATCTACTTAAAGGGTTAGCGATTACGAGGGCCAATCAGGTATGGGCAACAGACATTACTTATGTGCCTATGCGTAAAGGCTTCATGTACCTTTGTGCGGTAATTGATTTGCATACCCGGTACGTAGTAAATTGGAGTGTCAGTAATACGATGACCGCAGACTGGTGTAAAAGCGTAGTTGAAGAAGCAATAACGACAAGTGGTAAACCTGAAATATTCAATACTGATCAAGGGAGCCAATTCACCAGCGAGATATTTACCGGCATGCTGAAAAATCATGAAATACAGATCAGTATGGATGGGAAGGGCAGAGCGATTGATAATATTTTCATTGAGCGGTTATGGAAAAGTGTTAAATATGAAAATATTTATTTGAACGTATACGAAGACGGAGTAAGTTTGTATCAAGGATTGCAACAGTACTTTGAGTTTTATAATACGGCGCGCTTCCATCAATCACTGGGATACAAAACGCCAGCGGATCTTTATAAAACGATTGCTGCCTAGCCCCTGGTGGGGCTGGTGCTTACAAAACAGATGCGCAAGCGCATCTATTTTGTAAGCACTTGATAAAGCTTAGATCGACAAATTATCGGTCCTGACATTGGGGACCATTATAAACAGTCTACGTAGTAGGAGAAGTAAAAAATCAGAAACTATTTATTCCTTCACGAAAGATGTTTTAAATACTTGCTTGAAATTAGCACAAAGAGAAAAAGTTGGGAATCAAGAAATTTATGAATTGTTAGGTCATAATGAACTCCTTCTTGCTCAAAAAAGACTAGCAGATGATAAAGCCGGTATGGTACCTCTTGCTTCTTATCAAAGTGCCGTTGTGTATTTTAAACATGCCAAAAATGAGGCTAAGCATCAAGAAGCAAGAAATCTATATGCTGACCAAAAAGAGAAAGTTGTACTTCAAAAAGTCAGCATAGAAATATCGGACTTACCTACTAAGAGGTATTTTAATGAAATAAAGAACTTAATAGATCGGCTACTGGACCAAGAACCCACGTTTCCTTATGTTTTCCTTGTTCACAATAAAGAATTTTTAAAACCTGAAGAAGAATTACCTTCGGATGATAACGGAACATCCTCAATGTTCCGGGTTAGTATTTTTGATAAGAATAATAACAGTAAAACTTTACAATCTGAGAAAGAACGAGAAACTCATAGTAAATTTCGCGCACTTGCTTTTCAGTTGCAAACGTTTATACTTCCCCTAATGGAAGGGTTATTTAGAAAAGCTAACCAAAAGGGCCGAATGGATTGTGCAGAAGTCCTTAGCTTCTTTAAGTACCTGGTTCTCCCAATGTTTAGAAATTTCAAATGATGAAGATAAATTATCCTTTTCATGCATAGAGTTATTAGGCAATGGTATTAAGCAATTAGCATGGGGGAAACAATAAATATGACTTAAAGGATTGCACAGATGCTGAATAACTTTATAGGGATCATTTACTCTAAAACATCAGCAGAGCTTCACCATCCTATTACTTATCTACTCTGAGAGTTGAAGGTAGCACCAGGATATTAACTAACTTTGATTAGCGTATGTCGACAAGGTATGGAATGCCTATCTTTTTTTAACCAGCTCCCTACCTAATAGTTTATTAGATACAATGCGTTTACAATCAGGAGGGAATGCTCTTTGAATTTCTCCATCTATAAAATTTAAAAAATTCATTACTTTAAGTTATTTCGCTACTTGATGAAATAATGCAAAGCAGACCCATCGAGGCCATTATAGGAATTATTACAATACAGTCTCTGCTACCAAGGCCAGAATCATACAGATCCCTAGCGCATTTATTTAGTTACTTGAATTTGGCAGGCTTCCAGCCGTCGTTGGTTTTCACTACACCAAATTTTCGTTGCTGAATAGTATCCGGCATTTTCTTATCTTCATCCAGGTAGTAGTTCCAAAATGGTGTAAAACTATGCCGTTTTACTGTGTAGGTAATATCTGCAGCATTGAAAGCAGGAATTTCCTGTATGCTTTCAACTTTATTAAAGTCGACTTCACAGGTCTTAAACCTGCTATTATACATAAATTCACCCGTATTCCCCTGTTTACGAGGATTGTTGTCTTCCTCAGTTATAAATTTCTTTGCTTCTGGTGTCGGAGTAACCCGAAAACGATAGTTGATAACAAACAAGCCACCAGAACCCAGATATTCAACCTTAAACATTCCCTTTTCTTGTAAAACATAATAAAAGCTGGGCAATGAATCCTTATCATAGGCAATAAACCCATATTCAATATTCACATCGTTGATTTCGGGAAAGGTAGAATGTTCTTTGATCATTTTTTCAGCCTTACCAGTGCTCAACTTATCACTACAGCTATAAAGAAGAAACAATAAACACGTAATCAGGAGGTGGTTAACAGTTCTCATATGTGGTATTTTGTTTGCATTCTAATATAACAAATTCTCAAAGATTAACAAACTACAATTGCGCATATAGTCTTTAGTACAGGTCAAAGTCCTTTATAGCATTTGCTTCTCTGCTCGTTTTATAAAATATGTAATAAGTTCAATTTGGGATTCAACAGTAGAATCTGAAAGTTTAGTTATAATATCATCTCTCATTTAATACAAAAATTTTGGTCAGTCAGATGTCTAACAATTACTTAAGGATTTTTCAAGCCTCCTTATATGAAGAGAACAAGTAGATATGTTCCACTATATCTATTATTTCCTCTTCTTTTAAACTCATTTTTTCCGAATTCAAGTAGATATAACATAAACTGATGTAATTAAACCGGTTCATTTCATCGGTCATTTCATGGTGCCGTTACGACTGTTATAAAAAAGAGATTCTACATCTGAAAAACGAAAAGATCACGATTTAAATTTTGCTAAATTATAGGTATATTGATATAATAATACCATACAATTTTTAGTACTACTACTCTATCAAATAATTCATATGTATCAAATTCATGCAGATATTTTTAGGAAAATCGCTTTATACGTAAATATTACCAGGCAGTTCAAAGATGATATAAAGGGAATTAACGTGAGTAATGAGATTGAAGAACATTTCGGTAAGACATATTGCAGGGTATATATTAATATTGAATTAAAAGAAGATTCAACAAATAGCTACAAATTGTACCAATCAATTCAGAATGATTTTTATAGATATGGAGAGAAAGACTACTTTTCCTTCCACCTTAGGACAGGCTGGAGGGATAGTGAAGAGCTTCTGCAAAACATTAGGGAGCATACTCATTATGATTATATTTGGAACCTGCTATATTGGCATCTTCAAAAAGATGGCATTAAGGTAAAAGAAGAGATGTTTAAAAGCCAATGGCATTTAAGGAATAAACGGCAGGAACAAGATGAAAAATGGCAGCAGAAAAGAAATCTTATCGAAGACGCCGTGGATACAGTGTCTCCTGAAGTTGGCCAACTTATTGCGACACGACAATGGAGAGGTAGTCCGCTGAGAATTGGCATAGTCGAAAATGTGATCGTGCCCAATAAACGTCAATCGTTTTCACTAGAGCTATCCGAGCTTAAAAAGGATTTAACACCTGGAAAAATAAAAATGATCCTTGGGTCTAAAACAGAAATATATGCTATTGTGCGCCCCCATGAACTACCAAATGGAATCGGGAAGGCCGAGCTACTGGCATCTATTGAGCGAGGTGATGATATAAGAGGATTAATGTGGAGAAGACCTCATGAACTTTGGGAGTAGCCTTTTGTAAATCTTGAATACATTATGAATCGTCCTAAAAAAAGTTGACGGTTAAAATTACACTCGATTATCCTCTGCACTTCAGACAATAATAAAATTACAAGTTCCAAATCCATCTAGTAGCCTCACAAGAAAGAGGTTCTTCCAACTCAATTTGAAGCCCCTCTTATCGAGCTGTCCTTTTGGGGTTCGTATTTTTTAAGTGTGGATTCTACCAAAGGCTCTTCAGAGGTACCATTACATTATCCTTTTCCCTTTAGCCCCTAGACAGTAATTCCCACATTATATTTTTAAGTTTGCTTCAGGTATAAATTATAAAACCAAAAATCACAAAATTCACAAAATCAACTTCCCTTATAATCCATTGAATATTAATTTATTGTGAATAATTCAAATCTAACTCCCCACCAACTTATATTTAATTTCACTCAAATTAACTTATAATACTCTTATTATCAATTGTTTAGAATGTTTTTATTTTATTTAAACAAAATATATTGTAAATTTTTATATAAGTTATTGAAAACCGGCTTGCATCTGCTGTTTTAATCTATTTATTTTCAAAGAGTTATAAAATAATGTATGGGTCCTGGGTTCGAATCCTTTCTAAAATTAAAAATGAGTACTTTTTAGATAAGGAGCTAATTGGTCGTAGATGTAGCTCGAAAGAAGATTAAAAATAATTCCGAGAATAATTTCTGTAATACTCATTATTCAAATATAATGAATTATAGAAAACCATGTATCTCCTATAAACATCTTTACTTTTCCCTATGATCAACTTTAGTTCGATCAAGTTCGAACGGTCTATATTTTAACTTCATTTTTCTTTTTGACATCCATTTCTCCAAAAGCGATAGATGTTTGACCTGGATTGTATTTGTGTATTCTAAAAAGTCATGCCCTTTAAGAATATATAAAATGTCTCCGGTGCCTATAATTCTTGTTCTTTCTCCAGCTTGCAAATTGTTTTTGAGAATTGCATATCTTATATTGATTACATTCTGCTGAACAAATAATACCGAGTCTACTATCACTATCCGCATGTCCTTCAGCTGTAGTATATCTCCTTTCTGAATAATGAAATGCTCTAAAAACTCTGATTGCTGGTAATTGATATTTTTTATTTTCTCTGATAGTAAATAGTTATCGTATATATATATAAATAATTCCTTATAAATAAGTTTATTATGTCCATACTCACTTTTGATTTCCTTTTCAAGGGCTTCAACAAATTTTCCTATATGAATATGAATCTCATCAATTGTTTTGGCACCTTTAATTTTAATAGGTACATCACAACTCAACAATATAAATCGAATTGAACACAGTTTTAATCCAAATAATTTATTTATTTCGATATCCGTTATGCTAAATAGTTTCTTTTCTCTTGCATATATTCTTCTTGATTTGTCAGCCAGTTGATGTAGATTGAGAAATTGTGCTACATCCAATTCAAAATCGGAATGCATAACACTTTTATATTTGCCCCCTAAATCTGTAAGAAGATATTTTTCTGCATAATTTGCCTCCGGCCACAAATCTATCCCCTTAATTTTAATCGAAGTTTCAGGATTTAAATATCTTTCAAATTGTATTACTGCATATGATGCAAGACTTTCGTAAAGATGCCTGAACTCTATGATACGTAGTAATCTTTTCTTTTCATCGTACCTTTCTCTGCCTCTATTTGTTGATAATGAGAACGTATAATTCGGTGGCTTTTGAAAAAGGGTTTGTTGTTTGTTGTAAGTCAATCCATCAAAAATTTCATTGCACAAAATACTATAGGAAATTCGTATATATTTATTCCCATAAGTCTCAGAATATTCATAACCAATATTAACTTCTGCTATATATTCTTTATAATCAATTGTTTCGTGTATTCTATCAAATAAAAAATCTGCTAACTTTAACGAATCCATGTTGTAAATAGTTAATAATCAATTTTTTTGTAGAAAAACATCTTAGAGTCCGTTGTAATTATAACGTCAATATAAGTAGAATGTAATTATACCCAAAGAATAAAGTAATGAATATCAGTGTATTACTAAGCGGAGAGAAGAGGTATGAGCATCTGATTCTTTTATTTCAAAAAGAGCACTTTTTTTCGAAATTGTGATAATCTTTCGTAAATGTAACTGGAAAGAAAATTCAGGAGAATTCCGAAAATCATCTCTTTAACGCCCATGATTCAAATATAATGATTAGTCAAAAAGAAATACGTGTGTTGCTAAGAAAGGCTGAAAACAAATTCATTTCAAAAAATATGGCCTCACAGATCTTAAAGCTGGATGGTAAAAAAACCATTGAAACACTAACTTATTTAGAAACCCAGGGCTTTATTGAAAAAGTAGGAAACATACAACTCTGGCAACAATCGTTTAAAGGTAAATTATTATCTAATAAAAGATTTACTCAGGAATTTAAGGTGGATACTTTGAGAAAACATTTAAAAGAGCTTATAGAAAGAATAGAGATAATTAATTCTTCGAAACAGTATCCTGATTATGTGGCTTATATAAAGATAACCAGCGAATATCCCATTGAGAACAGAAGCGATGGCATTCATGTTGCTTATTCCTTAAACCGGAAAAAAATTACAAATAAAGAATATCGTTCAGCATCAAACAAACTGAGACAACAATATAGTGGCACTTTGGGAAATATCGTTGAATATCATTCTTATCCTCACGAGGCCATCAGAGCTTTTCTAAAGTCAGGAAGCCATGTTTTAAAATTAAGAAAATATGAGAAGGATGAAATAGTACAAATTGAAGGTTATAGCCTGGTAGGATGAAAATAATTTTACCCGAATGAAATTTCATGGCCCTATGCGGAGATTAGAAGACTTATTCTCCGCATAATTTGCGGGTATTACCTGACTTTTGCGGAGAATAAGTAGTATATTCGACGCAAAGAATGCGGAGAATGAACCGAATATATATATACCAGCAGCCCCAGTGGCCTGATTTTCAATGGGATGAGCAAATTATAAGTTCTCTCCTGGCTGATATACGTTACCGTCAAGGGCGGCTGCTTGGCCGCATGGAAGGTCTTGGTTTTAGTTTGAGAGCCGAGGCTAGTCTTCAAACCCTTACACTTGATGTTCTTAAATCCAGTGAGATCGAAGGCGAAATTCTCAACCCTGATCAAGTCCGCTCATCCATCGCCCGCCGTCTGGGAATGGACGTTGCCGGGCTTGTTCCTTCTGACCGTCATGTGGATGGCGTTGTTGAAATGATGCTGGATGCAACCCAACAATATCAGTTACCGCTTACAGATGACCGTTTATTCGGCTGGCATGCTGCTTTATTTCCGACGGGAAGAAGCTGGATGTATAAAATCGTTGTAGGTGGCTGGCGAGACAATACCAAAGATGATCCCATGCAGGTTGTTTCTGGTTTCATGGGAAAAGAGAAAGTGCATTACCAGGCTCCTGATTCAGCATTACTGGATAAAGAAATGATCCGGTTTTTAAATTGGTTTAACGCTAAAAAAAATATAGATGCAGTCTTAAAAGCAGCAATCGCTCATTTATGGTTTGTAACAATCCACCCCTTTGACGATGGTAACGGTCGTATTGCCCGTGCAGTTGCAGATATGCAACTTGCCAGAGCAGATAACAGTGCCCAGCGTTTTTACAGCATGTCCACACAAATCAAGGCGGAGCGTAATGCTTATTACGATATACTAGAGAAGACCCAAAAAGGTTCTTTAGATGTAACGAAATGGCTTGAATGGTTTTTGCAATGCCTGGCCAGAGCTTTAGCTACTACAGATGAAACACTTGCTGGTGTCATGAAAAAAGCACGTTTCTGGGAAAATCCGTTAGCAGCAACTTTTAATGACAGGCAAAAATTAATGTTGAATAAATTGATGGATGGTTTTGATGGAAAACTCACATCTTCTAAATGGGCAAAGATTGCCAAATGTTCTCAGGATACAGCTACACGCGATATACAGGATTTAATTGCAAAAGATATTCTCATGAAAGAACCTGCTGGCGGCAGAAGTACAAGCTATATCTTAAAACAGGAAGAGCCGTCTTTGTAAATTGATACTTGAACAACATCCAATACATCAACTTACGGATAATCATCCTTTCATAACTACCAAGTGCCTGCAAACGAAGAAAGCTGCCTTATCGGCAGCTTTCTTCGTTTGCAGGACAGCATTTCAACAATCTTACTTTCCCGGCATATATTCCAGGTAAAACCTCTCAAATGAAGTGGTTACATGAAAATCGGGCTTGGGTGTACCGAGGTTGACCCACTGAATAAAAAATAAAACCTGCTTTTTATGTTCTCTTCAATTAAATTTTTACCAGGGTTTCCCTGTACCTTGAATCAACCACATCTTCGACCATTGATCATCTACGGCCGGTTGCAGGTTTTGTATGGCAGCATTCACATTATCGCCGTTGAAATTCTTCTCATTGGCGCCATAAAAAAACCTCACGGGTATTTTCTCTCCCTGCGGACCGCTAACTATATTTTTGCCCAGGTTGGGATAACCTGTTCTTCTCCAGTTAAACCATGCTTCTACTGAAGTGAAATCTGCTACCCACACCTGCTCCATGATGGGCAGTATTTTATCCGGTGCATTATTAAAAGCAGCGGCTGCCTTGGCCAGAAAACCGTTCTTATCGAACGCTTCGATCTGATGAGTTCCGGGGTTATACACTTTGTTATCACCATCGGAAATTTTATATTGGCTAAAGGATGCGCTGATACCTTGTGTGTAATAATTAACTGCCGAACCGGATATCCATCCTCTTACCGCCGCTTCAGCCAGGGTGAAATTGACCTCACTCGCAGAAATGAATACAACAGGCAGGTTGGTATTTGTATTATCTCTAAACATGCTTGCCAGGTAGGAAACAAACGGATTGGCTGCACCCGCTGTATAAATAGAAGGATCCAATGTTTTAACCGTATTCACGGCAGCAGGTGTTTTTTTATTGTAGGTGTCCGGGTTGGGCAGGGCAACTTTAAGGCCCACATACAGGGAAGTGTCCACTCCTTCCTGGTAAGTCTTCAGGAAACGTTTTACTTTCCCATCGGTATCTTTCATGATCACTTCATCGGCACCTGCATCCCTGATGATGGTTGGCACATCCACTGGTTTGAACCACACAGTCAGTCTTGGATCATGGTTATTCTTTAAGAAGTTAACGATCGGCTCGCCGGGTTTCAACCTGTAATACACAGATGGATCGGGTTGGTTAAAAGAACCCAATGGCCAGCTATCCAAAGCAGAAGTGCCCGGAAAATAAACAGCTGCGTTGTCGCTGCTGTTTACGATAAGAGGATAATTAACCGGGTCTGCAACGATCTTGTTAAACTCCGACTTTACATCGACCCCTATTGCCTGCATATCGTTTGTTTTTTCGGATAACCGCATCAGGAACCTGATATGCAGAGAATTGGCAAAGGCCCTCCATTTCTGCACATCTCCTTTAAACAAAATATCAGCCGATTGGGTGAAAGTAGTTACGGAAGTGG
The DNA here is from genome assembly GCF_964033635.1 of Chitinophaga sp. MM2321. Classification (NCBI taxonomy): domain Bacteria; kingdom Pseudomonadati; phylum Bacteroidota; class Chitinophagia; order Chitinophagales; family Chitinophagaceae; genus Chitinophaga; species Chitinophaga sp. MM2321. Next base: position 5,126,486 of record NZ_OZ035533.1, read on the forward strand.
CCTTCTTAAAAGTAGCGTTAGCCGTTTCCAAATCATTCAATATACCCTTGAATACATCCTTCTGATTGTCATAAACGGGTTTCAACACACCTTCAGTTCCTTTCATCGCTTCGCTGAAGGGAATATCTCCCCAGCTCGAAGTATAATATCCGAACCAGTAAGATTTCATGACAAGCGCAACTCCCCGGAAAAAAGCAGAATCCGCTGCTCCTGTCGCACGCGTTTCCAGATAGGCCGCATTGGACAGGGCCAAATAAAATTGCCTGTATGCCCAGTCACCCGACTTCCAGCCGAATGTGTTCGTGATGGCAATCCCTGAAAAATCCTGCTGGACATATTGCATCGCCGCCGAAAGCACACTCTGGGTGGTATTTCCTGCAAACTCTGTCAGCCCCATCGTCATGGTAGAACCCGAAATAACCTGGGTCATGATAAATGCGGGATTTACCTGCTCAGCCAATAATGTGTTAGGACTTATATTGGTATCTGTCAGCGTTTTTCCGCAACCCGAAAGGACGAATAAAAAAAGAATCCCTTTATAAAATAGATGTAATGATTTCATTGTCGATAGTTCTAGAATTGAACATTTAGTTTAAGACCCATTACCGCTGTCCATGGAGCCATGTTTGCACGATCATACCCAAGTTCATAAGGAGCTCCAGGATCCGTTTTGAAATATCCTGCAGACTCAGGGTCAATATTATTTTTGGCTTTGGTCCACACGATCAGGTTTCTCATGAAAACAGAAAGCGATAACGCCTGCGCCTTTATGCTGCTTGCTATTGCAGGGGAAAAACTATAGGCAACGGCCAGTTCTCTCAGCTTTATAAAGGAAGCATCGTACATCCAGGTTTGAACACCCTGATCCCAATATCCGGAGCCACCGGCTATATTATCGGCAGCAAAATATTTGGTATCTGCACCACCGAAATTCTCGACGTATCCACCGTTACCATCCGAGCGGACACCTGGGAAAAACGCACCGTTGGAAAGTCCTGTACTGGCCAGGGGAAATCCACCCAGGTTCTCTGTTCTTCCACCTACCCACGTAAGGCCATTGGTTGCATTGTATTTCGACGGGTTGTTTTTAATTTCCTGGGCCAACTGGTCTTTGTTGCCACTGAAAGAATTATTGCTGAGGATTCCGGTAAATGTGCTTGAACCATCGCCTTTGTACCAACTTTCCTGACGTCCATCCCTGGTCATGCGCAGCATACTTTCAGAATAATATTTACCTCCTTGCCTCCAGTCTAAGCTGGCAGAAACGGTAAACCTTTTATATGAAACGTTTGTCTGAAACCCTAATGTGAAATCATTGATGACATTTCCTATTTTCTTCAGCACTGGCTCGCGCTGAACATACCCGTTTCCGTCCAGCACTGGCCAACCCTTGTAAGGCCCATCTGCTACGCGAACCACATCATTTCCCCAAACATCTCCTATATTATCGCCCACCTGGGTCTGGTTGTATGCATTCTGAGCGGCCCAGAACTGAAACACTGATATTCCTTCAGGAAGGGTCTTTAGCTTGCTGCGGTCCCTGGTGTAAACGAGATTAACATCCCAGGTAAGCGACTTGGTTTTCACAGGCACGCCGTGAAGCCCGATCTCTACGCCACTATTGCTCACCACACCCGCGTTGACATTTGCAAAAGTATACCCCGTCGTAGAAGGTGTGCTTACATTCATGATCTGGTCTTTGTCGTCAACCTTGTAGTAAGTAATATTAAACCCTAACCTGTCATTAAACAGAGACAAGTCAACTCCCGCTTCTGAAGAGACAATACTTTCAGGCTTTAAATTGTTGTTTGCCATAGTCGTTTGCAGGGAATAAATAGTGTTTGCTCCCCAGGTGGATTTGACAAGTGTTTGAGACAGTTGATAAGGATTCGTATCCTTTCCCACCTGTGCCCAACCGCCACGGAGTTTCAACAACGATACGAATGAAGGCAAACGAAGCATATCAGAGATAATGAGGCTCAGCGAGGATGACGGATAAAAATAGGACCTGTTATTTTCCGGCAGTGTGCTGGACCAATCATTTCTGCTGGTCAGATCGAGGTAAACCACTTTTTTATAGTCCAGTGAGGCCACGCCATACAAGCTGTTTATCCTTTTTTTATAGAAAGAGCTACCATAATTTACGAAGCCCTTGTCCACATTACTTGACGTATATAATCCCGGCAACACAAGGTTCTGGCCTCCTATGGAAGAACTGGAACCATGCTGGTACAATAAGTTACCACCGCCGGATAAATTCAGGGAAAAATTACCGAACCCTTTTTTATAGGTCAGCAGAAAATCCGCATTTGTTTCCTGGTTATTGCTTGAAGCATAATTATAACTTCCCTGGCGGTTTCGCACTTCTGACCAGCCGTGCTGGGATTGAGTTATGTAGGTTTGACTAAACGTACCTATGCGCGCCATAAGGCTTAATTGCGATGTAATGGTCCAGTCAAATTTGATATTCCCGTAAGGATTTACTTTCTGGAATTTATTGACGTCCACATAAGCCGTAAACCATGGGTTATTGAAATGATCATCCCATACATTCTGTTGTATGTCATCCACTTTCCAATAATCCTTAACGTCGTTAACGTTAATATAATTAGGCATAAAATAAATATCTTCAAACGGATAATTATCCCAGCTCTGTGATCTGAAGTTGTCTGATCCTGAATATGAATAATTAATATTGGTACTTACTTTTACTTTCTTGGTGATGTTGTACGATCCGGAAAAAGCGATGGCATCCTTTTTCAGTTCCACGCCCGGGTAGGTGCCAGTTGCCCTGGTGTCGGTCATAGACAAACTAAAATTGCCTTTTTCATTAGAACCGCGAACGCTCACATCATTAATAAAGCTGTTACCCGTTTGCGTAAAATTCTTTACGTTGTCAGGATAAGCCTTTAAGGGAACTGCCTGCCCGTTGGAATTCCATTGGATCGCAGGCGTGCCCATGGCGGGCCCCCACCATCCTGTTTGTGCTGCATCAAATGCACCATTGCTACCATTGGCGAACTGATTCTGCTGCCGCACGAAGTGATAGGGTACGCTTGTAGCGTAGGAAGAATTTACGGTAACGCCTATTCCTCTTTTTATACCCGATCCATTTTTAGTGGTAACCAGCAATACGCCGCTTCCGGCACGGGATCCATACAGTGCCGCCGCGCTGGGGCCTTTCAAAACAGAAACGCTCTCAATGTTATCGGCGCTCAGGTTGGACAATACACCTGCATCGTTGCCGGTGGGCAAACCATCTACGACAATAAGCGGCGCATCATTTCCTGAAAGCGATTTTATTCCACGAATAACGACCTGGGGATCGCTGTTTATATCCATACCTGGATTGCTGATCTTAAGACCGGCTACTTTGCCCGTGAGCGCATTCACGACATTTTCCTGCGGCACCTTAGACATTTGCTCACTTTTTACTTCGCCTACCGAATATCCAAGCGATCTTTTCTGCCTTCCGATTCCCAGGGCAGTCACTACAATTCCACTCAGTTCCTTTTCCCGCGGTGTAAGCTCCACATTAAGCGGGCCGTTACTTCTAATTACAATCTCTCTGGATTGGAAACCAACATAACTGACAACAATTGTTTCGCCGACGGCGGCCCTTATTTTAAAATTCCCTTCCTCATCCGTAACCGTTCTGGAGTTATTACCCTTTACCGTCACTGATGCCCTGCCCAGCGGCAAGCCATCGGCAGAAAGGATCTTACCAGTAATGGAAGTATCCGCAATATGCTGGTCCGAAATAATTTTCTTTGGCGCAGACCGGCTATCCGTTTTAACATAAAGCATTATAGTCTTGTCTTCAATGGTATAGCTTAAAGACTGGTTTTTGAGAACGATTTCCAGGAAATCGCCCAAGTACATATTATACGCGGAGACCGATACGGGAACCGTACCATCCAGGTCTGAGGTATTGTAAAAAACAACGTGGCCGGTTTGTTTTTTTATGGCCGAGAAAATCTTTTTTAGCTCCACATTTTTACCGGAAAAGGTAATAGTTTGGGAAACGGCACTGGCGTGCGCATTCAGTAGAGCAGCGAATAATAAAATAAGAGCTAGTTTCATCACTAACAGTGTTTTGGTAAGATACCGGGACCTCCACCAGGCAGCCCGGTGCCCATGAACAGTTTTTTGCATAAATTGCACTTGTTTGGTTGATAACGATTGTTGTGAAAGACGAGATTTTCTTCAACCGAATGTCTTGCCGGAAGTGCTTCACCATTTCCGGCTTTTTTTTTCAGCTGATCAATAAAAAACTACAGATTCTTCGTTCTCATGGTTAAGGATTTTTAATGATGAACAAAACACATTTAGCCGGTCAGGGCATTACGATCAACCGCCGGCCCTCTTCTATCCGGAAATGGACGCCTGCTTTTCCCAATCCGTTAAGCAGTCCGGCCAAACTTACATTTTTGCTGACCTCTCCACCAAAATTCATCTCCGGAATACCTTTTTCATATACCACCTCAATGTTGTACCACCTTTCCAACTGCTGCATCACTTCCTGCAGGCTGGCATTTTCAAAATTGAACAGTCCGTTCTTCCAGGCCATGATCTTTTCAACGTCAACATTGCTGACTACTTTCATTTTTTCGGATGGTCTGATCTGTGCTTGCTGGCCTGGGTCCAGGATTACCGCCATTTCGTTTGTATGAAGAGGAAGCACCCGCACACCACCTTCCAGTAATGTTGCGTTCAGGCTATTTTCCTCCGTATAGGCATTTATATTAAAGCTGGTTCCCAGCACTTCAATTTCCATCCGGTCCTTCACAGTTACCCGGAAAGGCATTTCCGCATTCTTCACCACTTCAAAGTAGGCTTCGCCTGTAAGCTCCACCCTACGTTCCTTTCCTTTAAAGGCAGTGGGGTAGCGTAAAGAAGAAGCTGCATTCAGCCATACCATGGACCCATCCGGCAACTGCACCCTGAAATTGCCGCCACGCGGTGTAACCAGGTTATTATAACTAACGGCCGTGTTGCCATCATGTACATCATACACTAACTGGCCACCTGATTGCTTGATGGTGGTGGCGCCCTGTGTGATCGTCTGGTTACCTGCACTATCAAGTGTAACAGAAGAACCGTCCGCCAGGTTAAGAATGGCTTTGTTGGTACCCGGGGCAATATCTATTGCCAGGTAACTGGTGTCCTTTACCGGTATATGATCCCTGCTATGTTGCCACCAGAAATAAATTCCGGCTGAAAACAATACCATAATAGATGCAGCCGCCCAGCCCCATCCACGCAGAAAATGCAAACGATGTATGCGTACAGGTGATACTACCTGCAACGGATGCGGCTTGTCTGTTTGGGTAGCCCGCTGCAATAAGGGCAGCAAGGTTTCGTCCATAACATCCGCCGTATATACATCTCCGGTCAGGGTTTCCAATGCGGCTATCATCTCAGCGGAGTACTCCTCATCCTGCAACAAGGAATAAAATTCCTGTTGCTCCAGAGGGCTCAACTGACCTGCTATAAATTTCCGGACTAAGTGATATGTTTTTGGTTGATCCATGTTCCTTTATAAAGATGCAACTGATAGCAGCATTGTCATGCCCGGTAGCCATATTTTTTTAAAAAAAGTGGGAAACCGGCTTAAAACCGCAATGCCAGGAATAAAACGGTCAAATAAACAACTAATTCCAGGTGCTCCCGGATGCTTTTAACGGCGATACTCAATGAATTTCTGACATGCCCGTAAGACAAATTCATTTTTGCTGCTATTTCCATGGTGGAAAGACCTTCTATCCGATTCAGTTCAAAGATAGTTCTCCGTTGTTCGGGCATGCGCTTAATAAATTCACCAACACGCTGCTGCAGTTCTTTGACCCCGAGGGATTGCAGGGCCCCATTTTCTATATATTCATGGAATGTTAAGGCAGACAGACGTTTGTCATAAGCCGCATTTTTCCGGATGTATATCAGCGATTCGTTGAGCGTTATCTTTTTTAACCATGCCCGTAAGAAATGGACCTCTGGTAGCTGATCGCGGTGCAACCATAACTTGATAAATACTTCCTGTAATACATCCTGTTTTGCAGCTTCATCCTGGAGTACTTTATTGGCTAATGCCCCCAGCGAGGTTGAATATTGACTAAAAAGGGCCGTGAAGGCCGATTCATCACCTTCTGATACCCGTTGTAGTAGCTCCTTTTCCTCGTAAGTATGCCTGGTCGACAATGAATTAATGAGTTTAAATATCCATCACAAACTATAACAAAAAATTGTAGCAACGTAGTACGGGTGCTAAATTATAGTACAGACACACATTTTAAAACAAAAGGAATAAAGATCATTGACGTGAAACTCAATTCCCTTCAGCATTTGCGTGCTTACAGGGGTAAATATATTAACAATAAGATCATCCGGGCAGATGATAGCTGGGGAGAGAATTGAAGTATGTTATGAACAAATGCAGGAAGCGCCAAAAACGCGATCAAGGCATTAGCGCAATACCTGATAAAAAGCAGTTAAGGATAACAGTATTCCACCACGATAGCACTTGCGCCACCACCACCATTGCAGATAGCGGCCACGCCTATTCTGCCACGCCGTTGTTGCAGCACATGCAGTAAAGTAGTGATGATCCGGGCACCGGAGGCGCCCAGCGGATGTCCTAAAGCGACAGCTCCTCCATTCACGTTTACTTTATCAGCATCCAGGTCCGACAATTTATTGTTGGCCAGTGCTACCACAGCAAAGGCTTCATTGATCTCGTAGTAGTCTACCTGGCTGGCAGTAAGCGCAGCATTTTTAAGTGCGAGGGCAATGGCTTTCGCGGGGGCGGTTGTAAACCATTCAGGGGCCTGTTGTGCATCGGCATAGGATAGTATGCGGGCCATGGGTTTCAGGCCAGATCTGTCCGCCTGTTCTTTGCTCATCAATACCAAGGCGGCGGCCCCATCGCTCAGGGAAGAGGCGTTGGCGGCGGTAACAGTACCTCCTGCTTTAAATACAGCCCGCAGGTGAGGGATCTTTTCGAATTTTACATTTTTAATCTCTTCATCTTCCTTCACCCCTACCTCCACTATTTCTGCATCAAACTTCCCGGCTATCTGTGCTTCCTGTGCGCGCCGATAGGAGGAAATAGCATATGCATCCTGCGCTTCACGGCTTATGTTGAAGGTTTCCGCACACAGTTCTGCCGCTACGCCCATATGATAATCGTGGTAAACATCCCACAGGCCGTCTTTGATCAAACCATCAACGATCTTATCATGGCCTAACCGGTAGCCATTCCGGGCTTTATCGAGGTAATAGGGAACATTGCTCATGCTTTCCATGCCACCCGCCACAACAGTTTCCTGCTGACCCAATGCGATACTCTGTGCGCCCAGCATGATCGCTTTCATTCCGGAAGCACAAACTTTATTGACAGCTGTAGCAGGCAAGTCAGGCAGACCAGCCAGTTTTGCAGCCTGTGTAGCCGGCGCCTGCCCTGTATTGGCAGACAATACATGGCCCATAAAAACTTCCTGTACGAGTGCGGGGTCTATATTTATCCGTACTACCGCCGCTTTAATAACAATGCCTCCCAGCGCGGGTGCAGTAAATGAAGCGAGGCTTCCGCCAAAACTTCCGATCGGCGTACGTACTGCCGACATAATATATACATCTTTCATAAAAATCAATCTAACTGCATTTCAGGAATATCCCCTTCCACGATCAGCCTGCCCGCTGTAGCGGCTCTGATCATTTCTACGGTAACACCGGGCGCACGCTCCAATAACCGGAAACCACCTTCCGGTAAAATATCGAGCACCGCTAATTCCGTGACGATCTTTTTTACACATCTTACACCGGTTAAAGGAAGGGTACAGCGGTGTAAGAGTTTACTCTCCCCAGCTTTGTTGACATGCTGCATCGCAACAATGATATTTTTTGCTGATGCCACCAGGTCCATTGCACCACCCATGCCTTTGACCATTTTCCCCGGAATTTTCCAGTTGGCGATATCGCCGTTTTCAGCGACTTCCATGGCGCCTAAAATGGTGAGGTCTACTTTCTGTGAGCGGATCATTCCGAAACTCATGGCAGAATCAAATATCACAGATCCCGGTAAAGTGGTAACGGTTTGTTTGCCTGCATTAATCAGGTCGGGGTCTTCTTCTCCGGCGAAAGGGAAAGGTCCCATGCCTAGCAGGCCGTTCTCTGACTGTAGTACCACGTTCATCCCTTTAGGAATGTAATTCGCCACCAGCGTGGGTATCCCGATACCGAGATTTACATAAGAGTTGTCCTTTATTTCTTTTGCGATCCGTTTCGCAATACCTGTTTTATCTATCATCTTGTAGTTCGCTGTTCAATACGTTTTTCATATTTATCTCCCTGGAAAATCCGGTGTACATAAATGCCGGGCGTATGAATCTGATCCGGATCAAGTGTACCCACCGGTACGAGATGTTCTACTTCCGCAATGGTGATCTTACCTGCCATGGCCATCAGTGGGTTGAAGTTCCGGGCGGTAGACCTGAATATAAGGTTACCGGTTGTATCACCTTTCCATGCTTTTACGATGGCAAAATCTGCATCGAAAGCATATTCCATGAGGTAATCTTTTCCTGAAAAGTTCCTGATTTCTTTACCGTCCGCCACTTCAGTGCCTACACCTGCGGGGGTAAAAATAGCCGGCATGCCGTAACCGGCGGCCATACAACGGGTAGCCAAAGTACCCTGCGGGATGAGCTCTACTTCTAATTCTCCGCTCAACAGCTGGCGTTCAAATTCCGCATTTTCACCCACGTAAGAAGCGATCATTTTTTTTACCTGGCGGTTTTCCAACAGCATTCCGATCCCAAAACCATCTACACCGGCATTGTTGGAAATACAGGTAAGACCACTGACCCTTTTCTTCACGAGTGCAGCAATGCAGTTTTCCGGAATGCCACATAACCCGAATCCCCCGATCAGGAGCGTCATACCGTCGCTGATATCTTTGATGGCTTCGGTTACATTTGCAACAACTTTATTGATCATACTTTTTATTTAGCTATACTGAATCATTGTGCAGACCAGCCACCGTCCACAGGTAATGCAACGCCGGTGATGGTGGTGGCTCCTTCCGATGCAAAGAGCAGGGCCGTGTCTGCGATCACTTCTACCGGCACAAAGGATTTAACGGCCTGTTTGGCCAGGAAAATATTTGCCGCTACTTCGTTTTCAGGGAGGTGGTGTGCTTTTGCCTGGTCTGCTACCTGTTTTTCTACCAGTGGTGTTTTTACATAACCCGGGCAAATAGCGTTGCAGGTAATGTTATGCGGCGCACCTTCCAGGGCGATGGTTTTGGTAAGACCGATCAATCCGTGTTTGGCTGCCACGTATGCACTTTTAAATTCGGAGGCGAATAGTCCGTGTGCCGAAGCAATATTGATGATCCGCCCGAATTGCTGCGCCTTCATAAGCGGCCATGCTGCCTTGATCAGGTGAAAGGCGGATGTGAGGTTGATAGCAATAATATCATTCCATTTATCTTCCGGAAAATCTTCTATGGGAGATACATGTTGAATACCGGCATTATTGATTAACACGTCAACCGTTCCGAATTGCGCCGCTGCTTCCTGTACCAGTGATCTCAGGGATGCCGGATCAAGCATATTGGCAGGTGAGTAAAGATGCTCCACCTGGTGGAATGTTGCCACCTCTGCTGCGATGGCCGCGCCATTCTTTTCAAGACCGTTGAAAATAATATTATAGCCTTTCCGGGCAAACCCGTTGGCGATACCCAGCCCGATCCCGCTGGTACTGCCAGTTATAAGTACTGTTCGCTTTTTCATATTTATACAATTCCGGTAAGATAATAGAGCGCGATAACCAGGAATACGGCCATCGTTTTGATAAGGGTCATCACAAAAATATCGATATAAGATTGTTTATGCGTCAATCCTGTTACCGCCAGCAATGTGATGACTGCGCCATTATGTGGCAGGGTGTCCATACCACCGCTGGCCATCGCAGCCACCCGGTGTAATACTTCCGGGCTGATGCCTGCTTTCGCGGCCTGCGCCAGGTAGGTTTCGCTCATGGTGGCCAATGCAATGCTCATACCACCGGAAGCGGAGCCGGTAATACCAGCCAGCGCAGTAGTGGTTACCGCTTCATTTACCAGCGGATCTTTGATGGCAGATGCCAGCCCCGTATTGATATGCCGGAACCCTGGCAAAGCGGCGATAACGCCGCCGAAACCATATTCCGATGCCGTGTTTAAAGTGGCCAGCAACGCGCCGCTAATGGAAATATTAATACCGGATTTAAAATTTGTTTTTATCCGTTTGAAAGAAGTCAGCAAAACCAATGTTATCCCTGCCAGCAGTGCCGCTTCTACGGCCCAAATGGCCGCCAGTTTTGGTATTTCAACAGGCGCCACATTACTGATGCCGATGCTGGTAAAATCAAAGCTCAATCCATAATGCCGGGTAATCAGTACGGTAAATATCTTATTGCAGATACCTACCAGTAATAAAGGCAAGATGGCGAGTAATGCAGGCGGCAACTTTTCATGGTTTACTTCCGTTGTTCCGGAACCTGATGTATCACCGTACCCCTCTCCTTTTTTCCGGGCTTTTCTTCTCCGCCATTCGAGATAAGACATCCCGATGATGCCTATAAAAATACTCCCGATCAGCCCCAGCCAGGGCGCTGCCCAGGTATCAGTTTTAAAGAAGGTGGTGGGAATGATATTCTGGATCTGTGGCGACCCCGGTAAAGCATCCATGGTGAAAGTAAATGCACCCAGTGCAATCGTGCCCGGGATCAGCCGCTTGGGAATGTCTGCTGCTTTGAATAATTCTGCTGCAAACGGATATAACGCAAACGCCACTACGAAAAGCGACACGCCGCCATACGTCAGTACCGCCCCCACAAATACAATAGCGAGCATTGATTTGTTTTCCCCGATCACATTGATAATAGCCCGCGTAATAGATGTTGCGAAGCCTGACATTTCAATCACTTTACCAAAGATGGCGCCCAATAAAAAAACGGGAAAATACAGTTTGATAAACCCCGCTACTTTTTCCATGAAGATGCCAGAGAAAAAAACAGGCACATGGTCAGGACTGGTCATTAATACGGCAAACAACGCGGCTACCGGTGCAAACAAGATCACGCTGAAACCCCTGTAGGCAACAAACATCAGGAATAATAACGCCAGTAATATAATGATGATGTCCATAAATAATTATTTAAGATCTGCTTTCATAAAGCGGATTAATTCAGTCTCTCTTTTGGTATTCATCATCTCCGCAAAAGCAGTATTCCATTGGTAATAGCCTTCACCGGATTTAATACCGAATTTTTGCGCTGCCACTAATTTTTTTAAAGTAGGGAATGCGCCGGTAGCATTACTGAGATCCTGGAACAGGTAATCTGAAATAGCTGCAAAAATATCCAGTCCGCCCATATCGGCAGAAGCAAGCGGACCGGTAACCGGCAGCCGGCGGCCAATACCATAAACAACAGCAGCATCAATATCTTCTTTAGAGGCTACGCCTTCTTCCAGCAGGAATTGCGCTTCCCTGAGCAAAGCAGCTTGCAGGCGATTGCCTACAAACCCGGGGATTTCTTTTTTTACTTCAATCGTTTTTTTATGCATCTGGTCTAACAGGGTCAGTACACGTTCCATCACAGCATCCGTTGTTTTTTCATGACGGAGTACTTCTACCAGGGGGGTGAGGTGTGCAGGGTTCCAGAAATGCGTCACCACAAACCGTTGCGGATATTGCATTACGCTGGCAATGGCAGCCGGACTAAGCCCGGAGGTATTACTGGCCAGGATCACAGTATCATCGCAAAGGGTATCGAGGTGTTTGAAAAGCTCCTGTTTCAGTTCCATATTTTCAGGGATCGCTTCAATCACAAAGGTGGCTGTGCTCACCGCATCCTTCACCGAAGTAGTCACCTGGATCCGGTTCATGATCACCGCGCGATCTGTTTCCTGTAACAGTTCATTTTTTATCAGCACATCCAGCTTTGACTGGATGCCGGCGTCGGCGAGTCTGAGATCACTTTGACTGATACCATGCAGTTGCACGGAAATCCCCGCCCAGGCGGCATTCAAGGCAATAGAATGCCCCATGGTACCACAGCCGATTATCGTTAATCTTTCCATCAGTTACTTTTTATATTACAGGATTGCGCCAATGCAGTTGCAGATAGCGAATCAGATACAAGATATACGGGAGAGATGTCCAGCGCGATTTTATTACCGGTCCTGATCGGCGCTCCCATGATGTTGTAAGCCTTCACGCCTTCCGGTATGTCAAGGCTCAGTTGACGGGTTTCTTTTTCTGTAACCCAGGCAATCAGTACGGCCTTATTACCACACTGAAAAGAATATCCTTGTACACTATCTTTTTCAATGGCGGCGGCATACTTAAAATCAGGGCCTATCATCTTTGCCATTACCGCCTGTGCGGGATACAGTTTGCGAGGTTCCCCGCCTTCTCCCAGCAATGCGAATTCCAGGTGCGGTGATGCATCGTTTACAAATCCTTCCCCTCCCTGGTGATAGAATATTTTCTCTACGCCACGGGCCAGCATGATGGCGTTATAACGAATGGACCAGTCGGCACATTGCTTTTCATTGGAAAGCAAAAGATTAGCGGAGGAGTGATGTGGCGGTGCTACCCAGGGGCTCCAGGGCAGGTTGTCTGCTGCATAATAGGAATACTCCGTAATCCATATCGGCTTACGGGGACCCTGCCGCTCCATTTGCGCCAGCAGCGTATCCATTTCATGGATAAACGATTCCGGTGTTCTCAGCATACCATAGTTATGAATGTTGAGGATATCTATACTCTTCATACCACCGGCATCAAAAAATGTTTTCATATAGCGCCAGGGTTCTGCACTGAATCCTCCGATAACCTGGCAGGTGGGATCTGCCTTTTTCATCACGAGGTAAGCTTCTTCCAATAACCCAATATAATCTTCGGGAACATAAGCTGCACCGGGAAGTTTATATGCCTCGTTCGGCAGACAGAATTGTGTCCACACCGGTTCATTCAGAAATTCAAAATATCGAATCCTTGACTTATAATGTCCAATTGCTTTACTGATAAAATCCATAAGGCCCGCACGTTCTTTGGGCATATAAGACATCCGCTGCCAACCAACATTCTTCACCGAATCGGGCGCAGTAGAACCCCATGCGGGAGCGGGCAATGGTGGCATCAGCGCAAGTACATTATAGCCTTCCGCCTGTTCCCGGTCTACCTGCTCGTCGGCAGGCGCGAAGGACAGTTGTCCTTTTACCGGTTCCAGTAATCCCCAGTTGATAGACCAGTTACGCGCCCAGGTAACGCCTGCCTGGTGCAATGCTTTACCCGCCTCCTTTGTGGTGGGGGCGTGATTAATGCCAAAAGCAGCATGCGGGCTGTTATAAGGGTCTATTACGGCCATGCGGAGGATACGTTCTTGATCCAAGTTATTAAAACGCCAGGAGAATTTCACCTGGTAATATCCATTGTCTGTTAAAGCAAGCGGCCACTCCATTTCCTGCGAGCTACCTCCGCTGATCCGGATATTTTTGGTAACAGCAGATACCTGCTTTCCAAAATAATCACTGATCTCCGCCGTTACCGGAACGGTCACCGGGCGTTTTGTACGATTAGCTGCTACCAACCAAACTTTCGCGGCTGAAGGAGTATGAAAAATATTGCCGAACGCCTTGGAGCTGACACCCAATTCCACGGCTTCATTTATAACAAACGAAGTAGCTTTTGCCCCCTGCTCCAGTTGTATGGCATCTATCCATACCACTGCTTCATCATCATCCCGCAACAGATTAGGTCCAACGGCCACGTACAGGTCCTGCTCTATGGCAGTAACGGTGAAGCTATAACGTGCCCATTTTTCGGTCAGCACCACTTCCTTTGACACCTGCGTAGGATGGTAGCCCAAGCTTGGTTCGAGACCACGGGAGAAAAGCAGTTTTGCTGGAACGCCGGCGCGGTCAGCACGCATCCAGGCGGACAGCGTATATTCGTTTCCGGGGATGGCATTCACCCAACCAATGTTGGCTGCCAGCGGGGCATTCTGTACATTACGAGCTATAGGCCATACATCGTAAAAAGTAACCGGGGTTTTTCCGGGTCCGAGTTCAATCCGCAAACTATGTTTTCCATCGTGGGCTTCATCGCTCACGACATCGCCGTAAAGACCCACCAGGTCTCCTCCCCAACCGGTATATTTTCCCATGGAAGACCAGCCTGCTGGTCCCGCTTCAAAGGATGCATTCGGCAGCAGGTTCTTTGCCCCGGTGTACAACACCCGGGGATTACGCCTTGGTATAATAGAATCTTTTGCCGCCCTGGCATACATCGTTTTTTTATCGATCACATTCCGGATCATAAACCCTTTGCCGGTTCCTGCCAGTATAACAACAGAATCTTTTGTATCCATACTAATCCCATGATCCAACCAATCGCCTTCGGCTTTTGTTGGAACGGGGCCGATGTCCTGCCAGTCTTTTCCGTAATTTAATGAAACGTACACGGATCGTTTATCTGTGTACGTTGAATAGTATACCACCCCTTCTCCGGCATGAATAAAATCATCCGCCGCACCGTTCAACATGCCGGTCTTATGCCAGCTATTACCGTGATCACGGCTATTGTAAATATTGCCTGCCTGATCCGCCTGCAGTAACGCAGCCCCACTCAAAGAAGTGGTTGCGAATAAGGCGGAGGTGCTGAGCGAGCCTGTTTTTCTCCAGTTAAGCCCATCATCTGTACTTTTATATACGTTGCCATCAAAGCCATTTACGATCACCCCGTCCGCTGTTTTTTCCAGACGGTATAATGCATTGTCGCCGATTTTTCCGAGGTCGGTCCAGGTGTTGCCTTTGTCGACTGAACGGTAGATATGTCCGCCGTCCGAATCGGTGTCTGTCACCAGAAGGGTACCTTTCACCGTATAAAAAATTGCATAGGCTGCTTGTGCACCATCGCGGTTTTTATTGGTAGTCAGTGTAGTGAGTTTTTTCCAGGACCGGCCACCATCCTTTGTACCAAGTACTTCCGCATTGCCGGTGAGGATATAAAACTCGCGCCGGTTACCGGTTTCCCCTATGCAGGTAATTTCGGATGTTGTAGGCTTCGCCAGAAATTTCCAGCTACGTCCGTAGTTTTCACTGATAAATAACATCCCCCTGTTTTGCCCACGGGTGGCACAGAGTACTACCGGCCCTTCCAGTGCACGTATGGCATCGATCCTTCCGCCTTTAACTAACTCCGTGGTTGTCCAGTTACTGAATACAGCAATATCCTGCGCAATGGCAGGATATACACTGGTGAAACATAACAGTAACGTGAAATAAAATCTTCTTTTTATAATCATTAATTGTACTTAATTCTTCCCTTGAATAAATAGCGGGTATGTCTGCTTTTCATCAACGCTTACTTTTTTTCCCTTTAGTACGGGGAGCGAGTTGCAGCATTTCTCCTTTGAGATAAGTAACTACAGCTTCTTTCAAATCACTGTCAGCAGCCGGCGTAAAGGATGACACGGTTGGCTCATAGCCCCCACGTTCCCATTCTTTCTCCGAGAGTAAGTATCCCATCCATCCGTTGGCATATCCAAAATAGAAGGTGAACGGAAAAGGAGAACGATCTCTTATTTCATTAGATATTTCGCAGAACAGTTCCAGCGGAGCGTTCCAGATAGCCACATCATCATTGATCTTGAAAAAGCGGATGGGAAGTAATACCATATTCACACCAGCTTTGGTGGTGCGCGTGTATTTGGCCATATTCACAGGCCAGCCCATATCCTTGCGCCTTGGTGTTTCTACCGTGAGTGCACCTACGTTCAGCGTAATGTCGGGAGAGGTGACGATCTTTTTGTTGGCATCCAGGATCTTATCACCTAGCATAACATTGAACTGCGTGAGTACGGATGTGTTGATACCGCTGTACAGTGGCGCCAGGTTGCCGGCAGCACCGTTAATATATAACATGGGCGCGCCCGATTGCTTTTCTACATATTCGGATACAATTCCCTGCACATCTCCGCTGATGGCCATGTTGTTGCCACCCAGCACGGTACCGTGCATGGCATAATTAGCAATAGTAGCCAGCAGGGAACCATCGGCATTGTCGATACGGATCATGCCTATGCGGCGGTCCACCGGCCCGTCCGGGTCCATACCAAGAGAGGATTTCCCATCCATGTTCTGTGCACGGCGGTTGATGTTTGCCTGTGAGTATCCCCAGCCTGTGCCGAGGCGTGCTGGTTTTAAGTTCTTTTGTGCTTCTCTCACACCATCTATCAGTAGTTGTTCTGTCATATCTGTATACACCGTATCGAATGCATGCAGATATCTTTCGGCCATGAACACCTGGGTAACATCAGGTGGCCCGAATTCAGGGGCGGAGTGTGTATGTGTGGTGGTCCACCATACACTCAGCGGATCAATGCCCAGTTCTTTTTTAAGGCGGGCAGTGGTTTTATCATATTGATAGGGAGAGAGAATACAGATGTCTGTAGAAATGAGGTAGAATTGAGTTATACCATCATCCATGGCCACAATACGGTGATAAATGCTATCATGTATGCTAGTGGATTTCCGCGCCTGGTAACCGAGCAGTTGCTGGGAGTTGGAAGGTGTGATGTTCTTCTTTACCACAGAAGCGCGGAATTGTTGCTGGGAGAAAGCATCATTTCCCAGTAGCAGTGTAGTTGCTACCAGGAAAATGCTTATACTTTTATTCAATATCATCGCTTATTCTATTATCGTTAGTTTTCTTTAAGGAATGTAAGCAGGTCTGCCATTTCCTGCTTGTTGATTTTCTTTTCAAGACCTGGCGGCATAGCGGACATATTCATAGCTCTCAACACAACGATATCCTTACGGAGGATATTTTTTTCTACCCCCGGTGCAGTGCGTAAGGTAATGGTGGTAGGTGTTTCAGAGGACATGATCCCTTGCAACGATTCTCCGCCATTCAATTCCACTGTCCAGAGATCAAAGCCGGGAGAGATAGATAATTGTGGCGCCAGCAGGTTATCCATGATTGCTTTGGCTGACCAGTTGTGCACAGTGCCGAGATCCGGCCCATAGCTGATTCCATTGGCACCGCGCAATTGATGGCAAAGCGCGCAGTTATCGGCAAATACTATTCTTCCTTTTTCTATATCTCCTTTTAGTTCCAGCGACTGCTCATATTCTTTACTCAGAGCTACGTTATCGCTTTTTACAAACAAAGGTTTGGCACGGCTACGGATCGTTGAATCAGGATGACCCAGCAATTGTTGTGTACGGGGCCAGCCCAGGCTTGTTGGCAATACTTTGCCGGATTCAATGGCGCCCAGCAATAAAGCAGATCGCTCTGTATTGGCCATGAACAGGCCAAGAGAGGCATCCTGTAAAGCAGGGGTGAGTACTTCCCATTGTTTCAATAAATAATTACATACAGAAAGATCGGGTATAGCGCCGAGTGTGCGCAATGCCGCGAGTTGTATCGATAATTGTTCCTGTGGAACGATCAGTCCTTTTAAGAGATCAACATGTGGTGCAGGATTACGTAACGTAATAAAATCTACTGCTTCAGCGCGTTTATCATCCGGTAAACTACGGTTACCGATAATCGCAACCGCTCTTTGTACGGCTGTAGCAGCCTGCTTTTCATCCGGTACACCAATTGTCTTTAATAAACGGAAAGCCGCTTTTCTCACTTGACCGGAAGGATGTTCAAAACTGGTATTGATCAACAATGCCTGTTCTCCTTCATATACCGAAGTCAATGTTTTCAATCCCTGTGCAATCCCTTCCAGCACAGCTGCCTGCCAGATGCCCTGTTCTTTGGACCCTGCTTTTGTTGACTTCTCCACCAGTGTACGGATAATTTTCGGATCGCCGCCGGTGCCCACCATCGTAGCAAGGCGCTGAATCAGCGATGCATAGGCAGGAACATCCGGTTTGAATTTTTCCATCACTACATTTAACAGGGAAGCTGTTTGAGAAGCAGAAGCAGACAAAGCCGCGATCTGCACCCATTTATCTTCCACATCCTGTAACAACAATTTATTCCTTACCGCAGCAGCTTCGGGTGTATTGATAAATCCGAGGGTACAAAGTAATTGGAAACGCACTTTTACATTGTTGTCATTTTGTAAGGGTAGCAATGCTTTGGCCAATTCAGGCGCCGCTGATAAATGCAGTTCTGCCAGTTTGATGGCATTTTCCCGTACACCTGCAACGGAGTCTTTCAATGACTGTAAGATGAGGTCCGGTGTAAGGGCTCCCATACCTTCCAGTGCCCACAGGGCATGGAGGCGACCAAAAGGAGACGCAGTATTCCGCGCCATTTGTGCCAGCGCAGGCACAGCGGCTTTATCTGCACGATCCACGAGCAGACGTTGTGCATTCATTCTCCACCAGATATTCGGATTAGCCAGTTCTTTGGTCAATTCTTCATTGGAAGCATCACCGAGTTTCAGGTTTTTCGTCCAGTCGGTTGGTTTTGCATCTGTTCTTGAAATACGATAGATACGTCCTTTATCGGTACCATTATAAAGCTCACCGGATTTGATCACATCATCGCCCATCCATTCGGGGTGTTCAATGATCTGGCGGTAGTAGTCTACTATGTATAGCGCGCCATCCGGTCCTATATAAATATTTACAGGACGGAACCAGGCATCTGTAGAGGTAAGAAATTCTTTTCTTGCCTGCAGGCGGCTGGCTATAAAGCTGGCGCCATGATCTTTCAACCTGTCAACGTGTACCAGGTTACTCACCGGTTCCGCTACAAAAGTGATGTCGTTATTATTATAAGCATCGGGGAAAGCGCCGCCAAGATAAGTAGTGATACCACAGGCAGAAGTGATGACGCCTGCATCTGTGAGCAGTTGGTTCTGTGGATTTTTGGTGGTAGGAAATACTTCACAGGCATCCGCATGATCAGAAATGGACTGTGTAGCATTTGGTACCGCCTGATCAGGATTACGGTTAAGGTAAGTAGCCGCTATCACTTCCTGGAAGACGTGATTGGCATTGCTTACCAGCAACCGCCGGCCCCAGGCATCGAACGTATGCCCAAACTGTGTGTTGCTGGAAGTCGTTTCCAGCAGGCGCTGATCGGGGCGGAAGCGGACGGTACGACCATCTGCATTCTTTGACAACCGGGGCGCATCCGGATGAGCCGGGAACATAATTTCCCGGCCCTGATCTCCGAATTCCTCTTTGTAATCCCTCGTTGCCACAGCTCCTTCATGCCCTAAATAGATCCAGTTATCCAATCCATACACAGGGCTGTTTACATTATGTTGCGGATTGGATAATGCGAAGCCGGTCAGCAGTGTATCGCGTACATCTGCCTTGCCATCTCCGTCAGTATCTTCAAAATATAAAAGGTTGGGGGAATCTGTTACGACAATACCTTTCTTCCAACGCATTAAGCTGTTGGGCAGATTTAGTCCATCTGCGAATACGGTACTTTTATCCATCTTTCCATCCCCATCTTCATCGGTCAGTAATTTCACTTTACCGGTACCGCTCTGATCCAGCGGGTATCCGTGCATTTCCACCACGTACATCCTGCCGTATTCATCAATCTCCATATCCGTAGGATCGGCTACCAGCGGCTCGCTGGCCACCAATTCTATCTTGAACCCCGGTTCCAGTTCAAATGTTTTTAACGCTTCTTCCGGTGTTAATCCCGCTTGCAATCCTGATTTACTGTTACAGCCTGCACCAACCATCAGTATAGCAAGCAAAAGAGCAGCAGTCTGTTTCGCGGTGAATTCTTCGGCAAATATTCTTCTCTTCATAAAAAAATTATAGTGTTAATTTTTGGGCACTACCCTGAAATTGCACATGGCGTAGTTGCTTTCCCTTGACTCACCATCAGAGTATATCAGGCTGATATAAGAGTTATCATCATCCGGATGTCCCACCAGGCTCATAGGAAGTGCCATGGTTACCCATTCCCCTTTGGTATCCAGTGTTGGTCCGAAATAATTATAAGGCCAGCGGTAATAATTGCTGGGGCCTATGTTGAATATGATATCTCCTTTTGTAATAGGTTGCTTCGTATTCATTTCAAATTTCAGTACGTAATCAGACCTGTTAGCACCTTTCGCTGCAGCTGGATAATCGATATAGGTCGAGAAAAAAGCATCCCATCCCCAGGCGGCATAAGGGCCACTTTTTATAAAAAACGGTGCAGGATTTTTCGGAAAATCCGGGCTGGATGTTATCAGGCCGGTAGCAGGCACCAGTATCGGCTGATTGATGATCTGGTTGCGGTTGTCTTTATACCAGCTGCTGTTGGTGACGATTTCGGAGTTTAAAGGTTCAGGACCTTTAATGGTAAGCGGACCTACACCAGCACCGGCAGGCACCACTACTTTCATGTAGCTGGCGCTAAAACCCGCCAGGTTGGCGGTTTTACCACCGGTAAAAGTTACCACGGTTCCTTCTTCTTTAAAATACAGGTCGAAGAAATCACCGAGGATCACGAGGGTATCTCCTTCTGGTGTAAATTCATTTTTTAAACCTATAAAAGTGAAGGGAGGTGTATTCAGTACAAAATCATAACTGGCCGTACCACCCGGTGTTACCACGGTAATTTTATTGGTAACCTGTGCAGGTATCTGTCTTGGAATCTTTACTGTTAAGGAAGAATCTGTGGAATAGATGTCTTTCTGCACCACTTCCAGGTCGCTGAAGAACACAGTGGTGGCGCCTTTCAGATTAGCCCCGATAATAACGATCCATTGGTTGATATCACCATTGGAGAGATCAGCATTTTGGTCCACGGAAAGTGCGACCCTGGAAATGCTGGGTGTCCCAGCCACCTCATTTGTTTCCTTTTTACAGGAAACAAATGTGGCCAGTAACAGTATAGCGATCAAAAATATAGTATTCCTTTTCATGCTGTGCTGTATTAATGATGGAATGATATTGTGTACCATTACCAACCGGGGTTATTCACCTCCATGGTGGTATTTGAATTGATTTCAGAAAGCGGGATAGGTAATAACTGTGACCGGTTGTCCCTGGCCTTTACGATATTGAACCTGTCTACATTCATAAAATTCATGACACCCAGATAAATGCCCCAACGCAGCAGGTCGTAACGCCGGTTGCTTTCAAAGAGGAATTCCCTGCCTCTCTCTTCAAGTATAAAAGAGCGGAGTGCATCCTTGTTCATCCCTCCAGGGGCATCCAGTGTTTTAGCGCGTCTGCGTATAGCATTCAGCGAAGTATAAGCATCCCCTGAGTGGCCTAATTCGTTATTGGCTTCCGCATTGATCAGGTAAGCATCTGCCAGGCGCATGATGGGATACCGTGCATTACCGGCGCCCAATACCTTTTGCGCTACATCATCATACTTGGTGGTATAGGCTTTATCTTCTTCTTTACGCCAGCTATATCCATCCGTAGCATATTCCAGGTCCTGTTGGGGGAAATAGAATTTACCGAGGATGTCCGGCCGGTGATTAATACCATACAGCGCCCTTTCATCCTGTTTGATACCTTCGTTGAGATAGTTATTATAAAACGCTTTTGTTGCCCAGCACCATCCGCCACCGGTAGCAGGACCATACAACTGGAATCCGCTATACACCTGTACCAGCGCACCTTCTGTAAGAGAAGCGCCAAAGAATTCAGCCATCAGCATATTCTCTTCACGGTGTTTGTTAGACAGTTTGAAGTTATCCATGAAGCTGGGGAATAAGGTGCGGCCGCTGGTCGCAATTACTTCCGCACTTTTTTCCATGGCCAGTTTGAAATATTCTTCGCTGTTTACACCTTCGAGTCCGGCCACTACTTTTTTAACAAAAGGATAATTGGCGTAGGACCGGTTATCGCCATCGGCAATACGTTCTGTCCATACATAGATGGTAACCCCGTTTAAAGCCCCGGATGCCATGGTAGCATAAGCTTTGGCCAACAACAGGGAAGCACCGTCTTTTGTTACATGCCCGAGACCGCCGGATTTGGGATCTTTATATGGGAAAAGCATCGTTTCGGCCTGTTTCAGGTCCGCAATAATCTGCGCGTATACTTCTGTTACGGAAGCGCGGGGCATAGAAGCAGGTTCCACGCCGGAAGCCACGGTATGCAGGTGCAGTGGTACGCCGCCATACAATCTTACGAGATCGAAATAAGCAAAGGCACGGAAGAAATAGGCTTCACCTAATACACGTTGCTTTACATCTTCCGAGATATTCATACCTCCAACATTTTCCAGTACGGAATTTGTCCGGGAGATCATCACATAACGATCATTCCAGGGTGTATCTGTTCCCCAGAAACCGAGGAAGTTACCCTGCCCGGTATGACCGAAAAACCAGGATGGTCCGGAGGCATGGTCAGAATCATTTTCATATTGCCAGAAGTTTCCGTAGAAACCATTTGACAACAGTGTATTATAAACGCCGATGATAGCTGCATTAGCATCTGCTTCCGTTTTATAGAAAGAAGAAGGAACCAGGAAATCGTATGATTTTTCAATCAGCTCTTTCTTACAGGATGTAAAAACAGCGAGTGATCCTGCTATTAATAGAATAATCCTTTTTTTCATGAGTACAGATTTAAGAAGAACGGACTTGATTTAAAAGGTAACCTGAACACCCACGTTCCAGGTTTTAGAAGTAGGATAAGATCCAAAATCCACCCCGCGTCTTGCAGGGTCGTCGCCATAAGCATTCACGTCAGGATCAAAGCCTTTATATTGTGTGATCGTCAACAAATTGGTGGCACTCACATAGAGCCGCACTCTGTCTATTGACTTAAATTTCGGGAAGTCATACGTGTAACCCAGTACGACGTTCCGCAGGCGTAAGAAGGTGCCGCTTTCAAAAAATCTTTTCGTGATATAAAAGTTACGGGTATAGGTAGTCCATGCTTTCGGATATTTGGCATGCTCCCAATTCTCCGGTGTCCAGCGGTTATCCCACACTTCCTGTGTGGTATTGTACATGGTACCTATATCATTGAGGAAAGTGTTGTTCATGTTGATAACATCTCCACCCACTACACCATTGATAAAAATATTCAGATCGAATTTTTTGTATTTGAAATCATTATTGATCCCGAAGAAGAAATCAGGATTTACATCACCGATGATCTTTCTGTCGTTATCATCTACTATACCATCACCGTTCAGATCTGCATAATGGACCTCACCTATCAGTGCTTTAATAGCGGCATCCGTCAGGCCAGCATTCTGAGGTACTGATCTTACTTCTGCTTCGTTCCTGTAAATTCCTTCTTCTACCCTGCCGTACAGCGTTCCAATAGGATAACCGATCTTCTGGATAAACGGAACACTGGAAGCTCTGTAATCCAATGCACCGGCAAATTGTTCCGTTGTACCATCTGTAAGCGCAATGATCTTGTTACGATTGAAGGAGATGTTACCAGACACATTCCAGGAGAAATTTTTGTTGGTCACCGGTACACCTCTTACACTTATTTCCAGGCCCTTGTTTTCGATAGCACCTGAATTCACCTTTTTGGAAGTGAAACCGGAACTACCCGGAATGATGATGGATTGCAACAGATCATTTGTTCTCTTGAAATAATAATCCACGGTAAAACCCAGCCTGTTATTCATAAATCCGAGGTCTATTCCTGCATCGTACTGGTCTGTTGTTTCCCATTTCAGGTTGTCGTTACCCGGTTGGTTATCAGCAAAACCGGAAGTAAGCGCACCATCCATAGGGTACAAAGAAGGAGTCAGCTTATTCTGTGTAGAATAAGAGCCGATCGCCTGGTTACCGGTTTTGCCGTAACTCAGGCGCAATTTCAGCTCATCCACTGATTTGGATGTTTTCAGGAAACTTTCATTTTTGATGTTCCAGGAGAAACCGGCGGAAGGAAAGTAAGCCCATTTATTATTCTTTGAAAATTTACTGGAACCATCTGCACGATAGCTCACAGTCACGAAATAACGCTGATCATAATTATAGTTAACCCTTCCCAGCACGGAGGATAAAGTAGACTGGCCTTTACCATTTCCGATGATGGGAATACCGGTAGCAGCACCGAAATTATTGGTCAGGAAGACATCCGAAGGAAAGTTAGTCACTTTATTATACCTGGATTCAGACACCCATTTTTCAAAAGTACTACCCAGCGTAGCGCCCAGGTTATGTTTTGTATTAAATGTTTTCAGGTAGTTCAACACACTTTCTGAAGTGACAGCGGTCCATGAATCCTGAGACACAAAAGCAATGCCTTTATCTGCTATGCTGACTACCGTCGGAATATATTCATCCCTCTTACCATTGAACAGGCCATAACCGAAGTTCTGCCTGAACTTCAGCCCCTTCATTAAAGTAGCTTCAAAATAAGAAGAGGTAAAGATGGAAGTACTTTTCACTTTGTTGTACATCTGCGCAGTGTACAGGTAAGGATTAACAAGATTGGCGATCTGCGTTTCTGTATTCGTCACAGTATCGATCACGGCTACTGTTGGCGGATAAGTAAGCGCAGAGCGGGTCACGCCTGCCGCGAAAGTATTATCGTTCGTATTTGTTTTCACGAAATCATTGGTCTCGCTGGAGAAGAGGATATTGGTACCTATTACCAGCCAATCTTTGATATTCCTGTTCAGGTTAGTACGCAGCGTTAATTTTTCATATTGCGAACCTATGATGATCCCTTGTTGATTCACATAGGAAAGGGACAACAGGTGATTACCTGCTGCGGAGCCACCGGAAACGGTTACCGTATGATTATTGGTCATCGCTTTTTTGAAAATAATGTCCTGCCAGTTGACACCTTTACCAATAAATTCTTCCGGCAACGGGGCCCTGATGAATGAATTGGCAATAGGATAGAAATGCATTTCCCCATCAAAAGGTAATTGTTCACTGGTACCGGCCAATGTATTCGCGGTTCTTTGTCCTTCATTTCTCATGAGGGCAAATTGATAGGCGTCCAGTACTTTCAGTTTCTTCGTAGGCTGACTGGAACTGATGTTACCAGCATATTCCACTTTATCAGGACCAACCTTTCCTCTTTTGGTAGTGATGATCACCACACCGTTTGCCCCTCTCGATCCATAAATAGCGGTAGCCGAAGCATCCTTTAAAATCTCGATAGATTCAATATCGTTGGGGTTAATGGCAGCAAGTGCATTCACCCGTTGGAGGCTTCCTCCACTGGAAGATGGTGTGTTGGAACCATTGCTGCCACCAAAGGGTATTCCGTCAATTACATATAAAGGATTGCTGCTGCTGAAGGAGTTGGCGCCCCTGATCTGAATGTTCAGACCAGCGCCCGGTGCACCATCATTGGCTTTCACCATTACGCCGGCTGCCCTGCCCTGAAGAGCGGATATAACGTCTACGGGTGCACCCTTTCTCAGGTCTTCCCCCGAAACAGAAGATACAGAACCCGTAAGGTCACGGCGTTTCACGGTACCATAACCAATGACTACCACTTCATCGAGTGCACTCTGGGAAGACTGCATTTTAATGGTCATAGTAGTGGAGACAGTAACGGATACTTCCACCGTTTTCATGCCCATAAAAGAAAAGACCAGTACGTTCCGTTCTTTCGGAACCGTAATACTGAAATTTCCAGCTGCATCGGAATGCACCCCGATCTGTGTACCTTTTACCCTGACCGCGCAGTTGGGGAGGGGATCACTGTTCTCATCCTGAACAGTCCCCTTGATTATCTTATCCTGCGCATTCGCTGTTGTATATCCCGAGAACAGGCATAGCAAACAGGCTATTGTAGAAAAGTAAAATAATTTCATATTACAGGAGATTTAAAAAAAATTAGTTGATTATTACGCATACAGTGCCTTGAGCAGACGTAGGCCACAGTGATGGGGTACCTCGTTGCCGAAAAGAATGATTGATAATTGACGCTTATTATTTACCGGGATATTTTGGTAGAAACCCGGTTTAATGATGCATCCCCTTAAAGTCCTTAAAAATTGGTGTCTTTTTAAATTTTAATGTTCACACGGTTGATAAAATAATGCTGGTAATCTTTTCTAAACTTAATCAAACAAATACATAAAAATGTCTTGTTCTTTGCAGGAACTATCATGGAATTAACCCACTGATCTTATTTAACGGGAACCAGCCTGATTTCCCGCAAATCCAGTAGTGCACCTTCTTTAAATGCAGTAGCAGCTTTGAAAATCACTTTCTGACTACCGGCTGATAAACGAATAATTCCTACCTTTTTGCTGGTAAATGTTTCCCATGAACCGCTTTTACCGGTCAATGCCTTTAGCTGCCGTTTGCCGGCCTGTACTATAAATGGTTTACCGGCATCTTCATCTGAAACGGACCATTCCAGGTAAACGTCATATGTACCCTTCTTATTTATGGTAACATCCCATTCTACCCTGTCTGCTGACCGGAACCATCCGAAAGCTTTCCATTCCGGCATGTATTTAATAGAAGGGCCGATCGCGTAACCTGCTTCTGCAGACAGCAAGAGCGAACCATCATTTTCGGTAACAACTTTTTTAACCGGAAGCGTGGTATCTCTTACAGTAACGGGTATCGCGTGAACTGCCTGCGTTGTAAACAGCGCGCCTGACAGCAGGAAAAAAGAGACTGCAACAGTTTGAATAAATGGTTTGAACATAAGTTTGAATTACATACTAAAAGATGTACTAAACTTATGCGTAATTGTGTGATAAAAATACCCCTTGCTTAACAAGAATTATAACGTGCTTAACCTTATGTTTACGGTAACGCCTATATTTCTTGGATTGCCCAGATGAGCGGCGCCGAAATCATACGCATAATCAATGTATCGTTTATCCGTCAGGTTCCTGATCCAGCAGATGATTTCATATTGTTTGGTGATAAGACCCAGGTTGGCGTTCAACAAACTATAGGCAGGTTGTGCGAGGGTATTAGCCAGGTCGAAATATTGCTTGTCAAGGTATCTCCATTCGCCACGGGCACGGATCTTCAGTTTCTTCGTTTTGCACGGTGCATATTCATATTGCAGGGCGAGCATAGAAGTTACTTTCGGTGTATAGATCTGATATTTCCCGCCAAGATCAACTTCGGCACCGTTCTGCGAAATCTTCAACCTATCAAATTTTGCATTGGTAAAACCAAAATTATAGGCTACTGTGAAATCTTTCACTGGTTTTGCTGCTACTTCCAGTTCAGCGCCTTTGCTTGTTAAGCTACCGGTATTCCGGGTAATATTTACTGCGTCCGGAAGAATGAGCGTAGGTACCTGTGCGTTATTCACTTTGGTATAGAAAGCAGAGATGTTGATGCTCAGGCGATCATCCAGCAACCTGTTCTTAGCGCCCACTTCAAAATTATTGCTGTATTCCGGTTGATAGGGAAATAATGGTGGTTCACCGGTAGGGTCAGAGGAGAGCGGTGTTAAACCACCAGCTCTGAAACCGCGGCTATAGGTGACAAATAAACTGGTATTACCGGAAGCAAAATATTGCAGCCCTGCATGCGGGGAAAAAGCATTGAATCCTGCGCTGCCGGAGGTATCCGGTCTTGTGGCAAATAGGTCATTTCCTTTTTCATATTCACCCAGCACATTGAGTTGCTTATGCTCATAATCATACCGCGTGCCCAGTGTCAGTGCCCATTTCTTTGCCAGTGTATAGGTGCCCTGTGCGTACACTGCCATCCCGTAACCTTTTCCCTTGCTGGTGCTGATGAGCGAGAAATCTGTGTCTGGTGCACCGGTGAGTAATGCGTCCTTTCCAAAGCGGATGGCCTGTTTCACCGGGTTGTCCTGGTAAAAACCATATGCGCCTGCCGACCATTTAAAAGGTGATTCCGCCGCTGCAGACATCAACCTGAATTCCTGGGATACCACTTTCACTTTATTAAAATCTTTCCCAAAATTGTTGACAATCGAGATAGCATCAAGTGGCGAAAAATCTCCGTCTATCGGATCTTTATAAAAGCGGTAATTGGATTGGTAGGCTGTTTGTGAACTGAAATTAACTTTATCTCCCGCCTGATTAATAGAAAGTGATGCGTTGAAAAGATTATCCGTCATGCGGGTCACTGCATCCTGGTTCACCCTGAACGGATGCGTTAAAGCTTCTTCCATACTCGATGCCAGCGGGAAAGTTCCATCGTTCCGGTTTTCGTTATTTTTCACATTGAGGATTACAGACAGACCGGAAAGGGAAAGATATTTCAGGTAATAATTACCCATGATATTTTCCTGGCGGTCAAACCGTTTGCCATTAAAATCATTGATATAAAAACCATTCTGTTTCGCATATAACCCGGATACGCCGAAGAACAACCTGTTCTTTATCAGCGGGGCGCTTACGCCCAGGCTATAACGCTGCTGGCCATATTCACCCACATCTGCACGGGCAAATCCGCGGATTGAATTATCCGGTTTCCTGGTAATGATATTAATAACGCCACCCATCGCGTTACGACCATAAAGCATGCCCTGTGGCCCGCGTAATACTTCTATGCGTTCTATGTCCAGCAACTGGCTGATGTAAGTATCCAGGCCAAACTGGTTTACACCGTCCACATAAGTGGTTACAGCAGGATCATAAGAAGTAGTGGTGATGCCCCGGATAGACGTTACATTCCTGTTATCGCCGGGATTTGCAGAATAGAGGTTTGGTACAATGGCGGTAATATCCTTGATATTCTGTAAGCCGTATTCCCGTACCTGTGCAGCCGAAATAGCAGTAATGCTGACCGGCACCTGCTGTAATTCTTCTTCCGTTTTCTGTGCGGTTACAATGATTTCATCCAGCTGAACATTGGCTGCTGCCAGTTTGAATACGGGCGATGCCACCTGTTGGGGTACATTAATTATTTGATTGATCGTGGCGCTGCCTTCGGCGGAAATCTCCACGTTATAGGCGCCAGCGGCCAGTTTGCCCAAACTGAAATGTCCGTTTATATCTGTATTGGTCTGACTATTTGTATTCAATAACCGTACTACCGCGCCGGCTATGGGAGCTGATCTATTATCCAGTACCTGACCGGAAAAAGTACCCGTTTGCTGTGCTGTTGCAAGCAATGCATATAAATTGAACAAGAGTAAAAAGCTGAGATATCGTTTCATTTTCCTACCAGATTTGTGTTAGCCATGACTAATAAAGGTACTTTTATTTTTTAATCAGCTAGCAATTCTCCCGCATTCTCTGCTTTCGTTTCCCCGTTTGCGTTATAGGCCACTACCGTCCAGTAATAGTTCCCTTTTGCCGGTGAAGGCAGCAACAGCTGCGGACGCTTCAATCCTTCATAGCGTACAGCTTCTTTGAAATCAGGCGTCGCGGAAATCAGGACGGTCCAGTTCTCCGCGCCACTACGGGCTTCCCAGCTGAGTGTGAGTCCTGAATCCTGCCGCAGCGGTGCTTCCTGGTAGAAAGGAGCCGGCGGCAGGGCGGCGGCATCAAACCAGGAACGGTAGTAATCGCCATACATTCCGGCACTGGCAAAATCACAAACCATCCGTTGTTTCCCGTCACCATCCGTCATGCGGGCCAATACAAAAGGATGATCGGTTTCATGCTGTTTATCTACCGGTGTTATTGTCAGTCCTTTCAGATTGATTATACCCGGATGCTTTTGTTCACCCGGAACATAGTGTGCATCACTGGTAAAAAGAACAGGCCCCTGGTAGATGGAAACCTTACCGGCATAATCTTCTTCACCGATGCGAAAACGCGGCGTAAAATCCAGCGCCAGGGAGATGTGGTCACCTTTCTTCCAAACCCTGCGAATGGGCATATAATGGCCCGCCTGTGGCATATCATATGCCTTTCCATTGACCAGCACTTTTGTTTGTTTTGACCAGCCTGGAATGCGGAGATAAAGCGTAAAAGTTTCCGGTGTTGAAACAGATACGTTCAGCAGAATAGCTCCTTTTGCAGGATATGCGGTGCGTTGTTCAAGCTGTACACGTTGGCCGGAAGGCAATTGTGCCGACATCACAGCAGGACCGTAATAGTTCAGCACCAACCCACCGGGCCGCTGCATCAGCGCCCAGTTGGCAATATCCCCGATAGCCCTTGGTGCATTGGAGGAACAACAACTCAGTTCATGCCCATCCGCGGGGCCCTGGTGCAACTCGCAGAACGACCTGTATCCTTCCGGTTGTGTACCGTAAGTAGAACAGCCGCCATTACCGGGGATGGAACCCAACGCACTGTTGAATACGCTCCATTCCAGTTCGTCCGCAACGGATGACTGACCGGTAAGCTTTAGCATATCAGTAGAGAGTAATGACCAGGCCACTGTACAACAGGTTTCTATAGTGCCATGATTATACGGTGTACCGAGCAATCCTTCGTTGGTAGAAAAACCGCCTGTACTATGACGTTCCGTTCTGCGTAACGTGCGCCAGAGATGTTCATATCCCTGTTTACAGGACGTATCTCCTGTTAACCAGTACATTTCAGAAAGGGCCATGATATTGTGTACCCCTTCCCACCTGCGCACAGGAAAATCACGCACCGGCAACCGCTCCCTGCCCAGCCTGGAATAGGCCACACCGCCCGGTTCATTCCATACTTCTCCCATAATATAATTAGCGAAATCAAGATAGCGGGTGTCTCCTGTTTCACGATAGAGCATTACAATAGCGTGGCTGATGGCTTCACTACCACCACCGGTTTTGGGTAACAGTTTCCCATCCGGCCCAAACGTGCTGATCACCAGGTCTGCAATTTTGCGGGACGCATCCAGGGCGGGCTTGTAGCGGGTATCTTCATAATAACTGATCAATCCGCAGAGCATGGCATAATGATTCCATAAAGACAATGACCTGTTCATATTTTCGAAGGGCTCCAGGTATCCGTCAGCACCCTGGGTTTTGAGCAGGTCGCGTACATAGGTATCAATACTTTTTTTAAGGAGTGGGTGGCGGGTAAGACGCCAGATCAATTGCGCGGAACTCAGGTATTGTCCAGGGAAAACGCCCGCCCAATCCGGCACGCCTTTTTCCGGGCGCTCCCGCATCATCCGCAGTAGCCCGGGATTGCGGAGGGGATAATCAATCATGTATTGCGCCATGCTGTCTACCCTCGCGCCCATGTAGCCTTTCAACTGAATGTGCACATTACGGGCACGTGTAAGTTGCGGCGCCACCGGTTTGCCGGTAGTCATTCCATTTTTATAAAAAGTCAGGTGATATAATTCCTTTGCGCGGGTTTCCCCTTGATCAGAAATAGCTGCCACGGTCCAGTAAACATCCCGTGTGTCTGCCAATGCAAGCGTAAGATTAAAGGAAGGATGAATACCTGTGTGGAATGTATGTAGCAACTGCTCTCCACGGGCATCTTTAAACACCAATACCCGGTAACTTTTTGCACCGGTTGCAGGCAGCCATTCCAGTTTCACACCCGTGGATTTATGGGATTGCGCACCATTTGCCGGCTGCATGAGTTGAGGTGGCGGAGGTGGCGCATATGATTGTCCCAACCCTTCCAGCGCCCCAGGTTGTACCAAAGGATTCAGCTGACTGAGATTGAGCGCGGTGGCTTTGATCCAGGCAGCAGCCGGTGCACTGTTCATAATACGTACATCTTCTATATCACCGTCGAACTGTGTTTTGGCATCATCTGTTATATCCCTGCCGATGCGTATACGGCCAGGTTGGATCGGGGACAGGGAAACTTTATCCGTTACGGGATCTCCATCACCAAAACAAATGGTACGAACGCCGGTAGTGCTGTTCAAAGAAAAAACAACAGATTGCCAGGCAGTGCTATCAACTGTAGCAAAGCGAAACCCTTGTCCGGCCAGCAAAACCTGCTCCCTGTTTTTATTCGTCCGGTACCGGCAAACAAAAGTCAGATCAGGCCCAACAGGCGCATCGATTTCCAGGAAGCCTTTATAATTGCTGTCAAAGGTGATCCATGGAAAAGAATTTCCCATGATCAAACCGGCCGTCCAGCCATTCTGTACAACAAAGCCCACTTTAGCAACGGCCTGTTTACGGGCTGAAATATCATGTACATTACCGGCCAGTGGCAATACGGCTACATAAGATGACGCCCACATATTTGCTGTTACCGCTGCCGCACGGGGATTGCCAAAATAAAGATAAAATCCCTGCTTTCCTTTACCAGCACTGATGACAGGCATTTTCACATACAAGCGTACATCATTGATGGCCCATAACACCACTTCCACATCCAGGAGGGCACCATTCATATCCACTGCACGCACATCTTCCCCGCCGTTTTTAGCCAGCGTTCTGGCAAAAACCGCATCCTGCAAACGCACGGAAAGTGGAAAATCATGCAGGTCTTCTTTCAAAGTGGCGGCATCAATAGTGATCAATTGGCGGTATTTCCATGCATTATTCCACCAGTCGCCCGGTTGCATATGTGGGATTGCGTCAACATAACTGCTCAATAACAAACCAATAACAAGTAGCAAACTGACAGGATTGTAACGCTTCATCCAATAAAATAAGTACTAACAAGCGAATTAAAGTATCATTTACTTAACCACATATACTATAACTTTAACATTATACCGGTAGGGAGGGATGCGTTAAAAAAGGATTCGTCCAAGTATGAGGGAAAATGACTATTTTGGCAACACTCGGCTATTGGAAAACGTTGATACCCAAAGGGGTATCCTGTACACTTATCATCGATTCGTCAACTTGAAATGTGTGATAATAATTATTCAGACATGAGGCTTTTACAAACGGAAATTACACCACTGATCAATGATTTTTTGCACGTAGATATGAGAAGTCAGTCTTTCCTGGCTTCCCCCTTCCACGCGCAACCTTCCTTTCATGCCCATCCTGAATTAGAGTTGGTGTTTATCGTGGAAGGGTTCGGGAAAAGGATCATTGGCGATAAGGTAGAACCTTTCGAATCGGGTGATATGGTATTCATCGGGTCCTCTGTACCACACGTCTGGTTAAGTGATGCTGCTTTCTACAAAGAAGATTCCACACTTCAGTCAAAAGTAATTGTAACCTATTTCCATCCAAAAGTATTCCAGCAGTTCCTGGATAATGTAAAAGAGTTTGACGGTATCCGGGAAGTGATCCGGCAGGCTTCCAAAGGCATCAAGATCCAGGGGGAGACCCGGAATATCATAGCAGAGAAACTATTGGCGCTTTCTTCCAAAACCGGTTTTGAAAAAGTAGATGGATTTTTGCAGATCATGCACCTTATTTCCATTTCAGAAGATAAAAGCTTTATCGTTAACAACGAAACGAGCAAGTATGGAATGGCAGAACCAGACCGGCTGATTGATGTGATTAAATTTATCAAAGATAACCTGCACGAACACATTTCGCTGAAACAAGTGGCGGAAGTGGCCTGCATGAAAGAACAATCTTTCTGTCGTTATTTTAAGAACAGAACAAAAAAGAGTTTCTCCCAATACCTGGAAGACCTCCGTATGGAGCATGCCCGTAAGCTGTTGATTGAATCTGATAATCCTATTTCAGACATTGCTTATGCCTGCGGATATAATTCCAGCTCCCATTTCTGCAAGGTTTTTAAGGACCACAACGGACAAAGCCCTTATCAATACAAATGCAGTATCAAAAAGGGCCTTGTCTGATCCGGCGTTATTTTTTTCCTTACCATTAGATCAACCCAAGTAATTTCCGGTTATAGTGATCATCACCGCTTGCACCGGCGAAGTCATCGAATGCTTTTTCGGTTACCCGTATAATCTGGTCACGGATAAAGGCCGCGCCTTCGCGGGCGCCATCTTCAGGATGTTTTAAGCAACATTCCCATTCCATCACTGCCCAGCCATCGAAACCATATGCCGTCAGCTTGCTGAAAATGGATTTGAAATCCACTTGTCCATCACCTGGTGAACGGAAACGTCCTGCTCTTTCTGTCCAGTTGCTATAACCGCCATACACGCCCTGTTTCCCGGTAGGATTAAACTCTGCATCTTTTACATGGAACATGCGGATGCGGTCGTGGAAGTGATCAATAAAGCTGAGGTAATCGAGACATTGCAGTACAAAATGCGAAGGGTCGTATAAAATACAGGCCCGCGCATGGTGGTTTACATGTTCGAGGAACCGTTCGTAACTGGTACCATCGTGCAGGTCTTCACCGGGATGGATTTCATAGCAAAGGTCTATCCCACACTCATCAAATTCATTCAATATGGGCAACCACCTGTTGGCCAGTTCAGTAAACCCGGTTTCCACCAATCCGGCCGGCCGCTGTGGCCACGGGTATAACGTGTGCCACAGCAAGCTGCCGCTAAACGTAGCGTGGGCGGTGAGGCCCATGTGCTCAGAAGCTTTTGCAGCATATTTCAATTGCTGCACAGCCCAGCTGGTCCTGGCTTTGGGGTTACCATGCAATTCGGGAGGCGCAAAACTGTCATACATTTCATTGTAAACGGGATGCACCGCCACCAGCTGCCCTTGCAGATGTGTGGAAAGTTCGGTGATCGACAATCCTGCTGCTGCTACAACGCCTTTGATCTCTTCTGCATACGTTTTGCTTTCCGCAGCCAGTTGCAGGTTGATACAGCGTGCATCCCAGGTAGGGATCTGCACGCCGGAGAATCCAATACTTTTCGCCCAGGTGCAGATCGACTCCAGGGTGTTGAAAGGCGCTGCATCGCTCATGAATTGCGCCAGGAAAATACCTGGACCTTTTACTGTTTTCATAACGTGGAATTTTAGTGAAAATCACCGCCACCACCGCTCATCCCGATGTGGCGTTTTCTATTCATATAATAATGCGCTTTTTTCTTTCGCCATCTGCTGTTCGATCTTCCGGATAGCATGCACCGTTTTCACCAATGAATCGGGCGTCACGGAAATACTATCGATCTTTTGCTCCACAAGGAATTGTGCAAAATCAGGATAATCAGAAGGCCCCTGCCCACAGATCCCTACTTTTACATTGGCCGCTTTAGCCGATTTGATCAGGGAACTGATCATCCTTTTCACAGCAGGATTTCTTTCATCAAACAGGTGTGAAACGAGGGCAGAATCACGATCCAGTCCCAGTGTCAGCTGTGTAAGGTCATTGGAGCCGATAGAGAACCCGTCAATATGTTGCGCAAATTCATCGGCCATCATAATATTGGAAGGCAGTTCTGCCATCAGGTATATTTCCAATCCGTTCTTTCCTCTTTCCAGTCCATATTCTGCCATCACCGCCTGCACACGCAATAGTTCCTCTACCGTTCTGCAAAAGGGGATCATCATCACCACATTGGATAGTCCCATCTTTTCCCTTACTTCCTGGATGGCTTTACATTCCAGGCCGAATGCCTCTTTATACTGCGGAGAATAATAACGTGATGCACCTCTCCATCCCAGCATCGGGTTTTCCTCTGAAGGCTCAAA
This sequence comes from Chitinophaga sp. MM2321, assembly GCF_964033635.1. Lineage (NCBI taxonomy): Bacteria > Pseudomonadati > Bacteroidota > Chitinophagia > Chitinophagales > Chitinophagaceae > Chitinophaga > Chitinophaga sp. MM2321. Next base: position 5,161,764 of record NZ_OZ035533.1, read on the forward strand.
ATATTTGCCCCCCGGCATATTGAAGTATTCATTGCTTTTGAAATCAGAAAAACGAACGATTACTTTTTCAGGATAAAATGCCGCCGCTATTTTTGCAACACCGTAAGACAGTTTCTTGATAAAATAATCTTCTTCATTTTCAAATCCTGCAATCACCTGGTTGATACGCGCTGTTAAAGCGGGATCGTTCAACTGCCGGTGCCGCAATAATGCCAGCGGGTGTACCTGGATATAATTATTGATAATAAATTCTTCCCGTGCCAATCCCACGCCTTTGTTCGGCAGTTGTGAGAACTGGAAGGCCATGTTCGGAGAACCCACGTTGAACATGATGGAAGTGGCTATTTCCGGCAGGTCTGCAAGATCGAAAGTTGACTTCGTGAACTCAATGACACCATCATAAATATAGCCCACATCACCCTCTGTACAGGAGGCGGTAACCATCTGGCCATCTTTCAGTATATCTGTAGCATTACCACAACCCACAATAGCAGGTACGCCCATTTCCCGCGCAATAATAGCAGCATGACAGGTTCTGCCACCTTTATTGGTGATGATGGCGGATGCTTTTTTCATGATGGGCTCCCAATCAGGATCCGTCATATCAGTAACCAATACATCACCAGGCATGAACTCACTCCCTTCCGCTACTCTTTTATCCAGGGAATAGAGAATATTAACTTTCCCCACGCCCATTTTATCGCCCACTGCAATACCTTTCACCAGCAGTTTGTCCGCTTTGTTTTCATCATGAATATGGTATTCCGTAAAGATGTTATCGCGTTTGCGGGAGTGAATGGTTTCAGGGCGCGCCTGTACAATGAACAACTGGTTTGTTTTACCATCAATCGCCCATTCCACATCCATCGGGCACCAATGTCCTTTTAATGTTGAATAATATTCTTCAATGATGGTTACCCACCGGGCTATCTGCAATACACGTTCTTCATCAATACAAAATCTCGATTGCATGATCTTTTCTGTCGGTATCACACTCACCCTTTCATCCGGGTTATCACCATAGATCATCATCTTATCTTTATTCCCCAGTTTCTTTTCGATGATGGGGAGAAAGGAATCGGTTAACTTTGGTTTGAAGACAATAAATTCATCCGGCGAGATCGTTCCTTGCACCACCATTTCACCAAGACCATATGTACCGTTGATCACCACTACATCTTTGAAACCGCTTTCCGTATCCAGTGAAAAAGCAACACCGGAACAGGCGAGATCAGAACGCACCATTTTTTGTACACAAACAGACAAGCCCAATTCAAAATGCGGGTAGCCGAAATTCTCGCGGTAACTGATAGCACGATCCGTAAATAAGGATGCAAAACAATTCCGCACGGCATCGATCAGGGCGCCGGGGCCTCTCACGTTCAGGTATGTTTCCTGCTGCCCTGCAAAAGACGCATCAGGCAAGTCTTCTGCGGTAGCAGAAGATCGTACGGCTACATCCGTATCAGGAATCTTGTACTGTTCGGATAAAAGATGGTAGGCATCGATGATCAATTCAACGATCTCTTTCGGAAACTTTGTATTCCTGATCAGTTGCCTGATCTTCTTGCCACATTTACGGAGCGATTCAATATTTTCGAAGTCGATAGTATTGATGATCTCCTTAATGGCAGGTTCAAGATTATTGGATTGCAGGAACGTTTTATAAGCGTGCACCGTAATTACAAAACCATCGGGGATATTGATGCCGAGCGGACTCAGATGCTGCAGCATTTCACCGAGAGATGCATTCTTTCCTCCTACAAAATCGATGTTATTAATACCTACCTGGCTTAATGGTACGATAAAACTTTTGGTGTTCATTTTTCAAAGTTAATTGGGATTGATATAAAGAAATGTCTTGGTATTACCCGCTTTTTTCACATGCTTATCTTTTATGTCATGCATGTACGGAATGTAGAATTGACGTCTATTTTTTGTTGATTTATTGCGATATAGTTATCTCATTACGTGTTACGTTTATCCATTAACGTTATATTACTGTTGGGGTCAACAAAGAGGATGTACGGGGTGGTAATAGTTAAAGATTAAAATCAGGAATTAAGTTTGATAAAACCGCCATCAATAGGATAATCACAACCGGTGATAAAACCTGCTTCATCGGCACAGAGATATAAGGCCAATGCAGCAATTTCATCCGGGCGGCCCATGCGGCCAATCGGTTGTGTAGCAGATAATTTTGCAAACATTTCTGCCTCCTTACCGGGGTAATTCTTTTGCAGAAATCCATCCACGAATGGTGTATGTACGCGGGCGGGAGAAATGCAGTTACAGCGTATATTGTATGACAGATAATCTTTGGCGATGGATAATGTCATTCCAACTACAGCGGCTTTCGTCATGCTATAGGCAAAACGGTCTGCCAGTCCTACCTGCGAAGCAACAGAGGCCATATTGAGGATCACGCCGCCTTGTTTTTTCATAAACGGGATGACGGCTTGCACCATATAAAAAACGCCTTTTACATTCACGCCCAGCAAGCGGTCCATATCTTCCGTTGTGGTATTTTCCACATTACCGATGTGTGCAATACCGGCATTGTTGACAAGGATATCCACGTTCCCGATCTCCTGTACGAGTTGCTGTACGAGAGATTGGTTGCTGATATTACATTGTCTGAACGTTGCGCTGCCACCGGTTTCCTGGATCTCAGCCACCGTTTTTGAGGCGCCGGTTTCATCTACATCAATGATGAAAACATTTGCACCCTGACTGGCAAACAAAATAGAAATTGCGGCACCGATACCACTGCCACCACCCGTTATCAGGGCCGTTTTATTTTTCAAACTAAACATTGTTGCTTATTTACTGGTTAATTATTTATAACGGATTTCTCCGCCCTGCACCACATCGGCAGAAGTGCAATGGCTAAAAAAGTGTTTTTTCGCGTTGAAGTATTTTAACTAAAAAGGAGACAAACTCACAGCCGTCCAGCCACCATCAATGATGAGGCTCTGACCTGTGATATGTCTTGCTTTATCAGACACGAGAAACAGCGCGGCATCAGCAATATCACGTGTTTTAGCCGGTCTTCCCATTGGTGTAATAGTAGACCAGACCTTTTCATAATTGGCATCATCCATCGTTCTTTCCGTGAGCGTTGCACCGGGTGCGATGGCATTCACACTGATCTTGTGTTCAGACAATTCTATTACGAGGCTCTTCGCCAGCATTTCCAATGCGGCTTTGGTCATTCCATAAGCAGCAAGTTGTTTATGCGCCTGGTGGCCTGTTACGGAAGAAGTAAATAACAAAGATCCGCCGAATCCCTGCCAGATCATTTGTTTGGCAGCTTCCTGTGCGAGGAAGAAAGTACCACCGAGATTCACTTTCAATACTTCATTGAAAGATTCAATGGGGTAGGTGAGGAAATCACCGAACAGCGTAATGCCTGCATTGGCAACCGCTACATCCAGCCGCCCGAACTTTTCAACAGCCGTGGCCACCATCTTTTTTATAATGCCGAGATCCGCTGTATTACCAGGTACAGCTACACATTTCCCCTGTGCTTTCCGGATCTCTTCTGCCGCATTTTCTGCCAGGGCGGGATCAATGTCGTTCAATACTACCGCAGCGCCTTCAACGGCCAGCTGCATAGCTATTTCAAAACCGATTCCCTGTCCTGCGCCCGTAACGATGGCCACCTTTCCCTCAAATGCTTTTATATTCATTGCCGTTTAATATTATTTAGTGTGAATCTCTTAATACCTGGCTACCGGAACCTCCTTTCAAAAATCCTAAGTCGGCGCCCAGGTGTGCCTGTTCTACGTTGTTTACATACATATTCACGTATCCCCTGTCATGTGGACTAACCGTTGCTACCCATGCAGCTTTTCTTTGTGCCAGCTCCTGATCATCTACCTGTAAATTCAATACTCTGCCCTGAACATCCAGTTCAATGATGTCGCCATCTTTTACCAGCGCCAATGTACCACCGGCAGCGGCTTCCGGCGAAACATGCAATACAACGGTACCAAAACCTGTTCCGCTCATCCTGCCATCAGAGATCCGGATCATATCCGTAATACCTTTTGCCAGCACTTTTTTGGGCAGGCTCATATTCCCCACTTCCGGCATACCGGGATATCCTTTTGGTCCAACATTTTTTAATACCAGGATACTGTTTTCATCCACCGGCAATTCGGGGTCATCTATTCTTTTCTTATAATCTTCAATATCTTCAAACACCACTGCTTTGCCGGTATGCTGCATCAGGTGCGGGCTGGCGGCAGAGGGTTTGATAATAGCGCCTGCTTCGCACAGGTTTCCTTTGAGAACTACGATGCCGGATTGCTGATTGAACGGTTCATCAAAAGCAGCGATCACTTCCCGGTTGATAGCCGATGCCCGCTGAATGTTTTCCAGGATCGTTTTACCATTTACCGTCATGAGGTCTGTATCCAGGTATTCCGTCAATTCCTTCATGACAGCAGGTAAGCCGCCGGCATAATAAAGATCTTCCATAAAGTATTTTCCGGAAGGCTGGAGGTTTACGATCAGCGGGATGGCGGCAGATAGCCTGTCAAAATCAAGGATGTCCAGCGGTACGCCGATCCTTCCGGCGATAGCCGTGAGGTGAATCACAAAGTTGGTGGAACCGCCTACAGCAGCATTTACTTTTATGGCGTTATCGAAGGCTTTGCGGGTTAAGATATCAGAGAGTTTCACATCTTCGCGCACCATATCTACAATGCGTCTGCCGGAAAGCTGGGCTAATACTTTCCTGTTGGCGTCTGCGGCAGGAATAGCAGCATTGCCGGGAAGTGAAAGACCCAATGCCTCTACCATGCAGGCCATGGAAGAAGCGGTGCCCATTACGGCACAATGTCCGCGGCTGCGGCACATACCTGATTCAGCGATGTTAAGGTCTTCTTCCGTCATTGCGCCGGAACGCAGGTCAGCGGCAAAGCGCCAGATATCGCTGGTACCGATATCCCTGCCATTGTATTTGCCGGTGAGCATAGCGCCGCCGGATACCACGATGGTGGGCAGGTTTACACTACAGGCTCCCATAACGAGGGAAGGAGTGGTCTTATCACATCCACATAATAATACGACACCGTCCAGTGGATTGGCACGTATGGATTCTTCCACATCCATGCTTACCAGGTTGCGGAAAAGCATGGTAGTAGGTTTCATGAGGGTTTCGCCCAAAGACATCACCGGGAATTCAACAGGAAAACCACCGGCTTCCAGGATACCTCTTTTTACAGATTCCGCTAATTCCCTGAAGTGCGCATTGCAAGGGGTCAGCTCAGACCAGGTATTACAAATTCCAATAACAGGCTTCCCTTTAAATTCATCGGAAGGAATACCCTGATTTTTCATCCAGGCTCTGTATATAAACCCGTCTTTCCCCTCTTTTCCAAACCATTGTTGACTTCTTAATGATCCTTGCATTTGCTACAGTTTATTCGAAATAAAAAATTCATCGAATAAAAGTATCTCCTGGCAAGCGTTAAAAATGTTACTGGCTTATCCATATTTGTAACCTTATTAACTATATCATCTTTCCGCGCCATAACGGAATCCCGGTTGCTTTTCAGGGAGTTGCTAAAAACAAGCTTTCTGTTGCAGGGTTAAATATGGCTATAAAAAAAGAACGGGATTCCCACCGTGTAGAAAGCCCGTTCTGTTCTCAGCAGGAGGAAACTGCTATAAATTTCTTTTATACGAAAGTAGAATTTCTGACTTCTACTACGGAGTAAAATTTCTTCTTTTTAGAGAGTTGCCATACAAAGCTTTCTCCTTTTTTCAGGCCCATCAATGCTAATCCAAATGGGGTCAGTGCAGATATATTGCCATTCCATTCGTCGGTTTCATTGGGAGGCACCAGTTTATATTCAAGATTTGTTCTGGTGATGGTGTCCCGTATAATGACGGTAGAATACAGGCGGGAAGCCGTATTCGGGAAATCATCATTGCTCAGCACATTTGCTTTACTCATCTTTTCAAGATGTTCTTTTTGCAGATGCTGATCATACATCAATTTCGGTGAATTACTTTTAAGATATTGGGTTAAAATGTCGTGGTCTTCCTTCAGCATCAAGAGTTGCTCGTTATTTTCTGTTGTCATAGTCCTGATTTATTTAAATACAATAAGAATGCTGATGCTATCCAATGAGGAAGCAACAGCAAGTTTCATCCGCCGGAATATTTATTCCGGCAACATAAAGTACCCCGAACCGCAAATGAAACTAACGGAGCGGGGATAAATTATTGAAATCCTTAAAGTTTGAAAAGAAGTACAGTCGTCCGCAGGTAAACGGGGTCACACCGACCAATTGAAGAAGATTGGCCGATGAAAAGAAGACGAATATGGAATATAGATTTTTCACGACTTGCGAAGATACGGAATATATAGTTAATGGAGAAGTCTGGAGAGGGTTGCTAACGACACTGCACCCTATCGGGTATAATACAACGAGAATAAACAGGTTTATACCTCATAGGGTATAAATTAATATTTTCTACTTATATTTATACCCTATAAGGTATATTAAAGCGATGATTAACACACATTATTTATCAAATTTCGTTCGACATAGCAGAAGTAACCTGGGTTTAACACAGGTTGAGCTGGCAGAAAGAGCCGGAGTTGGTTTACGTTTCATACGTGAACTGGAACAGGGGAAAACCACATTGAGAATGGATAAGGTAAACCAGGTGCTATCGCTTTTCGGTTATGGACTGATCCCCGGGAAAGAATTAGATCCTTTTGACGTTTATGAAAAAAACTTTAATCAGAATGTGCGTATTTCATTAAAGAATAAATCTATTTGGGATGGGTTTATAACCGGAACAATCAAGGAAGGGGGAATAATATCAGCATGGCAGTTTGTGAAAAAAAATGATATCATCAAATATCAGCAAACAAAAGATGTACAATTAATAACAACCATTCCCCACCACGAAATTGAAAGAATTGTAAACATATAATTTATGCAAAGGGCCGGAAAGGTATTCTTCAAAGATATAATAGCAGGAATTGTTTGGCAGGACGAAGATGGTTATGGATTTGTCTACGACGAACAGTATCTTCAATCAGCAAACCCGATACCAGTGAGCTTTACACTTCCCCTGCGCAGTGAAGCATACAGAAGTAATACCATGATTCCTTTTTTTGATGGATTGATACCAGAAGGTTGGTTGCTCGACATTGCTGTAAAAAACTGGAAGTTGAACGAACGGGATCGGATGGGTTTATTATTATCTGCTTGTCGTGATTGTATCGGAGCAGTAAGCATTCAGGCTATTGAATCAAATGAAATCACATGAAAGAAAACAGGTGTTTATATTGCTATTTACCATTGTCTGATGAAGAAAAAGACTTTCATCCCCGATGCAGCAAGATGTTCTTTGGAACGCCTACACCACCTGCGTTGGATTATGATAATGAGCAAATGAAGCAGCTGGCTAAAGAGATCGTAATAAAAAGCATTGCAGTCACCGGGGTACAACCAAAGCTTTCTTTAAACCTGGAAAAGAAACCGGACAGCCGGGGAAAAAACAGGCTTACTATTGTAGGCATGTGGGGTGATTTTATTCTAAAACCACCAACGCAATCGTTTCCTTCATTACCAGAAAATGAGGACCTCACGATGCACCTCTCACAGTTAATGAAAATACCAACGGCAACGCATAGTCTCATTCGTTTAAAATCAGGAGAACTGGCTTACCTCACTAAGCGATTTGACAGGGATAATGGTAACAAACTCGCTTTGGAAGACATGTGCCAGCTTACTGAAACACTCACAGAAGATAAGTACAGGAGCTCCATGGAAAAAGTGGGGAAAATTATCAATGCTTATTCCGGCCAACCCGGAATAGATATCATTCAGTTCTTTGATCTGACATTATTTTGTTTCCTTACCGGTAATGCAGATATGCATTTGAAGAATTTTTCCCTCTTAACAGATAAAGAACAACTAACCAGGCTTGCACCCGTATATGATTTATTGTCTACTCACCTGGCCATGCCAGCAGATAAAGAGGAAATGGCACTTACCCTGAATGCCCGCAAGAACAAAATTAAAAAAGGAGATTTTGATAGTTTAGCCAGGAACCTTGGCATTAATGAAAAAGCAATGAATAATAGTTATAAACGTTTCTCAACCCGTTTAACGCAACTGAATGAATTTGTCAACATCTCCTTTCTGCCATCCGATCTGAAAGATGCCTATAAAGCTATGATGATCAGAAATGCACAGAAAATCGGGCTACTTGCTTAATGTTGATGCACGCCTCATGCAGCAATCACTCAAATGGTATAATACTTGTGCTGATAATCTATAAAAAATCATGATGCAAACAACATTCAAAATAGGCGATCATGTTACCTGGAATTCAGAGGCTGGTCATGTATCCGGCACAATCATTAAAATACATACAAAGGATTTTGATTACAAAGGATATACACATCACGCCACCAAAGAAGATCCACAGTATGAAATAAAGAGTGATAAAACAGATCACATTGCGGCACACAAAGGATCGGCGTTGAAAAAATATTGAAGGATAGTTACCCACGAAAAAGCGCACCCTTTGCAGACTGCGCTTTTAAATATCACCGGAACATCTCACCTACTCCTCATCGTTTTTTAGTTTTTATTTATAGCGTTAGTAAGTGGTTAATTCATTTTGTTACAGGTTTCCTGAAAAATATTTCTCATATCGTTTATCCGCTCCAGTGGCAGGTTTTCATTTGGAAAAATCCTTTTAAATGCGTAACTTTCTTATAAATAAGTCAGGATTTATTACCCCCAGATAGCACTGAGCCAATAATATGTAAGATTGTAAGGTTTCGGTATCCCCTAAACGAAGTAAATCCTTCAACAATGAAACCGCTCTTCCTCTTCATAATATTTACCGGTTCTTGTTTATTACTGACCGGCAGTACCGTTATGGCGCAAAAAAGACCCGTAAAGTCCCCTCATATTGATAGCACAGCATCCCGGCCGAAAGATGCGCATGCCTACCCGCAACCACTTCCGGCAGCTGAGCCCAAACCAGCTCCTACTATGGAAGGAATACCAAAACCACAGGGACTAAAGCCGCCAACCTCTATTTCAATGCCGCCGGCAGCACCGAAAGCGGATCTGGTAGCAGAAGATTCAACGATAACACCTCCACCTCTTCCGGCAGCAGGAAAGGAAATTCCCAAACCCGCTCCCGTAACACCTCCTAAACCCAAACATAAAAAACATAACACACCACATGCCACTGCATAAAACCCCGCTAAAAACAAGTACTTCAAAAATGTTTTTTTGTGTAATGGCGCTGCTATGGGCCGTTATGCCACTAAACGGGCAGGATAAACCCGTTGCTGTGAACTGGGCAGACAGTGTACAATATTATAATGGACAGCTACAGGTTAACTATGCAAAGGCGCAACTGGTGGAATATACCTATCACGTATACACTTATAATCACCTGATCAAAGCATATGACCTCCATCACCGGAATTCAAATATCATTTTCTGGATGGTACTGATCATTGTTGGGGCGGGACTGATATTTTCGGGGATTCAGTTTTTCATCAGCCTCAAATCCTTTAATTTCAAAATAAGACATAATAAAAAGGTACTGGGAACAACAGAACAACAGGATACCGCCACGGAAGATAAGCCCACAACTTTTAAATTATCAAAGGATGGCATAGAATTCAGCTCCTCCATTTTCGGTGTTATTATCCTCGCGATGTCTATTATCTTTTTTTATTTCTACCTGCATTTCGTGTATCCGATAAATGTGGATACCGGTCAGCCCACGGGCAAGCAGGTAGATGTGCCTCCCGTGGCTACTGCACCCACACAATAAACGGTATTCCTTTTATCTACCCATATTAAATCTCCACTTCTTCTCTTTTCTTCACCAAATGCGTGATTCCGCTGTTGATCATTTTCTCCAGCAGGTCATAACCGGCGTTGGCTTTATGATGTGCGTAGGCGCGTTCCAGTTCTGTAACCGGCGCCAACCAGTATAAATTCACCGCGTCGCCATACATAGGCGGCAGGTTGATAACAGGGCCGGTGTACAAGGCGGCGGAAAGGATCAGGCTATCATAGGGATCAGGCAGCTCTGTTGCACTCACTGTATGTCCCTCTCCCAGCCAGGTAATTTGTTTCCAGGGGCGGTCTGCCAGGCCGGACATGATTTCCGCCATCTTCATGATCTCTTCCTCGGGATAATCCTTTTTGCTGATGGCCATGGCCAGTTCCATTCTCCGGAAGCCGGGCGCGCGCTCACTGTAGAGGATTTCCACCCACGGCATCGGGCGGATACTGACACCTAACGTGATCAGGTATACGATGTCATCCTGTTCGTATTTAGCCAATGCCATCGGCGGCCATTGTCCGCCATCAATGGCATAGTATTGCTGTGTTTTACCGAATGCCGCCTCATAGGCCTGGATAAACTGGTCCTGTAAAATGCTCCATTGCTGGCTGGTTTCTTCCACCCATCCCTTCCAGAAATCGATAGCCTGGGTGACTCTTTTATGCAATATATTGGTAGCAGGAGTGCCCAGCGGAAAAATCAGGTCATCGTCATCAGCACCAATACAATCTGCGGCATAGGCCACTGCCTTTTCTTCTGAATACAGCCCCCAGCCCGGAATAACACCCAGTAGCTCACCGTCATACATCATGGCGGCGCCATCGCCTTCTTCCATCCATACAATTGTGATCAGTTCTTTCTGCAATGGCTCCTTTCCTTCCGGATGATTGCAGAAGCGCCTTTCCATCATTGGCGCCATCCCTTCTTTCATGGCCGCTACATCCTTTTTTTCCGGCGCGGGTTGCAGGTTACGCAACCAGCAAGGCCGCGGAGAATATTTACTACTCAGCAACTCGGAAGGATAAAGGTAAAAATAAGCCACCCTGTCATCCTGTTCAACCACGGCGTAAAGTGTACCACGGCTGTTAGCCTGTTCTATCAACATTACCGGATCAGACATATAATAAGTTTAAAATTTACAGCTTTTGACTGCCCAAAATTAAGGCATAAATCTCAGGACTATTAAACCTGAACTTTTTCGATTATTTTGTTGTCTACTTAACAATTAAACCATGAAAATCTCAACGCTCGCTTTTTCATTCATGTTGTGTTGCTCTTCTCTCTTTGCAAAAGGTAGAGAATTTTATCAGATTAAAATTTATCACCTGAAAACTGCCAGCCAGGAAGCGCGTGTAGACAGTTTTCTCCAAACGGCCTATTTACCGGCCTTACATCGTGCGGGCATCAAACAGGTAGGTGTTTTTAAACCGGTGGACAGCGATACTTCCGGTATCCTGATCTATGTGCTGATTCCTTTCCGCAGCCTGGAACAATTTAACAGCATAGATAATATACTGAACGCCGATAAGGTTTTCCAGCGCGACGGACAATCTTATATCGATGCCGTATATGATGATGTACCTTTCGTGCGTGTAGAATCGATTTTACTACGGGCATTCTCCGGAATGCCGGTGATGGCCGCCCCTGCATTGACAGGTCCTAAAAGTGAACGGGTATACGAACTACGCAGTTATGAAGGTCCGACCGAGAAATACTATGTTAACAAAGTGAAAATGTTTAATGATGGCGATGAAGTAGGTATCTTTAAAAGTCTTGGTTTTAATGCTGTTTTTTATGGAGAAGTATTGTCTGGCGGCAGAATGCCCAACCTGATGTATATGACCACCTTTAATAATAAAGCAGACAGGGATGCCCACTGGAAATCATTTTCCGCTGATGAGAGATGGAAAAAGCTTTCCGCTTTACCGGAGTACAGCCACAATGTGTCCAAATCGGATATCCTGTTTCTGACGCCTACCGACTACTCTGATCTCTGATAGAAAAATAAACTTTTTGCGCCCCGTAAGTAATGTACTTACGGGGTTTTTTATTTCTACTAAAAAAGGCTTAAATTAAATTATAATTCAACACCTGCCGATCGGAAGAGAGACAAGCCACCACAATGCTCTCTAAGATTAAAGACTGCTATTCTCTTAACTTAAAAAACCAATCTCCACATGGCCGAAGTAAGTAAGAACAAAACACAGACGGCGCTGGGTGATGTTGCCGCCAGACAACTCGCCATTGCCACCCGTACGGTGCCGCAGATGTCCACCATCACACCCCGGTGGCTCACCCGTTTAATGAGCTGGATCCCTGTGGAGTCTGGTGTGTACCGTCTCAACAAAGTAAAAGACGAGCGCAATGTAACCGTAGATTGTTCCGGCAGAGATGAACGCGAACTTCCCCAGACCTATGTGGACTACATAGAAAATCCGCGGGAATACAATCTGAGCGCCGTAAATACAGTGCTGGACGTACATACGCGCGTATCCGACCTCTATAGCAAGCCCTACAATCAGATCAGTGAACAGTTGCGTCTGATCATTGAAACCATCAAAGAGCGGCAGGAGAGTGAATTGATCAACAACAAAGAGTATGGTCTGCTGCACAGCATTACCTCATCGCAACGTATTAAGACCCGTACCGGTGCTCCCACACCGGACGACCTGGACGAATTGATCACCAAAGTATGGAAAGAGCCGGGCTTTTTCCTGCTGCATCCTTTGGCGATAGCCGCTTTTGGCCGTGAGTGCACCCGCAGGGGGGTACCCCCGCCGACGGTTTCTTTATTCGGCTCGCAGTTCCTTACCTGGCGTGGCATTCCGTTGATCCCATCCGACAAAGTGCCTGTTGATAAAGGTAAATCCAAAATCATCCTGTTACGTACCGGCGAAAGCAGACAGGGTGTTATCGGACTCTATCAACCTGATTTACCCGGCGAGCAATCACCCGGTCTGTCTGTCCGCTTTATGGGTATCAACCACCAGGCCATCGCTTCTTACCTGGTTTCTCTTTACTGTTCATTGGCGGTACTGGTAGATGATGCCATCGCTGTGCTCGATGATGTAGAAATAGGAAAATACCATGAATACAAATAATTTTCAGGCAGATGGATTACCGGATACCAAAGCCCTGGAACAACTGGCTAACCAGTTATTCCGCGCGATGCAAAGCGGTAACGATCAGCCCACACCGCAATATCCGCCATCGGTGGCAGCCGGTGACCCGCTTCTACAGCAGGGCAGCGTAGCCGATGTTACACAAGCGCCCACCAGTTTACCGGACCCCCATTTTGCCGGTACCGGACAGGTACCCGCATCTGTAGCCGGTAGCGGCAGCTCTCCATCCGCCATACAGCAACGTCCCGCTTCTTTTGATCCGTCATTTGAAGAGGAGCTGCACAAGGCGTTGAAACAGATACAGTCGCCTCCCCTCTCCAGTCAGCTACAGGGCTATGGCGCACCGTATTATTTTTTGCCCGATCATGTGCCGGCAAGCGGCATCGCAGCACGGCCACAGACAGATTTTCAGCATGCCTCCACCGGCGCCACTACCGCGCCGCTGGACGTAAACCTGGTCAGGTCGCACTTCCCCATCCTGCAGGAACATGTGAACGGACACCGGTTGATATGGCTCGACAATGCGGCCACCACCCAGAAACCACAACATGTTATTGACCGCATCAGCCACTTCTATGCGCATGAAAACTCTAATATCCACCGGGCAGCACATGCATTGGCAGCCCGCGCCACCGACGCTTACGAAGGCGCCCGCGAAAAAGTGCGCGCCTTTCTGCATGCGGCTTCCGTCAGTGAAATTGTGTTTGTACGCGGCGCTACGGAAGCCATCAACCTCGTAGCCAAAAGCTGGGGGGAACAGTTCCTGCAAGCCGGTGATGAAATTATTCTCAGCCACCTGGAACATCACGCCAACATCGTACCATGGCAACAACTGGCCACCAGGAAAGGATTGCTCATTAAAGTGATTCCTGTGGATGATGACGGACAAGTACTGCTGGATGAATATGCCAAACTGCTTGGTCCCAAAACCAAGCTGGTAGCCTTCACACAGGTATCCAATGCACTGGGTACTGTTACGCCTGCACAGAAAATGGTGGAAATGGCACACCACGCAGGCGCCAAGGTACTGGTAGACGGCGCGCAGGCGGTGTCTCATATGCGTGCGGATATGCAACTGCTAAATTGCGACTGGTACGTATTCTCCGGACACAAAATATTTGGTCCTACCGGCATCGGTGTGCTCTACGGCAAGGAAGCCCTTCTCAATGAAACACAGCCGTGGCAAGGTGGCGGGAATATGATCAAAGACGTAACCTTTGAACACACGCAATATCAAAACACCCCTACCCGCTTTGAAGCAGGTACCGGTAATATAGCCGATGCTGTTGGCTTAGGCGCCGCCATCGATTATGTAAACCTTATCGGCATTGACGCAATCCAACAGTACGAACATTACCTGCTGCTATACGCCACGCAACTGCTGAAAGAGGTACCCGGACTGCGTTTGATAGGCACCGCACCCGACAAGACCAGTGTGCTGTCTTTCGTTTTTAAAGACTTCACGACGGAACAGGTAGGCGCGGCACTCAACCAGGAAGGGATCGCCGTACGATCTGGGCACCATTGCGCACAGCCCATTCTCCGGCGATTTGGTGTGGAAAGCACAGTACGGCCATCGCTCGCATTTTATAATACCTGCGGCGATATTGACGCATTAGTGAATGTGCTGCTGCGATTGCGCAGAAGCAGAATATGATTTTCTTTATGGGAGCCGCTGAAAAAATAAATTAAATAAGCGTGTATACATCCCAGTTAGTTCGCATGTATTCCGTCTTTCCTGATAATATGCTATCCGGAAAAATATTTTCCACGATTTTTTTCCGGATAGCAAGTCTTTGATCAGCATGGTGAATATCTTTTTTAAAATCTGCCGAAACACCTGTTAATAAAGGGTTACATCAGGCTCAGAAAAATTATTATCTTCATAAACAAAGCAGGCATAAAAACATCCTCCATTTCTATTCACTGCAAAAAATATTTGTATTAAATTTTGTAGAATGATTTATTTGTCTACATTTGCACCTCATTGCGAGGTAGAGCAGAGGTAGCTCGTCGGGCTCATAACCCGAAGGTCAGTGGTTCGAATCCGCTCCTCGCTACAAAAAATAAAAGTCCTGAACGGTTGTTCAGGACTTTTTTATGGCGCCTACTCCTTTCCTATTCCCGTTTTTTAAAAATAAAAAAGGGAGATGAAAACAATCATCTCCCTTTTCTTATTCCTCAACAATTATGGCTAGTACCCTTCGTTCTGTGGTGTCAGGTTCGGGTTGTTCTTCATTTCAAATATTGGCAGCGGGAACAGTAAATGTTTCTTCTCCAATGCAGAACCCGAGTTTTTATTGATGTGACCAATGAAGGCATCAAAGCCATTGGTATCTTCATTGTATACTTTTTGCAGGCGCACCATATCAAACCAGATAATGCCTTCAAAACAGAATTCATGCCAGCGTTCACGCCATACTGCCTGTTCAAATGCTGTTTGTGACAAACCAGCAAGCGGTAACAGGTTAGCTCTCTGACGGATAGCATTCAAAGCCTTGTATGCATCTATGTTAGCAGCTCCCTCTGAACGGTTCTGTGCTTCTGCATATATCAGCAATACTTCTGCATAGCGGATCTGCGGTACATTCAGGTTACTGTGTTTGGTACCAGGTTTACCAGGCATACCATGTGATTCCACATCAAAATGTTTGAAGATATAGGGAGCGCCTAAAGGAAAGGCGGCACCGCTACCATCAACAAAATAAGAAGTATAGAAGAACTGTTGTTCATCTGTGCGTTTATCTGTCGGCTCAAATTTTTTGTAAGAGTCATAGAAAGAGTGAGTAGGCATAGAACTACCTACACCACTACCGGTAGCAGAGATGTTTTTAGACAGGGAGTTGTTAGGCAGCATAATTGATTGCAGCGGATTTTCTTCCACACCGGTCAGGTACTGCACCTGGAACAGGTGTTCCAGTTTGTTATTCATAGCTGAACTGTGCAGATCACTATAGTTGGCAAACAATCCTATTTCACCCGGATGTGCATTCGCATAATCAATTACTTCCTTCGCTTTATCAGCAGCCAGCTTGTAGTAAGCAGCTCCTTTGTTGAGCGGGAACCCTGCCATGGTCAGGTATACTTTTGCCAGTTCCGCTTTAACAGCGGCCAGTCCTACTCGACCACTGGTATTAGTCCAGGATAAGCCAGCAGCTTCAGCAGTCTGCAGATCCTGTACAATAGAAGCGTATACATCTTCCGTTTTGGCGCGGGAAGGATTAAAATCCTCTGAAAGGGGCGTTTGCGATTTCAGGATCAAGGGTACATCTCCCCAAAGTCTGACAGCATAAAAATAAGCCCAGGCACGCAGGAAATGAGCTTCTCCCAGCACAGCTTTCTTCCGTGCTTCATCCATAGGATTAATATTAGGCACATTATCCAGCACCAGGTTGGTTTGTGCAATTTCGCGGTACAACTCTTTCCACCACTGACCGATATGCAGGTTATCCCCGTTGTACACCAATCCTAACAGGTTATTCAGATCAGAGTTCTGCGCAGTACCGGTAGTCATTGTACCGGTAGGTGCATCCAGCAGCTGAAAGTTATTGGAAAATATACCGGCGCCGTATCCTACCAGCCTGGTACGCGCATAAGCGGCATATACAGCAGCATCCGCATGTTCAGGTAAGGTAAAATAACTGTCCGGACTCAGGTTGGAAGGATCCTGCTCATCCAGGAATTTCTGGCACCCGCTGCCCATGCCTATCAGCATGGCACCACTAAGTACCAGCTGCAATGTTTTATTGATGATATTTCTCTTCATAAGTTAATCTTTTTGAGTACGAACAAATTAAAACGCCACATTTAATCCCACCATGTAAGTAGTTGGTTTGGGATAGTCGAAGAAGGTTTGTCCCTGTGCAAATGCATCACCATAAGTAGTTACTTCCGGATCGTTTCCGCTGAACTTGGTTTTCAGGAAGAAGTTCTGTACAGAACCATAGATCCTGAGACGGCTCAGGTGTAATTTTTCCACCACTGAACTGTTGAAAGTGTAACCCAGCAACAGGTTCTTGCCACGGAGATAGGAACCATCTTCTACCCAGCGTGTATCCACATTGGTTACATAACCGGCAGATGGATTACGTGGTGCAGCAATCATGGTGTTCTGATGATCAGGTGTCCAGTAGTCCAGCACAGAGCTGAAGCTGTTAGCAAGACCGGTACGGTCTTCACCGGAGTGGTGTGTCATGTTCAGTACATCATTGCCATACATGTATTGCAACTCAATGGTCAGGTCGAAATTTTTGTACTTAAAGGTGTTGATAAAACCGCCCCATCCTTTAGGGTTACCGTTACCAATAATCATACGGTCCGCATCTGTAATAGCGTGATCACCATTAACATCGAGGTATTTGATATCACCCGGTAAAATGGGTTTGCCACCACGGTAGTCTTTAAATTTCGCTGCTTCAGCTGCTTCAGCAGTGCTCCAGGTACCGAGGCGCACAAGGCCCCAGAATGATCCAACGGGTTCGCCTACACGAATAATGTTGGTCTGGTTAGTGAAGTTAGGACCACCTATACCGAAGATGTCAGCAGGAGTAGCCAGTGACAATACTTTATTCCTGTTGAAGGAGATATTAAAAGTACTGTTCCAGGAGAAATCTTGTTTGTTGATGACCAGGGCGTTTATTGACAGTTCCACCCCTTTGTTTTCCATGGAACCGATATTCCTTGTGATAGTGGTGTAACCACTGGTGGAAGGCACGGGCGCATCCAGCAACATGTCTGTGGTTTTGCGGTAGTACAGATCCGCTTCCAGGTTGATGCGGTTATTCAGTAAGCCTACTTCCACACCAAAATCATATTGTGCCGTTTTTTCCCATTTCAGATCCGGATTGGCCAACCTGTTGGTACCTACACCCTGTACTTTTGCACCACCCAGCACAGCAGCATAGTTTGTATTTGCAGCCAATGTAGCCAGTGACTTATACGGATCCAGTTCTGAGTTACCTGTAACGCCAAAGCTGGTACGCAGTTTCAGATTAGATAGTACGGAATTCCCTTTCAAGAAATCTTCTTCTGATACTCTCCATGCCAGGGCTGTAGAAGGGAAGAACGCATACTTGTGATTTTTACCAAAACGGGAAGAACCATCTGCACGACCTGTTAATGTTAACAGGTAACGGTCTTTATAAGTATAGTTAATCCTGCCGAAATAAGAATTAAATGCATACCGGTTACGACGTGAATCGGTACCACTGGCGGGGATATTAGAACCGGCGCCCAGTTTATTTTCCTGGAAATAATCGGTAGAGAAGTTTTCTGCACGGGTATTAAAACCGAACATATTGTTCTCCTGCCAGGATAAACCTAACATACCGTTAAAGGAATGATCTTTACCGAATTTTTTATTATAGGTCAGATAATTTTCGAATGACCAGAAACTTTCCCTTCCGTTATCAAGGATAGCGATACCACCCTGTGAAGCAGAAATATCGAGCAATGATCTGCCCATATATTCATTGCGGCCACGGGTAACCACGTTTGTTCCCAGTACACTGCGTAATTCCAGTCCTTTAGCCAGGGAGATATTTGCATAAGCATTACCCAGCAGGTTCTGTGTATTCAGGATATACTTACGGTCCGTTAAGATCTGTACGGGATTTGAACCACCTTCAGCACCTGGATATACTTTATTATTAGACCAGCTACCGTCTTCAAATTTTATCGGCAGGAAAGGTAATCCTTCCGTAATCATACGAACAGAGTTCAAACCACCGGTACCTATATCTACAATGTTTTCTTCCTGGTTGTTATAGCTCAGTGAACCACCTACTTTCAGCCACTCTTTTATTTTTGTGTCGATGCTGAAACGGGCAGAGTAACGTTTGAGGTAAGAGTTTAATAACAGGCCATTATCATCCAGGTAGCCCAGATACAAACCATATTGTGTATCTGCGTTTCCACCAGTAAATCCAAGCTGATGGCTCTGTGACAGTTTATGCTGTACGGATTCCTTTAACCAGTCAGTATCGTAGAGCGGATTACCTTGTTTATCAAATAAACGCTCATCGGTTCTTTTCAGTTTGGGATCTTTTGATACATAGTCACCATTTGCCCATCCTGCCGGATCATATATTTCTGCATTTTTCCAGGCCAGATCTTCTACAGCCATGTACTCTTTTGCATTCAGCATTTTTACACGGTGAGGCCCGATGGTGTTGGCTCCCAGGTAAGTATCATAAGTAACCCTGCCACCTGTAGCGGTTCCTTTTTTAGTAGTAACGAGTACCACACCATTTGCACCCCTTGCACCATAAATAGCGGTAGCAGAAGCATCTTTCAATACTTCCACAGATTCGATATCATTAGGGTTAATAAAATCGATGGCGTTACTGTTCTGTGTTTGTGCACCTACGGGAAGTGCTACGCCATCTACTACATACAATGGGTTGTTTGTAGTATTGATAGAGCTGAAACCACGGATACGGACTTTCGTCTGACCACCGGGGCGACCGGAGTTAGTACTTACCTGTACACCGGCAATACGGCCACTCAATGCCTGGTTTACAGATGGTGCCGGGCGTTCCTGCAATGCAGCAGCTCTTACAGAAGCAACGGAGCCGGTGAGATCGGATCTTTTCCGGGTACCATAACCTACTACCACAACGTCTTCCAGCGATGTAACATCTGTACTCAATGCCACATTTAAGCTGGCATTGTTACCTGCCAGTTTTTCGATGGATGTATAACCGATAAATGAAAATATGAGTGTGGTGTTGTTTCCCGGAACGGTGATGCTGTAACTACCGTCTACTCCGGTAGATGTACCGGAAGAAGTGCCTTTGATCTGTACAGATACACCAGGTAGCGGTGAGTTGTCCCTTGAATCAAACACCTTTCCGGTAATTTTTCTCTCCTGCGAAAAGGCCAGCAAAGTTATGAGCAACAGCAAGGTGCTTTGCAGGCCAGTTCGCATTAGAAGTGTCAATTTTTTCTTCATACGTTTGGTTTTTTTGGTTTATAAAAAGTGAATGCTAAAACGATTTTTCATAGAAAGGACAGTACCCCTTCCGTGCTTGCTGGAATGAGTTTAAATAAATCATCAGGACTACGTGGCGTAGATAAGTCGGCTAATTACACTACATACATTTTGGCATAACTTGATTTTGTTAATAACAAGTGCAGGACGATACCATCCTGCAAAAATAAATAGTGAATGAATGAAAGAAGTCAATGGACGTGCCGCCATTGAGTTATAGCAACCTTTCTCATAACGCGTACCACTAAACTAAAAGTTGTTGTTAACTACAGTGGCATGCTGCTACTACCAGGCATACCAACCCGTTCTGTCATATAACTACAGTACATCATAACACTACAATACAAACAGTAAACAAATAACTTGAAAAAACAGGTTTACATTCAACGTGAAAATACGCTTAGCACAATCGATTTAGCATTTATGGCCAGCGTAGCGGTTTGTTACTTTCCGCACTATTTAATTAAATACGTGAATAATTTTAGATTTAGCTTTAAATGAACAAGTGAATAATTTTTAGATTCAGGCTTCTGAGCTGGCATTTTTGTAAAAATAATTCCGGGAGAGCACCACAGCCCGGACATAAAAATATAATTATTTTCAGATAACTAAAACGATTTTGCATTTTTTTTCGAAGATGATATAATTTTACCATGGAAGTGCCTCTTTTAGTGGAATAACTGGTATTATCTTCTTAAAAAAAACAACTCCGGACAGTCAACTTATGATATCCGCGAATATTTATCTCCCGTAATAAAAAATAACCAATCAAATTCCCAACAAAGCTGGTAATCCTTCCTGTTCAAAAATAATCCAGCCGATTTTAAGATCAGACCATCCCGGCTTCAGCGTGTACAAAAAACGGGGCATGTTTTCATGCAGCACACAATCAATATAATAGGCGCTGGCGCTGGTGACAAAAGGTTTCAGTTGATACAAGTGCGTGGAGATAACAAAAAAGCTATTGTTAAAAGCAGCGAGGCCGCTGATTGTTTGCCGGGAAATATCCAGCGCATCATCCACATTGGTACCACGGAACAGCTCATCGAAAATGGCAAAACATTTTTTTCCGGCACTAGCCTGCAACAGTACCTGCTTCAGCTGCTGTACCTCCATCATAAAATGACTGTACCCGTTTTTCAGGTCATCCGATAAATTTATGCTGATGGTAATACTACCGAAAAAAGGTAACCGGCAATAAGCAGCAGGCACGCCCATACCGGCATGCGCCAGGTATACACATAGCCCGATAGCCTTCAGCAGTGTGGACTTCCCGGACATATTCGGCCCCGTCAGCAACATTACATTACCGGTGGCAGTAAGGTCATTCTTTACCGGTTGCTTTAACAACGGATGATAAAACGCCTTCATTGTCAACCCACCTTCCTGAAATTCAGGAAAAGAGAAGTTATGTTTCACCATCGCCTTCGCCAGCGACAGCCACGCTTCATATAGGAAAAAAGTTTCCCATTGGATTTTCACTTCTTCCTCTTCCAGTTGCCGGTTCAGTAAATCCAGCAAAAATACCTGGTCCCGGAGGCCGAATGCATCGTTGCGGATATGGTCCGCCATTTCTGCTGCCCGGAACTGTTGCAGAAAGACCTTCATCGCGGTTATCCGCTTTGCCAATACATCCGGAAACACGGTTGCTTCCACCCCATCAAAATATTGATGCAGGCGCTCCATCATCAATACCAGCTGGATCAGCTTCCCCTTTACTTCATACCGGTAACGGCGGCGCCATGCCAGCTGGAAAGCGGCAATAGCGGGGTTACTGTCATAATAAATGGTCTGGCTGTTCAACCGCCCGAAAAAGGCGTACACTTCTTCAAAATCCTGCCGGGAATAATTCGGTCCTGTTAATACGTAACCGTTATTTATCAGGGCCTTTATGATCGCTTGTCTTTCATATACCGCAGCACTGCTTCCGGGCAAATGGAGCAACAAATCCTTCAGCTGTTGCAGGGCATAGGGATTCCCCGTAAAGTCTAACAGCGGGAGCAACTGCTTTTCGATTTCAAGGTCAGTAACATGATGCATAAGCCCCCCTACAGCAGGAATTATGCCGGGACCCGAGTCGCTCAAATTAATCCGTTAAATCCTGGTATTTTTTTTATATCTTATAGTCTGAATACCTGGAAAAGAGACGACCTAATGGTGAAAACCAGCGATATTAACCAGTTGAGTGAGGCGGCATTGATCAGGGAAGTCCATGCAAAAAACAGGCTGGTCTTTACCTTTGTTTACGAACGTCATTTCCAGGAACTGGCCATGACAGCGTTTCGCTACGTAAAAGATGCCGGCATCGCCCAGGAACTGGTACAGGAAGTATTTATAAAAATATGGGAACAACCCGCCCTGCTGGATGAAAACGGCGCGCTACGCGCCTATCTGTACAAGGCGGTGATCAACCACGCCATTAACTATCTCAAAAGAGAAAAAAATATTGCCCGCCATCATTCACTCATCGCAGCATCTCTTACAGACAGCTACCTACAGGATCTCCAGGAAGAACAGGAACTGAAACTGCTGATCTATCAGGAAATAGAAAAACTCCCCAGGCAATGCTGCAAGGTGTTTAAAATGAGTCGCTTCGATGGACTCAAATACCGTGAAATAGCCGATCAGCTTAGTCTCTCCGAAAAAACAGTGGAAAATCACATCATTCACGCACTGAAGGTATTGCGGGAAAACCTGTTTTACAGGCAGCATAATTCCCGCGACTACACCGCTAATCTAAAGCTGATGCAACTATTCCTCCTCGTTGCCGGTGAACTGCTGACCCAATTGTAAAAACACCTAAAAACACATTAAGCAAATAAATATGTAATAATTATGCTTACCAGACTAGGGGTAACCGTTTCCGTTATTTGTATAAGTAACAAAGGCATTGCAAATGAAAATAGAACCGGTTCACTGGCAACAGCTGGCACAACACCTCGACAACCCCGGAGATCCTGCCCTGGAGCAGGAAGTGCGGCAATGGCGGGCTGCATCGCCGGAAAATGAGGCCACGTTCCTGCAATTGCAACAGGTCTGGCACCTGACGCCCGATCTGAAAATACTGGACCAGCTGAACATACAGGCCGCAACCGAACGGCTGCAGGCCACCCTGCCCGAAGAAATGGTCTATGAACTGCCGCAACGCCGCTATAAGTGGTTCCGGGTAGCCGCCATCGGCATACCGGTGATCGTGGCTGCATCGTGGCTCTACAGCACTAACAGTGTCACCTATACGGAAAAGAGTACCCTCGCCGGTAACATTGATTCCGTGCAGCTCCCCGACAACTCCCGCGTATACCTTGATAAAGACAGTCGTATCCGCTACCCCGATAAAATGGATAAAAACCGGACCGTGTTCATGGAACAAGGCACCGCTTTTTTTGAAGTAACCAACGAAGCCGCTAATCCCTTCGTTGTAAAACTCGCCCACTCCAGCATTACGGTACTCGGTACTTCATTTAATATCCAACTGAAAGAAAATAGTGTAGGCGTTACCGTTAAATCCGGTAAGATAAGATTTGCAGCAGGAGAAAACAGGCAACACGAAATGATCCTCACTGCCGGAGAAGGAATGGAGTATACACCCGCCACCGGCACATTACAGGCATTCAACGCCATCAACAACAACGAAGATGCCTGGATCACACATGAACTGGTATTTGTAGATGCATCCCTGTCGGAAGTATGCAAAAAGTTGGAATCCCTTTACCAGGTAAAAATAACACTGGAAGGCAAGATTCCGCTAAAAAAACTCAATGCAACCTTTAAAGATAATAAGCTGGGAGAAGTGCTGGAAATATTACAGGCCACTTACCCGGTATCAGTAGTACAGCATAACAATAACATCATCATAACGGGCAGGTAATACTGCAGCCGCTGGCCTTTCAACATTGTTTTTTAAACCCGTGCAGTCAACTGAAATCATTTAAGCAGATAGTACAGTAAATGCAACCAACATCCAAATCCGCTGCCTGCAGCTGCGCTTCAGAAGGAAGCGCAGCCACCACCGGTATACAACAACGCTTAACCTATAATAACAAATACGATGTTTGAAATCCTTTACAAAAAGAAGCGACCAAAATCGAAGTTACTCCTCGTACTCCTTTCCCTGGTATGCCTGGAAAGCCAGGCCATGCCTGTTACCAATGAGCAGATCAGAGAGAAACTGGAAGTCATCCTTGGCAGGATGGAGAAAAAGTATAATGTCGTATTTGTGTATGATGCTGCTGTCATCAACAAAGACATGAACGTGGAAATAGATCCCGATAAACTGTCTATGCAGCAGGCCCTCACCTTACTTGAAAATAAAGGTATCAACTACAAAGTGATCGGTGATAAAATAGTACTCACCCGCCCGGCCGAAAACATCATCCGGCAACAGGAACAGATCATCGTGAAAGGAAGGATAGGCACCCGCTCTGAAAACGGCGATGCCGGCTTCGTACCAGGTATCAGCGTAGTGGAAAAAGGTACTGCCAACGGAACGGCTACCAACACCAAAGGAGAGTTTACCATTAAAGTAAAACACGGCGCCACCCTGGTATTCAGCATGGTGGGCTTCAAATCACAGGAAGCCAAAGCCACTGCCGACAAACCCATCATACTCACCCTGGAAGAAAACGTAACAAACCTTAACCAGGTAGTAATAACAGGTTACCAGACCATTGACCGCAAACTGTTTACCGGTTCCGCCGCCACCCTGAAAGCCTCCGATGTAAAACGCGAAGGCATCACTGATGTGAGCCGGATGCTGGAAGGTCGCGTAGCGGGCGTTTCTATACAAAACGTATCCGGTACTTTCGGAGCTGCCCCAAAAATCCGTGTACGTGGTGCTACGTCCATCACCGGCGACAACAAACCACTATGGGTAGTAGATGGAATTGTACTGGAAGATGTGGTAAATGTGTCCAATGAACAATTATCTACCGGAGACCCCACCACCCTCCTGGGCTCCTCTGTAGCAGGTTTGAACCCTGATGATATCGAAAGCTTTCAGATCCTGAAAGATGCCGCCGCAACAGCCATGTACGGTGCACGCGCCATGAACGGCGTGGTGGTTATCACCACAAAGAAAGGACGTATCGGTAAACCACTCGTTTCCTACACCGGTAATTTTTCTACTTATATCAAACCTACCTACAACGATTATAACATCCTGAATTCAGCCGATCAGATGTCGGTATACAAATCCATGGAAAGCAGGGGCTGGCTGAATTACGGCAACATTGCCACCAAAGCCGATGGAGGCGTATTCACCAAACTGGCGGAAAAAATAAACGACAGAACAGTATACAATGACGAGAAATCAAAGAACGAATTTCTGAAGAGATATGCGCTGGCTAATACCGACTGGTTTGATGTATTGTTCCGCAACTCACTGATGCAGGAACATTCCCTCTCCATCTCTTCCGGTACAGAAAAATCACAGCTGTACTTCTCTACCAGCTTCCTCGATGATAACGGCTGGACCATCGGCGACCGGGTGAAACGTTTCACCGGTAATGCCCGTGCAAACTTCAACATCACACCGAAACTGACTGTGGGCCTGATTACGCAGGGTTCTATCCGCGACCAGCGTGCTCCCGGCAGCGTAGGCCGCGTCAGCAATGCCGTAGAAGGTAAATACGACCGCGATTTCGATATCAATCCATTCAGCTATGCATTGAATACCAGCCGCACCATGACGGCCTACGATGAGAATGGTGAACTGGAATATTTCAGACGTAACTATGCACCCTTCAACATCATCAATGAGCTGCATAATAATACGCTGGACCTCACCATGGTGGATCTGAAATTACAGGGCGAAGCTGCTTACAAAATAACACCTACCCTGAAATATACATTCACCGGCGCTTTGCGCTACGCCAAAACAAACAGGGAACATAAAGTAAGAGAAAATTCCAACATGCCCATGGCCTACCGGGCGGCAGACAATGCAGATGTGATCCAACGGAATAAATTCCTGTACCGTGATCCGGACGATCCGGAAGCATATCCTGTTGTAGTATTGCCTTACGGCGGTTTCTACAATACCAACGATGATTATCTCGTTAGCTATAACGTACGCAACTCCCTGGAATGGAACAAAACCTATCATGACACACACATGTTTGTGGTATATGCTTCGCAGGAATTACGCTATGCCGACCGGCAGAATAAATTCTCCAACGGCTATGGCTACCAGTACGATAAAGGCGGTGTGCCTTATGTAGATCCCAGGATTATCAAACAAGCCGTAGAAAGTAATTTTGATTTTTATGGTATGAAGAATTATTACGACCGCTTCCTCGCCTACATGGGCAATGCGGCCTATTCCTACAAAGGAAAATATAACCTGAACGGTACAGTGAGATATGATGGTTCCAACCTGCTGGGCAAATCCCGGAATGCCCGCTGGCTACCCACCTGGAATATCAGCGGCTCCTGGAATGTGGACACCGAAGAATTCATGAAGCATCAGGAGTTGATCAACCGCTTAACGCTGCGTGCTACTTATGGTCTTACCGCCAGTCTTCAGGGCAAAGCTACCAACTCCAGTCTTATCACACGCAGCAGCAGAAGCTATCGTCCTTATCTCCCGGAAATAGAAACCGTCATCAATATAGAAGACCTGGAAAACGCAGAACTTACCTGGGAAAAACAATATGAAACCAACATCGGTATTGATATCGGTATGTTCCAGGAAAGACTATCACTCACCATCGATGGCTACAAGCGGGATGGTTTTGACCTGATCAGTCCTATTCGTACTTCCGGTATTGGCGGACAGTTCATCAAAAATGCGAACTATGCAGATATGAAATCGCATGGGGTGGAAGTAACGCTGGGCGGTAATATTATCCAGCAAAAAGACTGGCAGTGGAGAAGCCAGCTCACGATGGCCTGGAACGAAAACAAGATCACCAATCTTAAAACCAATCCCAATATATGGGACCTTGTATCACCGGATGGTGGCCCCATGCTGGATCATCCTTACAGAGGGCTTTACTCCATTGACCTCTATCAACTGTCGGCCCTCGATGGTACACCGGTTTTTGTAAATGAAAAAGGTGAAAAGATCAGCGAAGTAAATTTACAGAGTGATGTCATCGATAACCTCAAATACAATGGTGCGATTGATCCCAAACTAACCGGCGGATTTTACAACTCCATCCGCTTCAAAAATCTTACGCTGTCTGCTTTACTTACATTCAGCGCAGGTAATGTGATCCGGTTGAATCCTGCTTTCAGCCAGGAGTATACAGATCTCTCCACCATGCCGCGTGAATTTCTGGATCGCTGGATGATGACCGGCGACGAAAGTATCACAGACATACCGGCTTTATCGGATCTCCGTGTCATTAATAAGTTGGGGGGTGTTACTCCTTACTATACTTACAACTATTCCACTCCGCGCGTGGCGGATGGCGGGTTTATACGACTGAAACAGGTATCGCTGAATTACAGCCTGCCATTAAAGTACACCAGTGTAGTGGGACTGAACAATGCATCATTAAGCCTGGTGGCTAACAACCCCTGGCTGATATATGCTGATCCTAAACTGAAAGGGCAGGATCCTGAGTTCTTCCAGTCCGGTGGTGTGGCATTGCCTATACCCAAGCAATATACCTTATCCGTAAAAGTTGGTTTCTAACCTGAAAGTTTCTGACATGAAAAACAAAATCGTATATATATCAACGTTAGCAATACTGGCCATAACTCCGGGATGTAAAAAATACCTGGAACAATTGCCGGACCAGCGTACAGAAGTAAATAGCCCGGTGAAGGTGGCCGAGCTGCTAAGCACCGCCTATCCCCGCGCCAATTATATTCCTTTTCTGGAAGCCATGTCTGACAATGCGGAAGACAAAGGCACAGATGTGAATGCACTCATTAACCGCCAACCCTGGTTTTTTCAGGATGTAACAAACAGGGACGAAGATACACCGGACTTCTACTGGCACAGCGCCTATGCTGCCATTGCGGCCGCTAACCAGGCACTGGAAGTAATAGACAATGCCACAGACCAGTCAGCCTACGCTGCTTCCCGCGGGGAAGCACTGGTGGCACGTGCTTACGCACATTTTATGCTGGTAACCATCTTTGCAAAAGCATATGATCCAGCTACTGCCGGAAAAGATCCCGGTATCCCCTATGTTACCAAAACCGAAAAAGTAGTCATTGAAAAATATGAGCGTAAAACAGTAGCATATGTGTATGAACAGATAGAAAAAGACCTGTTGGAAGGATTATCACTGATAGATGATAACTCGTACACCGGTGCACCCGCCTTTCATTTCACCACAAAAGCGGCGCATGCTTTTGCTTCCCGCTTTTATCTCTTTAAAAAAGAATATGCTAAAGTAGTGCAACATGCCAATCTTACTTTCGTGGGTACAAAGGCGCTCCCCTACCTGCGCCCTGTAAATACACTTTACGCACAGATGGAGCGGTTGGTATTACAGGCAGAGTATACCAAAGCTACTACCAAAGCTAACCTGCTGCTGGTTGAAACAAAATCCGTATGGGCACGGGATCTTGTAACAAACCGGTATGGATGCACGCCTTCCCTCGCCCGGAATTTCATCGTAGCGAATAATGTTTGCGGCACCGGCTTTGATTATTCTTTCTATTATAGTGATCCGGAAGATTTCTTCTTGCCCAAATTTAACGAACTGTTTATCCGGGTAGATCAGAATGCCAACATCGGTGACCCTTATGATATGGTTCCCCTGTTCTCCGCAGAAGAGGTATTGTTTAACCGTGCAGAAGCCAATACAGAACTGGGTAATTTCGATGCAGCCATCAAAGACCTGAATGATTTTGTGAGCCAGCGGGCCGTTGACTACGATCCGGCTGAACATAACCTTACACCGGATAAAATCAGCAATTACTACCAGACACTGGATATTAAAGCCGGGCTTATCAGTACTATCCTGGACTTCAAACGTATGGAGTTCGTCTTTGAAGGACTGAGATGGTTTGATATACTCCGGCACAAGCTCCCTGTAAACCACATTTCCTTTGACGGCAAAACCAGGCTGGTACTGGGTCCTAATGACCCGCGCCGCATGGTGCAAATACCACAGGAAGCCCAGTTGTCAGGACTTGAATTAAATCCCAGATAATCATTGCTTAAAATTAACAAGATGAAATCAACATACTTTAAAACTGTATTAGCTATTTGCCTCCTGGGCATACTGGCCAGTTGCAGGAAAAAAGAAGACCTTGATATCTC
Organism: Chitinophaga sp. MM2321; assembly: GCF_964033635.1. Taxonomy (NCBI): domain Bacteria; kingdom Pseudomonadati; phylum Bacteroidota; class Chitinophagia; order Chitinophagales; family Chitinophagaceae; genus Chitinophaga; species Chitinophaga sp. MM2321. The sequence continues at coordinate 5,190,958 of NZ_OZ035533.1, forward strand.
CAATTTGTTTCCGGAAGAAACGGAGACGCCCTCTGCTATCGACAACTGGATCACCGCCAATTATACCAAACCATATAATATCGCCGTAAAATACCGCTGGCAACCATTTGAACTGGCAACGGATAAAACGATGGTACCGATAAAGGAAGAAAAGGTAATCCCCGTCATGGATATTATCCGGCTTACCTGGATAGAACCTTATATAAAAGAAGCGGGACTCGACTTCTTCCTGAAATATTCTCCCAAGCAATTTGTACTCGTAGGCAGCGCCAAATACAATAGCAATGGTACCATTACCCTGGGTGAAGCAGAAAGCGGGAAAACCATACAGCTGCTCCTGTTAAATTATTTCGATCAGAAGGACCAGGCATTCGTGAAGCAGATGCTGCATACTATTCATCATGAATTTGCACACATCCTGCATCAGACAATTTTTTATCCCAGGGAATTTAAACAGGTAACACCGGGAGGCTATACCGGCAACTGGAATAATACATCGGAAGAAGATGCGCTGAACATGGGTTTCATCACGCCATATGCCAGGGCCAGCACCGATGAGGATTTTGTGGAAATGGCCTCTACCATGCTTACAGAAGGCAAAGATGGTTTTGAAACGATCCTGGATAATATTCCTGATGCCAACGGACAATCACTGATCAGGGAAAAGGCTGAAATCGTAAAGAATTACTATTTCAATACCTGGAAAATAAACTTCGACAGCCTGCAACTAAAAACATATACAGCTATTGTTGAAGCTACCAGATAACCCATTTGAATACTGACTATAACAGATACGCATATATGAAAAATATTATCATAGCCGGGTTACTGTTGTTTACACTTGCAACAGCCTGCCGTAAACAGGATGATACATCCATCTTCGGTGAAAAGCCGGAGGAACGGATGAACAAGCAACTCGCTGAATATAAAACACAGCTCACCACCGGCGCCAACGGCTGGAAAGCCTACGTATACCCCGAAGGTGGTGCAGGCTTCGGCTTCTACTTTAAGTTTACCGACAATAACCGCGTGAGCATGCTGGGAGATTTGCTTCCCAATACCGCCACCGACCTGAAGGAAAGCTCCTACCGCCTGGCAGCGCAGCAACGGCCTTCCCTGGTGTTCGACACTTATAACTATCTGCACATGCTCTCAGATCCTGATGAGAATATTTACGGCGGACTACGTGGCCGCGGGTACGATTCAGATTTCGAATTCGGATATGACTCCACTCATAATGACACGATCTTTCTCACCGGTAACTACAACCAGAGTAAAATGATCATGATCAAGGCTGCCGCACCCGAAGAAAGCAGCTATAAGGCAGGCGCGTTGAACGACATCCAGCAAAAACTGGATGCCTATAACAACCGCTATAATACCTTATACCTTAAAACAGCGGATAATAAACAGGTGCAACTGAGCATTGATGCCAACTTCAGGGAATTTTCACAGGTTTACCTGGACAGCGGGATGTTTAAAACCAAAACATATCCCTATGCACATTCCATAAAGGGGATCTTCTTCAAAGAGCCAGTCACCATTGATGCCTACACTTTCCAGGAACTTATTTATGATGATGCCAAAGATGTCCTGTACCTGAAATCCGGTAACAACACTGTGAACATTCTCACCAGTAATGTACCTGTTTTCCCGATGCATCTCTTAATGGGCATCAGCTTCAAGCAGATATTTACATCAGATGCCACCAGCGTCGCTTTCTCTCCTTCCTACAAAACAATGTGGAATGATGCCAAAGCCGCTCTGGCCGCAGAGCCCTATACATACCCGCTTACCCTGGAGGATCTGACCATTATGTTTGATATCAATACCAATCAGATGACTTTCACCTTCCGGTTTACACAGCTCGGCAATTCATTTCCGGCGCCCTTCATTTTTGACTATACCAAAACGGATGATGGCACCTATACATTTGCCATGCAACGGGTACAGGGACAGCTGAGTGAGATCATGTACCCATCTGCTGCTACCATCTTAAATAAAATCAACACAGAGAAATTTAAACTGGATTATTTCACCGCACCCGGTGCAGGAAAAATGGGTCAGCTGATCAGTATAGATGATCCGCAGTTTGCTATTGGTGGTACGCTCAAATAAATCTATCAACCCTAATCAAACGTAATGAAAAAGACAGCTTTATATATCCTCCTCTCTGCACTTATTTTTACGGCATGCCGTAAAGATAAAATGACCGGTAACGAGGTAGAAAAATCCTTTCCTGTTCCCCAGGAAAGCCTGGATTCCTTCATCCAAATCATGAGTGCCGCGCCCGATGGCTGGGAAGGCTGGCTCACACCGCAGGGCGCACAAATATTCCATGTGTACTTTCAGCTGGACAACAACCAGGTGACCCTTTACACCGATCAGAATGAAGACGCCGCCTCCAAACCAAGCAAGACCAGCTATACACTCGGTATTTCCGGATCAGTAAATCCAACACTCAGCTTCGGCAATGGTTCCCTGTTACAACATATCGTTTTAAATAGTAAACGCGGCGTAGATACTGCCTATGCTTTCAGATATGCAGCCGGAGATACGGTAGTACTGCTGGGAAACCGTTATGGTGATGAGCTGAAACTGGTAAAAGCATCCTCGCAAACCAAGGCCGCTATTACAACAGGGAAACTCTCATCCAGCATTGCAGACATCAGTACCTTCCTGCAACAGGCAAATTTTATGGCCATATACCCCGGCAAAGATTCGGTGCTGGTGCTGATGAGTGAATCCATCCGGTTCTTTGGTTTTTATATCGTTAACAGTGGCTTATCCCTGGATAAATCATTAACAGACTTTGCCTATACCCTCAACGGTATCAGGCTACGCAGGCCGTTAACCGTAGCGGGACAGGCAGTCAGCGAGATTTTATGGGATGAAGCAAAGGAGGGTTTATATGTACAGATAGGCTCAGAAAAGGTATATGTGATGTACAAACGATTACCTGTTACACCGCTACACTACCTGCTGGGCAACGATTTCCCCGGCGTGATATCTGCAGTAACACCGCTTTATGAAGATCTTCCGGGGTGGTCTTCCACCTTCATGAATATGTGGATACAAACACACAACGACCTCTCCGATAACGGGTTCCTGCTGTATACGATGGAATTTGTTTTCCTTACGGCTACTAATCAGCTCAACCTGAATATGTACATTGCTGAAGGGAATGATCTTTACAGGGCCACTTACCCTTATAAATATACGAAGTCGGCAACGGGTGTTTATACTTTTGTACCACAGCCTACAAGTGGCAATGCTGCTTACTTTGCACCATTGGTAACAAATTTTACCAACCTGGTTTCACAGAATCATTTCACGGTAGATTATTACGATGACGTTGCAGGACAACAATTATTAGGCAAATTAATTTGTGTAGAGAACCCGGCGATTTATTGTACCGGATTCTTTGGGTCTTATGCGGATCCCCAATAAACCAGAATAGACCAGGATTAGCAGGATTAAACAGATTAGCAGGATGGGTATTTTGTTGTTTATTAATAACAATTCAACATAACACCCATCCTGCTAATCTGTTTAATCCTGCTAATCCTGGTCTATCCTGGTCTAGTAGGCCAACAACTCCTTTATCACTGCTTCCACTTTTGCAGGGTCTGGTAGCATAACGGCTTCCAGCCCGATATTCAGGGGTACGGCGGGTAGGTCCATGGCGCCCAGTGTATACACCGGTGCGTCCAGTTGTTTGAAACACTCTTTTTGAATGCGTCCTCCCAATGCCTGTGTGAATGAATTATGCAGTTGTTCTTCCGTGAGAAGCAGGCATTTACCATGTTTGTTCACGGTATTAAATACCAGTTCTTCATCCAGCGGAAATAAAGTACGCAGGTCTACAATTTCCACATTACCCGGAAATGCTTTGGCTGCGGCCTTTGCCCAGTATACACCCATACCGTAAGTAATGATACAGAGAGAATTTCCCTGTTGTATATCTCTGGGATGTGCCTGCAACACGATATTTCCTTTACCCATTGGCAACAGGTAATCCGCTGCGGGTTCTATCATCATGGCGTCCTGGGTACCGGGTACTTTACTCCAGTAGAGTCCTTTATGTTCCAGCATCACAACAGGGTTAGGATCGAGGAAAGCTGTTTTCAGCAAGCCTTTCATGTCTGCCACATTGGAGGGGTACACTACTTTGATGCCTTTAATGTTCAGCAGGGTAGATTCTATGCTGGCAGAGTGATAGGGACCACCCCCGCCGTAAGCGCCGATAGGCACCCGGATCAGTGCCTGCACCGGATACTTTCCGTTGCTGAGATAGCAGGATTTGGAGATCTCCGTTACCAGCTGGTTAAACCCCGGATAGAAGTAATCTGCAAATTGTATTTCCACTATTGGTTTCACGCCGGTGGCTGATAATCCTGCCGTGGCGCCAATAATATAAGCTTCCTGGATAGCCGTATTGAATACACGGTGATCACCGAATTTATCGCCCAGGGTAGCTGCCTCCCGGAAAACGCCGCCCAGTCTGCGGCCTACATCCTGTCCAAAAAATATGGCTTCGGGATATTGCAGCATAATTTCTTCGATGGCGTGCAGGGCTGCATCTACCATCACTACTTTGCTGCCACCAACAGGTGTACGTGTGCCGGATTCCACGGTAATCGCAGCAGGCGCAAATACGTGCTCCTCAATGGTTTCCGGTAGCGGGTCCGCTGCCTTCACTGCTCTGTCAAAGACATCTTTTATGTCTGTAACAGCAGCATTTTCTATCTCCGTTAAAATATCTTCTGTAATACCATGTTTCAATAACAGCACCCGCATTTTAGGAATGGGATCGTTGGCAGCATGCTTTTCCAGATCTTCTTTGGTGCGGTACCATTCTTTGCGTACGCCGGAAGTGTGATGTCCCAGCAGGGGCACTTTTGCCTGAACGAGTATGGGCCTGCGTTCCTGTCTTACATAACCGATGGCAGCTTCCATGGCGGCGTAGCTGGCGGTAAAATCGCTGCCATCCACCCGCATGTGTTCCAGTCCCCTGAAGCCGGCGGCATATTCGCAGGCATCCATGGCACGGGCTTCTGCGCCGGTTACGGAAATGCCCCAGTCGTTATCCTGTACCAGGTAAATAACCGGTAATTGTTTGAGTGTGGCAAATTGAAAGGCCTCGCTTACCTCACCTTCTGTAACGCTGCCATCGCCCAGGGAGCATACAACAACCGGTAGTTCTCCTTGCGGGCCGGTTTTAAGTAAGCCGGAACGGATCTGCTCCAGGTACTGGATGCCCTGTGCCATACCGGTGGCAGGGATCACCTGCATGCCCGTGGCGCTGCTTTGGTGCGGTATCCGCGGCCTGTCCTCCCGGCAGCTGTTTGGATGGCTGTAATAGGATCTTCCGGCAGAAAAAGGGTCATCTGCTTTGGCAAGTAATTGCAGCATGAGTTCGTAGGGCTCAAAGCCCATGGCCAGCAACATACTTTCGTCCCGGTAATACGGACTTACAAAGTCCCAGGGCCGTAGTTGCAAACCGGTAGCTATTTGTATAGCTTCATGTCCGCGGGAGGTAGAATGTACGTATTTACACACCAACCGGTTAGCTTCATAGATGTCTGTCATGTTTTTAGCATGGCACATCAGCCGGTAAGCGGTTAATAATTCAGCCAGTTCGTCCCTCTTTTCATCCTGGCTATTGCCTGGCGTTTTTAAAGTTGAAACGCTTGTACTATCTTTAAACACGTAAAACTGTTTTGGTGGTGACGCTATATAGTTGCTATAACAACTATTGCTAATGCAAATTAATTAATATGACTGATACTTTCGTCAGTAATCCCTCTTTTTTTAAGTTGGATGCTACTTTAAAAAAACTGCGCAATTACTGGCAAAAAATGTTTGACGCCCAACAGATGGACATCACAGTAGACCAATGGCTGCTGATAGAAAACCTGTACAAACACAAAAAAACCACGCATAACGAGCTGGCCCGTAACACCTCCAAGGATATCACCACCATTTCCCGGATCATTGAACTGCTTGTAAAAAAAGGATTGGTAAGGCGGGAAGCCGATACTTATGACCGTCGCAAAGTATACCTGCAACTCACCCCGGATGGGATAGAAAAGTATAAAGTAGCCAAACCACTGGTGCATGACATGCGTAAAATAGGCTGGAAAACGCTCTCCGAATCGGATTACGTGGAACTGACAAGAATCCTGGATACGATTTATGAAAATATCCCCTGACCAGGATTATAAGGACATAAAAAGATTAGCAGGATGGGTGTAGTAGCTATGGTAGCAGAACAAAATTTGTTGTTCTTCTTATACCCATCTACTACACCCATCCTGCTAATCTTTTTATGTCCTTATAATCCTGGTCTTATTTGACGGAGAATTCCAGCAGGCTATCATTTTCTATAAATGCTTCAAAAGCGTCTCCTATTTCAGTAGGACCAACGCCAGCAGGCGTTCCCGTAAAAATAAGATCTCCGATGTTGAGGGTAAAAAAGCGGGAAATATAAGCAACCAGGAAGTCAAAAGAAAACAGCAGGTCTTTGGTATTGCCCTGTTGCGCCAGTGTTTTATTTTTATAGAGGCAGAAGTTAATATCTTTCTTATCTATGTCTGGTGTAATCGGCATAAAATTGCCTACTACCGCCGAGTTATCAAACGCTTTGGCTATTTCCCAGGGAAGTCCTTTTGCTTTTTGTTGATCCTGCAGGTCACGCGCTGTAAAGTCTATCCCTACAGACATCTGGTCATAATATTTATCTGCAAATTTCTCCTGAATATGTTTCCCGTTTTTGCTCACACGCAGTACCAGTTCACATTCATAATGCAGATTTTTGGTAAACTCCGGGTAGTAAAAAGGATGGCTATTCTGAAGTAATGCATTCTTGGGTTTCATGAACAACACGGGTTCGGACGGCACTTCATTTTTTAACTCTTTGGCATGGTCGGCATAGTTCCTACCTACGCAAATAATTTTCATAATGCGTTTATTTTAAAAGATAAATTAAGCAGATAGCTGTCAGATTTACAAATTTACTTTACAGAAGGGAAAGTAAGTTTATTACAGTCATTCATGGTGCGTGACAGACCGATACTGGCGAAGCTCTCAATAATTTCCGTGCATTTATCGATCTTTTCCTGTACAACAGGCACTTCGGTATTTTTCCATTTGCCCAGCACAAATTCTACCTGCCGGCCTTTGGGGAAATTATTACCGATACCAAAGCGCAGGCGCGGATATTGATTGGTGCCCAGGGATTCCTGGATGCTTTTAAGGCCGTTATGCCCCGCATCGCTGCCGCCAGGCCGGAGACGTAGTACATCCAGCGGTAGTGCCAGTTCATCCACAATCACCAGTATATTTTCAACAGGTATTTTTTCTTTGTCCATCCAGTATTTGAGTGCCCTGCCACTCAGGTTCACATAGGTGGTAGGCTTGATCACGATGAACACTTTTCCTTTCCATTTGCATTCCGCCACATCTGCCAGCCGGTCGTTTGTAAAGGTTGCATTGTGTTTGGCTACAAAGGCATCTGCCACATCAAACCCGATGTTGTGGCGGGTATGCTTGTATTCCTCCCCAATATTACCTAACCCTGCTATTAAATATTTCATGGTACAATTTTAATTAATTACAGGTTTGCAATCCGTAATTTTTCAAAATTAAAAAGCCTCTCTATAAAAGAGAGGCTTTTTAAGAAAAATATTGCTAAAAGATTATTTCTTTTTAGTGTCTTTTTCAGCAGTTGCTTCTTCCTGACGCAGCTGACGGGTCATTACCACAGAAGCGATAGGAATACGTGGAGAGTTGGTAATTTCGATACCTTCTACTTTCACGTCTTCAACGCGGATGTTTTCGTTCAGTTCCAGGTTATCGATGTTTACTTCGATCGTTTCTACCAGGAACTTAGGTAATGCTTTTACTTTCAGTGCTTTCAGTTTGCTAACCAGTTTACCACCGGCTTTAACACCTACGGAAGAACCTACCAGTTTGATAGGCAGGGTAACTGATACCGTTTTGTCTTCTACCAGCTCCATGAAATCGATGTGAGCCAGTGCATCCGTCACTACATCAAACTGCATATCTTTCAATACGCATCTGTAGGTTTTAGCACCCAGTTTAATTTCTGCGATCTGGAATGCAGGTGTGTACACCAGGGTTTTGAATGCTTTTGCAGGAGCTGAAAAGTTAACAGTTTCTGCACCCCCATAAATAACGCAAGGCACTTTTTCCTCAGAACGGATCTGGCGGGTGGCTTTTTTGCCGAATTCGCTCCTGAGTTGTCCTTCGATGGTTATTGTTTTCATTGCTTAAACAATTTATATTGATTATAAAAATACGTCGTCTTAATCCTGCCGGCGCTGACTATGAATGAACAGGCTGGTAATGGATTTGTTCTCGTGCATATTGCGGATGGCCACAGCAAAAAGCTCTGCTACAGAAATCACTTTAATTTTTGAACTTTCAGCTTTGATAGGAATGGTATCACATACCACTATCTCTTCCAGCACCGAGTTCTCTATATTTTCGTATGCTTTACCGCTGAAAACGGGATGCGTACAAAAAGCACGAACGGTTTTGGCGCCTTTCTCTTTTAAGAGATTCGCTGCTTTGGACAGCGTGCCGGCAGTATCGCAAATATCGTCAATGAGCACAATGTTCCTGTCTTTCACATCACCGATCACTACCATTGATGCTATTTCATTGGCGCGTTTGCGATGTTTGTCGCAAATCACCATTTCAGCATTAAAGTAGGACGCTACTTCGCGCACACGGTTAGTGCTACCTACGTCAGGGGACGCAAAGGTAAGATTTTCCAGCTTTAAATTCTCTATATAAGGAATAAAAATAGCTGAACTATCCAGGTGATCTACGGGAATATCAAAGAATCCCTGGATCTGCGGTGCGTGTAAGTCCATCGTAATCACCCTGTTAGCACCTGCTGACGTGAGCAGGTTTGCTACCAGTTTGGAGCCGATGGCCACACGGGGCCTATCTTTTCTATCCTGCCGTGCATACCCGAAATAAGGGATCACAGCCGTGATATACCCTGCCGATGCACGCTTTGCCGCGTCAATCATCAGCAACAGCTCCATCAGATTGTCTGAAGGCGCATTCGTACACTGGACAAGAAAAACATAGTCACCACGGATACTTTCCAGGAAAACGGGCTGAAACTCGCCATCACTGAACTTTTGGATCTTTAATTTACCAAGACTATTGAGCCCATTGCCATATCTCTTGGCAATTTTCTCGGCCAATGCTGGATTACTGTTGCCTGTGAAGATTTTTACTGAAGGTTGCATACTAGATACTAGTGGAAAAGAGGTGGCAAAACTATGATTTTTGGGACTATAAGCATGATTTTTTTTTCATGTTCAAAGCTTATCTAGCTAATTACACACGCATAAGTACATGTATACCAAATACATAAAGAACATTCATAGCAGTTAATTTTTTCCATAACGACGTAATCTAAATATAACATTTTTATAAAGAACGCAGGGAAAATGTGGGAGAAAAATGTGGGGGAAAGAACATTTATCCGGCAACGGAATCGTATATTTGGTTAAATGGAATGAAGTCATGTTTGTTACTGTTACCCCACCCACACACCTGGCCATCCGTAAATGGCCGGATAGCGAAAAACCCAGGGAAAAGCTCGTCAGTAAAGGCCCTTCCGCATTAAACGATGCAGAACTGCTGGCCATATTACTTAATACCGGCCATAAGCGGAAATCCGCCCTGGACCTGGCAAAAGAGATCCTGCTCCTGGCCAACAACAACCTCTCACAACTAGGTAAAATTAATCTCACACAACTCCGGAAGCTCAGAGGCATGGGCAGCGCAAAAGCCGTCACCATCATGGCCGCTATGGAACTGGCCCGGCGAAGACAGGCAGGCACCATCGACAAAAAAACAGTGATCCACAACGGATCAGATGCCGCTCTGTTCTTCAAACCCATGCTCGCAGATCAATATTTCGAAACATTCTATGTAATGTTCCTCAATAACGCCAATAAAGTACTCCATTACCGCTGTATCAGCAGCGGCGGCATGACCAGCACCGTAGTAGATACCAAAATCATCTTCCGGGAAGCACTCGAAGCACACGCTACCAAACTACTGCTCTGCCACAATCACCCCTCCGGTAGCCTACGCCCCAGCCAGGCAGATATCCGCATCACTCATAAAATAAAAGAACTGGGACAACTATTTGATATTGACGTACTTGACCACATCATCGTTTCAGAAACCGGCTATTATAGCCTCGTGGAAGAAGGGGTTATATAACATTTGGGGATTTTTTGATTTACGAATTTAGGGATTTGAAATGCAGCGAAGATTATCGCGTTGGTCTTCGCTGCATTTCAAATCCCTAAATTCGTAAATCAAAAAATCCCTAAATGTGATTACTTTCGCAAAATATTTATTCAGTTCCATTATGCTCAAAATAGGAATCTTCGGGGTAGGACATTTAGGCAAAATACATCTCTCTCAACTGACAACCATGAAGGATGTGGAAGTTGTAGGCTTTTATGACCCCAGCAATGCCAATGCAGAGAGCATTGCAGAGCAGTATCACATTCCCCGTTTTACCCTGGCGGAAGAGCTGATACAGCTGGTAGACGCCATTGATATTGTTGCTCCCACCACGATGCATTACAAATTGTGTGAACTGGCCATCCGCAACGGCAAACATATTTTTGTAGAGAAACCGATGACCAATACCATGGAAGAAGCGAAAACACTGGTAAAACTGGTGGATGAAGCGAATATCAAATTCCAGGTAGGACATGTAGAACGCTTTAATCCCGCTTTCCTGGCACTCAAAGGATATGACCTGAAACCCATGTTCATTGAAGTACATCGCCTGGCGGAATTCAATCCCCGCGGTACCGATGTCAGTGTGATCCTGGATCTCATGATCCATGATATAGACATCGTACTCAGCATCGTAAAATCTACCGTAAGCCGTATCTCTGCCAGCGGCGTCGCTGTAATGAGTGATACGCCCGACATTGCCAACGTACGCATAGAATTTCATAATGGCTGTGTTGCCAACCTCACTTCCAGCCGGATATCCCTCAAGAAAATGCGCAAAATGCGCCTGTTCCAGAAAGATGCCTACATCGGCATCGATTTTCTTGACAAAAAATCAGAGATCATCAAATTAAAAACACCCGAAGACGAAGGGCTGTTTACATTGGATATCGAAACCAACAGCGGCAAAAAAACTATCGCCATCGATAACCCACAGGTGAAACAATCCAATGCCATCCGCATGGAACTGGAAATGTTCCGCGACAGCATCCTGGAAAATAAACCAGTAGCCGTAAACGCTATCGATGGCCTCCAGGCACTGGATGTAGCGCACCAGATCCTTCAGAAAATCAATAAAGGCCTCAGCGAAACAGCAAAATCATTTTGATATTTTCAACAGTGATGCTGCTACCACAAGATCCAGTGGTTTGGTAATTTTTATATTTGCTTCTTCTCCTGCCACCAGGTGTACAGTGTGGCCCAGGCGTTCCACTACCGTGGCTTCATCTGTAAATAAAGGATCGTATGGCAGATCAAAAGCGGGTAAGATCAGCTCGGAGAGAAAGGTTTGTGGCGTTTGTATGATTTTAAACCGGTCCCGGTCAACAGCAGCATTGGCGTTTCCCGTTATCTCCCGGATACTATCTTTCATATCAATCACCGGAATAGCACTACCATGGCTCAAAGTGGCCTCATAACAGGTATGGATCAACGAAGTTGATACAAGTGGCCGTACGCCGTCATGTACAAACACAACTGCATTACCGGTTACCTGTTGCAAACCATTCTTTACGGAATGAAAGCGGGTTTCGCCGCCTTTTACTATAGTAACAGCCGGGATAGAATCAAAAGCCTGTAAAAGGTTATCGGCATAGCCGAAATGTGCCTCCGGTAATACCAGCACTATCTGCATATCGGGGTAAGCGCCGGCAAATGCGGCCATACTGTGATACAATACCGGTTTACCCGCCAGTTCGAGAAACTGTTTGGGTACGGCGTTCTGCATCCGGGTACCGGAGCCGCCGGCTACGATGATGGCTATTTTCTTTCGTGATTCCATAAAAAAAGGACCAGGATGTAAAGATGTAAAAGGATTACCGGGATTTCTACTTAGCTCCACATGTGATTTGTTCACACAACAGGGATAAAATTTAAATCCTGATAATCCTTTATAATGCTTTAATCCTGGTCGTTTATCAGATAATCAGCATGGCATCGCCATAGCTGAAGAAACGGTATTTCTCCTTGATTGCCTGCTGGTAAGCATCCATGATCAGATCGTATCCTGCAAAAGCACAGGTCATGATCAGTAAGCTGGTTTTAGGCAGGTGGAAATTGGTTACCAGTGCATTTGGAATAGAAAAATCGTAAGGTGGGTGAATGAATGTATTCGTCCATCCTTCAGCAGCCTTCAAAAGGTTCTGTGCAGTTACGGAAGATTCTACAGCACGTACCGAAGTAGTACCGATAGCGCAGATCCTGCGGTTTTCTTCTTTCGCTTTATTCACCGTTTTTACAGCATGTTCTTCAATGTGAAAATACTCTGCATCCATTTTGTGCTTGCTCAGGTCTTCTACCTCGATAGGGCGGAAAGTACCTAAACCAGTGTGCAGCGTTACTTCTGCAAACTTGACACCTTTGATTTCCAGTCTTTTGATGAGCTCACGGCTAAAGTGCAAACCCGCAGTAGGGGCAGCAACAGCGCCTTCGTACTTGGCATACACGGTCTGATAACGTTCCTTATCTTCATCTTCCGGTTTACGTTTGATATACTTAGGCAGCGGTGTTTCACCCAGTGTATCCAATACCTGTTTGAATTCCTCATCATTGCCTTCGAATAAGAAACGGATTGTGCGGCCTCTTGAAGTGGTGTTATCAATCACCTCTGCTACCAGTGACTCATCGTCACCAAAATACAATTTATTGCCCACGCGGATCTTACGCGCCGGGTCTACAATTACATCCCACAGGCGGTTTTGCTTGTTCAGCTCACGCAACAGGAATACCTCAATTTTTGCTCCCGTTTTTTCTTTACGACCATACAACCTTGCCGGAAATACCTTGGTATTGTTCACAATCATTACATCCTTATCGTTGAAATAACCCAGGATGTCTTTGAATACTTTGTGCTCAATTTTACCAGTAGCGCGATTTACCACCATTAAACGTGATTCATCTCTTGTCTTGGTAGGGTGCTGTGCGATCAGATTTAAAGGAAGATCGAATTTGAACTGTGATAGTTTCATATTACGGTATGAATAAATTTTAGAGGGTGCAAAGGTATCGATTATTATCTATTTTAGCAAAAAATGATAGTTAATTAATAATAATCAAATAGTTATATATTACATTCCCTTCGGAATAGCTGCAATCAACTGTTGCGTGTAGGCATGCTGCGGATGGTTGTAAACATCATCAGCCTGCCCCGTTTCCACGATACGCCCCTGCTGCATCACCATCATCCGGTCGCTGATAAAGCGCACCACCGACAGATCATGTGAAATAAAGATACAACTGAACCCAAACTCCTCCCGCAAGCGGATCAGGAGATTCAGCACCTGTGCCTGGATACTCACATCCAGTGCCGCCACTGATTCATCACAGATAATAAAAGAAGGATTCACGGCCAGTGCCCTTGCAATAACGATCCGTTGCCGCTGTCCGCCGGAAAACTCATGCGGATACCGGTCGAAATGTGCTGGTTGCAGGTTTACCTTCTCCAGCAACTCCAGCACTTTTTCCTTTTGTGCCCGCTCATTACCATACAGCCCATGTACCTGCATGGGCTCCAGGATAGCCGCTCCTACTGCCTGTCGTGGATTCAGGGAGGCATACGGGTCCTGGAAAATAAGCTGCATATCTTTTCGTAACCCCTTCATTTCACCGGGTGATAAACTCCGCAATTCCCGTCCCTTATAAACAATACTTCCACCGGTTGGTTCTATCAGCCGCAATAAAGAACGGCCAAGCGTAGTTTTACCACAGCCCGACTCCCCTACCAGCCCCAATGTTTCACCGGTTACCACTGAAAAACTGACGTCATCCACTGCTTTGGCCCACTTCAATACTTTGCCGGTAAAACTTCTCTTCACCGGAAACCAGGTCTGCAAATGATGTACTTCCAGCAATGGTTCGGCCACAGCCAGAGCCTGCTGACGGGCACGCAACGCGGCATCACTGACCACCAGCGTATTGACCAGCTCATTGATGGCACCGGCCTTTTCGTATATCTGTCCCTGTGAGTCTGTCTCCATAAAATCACGGGTCACAGGAAGTCTTATCAAACGTTTATCCAGCGGGGGCCGGCATGCCAGCAACCCTTTGGTGTAAGGGTGCTGCGGACGGAGGAACACCTCCTGCACCTTACCTTCTTCCACAATAGCACCCTTATACATCACGACCACCCTTTCGGCGATTTCAGCCACCACGCCCAGGTCGTGTGTAATAAACAACACACTCATATCCATTTGCTGTTGCAGTTCTTTCAACAGCGCCAGTATTGTTTTTTGTACGGTTACATCCAGTGCAGTAGTAGGTTCGTCGGCGATAAGCAGCCGCGGACTGCAGGAAATTGCCATGGCAATCATCACCCGTTGCTTCTGACCACCCGATAATTCATGTGGATAACGATCCATGATCGTAGCAGGATCAGGTAATTTTACTTTTTCAAATAATGTGATGGCTTGTATACGGGCGGCTTTCCGGGAGATATGCTTATGCAGACGGATCACTTCTATTACCTGTGCACCGCAGGTATGCAGGGGATTGAGGGAGGTCATGGGCTCCTGAAAAATCATGGCTATTTCATTGCCACGATAAGCGCGCATGCCGGCATCAGTGAGTTGGAGCAGGTTTACCGGCGCAGCGGCGGTAGTATGCCACATGATTTTGCCATTGGCAATTTTTCCCGGCGCCTGCACCAGGCGCATCAGCGAGAGCGCGGTAACAGATTTCCCTGAACCGGATTCTCCCACAACGCCAACAATTTCCCCCTTTCCGATAGAAAGGGAAAGATGATTTACAGCCGTTGTGATGGTGTTATTGGTCTGGAAGGTCACTTCCATGTCCTGTATCTCTACCCGCGTGGAATGCATACCCGGAAGATACAACAATTCTAAAAACGCAGATGCTTCACCGTCATGTGGCTGTCAATCAGCTTTTGCAGGGAATCAATACCTACTTTCAGGTGGCGTTCTACAAATTTGGTCGTCACTTTCCGGTCGCTTTCTTCTGTTTTCACACCTTCCGGTACCATGGGCTGATCAGAAACGAGCAGCAGTGCACCCGTCGGGATTTTATTATAGAAGCCCACCGAAAAGATGGTAGCGGTTTCCATATCCACGGCCATCGCCCTGATACTTTCCAGGTATTGTTTGAATACGCCGTCATGCTCCCATACCCGGCGGTTGGTAGTATAGCAGGTGCCTGTCCAGTAATCGTAACCGGAATCGCGGATAGTGGTGGAAATTGCTTTTTGTAAGGCGAAAGCCGGCAGTGCAGGCACTTCCGGAGGGAAATAATCATTGGAGGTACCTTCTCCGCGGATCGCCGCAATAGGCAGGATCAGGTCACCGATGTTATTCTTCTTTTTAATACCGCCGCATTTTCCCAGGAATAATACCGCTTTGGGAGAGATAGCACTGAGCAGATCCATAACAGTAGCTGCACCCGGACTACCCATACCAAAATTAATGATGGTAATATCTCCGGCAGTGGCGCATTGCATAGGTTTGCCGATACCAACAACCGGCACCTCATTCCATTCTGCAAACATTGTTACGTAGTTACTGAAATTGGTGAGGAGGATGTGTGAACCAAATTGATTCAGCTTTTCACCAGTGTAGCGGGGGAGCCAATTAGCTACAATTTCTTCTTTTGTCTTCATAGCCTTTTGACAAGCAAATATAAGGTTTTGTTCACTATTCTCAATAATATGATCCCTATCTTCGCAACACTATTAAACGTTTGCGTATTGATTACTATTAACTTTCCGCCACCCGATTTTAAAATTACCAGAGAAGGTGATAAGCAGCTGATCTTTGACCGCTACCGGAAAAAGTATATAGTACTTACCCCGGAAGAGTGGGTAAGACAAAATTTTCTCAACTATCTCGTTCATACATTATCGTATCCGCAGGCATTGATAGGGGTAGAAAAAGAAATTTACTTAGGGGAGATGAAAAAGCGGTTTGATATTATCATCTACAATCGCAATATGCAGCCCTGGATGCTGGTAGAATGCAAAGAAATGAAGGTGCCTCTCACTGAGGCAACCATGCAGCAGGTAATACGCTACAATATGGTAATACCGGCCACCTACCTGGTCATTACAAATGGCATCCATACCTTTTGCGGCAACTACGAAGCCAGGGAAAAACAGTGGCGGTTTCTGGAGGAGTTACCACCGTATAATATTTAGAGATTTTTTGATTTACGAATTTTTTGATTTTGAGATTTGAAATGCAGCGAAGACTGATATTTGTAATATTTAATCTTCGCTGCATTTCAAATCTCAAAATCAAAAAATTCGTAAATCAAAAAATCCCTAAATGTTATGGGAAGATGCCCAGTTGCTCGTAAGCGGCGCCTACTTTATTGATGGCGCATACATAAGCGGCTGTGCGCATATCATGGATCTGTGGATGGGAAATCATTACATCACGTACTTCATGAAGGGCGGTGTGCATGGTTTCTTCCAGGCCGGAGTAAACCAGGTCTACTTCATCAGCGCCATGTGCTATGAATTTTCTTTCCTGGTCTGAAACTTTTTTACCGGTCAGCTCTTCGATTGTCTGGAGGATATGAATATTCATATTCTCGTCGAAACGTTTACCTAAACGGCCATAACGTACGTGACTCAGGTTTTTCAACCACTCGAAGTATGAAACGGTTACACCACCTGCATTCAGGAACATATCCGGTACTACGATCACGCCTTTTTTATTCAGGATTTCATCGGCTTCCGGTGTTATAGGGCCGTTGGCGGCTTCTCCGATGATCTTTGCCTTTACATTAGGGGCGTTGTGCTGATCAATCACATTTTCCAGTGCGGCAGGGATCAGGATTTCGCAATCCAGTTCCAGGCCATCGGTATTTTTATTCAGGTTGGTAGCGCCGGGGAAGTTGACGATAGAACCGGTTTCTTTCTTGTGTTTCTGTACTTCTTCGGGGTTGATGCCGGCTTCATTGTAGATAGCGCCATCCCATTCTATCAGGCAGGTAATTTTAGCACCTGCTTCATGAAAATACCGGGCAGCGTGATAACCTACGTTACCCATCCCCTGTACAATCACTCTTTTACCTTCGATGCCGGTAGACAGGCCCAAACGGTCCATATCTTCCTTGATATTACACAGCTCGCGCAAACCGTAGAATACACCCAGGCCGGTAGCTTCGGTACGACCACGCACGCCACCCTGGGAAACAGGTTTACCGGTAACGCAGCCATAACCATCAATTTCGCCGGGACGTAAGCTCATGTAAGTGTCGAGTATCCAGCTCATTTCTCTTTCACCTGTACCGTAGTCAGGAGCAGGAACGTCTGTACCGGGTCCGATGAAGTTTTTCTTTACCAGTTCGGCGGTGTAGCGACGGGTAATCGCTTCCAGCTGGAAGGGGGTATAGTTGCGGGGATTGATCTTTAAACCGCCTTTGGCGCCGCCAAAAGGCACGTTTACGATGGCGCACTTATAGGTCATCAGGGCAGCCAGCGCCATTACTTCATCCTGATTCACTTCATCGCTGAAACGGATCCCGCCTTTACAAGGCAGTTTGTGATGGGAATGTTGTACGCGGTATGCTTCAATAACCTGAACGGAATCGCCTATCCTCACCGGGAACTTGATCTGGTATACCGCATTGCAGGCTTTGATCTGCTCCAGGATACCCTTGTCCCATTTGGTGAATGCAGCTGCTTTGTCGAAGCTCTTTTCCACACTCTGGAAAAAGCTATAATGCTGATCTTGCGACATAATATGTATTGTTTTGGTATAACGATTAGATGATCACAGTTGTTCAGATCATGGCGTGTTCTTCTCGCGCTGTTCCAGCTTGTTAATCTTTCTTTCCAACCTGATGAGGAATAATATGATACCCAGGAAGATGATCAACAATACACCTACAATCACATAAATTTTACCATTGCTCCGGAAAAATTCATTCACGGCTCCTGATTCGGTATCCTGCTGTTGTGCATTTGCCAGCACTGATATAAACAACAGCGCCAGGGTAAAGCAAAATGAAAACGCTCTATTAATCATTTAAAAATATTTTTAAGCTCAATTTTTTTGAAGCGTACCATAAGGGTATAGATCCACACACTTAACAAGGTCCAACCAATGAATGCCGGATACAGTACCATTTTCATGGACCCACTGGTATCTTTTGATGCAAAACCCGGTGTGCTGGCACTTCCCGGATGCAGGGATTCTACCATACGGGGAATAATATAAGTGAGGGGAATGAGCAATGCGAAAGCAAAGATGTTGAAAACTGCGGAGATGCGTGCCCGTTTGTCGATATCATGAATAGACATCCGCAATACCAGGTATGCCATGTAGATCAGCAGCGCAATAGCGGTACAAATCTGCTTGGGATCATCTGTCAGCGTACCTCCCCAGGTATAGGTGGCCCAGAGGGAACCCGTTGCAAATCCCAATACCCCAAAGAAAATACCTACGTTAGCGGCACTGGATGCATACACATCCCTCCGGAGGTCGTATTTTGAAAGGTAACGTAAAGAGTTTACAACAGATATGCTAAACATGGTATACATACATATCCACATCGGTACATGAAAAAACAATCCTCGGGATGATTGTCCATTGGTTCCTATTATAGGTATCTTAACAGTAAACCCGGCGATAATTACGTAAATCAGGAGCAGTATCGCTAATGCTTTCCACCAATGTCTGGGCATTTTTTTAACAGCTATATTCGGGGGCAAACCTACACGTTTTATACCTAATCACAAAGATTTTAAGGAATTTTAAGTGTATCAAACATCCTTAAATCCTGATTAAAAATCCTTTACATAAGTGATCCTTTTATTGGATATTTCGAATTAGTCCTTCCACAGGAAAGGAAAGAGCACCATCGTGAGCGCGACTATCAGCACATCCATGCCACCCAATAGTAGGAACATTTTTGGCAATCCTGGCTGATATACGGTTACAAAAGCAGACAAAGAGATATTTGCCAGCAACATGAGTACCGGCATAATAAGGGGGAACCCCATCACCGCCATCAGGGCTGCATTATGGTTGGCCTGTGCCGCAATAGCCGCCAGTACGGTGAATAAAAACGATAAACTGGCTCCTCCCAGCAGCACAATACCGATAAAGTAAGGGGCATTCGTGAGCGGGTTGCCCAGGAACATCAGGCTGCATACCAGTGCAATGAGGCTCATTAACGTCATCAGCACTACATTATAAATAAGCTTGGCAGCAATAAAACAACGGGGATGGACCAACGAATAGAAATACAACAACCGTCCCCGGCTTTCCTGCATGAAACTTTTGGCAATCGCATTCACCGCCACAAACAACTGGATCACCCAGAAAAGGGCATTCCACATTTTCTCTTCCGGCTTGCCCGTCATCAGGTTAATGATAAAAACGGTAGACAAAATATAGAGCAGCACCCCGTAAAAAGCATACTGCTGGCGTAATTCCAGCAATAAATCCTTTTTAACAAGGGTAAACGTCTGATGTATAATACTTGTAGACTTCATGATCAGCGGCAAAGATAGGAATTACGGATTACGAATCAGACCGGGATCCGCCTGATTTTAATGATTAGCCGTTTAATAGTATATTAGCCGTTGGTTTAAATTTTTTGCATGGAAAAAATCCTGGTTGCCAATCGTGGTGAAATAGCATTGCGGATTATGCGCTCTGCACGTGAGATGGGCATTAAAACTGTAGCGGTATATTCTGAAGCCGATCGTACCATGCCTTTTGTGCAATACGCCGATGAGGCAGTATGTATTGGCCCGGCTCCTTCCAACCAGTCTTATTTGCTGGGAGAAAAGATCATCGCTGTAGCAAAGGAAAAGGGCGCGGATGGCATTCATCCGGGTTACGGCTTTTTAAGTGAGAATGCTCGTTTTGCTGAACAGGTAACTGCTGCCGGGATTACTTTTATTGGTCCTTCAGCGGCTTCTATTGAGGTGATGGGTAGCAAGCTGGCAGCCAAACAGGCGGCACAAAAGTTTGGTGTACCGATGGTACCCGGAACAGAAACACCGTTGCGCAGTGTAGCAGAAGCCCACGAAGTAGTGAAGGTAACCGGATTCCCCATTCTTATCAAGGCCTCTGCCGGTGGTGGTGGTAAAGGAATGCGGGTGGTAAATGTTCCGGAGGAACTGGATGAACAGATCAGGATGGCTAAAAGTGAAGCCCTGAGCGCATTTGGAGATGATGCCGTTTTTATTGAGAAATACGTGGGATCACCCCGCCATATAGAAATACAGGTGCTGGGCGACCAGCAGGGCAATTGTGTATATCTCTTTGAAAGAGAATGTTCTATTCAGCGTCGTCATCAGAAGCTGATAGAAGAAGCCCCTTCTTCCTCGCTTACACCGGATATCCGTGCCGCCATGGGGCAATGTGCCGTAGCGGTAGCCAAAGCCTGTAATTATTACGGGGCAGGCACGGTAGAATTTCTGGTAGATGAAAAACTGAATTTTTATTTCCTGGAGATGAATACCCGTTTACAGGTAGAACATCCGGTAACAGAGCTGATCACGGGTCTGGACCTGGTGAAGGAACAGATAAAGATTGCCCGTGGTGAAAAGCTCTCCTTTACACAGGAAAGCCTTAAAATAAACGGTCATGCTATTGAGTTACGTATCTGTGCGGAAGATCCGGCCAACAACTTTCTACCGGATACGGGTAAACTGGAAACCTATATCCGCCCGCAAGGCTATGGTGTACGGGTAGATGATGGCTACGAACAAGGTATGGACATTCCCATTTATTATGATCCGATGATTGCCAAACTCATTGCCTGGGGCAGCAACCGTGAAGAAGCGCGTCACCGCCTGCTGCGTGCCATTGAAGAATACCAGATAAAAGGGATCCGTACCACGCTTCCCTTTGGCCGCTGGGCATTGCAGCAACCTGCTTTCATTGAAGGAAATTTCGACACTAATTTTATAGGGAAATATTTTACGCCACAAGCCCTACAGGAGCGATCTGAAGAGGTGGATAAACTGGCAGCCATCCTGGCTGCACAGGTATGGCAGCAGCAAATGATAACTTTACAACAGGCCGCCGGTACAGAAAACCAACAACCCGCTGCCTGGAAAAAAAGAAATATGTTAAGATAAGATTAAAAGTGCTGCTATAAAACCCGGAATCAACTAAATTTGCGCCAATTTTACATATGATACGCAAGATCATACTTCAGATAATTGACTTTTTTTATCAGCCGTTTGCAAAGGTAATGCCGCTGCAAACATTCCGCTACCTTGCCTGTGGCGGAGGAAATACCGCATTGGATATATTACTTTATTTTGTTTGCTATAATTTTGTATTGCATCAACAAATGGTACACCTGCCTTTCGTCAATATGAGTGCGCACATTGCGGCCCTGTTTATGTCTATGGCAGTTACTTTTCCTACCGGTTTCCTCCTGAGTAAATATGTGGTGTTTTCCGAATCCAACCTGCGCGGACACACGCAGCTTTTCCGCTATTTTGTGCTGGTAGGGATTTGTATCCTGCTCAATTATGCCTTTATGAAGCTGTTTGTAGACCACCTGCACTTTTATCCTACAGTAGGCAAGATCTGTACTACAGCCCTGGTAGTAACGTTCAGCTATCTCACACAAAAGAAATTTACGTTTAAAGTAAAACAAACACATCCCGGGAAATTATCTTCCTGAAATCAGCTAACGTGAAAACTATTGCTGATAATAACAATGCCGGCATCTGGGCTCATAGAGATCCATTTCTCCCAGTAATAAGGTTTCAGTTTCTGCCGACTTACGATAAGAGTAGTTGGCAATATTGCCGCATTTTACACAAATAGCGTGCAGCTTGGTAATATAGTCGGCTTTTGCCAGCAGGAAAGGCATTTGCCCAAAAGGCTTGCCGGTATAGTCCATATCCAGCCCCGCTACAATTACGCGGATGCCATGCAGCGCCAGTTGATCACATACATTCGGGAGTTCTGCATCAAAAAATTGCGCCTCATCAATACCGATCACATCTGCGTCCTGCGCCAGTAATAAAAGTTGCTGAGAATTATCTATCGGGGTAGATATAATTCTATTTTCATCGTGAGATACAATACTACCTTCCTCGTAACGGGTGTCCACAGCGGGTTTAAAGATTTCCACCTTTAAATTGGCAATGCGCGCACGTTTCAGCCGGCGGATCAGTTCTTCGGTTTTTCCCGAGAACATAGAGCCGCAAATTACTTCTATCCAGCCCCTCCGTCCTCCTGCAAGAGAAGGTTCAATAAACATATTGTAGTATTTTGATTATTAATTAATTAAAAAATTCTAATTTTATGCAAATAAAATAAATTCTCTCACAAAGCGTTAACAATTAAGGCATGGAGAAAATAAGTGCATTAATTGAGAAGTTGCAGGAATTGAAAAATTCCGGCGCAGACCTGCAGGCAATATCGTACTATGTACAATTGCTACAGGCCGAGGTGTTACATGTCCGTAACCGGCAGCATCAGCAGGATATGCAGGAAAGGCAAGGTCAGATCGCTGTGATCATGCCTGCACAACATAGCGTGCCGGCACCTGCGCCTGTTACACCCGCCGCGGAACCTGTGGCCACTACACCTGTAACGCCAGCACCTGTGGCTCCGGCCGAGGAACCAGTTGTAAATACACCTGCTACTATCGCAGCGCAAACTACAACTTTACCAGCAGAAAAAACGACGGTACCAGCCACAGATCTGCCACAAGCACCGGCAGCTGCGGACCCAATACCCGCCAAACCGGAACCGGTAGTGACACCGCAACCCATACCTACGCTGGCAGCACATAAACCTGTGCCTCCCACGGAGAGAGAAAGAACAGCCACAACTTCCACCCTTTTTGACCTGGCAGAAGCACCCGCTAAAAACGGCTATAAAGGCCAGGACGCCAAGGCTATCCGCAAAGACCTGAATGATCTCGTTGGCAATAGCAACGCCTCCATCAATGACCAGCTGCGGCAGCAGCAAAAAGTGGAAGTAGCGCAAAAGCTGGGCGAAATGCCTATCAACGACCTGCGTCATGCCATCGGCATCAATGATAAATACCAGTTTATCCAGGAACTTTTCCGGGGTGATAAAGACCTTTACGAACGTTCTGTAAAAACCATCAACGAATGCAATTCCATGCAGGAAGCGGATTACTGGATCCAGCGGGAAATAAAAATTATACAGGGATGGCAGGATGACCATCACCTCGTTCAACACTTCTACTCATTGCTGAGAAAGCGGTTTTCCTGAATATAATCTAATATTTTTGCTGTTGCCCCCTTATTGTCGTGTACATAGTTACCGGCGATGGCAGCTGTTTTCTGATAAAAGGCACTATCGTCCAGCAGCAAATTCATATAGGCATGAAAGTTAGACAGCCCGCTTACCACCAGGGCGCCGTGTAGTGCCACCAGTTCCACCGCTTCAAAGTATTTACTGAACTCCGGCCCTATCAGCACCGGCTTACTATAGGCAGCTGGTTCCAGCAGGTTATGAATACCGTCTTTTCCAAATCCCCCACCTACATACGTAATATGGGCATAGCGGTACAGGGTTGTCAACATCCCGATATTATCTATAATCAATACAGTTGCTGCTCCGGCAGCCGCGCTGCTCAGCTCCGACCAGGTAATAGCCCCTGGAAACCGGCTTCTGATACTGCTGATATGATTTTCATGGATTTCATGCGGGGCGATGATCAGCTTTACCGCCGCCTGGGATCTCAGGTACCACCATTCCGACAGCAACTGCTCATCTTCCGGCCAGGTGCTGCCCGCAACGATCAGTGTACTGTCACCGGCAAACTGTTCAATCAGCGGCAGGGTCTGGCGTTCCATCGGCAGGGCCGATACCCTGTCAAACCGCGTATCCCCGCTGATACTGACATTAGTGAGCCGGATACCCTGCAACAAATGAAGAGAAGCCTCATTTTGAACAAAAATGTGCGTAAACTGCTGCAAAAGGCGCCGGAACATGCCGCCATAGCCTTTAAAGAATACCTGCTCCTGCCGGAAGATCCCCGACACCAGCAAAGTAGGCACCTGACGTATATGCAAGTCCGTGAGGAAATGATACCAGAATTCATATTTTATGAAGATGGCTAGCGCCGGCTTCACAATATCCATGAAATCACGGGCATTGCCTTTGGTATCCAGGGGGAGATAATACACAAAATCAGCCCCTTTATAGTCTTTTCGCACTTCGTAGCCGGAGGGAGAAAAGAAAGTTAATAAAATTTTATAGGCCGGATACCGGGCACGGATAGCCTCCAACACGGGCCTTCCCTGCTCAAATTCTCCCAGGGAGGCCGCATGGACCCATACCAGCGGATGCGTACCTATCCCGTCCTGTTGCATACGCAACTGCCAGTGCTGCCTGCCTTTGAGCCAGCGGGCCGCTTTGGTCTTGCCGCTGAAAGCAGCCAGCCGTACGCCTCCTTTGTATAATTGAATCGCTGCATTATAAATTGCTGTTGCTATCATCCGCCTGCGTACTTTTACTGAATTTTTATTGTGTTACAAAGATAATCCCCAGCCAATCTCAAAATTTGTAAATTTGCACACTTTAAACAAAATAAAAATATACATTTCATATGGTGCCTATTCAGATGGTCGACTTGAAACGCCAGTACGCGAAAATTAAACCGCAGGTTGATGCTGCCATCCAGGAAGTACTGGAAAGTTCCGCTTTTATCAACGGCGGGGCGGTGCAAAAATTTACGGAAGAGTTGCAGCAGTACCTGGATATCAGGCACGTAATCCCCTGCGCCAATGGCACCGACGCGCTACAAATAGCCATGATGGCACTGGGTCTGCAACCCGGCGACGAAGTGATCACTCCTTCTTTTACCTTTATAGCTACGGCAGAAGTAATTGCCCTGTTACAACTGAAACCGGTATTTGTGGACATTGATCCGCTGACTTACTGCCTGGACGTAGCGGCTGTAGAAAGGGCCATCACACCTAAAACAAAGGCAATTGTGCCGGTACACCTCTACGGACATGTGACCGATATGGAACCGCTGATGGCCGTAGCTGCAAAACATCATCTCTATGTAATTGAAGATAACGCACAGGCCATAGGCGCCGATTATACTTTTAAAGATGGCAGCAAAAAGAAAGCAGGAACTATTGGCCACATTGGCTGTACCTCCTTTTTCCCCTCCAAAAACCTGGGCTGTTATGGCGATGGCGGGGCTTTATTCACCAATGATGATGCACTGGCCGCTCAGATCAGGATGGTTGCCAATCACGGACAATCCGCCCGTTATTATCATGATGTAGTAGGCTGTAACTCCCGCCTGGACACTGTACAAGCGGCTATATTACGTATTAAACTACCCTTACTGGATAAATACGTGGCTGCCCGTCGTGCTGTAGCCGATGCCTATGATGCTGCATTTGCCGGTATCCCACAGATCATTACCCCTTACAGGGCAGCTAACAGCTACCATGTATTTCACCAATATACGCTTCAATTGGATGGAGCAGACAGGAATGAACTGCAAAAGTACCTCCAGGAAAAACAGGTACCTGCCATGATTTATTACCCTGTACCGGCTCACCGTCAGAAAATGTTTGAACATTTTGGCGGCGCTGCTTTCAACTTACCCGTAACCGATAATCTCACCACCAGGGTGATTTCCTTACCGATACATACTGAAATGGACACTGATCAACTCGATCACATTATTCAATCCGTTAAATCATTCCTAAACTCTCACCCCGCATGAAGATCACAGTAGTAGGCACCGGCTATGTAGGCCTGGTAACGGGCACTTGTTTTGCCGAAACAGGAAACGAAGTAGTCTGCGTAGACATAGATGCCAACAAAGTAAAAAAACTATCCGCCGGTCAGATCACGATTTATGAACCGGGACTGGAAAAACTATTTGAACGTAACCTGAAAGAAGGGCGTTTATCTTTTACCACCAGTCTGGAAGAAGGCATTAAAGACGCTGAAGTTATTTTCCTGGCACTCCCTACACCTCCGGGTGCTGATGGATCGGCAGACCTTTCTTTCGTACTCAGGGTAGCAGAACAGTTGGGAACTATCCTTACCGACTACAAGGTAATCGTAGATAAAAGCACCGTGCCGGTAGGTACCGCAGATAAAGTAATCGCCGCAGTGGCAAAAAACTGCAAAACGGAATTTGATGTGGTATCCAATCCTGAATTTTTGCGGGAAGGGGTTGCCGTGGATGATTTCATGAAACCTGACCGTGTGGTAATAGGTACCAATTCAGAACGTGCCCGCAAAGTAATGGGCGATCTGTATGCCCCATTTGTAAGACAGGGAAACCCAATCATATACATGGATGAAAAGTCGGCCGAACTCACCAAATACGCCGCCAATTCATTCCTGGCAACCAAAATTTCATTCATGAATGAAGTGGCGGTGCTGTGTGAAAAACTGGGTGCCGATGTAGACATGGTACGCAAGGGAATGGGTAGTGATGACCGTATAGGTAAACGCTTTTTGTTTCCAGGCATCGGTTATGGCGGAAGTTGTTTTCCAAAAGATGTACAGGCACTGGTGAAATCATCCGAAGACGCAGAGTACGACTTTAAAATACTGAATGCCGTAATGGATGTGAATGAGAAACAAAAACTTTTTCTTCTCCCTAAAATAAAAGCCTATTTCAACGGCGACGTTAAAGGCAAACATTTTGCCTTGTGGGGCCTGGCTTTCAAACCGAATACAGATGACATCCGCGAAGCGCCGGCGTTGTATATTATTGATGCCTTACTGGCAGCAGGTGCTACTGTAAGCGTTTTTGATCCGGAAGCAATGGAGAATGTACGCCAGTTGCTGGGAGATAAAATCACCTATGCAGATCACCAATATACATGTCTTGATAATGCGGATGCACTGATCATAGCCACCGAATGGAGCGTTTTCCGAACGCCCGATTTCAATAAAATTTCTGCTTCACTGAACAATAATGTGATCTTTGATGGCAGAAATCTTTTTGAAGTGGCCCGCATGAAGGAACTGGGATATCACTATGAAAGTGTAGGCCGCACACCCGTTTTATCATAATATTATAACTTACCTCATGGAGAAAAAAAGAATATTGATAGCTGGTGCTGCCGGCTTCCTGGGATCACATCTGTGTGATCGCTTTATAAAAGAAGGCTTTCATGTAATTGGCATGGATAACCTCCTTACCGGTAATATCAAAAACATAGAACACCTTTTCCCTTCACCGGATTTTGAATACTATCATCACGATGTAACCAAATTCGTACATGTTCCCGGTAAACTGGACTACATCCTTAACTTCGCCTCTCCGGCCAGCCCGATAGATTACTTAAAGATGCCCATACAGACCCTGAAAGTAGGCTCCCTGGGCACACACAACCTGCTGGGACTGGCAAAGGAAAAGAAGGCGAGGATACTGGTAGCTTCTACTTCTGAAGTATATGGCGATCCTAATGTACATCCGCAACCGGAAGAATACTGGGGAAATGTAAACCCGGTAGGTCCAAGAGGTGTATACGATGAAGCAAAAAGATTCCTGGAATCCATCACGATGGCCTATCATAATTTCCATGGTGTGGAAACACGTATCATCCGTATCTTCAACACTTACGGTCCGCGGATGCGCCTCAATGATGGCCGCGCCTTACCGGCATTTATGAGCCAGGCACTGAACGGACAGGATCTTACCGTTTTTGGTGATGGTAGCCAGACACGTTCTTTCTGTTATGTAGATGACCTGGTAGAAGGTATTTATCGCTTACTACTGAGCGACTATCACCTGCCTGTAAACATTGGCAATCCACAGGAAATCACCCTGAACCAGTTTGCAGAAGAGATCATCGCTTTAACAGGATCCAAACAAAAAATTGTTTATCATCCGTTGCCAAAAGATGATCCGAAACAACGCCAGCCTGATATCACCAAAGCCCGGGCCATACTGGGATGGGAGCCGAAGGTAAACAGACAGGAAGGATTAAAAATCACCTATGAGTACTTTAAAGAAGCATTGTTAAAATAAATTCTAAATCTTTTTACCGGCATGAAGCGGACACTTTTAATTACAGGCGGAGCAGGTTTTATCGGTTCACACGTGGTGCGGCTATTCGTCAACAAATATCCCGACTACCAGATTGTGAACCTGGATGCGCTTACCTACGCCGGTAACCTGGAAAACCTGGCAGACGTAAAAGATAAGGCCAATTATATTTTTGAGAAAGGAGATATCACAGATGAGGCTTTCATCGATCAGCTTTTCCTGCAATATAAATTTGACGGGGTGATACACCTGGCAGCAGAAAGCCATGTAGACCGCTCTATCATGGAGCCTTTGGCATTTATTAAAACCAATGTACTGGGTACAGCTGTATTGTTGAATGTAGCCAGGAAATACTGGAAAGATGATATGAATGGTAAGCTATTCTATCACGTGTCTACCGATGAAGTGTATGGTTCACTGGGCGAAGAAGGTTTCTTCCATGAAACAACCGCCTACGACCCACGCTCTCCGTATTCTGCTTCCAAAGCCAGTTCTGATCACTTTGTGATGGCATATTATCATACTTATCATTTGCCTGTCATCATTTCCAATTGCTCTAACAACTACGGCTCTCACCATTTTCCGGAGAAGCTGATCCCGTTGGCGATTCATAATATCAAAAATAATAAGCCGGTACCGGTATATGGTAAAGGTGAAAATGTCCGCGACTGGTTATTTGTAAATGACCATGCGCGGGCCATCGACACCATCTTCCATCAGGGCAGAACCGGCGAAACATATAACATCGGCGGATTTAACGAGTGGAAGAACATCGACCTTATTCACCTCCTGTGCAACATCATGGATAAAAAGCTGGGACGTCCCGAAGGTACTTCTGCACAGCTCATCACTTATGTGAAAGACCGTGCAGGACATGATCTGCGCTATGCCATTGATGCCACCAAACTGAATAAGGAACTGGGCTGGGAGCCATCCCTCCAGTTTGAAGAAGGGTTGGAAAAAACAGTAGACTGGTACCTGGCCAATGAAGAATGGCTGGATCATGTTACCAGTGGCGACTATACGAAGTATTACCAGGACCAATACCAAAAGAGATAGCACTATTATGCCTTTTACAGCAACAGGATTACCGGGACTTTTAATTTATGAACCGAAAGTGTTTGGTGATCATCGCGGATATTTTTTTGAAAGCTATAACGCCAACACCTTTCAGGCGGAAGGTATTGACTATAACTTTGTTCAGGACAACCAGGCCCGCTCTACTTACGGCGTGTTACGGGGACTGCATTACCAGCTGGAACCCTATGCCCAAACGAAACTAATCCGCGTACTCGAAGGCCGTATCATTGATGTAGTGGTAGACATCCGTACAGGATCACCCACCTATGGTAAATCATTTACCATTGAACTGAATGCTGACAATAAGTTGCAGCTGCTCGTGCCTAAAGGTTTTGCACATGGCTACGCCGTTATCAGTGATACAGCAGAAGTGATGTACAAATGCGATAACTTCTACCAGAAAGGCAGCGAAGGAGGTATCATCTTCAATGATCCTGCACTGGGTATCGATTGGGGTATTGACCTCAAAGATGCCGTAGTATCAGAGAAAGACCTGATCCTGCCAAAGCTGGCAGATATTACCCATAATTTTGTTTTTAACAGCTGATTATTTGCTATGAAAAATATTCTTGTTACCGGCGGAAACGGACAATTAGGACAAGCCCTGAAAAAGGCTGCTGACGCTTATCCACAGTTCAACCTGCTGTATACTGATTACCAGGACCTGGACATTACGGATGCTGCTGCACTGGCCAGTTACTTCTCTGCCCAAACCATTGACGCCTGTATTAACTGTGCCGCCTATACGGCGGTGGATAAAGCAGAAACAGATGAAGAAAAAGCGTTCCAGCTCAACTTCCAGGCCGCATTAAGCCTGGCTGAAGTGTGTGCGGAACACAATACCCAGCTTGTTCAGATCTCCACCGACTATGTATTCAGCGGAAAACAGAATGTGCCCTACACAGAAGAAGACGACACCGATCCGCAAAGTATTTATGGTGCATCCAAACTGCGCGGGGAAGCAGCTGCTGCCGGCTACAACCCTGAAACCATCGTCATCCGTACCTCCTGGCTGTACTCTGAGTATGCTGTCAACTTTGTAAAACGCATGCGCGAACTGATGCAGGAAAAACAGGAACTGAATGTAGTATTTGATCAAACCGGCACCCCTACTTATGCCGGTGATCTGGCCGCTGCTATCCTGGATGTGTTACTGTACAAGGCTGAACACCCTGATGCTGCCATTGGTGGCGTATATCACTACAGCAACGAAGGCGTTACCAGCTGGTACGACTTTGCCGTTACCATCAAAGAGATGACCAACGCCACCACCACGATCCTCCCTGTTACTTCAGATAAATACAAAACAGCGGCAATACGCCCTGCATATAGTGTACTGAACAAAGAAAAGATAAAAAACACCTTCGGCATCGCTATTCCTTACTGGAGAGACAGCCTCACGAAGTGTCTGAAGAATATGTAACATGCAATATCCATGTACGGCTTCCTGCTGAAGGAAACGTACATGGATATTCAAATACCAATTAAATATAATTTCAGGCAGATAACTTCCCCCATCATCCGGCAGTTCAGACATTTTTTGTGTAGGTTTGCAAAAATTGTTATTAAAATCATGAATCTGATAGAAGAACTGCGCTGGCGGGGTATGCTTCAGGATATGATGCCTGGCACTGAAGAGCAACTGCAAAAAGAAATGACTACTGCATATATAGGTTTTGATCCTACTGCAGCATCATTGCACATTGGCAGCCTGGTACCTATCTTGCTGCTGGTGCACCTGCAAAAGGCAGGACATAAGCCCCTGGCGCTGGTAGGCGGTGCTACCGGTATGGTAGGCGACCCCTCATTCAAAGCGGAAGAAAGGAAAATGCTGGACAACGATACCCTGCAGATAAATGTAGCCGGCATCAAAAAACAGCTGGAACGCTTCCTGGACTTCGATCCTGCCAAACCCAATGCGGCGGAAATGGTGAATAACTACGACTGGTTTCAACATATTTCCTTCCTCGACTTTATCCGCGATACCGGCAAACACATTACCGTTAACTATATGATGGCCAAAGATTCCGTTAAAAAAAGGATCGAAGGCGATAGCGGTATGTCCTTTACTGAATTTACTTATCAGCTCATTCAGGGTTACGACTTCTTTCATTTGTATACAGCCAAAAACTGTAAGCTGCAAATGGGTGGTTCCGACCAGTGGGGTAATATCGTTACAGGTACGGAACTGGTGCGTCGTAAAGCTGGCGGAGAAGCCTTTGCTTTCACCTGTCCGCTTATCAAAAAAGCAGATGGCACCAAATTCGGTAAAACAGAACAAGGCACAGTATGGCTCGATGCCAGCCGGACTTCTCCTTACATGTTTTACCAGTTCTGGCTCAACACAACAGATGCGGATGCGGAAAGCTATATCAAGATATTCACCTTCATGGAACAACCGGAAGTGGAAGAACTGATTGCTGCACACCGGCTCAATCCGGGTCAACGCCAACTACAAAAACGACTCGCACAAGAAGTAACTGTTTTCATCCATGGCGAAGAAAACTACAACTTTGCGGTAAAAGCATCCTCCATATTATTCAGCAATGACACCGCAGCACTGCTGGCATCACTCACAGAAGAACAATTACTGGATGTGATGTCAGGCGTTCCCCAGTATGAGATTGCAAAATCTGCACTGGAAACAGGTAAAGACATCATCAGCCTCCTTGCTGAAACAGGCATCTTCCCAAGTAAGGGAGAAGCCCGCAAAACAGTACAGGGCGGTGGCGTAAGCATGAATAAAAACAAAATAGAAAGCATCGATACCATCGTGGATACTTCCGCTTTGTTACGCGGTAAATACATTCTCTTCCAGAAAGGGAAAAAGAATTATTATCTCGTAAAAACGAACCAGGATTAAAAGATTACAGGATTTAAAAGGATGGGTGTTTTGTTGTTTGAAAATTTAAAAAGACAAACAACAAAACACCCATCCTTTTAAATCCTGTAATCTTTTAATCCTGGTCCGTAAACAACAAAACGCCCATCCGGCAAATCTTTTAATCCTTTAATCATGGTCTGTACTTCTTCTCATATTTCTCATACAACTGATGCTGTTTATTATCCAGGTTAATTTCCCTGCCCTGGATAAATGCATGGGTAATGTTGCTCGACTTCATATCCAGCATATCACCGGTGCTGACTGCAATGTTAGCATCCTTACCTGTTTCAAGGGAACCGGTCATTTTATCAATACCTAATATTTTAGCGGCATTCAGGGTGACGGCAGATAAAGCTTCTTCCTTTGTGAGGCCATAAGCGGCGGTGGTACCAGCTTCAAAGCCCAGGTTACGCTGCTGCCAGAAGCCTTCATTACTGATACAAAATAATACGCCCGCCTTTTGCAGTTGCGCCGCCGTTTTATAGGGTTGGTCCACATCATCATCCTGCATCAATGGTAAACTATGCGGCTGTGTTAATATGACCGGGATATTGTGCTGTTTCAGGAGATCCGCTATCAGCCAGGAATCAGACCCGCCTACAATGGTCACATTCACATTAAATTCCTTCGCAAAATCGAGCGCAATCAGCATCTCTTTTACCAGCTCACAGTGAATAAAAAGTTGCTGTTCCTTGTTAAACAGTTTACGCATGGATTCATACTTCAGGTTGGTGGCCGCATGCTTGCTCTCTTGCAGGTACGCCTTTGCTTCCCGGAAAAAGACACGCACCTTTTCGATCTGCTCCATTTTGACCTTCAGCGGATCGATGGCGGGTGGCGTGGCACTACGATTGTTGCCGACGCTGATGAGCCTTGGAATATAAAAATGCAGGGCATTATCTGTTTTATAAGCTGCGTCTTCCCAGTTCCAGGCATCCAGCTGTACTACGGAGGAAGTGCCGCTTATGATCCCACCTTCCGGTGTAATCTGTGCCAGCAGGATTCCATTGGAACGTAGTGTATTAATAACTTTGGAATCAGTATTATAGGAGATGATGGACCGGATAGATGGATTGATCTCTCCTACCTCCCTCACGTCAACGGTTGCACGTACACTTCCGAACTCCACGAGACCGAGACTGGATTCCGGTGCGATGATGCCGGGATATACATGTTGTCCTTTCAGATCCAGTATAGTAGCGTTGTTACCCGCAGCGGGAACATTGGTGCCCACGGCGGTGATCTTTCCTTTTTCAAAAGCGATGGTGCCGTTTTCTATCACCTGTCCATTGCCTACATGAATAAAAGCATTGGTGAGGTACACGGGTTTATCCTGCGGAGGCGCCGGCGAGATGGTTTCCTGTGCCCGGGCCGTTTGTAAGCCCATAGCCAGTACCATCAGATATAATAAGTTGTATTTTCTCATGTTATTATTTATTTAAGATAAACGCTTACCGGATAATACCCAGTTGATGACCGCCCTGCAAATCTTCGCAGTGGTATGTTTCATCCGGTTCATAAGCTGCTTTCTGTGTAGGGGTACCCTTCTTCTTTTCGCCCAGCAGTTTCTGGGTAAGCCGGTTACGCTCTGCTGCAATACGTTTGCGCAGTTGTATATCGTAATCCAGGTCAAACTCCACGATACCATCTACGATGGTCTTCTCTGCTTTTGCGTAAATACTCAGCGGATGATCACTCCATAATACCAGGTCCGCATCTTTGCCTACCTTGATACTTCCCATGCGGTTATCCACATGCAGCAGTTTCGCGGGGTTGATGGTGACCATATTGAGCGCATCTTCTTCCGCTACACCACCGTATTTCACGATCTTGGCGGCTTCCTGGTTCAGGCGGCGGGCCATCTCCGCATCATCGGAATTGATCGCGGTAACAATCCCCACACGGCTCATGATAGCGGCATTGTAAGGAATAGCATCCTGTACTTCCATTTTATACGCCCACCAGTCGGCGAAGGTACCGGCGCCGGCGCCATGCGCTTTCATCTTATCAGCGACCTTATATCCTTCGAGGATGTGCGTGAAAGTATTTACCTTAAAATGGAAGCTGTCTGCCACATGCATCAGCATATTAATTTCACTCTGTACATAAGAATGACAAGTAATAAAACGTTTGCTGTTCAATATTTCCACCAACGCATCCAGTTCCAGATCACGGCGTTTGTCAGCGCCTTGTTTTTCATAGTCACGGGCACGGGTAAACGCATCTACGTACACCTGCTCTACTCCCATTCTTGTTTGCGGGAAACGTACGGTATTACGCTCGCCCCAGTTGGATTGCTTCACATTTTCACCCAGTGCAAACTTGATGAATGGGTCCCAGTTGGTTACTTTCATCGCTTCTGCATTCTGTCCCCAGCGGAGCTTGATCAGCTGTGACTGTCCGCCGATGGGGTTGGCGCTGCCATGCAATATATGCGAGGTGGTGACGCCACCGCCCAGTTGCCGGTAGATGTTGATGTCGTCCGGATTGATTACATCCGCGATGCGCACTTCTGAGGTAACCGCTTGCGACGATTCATTAACACCATTGGAAATGGCAATGTGTGAGTGCTCGTCGATGATGCCGGCAGACAGGTGTTTACCGGTACCATCAATTACGCGGGCATTACCGGCAGAAAGGTTTTTACCTATCTGCGCTATTTTGCCGTTGCGCACCAGTACATCTGTATTCTCCAGCTTCCCTTCTTTTTCGCTGGTCCATACGGTGGCATTTTTGATGATAAGATCCTGTTGCTGTGGTAATTTATCCCAGCCATAACCATTGAACGGATAATAGAGTGCACCCATTTCCACCGGTTCCGTTTTCTTGATGGAATCTGCTTTCGGCAAACCGGCTTTTACGAATACGGCGTCCCATCTTACCGGTGTGCCGGTTGTATCCGAGCCGGTACCTGTCCAGCCGTTATCGCTGATCACACCACTCAGGCGTACATTTTTTTTACTGTTCTTTGCCAGCGGTAAAGACAAAGACACCAGCTTACCATCCACATCAATGCGGCCTGAAAGGGTATCCTTTTGTATTACTGCCAGCAAAGGTGCGGTAGCTGTACCTTTTATTTCAATGGTGACGTTATTACCGGGTGTAAGCCGCACGGTATAAATACCCCGGATGTCATTCCATCCATCCTCTTTGATAACATAGCGGTTGCCCTGTACCCAGTTCTGAAACAGGATGGTATTTTCCTTGAACACCGGGCCGGAAGTAATCAGGAAATTAGCTAGTTTACCGGCTTCCAGGCTACCTACTTTGTCATATATCTTTAAAATGGTGGCAGGCGTTTTTGTCAGTGCTTCCAAAGCTTTCTGTTCACTGAGGCCATATTCAATGGCTTTGCGCAGGTTGCCCGGAAAAGATTTCACATCTTTCAGATCAGCGGCGGTTAAACAAAACGGGATATTGGCTTTTTCAAAAGCGCCGGGTTGTGAGGGCGCCATCTCCCAGTTTTTCATGGCTGCCAGCGATACAAACCGTGCATCTCCGGGGTCTTCCATATCTATAACACCAGGATAGTTCAGTGGCAGGATGAAGGTGGCTTTGGTAGCGGCCATCTCAGGTATCCGCTGGTATTCATTGCCACCTGCTTTGATAATGTATTGAACACCAAATTCATCACCTATTTTATCTGCTCTCAGCGCATCCCATTTATCGGTTACGGCAAAGATCTGTGGCAGTTGCTGGTTGGCATTCCAGGCCTCCAGGCTCAGGTTTACCCCTTCTTTTGCGGGTTGTGATTTATACCACCGGGCATCCAGGAAAGTCTGGCGCAGCAGGGCGATATACCCCATCAATGAGTTTGGGTTATTTTGTGTGGAGCTACCTTTTTCAAGCGAATAGGCTGCTGCCGCTTTTTCCCGGATAATCACCTTGTTTTCTTTGGCAGTGGCCAGTGTTACCAGGGCTGCGGTGCCCCGTGCAATACCATCTGCCTGCTGGGTGAGCACCATGCCGAAACCCGCTTCCCGCAATGTGGCAGCCTTTTTTTCGTCTGTATTAAACAATTCTACGGCATTCACTTCACTTTTAATGGCCTGGTTCCAGCCGTACGCACCCTTGGTATTTGATAAAAACTGCGGCGGCGCATTCCAGGCAGCGGCCCCGTGTTTGGCTTCCGACAAGCCGTAGCTGCTGTAAGCATCTACAAAAGAGGGATAGATATACTTCCCTTTACAATCCACTACTACTGCATCTTTTGGAATGGTGGCAGCAGGGCCGGCCGCTACAATTTTGCCGTCGCGGATCACCAGCGTAGCGTTATTAAACGTTGTTTGTGCGTCTTTTACGATGGTGGCATGGGTGAAGGCGAAGCACCCTTCTTTTGGGTCTGCAATCCCGTTGACCGGATAGGTTTCCTGTGCACGGACGTAGGAGCCTGCCAACAAGAACGACAGCAGCAGCAATTTACTGCGGTGCCGGTTCAAGGCATAGGCTACACCCCTGCATGACAGGGCCATCCAGGGTTTCTCAAAAGCTTTTTTCATGTACTTTTTTTTATTTTATTTCGATCCAGATTTAGTTGTAATGTTAAAT
Organism: Chitinophaga sp. MM2321; assembly: GCF_964033635.1. Taxonomy (NCBI): domain Bacteria; kingdom Pseudomonadati; phylum Bacteroidota; class Chitinophagia; order Chitinophagales; family Chitinophagaceae; genus Chitinophaga; species Chitinophaga sp. MM2321. The sequence goes on from NZ_OZ035533.1 coordinate 5,227,727, forward strand.
GTAGGAAATCATTAAAGCAGGTTCCGCTTATTTCCGCTTTTTTTTATGAATGGTATCAATCTTGCTGTAATGAGTTTTTTGCATTCACACTAAAAAGAAATAATTTGACAAGGGTTTATCCAGTAAGTTTGTCTAATTATTATAATACTGCTGACTATGAAGTTATTTTCCGTTTTTACAGGGATGCTCTTTTGCCTGCTTTCCGGCATCAGTATCCAGGCTACAGCACAAATCGCTGATAGCGCCAACGCGGGCGGCCGCCGCTGGGGGGTGGAAGGAAGAGCAGACAAAATCAGTGATAAGATATCACGCCAGGTGGGGTTAAACAAAGACCAGTATAAAAAAATATATGTCATCAATGAAGACATCATCCGTCGCACAGATGCCATCCACGCTAATAAAATCCTCTCTAAAAAAGAACGGATGCAACAGCTGAAAGTGTTGGATACAGAGCGTAATCAACGTTTCAAAGATGTGTTTTCAGCCACCCAGTATAAGAAATGGAACGACTGGGAAATAAACAAGAAAGAACAACTGGAAGCCAAAATGGAAAAGAAAAGACAGAAAAAAGAGGGCATCCAGGAGTAAAAAAATATTTAGAGATTTAGTTATTTACGAATTTAGGGATTTGAAATGCAGCGAAGATGATCAATTAGGTCTCCGCTGCATTTCAAATCCCTAAATTCGTAAATAACTAAATCAAAAAATCTCCACATGGGGTTTCAGCCAATAAAGGACATCCAATCCATTTTCCTTCATGCGGTGGCAGCGGTGCATCCGGCGCAGCTGATGCGTAATAATGTGCGCGTACAGGATAATATCATTTTTATTTCGGGAGATAAATATGTGTTGCCTGCCAATGGCCGGGTCCTGGTTATCGGGGCGGGCAAGGCGGCGGCAGCAATGGCGCAGGAACTGGAATATCTCCTGGGCGCGCACTTTCCCCTGCAAGGGATGGTGGTGACCAAATATGAACACGCCTTACCATTACAATACATTCAGTTGCTGGAAGCAGGGCACCCGGTACCGGACGAAAACAGTGTAGCCGCTACCGTTAAGCTGCTGGAAATAGCCGCACAGGCGCAATCCGGCGACCTGGTGATCTTTCTTTTGTCTGGTGGTGCCTCTGCCCTGCTGGCCGATTTCCCCGAGGGAAGCAATTTAGCGGAAGTGCAGCAACTGTTTGACCTGCTGCTGAAAAGCGGGGCCGAAATACAGGAGATGAATGTAGTGCGCAAACATCTTTCACAGATCAAAGGCGGGCAGCTGGCAAAAAGCATATATCCGGCAACGTTATGCACGCTGATACTGAGCGATGTGGTAGGAGATGATATGAGTATCATCGGCTCCGGTCCTACCGTGCCCGACCCCTCTACTTTTGCTGATACCCTGGCTATCCTCCGCAAATATCATCTCACCGGAAAAATACCTGATAGCTTACAGCAACATATCGAGAAAGGCGTTGCGGGAAAACTGCCCGACACCCCCAAACCGGGGGCAGCAGGATTCCGGCACGTACACAATTATCTTACCGGTACCAACCACATTGCGCTGGAAGCCGCGGCTGATAAAGCCCGTGAGCTGGGATATCATCCGCAGGTATTATCTTCCGGTACTACCGGTGAAGTACATACGGTGGCAACAGCCCTGGTAAAAAAAGCTATTGACTATAAAGGCCCCCTGCCTGCCTGTTTGCTGATGGGGGGCGAAACTACTGTGAATGTTACCGGTACAGGTGTTGGCGGTCGTAACCAGCAACTGGCACTGGCAGCAGGAATAGCCTTATCCGGCCACGCCAACATCACCGTTTTAAGTGGTGGTACCGATGGTACGGATGGTCCAACGAATGCAGCCGGCGCACTGGTAAATGAAGCCATCATGAAAAATGCGGCGGCATTACAACTCGACGCAAATAGTTTTTTACACAACAACGATGCCTGGCATTTCTTCTCAAAAGCAGGCGGGTTGATCGTTACAGGCCCTACACAAACCAATGTAATGGACCTCATGATCGTATTAATTGAATAGCTTTCTGTAGCCGGCTTTTAGCTTTTCTCATTTAAAGTTTGAATATCTGCCGATAGATTTTATTTTTGGGTCTTGAATTCATCAATTTTGTTTTGGATTTACTAAATCAATATGCATTATGCTGAGAATGGAACAGACATGGCGATGGTTCGGGCCTGATGATCCGGTTAGCTTGTCTGATGTTAAACAGGCAGGAGCTACCGGTATTGTTACAGCGTTGCACCATGTGCCAAATGGGGAAGTGTGGACGAAAGAGGAGATATTACAACGTAAAGCAATCATTGAAGCAGCCAGCCTTACCTGGTCCGTTGTGGAAAGCGTGCCCGTACATGAAGATATTAAAACGCAGAGCGGCCGTTTCCGGGAATATATTGCCAATTATCAGCAAACGCTGCGTAACCTGGCTGCCTGCAGCATCCCCGTGGTTACGTATAATTTTATGCCTGTTCTTGACTGGACACGCACTGATCTCGCCTACACCGTAGCCGACGGGTCCAAAGCACTGCGCTTTGAAAAGGCCGCCTACATGGCTTTCGACCTGTTTATCCTGCAAAGACCTGCTGCTGAAAAAGATTATACCGACGAGGAAATATCCCGTGCGAAGGAACATTTCGACAGCATGACGGAAGAAGCCCGCGCTTTATTACAGAAAAACATTATTGCCGGATTGCCCGGATCAGAGGCGAGCTTTGGTTTGCAGCAGTTTCAGGCAGCTCTCGATAAATATAAAGGCATTGACGCTACACAGCTGAAGCTACACCTGTTTTATTTTTTACAGCAGATAGCTCCCGTAGCGGAAGAAGTGGGCGTGAAACTGGCCATCCACCCGGATGATCCTCCATTCCCTATCTTCGGACTACCCCGTGTGGTAAGCACGGAACAGGATGCAAAAGAACTGCTGATTGCAGCGCCTTATGCTGCCAATGGGTTGTGCTTCTGTACCGGCTCCTATGGCGCACGTGCGGATAATGATCTTCCCGGCATGATTGAACGCCTGGGCGATCATATTCACTTCCTTCACCTGCGCAGCACCCAACGCGATGCACAGGGTAACTTCTACGAAGCCAACCACCTGGAAGGCAACGTCGATATGTTTGCCGTAGTAAAGAACATCCTCACCACCATGAAAAGACGCCGTGTATCCATTCCGATGCGGCCCGATCATGGACACCAGATGCTGGATGACTTACATAAAAGAACAAATCCAGGCTACAGCGGTATTGGCCGTCTGCGTGGCCTGGCAGAGATACGTGGTCTGGAAATGGGCATTGCCGGAGCTTTAGGCGTTGATTGACTGACATCTACCAGCATCAGGTCCACACAACGTGTAAAGGTGGGGATAAGCAATACCATCGTCGGACTGAGATGCTATGCCAGGGCAGAAAGCGTTTTTGAAACAATACCGTAATGGCTGATTACGTGTACAAAAAGCACTGCCAATAAATAATTAGGGAGAAGGGTTGACACAACGTCAGCCCTTTCCTCTTTAATAGCTTACTAAACCTACAACATGATGAGCAATTCAATTGATGCAAAGTACGAGGCGTCTCTTGCCAGAAGGCCCAATAGCCTCGCACGCCTGCTAAACCTCCTTAAAAAAGATGTGGACCTCCGCCTCATAGAAAAGATCCAGGAACGTGGATACATCAATTTTAAGCTGGGAGAAATGGTGTTACTGGTAAATATAGACGCCCAGGGCACCATCAATAATGAACTGGCCAAAAAGGCCCGTATCAGCAAACAAGCCATGAGTAAGGTGGTGAAAAGCCTGGAGGCAGCAGGTTATATCAGTACCCGCAAACACGATACAGACAATCGCGCCAGTATCATTTTCCTGACAGAAAAAGGAAAGGAGCTGATGATCAATGCATCAGATGCGGTAGAAGAAATTCATGCCCGTTATACAGCCATGATCGGGGAAGAAGATATGTTACAGCTGAAGCGCATCATGGCAAAACTGTATAACAGCCTGGATGAAAAGTAATTATTTCAAGGTTACATAATACGCATTGGTACTGTCTTTAACGATATATACCAACAAGCTTTTCTGCAACTGCGCTATCATTTCTTTTTCAGATTTCGTCCTGAAATCAACGGTCAGCTTTTTCTTATACAGCTTCCTGGCAGCAGACGGCGGCACATGGATATCAATGGAATAGTAGCCGCTTACCGCATCCAGTACTTCTTCCAGCGGCACGTTCCTGAAACGGAGGGCGCCTGTTCTCCAGGCCAGCGGCGCCTGGCTTTTCAGCAGTTGCGTTTTCAACGGTTGTGCATCAGCAAGCTTTCCCTGCATGTTGGTGGAAAGCACCGTTTCCTTTCCATCCTCCTTTACGATTGTCAGCTTTCCCCGTGCAACAAAAACGCCGGTGGTTGTTTTTGTTTTATGAACGTTGAAAGCAGCGCCTGTAGCCAGCAGGATGTTTTGCGAATCGGCCGTTACCCTGCAAGCCGATTGCTGCTTCAGATCAAAATATACATCTCCGGCCAATACCGCTATCTCATGATCATTCTCCGGCCGTACACCATGAGAGATAATCGCATTTTTATTCAGCACAACCTTGCTGCCATCAGCCAGCAGGAAGGAATCAAGATGATCGCTTGTATTGTTGCGCACCGCCATTTTCGGGGGCGCCTGCAGGTGATAAAAAGTAATACCGCCCGCTACAAGGATAACAGCAGCCGCTGCTATCCACAACCAGCGGGAATAGGCAGGAAAGCGATGTGTAAAGGGATTGCGGCCACGGGAAGGGGCACGCTTTTTCAATGTACCGGTTGTGATAACAGCACCCGCATCATCTTTCAACCAGGCTTCCAGCCTGCTTTCCAGATAACGCGATTGAGCTGGTCCACTAGCTTTCAATACAGCAATTTGTTCCTGTAATACAGGATCTTGCGGTGATTGAATGAAGCGTGTTATCAGCTCATTTATTTCTGGTGAAGGTTGATCCATAGTGCTGTCCCGTACAATGCTGTAGATGATTTGCAAGATACTTAACTTCGCAAAGAATAAATAATTAGGTCACCTCAGTGAGGTTTAATATTTTTAATGCAGCGGAACAGGCAAAAACGATAAATATGTCACCTGAAACTTTGCTAAATAATGACCAGGAATATATTGAGGGATTGCTGCATCATACACCGGTAGTAATTGAAAATATTTACCAGCGTTTTGCCTCCAAGGAAAAACGTTTCATCCTGCAAAAGAGCGGTACTGTAAAAGACGCAGCTCATATTTTTGAAGAGGCGCTGATGGATATCTATTTCTACGCCCGCCAGCATACACTAAAAGTAAGCTCTTTTGAACCCTTTCTGCAACTGCTGTGCAAGCGCATCTGGGAGCGGGAACTGGAACGGCGGGGACAACGTATAGCCGGCATGGAAGCAGAAGAGAATGCCGCCCTTAGCCGCGAAGACCTCCAAGATGTGGAAGATATTCTGAAAGAAGGCGAAAAAAGAAGACTCGTTTATTACTATTTTCTCCAGTTAAGCGATAGCTGTAAAGAACTCCTCCGCTGGTCACTCACCGACTGTTTACAGGAAGATATTTCCGTAGAAACAAAGATCCCCGTAAAAGATTTACCCGCTAAAAGATGTGATTGCTATAGTATCCTGTTCAATAACCTGGATACGAAACTCAAGACAGGTAGTCTTTCTGCCGAAGATCTGCGTACCAGCGACTGTTTCCTCGCTGGGCAAATGAATGAAAGTGAAAAGAAAGCCTTTGGTGAACGTATCAAGGCAGAACCGGCACTCAACCAGCAGGTGAAACGTTTCGATCTGCTCCGGCAGCTGCTTTCACAAAAGATCTGCAACGACAATGCCCGGGATGAACTGATGCAACAACTGTTCTCCCACCGCAACGCCTGGTATACCCTGAAAGGAAGTACGCCAACGCCTATACGCAATTTCGTGATACTGACGGCTATCATTGCAGCAGGGTTGGCGATCATGTTATATGTAAGCCCGTGGCGGAAAAATATTTACCGCCAGTTTGCCTCCACAGAAATGCAGATCCCTGACATCGATAGCCTGCAAGTGCCTGATGAAGCCATCAGCCAGTTCAATCACGGACATTTCGATAATGCAGTGGTTGTACTCAACAAAACCCTCCAGGCAAATCCCGGCAACCTCTACGCACGGTATTACCGCGGCGTGGCCCTGATAGACCTGAACCAGCAGCAGCCTGCACGCACAGACCTGGCCGTTGTTTACAACAACAGCACCGACCTCCGTTATGAAGCCGCGTTTTACATGGCATTAAGCTATCTGAAAGAAGGACATAAGCAGGAGTGCCTGGACTGGTTGATGAAAATTCCTCCGGGCGCTGCTAATTATCTCAAAGTACAGAAACTGATAGAAGAACTAAAGTGATCAGTTCAGGTATTGTTCCCTGCTGTACTGGATGATATTTTCTACCTCTCCTTTAATCAGTTCGTATACAGGCGCCTTTTCTACTTTAATGTGCACCAGCTGCTGTAATACAGAGAAATAAATCTCGCCCCTGTTACAGCCATCAATCTGGGCTTTAAGAATGTTATGTTTTACCTCTTCGCAACCGGGAGCATCCAGTTTCTGGTAAATAACATACAAGTGGTTTATCCAGCTCATATCGCTACATTTTTTTCATAGGAACCTAAATATATTAATAAAATTCATTATTTCATAAAAATATTATCGGATTCCTGACAGGGATATTTCTCAGAACTTCTTCCACCTGCGGATCATGGTTCCCGGATAACCAAAGTTGGTAATAATCATTGTTTTTAAAAGCGGCTGCACTGAAAATCAGGAAGGGTTGTGCTACCGGCCATTCATCCCAGTACATCACATCCTTTGCATAGGGCCAGGTATTCTTATCTTTTACAAAAGGATACATGAAAGCCGCTCCTTTACGCATATTCTTTTCTTTATCTGCCGTATAGCGCCACAGGTCATGATCTGCATCACTCAACAGCTGGCAGATGGTACTCATGGCATCGAGGTTAAACAGCGAGTAGCCGTAAGGTTTAGTTCTTTTTAGTTCCAGCGGAAAGCTGCCATTATCAGCCATTTGCGCCGGTAACAACACTGTTTTGTAGCGGTTAATACAGAAATCCGTCCACTCCCGGCTGTGTACAAACAGCGCAAATGCCGCCACCTGCATTACCCAGCAGGTACCATGATTATTAGCGGCATTCATTTCATCTTTACCATAAGGATGGGTAGTAAGCCACTGCAGATACGCAGTGAACCACTCCCTTATGGCAACCAGGTCGGCAGGGGGAATCACACCCGCTTTCTCCATGATACGCAAAGCCTGCACAACTTCCAGGAAATGGATGGTATCAATGATACCGATACCACGCCCGGTAACTTTACCTTTAATTGCCTGCGCATACAACAGACTGGGATTCATGCGGGTAGTGCTGTCTGTAAACCATGCTTTGGCATGCAGCAATGCCTGTTGCAGATATGTTTTATCCTTGCTTGCCACGTATCCCGCCGCCAGTGCGCCCATTACGCGGCTAAACCGGATCATCACCTGCCGGTGCGCTACAAAATTATCAGGATTGGTTTGCCCGTCACGCTGCACATAAGGGCCATCCGGATGCGCGGGGTCCGGCCACCAATAGTCCCCTTCCGAATAAAAATCATGTTTACCGCCGGCACTACGGTCACAGCTAAACGCAGTTATCGTTTGTGGCACCTGCTGCATTGCCCAGCCTGCACGCGCCATGATAGCAGATTTTGTGTCTTTGATAAGCTGCTTCGCATAAGGCGACTGCGCCTGTATGCCTACAGCAACACCCAGTAACAGGATCAATAAGTAACCGCGCATAAAAATATTTTAAACAGCTAGTTCACGTAGCGTATCGCTATTTCAATGTCAATACTTTTCCGTCATGTCCGTCGAGTTCCAGTGTAAAGCTACCGTTATGTCTGCCCAAACTCTTACCTGTCCAGTAATCCAGCACTTCACAAGGTTTATCCAGTTTTACCGTTAATTTTTTGGGAGATGATTGCCAGTTGAGTAACACGACCTGTTTACCTGCTACTGTATTTATCTGTCCTACTTCAAAACCGGTATTGGTAAATGCCGCTGCATGGGCTGTTGGCGGTACCGCCTTACGCAAAATATTCAGGCGTTCAGGGGAGATTTTTGTTAAATCATCCCCACTCAATAACATACCACCGGTAGCATAAATCAGTGCTGCATGGAAATTAAATTCGTTGTCGGGCATATCGCCGGTCAGTACGAGGCAATCGGGATCATTCCACCACAAACGGCCGTTTTGCCAGGAGCGGTACAGGTTTTCGCGGCCCGAACGTTCAAACACAGACCAGCTCCGGTTGATATCCATACTGCTGCGGGAGCCGTGCACCAGCCCCAGTGAAGGCCACAGCGGATGATTGCAACCGAGGATAAACGCATCCCTGCTTCCTTTGAGAATAGCCGTCATACCACGCCGGTAGGCTTCTACGCGCGTAGCATTTTTATCATAAAAATAACCGCCATGAATAGCGCCCCAGAAGTTGGCGTCCAGTTTAAAATAGGTAACGCCCCAATCGTTGCGCATGGTGCGGAACAGTTTCTCCAAATGTTGCTGCACCGCCGGATTGGTACCATCCAGTACATACCAGGGCTTCATCCGCCAACCGCCAAAGGAAACATCATCGCTTCGCAAAGGCTTGCCTGCTGCATCTTTCACCAGCCAGTCTTTATGCGTTTTATAAATAGTGGAATTGCTATCACAGATAAACGGCGCTACCCAGATAGCCGGCTCAAAACCTTTCTCACGGATAGTATGCAGCACCTGCTGTACATTACCGCCAAAAGAATTACCTACTTCCAGCCAGTCGCCCATATGCGGCTGATAGCCATCATCGATCTGAATATATTTTAAGGCCGGAAGATTGTTTTTGATATAGTCGAGGTTGTCGTAAATGTTCTGCGCCGTTACTTTCGGACCAAAACAATACCAGGAACACCAGCCGGTGGGTGGCTGTTTAAATTCCAGGCGTGGATGAAAATGATGAATACGGTCTGCAAAACGATCCAGTAAAAGGTTGCCATTACTGCCCCTCAGCAACATTAGTTCTTCCAGCTTAAACTCCTTCCCCGGCGCCAGTTCCAGGTTCTCCAGGTCTATCGCTGCCTTGATAGTATCCGCCGACAAATAAAACCTGCCAACGAAACGATTGCTGGAAGTATAGCCCAGCAGCAACTCCGCATCCCCTGCGGGATACAGGCGTAACAGGTTGTATACGGCGAGGTAGCCCGCCGGCTGCGGTATTTTATAATGACCGACATCCGTGTAGTTGCCAAGGGTAACCGGTTTCTCCAGTGTGCCCGCGGTTTGCGTCAGCATCTGGAAACCTTCTGCATAAAAGGGTGTGGAAGATGGCAATACTTTACCTACCGATCCCACGACCACTTCTTTCAGCCGTACCGGCACACTACCGGTGTTGACTACACGCACATCACACACATCACCGTTCCATTTGCGGATCACTTTAATATAAGCAGGCGCCACAGCCCCATCTGCCTGATAAGCAGTGGCAGCACTGCCTTTCAACGAACGGATAAAGCGGTCTGTTTCGCCCGCATATGTTTGTAGGCTACACAGCAGCAAACCAACCGATAACAGGAAACAATTTTTTTTCATCGTGGTCAGATATTTGGTTGCATGATTATCTCATATAATTTACCTGCCATGGTAGGTACATCATATTCATGTACTTTTTTTAATGACAGGGCAGGTAGTTTGCCCGGATCTTTCACAATTGTTTTAACAGGAATGGGTAGCGGATAAAAGGCGTTGGTATTCGCGCCGGTAGCTACCGTAGCTGCAATGCCGTTCACCTTAACGGTACCGGCCGTACGAATACGACAGTTACCACCCAGTGCTGACCTGATTACGGCATGCGTCAACTTACCATCTTTCCAGGTCATATCTACTTCAAAACCACCTCTTGCTTTCAGCCCTTTTACCGAGCCGGAAGGCCATGCATCCGGCAGCGCGGGTAGCAGATGTAACACACCGTCATGGCTCTGCAACAGCATCTCGGTGATACCGGAAGTTACGCCAAAATTACCATCGATCTGGAAAGGGGGATGTGCATCAAACAGGTTGGGGTAAGAACCGCCGCTGTTATCTGCTACACTCATTTCCTGCCCACCGGCCAGAAAAAGCTGTTTGTTCAGCATAGTATAGGCGTGGTTGCCATCTTCCAGGCGCGCCCACCAATTGATTTTCCAGGATTTGGACCAACCGGTACCGCCATCGCCGCGCAACAGCAAACTACGTTTAGCCGCTGCCGCTAGTACCCCATCCCGGCGCGGATTAATGAAGTTGCCGGGAAACAAGCCATACACATGCGATACATGGCGATGCGAATCTTCCGGATCATCCCAGTCCTTATACCATTCCTGCAACTGTCCATATTGTCCTACGTGAAAAGGATAGATATCTTTCATCTTATTTTTCATACGTACTACGAGGTCTGTATCCAGCTGCAACACTTCCGCAGCGCGGATCGTATTGGTAAACAGGTCGTGGATGATAGACAAATCCATTGTGCTGGCAATGCTTACAGAGCCTTCCCGTTTGCCATTGATTAAGAAATTATTTTCCGGCGTAGTGGATGGATTGGTTACCCACTGTCCTTCTTTGTTTTTAATCAGCCAGTCCAGCATAAATTCCGCGGCGCCTTTCAGGTCAGGATATACCTGAGCCAGCATCTTTTTATCGCCGGTAAACAGGTAATGTTCCCACAGGTGACGACTCAGCCAGGCGCCACCCATAGGCCAGATAGCCCATTTGGGATTGCCGCTGGGATCTCCAAAATCAAAACCACCTGCGGGGTTTGTCATGGCCCATATGTCTGTATTGTGGTGTGCGGTCCAACCTTTTGCGCCGTAGTTAACGGCAGCGGTTATACGTCCTCTTTTAGCCATCTTACCAATAAAATCAAACAGGGGTGCTCCACACTCCGACAGATTGGCCGTTTCGGAAGGCCAGTAATTCATTTCCGTGTTGATATTGATGGTATAATTAGAACCCCACGGTGGCTGCATCTCTTTATTCCACAACCCTTGTAAAGTCATGGCAGGACCACCTTTCCGGGAGCCGGCTATCATCAGGTAACGGCCATACTGATACAATAAAGTGGTCAGTTGTGGGTCGCGGTGACCACCATTCGCGGTGTATAACTTTAACCGTTCATCGGTAGGCAGTTTTTCGGAATTGTCCACGCCCAGGTTTAGTGATACTTTACTAAACAACCGTTGGTAATCGGCCAGGTGCGCCTGCAACAGCGCCGCGTAACTAACTGACTGTGCACGTTTCAACGGGGCCACAGCAGCAGCATTCGGGTCACCGACCCAATCATCCGGGCTTTTGTAACCAGTGCCTACGGATACCAGCAATACCGCAGCAGAAGCGCCGGACACGGTGATGCCCGCAGTGTCGGTACTTACTTTCCCGCCGGTAGCCCGTGCTTCAACATGTACTTCATAGTTGATGCCTTTGTCGCCATAAACAATTTGTTTAGGCTCATAAGCGCGGCTGGCAACGTATTCCGGGCATCGGCCCTTCATCACCAGGTAGTGGTTATTCACTACATGATTTACATGCGGCATGGGGTTAGCAAACGATGTATGAAAACGTAGTGCGCCCGGCTTACTGGTTGTATAACGTACTACCAGCAACTGAGCGGGGTAACTGGAAAAAACTTCTCTCGTATAGTCTACACCGTTAGCAGTATAGGTCACCTTACTGATACCGGTGTTCAGGTTCAGCTCCCGCCTGTAATTAACAGCGTCCCGGGGGATGTCGCTATCGATAAACATACTGCCCAGCGTCAGATACCTGGCACTGTAGGTGCCCATCATCTTTTTGGCCAGCTTGTCGGCTTCCATATATTTCTCCTCAAACAGCAGTTTCCGCATTTGCGGAAGTGTTTCTTTTGCCAGCGGATTATCGCCCTCACGTGGCACACCAGACCACAGATAGCCTTCATTTAATTGCAGTTCTTCCCGTTGTACACCGCCAAAAACCATGGCGCCAATCCGTCCGTTACCTACGGGTAGGGCTTCTACCCATTGCGTGGCCGGTTGTTTATACCATAATTTCAACAGGGAGTCTGCCGGCTGTGCTGCGTAAGCATTCCAGGAGAGAAGCAAACATCCGAATCCTAAGAAATATTTTATCATCCGTATAAATTGTTGCTGTTCTAACGATTAATAACAGCGCAGAAGCCGTTTTTCATTCCTTTCACTGTGGCGGTAATCCCATAAATTATCACCATGTTGAAATTATGCAATCGTTTGCATTTATTATCCATTATTTTACCTTTTACCGGTATTTTTTTGTTTCATGTTACCCCACAGGACATCACCTGCCAGGAAGCAGGTAACTACTAACGGGTTGTGTTCATCCATAAAATAATACGGCAACAGGTAGACAAGTAAAGGGGGACAGGGGTTTTGGGATTAAACCAGGTGTTCCTTCATAGCCTTTACAATGGCATTTGACCGGGAATTTACTTCCAGCTTACGATAAATATTCATGATGTGTGAACGGACAGTACCTACACTGATATGACAACCTGTGGCTATCTGTTTGTAGGTATTTCCATTTACCAGGCAACGCAGCACTTCTTTTTCACGCGGCGACAGCCCATAGGGATCATGATAATTTATATGCTCTTTCCGGAAAAAAGCCAATACTTTGTTTACTGCTATCAAGTTTGATTGCAGCGCAGTTTCATACACCTGCGTAATAAATTCCGACAGGGAAACCGGTGGAATATGCTCCACCTCAAAACCATCTTCTAAAATTGGCACCTGCGTCAGGGACTCTCCTTTCTCGTTCAAAGTAAGCAAAATCACATTTATATCCGGGTATGCAGCTTTGACTATACTGGCAGCCTCAATCGCAGTCAATCCAGGTATCTCTATATCCATAAGAACCAGGTTACAGATATCTTTCGCTATTTGTTGTAACTCTTTGGTTGATCCGCTGTGCAATCCTGCAACCTCATAAACACTCCCTTCTCCCAAATGACCAGCACTTATAGCCCGCACTTTTTTCATATTATTCCTTTTGGGTTATGTATATTTCGTATGAAAATCTCCCTTTTGAAATGACAAATCCGGAAGCTGGTATGGCTAATTAATTGTATAATGGAAAGTTCACACGACTCCCATACCCAAACAAATTTGAAACAATTACAAGCAGCAGTCAATCGGATACGTATATGGTTTTTCAATAAATATTAATATACAATTTGTTTTATATTATGATAATAACTAAATTATAACGTGGTGATTCATATATAATAATGGATTAACAGACTTGCAATCAACTAGCTATCAACCAGTTGAAAGTTGACACTTCTTTCATTTATCACAAATTATATTTAACTACATATATCATAATTGCACCTTTCCGGCAATATGACGACCACAATTTGGTTGCTTAGCCGGTGTTACCGGCAACATAGAAACTAAGTGAAATGCCCGCCAATAGAAATATTGCTGCAATAAACTGAACTGGATGTTTCATCAGGAATGTTTAACAAAAAAGATAATGGTGACTATAAAAATATACATTTATTGAAGAAATACATTAAAACTTTACAGATCGTTCCTATACGGACAAAAAGAAAGCAAAGAAGCCGGATTTTATTAAAATAATTTAATAAAATCCGGCCTCTTTGCCAGCTATACGGCTTGCGTACAATCATTTATTCCATCACCAGCTCAATTACCGGTATTTCCACATCCGGCTTGAGTACCGGCAGGTTCAGTGTTATGTCGCCTTTGTCGGTGGTACGCATCTTGATTTCAGAACCATCATGCAGGAACTGTGCATATTTTACTTTGCCTTTCAAACCTGGCAGATCGAAACGCTGCAACGGATAATCCAGCAAGTGTACATACAAACGTTTTGTAGTAGGGTTGTAAGTCAGCAAGGTATTATCAGGGCGTTTGATGTCTGCCGGCGCTTCTGTACAACCGTAAATAGAACGGCTATTTACCTTCATCCAGTCACCCATTCCCTGCAACCTGCTTTGTGCCCGCGCATCAATAAGCCCGCGGGAGGTAGGTCCTACGTTCAGCAACAGGTTACCGCCTTTGCTTACTGATTCTATCAGCAGCACCAGTAATTGCTTGTTATCTTTCCAGGAAGTTTCATCGCGGAAGTAACCCCATGAACCGGAAAAGGTCTGACAGGTTTCCCAATGAATACGCTTGCCATTACGCGTAGGCCATTCTGATACTTTGACCTGTTCCGGTGTTACAAAGTCGCCGCCATCATCGTATTCATTCAGATCCATGCGGTCGTTGATAATAATGCCCGGTTGCAGCTTGCGCACCATTTTGATCAGCTCCAGTGAGTTCCAGTCGTTATGATCTTTACCATGTTCGCCGGGGAAAGAGAAATCTGTCCACAGGATATCTATCTTACCATAATTTGTCATCAGTTCTTTCAGCTGATTTTGAAGATAAGTACGGTACTTCGCCATATCACGGCCTTTATTCAGCTCGTCATATTCTTTTGGATCTTTGGGGCGCTGCGGATGTACGCGGTCAATGGTGTAATCAGGATGATGCCAGTCGATCAGTGAATAGTAGAAGCCCACCTTCAGCCCTTCGGCGCGGAAAGCATCCACCCATTCCTTTATAAGGTCTTTTTTTATGGGGGTGTTAGTGGCCTTGTAATCTGTGAATTTTGAATCAAACAGGCAGAAACCTTCATGGTGTTTGGTGGTGATCACGGCATATTTCATACCGGCGTTCTTAGCCATGCGGGCCCATTCCTTGGGATTGTACAGGTCCGGGTTGAACAGCTCGAAATATTTCTGATAGGCACTGTCGGTCATGCGTTCATAGTTCTTCACCCATTCGTGACGGGCAGGCATGGAGTATAATCCCCAGTGAATGAACATACCAAAGCGGTCATTTAACCACCAGCCGAGCCGTTGCTCTTTCTGTTGGTCGGTTTCATTAAAGATCTTTTTATGCTGTGCCTGTACCTGCAACAGGAACAGTAAAAAAGTGATCGCACAGAGTGTCATTTTTTTCATAACATCCAAAATTTAAAGATTTGATTATTCTGCTACAAGCCAGGTATAACCTGCAGCTGGTATAGTTATAGTTACATGTGCCGTATAGGCACGGTCAAGGGTATACGTTTTAGCAGCGCCTTCCTTTTCCCGGATACGTACCGTTCTTGTAAGGCCGCTGTAATACAGTGGCAGCGCAACTTCGCGGGTAACCGGCTGCTGCGTTGGATTATACAGCATCACCATTGCCTTTTGCGGCAACTGCGCACTTACATGCATGATCCCATCCCAGTCGCGGCCATCAGGACGGCGCAGGTGGATAATATCCGTATTGAGGATATCCCGGTATTTTTTGTACCAGCTAACTACGCGCTGTACCAATTGTTGGGTACTAACGGCATCGTATAAACGGGGACCACGGTAACAGGCCTGTACCCCGGCGCCGTAATATTGCATCATCAGCTGTTCATAAGTATCCAGGTGATCTTTGAGCGGCTCCAGCGTGGCAGCGGCGCCGCCGCCCTGGTATTCACTCAGCGGTACAAATCCCCAGCTCATGGCGGGTGTTTTTTCCCAGGTGCCATCAAAAATATTCTGCCTGTTGAGGATCAGCTGTTCAGCCCTGGGAAGGGAGAAATTTACTTCACGGTAGCCCAGTGCTATTTTGTTGGTACCATCCATAAAGTACCAATCGGGTGCATTAATATACACACCCTTTTCATTCAGGAAGTGGTATAATCCTTTCTGCAATTCCATCTGTTTCCATTGGGAGTCGTCAAGACCGGTATGTCCCGGATGCGTTACGGATGCGCATACATCTCCCGGATAGGGTCCATCATTTTCAAAAATATCGAAGCCGGTGGTGGTAATAAAGTGCCTGATCTTTTCCAGGTAACCGAGTCCCCATTTGCTACCCAGGCAGGGAGCATTGCCAAAGAAAGCACCGCCGGGCTTGCCGGTAGCGGGGTTGATCACATCATCTTCATCACTGATACGCCTGCTCGAAAACAGGGAGTAGCCTCCCAGCAAAATATTTTTACTATGCGCATAATCTGCCAGGGCCTTGTATTTGCCGATATTGGCCGCGCTGGTATCTTCCATATTCAATCCGCTGCCAAAGCTCAGGATAACGCCTTCATAGCCGGTAGCGGCGCATTGATCAATGATGTTTTTCACCTTCACCGGGTCTGTGCTCACCAGGTGCATGAAGATGGGGTTTTCTGTTGTCCAGGGGGCAAGGGTGCGGTACATGCGACGTTGCGCCAGACCATTACGTTCACGATCATAGCCATCGAACAACAGTTCATAGGTGCGGATAGATTCGTATTGTTCACCGGCAGCCATGCTGATACCTACAGGTACTATAGGATGTACTTCCAGCAGGCAAGGCGTTTGCAGGTCATAATTTACCTGTGAAGTATAGGTGCTATCGGCTTTCCAATGTGTTGTCTGATCGCTCAGGTTAGCCTTCATCGCATTATTGAAAGCGTAGTTACTTTCAATATAAATACCGTGTGGAGTGGCCATATGTTTCACACTCCCTACCACGGCAGATTCTTCTTCAGGGGTGGCGAGTATTTCGTTTACCACCTGGTTGAGTTTTATGCTTTGTCCGCTATGGTTAATAACTTCCAGCCATTTCGCCAGCAGCGGAATGCCATCAAATAGCTCGTAATGCACCTTTACAGCAATGCCTTGCAGTTCCGGCGCCTGTGCTTTGTAGGTAAAGATGATAGCCTTTCCTGTGGGCTGATTTGGATTGGCGCACCAGCCGTGTGGCTGCCATTTTAAATAAGGTTGAATAGTAGTAACCTGGTGGCTGGTGTACATAAAATCCGACTTGCCAGCGGTGAGCTTATCCAGCCATACGGGCAACAGGTAAGCATTTTGAGGCTGACCGTAAGCGCCACCAATCATATAGTCGTGACCGTTAATAACCAGCCGGGCTTCCGGTTTAACAGCCCGCAGCAGTTGTTCACCACTTACCAGGTTACGGTAATCTGCGCATATTACGTTGGGGGATATACGAAAACTGCGGCTCAGTAAACCATTACTGAGTACAATTTCATTTCCCTTTTCCGCAATAACGGCACGATAGCCGCTATGATCTATCAGCCAGTCCTTTGCGGGAGGAGCCTTTGTTTGTGCCGCCGCCACAGTGGCGTACAGGCTACATGCTACGAGTGTAATTTTACGGATCATTTTCATTTGGTCACGATACTTATTTAATAAGAATGCTTTCACCACGAGTATTATTTGTCAGGATAAATTATTTTACCGGTTGCAGTATGATTTTCCGCAGCCAGAAAAGTTCTTTTTTGTTCCCGGCTACAGGTCTTACTGCAAGGTTTTGTTTACCCGCCTTATCTATATGAATAATCCCCACTGCGTGCTGGATAAACAGCAGTGGCTGATGACTGTTGTAGGTGCCGGTATTCAGCGTCAGGAAAGACAATTGTTGCCCGTAGAGTGTTACCACGCCCTGTTGGGAAGCACTGGCAGGTTCGCATGCATAATCGAGTATTATTTTATAGTCGCCGGCATCCTGTACTTCCAGGGGAAATACCAGGGCATCGCCGGCATCCTGCATACCGGTAGCGCAGTTGTCGTGTTTCCAGTCGCCGAAGTAGTGGGAATAAGTAAACAGTTTATTTTTAGCAGCGCCATTGAATACGGCCCATACAGCGGGTATTTCTGCCTGTGGATAATCGCTGCTCACCGTTTGGGTGCGTAGCTGCGACAGGTCCGGTTGTATGCCGCTGTATTCCATTACCAGTACCGTATTGCGGCTATCCGGCAATGTAGCTGGCAGCGTGATCACAGTTTCTTCCGGCAATTGTTTCCAGGTCAATTTTTTAGCCGTACCCAATATTTTCACTGACTTTATTTTCGCTGTAATACCCGGCACACGTAACTGTCCATTAGATGGTTTTTGCCATACATGCAGGAATAATTTACCGGGTTTGCTGGTAGTAACACCCCAGGGTTGTGCGGAGATTAATCCATAGGTGGTACCATAAATGCTTTCACCATATTGTTCCAGCCATTTGCCGGTAGCTTTGAGGTAGGCAATAGAATAGGCCGGCCACTTCCCGTCACCATCGGGGCCTACATTGAGCATGAGGTTACCGCCTTTAGACGCCACATTGGATAAAAGATGAATGATTTCTCCCGGAGATTTAAAATTGAGATCGTGTTGAATATAGCCCCAGGAGTCGTTATGTGTGTAGATAGATTCCCATGCGCCGGCAATGGGCACTGGCGGCACTTCAGAGTCGCCGAAATCGCGGTAATCGCCCAGGTCATGCCCTACGCGGCTGCTGAACAGGCAGTTGGGCTGCAGCAGCCGGAGACTGTCTATCATTTGTTTGGTCTGGGCAGTTGTGAGGCCGCCCGGCATATCAAACCATACCAGACCCAGGGGGCCGTAGTTGGTTAGGAGTTCTTTCAATTGCGGGATGGACTTGGTCCGGTAGTATTGCTGGTAATCTTTTTCTTTGGTGGTAAAGTCCCAGCTGTTGCCACCACCATTGGGTTCATGCCAATCCAGGAACTGTGAATAATAGAATCCGAACCGGATGCCTGCTGCATTGCAGGCCCGGGATAATGCTTTCATGGGGTCTTTCCTATAGGGGGAAGCGTCTACGATATCAAAATCGGTTACTTTGGAATCATACATACTGAAGCCTTCATGGTGCTTGGCGGTGATCACCATGTACCGGATACCAGATTCTTTGGCGGTCTGCGCCCACGTTGTTGCATCAAAGCCGGTGGGGTTGAATGTTTTTGCCACCCTGGCATATTCCGCTGCCGGTGCTTTGGCGCGGTTCATGATCCATTCCCCGCTGCCGTAGTAGCTGCTGTCTTTCCACCGGCCAGCCAGTTTTGAATATAGCCCCCAGTGAATAAACAAGCCGAATTTAGCATCCTGAAACCACTGCAAACCAGGATGGGAATTGTTATTTCCAGCGGATTTAGTCCACATATCAGGCACGTCCTGCGCCTGCGCATGCCAGCACGTACACAACAATAAAAATACTAATGGGATTTTGTGGAACATAAAGACTGTTTTTTAAAGCAACGCATAAAAAATATACATTACTACCCGTATGTGCAAGTGCTTGGAAAATGCTATCAGGGAAAGGGAAAATGGTATGAGGAAACACGGGGAACAGGCATGTATTGATATTAACGAACGGTTAACTAATTATCCCGGCAGGAACCGTTATCTTAGGTAAAGATCGGTTATTCTACCTATCAGGATGACTTAACCAATCATTTTAATATTATTACTAGGCGTCAATTCTATATCAACATCTGCCAGCTTGCCCTCTAATACTGCAGATGACATGTGAATGTTTTTTTAATGACCCTTGCTGGATTGTCATCAGCAAGGGTTTCTTTTTGCTCCATTCTCATCATGAGCTATTCCCCCAATTACACGCTCATACAGCTTTCCCGAAAAAACGGTTCATTTTCTGTTAATCCTGTTTTCGTTAAGATTTAATTAACCAATTGGTTTTGAATTGCACTTAATATTGTTTGTCGGGATGATCATCTGCTGAAAAAAATTATTACAGCTATTGAAAAGAAGTTAATGCATACATCTAACAAATATTGTAGTTCCCTGTCAGCTTATCCAGGCCGATGGGATTTTTATTAGGTTGACTAAAATCGTAAGTCCGGACAAGAGTCTTATCCGTTGGCTTTCGTTCGGTTCATCACCTGATGAATAGCTCCTCGCAGTTTCCACTACGGGGATTTTATACTTCCCTGATAGCAACGACCACGCGGCTTTAGCCCCGGGCCATTTTTCAAGGATGCACAATGACAAGAGCCATCATAACGAAGTTTAAAAAAACATGTTTTTCATCTCTTTAGTGAATACTTATTCACTTATATTTGTATAGTGAAACTGAAAGACGATAAAAAATCAGTGGAAATATGCCGTGCTGTACTCAGCCTTGTGGCTAAGAAGGGGCTTTCCGGCATTACCATGAGCGACATTTCCCGGGAGGCCGGTATTGCCACCGGTACTTTGTATGTTTACTATAAAAGTAAGGATGAGCTGATCAATGCCTTGTTTGCCGCCTGCCGGGAGAACTCGGTGCAGGTATCTTTCAAAGGTTATAATCCACAACTGCCATATAAGCCCGGATTTAAAAATATCTGGCTCAATATATTCAGGTACCGGTTACAAAATTTTGAGGAGGCCGTTTTCCTGGAGCAATGTTACCACTCTCCCTATATTACGGCAGACACCCGGGAGAAGGCCCAGCAGCTGGCGGCTCCCTTTTATGCACTGATAGAAAGAGGACAGGCAGAACAACTGATTAAAAAGGTGGAACCAGGACTGTTGCTCACCTTTATGATGGGCGCGATGAATGAACTGGTAAGGCAAACACATTACAGTGGTATTACCCTCAACAGCACAAAAATCAACATCACTTTTGATCTTTGCTGGGATGCCTTAAAAGCCTGATACCTGATCATAATAAATGAATAATTATTCACAATAAATACAATCCGATATGTCAGAAATATTAATTGCAGTGGATCTGAGCAGCCAATCTGAAACCCTGATCAGCACCGGCGTTGAACTGGCCAGGAAAATGAATGCACCTGTTACCCTTTTTTCAGTGGTGGAAATAGGTATTGGTATTGGTCTTCCTGAAGCCGGACCTGTTTTTACAGATGATATCCCTTCCAGGATCAGCGAGGTAGAAGGCATCCTCCAACAATATAAAAGCCGTTACCCCGATGCCGATATTAAAGTACTGGTGGCTACCGGCAATGCCAAAAGCGAAATACTTGACCAGACACATGCCGGCGAAACGGCGATGCTCGTAGTAGGAACACATGGACGTACCGGCCTCAATCACATGCTGGTTGGCAGCACGGCAGAATATATCATCCGTCATGCACGTATACCCGTACTCGTAGTACCCTATAACCAGGAAGAACACTAGTTTATAACACCGTACAATCTCTTCTGATAATAACTATAACAACTGCCTGTTACAGATCCCGGCTTTTATTGCCGGGATTTTTTTATACTGATTAATAACAGAAGCGTTATATTTATTACGAATAATTAAAACATTACCTGCATCCCCACTCCCCTATTCCAGCGCCCACACTCCCGGATTCCGGATACTACCCTTGCCCCGCTTAATAATGCGCCCGACGGGATGATTATTTATTATACCGGAACCAAAAGTCTGCTGATCCGAAGCAATGGTTTCTGGTCTAAACTGGCAGACAGTCTCTCCGTTTCCAACAACAACTGGCAGCTGAAAGGAAATGCCGGTACTACCGCCGCCCAGTACCTGGGTACTTCCGACGGACAACCGCTTTCCATCCGGACCAACGCAGCGGAAGCCATCAACATCAGTGCTACCCAAACCGTTGCTCTGAAACAGGTACCGGTCAGTACCTCTCTCATCAGTGTACTGGTGATTGATCCTACTACGGGAACAGTTAACCAACGGGATCTTTCTACGGCAGCCTTCTCCGACGCCATCCGCAGCCTCAACGGCTTAGCGCGGCAGGGCTTCACCATCAAGGCGGATACGGCAGATGCAGCTTATGGGGTCAACACTTCCCCAGTGGATAGTACCATCACAATGAATGTCCCCATTGTAAACGGCGCCTCTCAAAAAACAGGGTTGCTCACTTATGCCGACTGGGCTGCTTTCAGCAGCAAACAGCAGGCAATCACTATCGGCGCATTCCTGGGTGCACCAAATGCAAACGGACTATTGCTGGATAATACGACGGGGACCCTGCATCTCGCACCTGCCGATGCTTCCAACCCCGGTGGCGTATCTACAACCACCCAAACATTTGCAGGTTTTAAAACGCTGCGGGACACGCTGTCCGTAGGTAAAGCTGCCAACATTGGCGATGTAGCAAAAGCTAATTCCACCTTGCAGGTGAGCGGCTCCATGTCTATGAATATCCGGTCTGTCAGCGCCACCGGCTCCCTGACAGAAACAGATAACACCTTGCTGGTAGATGCTTCCGGCGGAGCAGTAACCATTACACTACCGCCTGGTACCAATATCACCGGCCGTGTGTACACCATCAAAAAGATAGGCGGTACTATTGACAACAGCGTCACCATTCAGCCTACCGGCGGACAAATAGAAGGCGGCAGCTCCTATATCATCTATAATAATTACACGTACGTAACCCTGCAAACAGATGGTAACAACTGGTATGTGATCAAAAAGTAACAAGATTATTATACCCGTTAAATTGTTATACATGCTGAAAGCAATGTTTAGATACAGCGCATTCCCTTGCCTGTTATGGCTGCTGTTGTGCGGACAAGCGCAGGCACAGCAGCTGTTACTGAGTGATACCATCTGGAGCAGCAGCAAAGCCGCCTTACTGGAACTAAAAGCCAGTAAGCAGGGATTATTATTACCAAGGATACTGGACACAACACTCGCGCCGCTGAATACTTCTCCCGACGGCATGGTTATTTACTACACCCCGCTGAAAAGCCTGATGGTGCGACGGAATGGTTACTGGTCACGGGTGGCCGACAGCCTTTCTACTGCGGGGCCTGTATTTTATAATGGCGCAGGGATGATTTCCAAACGCATAAAAATATGGGCCGATTCTGTATCCAATACCCCGGCAGGATTACCACAGGTAGATATTTCCAGCGCAGGATTCAGCAAGATCCTGAGCGTTAATGTTACGGCCAGGGGAGGTACGGATGTTACAAGCGCGCCTTCAGCAGCAGTATTGGGCTATACTCTATCAAGGCTCTACCTGATCCTGATGGAAAGTAAAACAACTCCCATCGTGCTACTGAATACAGCTGAAGGACTGGAATTACATAACAATGCGGCAGCAGCAGCTACAAAAATATTTGTCACGGTAATAGGCTATTAACATATTCATCATACGACAGCAACACGTCATATTAACCATTTTGTTTTTTTTCCTTTCCCTCCGGGGAATGCAGGCGCAGTCTGCCACCTGGCTCCATCCCAACGGCAACATCGCTGTCTTTGGCGCCGATACCATAGCCGTTTTTGGCGACATGATCAATGAGGGCAATATCCTTTCTCCCACCGGATCGGTTGTCAACTTTTACGGACTACGCTGGCGTAATACCAGCCATGCCGTAATACGTGATGAAAGCGCAGATGGTTACAGCGCAGGTGGTGGACTGTTTCGTTTCCTGCAACCCAATCCGGCTGTATACCAATATATCAGCGGCGGCTTCAGCGCCGTCATGAACGAGGGTCCCAGCTTCCCGAATATCAGCATAGAAAATTCACCAGGCGTTGTACTCGACGACCTGAGTGACCTGAAAATAGTAAACATGCTGGATCTCCGTAAAGGATACCTGTTCCTCAATGGCTGGAACCTCGTGATGGGACATCATACGGCAGGGGATATACGTAATTATTCTTCCCGGAATTTTATCGTCACAGGCACTACAACGGGTAGCGGATCTTTATACAGAAATAATATTTCCGCCAGTGATAAAGAGGTTGTTTTCCCCGTAGGAACAAAACCTTCCAGCTTTACCCCTGCCATCATAGAAAATCGCGGCGCCTCCGCTGATTTTCGTGTAGGCGTTTCAGATAGTACGTACCAGCATCTCACCACAGGTGATAATCTCTATCTCACCAGTATCAACAAAACCTGGCAGATAGCTATATCACAACCGGATGCGGCCATCAACCTGACGCTGGTACACGGCTTCGGTGACGAAGGCCCCGCCTATGAAGCCAACCGCAACACCAGTTATATTGCCCGGTTTATAGACACTGCCTGGGATGTTGCCGCACGGCGTGCTGCACCAAAATCGCCCAGCCCTTATACTACGGGTGTCACGGATCATCAATCAACGTATGAGGTACGCTCCTTTCAACATCTTACAGCCACCAATTATTTCACCAGCCTGGTAGCAGAAACCGTAAACAGTCCCGGTAAAACGACGCTGGCTTTTTTTGAAGCCTATCGCAGCCAAACAAATGAAGACAGCGTTCTCCTTCGCTGGATCATGAGCAGGGAATACTTTTGTCTTGGCTTTACGATAGAACGCAAATTCGCCGGAGGCGCCACATTCGATTCTGTCGGATTTGTAAAAAGCAGTGCGCCCGGTGGCATCAGCTTTTATCCAACCGGTTATGATGCCGTAGACCTCCCGGCCAATGAATCCTTCATTTTCTACCGGCTGAAAGTCAGCATGAGCGATGGCACTTTTTTCTATAGCCCGATACGTATCGTGAAAGGCAAAAATATAAGAGCCGATATTGCTGTATGGCCCAACCCCGTCCGCGGAGGGGTGATTCACATTTATTATGGCGCCAGTCAACATGTAAAAGCCCTTTCATTAATGGATGTTCCAGGCAGAAGAATCTTATGGCAGGAATTCGGACAACCACTGCAAACCCGCAATTACTACGAACTGAATATACCGGCAGGGCTTGCCAGGGGCACTTATTTCCTTCAATTCCTGGGTGAAGACGGAACGATTATTCATGTCGAGAAAATCCTCTTACAGGAATAATCCGTGGTAATATTAAAATCCGCTTAAACTCTCTCTACAAGCGGGCATCCTTTCAATCTTGGCGTAACTTTGGCAGTTAAATAAAAATAAAGAACAACCAATTTACCATGCCTATAGGAAAAAAAATGCTGTCTGCAACTTTTCTGCGAAAACTCCACTGGAAGGAGCTGCTAGCTGTATTATTCATTTTATTAGCTATCTATTTCTTTCGTTCACAGCGTCATGAGTTATACGCGCTGGTACCTGCCATAAAAAGTGCAAACCGCAGTTGGGTAATCATGGGCGTATTGGTAACGGCTATCTATATACTTTTACAGGCACTCATGTATGTCTTCAGCTTCCGGGCCATAGGCGCCAGGTTAAATACTTATCTGAGTACAGAACTTTTTCTGAAACGGAATCTTTTATCCGTATTCCTGCCGGCAGGAGGTATCAGTTCGCTGGCCTATGTGCCGCAGCGTTTGCGTCACACTTCGTTGCATAAGCAGCAAATACACCAGGCATCCGGTATTTATGGATTTGTGGGGATCTTATCCGTATTCCTTGTGGGTATTCCGGTAGTGTTGTATGCCATGCTGCACACTACCAGCATACAGGGTGCAGTATGGGGACTGGCCGCCATTTGTGTGTTGCTGGGATTGGTGGTATGGTTGGTACGCTCCATGCAATCAAAAGGGAAAGCGTATCAGTTGCTGTTAAAATATTTTCCGGGAGCCGCCCAACAGGTAGATGAAATATTCACCTTTCAACTATCTGTACCTGCTTTTATGAATACCGTCATTGCCTCCGTACTGATTGAAGTAGCTGGTGTGGCGCATCTGTACCTGAGCATGCTGGCAGTAGGCGTAACACCCTCACTGGAAGCGGCTTGCGTAGGATATATTGTTGCTACCATCTTTCTCATAATTTCTCCTTTTTTACGCGGACTGGGCGCCATTGAATTATCGCTGGCTTACCTGTTGAGCAATTATGGCTTTACTACTTTACAGGCATTGGAGATTACCTTGTTATTCCGTTTGTTTGAGTTCTGGCTGCCGCTGATAGCCGGTATGCTGGCCTTTGCATTAAAAGGCCGCGACCTGGTACTGCGGTTGCTGCCGCCTATCCTGATCTTTTTATTGGGGATGGTGAATATTTTTTCAGTACTCACACCACCACTGGCCAGTCGTATGCACCTGCTGCGCGCTTACATTCCCGGCACTTCTATTCACGCTTCCAACCTGCTCGTGGTATTCCTCGGGCTGATCCTGCTGGTGACTGCCACCTTCCTTTTCAGGGGCTTGCGTAGTGCGTGGATAGTAGCTTTATCGGTATCGTTACTGTCTGTAATAGGCCATATCAGTAAAGCACTGGATTATGAAGAAGCTTCACTGGCACTGATTACATGTATCATCCTGCTGATAACAGCGAAGCAGTACCGTGTTAAAAGCAATCCGCAGCTGGTAAATATCGGCGTAGTAACCGCCGTTGCCACTTTCCTGCTGGTGCTAACTTTTGGCACTATCGGTTTTTATTTTCTGAATGTGCGTCATTTTGGAATTGATTTTACATGGCTGCAATCCCTTCGTCATGCCTTCCATTGTTTTATGCTGCTGGAAGATGACGGGCTACAGCCGGTAACCCGTTTCGGACGGGAGTTTATGTCGGCCATCCGGTTCCTGGGAGTGAGCTCATGGGCTTTCCTTTTTTATACGATCATCCGGCCTTACCTGCATGTGACGCGGCAAACAAATACCGCACTTGAAAAAGCCCGGTTCTACCTGAGCCAGCATGGCGATTCTCCCATGGATTATTTTAAAGTAGGACAGGATAAATTATTATTTGTATCCAAACAGTATGAAGGGTTTATTGCTTACCGGGTAGCCAGCAGCTTCGCTATTGTGCTGGAAGAACCGGTGTGTAGTGAAGAACATAAAATACCACTGTTGGAAGAGTTTGAGCAACAATGCCGTAAAATGGGCCTGCGGCCCGCGTTTTACAGGGTTGATGAAGATAGCACCTACTACTTCAGCCAGCTGAAGAAAAAGAAAATGCTGATAGGCCAGGAAGCGATTATGGATATCCGTTCGTTTACCCTGAGTGGGAAAGATAAAAAATCGTTGCGCAACGGCCTGAACAGCCTGGCTAATAAAGGTTATGTCACCGCCCTGCATCCTGCTCCGCAAACACCAGCAATGATCGCAGCGTTGAAGGAAGTGAGTGATGAATGGCTGGCGCAATATGAAGTAAAAGAAATGACTTTTTCACAAGGACTGTTTGATGAAGCGGCCATCTATGAACAGGATATTATTACAGTGACAGATGCAACCGGCAGTGTGGCCGCATTCCTGAATATTATCCCTGATTATGCGCCGGGAGAATGCACTTATGACCTGATCCGTAAGCGTACCAGTGCGCCGGGAGGCGTGATGGATGCGCTGATCATTGCACTGATCCTGGATGCACAACAAAAAGGGTTGCAATTCCTCAACCTGGGCATGGTACCTATGTCCGGTATTATTCAGCCGCAAAACACGGCAGAAAAGATGGTGAAGTATGCCTATGAGAAATTACGTTTCTTCCGTCACTACCAGGGACTGCGGGAGTTCAAGGATAAATATGCAACGGAGTGGACCAACAAATACCTTATCTATGGACATGATTTTGATCTGATTCAGTTACCCGCTGCGTTGAGCAAGGTCATGCAACCTAACCAGGATTAAACTGATTATATTCGTTGTATATGACCTTGATGCGCAATATATGTAAGCTGCTTGTTTGTTTATTATTTTCCGGCTTCCTTTCCGCAAGCGGGCAAAGCAGCATCAATAACCTACCGGTGCTGATAAAAGCGCCGGCAGCCGGCAATACAGCGCCGTTGATCCTGTACATCACAGGAGATGGTGGCATGAAAAAGTTTTCTGCCAATATGATAGAAGCTTTTTATCAGCAGAACTATCCTGTAGTTGCCCTTAACGCCCTGAAATATTTCTGGAATAAAAAAAATCCACAGCAGGCTGCTGATGATGTAACAGCACTGATCCGGCATTATCAGGCTACATGGAACCATAATCATGGCGTTGTGCTGATCGGCTATTCACTGGGGGCCGATGTGTTGCCGTTTATCTACAATCATCTGCCTGCTAATATTGAAAACCAGGTGCAGCAGGTGGTGTTTTTATCTCCCTCCCGCTTCACTGATATGGAAGTACATATTGCTGATATGCTGGGAAAGTCGGGCAGCAAAGGGATGAGCGTCATCACAGAAATCAATAAGATCAAGGAGAAGCCGATGCTGCTTGTTTTTGGGGCAGAAGAAAAAGATTTCAACCTGATGGATCTCACGATTCAACATTACAGAAAACTTATTTTACCAGGCGGACATACCTATGATGAAGATGCCAGCGGTGTAGCCAGCAAGATCCTGGCTGCTATCGGGCAGGGGAAATAAAAATGCAGCCCATCACAATGTTTTTAGAGAACTGATTTGGACAGAGCCGGTATTTTGTACAATACCCGCTCTGTCCATTTCTTTGAAATGAAAGTTGCAAATGATTCCGCGGTGACTGGTGAGGCAGTCAGGGTGAAATCCATGTGCCCACCTGGGGCGGCTCGGGCGCGGCGATGCTAACGGGAAGGCCGGTTAACAGATCATGGCGCGGACCATGTTTACCATAAATTCATCAGGAAAAAAAGTACCATACTCACGGAAGCCAGGTTCCTGGCAAACCGCATGTTAAATCCACCCTTTTCAGAGTAGTAGTAACTTTCCTTGTACCGGTCGTACTCAATGGGAGCACCTAACTCCTTCATCATTTTGAGGAATTCATAGAGTGTTCTTTCGGAAATACGAAGCCGCTTGGCTAACTGAGCGGGCTTACCGGTGCCTTTGATCCTGATAAGGTAATCAATGGTCTGAAGTCGGTCAAAATAACGCTTTGGCATGTGGCATAGAGGGGCTTAACGGTTATATACTGAATATACGATAATGTGTATGATTAAACCAAGATTCTCATATATATATTTGGATTTAAATATTAAAAGACTGATTTAAACGGGTTTCACAAAAACAGGGAATAGGAAAATAGTGCAGATGCGATTGTTTTGCGTGTAATAATACTCATACAAAGATGGGAAAAATATTGAAATATCAAGAAAAATAAATCTACTGCAAAAATGCCGCATAGACAATATCAACAAGGGTTTTAATGCGCGAGGCTTCTCACTTTTCAAGCAGGCACCGATTTGTTTATACAAGGGAAAACAAGCAGCAGGAGAAGGGTATTTTTCCCGGTACAAAACCCGCTAAAAAAACAGGTAGCAAAAAAAATCCCCGTGGTAAAAACCAGGGGGAATTATTTTACAACGATAGTAAA
The DNA here is from genome assembly GCF_964033635.1 of Chitinophaga sp. MM2321. NCBI lineage: Bacteria > Pseudomonadati > Bacteroidota > Chitinophagia > Chitinophagales > Chitinophagaceae > Chitinophaga > Chitinophaga sp. MM2321. Next base: position 5,256,707 of record NZ_OZ035533.1, read on the forward strand.
TGAAAAATAATATATGGTTTGATATCTCTTATTTCGTCTTACAATAATAAAAATAAAATTCTGGCAGAATGTTAATGATTTCTAAACGTTCTTGCTTTAACTTTTCCCGCCCGGCACACGAAATCCGCTGCCAGCAAAGCGATCAGCATATATCAGTATATAACACCGGAAAAAATCTTATAAATTCAACCAGTACACCATCTTCAACACCAGCGCACGGTTCCTTACATAAAAAGGTTCCGGCAGGTAATTGTCTGTATACACAATAAACAGGTCGGAGGCCGGCCTGTAACGCCATTGGAAACGGGTATTCAGATTCATGTTCTTCTGCTGCCCGTTGTACTGCATAAAGCCGGTAAAGAACAAGGTATTGGTCATAGTAACATCCAGCCTCGGACCTACCAGCCAGAAAGAATTATTCCCCCAGGGCTTCGGAAGATTAATATGATTGTAGTTGGCGCTTAAAGCAATACTTACATAGGGCTGAAAACGATACCCCAGCTCTGTATTGGTCATCAGCCGTGTACCATCTGCATAGTAGCCACCATAGCGCGCAGAAAGCGCGTATGTAAACAGGCTTTGCGGTTTGGATACATAATCCGCACCCACCGTACTCCAGCTATGTTTGGTACCCGCCATCAGGCTGTCCTTACCGGTATTGGTAGGATCAAAAGGCAGCAGGAGTTTGATATAAGTATTAGATCCCCATATATTTAGTGTATTACGCTTACGGAACACGATACCATAATTCAGCAACGTTTCATTATCCGTGCTCTTGAAGTTTTCGTCCATAAAGTAAGTAGTACTCAGCTGCGGGCCATGACTCAACACAGCGCCGGACAACGGGAAGAACAGGCGGGTAACCTGCGGTACCATTTTAATATAACCCTGCCGTGGCACATAGCCCACTTCCGCATTGTAATTACGCCCTACATATTCATGCTGCCAGCTGATGTTCCATACCTTGCTGGTATATTGCAGGTTAGCCGCATGCGCCATATCATGGCCTTTCTTGCCAGGGCTATACGATTTCAGGAACAATGCTTTACCCGTCCAGAAATTATTGGAAGAAGCCAGGTTATATTCCATTCCCATGTTACGGTTGTATTGTGAATACACCGGCTTATCCACCACCTTCTCAGGATCATAGTTTACAGACTCTTTATTGATAAACATAAATCCCAGGTTGGAACGGGAAAACACCCGGCGCTGCAATGCAGCCACGGTAAAATTCTGCGCAGGCAAACCTGTTTCCTCCTGCTTCCCCGTTTGCATATTCATTACGCCCAAACGCCAGTCCTTATTGATTTTACCGCTAAGCCGCGCACCAAAATGAATGGGCACGCCAAGGCCTATACGTCGTGAGAAGAAAGGCCGGAGCGTAGAATAACCGAAATTAGAAAACTGGTCGCCGTTCTCCAGGAAGAATTGCCGTTTCTCCGGAAAAAATAGTTCAAACCGATCCAGGTTGGTCACCTGCTTATCCACATCCACCTGCGAGAAATCGGGGTTTACAGTAAGGTCCAGGTTTAAGGAAGATGTAATGGCTACTTTGGCATCCATGCCTATATCGCCACGGTATTTTGGAACCGTTCCTTTTTCATAGTCTTTGGAAATACCGCCCAGTGCATAAGGAATCAATGAAATATTGGGACCTGCTTCCGGCGGAGGTGCATCCCAATCCAGGCTGCCCGTATAGGCCAGCGAAGCGGTGGGAAACTGTCGTGGCACAGGCGCCCAGGCCGATTTCTCCGTTGTCTTGAGATCATTGCGGCTAAAGTTGATCCCCCATTTGGTGATTCCCTTTTTGTAGCGGATAGATTTAAACGGGATAGCCGCTTCAAACACCCACTTATCATCATAGTTCTTTACAACCGATGCCCATTTGTTATCCCAGCTCAGATCCACTTTTCCACCATCATACATCAATCCGTCCCACTGGGCTCCCGCAGCATTAGCGCCAAAAGTGAAGCCGTTGGTCTGGTCATCAAAAGGGTCCATGAAGAGGAGGAAGTTATCATTTTTCAGGAACGAGAAATCACGCCGCAGCGACTCCACCATATAAGGCCCGTCACCCTGTTTGTAGTTCTCTACCAACAGGTAAATATTCTGCTGATCATAGGTCATACGCACATCCGTGCGTAAGTTAGCACCACTGGTATCCATAGGTAATACCATGTGAAAACTGGTCGTTACATCTGCATCTCTCCAGGCCTGTTCATCAACAACACCATCAATCTTAACAGGTGAAGAAGCCTTGCGCATCTGCAGATGATAAGACTCGTTTTTCTTTTGCTTTTGGGCCATTGCCGGCACACTGAGCAAACAACAGCATAATATACGTGGGATGATTCGCACAATCAGTAATTATGGGTTTAACGGACAAAATACAAAAAGAGATTTACGAATTTTGAGATTTCGGGATTTCGGGATTTTGTTTTTAACAGTAAACAAGTTGTTGAAACAAAACCCAAAAATTCGTAAATCTCTAAATTCGTAAATCTCTAAATATTTTCTTTAGTTTTTATTGCCTTTCAACTGCGCCGACGGCTGCGGTACTTTCACAGTGGTTGTTCTGCTGCTGCGGCCACGGGCATCAAATACCCGGAGCTTAACGGTTTTACCACCGGCCTTTACAGGAGCGGTATAAACGGTGCTTTTATTCGTAGGCTCTTCACCGTTAGTAGTATAGCGGATCGTTAAACCGGGTAGTTGTACATTGGCGCTCAGCACATCATCATCCACAGCTGCACCGGCGGTAGGAATGCGCCAGTTGTATCCACCATTGTAGTAGTCCAGACGGGGCATCTCCCGCTTGCCCAGTACATTGGCAAATACACTCCAGGCCTGGTCATATAATGCCGCTGCTTTGGCACTGTCTTTCTCGGTAGCCCATGCCGGGTCCTGTGCCCATGCACGTTCTGCAAGTCCCAGCAACTTGGGCAGCATCATATATTCCATACGATCGGGGGTCGTCACGGTTTCACTCCATAACAAGCCCTGAATGCCCCTGATATTGGACTGACCAAAACCTGTTAGCCGGTCCTTACCCCGAAACAACTCCGGCGTTACGGGGTTACCCCTGCCATCTACCTTTGAATTTTTATAGTAATCAAAAGGAATGAAGTAAAAAGGTTTATCTACATCTACAAATCCACCCCAGTAAAACCCGGGTTCATCAAAGGCTTTCATGTAAGCCATATCAAAATAAAAATTACTCACCCCGGATAAAATAACTTTATAACCGGCATTGGCCAAACGGTAAGACAAGTCTTCCTGTCCATCACCGATCACGTTATTCCACACGTTCAACTGAAAATTATTATTCACAAAATCAGGATTGGGAATACTTTGTGATTCGCCATCCAGCGTGGTTTTTCGCATCCCTGCCTCTTCCCAGCCGGCTACTTCTATACCGCGGGCGTTGAGCAGGTTATTCACTTTCCGGAAGTAATAATACCACAGGTCATTTACATTTTTCAGGGTGCTATCCTGTTGCATCAGGGCGATACAGGCAGGCGATTTTTCGAAAACGCCATTAGGTACTTCATCACCGCCCATATGGATGGAAGGCAACGGGGCACCCGCTTCCTTGTACATCCCCTGCAACTCTTCCACCACTTTATCCAGGAAACGGTAAGTAGATGGCAATGCCACATTCATCACATTATCGTTCCAGTATTGTACAGAGTGATATACAGATTTATCTTCCAGATCTGTCAACAGGAACTCCGTTGCTTCCTTTTCTTTACCTGCTGCTTTCAGGTGGTAGTAGCGGGATTCCATGGATTTAACCGCTGCGCGGGCGTGACCGGGACTTTCTATTTCAGGCAATACACGTATATGCCTTTCCGTGGCATAACGCAGTATTTCTATAAAATCGTTGCGGGTCAGGTAACCGGAACCGGCATTAACGGTATCAGGGCCGGAGCCGTAGGAAGGTTGCAACATATTTTTCCAGCCGGTGTTGTGACCGCGTTTGGCGCCCACTTCTGTGAGTTCGGGGAGCGAAGGTATTTCCACGCGCCAGCCTTCATCATCACTGAAGTGAAAGTGTAATATGTTTAGTTTGTACAGGGCCATCAGGTCCAGGATACGGAGCAGATCACGCTTGTCGTGGAAATTGCGGGCCACATCAATCATGAAAGCACGGTAACCGAACCGGGGATAGTCTTTCACCTGCACTGCCGGTATGCTAATGGATTTCTGCACACCGGCCCATGCCGCAGGTGTTATGAGGGATTTCAGGGACTGTATACCGTAAAAAGCGCCTTCGTTGCTGCCTGCCGCAATAGTAATACCCTGTGGTGTTACATCCAGCGTATAGGCATTGGCCGCGAGGGTAGCATCCTGTTTCAGCGTAATGGTGGCTTTACCGGGATTTCGTTTACCCAGTAACGTTACCATTTCATTACCCAGAAATTTTGCACTGGGTTCCAGCTCAGGGTCCGCTACCACAGCGGGAGGCGCATCCAGCACCAGTTTACCGCCCGTAGCGATATAAGATGCCGGTGTAGGAAATATTAAAGGTAATTGAGCAGCCGGAATATTTTTGATCCCGGCATTCTGTTTAAATATATCCGTTGGCGTTACTACGGCAGATTTATCGCCGGGATAACGCATCAGTTGTTTTGCAGTAGTAGAAGGACGGATGGTATAGTTTTTTATTGACAGTCCTTTCTCCGGTTGTGCGTCCCATACCAGGTAAAGGCCGGTGGGTGCATCCGTAAAATTTACGGCCCAGGCATCGCCTGTCATCCCCAGTTTCAGTGAATCTCCTGGGGCAATACCTGTAAAATTATCTGCCGGTGTTAACCGGTACAAGTCACCATTAATATGTTCCACTTTCACATTGCCCGGTAAGATACCAGGGGTAACCATGCGTATAAAATTGAAATAAAGCTGCCACCCTTTTGCAGGGAAAGCTTTCTTCCCGGTATTAATAAATGTAAATGCCGATAAAAAATTATCCTTTCCCTCGTAGTGGTTTTCCACCACTTCCCAACTGGACTTTAAGCTGGCAGCATCAAACGGTGTTTGCTGCGCCTGCGCACCTGCTACTGTACTTACCAGTAATATGCCGGTTGTCATCAGTTTTCCTAAAAACTTATGCCTGATCATGTTTTGGTTAGATTTGAGAAATATCGATATAATGAAATGCAAAAAGTGGCAATATAAATAATGCAGGCGGTTGATGAAAGTATTTATACCCAGGTTATCACTGCCACCGGTAATTACGTGGCGCTCCGTAAGATAAATACTATAATGCAAATATGCAAATACGTGGATCACTGCTACTGTATTATTCTTTAACTTTAAATAAATAAAGATTGATCTATGGCAAAGGCATTTATTGGATTTTCATGTGTAAGTCTGCTTCTGATTATTGGCTTGGGTTTATTTTTTCCGTGGGTATTCTGGCTACTGATTCCCGTGCTGCCAGTGATTATTATGGGCGTCCTGGATATGACGCAGACCAAACACGCCATCATCCGCAACTACCCTGTTGTGGGGCGTGCACGCTACTGGATGGAAGCATTGCGTCCTAAAATTTACCAGTATTTTGTTGAAAGTGATATAGACGGAAGTCCGGTGAACCGGGTAGACCGTTCCACCATATACCAGCGGGCCAAGCGGGAGCTGGACTCACAGCCATTTGGCACCCAGTTTAATGTATATGCAGAAGGTTATGAGTGGATGGCACATTCCATTCAGCCACATGATTTTGATCTGATGGAGAAAGATCCACGTGTTATCATCGGCGGGAAAGACTGTCTGCAGCCCTATTCCGCCAGCATTTTAAATGTGAGCGCCATGAGTTATGGATCGCTCAGTTCCAATGCTGTAGAAGCATTAAACGGCGGTGCGAAGATCGGCAACTTTGCACACAACACCGGCGAAGGTGGTATCAGCGATTTTCACCTGAAACAGGGCGGCGATATTATCTGGCAGATAGGCACCGGATACTTCGGTTGCCGGCAGGAAGATGGTAATTTTTCGGAGACGCTTTTTGCAGAAAAAAGTGCGCTGCCACAAATTAAAATGATTGAACTGAAATTATCGCAGGGCGCCAAACCCGGCCATGGCGGCATCTTACCGGCTGCCAAAAATACGCCGGAGATAGCAGCCATCCGGCACGTGACACCTCATACTACTGTATTCTCTCCCCCTTTTCATAAAGCATTTGGCAGCCCCCGTGAAATGATGTTGTTCATTGCACGCCTGCGCACACTGAGCAAAGGCAAACCCATAGGGTTCAAATTATGTATAGGTCAGCAGCGTGAATTTTATGCACTCTGTAAAGCCATGATAGAAACAGACATTTACCCCGACTTTATTACAGTAGATGGCGGCGAAGGCGGTACCGGCGCAGCGCCGCCGGAATTTTCCAACTCAGTGGGCATGCCACTCATGGATGCACTACCATTTGTACACGATACCCTCACGGGCTTCAACATCAGAAAACAGGTAAAAATAATTGCCTCCGGTAAAGTGCTCACCGGTTATCACATCCTCCGTGCCATTGCACTCGGTGCGGATACCTGCAACAGCGCCCGCGCCATGATGATGGCCCTTGGCTGTATCCAGGCATTAGTGTGTAATACGAATAAATGTCCTACGGGTGTGGCTACACAAGACAAATGGCTTTCTGCCGGTCTCGTGGTAGATGAGAAAAAACACCGCGTTGCCAATTACCACCGCGATACTGTTGAAAGTGCCATAGAACTTACTGCTGCAGCAGGATTAAAAGATCCGCACCAGATCACACGCAGGCATATTTTCCGCCGCGTGTTCATGAACCAGGTACGTAGTTTTGAAGATATTTATCCCAGCACGGTTCCGGGATGCTTTGCAAACGGGCAAACACCGGAACATAATATAGGGATGATTGAAATTGATAGCTGGGGCCAGGGTTAAACGGTTCCGTTTCCTGGTTGGTACAATGCCAATGCATTCTCCCGGCATATTTTCGCTGCCAGTGCAGGTGAAAAATTATTGATGATCAGGTTCAGGTCTGCCACATCAAACGGCCTGGGAGCACGCGTAGAAGGAAGATCCGTACCAAAAAGCAAAGCTGCCGGGTTGATCGCAGTGATTTGCCGCATAGCGGTTAACACATCAAAATCGCAGCGGCCAAAACCGGTGGCTTTTACAATGGCGCCCTTTTCTACCAGGGGCAGCAAATATTTAAATCCAGCCTTGGATAATCCGAGGTGGTCGATCACAACTTTGGGCAATTTTTGCAAGGTGTTGGACAGGCCGGGCAACTGCCTGGAATCCACATACAATTCCACATGCCATTTCACCAGTTCATGTACACGCAATCCCAGTTTTTCCAGGTATTTGGTGTTTTCAGAACCGCCACTCTGCACATTGAATCTCACGGCGCGTACGCCTGCATTATGTAAAGCGATAATTTCCTCATCAGTGGCGCTGGCGGGGATCTGGGTCACGCCAACATAATCCGGCCCCAATATTTTTAGTGCAGCCAGCAGATATTGCTGATCAAATCCATGAAATGATCCTGATACAACAGCGCCCCCGCTAATGTTTAGTTCGGCAGCCCGCTGCTGGTAATCAGCAACAGTAAACGAAGGTGGCAAATATCCCTGGTTCGGCTGCAAGGGGTACTGGTGGTCTGTTATATGCAAATGTGCATCAAATACGGGCTTATCAAACATACGCTATGGCTTATGTAGCACAAGCTACAGAATAATTATGAATTGGAGACGGAAGGGGATTTGGTGATTTAGTTATTTTGTTTCAATGGTATATGTTCCTTTGAAACAAAATAACTAAATCACTAAATAATCAAATCCAAAAATCTCATTATAGTTCCATGGCGGATGCTGCTGCTTCATCTACAAACCAGTGCAGTTCACCGTCCTGGGGCCTTATCAGCTGGGAAGGGAATTTTTCGGCATCGAAGGTGCCTTCGATCACATTTTTCAGGGTAAACGCTTTGCCTGCGCCGGTGGTAAGGAAAAGCACACAGGCGGCATTGTTTACTACCGGTGCAGTTAAGGTAATCCGGTACATATCCTGTGCCTGCAGGAAAAATGCCTTCACCCAGGATTTTTGCTCATGAACCACGGCTGTACCGGGAAACAGCGACAGGGTATGCCCGTCATCTCCCATACCCAACAACACCAGATCAAAAGTATTTTCTTCCTTTTTGAAATAGCTTTTCAGGATCTTTTCATATTCCGCAGCAGCAGCTTCCGGCTCAATGTCCGTACGCATGATGTGGATATGATCCGGATTCACGCCTACTTTATCCAGCAAAACATCAAAAGCCATGCGGGCGTTATTGCGCTCATCCTCAAAGGGAACGGCTCTTTCATCTCCCCAGAAAAAATGTATTTTTTCCCATGGAATAATTTGATTGTAGGGCGCTTTAGCCAACAACGCATATAATTGTTTGGGGGTATTGCCACCAGACAGCACAAATGTAAACCGCTCCTGCTCCTGCAATACATCCTGTATATAATTGCTGATCCACGCAGCCACGTTTTCACTTAATTGTGCGGGATCTTTTGCGATATGTAATTCCATAAAAAAGTAATTACTGATCAGACCAGGATTTATTTGATTTATTTATATGATAAACCTGGTTAGTGAAGATAGAAATGGATCATATTATATTTTTCTCCAGCTTTTTATCTCTGCTAACCAGGTTCATTTTTATATAAATCAGTTTAATCTGTAGGCTGATTTATTTAGTAGGTAAATTAATCCAGGTATGTCCATCACGGGCGATGAGTGCATCGGCATCATCCGGGCCCCATGAATCCGGTGCATAGTTGGGAAAGTCCTGCGGTACGCGGTTCTCCCATGTTTCCAGGATAGGCATGATCACTTTCCAGGCGGCATCTACCTGGTCACCACGCATGAACAGGGTAGCATCGCCTTCCATTACATCCAGGAGCAGTGTTTCGTATGCTTCCGGTGCATGTTCGCCGTTGGCGGCTTCATAGTTGAAGGTCATATCTACCGGGTCCAGGGTCATGGTCTGACCGGGGCGTTTGGCCTGAAAGCGGATACGGATATCCATTTCCGGCTGTATGCTGATGGTGAGCCTGTTAGGGCGCCATGTTTGTGCAGCTTCCTGTGGAAACGCGTAGTGAGGCGCTTCTTTAAACTGAAGGATAATATTGGTGGCCTTCTGGTGCAGGAATTTACCTGTACGCACGTAGATAGGCACGCCTTGCCAACGCCAGTTATCTATGTAAAACTTAACAGCAGCATAGGTTTCAATATTGGATTTCGGATCTACTCCTTTTTCCTGGCGGTAAGCCGGTACTTTATCTCCCTTCATCCAGCCGGCGGAATACTGTCCGCGTACCGCGCTTTCATGCACTTTATCAGGCGTAATGCGGCGGATAGCATTCAGTACATCCACTTTTTTGTTGCGGATTTCGTTGGCATCAAAGGATACCGGCGCTTCCATACCTACCATACAGAGGATTTGCAGGATATGGTTCTGCACCATATCGCGCAGGGCCCCTGCTCTTTCATAGTAGCCACCACGGCCTTCAAGACCCACACTTTCTGCGGCAGTGATCTGTATGTTATCTATGAAATTGCGGTTCCATACCGGTTCAAAAAGTGCATTCGCAAAGCGGAAAGCCAGGATGTTCTGTACCGTTTCTTTACCCAGGTAGTGATCTATACGATAGATCTGCTCTTCTGTAAATTTCACGCCCAGCAACTTGTTCAGCTCATGTGCGCTGTCCAGGTCATGACCAAAAGGCTTTTCTATAACGATGCGGGTACAGTGTTTGTCGCTGCACAGGTTAAGATCACCCAGTCTTGTAGCGATGTTCGGTACCAGCTGAGGCGCTACGGCCAGGTAAAAGATTACATTGGGATGTACACCCCATTCTTCTTCTTTTTCTTTTACCAGGTCTGTGATCTTACTGTAGGAAGCTGCATCTTCTGCATCCATCTGGATGTAGGATACATGTTTGTTGAAATCCTTCCAGTGACCGTTCTGCTCTCCCTTCCGGCGGGAAAACTTACTGATACCATCCAGCAGGTGGTTGTGGTATTCTTCGTTACTATAAGGGCTGCGACCCAGGCCTGCAATAGCAAATTGCTCAGGCATCCAATCATCTAAAAAAAGATTGTATAACGCAGGTGTTAGTTTCCGGTAGTTTAAATCGCCGCTGCCTCCGAAAATAAAGAGAATCGAAGCAGGAGGGCGTTTATGGATCTGCATATATTGAATTGAAGATGAACTTTATTTTATTATTGCTGCCATTCCGTGTGGAAGGTGCCCTCCATATCCGTACGCTGGTAGGTATGGGCGCCAAAATAATCACGTTGGGCCTGGATCAGGTTAGTAGCCATTCTTCCGGTGCGGAAAGCATCAAAGTATGACAGCGCCGACATGAATCCGGCGGCAGGAATACCTGCCTGTGCAGCCTGTGCTACTACACTCCTGGTATTACTTTCCACAGAAGCAACGAGGTAGGCAACCCCTTTATCCAGCAGAATGTTGGCCAGATCTGTATTTTGCTGATATGCCTGTGTAAATACTTCCAGCAGGGTAGAGCGGATGATACAACCGCCTCTCCATACTTTCACTACTTCCGGCAACGGTATTTCCATTTGCAGGTCGCGGGATGCTTCATACAGCATCGCCAATCCCTGTGCATAGCTCAGGATGGTGGCAAAATACAGGGCATCATGCACTTGTTTGATCCACATTTCGGTATCCGCATGAATGGTAGCATCCGGTGCTTTATACAGGGATGCTGCCTGCAGGCGCTGGTCTTTAAAACCAGAGAGGGTACGCATCGCTACGGCAGTGTCAATTACCGGTACGGCTACCGGCAACTCCATCGCATCCTGTGAAGTCCACTTACCGGTGCCTTTGGAGCCGGCTTTGTCGGAAATCACATCTACCAGGTGAGCATCGGTTTTATCGTCTTTCTGTTTAAAAATATCTGCGGTAATCTCAACAAGAAAGGATTGTAAAGCACCCTGGTTCCAGCTTTTAAACACTTCGTGCAGCTGGTCATTGGTCAATCCTGCACCTTTTTGCAACAAAGCATAGCTTTCACTGATCAGTTGCATAATGGAATATTCAATACCATTGTGCACCATTTTCACGTAATGCCCTGCTCCTTCTTTACCCAGGTAGGCAACACAAGGCGTTTCTTTTACTTTGGCCGCAATGGCTTCCAGCATAGGTTTTACCTTGGCATATGCCTCCAGGTCACCACCCGGCATAATACTCGGACCGGTACGGGCGCCCTGTTCTCCACCGGAAACACCGATACCCATAAAGTGGATACCTTTTTCGCGGAGGAACTTTACACGGCGTAACGTGTCGGTATAATGGGAGTTACCGCCGTCTATTACCACATCGCCCTGCTCCAGCAGCGGCAAGAGGGAAGCGATCACGTCATCTACCGGCTGACCCGCAGGTACCAGCATCATCAACTTGCGCGGACGTTCCAGCAGCTGTACCATAGTGGCCAGCTCGCCAACGCCTTTAACAGTTGTACCGGCAGTAGCGGCCGATTCCAGCGCAGCGTTCTTGGCAGCGTCTTTATCAAAGCCAATAACGGAAAAGCCATGATCCGCCATATTGAGCAACAGGTTTCTACCCATTACCCCAAGACCGATCATTCCAAAGTCATATAAGCTGTTTGCCATAATGTTGTTACTTAAAGAGTGTAAAAGTAGAAAAGAATTACCAATTGCAGACCAGGATTAAAGGATTAAAAGATTTACTTGATGGGTGTTTTGTTGGTTGTAGTTATATATATGTGCTGTTTCAGCTATATCAGCGGTTTAGTGTAGATTTTTTACAATCAAACAACAAATACCAGGATTAAAGGATTAAAAGATTTACTTGATGGGTGTTTTGTTGTTTGATTTTTAAAAAATAAAACACCTATCAGGTAAATCTTTTAATCCTTTAATCCTGGTCTGGTTTAGGCTGAGTTTCTTCCTGCATTGATAATCCCAAATGAGCAGCGCATAATCAGCTTCTCGTATGTTTCTTTATCCGGACTATCAGGTGCAGTATCCAGTTCGCGGATACTGGTCAGTGCGTATTGTTGAATGGTCAGCAACGGCAACACGATCCTTTCCCGCATCTGTATAGAGAGCTGATCTATAGGGCTGGCCTCCATCAGTTCGGATTCGCCGGTCAGGAGGAGCAGGTATTTTTTAGTGAGTTCAAATTCATCATAGATCATCTGCCATACTTCCCCATACTGCGGATGTTTGGCCAGATAGGCTGTCAACGGGAAATAGCTTTTCTTCATCGCCATCTCACAGTTATCCAGCAATGTTCTGAAAAACAGCGAGTGCTGGTAAAGATGTGTCAACGCTTTCCATTGTCCCTGGGCTTCCAGTTGCTGTAACGCGCTACCCACGCCATAGTAACCTGGTACATTCTGTTTCAGCTGGCTCCAGGCGCCTACATACGGCACTGCCCTCAGATCATTGAGATTCAGCTTGGCAGAAGAATTACGCTTGCTGGGACGACTGCCGATATTAGCCTCCGCATAATAACGAAGCGGGCTCGCATGATCCAGGTAAGCCAGGAAATGCGGATGGGTCTTTAATTTATTATAGGACTCATAACCCGCATCTGCCAGGGATTGCAGTAATCCTTCCTCTGCCTTGGTGAGGGTGACCGTCTTGGGTGAGAACAGCTCATTGCTGATGCCGGCATGTACCAGCTGCTCCATATTGAACTGTGCAGCATCCACGGTGCCGAAGTTGGAACTGATTGTTTGCCCCTGGATCGTTTGCTGAATTTCCTGGTTGGCAATGTTTCTGCCCATAGAAGCATAGAACTGGTGCGTTTTTCCACCACCACGTGCGGGAGGACCGCCACGCCCGTCGAAGAACACCACATCAATATCATATTCTTTAGAGATAGCAGACAATTCTTCTTTGGCTTTATAGATGCTCCAGTTGGCCATCAGGTAACCGCCATCTTTGGTACCATCCGAAAAGCCCAGCATAATCGTTTGTTTGCACTGACGACGGTTCAGGTGCTTGCGGTATTCAACATTTTCGTATAATGACTTCATCACCTGCCCAGCCATACGCAGGTCATCGATTGTTTCAAACAAGGGCACGATGTCCATTGTGATGCTATCCTTTTGCCAGCCAGCCAGCAGGAACATGCCATATACTTCCATCACACTCAGCACACAGGTACTGTGACTGATGATATAGCGGTTACAGCCATCTTCTCCGTTTACTTCCTGGATCTGCTTAACGGCCGCAATGGTTTGCAGGCAATCCCGGTGCAACGGATCTTCCAGCACCAAAGGATCTATAGCATGATCAATACGTAACAGGGCTTCAATTTTTGCCGCATCGTCCAATGATTCATAATTGTCGGGTAATGCGTCCGTCTTTTCTGCCACTGCACTCAGCAATGTTTCATGAATGGAGCTGTCCTGGCGTATATCCAGCGAAGCGAAGAAGAGTCCGAAGATCTCTACTTTGCTGATCAGGTTATCTACCAGGTGAACAAAAAGTCCGTTATGTTCGGTTACAATTGTTTGACGAATAGCTGTTAAGGTGTCCAGGATTTCCTGGCGGCTGATATCGGCTTTATGTCCCGGTATAAACAGGTTGCGGGATAATTTGGCTTCCAGTGCGGCCACTACGTTTTCCACCCCTTTGAAGGTGAGCCTGCGCCGGAGGTTACGCACCTCGCGGAAATAGCATTTCATCACCGAAGCGCGCAATGCAGCGGCCACTTCCACGGTGATAGCAGCATTCACAAAAGGATTCCCGTCACGGTCACCACCAGGCCAGAAGCCCATGCGGATTACCGGGTTATCGCTACTGATGGCACCGGGGAACTGCGCCCGCATAAAGGAGAGGATGCGTCCGCCGGCCCGGTAAAATATATTTTCAAGGAACCATACCAGGCTGATAGCTTCATCATATGGTGTAGGCTTTTCTTTTTTGAAGAAGGGTGTTTTACCCAGTTGCTGGAGGTACATATTTACCTCCGAAGTATTTTCTTCGATCAGTGCTTTAGAGAGATCATTAATAATACCCAGTACTTCGCCGGGATAAAACTGTGTAGGGTGTGCGGTGAGTACCAGTCTTACAGAAAAATCCTTCAGCTTCTCTTTTAGCTTATCCTGCGCCTGCTCCTGCATCACTTCTGATTGCAGGTGCCGGAGAGTGCCCGTACCCTGGAGGTCGCGGATATAGCGGAATGCGGCATCTTCCAGTGCATCAAATAATACCACCTGCCTTTCTGCATATTGTACAAAGCGGAATAAAAGATCCGTTTTCTGCTTTTCCTGCTGGAAGGTAGTGTACTGTTTAAAAAAGGAATCCATTATTTCCTGAGGGCTGTTGCCTTTGGCATAGCCCTCCTCACAATGCAGGAGGAATAAGGAAAGAAAAACACCTGTCTTTTCCACCCGGTGAAAAGGTAACGAGGTGAAAAGGCTATTATAAAGCTGGAACTTTGTACCAACAAGGTTCTTGAATTGTTGCAACGAGTTATTTACCGGCGCTTCCATACTAAAAATCCGTTTATAGTGCTGAAGAAGAGAACTAAGCGGCCGTTAAATTAATAATTATTCCGTTTAGTTGTTTATATATTAAACGCTTTATTCCTTGATTATTTTCCCACAGATGGTTTAAATGTTTGAATATTTTCTAATGAGACTTTAAAAAACAGGTATCCCGGCCGCGAAAAGCAGACCGGGATATGTTAGAATGGCGAATAAAGATTCCTACAGATTACAGCAAATGGATGCAGGCCGGGATAAGTAATTTTACTATTGCGCTAATATGAAATTTACGGGGAGGTTAAAAAATACAGCCACCTGTTGCCCGCTTTGTTTACCGGGTTTCCATTTAGGCATATTCCGCACTACGCGCATCGCTTCTTCTTCCAGGCCGCCACCTTTGACTGCACCCCTTGTTTTAACATCGGTGATGCTGCCATCACGATTTACAACAAACTGGATATACACCGTGCCCTGGATTTCATTGGACTGGGCCAATGAAGGATAACGCATATTTTTTTGCAGGTATTTCATTAACGCAGCTTGCCCACCGGGAAATTCCGGCTTAATATCCACAAAGGTCAGTGGTCCTTCCCTATCAGGTGCCAGCGGTGCTTCCACTACACTCCCACCCGGCTTACCGAACTCGGGTAATCCATCTGCCAAACCATCCGGATTGCCTACCTTATTTTCAAGACCAATTGCTTTATTTCCGATGTCGCTGAGCTTTGGTGGTTCGTCTTCCGGTCTTACCTCTTTATCTGGTGTTACCACCATTTTTGCGAGGCGCACGCTGGTAGCAGCAGGAGGGGGCGTATGCACCGCCGGGGGAGGAATAACCCGGTTCTCTTCCGGTAATTTCACCGTCATTAATTCCGTTATTTTTTCTGCTATAAATGGGCGGATAACATTTTCAGCAGCCATTAATTTATTATTCAGCACATATCCACCAATGATCATTAACAAGATGGAAGTGGTGCCCATTATTGCATTGCGAACGCGCACATCATAACGATTGCGCAATTCATAGGCCCCATAATCTTTGTTCCTTCCATCAAAAAGGATGTCGAGGAAATCATTCCCCGGGATTTTAATTGAGTCCATAATAATATGTTTCTAATTAGATGTGAGGGAGAAATATTTTCCATAAAAATTTGTGAAAAAGAAGGTTGGGGAAAAAGCAGTATCCGTATTGCCGGGAGCGTTATATAAAGAAGTCCCGGCACGCGACCGGGACTTACTGGCACTTGGAGCCTTACCTGAAAGCAGATGGTTCCTTGGATGTATTTAGGCTTTCCGAAAAACGTATAAGCGTTAGGGTTATATCATGAGCATAGATAATGCGATGTAATAATTAAATATTAATGGCTGGTTACTGATGGCAGAAAAAATATTGAAACAGAAAAGTAAGGAAGCAACTGCGGGGATGCCAGGAGGATGCGGGTAGGTACGTTACTGAAAAATTTACCACCAATAAATTTGCAGCATACCATCCCCGCAAGCCAAGCCAGGCATTCTATTTACAGCATACAGAACGCTAGTCTTTGCATTAGCAACAGCAACAACTACAATAGTAGCGCGCCGGCTGAATGTAACGGGAACAGGTATTTTTTTCCACTGATAATTGCGCGTGGGAACGCCGTCCAAAAACAGGAGTGTGCCATGTCATAGTGTATTGTATTTACACGATTCTTTTCAATATTGGCAGCAGCACCTTGCTGGTGGTCAAAGGTTGCCGGGAGCGTTGCCTTATACTCCCTGATGGTGGTAAACTTAATTAGTCTACTGAATTGGTAGACAAATATACATCAGGTTTTAATAATTCCAAATAACCCGGTAACTTTTTTTTGAAATAATTTCTACCGGCAATGATCCCGGTAATTATTAAATTCATAGTACTCATCACCTTCAATTCAATTCCGGTAATCCTTACTTTTGCGCCATGAAAGAGCATTTGAAGAACATCTTACTCATCATAGCCGGTGCGTTCATCTTCGCAGTAGGTATCAACTATCTTACTATCCCCAACAAATTATCAGAAGGCGGGGTGATCGGTATTACCATCGTTACCTATTATTATTGGGGCTGGTCGCCGGGAATCACCAACCTGGTCATCAATTCCGTACTGATTGCTGCCGGCTATAAACTGCTCGACAAACGTGGCATGTTTTATACGATCCTGGGCATCCTGTTTTGCTCACTGTTCCTATACATGACGGAAAACAACCTTACACCGGTGACCACCAACTCCATGCTGGCAGCCATCTTTGGAGGACTCCTGGTTGGCATCGGCGTCGGACTTGTATTTCTTTCCGGTGGCTCCACCGGAGGATCGGCCATCGTAGCCCGGTTCTGCAACAAATACCTGGGCTGGACCCTGGGCAATGCCATGCTGATCTTTGACGTAGTGGTAATCGCCAGTTCTGCCTTCATTATCGGCATTGAAAAAACGATGTATACCTTTATTGCCGTTTACATCGGCGCCAGGGTAATAGATTATATCGTTGATGGCCTGAACACCAAACGCGCCATCACCATCATCTCCGCCAATACAAAAGCCATCGCGGAAAAGATCACCGGCGAAATGAAACGCGGCGCCACCGTACTGCATGGGCACGGCGCCTACACACAGGCTCCCAAAGAAGTACTGTACGTAATAGTTGGTAAACAGGAACTGATGCACTTAAAAGCCCTCGTAAAGCAAGCAGACCCCGAAGCATTCGTTGTGATCCACGAAGTGCACGAGGTACTGGGAAAAGGCTTCTCTATGTAATCCTTATTGCTTGCCCGTCAACTTTTTTATCACCGCCACTTCTTCCTGGCTGTAAGGAGTACCATCCTTTCTGAAAATATCATGAAACCAGGGATTGGGCTCTCCCCCATCCGGCATTGGTTGATCCCAGGCGTAGATGGTATTTGTTTTACCCGCTACCAGTCCCCAGTTATAAGCACCGATATTTTCCTTTTTCAGCAAAGGCATAATGTTTTCAAAATGGCTGCCACGGGTGCGGGCCATATATTCTGTACAGATCAACGGACGGCCAAATGTGCGTAAGGTATCTATCATCCGCTGGTGTTGTTCCGGCGGACCATAATTATGGTAAGTGATCACATCTGAATTTTCCAGCTGAAAAGTACTCAGCTCTTTTAAATTCCAATCCCACACACCGGCAGACAAAGGCTGCTGCGGATTTACCTCGCGGCCCCAGTGGAATGCCTTTTCCAGTAATACCAGGCTTTTATTGCCGCTACCCTCATTACCCGGTTCATTATACAGATCCCATAATACAACACGGGAATCTTTACCAAAGGTGGTCAGTATATCCTTTACATATCTTTCCAGTGTATCCGTTAACGTTATATTCCTTTGCAAAGCCGGACCGGGGTCCTGTACCCATCCTGAATTATGAATGCCTGTTCTGGGAGCAGGCTGTGTACCGGCATGATACTCTTTGTTCCAGCAATCATCAAACAGCACAAACATGGTAGAGATCCCATGACCGTTTGCGATGGACAAATAAGTATCCACTCTTTTTTTAAATCCTTCCGGATCAGTTAGCCAGGCCAGGTGATGCAGGTATACCCGCATGGAGTTTAACCCGATGGAAGCCGCATAGCCCAGCTCCCTGTTGATAGTAGTGGTATCAAAAGTGGCGGCCTGCCACATTTCCAGCTGGTTTACAGCAGTGCTGGGGATAAAGTCGCTCCCCCGCAGCCAGCCCTGGCCGGCATACCACTGCTCCGCCTTTTCTTTAGACCATACCGTTCGCTCCTCTTGGGCACAGCCCATCTGAAGGAGGGAAATAACTATTATCAGTAACGTGAAAAATCTTTTATACATGTTTTACGGGTTTATCAGGAACACTTAAAATAATAAATTTTCACCAGCGCAGTGCGGATATTGTGCAGATAAATAAAAAAGGTTTTTGGATTTTGTAAGATAGATGTCTATATTGTAGACGCTCAAACGCTAATTGCACACCTTACCATCTTATCAACCAACTCAATTAGGGGAAAATGACACAAGGCTCCCAACGATTTCTACCGCTGGACGTATTCCGCGGCATGACAGTCTGTTTCATGATCATTGTGAATACCGGAGGCACCGGTGGTACCTATTGGCCACTGGATCATGCTGCCTGGCATGGCTGGACACCCACAGATCTGGTATTCCCTTCCTTCCTTTTTGCCGTAGGTAATGCCATGAGTTTCAGTATGCGGAAATACGAACAGATTGGCAATTCGGCTGTATTAGGAAAGATTTTCAAACGCACACTTATTATTTTTTTACTGGGATACCTGATGTACTGGTTTCCATTTGTTCAGAACACACCCGATGGTCTGAGCTTTTCGCCATTCAGTCATACCCGCATCCTGGGCGTGTTGCAACGCATCGCACTCTGCTATTGTATCGGCTCTCTCATGATTCATTATCTGTCAAAAAAAATGGTATGGACCATCAGTACCCTCTTCCTCTTTGGGTATTGGGCTATTCTCTGGTATACCGGCACACCCGGCGACCAGTATGGCATACATGGTAATGCCGGACTGGCATTAGACAGATGGGTAATGGGCGAACCGCATATGTATCATGGTGAAGGCTTCGCCTTTGATCCCGAAGGGATACTGAGCACCATTCCAGCTGTTGTGAACGTTATTGCAGGCTATTATACCGGTTTGTTTATACAACAACAGGGAAGAACAAAACCCGGATTGTTGCGCCTCGTTTTTGCCGGCATCCTCTTTATTGCACTGGCATATGCCTGGAATACTGTATTCCCTATCAACAAAAAATTATGGACCAGCTCCTACGTACTGCTCACAGTAGGCATCGACCTGCTGCTGCTGTCCTTGCTGATCTTTGTAATAGATATGCTCGGCTTCAGTAAAGGGAGCGGATTTTTTACGGTATTTGGTAAAAATCCGTTGTTCCTCTATCTCCTGTCTGAAATACTGGTCACCGTGCTCTTTTTTATTATGATCAATGGTTCCTCGTTATACGATTGGATCAATGAACATATTTTCCAGCCTTTATCACCGGGAAAATTCGGGTCACTCCTCTTCTCGCTGGCTTTTATGCTGGTATGCTGGCTGGTAGGATTTATACTGGACAAAAAACGCATTTACGTAAGAGTGTAAATATTTACGAATTTTGTGATGTAGGAATTTAGGAGTTTTGTTGTAAATAACTAAATCGCAAAATTCGTACATCACAAAATTCGTAAATATTTTATTATGGATCTTTCTTTAAAAGGAAAAACCGCGCTCGTATGCGGTAGTTCACAGGGCATAGGACTTGCTACCGCTATAGAATTATCGTTGCTGGGTGCGCGTTGTATCCTGCTGGCAAGAAATGAAGACCGGCTGAAAGCCGCCGTAGCATTACTGGATACCACATCCGGACAAACACATAGCATTGAAACGGCAGATTTTTCCGATGTTGCTGCCATTACAAAAGTGGCCATCGCCATAGCAGCCAGAGAGCCGGTGCATATCCTGGTAAACAATACCGGCGGGCCTGCCAGCGGACCAATATTATCTGCTACCGCAACGGCTTTTACGGATGCCTTTTCACAGCATGTGCTATGCAACCAGGCATTAACGCAGGCATTGGTACCGGGTATGATCCTGGCAGGTTATGGTCGTATCATCAATATCATTTCCACTTCTGTAAAAACACCGCTCAAAAATCTGGGCGTATCCAATACCACCCGATGGGCAGTAGCTGCATGGTCCAAAACACTGGCCACCGAGCTGGCGCCGCACGGTATCACCGTAAATAATGTTTTACCGGGTTCCACTTCCACGGCCCGGCTGGATAGCTTGTTCAAGAGTAGCGCCGCCGCCCGGAATGTAGCACCGGAAGTAGTAGCAACAGAATGGCTGAAAGAAATTCCGATGAACAGGTTTGGCGAAGCCCATGAAATAGCCGCATTGGCAGCTTTTCTGGCCGCGCCTGCCGCCGCCTATATTACAGGCACCAGCACCGCGGTGGATGGGGGCAAAACACCGGTGATGTAAAGTCGCCGGATTAAACTAAATGGCTGCTCCGGTGTTAATGGATACATACCCAACCAAACGATCTCGATATGAAAGTTGGCTTATTTATTCCATGTTATATTGATGCAATTTATCCCGAAGCTGGTATTGCCACGCTGGAATTGCTGGAGCGTTTCGGCGTGGAAGTTGTTTATCCGCTCAATCAAACCTGCTGTGGACAACCTATGGCCAATGAAGGGGATCAGGAGCATTCTGCCGCAGCTGAAAAACTCTTCGTAGAAAATTTCCGTGAATTTGAATATATCGTTGGCCCCGCAGGCAGCTGCGTAAAACATGTAAAACACCACCTGGACGCCATTCCACAGGACCAGGATGTACTTAACGTACGGTCACGCACATACGAATTGGTAGAATTTCTTCATGATATATTGAAAGTAGAAAGTTTTCCCTGGGCTTATTTCCGCTATAAGGTAGGACTACACAACAGTTGCAGCTCCATACGCGGTTTAGGTATTGCCCTGCCTTCCGAAATAATGGGTACTCCTTTCAACAAAACAGCCAGGTTATTGCAAATGGTGGAAGGGCTGGAACTGGTGCCTATGGACCGTCCTGATGAATGCTGTGGTTTTGGTGGCACCTTCTGTGTAACTGATGAAGCGGTGAGTGCCAGCATGGGCATCGACAAGATCCATGACTATGTACGGCATGATGCAGAATTTATCGTTTCTCCGGATATGTCGTGTCTGATGCACCAACAGGGCATTGCACGCAAAGCCGGTATTGATATGAAATTCTTACACGTGGCACAGGTATTAAATGGTGGGCCCTTTTAATAATTTTTTTTATGGGAGATGAAAAAAAAATAGATGTCGCTGCACACGCTGCTGCATTTATTAACCAGGACGATATTCATGAACCGATGCATGATAAAAACCTGTGGGCAGCGCGCATGCGGCGCGATGATGCCGCCAGGGAAGTGCCCGAATGGGAAACATTGCGACAGCTGGCATCCCAGATTAAAGAACATACGCTTACCCACCTGGATCATTACCTGGAAATGTTTGAAACCAATGCCATTAAAAGAGGGGCAAAAATATACTGGGCCAGGGATGCAGCAGAACACAACCAACACGTGTGGGACATTCTACAACAAAAAAATATAACATCCGTTATTAAAAGTAAGTCGATGTTGCAGGAAGAATGTGGCATGACGGCCTTCCTCGAAAACCGTGGTATCACTGTAACAGAATCGGATCTGGGCGAACGTATCCAGCAACTGGACGATCAGCCTCCCAGTCATATTGTAATGCCGGCCATCCACAAAACACCCAAAGACGTTGCCGCCTTATTTGCCCGCACTATTGGTACCGATCCTGCTAATGAAGATCCCCATTACCTGAATGAGGCCATGCGCGACAATGCCCGCAAGAAATTTCTGAGCGCCGGCGCTGGTATGACAGGCGCCAACTTCGCCATAGCCGAAACCGGTAGCTTTGTTGTTTGTACCAATGAAGGGAATGCAGATATCGGTACTTCCGTACCACCCGTACACATCGCGAGTATAGGTATTGAAAAACTGTTGCCAAAAGTAACGGACCTTGGCATCTTCATCCGGTTGTTATCGCGCAGCGCGCTGGGCACACTGGCTACGCAATACACCTCACATTTCAGCGGGCCTAAAAAAGAGGGCGAGCTGCATATCATACTCACCGATAATGGCAGGAGCAAGCGGCTGGGCATGCCTGATTTCTGGTCTTCCCTCAAGTGCATCCGCTGCGGTGCATGCATGAATACCTGCCCTGTATACCGCCGTAGCGGCGGCCTTTCATATGGCGCTACGTATTCCGGTCCTATCGGAATCATACTCGATCCTACTTTCGATGAATCGAAGTATAGTGAGCTTCCCTATCATTCTTCGTTATGTGGCTCCTGTACGGAAGTATGTCCGGTGAAAATTGATATCAGTGATCAGATCCTGAAGTGGCGTAAAGTGATGGCAGCCAAAAAATATCTGCCCATTAACAGGCGGTTGGCTTTCGGTACTGCCGGTAAAATTTTTGAGCATCCGCAATTATTCCGCAATATAGAAGCGGCGGCCAGTGGCGCGATGCGCTTCACGCCGCATTTTCTGCTGTACAACAGGGTATTAAATCCGTGGGGGCGTCACCGTGAGTTGCCGCATTTTGCAAAGCAAACTTTCCGCGAATGGTATTTACAATATAAAACAAAAGATAATGGACAGTAATGCCCGCAACCAGGTATTGGCTGCTGTTCGCAGCCAACAGCCAACAGAAAAAGTAACCTATCCCGTTATTCCGGTGTTTACTACAACCATCACCGCATTATTACCGGCATTTGAAGAACGGTTAAAAGAAGCCGGCGGAGAAATTTTCCATCCCGCAGGAGCCGCAGCAGCACAGGATTTGCTGGCACAGCAATATCCTGACGCAAAAGTGATATGTTCTGCTGCCCCTGAAATCAGGGGTAACCGTGATATTCATGCGGTTAAAAATCCGAATGAACTGGCAGATGTAGATGTAGGTGTTATCCGCGCCAGGTTTGGCGTTGCGGAAAACGGGATGGTATGGCTTACCCAGGAAGACCTTGTTCACAATGCGTTGGGATTTCTTTCCCAGCACCTGGTGATCCTACTCTCTCCTGCTGAAATAGTAACAGATATGTACGATGCATACTTACATGTACATCTCGAAGATACCGCGTATGGCTGTTTCATGATGGGACCTTCTGCTACCGCAGATATTGGGGCTGTGCTGGTACATGGCGCACAGGGCGCCAGAAGCCTGCGTGTATACCTGTTTTAAAATATCCTGCGTGCTTTAATACAGGCAACAAAAAACCTGATTGAAATAGATAGATACAAGTGGAAAACCATGGTTGGTCATCTCTTCTATCTACCAGATCAATCAGGTCAAATTCTTTAATCCTTCAATCCTGGTTTAGTACATATCAAACCACACCTTCGTGGTTAGCAGATCCGCACCCTGGCGGGCTACGGCAGCTTTATAGTTATTACCGTTCAGTGCCTGTTCGCTGGATGGATAGGTGAAGCGCAAAGGCATTTTACCATTTAAAGCACCGGTGTAAGCAGGCTTCAGTTGCGGGTAATCCAGTCTTCTCCATTCTGCAAATGCTTCCAGTCCTTCTCCGAAAAGGGCCAGCCACTTCTGTTCTCCGATAGACTTTTTATAGTTAGCAGCATTGTATGCTACCCCAGGTTGTGCGATATAAGCAATTACTTCCGTAGCAGGAATATCATATTGTGCGAAAGAAGCAGTGATGGCTTTTTTGTAGTAATCAGCCGCATTGCCGCTGATCAGGTTGCGTTGTGCAGCTTCTGCCAGGATAAACTGTTGCTCGGCATAACTAAACAATACAGCCGGCGCCATGGTGGCAGTAAATACAGCACCTGCATCAACAGTTTTAGTGAAACCCAGCCTGGCCGCAGAATCAGTAGCCAATCCGTTGGTTACACCAATGAACACATTGGTATCTTTTGCGGGTGCTACGTATATGCTTAACCGTGGGTCATTCAATGCGGTGAGTTTATCTACAATAGTTTTACTTGCGCGGTAATCGTTGCGGGTTTCGCGGTTACGTCCTACAGGATTCTGATTGGGAGAAGCCAGGTAGTTGAGCTGTACATCACCATCCTTATCTGTCAGCAGCAGGTTGCCGCCGGCAGCCACATCATCAAATACAGCTTTGGCAGCAGCGAAGTCGCGGTCTGCAATACGCAGGGCTATACGCAGGCGGAGACCATTCGCAAACTTCTTCCATTTTTGTATATCACCATGCAACAGCACATCCCCTTGTATGGCAGTAGGGCCGGTAGCCTGATCCACCGCTGATTTCAGCTCTGCAAGAATACCGTTATAAACTACACGCTGGCTGTCATATACCGGTGTAAGATATTTTTCAATATTGGCGGTCTGTGTATAAGGCACATCCCCATAGAGATCCGTCAGCACCTGGAAAATCCAGGAGCGCATAACAATAGCGGGGATTTTGTAGTTAGGGTTTTGCAGGCTGTCGCTCAATTGTGCGAGGGTAGTAAAATCTTCTACACCCTGTGCATAAAAGTTACTCCATACATTTTGTATGCTGGTAGAAGCGGGTATATAACGATCGGGATCTGTATACTGGATCTTTGCCCAATACTGGATGTAGAGCAATGAACTTTCCATCGAAGCATCTGTTCCCCAGTAGGTATCCACATTCGATTTTATGCCGTTACTCAGCAGGTAATCGGGTTCCAGGCTGGTGGGTTCATTCGGATTTTTGTTCACCCGCTCCAGATCTTTCTGGCAACCGGCCAGTAAGAGTGCAGTGAATAATATATAGCAAGGTATCAAGAACTTTTTCATATCCGGTCAAAAATTAAAATGAAACATTCAGGTTAAAGCCTATGCTGCGGGTAGTAGGTATCTGCAGGGTTTCAAGGCCCTGGCCATTACCGGTATTAAACGCAGTTTCAGGATCAATGTTAGGCACATTCTTTTGCAGGTATCCCAGGTTCCTGGCTACCAGCGCCACATTCACCGCTTGTAGTCCCCATCTGTTGATCAATGATTTAGGTAAGGCATAACCCAGTTTTACTTCACGCAGCTTAATGAAAGAAGCATCGTAAACGCTGCTTTCATTCACACTGCTGTTGTATACGCCTTTATAGTAGCTTGCTGCCGGCAGAATAGTGGTGTTCTTGCTTCCATCTCTGTTATATCCGTCGAAGATCATTCCATCATGTTTTACCACGGCGTTATTTGGTGCGGTAGCATTGTGATCAGCCAATTGAATATTCTTTCCGTTGTCTACATAGTAAGGCAGACCGCCATGCTCTTCATCTCTGCCGGGCAGGGACGCTTCCAGTACGCCGGTGTAAATACCGGTGTAGTTGGTACCTGACCAGATAGAACCACCCTGTTTGGTGTCAATGAGGAAGCTCAGGCTGAAACCCTTGAAGGCAAAGCTGTTGGAGATACCACCTGTCCATTTCGGTGTATAGTAACCCAATACTTTTTTATTGGGATCAATAGCCGGTGTACCATCTCCATTCACGATAATCCTGTTCTCTCCATCACGCAGAAAAGCCTTGCCATACAACGCGCCATACTTTTTACCCTTGCTGGCCAATACCTGGATATTACCGGAACTACCCAGTACATAATCATTCAGGAAACCTTCTCTATCCAGCTCTATAACTTTACTCACGTTACGTGCGTAGTTGATGTTTACATCCCAGCGGAAACCAGAGCGTGTAGTGATGGGCGTTAGTCCAAGCATTACTTCTACCCCGTGGTTATTAATCTCCCCTGCATTGAGCAGTTTTTTGAGATAGCCGGTAGTAGGACTTACATCCGCCAGTAATATCTGGTTGCGGCTATTAGAGTTATAGTAGGTAACATCCAGCCGTGCGCGGTTTTCGAAGAACCCGGCTTCTATACCTACCTCTGTTGAGGTAGTGATTTCCGGTTTGAGATCTTTTTTCAGGAACTTGTCAGATACCGTCAGTAAAGGATTTTCGCCGAATGGCTGGTTAAATGGATAGGTATTGATGAGCTGATAAGGATCGGTATCTTTACCTACCTGTGCCCATCCACCACGGAGCTTCAGTAATGTCAGTACATTGCTTTGAATATGCAAGGCATCTGAAAGTACCAGGCTTCCATTTATAGATGGATAGAAGTAAGCGTTGTTGCCACTTGGCAAAGTAGAGGACCAGTCGTTACGTGCAGTAACATTCACAAACGCATAGTTGCGGAATGCCAGTTGTGCTGATCCGAAAGCACTGTATACTTTTTGTTTGCTGAAGTAGCTGGTAGATAACAACGGATCACGGGAGTTATTCAGCGTATATACATCTTTCACGGCCAGTTTGGGCGCCTGTTGGTAGTTCTGTTCAAACTGGTTGGTGCGGAGGTTTCCACCCGCCAGTACATCAATACTAAAATCGCTGCTGAGTTTTTTCTTTGCATTCAGTGTAAACTCGCCGTTGGTTTCTCCTACAGCATAATTATCTTCTGTATAAGAACCAAAAGGAGTACCGTTCGTATAATATGCTACTTTATATTTTCTTCTGTCCTGGTAATAGTCAGTACCTATACGCAGATTAGCCGTCAGCCAGTCCTGTATTTCGTAAGAAAGCCTGGCGTTACCAAAGAAGCGGTTACGCAACTGGCCTACTGTATTTTCATGCTGGATCCAGTATGGATTACTATAGTAGCTGTGGTTCCAGTTGTAGTCGGTACCATCTGCATTTTTATAGTCTTTCAGACGGCTAACATCTACCTGGCGGCCAAACCAGATGAACTGAAGGGTAACGCTGTTACCACGTTTGCCATCAATGCCGGGGAGATTATCCGCGCTGCTGCGTATATAATCCGCATAGGTGCTGAGTGTCAGCTTAGGGCTGATACGGAAAGTATTGCTGGCAGTAAATGTATTGCGGGTAATGCCGGTGTTGGGAAGGATACCTGTTTGTTTGGTATTGTTATAAGAAAAGCGGTAATCAATTTTTTCGTTGCTGCCACCTACGGACAATCCATTATTTAACGTATAGCCGCTCACGTAGAAATCTTTCACGTTATTCGGATGCGGTACAAAGGGTACGGCTTCGCCGTTGGAGAAGAATTGCGGAATGAGACGGCCATCCATCTTCGGTCCCCAGCTTTCGTCGGTACCATCGTTGATACCACCGCCTTTACCATCTTTATAGGAAAATTGTCCGCCGGCGCCTTGTCCGTATACATTCTGAAAATCGGGCAGGATCAATACATCTTCGAAAGTGGCGTTTGAATTAACGGTAATACCTAACCCGCCGTTGGTATCTTTTCCTGTTTTTGTTTTGATAAGAATCACACCGTTAGAAGCTCTTGAGCCATACAATGCGGCAGCGTTAGGGCCTTTCAGTACGCTGATGGAAGCGATATCATCTGCATTCACATCGGCGATGGCATTGGCAAAGTCGCGGCCAGTGCCTATTCCGAGCTGACTGTTATCTACGGGAATACCATCCAGTATAAAAAGCGGCTGGTTATTTCCTGCGATAGACGTTTCACCGCGGATCACGATCCGGGAAGATCCGAGGTTGCCCTGGCTGTTGGTAACCTGTACCCCTGCTATCTTTCCGGACAATGCATTCACCAGGTTGGTTTCTTTTGCTTCCGTAATATCTTTCGATTTTAATTCCTGTACTGCATATCCCAATGATTTTTTTTCACGGGAGATGCCCAACGCGGTTACTACTACTTCCTGCAATTTGCTGTCACTGCTTTCCAGCGCGATATTGACAACACGATTATTATTAACTGCTACAAATGCTTGCTGGAAGCCGAGGAAAGAAACCTGTAATGTATCTGCCGAAGACGCGCTGATCACATACTTACCATCCGCATCCGCCTGCGTACCCTGGTTGGTACCTTTTATCCTTACTGTAGCGCCGGGAATCCTTTGTGCATCGCTGCGGGAAGTTACTACACCGCTCACACGGATTTCCTGGGCAATACTCTGCTGCAGCCACAGTAAGCCGGGCAGCAGGCATAAAAGCCTTTTCATGTATTTCATGCTTTGTTGTTAATTTATTGCTAGTGCTGGTTGATGCGGATGATGGCCTTTTTCCGTTGCCCCAGGCTGGTTGTTATACCCGGTTATTGATGGGTATTTGACTACCGATCAGGATGCAAAAGTATGACACAATTATTAATCTACAAAATTCATAGACTAGATATAGTAAAAAAATCTCCCATCATCCGTATTATAAGGAACGGATAATGGGAGATATAAATAGCATTATTACATGCGCTTCCCGCAGTACTATTGATTCAGTAGTTTTTTCAGGTCCGCCTTGCAGGACTCTACATTTTCCCAGATAAGTTTATCCTCGCATACGGTGCCTTTGTACTTGACGGAAACATTTGTTTTACGAAGAACAATCTGATAATACTCAGGGGCATCGGGTGAATTTTCCCAGGTGATCTTCCCTTTTTCTTCGATTCCACCGGCCATTTTATCTTCAATGAGATCATTGACCTGTTTGTGCATATTGTCAGGAAAATCGTAGGCCACTTCACTTTTCACGAGGCAGGTGGTATCTGTTACCAACAGTTGTTCATTACTTTTTGCTGCAGCATTTTGCTGAGCGGCAGATAGCAGCAGACATCCTGCTACTATGAGCATTAACGGGAATTTTATCAAACGTTTCATAGTAAGAGAAATTATTATAACGATGGAGAATAGATATATAACAAGTTGCTGTAAGGTTCGTCGATTTTGGTTTTTTATCTCCCTAACTTATTATTAATATAATCTATTTAACCCGTATTACAAAATACCCGTCATAAATGGCGGGAGATAATAGGGGTATCTTCATCATAAAGTGTCTTACAAACAGGTCATTGATATTTTCTGAATACGTTGAAAAGAACCTTTTGGGCAGCCTCGGAGGAAGGTGCAATAGTGTCTTGTGGCATAAAATGCCGTTTAAAGGCCTGCAGGGCGGCGGTGCTGTCTTTTATATCATATCCGATGATCCGCAGCGCCTGCCATTTATCAAAAGATGCCGGTACGGCTGTGTTTGTAGTATCATCATACCACAAGCCAAATCCTTTCCGTGCCAGTTGTTGCCAGGGGAAATAAGCACTGGGGTCCACTTTGCGGCCGGGTGCAATATCGCCATGGCCCACAAAATTGGCCGCAGGAATGTTGTAGCGGTGTTGCAGGGTATCGAGCAGGATCATCAGGCTGTTGATCTGTGCAGGTTGAAAAGGCTCGAATCCGTTGTTGTCCAGCTCAATACCGATGGAAGAAGAGTTAATATCCGTAAGATTGCCCCATCTGGCAGCTCCTCCGTGCCAGGCACGGAGATAATCGTTGAGCATATGATGAATGGTGCCATCGCGGCAGATCACGTAATGGGCGCTTACCTGCGTGCGCTGCATGGTAAACGTTTTTAATGTTTGTTCACATGAATTCTGTGCTGTATGATGAATAATTACCAGGTTTGGTTTGCGCAGGTTGAAGTTCACCGTACCTGCCCACCAGGCCGGCATTACACCAGCGTCTCCGGGCAAATCGCCCGGTTGCTCCCGCAGTACCTTTGCGTAGGTTTTGGCCTGTTGCCGGTACATTTTGTTGGTTTGTGCATACGGCGTGCGTGCGCAATAGGTGTACAAACAGACGATCGCCGCGAGGCAGCAAAGCTTTACAAAGTGTTGAATAGTATTCATCTGCAGGTGTTAAAGTTTACCAAACATACGGCGATAAAGATACTAAATGTACCGATCCACCGTTTTTTTAACAGGCACTATGAAAAGTGTCCGGTATCATATATATTTACGTTTTCATTAGTACTCTCCGGAGTATCAAAAACCTATGCCATATTGTCCATAATAGCCTACTTCCTGTTACTACCTGTGATTTATGCAGTGTCATTACTGCCTTTCCGGGTATTATACTTCCTGAGTGATCTGGTATATGTATTGCTATACTATGTGATGGGCTACCGCAAAAATGTGGTATTGCAGAATCTCCGTAATTCCTTTCCTGACAAAAATGAAGCCGAGATAAAACGTATCTGCAAGGATTTTTATCACTATCTCTGTGATCTTTTCCTGGAAACATTTAAAACGCTCACGATCAGTAAAGATGCGATGATAAAACATTGCCGTTTTACGGATGATACGCTGGCACTATTCAACAAGCTGGCAGACGATAAAAAAAGTGTGGTATTGGTGATGGGGCACAAAGGAAACTGGGAATGGGCCGGCAATACCTTTAGTATTTTATGCAAACAGCAACTGTACGTGATCTATCACCCACTGGCCAATAAACATTTCAATGGCCTGATGTATCGCATGCGCACCCGCTTTGGTACCAAACTGATAGCCATGCAGGATACTTTCCGCGACATGGTACAGAACCGGGACGAAGTAAATGCCACTGCTTTCATCGCCGACCAGGCGCCACAGCCCAAAACTGCGCAATGGCTTACCTTTTTAAACCAGGACACCCCTGTTTTCAAAGGCACGGAAAAGATTGCACAAAAAATGAATTATCCCGTGGTGTATGTAACCGTACAACGCGAAAAAAGAGGATATTATACCGTAGTGGCAAAGCTGCTGACCGCTACCCCCGCTGATGAAAAAGACGGGGATATAACGGCAGCGCACACACGAAAACTGGAAGAGGATATTGTAGCGCAACCTGCAACATGGTTGTGGTCACATAAAAGATGGAAACACAGGCGTACAAACCTGATTTAATAAAGCTTAATCAACAAAACAATTTTTCGATCAGAAGTTACGAATATGCGGGAAGGTAAAGAGTTAATATTGGCCACCAGGCCATATGCAAGTGAGAAGAGAGCTAAAAGCTGGCTGTATACGCTATCAACATTATGTTTTTTAGTGCTATCACTGTCGGGCACCCTCGTATTACCCTATCTGGCGCTCAGGATCATCTGCAGCATTCTTTCAGGGTTACTGATCGTACGGATGTTTGTCATCTATCATGATCATCAGCATCATGCCATCCTGCATAAATCATGGCTCGCAGATGCTATCATGAATATTTTCGGGGTCTATATACTGGCCCCTACCAGTATCTGGAAGCGTTCACACGATCATCATCATAAACATAACTCCAAACTTTTCAGTGCCAGCATCGGTTCTTATCCGATTGTTACCCGCAGGAAATTTGAAACGATGACGGCGGGTGAAAAACGCAGCTATCTCTTTTCCCGGCATCCGGTTACCGTGGCTGCCGGCTACTTGTCTATGTTCATGCTGGGGATGTCCCTTCATTCCTTTGTAAGCAGTCCGCGCAAGCACAAAGACTCCCTGCTGGCACTCCTGATACATATAGGAGGCAGCGTGGCTATCTGGTACTTCCTGGGCTGGCAAAGCTGGTTGTTATTTGTGGCGGTTCCTTTTACCATCGCCTGTGGTATCGGCGCTTACCTGTTTTATGCGCAGCATAATTTTCCGGGTGTAACTTTTAATGACAATAAGGAATGGTGTTATGACAAAGCCGCGATGCATAGTTCCAGCTACCTGGTGATGCATCCTGTTATGGCCTGGTTCACTGCTAACATCGGGTATCATCATATCCATCACCTGAATGCGCGCATTCCTTTTTATCGTTTGCCGGAAGTGATGCAGGGCATCCCCGAGCTGCAAACAGCCAAAACAACGACTTTCCGCTTACGTGATATCCGCGCCTGTTTCCGCCTGAAAGTATGGGACCCCGAGCTGAATAAAATGATCAGTCTCCGTGAAGCCAATGCTATCAGGAAGGCTTCCCGGATGGCAACACCTGATCCTGTAGTATATCACGGATAATTTTTTTCCTTGTTTCCAGCATATGTCGTGTCATCTCCCGGGCTGATTGCAGCACCGGTATACCGGCTGTATGGGGAGATCCTGCCCGGAATGGTGGCGCCGGATTATATTCCAGCTGCAACTGAATTATTTTAGCCATTTCTTCTCCACCTATCAATGCTGTTAACACCAGTCCGAAATCGATGCCGGCAGTTACGCCGCCACCGGTGATCCGGTTACGGTCCCTTACTACGCGCGCTTCCGCTGTATCCACGCCAAACATCTGCAGCAGCTCCAGCGAGCGCCAATGCGTAGTAGCTTTATAGCCGTGTAGCAGCCCGGCTGCCGCCAGCACCAGTGACCCGGTACAAACAGATGTAATATATTTTGCCTGAACCGCCTGCCGGCGGAGAAAAGATAACACGGTGTCATTGGTCAGCAAAGCATTGATGCCCCGGCCACCTGGTACAAAGATGATATCCAGCTGGGGGCAATCAGCCAGGGCTAAATTGGGTTGCAGCATCAATCCGCCTTCTGCTTTCAGCGGGGCTATACTTTCCCCGATAATGATCACTTCAAAGCAGGCGGCCCTTATAAACAGTTCATAGGGGCCTGTAAAATCGAGGATGGTCACGTCCGGAAAGAGGAGCATGCCTATTTTGAGTTGCTGCATATAACGGAACTTTAAATGCGGTACAATAATAAATTTTCTGCCTGCACTACCCTACAGGTGCTGTTCGTACTTATTTATGGGAAGTGCCGCCTGTAACTGCTGCAAATCTGCGGCGGTCAGCGCAGGCGCCTGCACCGCTCCGATGGCGTCTTCCAGTTGTTGCATGGTACGCATCCCCACTACGGCTGTAGTAACGGCCGGTTGCTGCAATACAAAGCGGAGTGCTGTTTGCGCAGCATCTCTACCGGTTACGGATAAACGTTGTACGGCTGCTGCGGCTGTCGCCACTTCTTCGGGGTTGTAATTGAGATACGCCACTGGGGGCTTACTCACCAGCAACCCCTTTGCTACCGGCCCTCTTGCCAATACACCGATACCGTTTTCGGCCAACAGGGAGAAACAGGTTTCTTCCGGTCGACGGTCCAGCAGGCTGTATTGCATCATCACACTCACTATATTGGCGCGTTGCACATATGTTCTGATAACATCCGGCCTGATGGAAGAAATACCGTAGTATCTTATTTTACCCTGTTGCTGCAAGGTTTCGAAGGCGGCAATGGTATCATCGATCGGATCATTGATAGTACCGCCATGCAACTGGTAGAGATCAATATAGTCTGTTTGCAGCCGCTGCAGGCTTTCTTCCACACTGGCCAGGATATATTTTTTAGTAGGGTTCCAATCCCACCCGCTGCCATCTTCCCGCCACTGGTTACCTACTTTCGTAGCGATGACCACATCCTGTCTTTTTCCTTTCAACGCTTTACCCACCGTTATTTCATTCTGTCCCTGGTTATAAAGATCGGCGGTATCAAAACAATTGATTCCTTTCTCAATGGCGTGGTGAATGAGCTGCGCGTTACCCGTATCATCATTTCCAAGCGACATACAGCCAAAAGTAATTTCGCTTACACGCAGTGTTGATTTTCCGAGTAGTTGATATTGCATGATCAGGGAGGATTTAATAGTAAGCAGATAATGCTTCCGGCACACTTTTGCAGACAGCACCTGTCACGAAGATAGCGCCTATTCACGCACTTTTATATGCCGGGAGCAATAAAATTGTGTTGTAACTCGCTGCAAGCATAAACAAGGGCTGCCTGGAAAAGCAGCCCGGAGATTCGCCAATTCGACAATTAACACCCTATTAGTATAGCTGACAGCCACCTGTTCCTGTAAGCGGACAGGCAACTGATAATGTTTAAATCACGGGCGGCCTGGAAAGGCCACCCGATTGGTTCAATAACAACATAAAACGCCTGTTCAATCTATAATAATTTTAAAAGTGGGGTCTGTTTGGAAAAACAGTCCCGTTAGTTCGCCATGATTACACTTATGAAAAAAAATATGATGAGGACTGTGTTCGCAGTCTGTTTTTCTAAATAAAGGGGATTGCCTGAAAAGACGATCCCTGTTGTGAAAACCACGCAACCTTCAACACAACCTGGATCAACAACAGGTTTGTTGTAAGTATTATGGCCGCTGTAGGTACTTATTCATTTATATATAATGGACCAACCTGCACGCCTGGTGCATGCCGGGATTTGTAATAGTGGGACCGTTTTTTAAGACGGTCCCTGCCGGTACTTCCCAACTACCGGGCATTCCAATAATGTTTTAAAAAATGAGCCTGTTTGAGGTATTCGATGACGTCCTGGTTTATAATGGGGACCACCTGGAAAGGCAGTCCCCTGCACGTTCATCTTGATTGCCTATTCGGACTTCTTATATTTCCGGATAAATATTTGCTTGTATGATCCGGTTGGGCAGGATCATCCGCGATAAATAAACAATGGCCGGCTGTTCTTTTCGTGCGATGCAGTTCTTTACGCTGCTGGTGTACGGTCATACACGTCACGCGGCCATGACCGGGAAACGATGTTCCAGCCAGCTAATTCAGCATAAAGAAGCAGAACAGGTGGTAATGATATTTACCCAGAAATGTACATGTTTGAAAATGTCGGTTAAAAAGAAAAGTTTGCATGTGGGTCGGTTTTTCATGATAAAAATTTCAAAACAATTAAATGATGCCTGGCATATAGCCGGCGGGGTTAAATATTGGTTGGTTGTATACGCATTGCTGCGTTACTTGATATACTATCCCGAGATTAACAAAATATGCTACGAAGCAAGCAACTGATCAACAGATATGGTATAAATACGCTAACAGTTACAATGTTATAATGCAAAGATAATTATCAAACTGAGGTAAAAATCAGCTTATAAGCCTAAAACTCCAATGAATGAGAATGAACAGATCAAGGGCCGGTTGAACAAAATGAATAGGAGGATTTTTAAAAAATGCGGCATAACAAAAGACAGACAAATGGGAATGTTAAAATACCACATTACGGACTGACAGTGGCACAGGCGGGTTAAACTTCAGACTCCCATCCCTGTCTAATAACTATATTTAAAAACAATGAAAAACAGAACTTACATGCTGTTTGTGTTGATTGGGCTATTATGCACAACTACAGCGAAAAGCACATACGCACAGCGTGGTCATGGTGGTGGCGGAGGTGGCGGAAGCCGGGTACATATGTCAGCGCCACATTTTTCTGCTCCACGCAGTGTAAGCCGGGGATTTTCTTCGCCACACACACCAGCAGTGATGAACAGGGGCTATTATAGCCATAGCTACCGGCCTCCTGTTTACCATAGTGGTGGCTATTACAGACGCCCCTGGTACAGACCGGGATACAGACACTTCTATGGATATAACCCATTCTTTCCTCCTTTAGGATTCTATGTATCAACGCTGCCTTACGGATATTTTACACTTGGCGCCGCCTTCGGCCCAATGTATTATTACGGCGGAACCTACTATGAATCTGATAACGACAACGGATACAAAGTAGTAGAACCTCCAATGGATGCCGCAGTTCCGGACTTACCGGATGGTGCGCAGGAAATCC
Source organism: Chitinophaga sp. MM2321 (assembly GCF_964033635.1). NCBI lineage: Bacteria > Pseudomonadati > Bacteroidota > Chitinophagia > Chitinophagales > Chitinophagaceae > Chitinophaga > Chitinophaga sp. MM2321. The sequence goes on from NZ_OZ035533.1 coordinate 5,292,147, forward strand.
AGGTGAATGGTAACACCTACTATGAAGTAAATGGTACCTACTACCAGGAAATAATGACCGACAATGGTAGACGTTTTAAAGTAGTAGGCGAAAATGGAAAGATCGGGAATACAGTAGTAGCGCCGCAAGACAATAACGACAGCAACGCCAATGCACCCGCTGAAAATATTATTTCAGCACTGCCTGATGGCTGTCGCACAGTGAACATTAATGGACAACAGTATTATCTGTCACCTGATGGTATGTACTACCAGGAAGTAAAAACAAATAATACAACCGGATATAAAATTGTTGGTAAGATGAATGCCGATAATTAGCCATGGTTGGTACCCATTTTCCCGGCGAAGGAAGGAGATAGTATTTCCTTCCTTCGCCATTTTTATTACCAGCTGCTGCTGGCGCCTCCACCTCCCGAAGAACCACCGCCCCAGCTGGAACTGGACGATGAGGACGAAGAGGAAGAGGACGATGAGGAGGAAGACGATGAAGACTCCCTGATCCGTGGAATTTCAAACCGGTAATCATGCGAAAATGCGCAGGCAGCACAGCGATATGATTTTATGCCCCAGCCCTCCGAACGGGTAGTAGCCCTTTTCTGCGTCTTCGTTTTTTTACATTCAAATGTTTTATGGACACAGGAAGGGCATTCGGAAACCGTTGATCTTATATTCGTATAATCCAGTGTCAGCTGGTAATCGCAGGGATCACATCTCCATACATCATAATCTACTGATACCAGTTTCTCTTCTATAACCTGCGCTTTATCCAGGTAATGATCGTCGCTTACTTCATCCAGTTTATGCATGGGGTTCAGACACTGCGGACAATCATACACGTTATCCCGCAAACTATTCAGCCGGGATTTCATAGTACGCAGATAGATAAACAGAAAAGGTAACGGGAAGATATAACCCGCCGGCAACAGCCGTTTATATACCGGCTCCAGTCGCAACCATTTCCCGTGCCTGTCTGCATCGCGCAGTGCAATACCGGCACGCAGCGCCATAATCAGCACAGCAACATGCATAAAAACCGTCCATACCAGGTAATAGATCAGTAAGGTCAGAAAGAATCCTGCATCGCTTCTTTTCTCAAATATCAGATAGGATATGATGATACCAGCCGTTAAATGAATCAGCAGCAACCCAAACCACCGGGGCCTCAGAAATTCATTGGGCAATACACCAGTGATGACCGGCATTTCATCTTCCCCAATCTTTATCTTTTTTAATTTTTTACCAAAAAATGCCCCCATCATAATGGCGGAAATAACCACCGCAGCGATCAATGCAAAAAAAGAGAAATCACCGGGTCCCCGCGCGCCACTGTAACCGGCATCATCAGCCGGTGTGGTAGGCGTGCTTGCGAAAGCGGAAGGCGCCATTTCCACAATTGGCGGCTCGTTGTCGGCTACAACCGAATCAGCAGACGCCATCAGTGAATGATCCAGTACCATCTGCTCCGGAATATCCACTGCATCATAGGCATAATTGCCGCTGTTCATCAGAGATGAAACGGAATGGATACCATCTATGAAAGCCTGGTCAAACGAACCTTCCTTGATCCGTGGGATCATATACTCCTGCTGGATCCGGAAGCATAAAATATCCGGCATATCGGCTTCCAGTCCCCGCCCGGTTTCAAATACCAGCTTGTGGTCATCTTCCACCAGGAGGATCAGTAAGCCGTTGTTGGTGTCACTGTTCCCTATTTTCCAGTAGTTAAACAACTTATGTGCGTACTCTTTGGAGTCATAGCCGCCAATACTGTGCAGCAGTACAACGGCCACCTGGGCCTTCTGCGCATGGTCCAGTTCAGACAGCTGGCTATTCAGTAAATTCACGGTCGCATCTGAAATAATATGATCGGGATTGCTCACATATCCCCCACCGGATTGTTTGGGGTCAGGCACATTGGCCACATCAAATTTTCCTTTCTTATCATTACATGACAGGAGTAATGATACCAGCAGCGTTAACAAAACAAATCTCATAGTTATGGTTGACTCTTTATTCCGGGGCTAAAAATACTATATTTTAGTTTTCATACGTTTTAGATATTGCTGCTGTTATTAGCAGGATTTTTGCCCGCAATGATAAATATTACATAAATTAGTGATTCTCAAAGTACTTACACCATCATCAATACAGCGCACATGAAAAGGTTTTTTGCATTGGTTGCCTTTATCTTCCCGCTGGTACTGAGCGCACAGACAAAGCTCGCACAGCCCGTTTCGGACGATTTTTCGGCAAGAGTAGCGTATCATTACCAACTCAGAAATGATTCTATCACCGGATACATCGCTGAACAGATGACGCGCAGCGGCGCCGCCGGCCTGGATATAGACTCAACCATCTTTGATCTCAAAAAAGATCCGGTGGCCCTGGATGCGGCATTGAAATACCTTTACCAGTACAGTGACTGCAACCGGCAACGGTTTATCGGCAACCTGCGTGCTATGAACCTGCAATCCGGCAGTGTATTTCCGCTGGCTACCTATACCGCCAATAAATATAAAAGCGAGGTAAAAGCATTGCTGGAAGATAAAGCCGACTTTCTGAAAACATATACCGGTCCGGTTACCGGCAAGGGAGCTCCCGCAAGCGTAGCTGCAGTACCCGCGGCAACTGCCGGCAACACCACTGCCCCTACCGGTGATCAACCCGCCGCCTCACCTGCCGCCACTACCCCGGCAGCAACCACGGTAACGGATACACGGAACTGGGAAGTAAGACCGCTGTTCCAGGTTCGTACACCGGAACAACTGGTGGAAATGTTCGGAAAAGACAATGTTACCCAGCGCGATGCGACCGACCTCGCAGGCGACAAGGAAGGAGAAGCCTATGCCATCTATCCCGAAACAGACGATGAACTGGAAGTGCAGTTCGACGGCGAAAACGGTAATATCCTCACCTTTTCCCACTATCCATCCAAGTGGAAATCACCCTACGGCATTAAAGCCGGCGACCCGCTGGATAAGCTCATTAAAGTAAACGGCCGGCCTTTCCGGCTCAATGCCTTTGAATGGACTAATGGCGGCATCGTAACCGACTGGCAGGGCGGCGCCCTGGAAGGAAAAGGTGTAACCATTATGCTGAAAGCCAATAATACCGGCGATCCCAAACAATATGACCAGGTTACAGGCGATAAAAAGATCAGGTCTGACCTCCCCGTATTGAAAAAACTGGACGTGGTGATACAGTCCGTAGCGTTTAAGGGTAATTAACTTCCTTAAAAAGATATGAATTACTATATTGTTGTATGAAAAAATTATTTTTAGCCGGTTTCCTTTTGCTGATTGCAATAACCGGGATATCCACCAACATGAGCGCACAAACGAAGAAGAGCCCTTCACTGAATCATATTGCACTGTATGTAGTAGACCTGGAACGTAGCACGTCTTTCTACCGGGATGTGGTGCAACTGGAAGGGATGGAAGAACCTTTTAAAGACGGCCGCCACAGCTGGTTTAAAGTAGGCGAACATAGCCAGCTACATATTATTTCCGGTGCCGCCAAAGCCACAGAGCACCCAAAAGACATGCACCTCTGTTTCAGCGTACCTTCCATGAAAGATTTCCTGGTAGTACTGGGCAAACACAAAATAGCCTACGAAGACTGGCCAGGCAAACCGAATACCATCAATAAAAGGGTGGACGGTGTACAACAGATTTATTTCCGTGACCCGGATGGATACTGGCTGGAAATCAATGACGATAAATATTAATCCTATCGCAGTTCCTTTTCAAGCGCAGCAGCTTTAGCAGCAATCGCCGCATCAGCGGGTATTTTATCCAGCCAGGTGCGTGCCTCTTTCTTGTTATGCTGCTGCGCATAATATAATGCCGTATAAAATGCGGCATCGTATTTAAACAGTGATGCGCCTGCGTATACTGTTTCCAGTTCCGCTAAACCCGCTTCAACACTGCCTCCCCGCAATTGCGCAACCCCCCTGTAGAAGTGGGCCATCTGGCTGCTGCTGTCCTGTTCCAGGTATTCATTCAGTAAGGGAATTACTTTCGTATAGGCGCGTTCGTTAAAAAAGAGTGCAGCGGAGCGGAGTAAGGAATCCTTGTTATCACCACGTTCCACAGACGCCTGCATTTCGATATTACCGTAGATAGCCATGTAATCCATTTCGCCGTTATGGCGGAACACCACCACTGCCGCGATCAGTATGGCCGCTGCCGCCGCGAAGCCCACCAGGTATTTTCTCATGGAGATCACTTTCGGGGGATGTTTAAAATAGGTATCCCGCCGGCGCTGCAGTTCTTCCTGCAACAGATCCGCCTCTGCATCCGGTGGTAAGCGCCTGACCAACGTATCTTTCAGTGTTCTGAAAGCAGCTACCGCAGCAGCCAGTTCTGCATCCGCTTTCAATGCAGCCTCAAACCGCTGCCTTTCTTCCGGCAGCATCTCCTCTTCTACATAACGGATAACATCATCATTATTATAAGCAGTCATAATCTAAATTTTCTGAGCCTGTACATAGGATAACAAAGTAGCCATACATTCGGATTTCTTCTTACGCAGATAGCCATAGGTAACGCCCATTGCTGCCGCGATCTTTTCCTGCGCCTCCCCTGCCAGCGCCTGCCGGAGGATCTCTTTACACTTCTCTCCCAACCGCTCAAACTGTGCCAGGAACATACTTGCTTCTGCCTCTTCCTTTATCACCTGTTCTGCGGAAGCAAAAACATCTTCTCCTACTTCATATAAATCATCCAGCCTTTTTGTTACCGGTTGCCGGCCTCTTTTCTTTAGTTCATTCAGCCATTTTCTTTTGCAGATCAACAGAAAGAAAGGTTCAAAGGGACAGGTAAGTTGCAACTCCTTGTGTTTCGCCTGGTTATACAGGTCCATAATAGATTCCTGGAAAATATCTGCTGCATCATCTTCTGATCCCTGGTGCTGCATAATATGGTGCCTGATCTTTCCTGCAAAGCGTTCATAGATCTCCTGCACCAGGCGGGTGTCATTATTTAACAGGCCATCCAGGTATCGCTGGTCGGGGTGAATCGTCATCGGGAGCTGATTTGCATGCATTGACAGAAGTATATCACATCTAAAAATACATCTTTCTAAAAATAAATTTCAAAAAGGGGGGTAACAAAATAAAAAGGCGGTTGATCTACTTACAAACAAGCAAAAAAATTACTCATCAAAAAATAGTTTGTATGAAAACGCTTTCCTTAAAATCTATCGCCTGTTTATTGGCCGCAGCACTGGCAGTATCATCCTGCAGAAGAAACAACAATGAAGTTCCGCTTCCCTCGCCCAGCGAGGATGGAAAAATGTTGTCTGCACTCCTCAGCAGCTATGCACCTAAATTCGAAAGCTTTACCGTGGATGCCGCCGCCGGTGGTGTAATAACCACCACAAACGGAACGAAATATACAATTCCTCCGAATGTATTTACTACTAAAAGCGGAGTTCCTGTTACGGGAGCCGTTGCCATCAGCATCAAGGAAATCCTGAATGTCAGTTCCATGATCTTATCAGATAAACCTACCATGACCAGTGATGGCCGGATACTGGTATCATACGGAGAATTTTTCATGAAGGCCGAACAAAACAAACAGAATCTCGCGCTGCAACCCAATGCTAACGGGCGTGCTATACAGGTACAGGTACCTGCCAAACCCGGAGATGGTGTAAAAGAAGTACCCATGTGGGATGGAGATACCACTGTTACCCTTACCCAAAATGGTTTTAACCACATTAACCAACCGGTGACAGTTAGCTCAGAGGTAACGCTCAACAAAGGGATGATGTGGACCCAGATTGATAACAACTACGCCATCTTCAACTCCGCCAATGGCACTATGGACTTTCGGCTTGATAGCCTGATCAAATGGACAAACTGTGATGGGCTGTACTATGACCCGAATCCTAAAACCACTGTAATGGCTTATTTCACCAATCACTTCAATGCAGAAACCGGTGTTGGCTTCGGTGGGGAACAACCCAGCATGCTGTTCTTCAAACCCCGCTATAGCAATACAGTGGTTAAATTTTATAACGTCATCCTGGCTGCACCAACTGGCAAAGAAGGGTTCCATAGCTACCAATCCTCTATCCCTGTTGGCATGGAAGGCACGTTCCTGGCTATCAGCGCGGTAAACGGGCAGCTCTATGCAGAACAGAAAGATGTGACAATAGGAACGCCTGCTACCGGTAATGACTATACGACTGTGAGCTTTGACCTGCAAGCTGTTGACGCCAATTCTTTAATAGCACTGATCAATAGTATGAATTCGAAATAACCGGCCTGTTATCCGTTTACAAGTACACCCAAAGTTGAACAGCAATAAGTCAATCCTCCGGTTGACTTATTGCCTTTTTTGTATAATATTTATTTACATTTATATAGATAATCCCCTTATGCAAAAAACCACTACTGCTGTCGCACTTTTCCTGTTCTTTCATGTAATATGCCTGGCGCAATCGCTCCCGAAGCCGGTAGCACCGGCCTTTCCACAGGATACCGTTCCTGCTGAAATTACCTTGCAGGGCAATGATGACAGTATGCAGCTGGTGGCTAATCTGCGCCCGTTGCGACAGATAGCCGGCGCACCCGCCGCCTTTTATACCTACTTCTGGGAAATGGGTGACGGCACCTTCAGCTTCAGTAAAAACCCGGTGCCACAATACAAAGATACCGGCACCTACCAGGTACGGCTATACGCTACCAACAATTATGATGATGGAAAAGCGCCGCCTACCAGTCCCCGTCCTATAAAAGTGAAGAAGCCCGTCAAGAACAGTACCTGGGCATCCCACTTCTTTCACGGAGCAGGTAATATAGAAATGAAGATCAACCGCAATCCTAAGCCCGGCGAAGATTTCATGGCACTGATAGGCTACCGTAACCTGTCCGGAGATGTGGGCAGCGGTTCACTGGTATTGTTTTTTAATGAGAAGCAATTCGGTCACGACGGCTTTCATATGACGGAAAAAAGGAGCTATCACGGGGAAGACAGCAGCTCCTTACAAACACTGCTGGCAGCTTTGAATCCACCGGATGATAACATGAACATCGCCCTTGCACGGGGCCCTCATGCCGCAGCGGCAGCCCCTTTCGGGGAAGCAGCCAAAGCGATGATCCAGTCCATGCAAAGTACTTACAACGGACACACGGTTTTACATTACAGCAACGCCGCACCCGACAAGGAGCAATTCCTTTTCCTGAATATGCATACCCTGCCGGAAATGATCCAGGACACCAATGCCACCGTTACCATGACGGCCATGCTGGTACCGGACAACCCGGCTATGCAACCGGAAATGTATCAGCTGGAAATGGCCATAGTAGCATCACATGACCCCAATCGCCTACAACTGAAACGCCACCGGATCAACTACCGGTTTATGGGAAAGAAAAAAGAACTGACCTACAAGGTCCAGTTTCAGAATACCGGCAAGGGCCCTGCGAAGAAAGTAGCCATTGGCATCGCAGTACCCCGGCAACTAAATACAGAAACGATCAAACTACTGGAGATAAGTCCGGCCTGCATCAGCTGCGATTCGGCCTATCAGCAACAGAGCTGTATTGATACCGTACGCACGCGCGACAGTGTATACTTTGTGTTCCGGAACATTTACCTGCCCGGGCTGCAACAGGAAGGTGTCATGGACCCGGATTCTACCAAAGGGTTTGTCCGTTATTCCGTGCTGTTTAAGAAGAAACCCCGGAAGATCCCTTTCAGCAGCAGGGCCGCCATCATCTTTGACAAGAACGAGCCGATTTATACCAACCGTGCTACCGCCAGGTTCATTAAAGGCATTTCCCCTACTATTATAGCAGGCTACAACTTCACACCTAACAGCCGCGACTATACGTTGAAAGGGCCGTTACAGGTAGGTGTGGCGCTGGCGCCATTTGCGCCGGACCGTCCTTATTTCCAGGCAGAAGCTTACGCCGGTTTGCAGGAAAAAGAAATAAGCAGGGAACAACTCACCCGCGACAAAAGGGATACGATGTATAACGGGCAGGGCTATCTGATTTCCGGCAGGGGCCAGCAAACAACGTTGACCCGCAATACCCTGCAAATAGTGCCCTTACACTTCCGCTATAACATCAGCAAGTGGATTGGTATCGGCGCAGGCGCTTTAGCGCAGGTAGATGTATCCACACAAACAAGCACGGTATCCAATATCTACCTGAGCGACTTCCAGCAACCGGATGTGCCCCTACACACCTTCCGCAATACAGTGAAAGAAGAAACGAAATGGTTTACCGGCTGGAATGCAGCCCCCTTCGTTGATTTGCAGATAGGCAAAGTAAAAACCGGTCCTGCTATAGGGCTCCGCTACCTCCGGCAACTGGCGGGCAATACGCCGAACCGTTTCTTCGTATATGCTAGCTATAAACTGTAATAAATCATAACTTCAGCCTTGTATGGCTGAAGCACGCGTGCACATATTCCTGGTTAAAAGGTGGCTGCTGTTACTGGCGATAGCCTTGCTATCAGTAGCCTGGCAGGAGCCGACCACCGGTGCGCTACCCGACACCCTGCGCAAATACCGGGCAGCAGATCAGCTCACAGAATGGATCTATACACAGTTGCAATGGCCCGCCGCCACCCCGCTGGAAAAGGCCGCCATCCTAAAACAAGCCACCACGCATATCTGGCGTCTTCCAAAAACCGCTGAAGAAGTACAGGCCTGGCAGGATCTGCTGATCAACCAAGGCTATACGTTATTACTGAGCGGAGACATTGTATCTTCTACAGATGCCTACCAGCAAGCATTTGAATGGGCCAGGCAACACCTGTCCACCACAGATGAAAGCCTCGTACTGGAATACATCCTCAAACCACTGGGCAACAACTATACGCGGCTGGGTGATTATGAGCAGGCGCTTTTCATTCATCAGAAGGCACTTGCACTGGCTAACAGCCTGCAGGATCAATCCGCACTGGCCGGCACTTACAGCAACCTTACCAATACAGCCGGCAATATGGGGCAACTGGAACAGGCGCGCTTATATTGCCAGGAAGGACTCAAAGTCGCCGATAAAAAAAGTGCCTTATACGGATTGCTGTTATCAGAACAGGCAGATGTTTGTGAGAAACTATCGCAACATGATATTGCCAAAAGCAGCATCCGGGAAAGTATCCGTATCCTGCGACAACAACCGGCAGGCGACCAGGAAGCCGCTCACTGGCTATTTATGGCCTATCAGCAGGCAGGTGATATTTATTTGTCAACCCCTATCACCGCCAAACAATATTACCAGGAAGCTTTGCATTATATGCGCCGCAAACAGGTAGTACGCAAGCGGGAACAGGCCAAATTATACCAGCGCCTCGGCCAACTGTACGTGGCACTGGAGGAGCCGCAGCACGCACTCTCCTGGCTGGACAGCTGCGCCCGCATACTATTGCCGGGTAAGGATTTCCGGCAACTGAAAGAAGAGGACATGTACGGAGAATATACCTTACTGGATATGCTCTTTGCCCGTGCAGCCGCTTACAACCAGCTACAGCAGCCCGATGCAGCCCTGCAAGCCTATCGTTTATGTTTCGCTACCGAGCATAAATTACGCAGCCAGTTTATATCTGCCTCCGCAAAAGAAATGGCCGTTTCAGATAGCCGTTCCCGTTATGAGATGGCTATTGAAACAGCTTACAACTGCTGGCTAAAAACCCGTCAGACATCCTACCAGCAAGTGATATTACAGTTCATGGAAAACAGTAAATCACAACTGCTATGGGAAGAAATGCTGCAACAGGCCCAGTACCATACCGGCGACAGCACCTTGAAACGTATCCGGTTACTGGAACAGGCGCAGATCTATTACCGCAAAGAAGCCCTCCAGAATGGTGGCGGGGATAGCCTGCTGAAAGTACGCCAGCAACGGGTAGCGTGGGACCTGGCTACCTTGCGTAAAAAAATGCCGGTCATGGCAAATGATACTTTATCGGTCGGTCATCTCACAAAATTATTGCCTGACAAACATGTAATCCGCAGTTACTTTGCCGGTACAACCGGTTTATATAGCATAGAGCTTGACAAACAAGGCATCCGTTTTACCAACAGGCTGGCTATTACCACACAGTGGCATGATAGCCTCCTGTACTTCCGGCAGCATTATTTTGAAAACGGCGCACAGGCGATGATCAATACGCCCAAAGCCTATTACGACGCAGCCTACCGCATTTATGCGCAACTATTCCGGCAACAGCCATTGCAAACCGGCAACACTTATATGCTTATGCCGGACGGCGTGTTAAGCACCATTCCATTAGAAGCCCTGGTAACAGATTCCGTTTATCCCGCCGCCATCGGCAAGTGGCCGTTCCTCGTAAAACAGGCGACCATTGCCTACGCTTACTCCTTACGTACCTGGCAGGCGCAACTATCCGGAGATACCAACAAAAAAGGATTTAGCGGATTTTTTATAGCCCGGCAACAACACGGATTAGCCGCCTTACAAGGGGTGGAAGCAGAAAAAGAACTGATGGCGCCCGTTATCAGCAATGGCCGGTGGTTTCCTGACGCACAGGCTACCGTGGCCAGTTTCCGGCAAGCCTTAACCGAATCGGCTATTGTACATATCAGCACACACGCTTTTCTTAAACAGGACAGTATGCAGGCGCCACATATCGCATTTTATGATGCGCCCTTTTATTTATTTGAACTAAATGCGCTCCCGCGGCATCCGGCCATGGTGGTATTGAGCGCCTGTGGCACCGCCGATGGCAGGCTGGTCACCGGCGAAGGCGTTCAGAGCCTGGCGCACGCCTTCATGGCTATAGGCACCCCCGCTGTTGTAGCAGCTTTATGGAATGTAAATGATGCGACCACACCACAACTGATGCAAACCTTTTACAAAACACTTTCCACAACGGCCAATGCAGCAGCGGCATTGCAACAAGCAAAACTAAGCTGGCTGAAAGATCCCGCTGTAACGGACATGCATAAACTCCCTTATTACTGGGCAGCACTCGGCTACCAGGGCAATACACAGGCGCTACAGGCAGGCGTATTGCCGGCCCGCGGAAACTATTGGTACTGGCTGTTGTTATTGTTAGGAATCCCGGTATTTATCTTGCTAAAAAAAATCAGTAATAACCGGCATATATAATACAACGATAGGCGTATTGCCCTTTTTTCGTTATATTCAATTACTTCATACAAGCTTTATGTCATTACAACTGAATGTTCCTTTCGCAGAAAACGAAGAAGCAAAATCAAAGGGTGCGCTATGGGATGCCAATCTGCAAACCTGGTATCTGCCGGAAGCCCACTACGACCGGCTGATGGAGGTAGATAAATGGATTCCGGAAAAAGATACTGCCATTATCCTGTCTAACGAAATCACCATCGCACAGGCAGAAAGACCTTGCTGGAAATGTCATCAGCCCAACCTGGTCATTGCTATTGGCAGCGATTATTTTTATGAGAAAGATATCAATGAGCGCGATGAAGCGGTATGGCTGGAACAAGGCTTCTTCACGCTGTTTCAACAGGTATCTGCTGTATCCGGAAACCTGCAGGCATTGTTACAGGATCATTATCCGAACTACAAGACCGGCTATACGAAAAATACCGCCGGACAATATTGGAGCAACCACTGTGCTGCGTGTCAAAGTATTCAGGGCGACTGGTTCCTGTTTGATGAAGCTGGCAGCGTATTTTACCCGGTCACCCAGGAAGCGGCCATACTTATTACATTAAAGACCTTCCCCCTGAAATATGCCCCACGCATAGATGCAGGTTACATCTACGGCAATCATCTCCGCCTGATAACAGAATTCGCTGCCAGGGTGAATGTTACCTGACACCATGTGCTTTCTCCACCAGCGTTTTAAACCTGTTCATCGTTTCAAAGAGATTTCCCCGGACAATAGGGTCGGAAACCCAGCGTGGCACCTTCTTACTACGGTTGGTAGAGATGCTGTAGATCACCTTCACACTTCCGTTTCCCTGCTCATGTAAGAGCCATTTCCCCTGCACTCCTGTGATGCGGGTTACTTTATTAAAAACAGGAAACCTGCTATGCGAAGTACTTTCAAAAGTAATTTCTGCCGGCTTACCATCTTTACCTTCTTCCCTGACATGATATTTAAGACAACAATCCTGATCATCAAACGGCCAGGGGATACTGTACTTGATGTAGGTGATCCATGTATTTTCATCTCCGGCCGGTAGTACATTATAGGCTTTGGCTTCCATATTCCAGTCGGTGCCCCTTTCCTGGTCTGTTAAAAGCAGGTGGATGTCTTTTTTATTGGCATGCACAAAGAAAACAGCCTTCAGTTCCCTAACCGGTTCTTTTTCAGCACCCGGAATCCACCTTTCATAAAGGGATATTCCCCTCTCCTCTTTCACCAGCTTGAAATCATCCCCGCCCAGTTGATTGGCCGGCAGCAGCTGAGAGATGAATGTACCCGTCATCATTAATAACTTTAGACTTCCCACGTAAAACGTTTTATGCAAAAATGTCCTCCATTATTCCTTATTCAGCCAATTTTCTAATGAGCTGTCAGATTATCGTCTTGAATCGTTGATGACAGATAACGTTTATGCTCAGAAATCGGTAAAAAAAGACCTGCTTATCCCTATTAATTTTAATATTTTAGGCCACTAAAACGCTTTAAAACATTTGTAAATGAATAAAATCATGGCAACTAAAGATATTCCTGTTGGTGTAGCCGGTCTTGGTTTAATGGGTTGCAGTATTACAGCCTGTTTACTGATGGCGGGCCATCCTGTGATAGCTGTAGCGCCCATTCCGGATGACATGAAACATGCACACAAACGGGTTTTGTCCCATTTACAAAGGGCTTACCAGGAAGGGCTCACTACAAAGCAACCGGAATACCTGCTGGAATCGCTGGTAATTACAGAAGACTTTGGTGCATTGAAACCTTGCAGACTGGTGATTGAAAGCACCATCGAGAACCTGGAGATCAAGAAAACAGTTTATGGAAAAATTGAGTCTGTTATTGATACTACCTGTTTGCTGGTAAGTAATACATCTGCTATTCCTATCAGCATATTGCAAAAACTCACTACCCATCCTGAACGCTTTTTCGGACTACACTGGGCCGAACCATCGCATACTACCCGCTTCCTGGAAGTGATCTGCGGAGATCTCAGCAGTATTGAACTGGGTGAATATTTATATCAGCTATCGCATCAGTGGGGCAAAGAACCAATACTGGTACGTAAAGATATCCGGGGGTTTATCACCAACCGGTTAATGTACGCCATGTACCGCGAAGCATTCCACCTTGTTGAGAATGGCTACGCTACCATAGAAGATGTAGACAGATCCTGCCGTAATAATGCGGGCTATTTTATGACGCTGGTCGGCATTTTCCGCTGGATGGACCTGACAGGTGTAGCCGCTTATCACAATGTAATGAAAGACCTGTTCCCCGACCTCGATAACTCCACTACGGTTCCAAAACTTATCGATGACATCGTTAAGGAAGGCGGCAGAGGTATTGCCAATGCAAAAGGCTTTTATAAATACACCCCGGAAGAAGCAAAAATGTGGGAAGAAACTTTCGCAGACTTTAGTTACAAAATCAGGGAGCTTGCATTACAATACCCCGCAAATGTAGTAGAGCTGAAAATGGAAGCAGCCAGGAAAGAGCAGGAAGAGAAATAATTATTTATCTGCCAACGGCAAATATTTCTTATTACGATATACTTTCAGAAAAGCATGTTATTTTGAAAATAACATGCTTTTCTGTTTCTTTACTGCAATACCGGTTCATCATGCAACCCGATTTTTTCCATATCAAACAAGCCCTCGATAAATTTCTGCCGCTACCAGCAACAGAGTGGAATGACTTTTCCCAAAAACTCATCTCCAAAAAATATAACAAAGGTGATTACCTGATCAGGGAAGGCCAGGTAGAGAACTACATTTATTTTCTGCACAAAGGCGCTACCCGCAACTACTTCAACAAAGAAGGTAAAGAATTCACGGTAGATTTTCATTTTCAGGGCGAGTTTGTAACGGCCTACTATTCGCTTATTACCAGGGAACCCAGCTCCATTTTTATCGAACTACTGGAAGACGCGGAAGTAGTTGCCATACCACTGAAATTCCTGAACGAATTTTACGCCAGATATCATAACGGTGAAAAAATCGGAAGACTCATGGCAGAGTATCAATATGTAAAACGACTACAGAAAGAAATGGATCTGCTATCCAAAACAGCCGAAGAAAGATATACCCAACTAATGGAAAAAAACCCTGAATTGATCCGTAACATTTCTGTAAAACATTTGTCTTCTTACCTGGGCATTCAGCCCGAAAGCCTCAGCCGCATCAGGAAGTTGCATACACGAAGCTAACATACATCATTTTCTATCCAGCGTGCATTATCGACTTTTGTGTGTATAAAAGCCGAACGATTATGAAACCACTCCTCTTATTGATAGTTGTTTTTGCCGCCACCAGTGCTATTTCAAAATTTGTCACAAGCAACTGGAGCCTGCCACTGTCCGCCAACCTGGCGATGTGCCCGATGCTGTGCTTTACAGCGTTAGGACACTTCATGTTTCCCAAAGGCATGGCCATGATGATTCCACCGTTTATCCCCTATAAAACAGCCTTGGTATACATCACCGGTATTGCGGAAGTTCTCCTGGGGCTGGCGTTGCTTTTCCCCGCTTTGAGGCCATACACAGGATATGTGCTGATTGTATTCTTTATTCTAATTCTGCCGGCAAACATCTACGCTGCTATTAAACACATCGACCTTGAAAAAGGGACCTACGGCGGCCCCGGGCCCAACTATTTATGGTTCAGAATTCCGATGCAGCTATTTCTCATCGCGTGGGTTTATTACTTCTCCATCAGCTCATCTATTTAAATTTAAACATCATGCCATCCGGACATCATTTTTATGAAGTGGATATTACCAACCACGAATCCATAGTTTTTATCAACAGTATTCAGGTCAAAAATTTAAAAGGATTTCTCTGGCTATGGTTAAATCTGCCAGGGATCATCAAATCAGTGAAACGGCATAGCGGCGCATATGAATGTATTCCCGCCCTGGTAAGCCCCTTACAGATTGTTATGGTCAGCTATTGGTATAACTACCGTGAATTAGGCGATTATTACAAAGGTAATATCCACCAGCAATTCATCGGGTTTGTAACAAGGAATCCCACAGCATTGGGCATGTACTTTGAAAGTTTTGCCGGCAATAAATCGGGGAAGTATATTAATGGAGTTTTTGGATTGGGGAAGAATTTCAGGCGAAGATGATCATCAGCTTCTGTAAAAACACTAAGGTATGTGTACTCATCGATTTCATATTTCATTTCCTCCAGTGATACTTATATTCAATCTATCTTTTAGATAATTTTCCAGTTCCTTATCTTCGCAATAAATATAACAACCTTTCATGCCTCTTGTCATCAGTGTTCTGTAAGTATTCTTAATAATAGTTCTGACTAATTTTTTTGCTTTCTCCGGATGCTCTTTCAGCATTTTCTTGTATCCAGAGATAGATTTATCGTCTTTGGACCTTTTCGAAGGGTCTACCAATACCTGCCCCTCACGGGCTATCAGGTCTTTCCCTATAATGACTCCAATATAATCAACATCCAGGCCCTGACAGGTATGGATGCAGCCAACCTGATCAATTGATCTTGGATCAATAATCCAGGCAGATTCATACGCCATGAAATTCCATTTCATCCTGAAGTTATGCTCAGGAATAATAATATCGTATTCACTTGATTTTCGTTTACTATTCCAATCCCAGCAATATCCCGCTACAAGCCGGGCTTTGTTATTGATTTTATTCTTTTCGGCGATTATATTATATAATGCTGCCGGACTATCCACTATTTTAAAATCATATGCGAATCTAATAGAATCAAAAGATTCATTGGCAGTATTCCGGATTTGCAAAACATCATCCAACCATGCAAGGTAACCGTCGGAGCCGTTGCAACGGAACTGTGAGGATAAAGTAAGCCGGTGAACTTTTGCATCGGCAGCAATAGCAAATTCTTCTATTATTTGAATATCTGCATAATCGTCAAAATGTACCCTCTGATCTTCATCGATAAAAAATATAGAGCAAGTTGCAGTATTGATAATTTCCTTTACCTGGTTATCACCCTGCCGGAGAAAACCGGTTTTTTCTGTGAGGCGGTGGGCTTCATCTACAATCAGTGTAGATATTGCGTTTTGAGGTGCTTGCATAAATGTACCTGACCCAACAAATAAGTTTCTAAGTTCCGTCATCCTTTTAACATCCCTTAGTTTATCAAAATACACACTACGTGGAGCCAGGGTTTTCGTAACATACTGCGTCATCAAGCCTCTATGATTTAATTCAACCAATAAATTGATGGCCACTACAGATTTACCTGTACCTGGTCCTCCTTCAACAATCAGCACATTCTTATTTTTCTCATTGGAGTGCTGTGCCAGATGAAGGGCAGTTTCATAGGTTACCTTTTGGTCATCGATCATGATGAATTCCTTATTCCCTTTAATCAGTGATTTAAGGCTGTCAGCCAGGCTTTTGCTAGGTCTTATTTTTCCATTGTCTATTTTGGCTATGATATTCGTTTTATCACCATACTTCATAAATTTCTTTATGAATTCCCGTAGTTTAATGGCATCCTTTTTCAGGAATACGGGTGCTTTCTCAATATAGTAGCTATAGAACTCGTTGGTTATTACGTCATCCTGCTCATAATTATGCAGATAGGCACAAGGCTGAACAACAATTGATTCCTCCTCAATAGTGGCGTTAAAGGACTGGAGCAAAGCTGCATATGACCATGCCTGATAGGAAGGATGGCTGGTAGGTACTCGGTTACCTTTGAATTGGGTTTCAACAATCCCATCCTTTTCTGTTAAGTGGGCTTCTGACCATTGTTTAAGCTCAACAATAACTACATTTTCTTTATCTCCATCAGAGCCAGTAATGATAAAATCTGCCCTTTTGGAGGTTTGTGGGAGATGATATTCTATAGAAATGCCACAATCGTTTGGTATATCGTGATCATTGAGAACCATTCCCATATAGACCAATGAATTTTTATAAGATTTTAATTCGTTTGGTGCTACAGACTTTCCTGTTTTAAGTTTTATTTGCCGGGCAATGATATTTTCGATATCATTTGTCAATAGATCATTGCCAAATCCCTGCTTGTCTTCCTGATATACGATCATCTTAGGATAGGAGGTAAGGTGAGAAATAGGTTACAGTTCGTTGTATTTCTTTGAGGTTCCCTTTGATTTATCTATCGGGTATTTTTCTGCATTTTTTTTAATCTTGTCAAGTACAATCTCTTTTACATTCAGATTATGCTTATTGGCCAACAGAAAACAAAAAGAAAAAACATCAGCTAATTCTTCTTTCAACCTTTCTTTATTGACTTGTTCGGCGTCAGGCATATTTTTCCATAGAAAGAGTTCATTCAGCTCAGCTGCTTCAATTGAAATGGCTGCAGCAAGATTTTTTGAATCATGGAATTGTTCCCAATGGCGGTCATCCCTGAATTTGACCAGTTCTTGTACTATAATATCGCAATCAGACATACTGCATGTAATTTGGCTTGATTATCTTAATAATCATAAGTGTATAATATAAGGTTTTTTATCAAAATGTCAATGATAGACAAATATAGAAATTACAGGTTAATCATCTATTGTGATAAAAAATCTGAATAATAGAATAGCCGTCTCCTTTATCCGGAAACGGCTATTCTGTTATTAAAACATCTATCCTACTACAGTGCTGCTACCTTAAAAAGCCTTGTCTGACCGGCTTTAAAAGGGCAGGCTATATTGGTACCACTACCTTCCCAGTTGTCAAAAAGATCCTGCACTTTCACCTTACCCGGCCAGGTGATCGTTATTGTACTATCCTGCTCAGCGGTGGAGGTGATGGCAACAAGTTCTTTGCTGGCATGTACAAAGCTGTTTACCGGCCCATAGCAATGAACACCCGCCTCCTGTAACCATTTCCGCAGGAATGGCACATCAAGGTAAGGAGGAACACCACACCAGATCAGTTTGCCTCCATTGGCTAATGCCCGCTCTGCTCCGGCAGTTTTACCATCTTTATATTTTAGCCAGCCTTCTCCGTTAACATAGCCCCGTGGACGGATCACCTCCGCTGGCGCCCCTGCGGCAACGGGGAAACTACAAAGCATTTCGCCATTGGGCAGGAATGCCTCTGCTGATCCTGCTACATCTTCTATCTTCACAGGTAAACCGGTTAACTGCGCGGTGGCCGATGTATTCCACTTCCCGGTAACGGGATCTATAAGACCTGTGGCGCCTATCAGGATGATGGTTCTGTTACCTTTGCTGATCAGTGTTTTAAGTTTTGCGATGTCTTCCTTTTTTGCAGCGGGAGAGAAAGCAACCACCACCACCTTAATCCGATCAGGTAATTTATTGGCATCGGAAAGCAGCCACACGCCTAAAGGAGCCCCGGTTCTGGCCAGGGCGCTCATCATGAAATGGTGACTATACAGCGGGTATTTACTTGTTGCCGTAAATGAGCCGAAACTATTATCATCTACCATAAAGGCCACCTGTTCTGTCGGTGTTCTATCGAATCCGGTGTTGCCCGCGTGAAGCCGTATCTGCCTGGCAAATTCTTCCTGCAATGCTTTGTCATAATGCCAGGTAGGATAAAGCGAGAACCACTGTCTTGAAGCACCATGTACTGCATCATTGGCCAGCACCCTTCTGTGCATGGATATTGCCGCTCCACGGGGGTCGTTATGATCGTATTCCGTATACCAGGAATCATTGTGCAACCAGCTGAAAAGATCATCTTCGTTGTTGTATAATTTACCCGCCGCCTGAATGCTTGCAGTAGCGGAAGTATAGGTGTCATAACCGTTACCGGTCAGTTTTCTGAAGGTATGCAGCGGGATACCGGTAATGTAATCAATATCAGGGTTATCAAGGATCTCGCGCAAGGCGAAATTACCGGAGGTACTTTGTCTTGCTTCACCCGCACACTGGATGACGTAGCCATACAAAATGCCCACCAGGCTTCTCTGCTGCGTTTCTTCTTTAATAACGTGCGAAAAATAATTGATCGTTTCAGCGGTCAATAGGGAGTAGTAGCTGTCGTATGCGGCAGCCCATCTGCCTTCTTCGGTATCGGGGAAAACATCGCGACCTCCCTGTGCACGGATGGCAGGATCTGGTATTCGTGTAAACCCATAGCCATTTTTCCGGCACCACTGTGCGAATGCATTTTCGTTCACATTACTGTAATCTGCAAACTGGTTATCGTTACATGCCCAGGCAAACCATTCTTCTGTTACTTCACCCGATGGAAAAAAGCTCACAACACGTTCCGCCCAGGGTTGCCGTTTAACGTAGCGGATCAGCTCCCGCAGTACCTCTGCCTGCTGCTGACGCCATGCGGTACTGGCTAGTGATGGTCCGATAGTACCTGTTTCTTCCCAAACAATATCCCCATTCTTCGTGCGCACTGTTGCCCTGGCATCGGGATGCTCATCAAACCAGAAAGGAGGAAGACAAAGCGAAACACGCAATACGATATTTGCATCAGGATTGGCACTCAGGGCCATGCAAACGCGTTGTTCCAATTCTCCAAAATCATAATCGTTTCCACCATACCAGGTGGGCGAAGCTACCTGGTGTATATGCCTGCCGGCAGCAACCGGTATATAGAACAGATTTGCGCCGGAACGGCCAAACTCGTTCACAGAGCCGGGTACAAAGTTATAGGTCGCGTAGCCGCTCCAGTTGTACGGAGTCCCGTTCTTAAAAAAAGTAGGACGGCCATTGTAATTACGACGTTCCATTTTAGGTAGTGCGGTAGCTTTACTTCCTGTTATTTTTATGGCGGCTTCTTTTCCTTCAACCCTGTAACCATTGGCTACAAGTCCTACCGTTACATCGCCGGAAGCCAGGTACCACGGCATCTTACGTACCACTTCACCGTTACCATTATTTTCAAGCGCGGTCTTTTCTTCGGCTGTAAGTCTTATACGCCAGATCACCCACCTGCTATGCCGTACTTCAATATCTAATGGACCTGCTCCTGTGCTGCCCTCTGTTTTTATATGGAAGCGTATTTCTTTTCCGGCTTCTGCATGCGGAGGGGAAGTGATCGAAAGCGTTTTTAATCCGGCTGCATAAGGATAATAAATTTGTAGTTCCCTGCAATAAAGATCATATGTTTTATCATCACTGATATCAGCAGCCTGTAACCACAATTCCGTTGACAACATCGTGATCTGCTTTTCTTCCCCACTCCGGAGTACTTCCCTGGAAGTGCCTGCCGCCAGTGTAATATCCGTTTTGCCACCATTAAAAACGATCAGCGTATACTTCTCGGGTTTAACACGGGTTTCATATTTAAACCGGAGTGTAGCACCTGCTGTACTCCCTGCTTTCCTGTTGAACTGCCAGTTTACCCATTTATGCTTTCCTCTTTTCACCTCCCGCAACTCATTAAGATGAAAGGCATTGTTCCTTGTGATCACATCATTGTCAATAAAGACAGTAGACAGGCTGGTAAAGCCGGCCGGTTTGTATACCCTTGGCATGGAGTAACTGTCATAGGGATCGTCTGTCCTGTCTGTTGCATGCGCCGGGAGTATATATAGTGTAGCCATCATCAGGGCTACCGTCCATAACGATCTGAAGGAAAAGGTTATCATATCTGTTTTCATATTAATCACGGTTTCCGTTTGTTTAAAATCAGACAGCGCATCATTTTGCTGTCGCTGTTACCAGATTTATTCCAAATATGCCTACGTTGGCATCAGGCGAGTTGAGTGCGATATCAAATTTTTCAAGCTCGCGCCGGGGATCTGCTTTTATAGCAAATGCTGCCACATGTTTTGCAAATTCCAGTTTGCGAATCGTTACATGCTTTGCAAAAGGCAGCATCATACAGTCAATATTGTCACCGTAAATGAGTGGAACATTTTCTGTAAAACCATCCTTATAGTGTAGTGCTACCACACCTATTGGCATATCTGTCAGTCTTACCTGGCATTCGGCTGCTACAAGAAATTCCAGCCCTGCTATTTTTTTACTGACATTAAATGTGGTTCTTTCCGGCCGTGCAGAGAGTATCAGTTTATTGGTGTAACCATCTGAAGCGCCCACTTCCAGTACCAGCATGTTCTGCCCGTTGGTCTTTACCCGGAAGCGGAAATCACCTACGGTCAATTGTCCGTTATTGTTGGTTGTATCTTTCAACATACCGGAGAAATCAAATGTATGTTGTCCCAGCCGCCAGAAATTCTTACCAAGAATAAAATCACTGTTGAATTGTTTATCCAGGGAGATATTTTCCCGGATACCTTTCAATGTAATCCGTTCTGCAGGCTGTTGTACGTTATTGCCAAAATCGAGTTCACAGGGGGTTAATCCATTATTACCGGCCAGGAAGAACACCTTCCTGCCACTGTGTTTGGCAGGTATGCCGCTGAACTGTCTACCATCTATGCGAAAAGAACTAAAAACCCGTTGGGGGTCTTTTATACTGTAGCCATCGCCGGGCAGCGTCCAGGAAACGCGGTCGCCGGCTACTTGTGTGGGGGGCTGCCAGCTGCTTTCCTTTTTAAACTGAATTGTAAAGGTATGCTGCGTAGCAGGTGGCAATATTATTTCCACTTCTCCACCAATGGTACCAGAGATAATACGGTAAGCGATCCCTTTGCCGCCGGCCATTACGCTGTGTACCACCTTACCTTCCAATGGTATGTTACAAACAAGGCCCTGTGGTTGCGAACATTTCAATTCATACATGCGGCGCTGTCCTTTTGAAGCAACGGACATCACAATATCTTTTACACGCAGGCTGGCGTTATCCCATGTTGCCGGGATAGCCGGCCGCCAGTGTAAAGGCTTATCCATTGGTTGCCGTTGCAACCCAAAAAGGTCGCTGATCAATGCCCTGGCGTACATGGCAGCGGGGTTGCTGAATGCATAATCGGGTAATCCCCAGCCTGTGTTTGAATTAAATTCCGGAAAGCTGCCGGGGGAATCTGTCAGTATAGTAGCTCCCAACGCAGTACCATGTAGCAGCGCCCATCCTTTTTGTAAGCGTCCTGCGCTGAAATAAGCAGCAGCAGCTTCCGCCATCTGCGTGGGCTTCACAGCGTTATTGCCAAAGAGATCCGGTTTGTAATTCCCCGCTCTCATCAGGTGATCGTTTATCCAAAGACGTTGGTCGCATGCCAATAAAGACAACCAGTTGTATTCCGCAGGTGTTCCTGCATAAAGTTGTGCGAATACAAAATCAGTATAATAACTGGCTTGCTGTACCAATCCGTCTGGTGTAACTGACGCCGCAAACCGGCCCTCTGCGGGTATCCACAAGCGCCTTATTATTTCACTGCGTGCATGTTCCAGTTGTTTTGTCCAGATGTTTGCACGGGCGGTATCCTGCTGTTGTAACGCCATCTCTTTCATCATGGTGAGCAAACCGCAAAACATCAAACTGGGCGAAGCCGCTTCACCTATCAGCTGCAGGTGATCTGCCTGGTACAGGAAAGCATTACAACCGTAATGCCAGTTCAATAATCCGTTGCCTTCCGGGTCTCTGACCTGGGCCATCGTTTCAAAATTGCGACGGGTACCTTCCCAAACCTTTGCCAGGGTTGCGTTGTCGCCTGTTGCTTTCCAGTATTGCCACAGTTGCAGAATATAATATGGTAACCCTTCTTCCGACCGCGTTTCTGTATCCTTATTACGTGTTCCGTCTGCATTGAATACATAGCCGGGGCCTTCTTCCCGGTCACCAAAATAAAGGACCGCCTCTTTTGCACGCTCCATCTGTCCAAGGCTGATAGCCGCCGATATGTGGTAGTTATTGGAAAAATAGGAATTCCATTCATGAATGCCTTCCAGCCAGCCCGGTGCAGCATAAGTATAATCCATGTTCAGGATAGATGCATAGAAACCGGCGTTCAATACGCTATCCGGTGTTTGGATCTCGTAGTCATCCAACAAGTCATTGTAATATTGTTTCGCTGCGGTAATAAGTGGATCGGTTACTTTTGCATCCGCACTTTTCCCTTCTCCTTCTTCACCTTTACGCAACAATAACCGCATGGTTGATGTTCCGGGAAGAAGCTCTTTACTAAAAACCGCGCGCTGTTTTATATCCGCCGTATTTTTTATGATGCGCAAATGATTGTTGCCATCACATGTTGCAACAGCACCGTATTTAACCGCAGGGTCTTTCAGATAGGCGCTCTTTCCATGCAATCGAAGTATATCATTCTCTTCTTCACCTGGTGCAATCGTAAAATATTCGGGAAAGAAATTAATAAATTTCAGGTCTGCGCCTCCTACTGTAATGGCTATTTGTGCATCTGCCGGTAACTGTTTGGATGCAGTAGTAGTAACGGTAACGGCTATAGCGTTATTTTCAACAAGGAGCCCTTCCACTTCAACCGTCAATCCACTTTCCGCAATTGTTACTTTATGCACTGTGCCCCAGGGATAAAACCGTACGGTGGTTTCTCCCTGCTCATCCAGCCAGTAACTTTTCCCGGCTACGGTATAGCTGATCCTTACATCTCCCAGCATATTAAAATGTGGGTTCAGTTCGGGGATGCGATCTGTTTGCACAAGCGAAAACCTGGGAAGGTCGCCGCTTACAAACCAGGCGGGATTCCTTCGCACCACCCAGTTAAAGTGCCAGGGGCCACTGCGGGACAAATCCCGGGCCTGATGCACCTCCAGGTATGTCTGCCACCACATGGCGCCGGCAGCCGGCCATACTTCATATTTACGCCCCTTCCAGCTGCCTTCATAAATGCCTTTCCCTTCTACAATAGTATACGCTGGTTGCCGGGCAGGTGCGCTGAAAAAATGGCCCTGCTGCTGCTGCGCCCAAGTCACCATATAACAACAGACAGCCGCTATCAGGCCAATTATCGATCTGAACATAAATGCTATTTGTATTTAGATGATCCCGGTATGCACATACCGGAAATACGTGTTGCTCTTACCACCCTGGATTTTGTACAAACAAAGGCATGGTAATTATTTCGGTTGAAGGGATAGGGAAGACATGAAACTTTTCAGCCCATGACTGCCGCCTGTCTACAACAATCCGTTTACCGGCAAATGAATTGGCCGCTACTTTGGTCCATTGCATACCTGTTGTGAGCTTGTCTGTCTGATCCAGAATTTTCCAGCGGCGTACATCCCAGAAACGGTTCTCTTCAAACGCGAGTTCTACCCGGCGTTCATTCCGCACGCGTTGCCGGAATTGCTCTTTCGTCAATCCGCTAAGTGGTGGCATACTTACGCTGGGCCTTGATCGTATTGCATTAACAGCATCATAGGCTTCGGGGGTAGTGCCATAGGCTTCATTTAACGCTTCTGCATAATTGAGATAAATTTCTGCCAACCGGTACCTTCTCCATTTGGCACTGCTTCCCTGATCATTCCGCAAAGAAGCATCAATAAATTTATGTAGATAATAACCGTTGTGGGTATGTTTCCGGTCATTGTTCCGTATACCGTCAGTGCCGTCTACATGGGATTCTATGTAATGAGGAACACCGTTAATCGTACCATAATAAGCATTGTTATAGAACACGGTGGCATAAAAGCGTGGATCCCTGTTCACATAGGGATCGGTTTCATCATATCCCGAAGCCGTATTGATTACCGGATGCAAATGATCTGCATCCGCATAGCCGGTAATGGGTGGCTGCCCGTTCTTCATTTCATAAGCATCTACCAGTTCCTGCGAAGGAGTGGAACCTCCTTTGTACGGCGAAATGGACGGGATCCCATTGAAATTGGTCAGGGCATCCATTACATCCGAGTTTTTCAGTTGCAGGATCGTTTCTTTATCAGCAGGATTGGCGCCCAGATCAGGTGTAGTGAGGAAGTAGTTCCGATAATCACTTGCCAGCATAAACCCGTTGCCGGTGAGCGCGTCAAGTGCTTCTTTGGAGAGCGTTGCCGCCTGTTGCCATTTTTCAACATTATTATCAGGGTTCCATAAAGGACTGGCATTAAATAATGTTGCTTCAGACATGATAGCATAAGCTACTGCTTTTGTAAAACGACTCCTGTCTGTTTCGCCGGTGGTTATTCTCCAGGGCAATTGCGGTTCGGCAATCGCTTCCTTGCAGTCCTTTACAATAAACTGTACACAATCATTGAATGCATCGCGTTTCAGGTTTACAAAATCTGCTGTAAGGTCAAATGGTTTATCTACAACCGGCATTCCACCATACATTTTAATCAGCTCCCAGTAATAATAGGCGCGCAGTACTTTAGCTTCGGCCTTCCACCTGGCGGCATCTGCCGGATTCGTAACCTTTGCATTATCTATATTAGCGAGGAATACATTGCACTTTCTGATGCCCTGCCATGCAGTACCGTAATAATTACCATTGTCATCTCCACGGTTATTGCCCAGTGGATTATTGCTTGGGGTCAATGTTCCTTTGTACCAGGCCGTAGCTGTCAGGTTTTCAGTTGGATCATCACTATCATGCGCCTCATCAGAGAGCGCCGCCAGGAACATAAAGTGGAAATAGCGTATGCCGTATTTCTGTAAAAAAGCGTAGCAGGAATTGAGATAGGCGCCGGTCTGATCATTGTCACTGAAAACATCTTTCAGCGTAGTTCTGCCATCAGGTGTTATATCCAGGGGATCTTTCCCGCAGCCTCCGGCGATAATTATAATGAATGAGATGATAAATATTTTCTTGATCATAATAAATTGCCTTAAATATTAAAAAACTACGTTCACACCAAAATTGAATGTCTTAATAATTGGATAGCTGAGCGGACTGGATACTTCAGGATCAAAGTCCCCGTTTCTCATTTTAGTCCAGGTGTAGAGGTTCAGTCCATTGGCATAAAAGCGTATTCGCTGCGAACCTATTTTATTGCTCCAGCGTACCGGCAAAGTGTAACCCAGCTCAACATTTTTCAGCCGGACATAAGTGGTATTCTCCACAAAGAAGGAATTAACGGTTGATTCACTGTAAGAAATGGAAGTAGACAATGCAGGGAAGTCAATAGGCAATCCTGCTGCTGCGCGTTCTTCCGTCCATGCATTGAACATCCTGCTCCGGTAGGATGTCAGGGTACCACTGTTTTCATATACACCAACATTTGCAAACAAATTAGATACCCTGGAAACTCCCTGAAAGAGGACAGAGACATCAAAGTTTTTATAGCTCACATTAAATGCACTGCCAAAAGTATATTGCGGAACGCTGGTAAATCCAATGGGAGCCTGATCACGTTCGTCAACGATCTTATCGCCGTTAGCATCTTTAAATTTCAGGTCGCCGGGCCGGGGTTGTGTTCCTACAAAAGTAAGTTCCGACTTTGTAATCTCTTCCTGGCTGCCCCAGTAACCATCTGTTATCATTCCAAAAAACTGACCATATGCATAACCTGTTTGCCGGTATGGATACGCATAATCATCTGTGCGTCTTGCTTCATCCATAAACTCTACTTTGTTTATCGCATGGTTGAAATTCAGTTTCGCCAATACAAAAAGGTCCTTGTTAATAGTCTTGTTATAATTCAGTTCTATCTCATAGCCATGGTTCTTCATCCGGCCAAGGTTCACGGGAGGCAGCGCACCCGGGAAACCGTTCACCATCGGTACTGTCTGCCGGTTGATCATCATATCGTTTCTGCTCTCCCGGTATACATCTACAGTGAGTACAAACTGGTTAAATAATCCCAGTTCCATACCTACGTTTGTTTTCTTTGATATCTCCCATCTGAGATCGGGGTTGCCCAATGAATTTTCATTAACGGTTTGTCCTTTCCCTACGTTACCACTGTAACCACCACCGCCTATCTGCACATTATCCAGGTACAGGAATCTCCTGCCTCCCAGCCGGTCGTTACCTACCAATCCGTAAGAGCCTCTTAATTTCAGCAGGCTGAGTACCTTGTTACCTTGCAGGAAAAGCTCATCAGATATCAGCCAGCCGGCTGAAAAGGATGGAAAGAACCCATACCGGTGTCCTTTGGCAAATTGCTCGGAGCCGTTGTAACCGGCATTTATCTCCGCAAAATATTTATTATCATAAGCATAGGTAGCACGTCCTGCAACCCCTCTCAGGTTATAGGGAAGCCTGTCGTTGGGGCGTATACGTTGGTCCTGCTGTGCCAGCAGTAATCCTGTAAATGTATGTTTAGTGCCGAAGGTGCGGTTGTAGTTGATGAAAAGTTGCGAGTTGGTATAGGACTCAAAACGGCTGGCGGTAGAAGTAACGAGGTTGGTATTTTCCTTTTCATTGAATCGCCGATAGGCGATGGTATCTCCCTGTGTAACCTGTTCCCATCGCTGGTAATCACGGTTTGCCAGTAATGAATATACCGTACGGCTGTCGAAAGACATCATGAATTTTACAGATAATCCCGGCGTAATAACTTTCAGGTCCTGCTGCATACCAAAGGAGGCCATGATATTACTCCTTGTTTCCTGCAGATAACCGGTACGGTTGATCTCCGCATAAGCGGGATAGATCTGACCACCACCGGTAAGGATCTGACCATCTGGTGTCAGAGGGCCGGCCTGCAACGGTGAAGTGTTCCAAATAGCTGCCAGCAGTACACTTCTGTCGGTATAATTGGCATTCACACCGGATACACTGGTAGCCGGGGAGTTTACTTTTTCCAGGTAACCGGCTACGTTCAGAAATGCCGTTAATGTTTTGGCTTTATTTAATGTAGCATCAATATTTGACCGAAAGTTATATCGTTTTAGGAATGCAGAAGGATCATAATCTTTCTTCTCCGATACTTTCCATTGTCCACCCTGTTGCAGATAACCGGCATTCACAAAATACCGCACAAAATTTCCACCACCAGACAGGTTAAGGTTATACCTGTTTTGAGTGACGTAGTCATTCAACAGTAATTTGGACCAGTTATTATTCGGATAATGCACGGGGTCATCCTGCAGTTTATAATGTTCCAGGGCGGCATCGGAGTAAAAAAAATTGGGGCCTAGTCCATCATTTACGCCGGCCTGGTTCCTCAATGTTGCAAAATCGTAGGCGCTTACCTGTGAGGGCGTGCGGGTAAATCCCTGCTGCCCTGTTTCAGCCGAGAAGCTGATCTCCGGCTTCTCTGACCGGCCCCTGCGAGTGGTGATGAGTATTACGCCGTTGGCACCTCTTACCCCAAACATGGCGGTGGAAGAGGCATCTTTTAAGATTGTAACATTATCCACTTCATTGGGATCGATATAGGTCAGTTCCCGCTCCACGCCATCTACCAGGATGAGTGGGTTTTGTCCGTTAATAGTGCCCTGACCACGCAGGAAGAGATTAACAGCATCCCTGCCAGGCTCTCCGGAGGTTTGTATCGCGGTAAGGCCCGGCAAACGGCCCGCCAGTGTAACGGCCAGGTTGGCTGCGGGACTTTGTTTTATTTCTTTTGTTTGTATAGAAGAAATGGCTCCTGTAATCGTCGCTTTCTTTTGCGTGCCGAAAGCCACTACCACCACTTCTCCCAGGTTGGCGGCATCTTGTTTTAATATGATGTCAAAGACCACATCCTTTGCTACCGGTATTTCCCGGGATACGTAGCCCATGAAAGAAAATACAAGCGTATCACCTGTGTTTGCAGATACACGGAAACGTCCGTCCGTATCTGTTGCAGCGCCTTTCCTAGTGCCTTTAACGGCAATACTTACCCCAGGTAAAGGATTTGCTTTTTCATCCGTTACGCTGCCGGTTATTTCTCCGGGTGGTCTGGCGGTTCTTTCCTGCGAAGTAGTATTGCCTCTCTTTTTCAGCAGGATTACTTCCTTGCTGATCGTGTAGGTAATGCCTGTACCTTTCAAGACGTGGTTCAGCACCTCTGACACGCTGGCCTGGTGCATATCCAGGCTAACCGGGGCATCATCTTTTAATAAGTTGTGGCTGTAGAAAACGGTCAATCCGGTTTGCTGTTCTATGGCTGTGAATACTTTTGATACAGGTATTTTATCTCCCTGTATAGTAACTACAGGTATCTTTTCTACCTGCGCCATTAAAACCTGACTGATAAACAAGCAGCATTGTATCATCAGCATTTGCCTGAGTAGCTTTACACAAAAGTTCCCCATACAAAAGCTTTTGGCTTTTATACTTTTTTTCATACCGTGGTTTATAATTGTTTATTAACTGATGTTCACATTAAAAGACGGGTGGATGTAAAAACGGGTGAATTGCCGGGCGTACTTTTTAAAAGTTTTTTTGGCAGGAAGGTGAATGACCACCCACTATTTAAGATGCAGGACGCCATCTTTAAAATAATAATCAATATCAGCGGTGGTTCTGAGGTTATCCAGAAAATCCGTTACCGGGCTATTACGGCGCAATAAGCCGCTCAGTTGCAGGTTGGCGGCAGCAGGATTGTCAAATACCACCTGTATATTATACCAGCGTTGTATGGTTATGGCAATTTCACGGATAGTTCTTTTCTTGAAATAATAGTGCCCCTGCATCCATGAAAGCTCAGTTCTTTCATCAAATTTATCCACTGTGATGTTGCCGGCAGGCAAGGCAATGCCCTGGTAACCGGGTCTTATTATTACCGGCCGGTCATCTTTTGTACTTACTGCCACACTTCCTTTTACCAAAGAAGTTTTCACCGGACCATCTTCATACGCATTCACATTAAACTCCGTTCCCAGCACCTTGATAGTCAATTGGGCCGTATGTACAATGAAAGGGCTTTCTGCATTTGCCGCTATCTTAAAATATGCTTCCCCATCCAGGTATACTTCCCGTTGCTTTTTCGGGAATGCGGAAGGGAAACGAAGATTGGATACAGCATTCAACCATACCTCCGTACCATCTGCCAGCTCAATACGATAATCATAACCGGCAGGAACTGTTAGTGTATTCATTTCCGTGCTAAGCGGATCACTGCTATTGAAACTAAATTTTTGCTGCGCGATATTTAACTGAAGACTCCCCACCTGCAATTGCTGATTAGCCCTTCCAGAGAGAGCCACTTCTTTTCCATTCCCCAAAGTCAGTTTAACGGCGGCTGTATCTGCAACCCGGTTAACTGACAGTGGCGCCGCTGCCGGGTGTTGCTGCCGGAAAAAATGCAGTCCTACTGTCAGCAACAAGAGTACAGAAGCCGCTATCAGCGATCCGTATATGGTTATACGGCGCAAAGGGGTAGCAGCTATCCCGCCATATTTCTTATCCCATTTTTGCCATGCCTTTTCCTCATCTATCTGTTGTAAGACCACACTGGATTCAGGGGTATCCATCCTGGAAACAATGTTCTCCCATAAGTCACGTACCCCCTCATCTTTTCTGATCAGCTCTTCCAGATACAGATCTTCCTCCCCGGAAATGGTTCCTACCAGTTTCTCCATCATTAGCCGGTCAATATGTTCTTTGTTGTATTCCATATGAGGTGAAAAGATCATTTTAGATGTAGTAACCGCTGACGCAAGGTACGTACTGCTATTCTTAAATGTGTTTTTACTGAATTAATACTGATCCCCATTTTTTCAGCTGCCTCCCTGTATTTTTTCTCCTGTAAAAATACAAGGTTAAAAGCTTCCATCCGCTGTGGGGGCAACTCACTGAGCGCAGCGTCAAAATCCTGTTTCATATCCTGCCAGGACATGCCATTATCCGGTACCATATATGCTTCTTCCAATACAGGTGCATGGTTCAGCGTAATCCGGTATTCATTTAACTGTTTTTGTTCATTCTTTTTCTTCTCGATCAGATCCAGGCATTTATTATTAACGGCCTTGTAAAGGTATGCCTTCAGCGAAGTATTTACTGAATGATACAGCTGGTTTTCCCATATCTTACCCAACAGCCCCTGTACCAGGTCTTCCGCCTCCATCTCATCGCCCAGCATATAATATGCTTTTACATACAAGAGCTTGTAGTATTTTTTAAAAATCTGCTCATAGGCACTTTTGGCATTGCCAGATTGCAATTCCGCCAGGAGGGCTATGTCATCTATTGGCTCATTCATGCTGAAGACATGTGGAATTTCTAATCAATTAATATAGCTGTATCGGTAAGCAACAACTGTCCATGTGCTTATCATATATTTCTTGTCTCCCTTAAAAACGGCACATTACATGACAAGAAAAAATTTCGGTTGAAAAATTAAGATAAAGCAAGAGAAGGATAATCCCATGCTGTACTGTCCTGCAGTAGCTTCCTGAAAACTGGTGAACAGGGCAGCATCTTATTTAAAATACCAAGACAATTAACATGTTTTTGTTTTAAATTCTATCTTGTAATAATTGTCAGTCATGAATAAAGGATTTATTTTTCTTTCAGTTTTAGTTTGTTTGGTTTTCATACAATGCGCCACTCCGCAGCTGCATAATACACAGGAAGCCCTGGTTACCAGGTCCGTCATTACGTCAACAAAAGGAATCTGTATCGGTAACAGCACCGTAGCTGCTTATCTTGGTGGCGCTGCCGTAGCTTCGCTTTTATTTACCGATGAAGAAATAGCAAAGGGATATTCCTGTCACTCTCTCGCCGTACCTGGTCATACTATTTATCAACAGCTAAATGCCTGGAAAGCCTACCAGGACAAGGACCAGGCCGATTGGATCATTATTGAAATAGGACTGAACGACTTAAAACCTACTGATGCACTTGATGCCACTCTTGACCGGTATCAAAAATTAATTGACACCATTAACTTAACCAAAAAAACCGGTGCAAAACTGTTGCTCGCCACCATGACGCCCTGCAAGCAAAGATTAATTAATATCTACAAAGAAAATGCAATGGTATCCTATAAAAAATGGATGGCTATGAACAATGCTATTATGGGGAAAGGTCCACATGCAATTACCGGAGTGGATCATAGATTTAACGGGCATACAATTATGCTTATGGATAAAGCAGGTAATCTGAAAGCGGAATACGAAGTGCCGGAAAAAGATCGTATACACGAAAACACAGCGGGGCGTTTGATCATTGCGAGCCATTGGCGGCTGGCGCTGGCGGCAGCAGGGTATTTGCCATAAATTGAATATTCAGTGAGTAACAAATTAGTTATTCATATGAGTAAACTCTTATTACTTCCCAATACAAAACTTACTAAAAATATAATCCAGTCTATCTTCATTCGTTACTTCACCAGTTATCTCCCCGAGATAGTGCAAACACCTGCGTATGTCCAGTGCCAGCAGATCTCCCGGCAAGCCGTTGTCCATGCCTTGTTTCACGTCGTGTAGTGATTTCAGTACTTCCTGTAAAGCGGTATGATGACGTGCATTGGTGATGATGGTATCTTCTGTATTGATATCTCCTGACAACACTTTGTGTACAAGTGCATCTTTGAGGTCCTGGATGTGGGCATGATTTTTTGCAGAGATAAAGAGCATGTCTGTGATGCCGGCAAACTTTATCTCAACAGTAGTTTCGCCAAGTATATCTGTTTTGTTGCCGACGAGCAAATAATTTATATTATCTGCTTTAAACGCGGCCACCTGATTACGTATATCCGTAGCAGTTAGTTCGTTCACATCAAAAAGATATACAACAACGCCGGCTTCTTTAATCTTCTCCATTGTTCTCTGTACCCCGATACTTTCTATGCTGTCCAGGCTTTCGCGGATGCCGGCAGTATCAATAAGGCGGAAGAGAATGCCTTCTATATTCAGGATCTCTTCGATGGTATCGCGGGTAGTGCCGGCGATCTCGCTGACGATAGCCCGGTTTTCGTTGAGCAGGGTATTCAGTAGCGTAGATTTCCCGGCGTTGGGCTTACCTACGATGGCGGTGTTAACTCCGTTTTTGATGACGTTCCCCATGCGGAAAGAATCTATCAGGTGTTGGAGCACACCGGTGGCATTGGTTACAAGGGCATATAAGCGGGTTCTATCGGCAAATTCCACATCTTCCTGGCTGAAGTCCAACTCCAGCTCTATCAGGGCGGAAAAGGTGATCAGCTGCTCCCGCAGGGCATGGAGTTCTTTGGAGAAGCCACCACGCATTTGTTGCATAGCGGTCTGATGTGAAGCGGCGGAGTTGCTGGCTATCAGGTCAGCTACTGATTCGGCCTGGGTAAGGTCCAGTTTCCCGTTCAGGAAGGCGCGCTGGGTGAATTCTCCCGGTTTGGCCAAACGGGCGCCGGCCTGTATGGTGGCGTCAATGATTTGTTGCTGGATATAGGGGGAGCCATGACAGGAGATCTCGATCACGTCTTCACCGGTATAGGAACGGGGGCCTTTATACAGGCTTACCACCACTTCGTCAATGAGTTTCCCGGCCGCTACGATGCTACCAAAATGAAGGGTATGACTGGCTTGCCGCTGCAGGTCCTTTGCGGGGAATAAGGCATTACAGATATCATAGGCGCGGTTGCCACTCAGCCTGATCACGGCAATAGCGCCTACACCTGCTGCAGTAGCCGGTGCTACGATGGTATCATCAAATCCTGTTAATTTTCCCAGCATACCTGTTTGTTAGTTTATATTCCAAAGGGCACAAATTTACGCACTATCCGCCCGATCACCAATAAATCAAAAGCCCCGTCTTAACTTTCGTTGAGACGGGGCTTTGAATATAAAGTTAAATACAGTACTACTCTTGCAAAGTAAAGCGGATCGGTAAGTTAAACTGTACAGAAACCTGGCGACCATTTTGTTTACCAGCTTTCCATTTAGGCATGGTTTTCACCACACGCACAGCTTCTTCTTCCAGGCCACCACCTTTTGCGGCGCCTACTGTTTTCACATCTTTAATGTTTCCTTCAGAATCTACCACAAACTGTACAAACACAGTACCGGAGATACCATTTTCCTGCGCTACGCGTGGATAACGGATGTT
Organism: Chitinophaga sp. MM2321; assembly: GCF_964033635.1. Lineage (NCBI taxonomy): Bacteria > Pseudomonadati > Bacteroidota > Chitinophagia > Chitinophagales > Chitinophagaceae > Chitinophaga > Chitinophaga sp. MM2321. The sequence continues at coordinate 5,325,932 of NZ_OZ035533.1, forward strand.
TTTGCTCAGATACTTGGCAAGTGCTTCCTCACCACCTGGGAAGGTAGGAGGCTGCTCTACGAAAGTGAAAATTTCTTCTTTTGCAGGAGCAGGAGGAGCTTCTACCACACCCGTACCTTTACTGTCTTCCAGCAATCCGGCGTCGATACCGTTCGGATCACCTTCCACAGTTTTGGTGCTGATGGATTTGTCTTTGATATCCTCGTGTTTTGGAGGTTCTTCTTCCGGTGGTACTTCATTATCCTTTTTGATCACCGGAGGAGTGAACTGTACTGACGGTTTTACCGGCGGCGGCGGTGCCGGCGGTGGTGGAGGTGGTGGTGGAGTCTTCGGATCATCCGGTAACTTCACATCCTCCATCTTGATTTCCTGGATAACAGGCTTTTTGAGATTATCTCCCTCTGAGGCTTTTACCCAGTTCGCTATGAGGTATGTCGCGAAGAAGACGAGAAACAGGGATACAGTGCCTAAAATGGCGTTCCGCACACGTTTATCATAATGCTTCCTCAGTTCATAAGCCCCATATTCCTTATTCCTGTTGTCAAACAGGATATCCAGAAAATCGGACTTTAAGACTTTAGCTGAATCCATTGTTAATGTTTTATGATGGATGCAAAAAATTAATTAATTCCACAAGACTATTTAGCACTATTAGCAGTTTCTGTCTGCTTAATCCAGGTTTTATCCTGATCGCTGATATCAACAGTAGCGTAACGTTGGATACGGTTGATAGCCATTTCGTCCAGAATATCCACAAAGTTCATATAAGTAGCGTCGTTATCCGCTTTTATAATCACAACCACGTCTTCGGGTTCGCCTTTTGCATTCCTCAGTTTGGCTACTTCGTCCCGCTTTTTGATGATCTCATCTCTGATACCTCCTTTGGCGGCAAAACTGGTTGCTTTAAAGAAGTCCGGATCTGCAGATGCATTCGGGTCTTGTGCTAAACCTGCGTAATAATACACTCGATTGTCTTTTCCGAGTAAAATGGTCAAAGCAGTACTTTCTTTTACTTTGTTCTGCTCCTTCTCATTCTCGGTATCTTTTGGCATGATCAAGTCCATTGTTTTGGGCTTGGACATGGTAGTGGTAAGCATGAAGAAGGTGATCAACAGAAAACCTAAATCCACCATGGGCGTCATATCCACACGGGTAGAATGTTTCTTCGATTTCGTACCTCCGTGTTTCCCTTTCCCACCACTACTACTGGTATCCATTTCTGCCATAGTAGCCAATTTTTTTTAGTTCTTAAATCAGCGGCCTTCCACGTCAGGAAGCAATTGCCACCGTTTACTTCTTCGCCGGAGCATGTTCCTCTTCGTACGCTGCCGTACCCGGAGGCGCTGCCTTCAGATTAGTCACCAGGTTCAGTTTCTGAATATGCTTCTTTTTGAAAGTATCCAGAATCTCCTTGATCTTAGGATAAGGAGTAGCGTTGTCAGCCTTGATACAATACTTCAGTTTATTGAAGTTGCCACCTTGTGCTGCCATACCATACTCAATCCAGGCGGCTAATTCGTTATTCGCAGAATCCGTAGGAATGCCTTTATCAAGACCTGCTGTTTTACGCTCCGCCTCTCCCATAGAGAGGTAAGTCTTCAGATCTTTAATCGGTGTACCAACGCTGGCACCTGTTACAAAGTTTTTAACTTCCTTGTCAGTCAGTCCCAGTTTATACTGCGTGTTCAGATCTTCGATCAGCTTTTTTCTTTTAGGCTGGCCATCCATGCTGAAAAACACTCTTCCGTCTTTATCTACTGTGAATAACAACACATCAGAATCAGGCAAAAGGGTCGTGTTAATAGAGGACGGGGTAACTACCGTTACCGGTTCATCCGGTTTGAACTTAGTTGCCAGCATAAAGAAAGTTAATAGCAGAAAAGCCACATCACACATTGCTGTCATGTCAACTAGCGTGCTTTTCCTTGGCATTTTAACTTTTGGCATCTTTACTCTTTTTTATGGTTTACTTTAAATAGATTCAAAACCGCTGATATTCCACAAAACTATTTGTGATTTGCAGCAAAGCTCTGTGTCAAAGTAAAGCCAGATTCGTCAATAGCATAAGTGATGCTATCGATATTGGTAGTAAAGTAGTTGTACATGATGATAGCGATAGCAGATGTACCGATACCCAGTGCAGTGTTGATCAATGCTTCAGAGATACCTAACGCCAGCTGTGCAGAATCTGGTGCACCACCGGAAGACATCGCCGCAAACGCCTTGATCATACCTAATACTGTTCCGAACAGACCCAACAGGGTTGCTACTGATGCAATAGTAGATAAGAATACCAGGTTCTTTTCCATCATTGGCAGTTCCAGTGCTGTTGTTTCTTCAATTTCGTTCTTGATACTAACTACTTTCTGCTCTACATCCAACTCAGTATTGGAAATCATTTCCTTATACTTTTTCAGACCAGCTTTCAGTACATTTCCTACAGAACCTTTCTGTTTGTCACACTCAGCCAAAGCCGCGTCAACGTTTTTGTTTGCCAGGTGATACTGTACTTTACGTACCAGTTCAGAACCGCTGAATTTACCTTTTGCTTTTGCCAGGTAAAGGAAACGCTCAATTACGAAAGTCAGACAGATCAGCAATACAGAAATCAGAACAGGTACTACTAAACCACCCTTGTAAATGGTACCTAACCATTTTCCAATACCAGAATCAATCGGATGCCCGTCTGGATTATTACCCTGGAAGTTGGCTGGATTACCTAATACAAAAAAGAAAAACAGAAACCCTGCTACTAAGCAGATCGGTACAGCCAAGCCTGCGAACAGGTTGGATGACTTTTTAGGTTGATGAGAAGAAGCCTTAGCTGTAGCTGCAGTCACAGTTGTTTTAGTCTCAGCCATGTTGATTGAAATTTTAGTGTTAAAAATTAAACTATTGTTTGTTAGAAGTTACTAATTACAATTTTACCCTGGAATGCCTCGCAGCACTCAATTTACTGTTTAATCAGTGATTCGCAAAGTTATAAGGTTGACCCAAAAAAACAAGTGCAGCCCAAAAAAACCCACAAAAATTAACCTTCACACACAAAAGCCCCTTCACAGGGCTTTTTAACCGCTTGTTTTTTATAGAGCAAACACTTAAACCAGCAAATAACCAAAATTTCAGTCGTCTTTTAACTGTTACTGTCCCAAAGATTGAAAGCGTTTAATTTTTTTCAAAGTTGGACGCACAATTTAAGAAAATTTTCAAATGTTCCAACAGAAATCTTACAAATCTGAGAACTTATTTATTTCCGCGCCAGTCAAGAGTTTGAGACGAAGCTAATTGCTTTTAGCTATTCATTCATCCCATATTTTCTATTACTCCTAACACCAAACGCAATACCGTTGAGGATATTATCTCCCCCTCTTCTCTCTATCTATATAAATATATTATGTACTATAATAATTAATATTTACATAAAAAGTTGTCTTCACAATTAATGTTTAAACGCACACATCCAGCCCGCTCCCGCTATTTTTCCATTCCTACACCCATTAATACGCCTATGGATTTTCCTGATAAGTTAATACTTTATATACTTACTTGCAAAGCGTTTACAAAAAAAACATTCTGCAACTTATCTAAACCTGTCAAAAGAAACAATGCACAAATCTATCCCTCATAAACTGATGATAGCCATGGCAGCCGCAATATGCCTGAGTTCAACAGTTTACAATTCTGCCAATGCACAACGGAAAAAAAATTCCAGCACCCCTCCTGTTACTACCTCCGCTGCGAAAGATTCTACCGGTAAACCTCCCATGATCAAACCAGGACCCAAGCCCGGCGTTAAACCATTTGCTGATGTAATCACCAATAAAGCGAAAGCTGATTCCGGTTTATTCAACATCTACAAACAGGACGATCGCTACTTCTTTGAAATACATGATTCCCTCCTCAGCAGGGATGTACTGGTAGTGAACCGCATCTCCAAATCAGCCGCAGGACTGCGTGTACGGATGATGGGCTTCAGCGGTGATATCATCGGCGAAAATGTAATCCGCTTTGAAAAAGGCCCCAACGATCGCATCTTTCTGAAAAACATCTCTTACGCCGACGTTTCAAAGGACTCCTCACAGCCCATGTTTACCGCTGTGATGAATTCTAATCTCCAACCCATCGTTGCTGCTTTCGATATTAAAGCATTCTCCAAAGACAGCTCCGGTAGCATCATAGACCTTACGGAATACATCAGCGGCGATAATGATATCCTCTTCTTCGACGGCGGATTAAAAATGATGATGAAACTGGGCTCCGTACAACCGGATAAATCCTACATTTCCGATGTAGTATCCTACCCGATGAATACAGAAATTAAAACAGTTAAAACATATACCAAATCAGGACAATCACTGCCCGGTGCACCACCTTCCGGCGGCGGATTCGCCACTGTAGAACTCAACAGCTCCATCGTATTGCTGCCCAAAGTACCCATGGAACCCCGCTACTTCGATCCGCGCGTAGGCTACTTCACCACCGGCGTAACCGACTTTGACGCCGATCCCCAGGGTGTGAAAAAATTGCAGATGATCACCCGCTGGCGCCTCGAACCCAAAGCGGAAGACATGGAAAAATATAAACGCGGCGAACTGGTGGAACCTAAAAAACCTATCGTGTTTTATATCGATCCTGCCACCCCCGAAAAATGGCGGCAGTACCTGATCCTGGGCGTTAACGACTGGCAGCAGGCATTTGAAAAAGCCGGTTTTAAAAATGCCATCATCGCAAAAATGGCGCCTACCAAAGCAGAAGATTCTACCTGGTCTATTGAAGATGCCCGGTTCTCTGCCATCGTATACAAACCATCCGAAGTACCCAATGCCAGCGGTCCTCATATCCATGATCCCCGCTCCGGTGAAATCCTGGAAAGCCATATCAACTGGTACCACAACGTGATGCGTTTACTACGCAACTGGTACTTCATTCAGGCCGCTCCCAACGATCCCCGGGCCCGCAATATGCAATTCAGTGATGAGCTGATGGGCGACCTGATCCGCTTTGTGTCTTCACATGAAGTAGGTCATACCCTCGGTCTGCGCCATAACTTCGGCTCCAGCTCTGCCTATCCGGTTGAAAAACTGCGCGATAAAGAATGGGTGAAGAGCAACGGCCATGCCGCTTCTATCATGGATTATGCCCGCTTCAACTATGTAGCGCAACCAGGTGACGGTATCACCGGCGCCGACCTTTATCCCCGTATTAACTTCTACGATAAATGGGCGATTGAATGGGGCTACAGCTTACTCCCGGATGCTAAAGATGCCAAAGCCGAACAAGCCATCCTGAACAAATGGGTGATAAGCAGACTAAAGCTTAAAAAATACTGGTTCGGAACAGAAACGAATCCGGATGATCCAAGATCACAAAACGAAGACCTGGGCGACAACGCCATGAAAGCCAGTGGCTACGGCATCAAAAACCTGCAGTTTATGATGCCTAACCTCCTCGCATGGACCAAGGTAGAAAATGAAGGTTACGCCAACCTTGCGGAACTGTACGGGGAACTGGCCGGTCAATTCAGCCGCTATATGGGTCATGTGGCGAAAAACGTGGGTGGTATTTATGAAACCCCTAAAACCGTAGAACAGCCGGGTGCTGTTTATGAATACGTTCCGAAAAGCATACAGAAAGAAGCCGTTCAGTTTCTCAACCAGCAACTGTTTACCACACCCAAATGGCTGATAAACCAGGATCTGCTGAGTCGTATCGGGATGAATGGCATCACCCTGATTAGCTCCCGCCAGACACCCATACTGGAAAGGATCATGAGCGTCAGAACCCTCAACAAACTGATTGCCGGGGAAGCCGCACTGGGCGCAGCCAATGCCTACCAGGCCAATCAATTACTGAGTGACCTGAAAAAGGGCATCTTCACAGAAATTTATACACACAAACCCATAGATGTTTATCGCAGAAACCTGCAACGTACTTATGTGGAAAACCTGTCAAAACTGGTTGCCCCTCCGGCGCCCACGGGTTCGATGTCATTCGGTTCCTCGCAAACCGATGCCAGCATGTCAGATGCCGCCGGTATCGGCCGTGCGCAGCTCACTGCATTAAGAGCAGACCTGCGCGCAGCAGCAGGTAGCGGTGATACCATGACCCGCTATCATATCCAGGATATGATAGCACGCATCACGATGGTACTCGATCCGAAGTAACGTATAAGTACAAACGAAGAAATCCGCTCCCTTCCCGGTTATTCCGGGAAGGGAGTTTTCATTCCAGTCAACCGGATCTTATTCTGTATTATTACAGAAATTGCTTAATATATTTGCATGACTAAAACACAGCCTCAAAAGTGAAAGAGCGTACTAACAAGATAACGATATACGATATTGCTCAACAACTAAACCTGTCTGCGTCCACGGTATCAAGAGCTTTACAGAATAATCCGCTTATCAATGAAGAAACGCGGGTAAAAGTACAGCATGCCGCCACAGAAATGGGCTATGTTCCTAACTGGATTGCCTCCAGCCTGCGCAAGAAACGTTCAAACATCATTGGCCTGATCGTACCCCGCACTTCCATGTACTTTCAGAGTACGGCTATCAGCGGCATTCAGCATGAAGCACATAAGTACGGCTTCAGCATCGTCATTGGCCAGACAGATGAAACCGTAGCCATGGAAAAAGAACTGGTACATACCTTCTACTCCTTGCGTGTAGACGGCCTGCTGGCAGTAGCTTCCATGTTTACCACCAATTTCGATCACTTCAGCCCGTTTATAAAAAACAATATTCCCCTGGTGTTTTATGATCGCGTTCCCAACGATTTCCAGGGTTATACCATCACCGGTGATGATTTCAGGGGCGGATTTCTCGCTACAGAACACCTGATCCGGCAAGGCTGCAAACGTATTGCGCATTTCTCCGGATTATTAACGTGTAACCTTTACCAGCAAAGACTTGCAGGTTACAAGGAAGCATTGGCGAAATACGACATTCCTTACGATGAGCAGCTGGTCTACATCCATAATCTTACCATGGATGCGGCCTCGCAGGCAGCACGGGAAGTATTTGACAAAGGAGAACTTCCGGATGGTATGTTTACCGCCAATGACAGTTCTGCAGTAGCCTTTATCCAGGAAGCCAGGAAAAGGAATGTGGCAGTACCGGAACAAATTAAGGTGGTAGGATATTCAAATGACCTCTCTTCCCGCATCATTACGCCTACCCTGACCACTATTGAGCAATCGGGCTATAATATGGGCCAGAAAGCCGTAGAAACGATCGTACAGCTCATCAACCAGGAAGAAGGGATTAAAGTGACTAAAAACTTCATATTTCCGGTTGAATTGATCCAGCGGGAATCCACCACGGTAAAAAAACTGTAATGGCTGTTCTTTTCGTATGTACCATAGCATTATTATGAATTAACCTACAATTTTTATGAAACATCACTTTTATGCCGGTATCCTGTTATCGGGTGCAGTAGCCATATCTTCCTGTAATAAGCATATATATGTTCCCAATACAGTTAATGCGCCATTATTGAAGGAGAAACACGAATTTAAAGGCAGTATTTCTCCAACCAATCTCCAGGCAGCATTTGCCATTACAGACAATATCGCCATTATGGCCAACGGGCAATATGTATACCGCTTCAAATTTGCTGATGATAATAATAATGATAACGACGTATTTGTTGATAATAATACCCGCGGCGGTGTGGTAGAAGGCGCGGTCGGTTTTTTCAAACCGCTCGATCCTAAAAAAAGAATGGTGTTTGATGTGTATGCCGGCTTTGGAGCAGGTCACTTTAAAACGTTGGCATCGCAAAGCAACAGTACTACAGGCACTAACGTAAACGACTATCTGTTAAAGAACCAGTTCTCGAAAGTTTTCATACAACCCAGCATAGGCTTTGTGCATCCCGTTTTCGAGGCCGCATTTACGAGTCGTTTTTCATTGCTGAATTTCTACAATACCTATCTTGGCTCAAAGGCTTTTGAAAATGATGCTACAGGCAAAGAGAATTTTATGCGCATCAGCGATAAGCCGGTCGCATTTTATGAACCTGGTTTTACTTTCCGGGTGGGATATAAATATGTGAAGTTCCAGATGCAGTTACTGGTATCAGTACCGCTCAATGATAATACCTATAACGGATCAGATATTAATCAGTACTTCCAGCCGGTAGCATTTGGCATGGGAGCATCTGTAAATATTGCTCATTGGTATGATAATTTCAGGAAGAGATAATAGCAGATAATAAAAGACCTTTGATATTTTAGGGAGATGAAGATCCGGGATTAAAGCCCGGATTTTTTATTTTAGGGAGATGATAAACGGATAAGGAAATAAAGATCCGGTTTATTAGAAACAGGATGTGTATAAAAACAAGAAAGCCTTAGTGAATAAACACTAAGGCTTTCTTAATAAATATGGCAGCTACCTACTCTCCCGCATGATATTGCAGTACCATCGGCCATGAGGGGCTTAACTTCTCTGTTCGGAATGGGAAGAGGTGAACACCCTCGGCATAACCACCATAAGAACTTGGTTGCCGTAGCTATAGTGTCACTAGATCTGTTAGATCAGTTTGCTATACCTATCTGAGTCTGTTACTTTGCAGCCACGTGTACTCCGGCAATAAATAAAATAACATATTGGGAAAGTCATATACAGACTGCTGTTACCAGCAAGTAATAAAAGAAAAAAATTAAAGCTTACGGGCAATTAGTATTACTCGGCTGCGATGTTACCACCCTTACACCTGTAACCTATCAACGTCGTAGTCTCCGACGGCCCTTAAAAGTAAACTCATCTTGAAGCAGGTTTCACGCTTAGATGCTTTCAGCGTTTATCCTGTCCGTACATAGCTACTCTGCACTGCACCTGGCGGCACAACAGATACACCAGCGGTACGTACGACCCGGTCCTCTCGTACTAAGGTCATGTCCTCTCAATTTACTAACGATCACAACAGATAGGGACCGAACTGTCTTGCGACGTTCTGAACCCAGTTCACGTGCCACTTTAATCGGCGAACAGCCGAACCCTTGGGACCTTCTCCAGCCCCAGGATGTGACGAACCGACATCGAGGTGCCAAACCTCACCGTC